>JANNQV010000001.1:0-5850 GCA_031400935.1 Armatimonadota bacterium
GATACGTCAATTCTGAAGGTATTGCAGACGATTCATCGAACCCAAATGGATCAATGGACAACATTGCTGGGGTACTAAACGAGAAAGGAAACGTACTTGGATTAATGCCGCATCCAGAGCGATATACCAAGAAGATTTTGGGCGGATGTGATGGAATAATGATTTTGGAAGCATTCCAGAAAGTTGCCAGCCCCCTTTAGCTTTTTCAGATTGTCCCGATAAATAGACTAACCGATATGCGAACTCGAATTTTGATTGCACTAGTATTTTCCTTGACTGGCGCGATGTCGCTTGCTCAAGATGCTTCGGCAAACAAGGTCGTTTTAGGCAAATTGGGGCAGTCTGTAAAGTCCGCCGTGATCTACGCTTCGGCGAGTTCCCGTTCACGAATTTACTACCGTTTGAAGCCGTATGAGTACTTAGTGTTAAACGAGTCGAACTCGAAAACCTACACGCGAGTGCTGCTTAAGAACGGCTGGTTTGGCTATGTCAGGCGCGACGCCGTTGCGGTCTTGCCTTATGAAGTCACAAATTCTAAGCCGGTGATTCCGCAAGCCGTTTCCGCTCCCAACCGCGCTTCAGGTTCTGTTACATCGCGAGGTGCCGCCGCGATTGAGGGACTTCGATATATCAATACTCCCTATAAATGGGGAGGAAATGACCCTTGGAAAGGTATAGACTGCTCCGGATTTGTCAAATATCTGACTGGGCCGATTATGAACCTGCCCCGAACTGCTTCGGAGCAAGCGAAAGTGGGTCAGTCTATCTACAAATTGGAAGATTTGATTGCCGGAGATCGGCTCTACTTCTGGGATAGCCGTAGAGGAAAGATTGGGCATACGGGCATGTATCTCGGCAACGGGTATTTTGTTCATTCAAGTAGCGGTAAGGGCGGCGTATCAACCGATTATCTGGGCGCTGAGAAATGGCGCAAGATTTTGGTTTCTGCTAGACGGTAAACCCCAGCGCCTCTACAAACCCATTCCCGCCAAACCTCACTGGATCGCTGCATGGCAATCCAGTCTCTTTACTTACCAAGAGGCAAGCATCTCGTGCCTCGTCGTGCGAAGCCAAGTGCGCCGTATTTAGCGCGACCGCAACAGTTTTCGGCCTTGGGAAAGTGCCGCACGACTCGCCCAGATCTTCATATAGTTTGATTAGCTCATTTAACGGTGGAATCGCGATCTCTGGAACGCGCTGCAAATGAGTCATTCCTGCCTTATGGCAAAGAATCAAATGCGTCGCCATCGAGCCGCGAATGAGCGGCAATGTGGCGGTGCTTCCTGGATGCAAAAGCGAGCCTTGGCCTTCCACGATAATCAATTCTGCTTCCGGGTAGCGCATCATTTCCCGCTCGATACAGCCACCCGCAAAATCAACCCGAACGGCATCTAGCGGCACACCCGAACCCAAAAGGAGGATTCCAATTTGTCCGGTTGCAACAAATTCCGCGCGAATTCCCTTTGTCCTCGCCGCAGAAAGAATTTCTAAACCTGCCGTCATTTTTCCGATTCCCATGTCGGTTCCTACCATGAGCAAACGCTTTGCTGGAAGGCTTTTTGCCGCTCCCGTCGCAGGCGCAAGTCCTTCTGGCTCGATTCGAATGTCCCAAATCCACTGACCCGGTTTGAGGTTCGAATATCGGGAACCGAGGAGATCGTGAAGGCCGTTCACAACCGACATTCCTTTCGCCACCGCTTCATCTATCACCGGCCACCAAGAACTTGGAATCAATCCTCCAGGCGGCGCGATGCCGAGGACGAACACATTTGCACCAGCGGCGATTGCCTCGTCAATTGAAGAAAGCACTGGGCAATCTCGCGGCGAATCGGAAACCTCCTGCATTCGCTTGCCAGCAAATCGCGAATCCAAAACACACGAAACCTCATTTGGCGAATAGCGCAAAACACCGTAGCCCAATTTTCCGGTGAATTCGCCAATTGCGCCTTCCATAAAAAGCGCAAGGCGATCGGACGAACTTAACATAATAGGGCAGCTCCGAGACCGGGCAAATCTTGCGGAACAATCACTCCATTCACAATAGGTGCTCCTGACGCGGGGTCCGGGTTTAGGTTCAAATGAGAATCTAAATCTATGTGATCAAGCACCCCGCTGATGGCTGCCCCAGCGGCAATAGCTATGCTTGATTCGCTCATGCAGCCAATCATAGTTAGCAAACCGTGCGCCTTAGCCGTCGAAATGATTCGCAATGCGTCGGTCAACCCACCGCACTTCATTAGCTTGAGATTCACGCCGTCAACCCAGTTCACGACTTTGGGAACATCAGTCGAAAAACGGCATGATTCGTCCACAAAAATCGGAAGCTTTCTACCTTCAAAAATGTGCTTCAATTCGGCTTCATTGCCTTCTACCAAAGGCTGTTCAACATAGTCAACACCACGTTCAGCAAGCCACGGAATCATCATATTGGCTTCATTGACATCCCATCCACCGTTGGCATCTACCCTCAATTTAACATCAAATCGTGCGGAAGATTCACGGGCAGCTTCGAAATGAGCTTTATCGTGATCGCGCCCTTCGGGAGATCCAAGTTTGATCTTTAGGCATTTAGCTTTTGTGCTTTCTAAAATGAGCGGAACTCGCTCACGTGTGACTTCGGGAGGGTTGATTCCAATCGTGACTGAAGTTGGAACCGTTGGCTTCGGCAACCCGAAAACTTTATAAAGCGGCTGGCCGGCCCTCTTTCCAAACAGGTCCCAAAGTGCCATGTCGAGGGCAGCCATGGCGGGAGGATCAATTTCTCGATCCTTCATCATCTGCCAGATTTCCCACGTCGAAAATCGCTGAAGTTCGACTTGATTTATGAACGCGGAGAGTTGAACTTCTCCACGTTCGGCAGACCAATTTTTGCCTGTTGCTGGTGAAAGCTCGCCGATTCCTTGATATTCGCCATCAGTGACAGTTACAAATAGGTTCTCACTGCTCGCCATGGTTCCACGGCTGATGGCGAGCGGAAATCGTTTTTGCAATTCAATTCTTCGAAAAGTTACTTCCAATTTTTGGGTGCTCCGTTACGAGAGGGTTTACCTGGAAAACTTGGCTCGTACGTAATGGCCGAATTGCACTGAGTTTATAATCTTGTTTCTCGCAAAGGCGCAAAGTACGCAAAAGTCAAGATCTACCTCGCAACATCTGACACCATGGGTTTTGCCTAATCTAAACGAGAGCAGTATCAATCATGATTCTTTGCGAGAGACTTAAGTTGCAATTCGGGAAACCCATACAAATAGTACAATTCCCTCTTAGTGCCAAACCCCGAAACAAAGCTCGCACAAAGATTCAAAACCAACTTCCTAGAATCTCCCTGGCATCGTATTGTAATGCTCGTCGCATGGGCGCTCATTGCCGTTTCGTATTGGAATGCGCTTGGCGGGGAGTTCGTTTACGATGACCATTTGCAGGTTCAAAAGAACCCGCTCATCCAAAGCCCTGCGCTGTGGACTACGGCGCTCACGACCGACGTCTGGTCGTTCAAAAATGCAGATTTGAGGCGAAGTTCCAACTATTATCGGCCCACTTTTTCGGCATGGCTCATCGTCAATTACACACTATTTCGAACCTGGGCTGGAGGCTGGCATCTTGGAAACATCTTGCTCCATGGCCTAGCGACCTGGCTAGGATTCCTGGTGTTGCGAAGGCTCAAAATTGTACCGATTGGAACGGCTATTATCACATGGCTGTTCGCATGTCACCCGATTCATGTTGAGTCAGTCACGTGGGTTTCTGGTTCGCCCGATATTCTCCTTGCGTGTGCGCTTTTCTTTTCCCTTATTGCCTACCTGAAGGTCAGGAAAGAACCTAGCCTGAAATTATGGCTTTTAGTTCTTTTGGGAGCATTGCTTGGCGTCGGGAGCAAGGAGGCGGGCGCATTGTTCTTTGTGGTGATTGCCGTCACCGAATACGTCCTTTCAAGGCAAGAATCGCTTCCCAAACCATTCTTGCGAGCGGCAAAGGCTGCGCTACCATTCTTGGCGGTGGCTATAGGATTCATCCTGTTTCGCTATAAAGTAACCGGGCAATTTGGGGCGTCTGTAGGAAACACGCTGACAAACGCCTCGATGTTTGCTTCGATTCCTCAAGCGATAGCATTCTATCTGCGCCAGGCATTTATTCCGTACGAACTTTCTTCTGCCTACCCGATGAGAACACTTGATATTGGTTCTCTTGGTTTTGGAAACTTTTGGGCGCCGCTCTTTTTTGTTCTTTCGGCACTTGCAGGCATGGTGTGGGCGATCCGGCGCAATCCAATTGCTGCAATTGGCGTAACGTTTCTTGTCTTTGTATTGCCTTCGTTCTATTTTCGTGCTTTGCACCCCGAGCACATGGTTCGCGACCGATACTTCTACCTCCCGCTCTTTGCCGTTTTGGTAGCAGTTGCTTGCTCGATTTTTCACGATAGTTCCGTGGAGTGGGATAGGTTTCGGTGGACCAGGGCATCGTACATTGGCCTAGGGCTTGCGTTCATCTTGGCTTGTCAAAGCATGTCTTACAGCCGCGTTTGGCTCAACGATGCCGCACTTTGGGGGCGAGGAGTCGAAACCGACCCGAACGGCACATTTGCGCTCATGAACGTTTGCGATGCGCTAAGGGTTCGCAATCGGCCTGCTGAAGCCATTCCTTTTGGTTTGCGCTCCATCGCGTTGAAACCAAAAGCTCCGAGGGCGCATTACATCGTAGGTCTGGCATACAAGGAGCTCCACGACTTCAAAAACACCGAAAAGCATTTCGCGGAGGCGGTTCGGCTCGGCGGGGATTCTTATGTTGCCGCCAAGCCTCTCGGAGACCTAATGGTCTCCCAAAATCGTCTCGATGAAGCTGAGCAGCTGTACCGACGCTCGATCAAACGATCCTCAAGCTATGCCCCGGCGGGGACGGTAAACCTAGCAGAGGTTCTTTTGATTCAAGGGAAGGCTGACGAGGCGTTTGCGCTTTTGAAATCTAGAGAGGCAGATCGCGAGACCATCTTGATTCCTGAAGTTCAAAGAGCGTGGTTTGTTCTGGGCAGAATCTACCAGGCGTTTGACAACTCTGTCGAGGCAAACAAATGCTTCCAAAAGTACAGGGAGAGAACCGAGGGAATGATGGGGGGAGATATTCGTGCATTGCGGGATGCCGCGAAGCTGTATATTGGAGAATAATCAAATGTATTCGAATTCTTTAGTGCTTTTGCTTTTGATGAGTTCGAGCTTTCTGACAAGCTGCTCTCCATCGCGATCAAGAAACACTAATGTTCTGCAGCCAGCAAGCCCTGGCCAACTGAAGCGCGTAGACGACCCATTAAAGGGCGTCAAAGCTGTCATTTTGTCAGAGAAGGAAGGGGCCATTGGTAACCTGATTAGCAACGTGGAGGGTGTCGAAGGGGGATTTTCGGAGTCGGATGCGTCCGGGGTTGTAATCCAATTCCGGCGGAACGGCAAGCCAGCCATCGTAAAAAATGGTTCGATTTCGGCAGAGCTCTTCTTACCCAACAAACAGAAATGGCCAATAAGACGCTTTTATTTGAAAGACTCTTTAGGTGTGTTCTGGATTCCATCAGGCTACGACCTGGCTCCAAAGTATATGAAATTGGTGCTCAAATCTGTCATTTCGCCGAATCGCGAGTTAGCAAATGTAAAAGTTACAAAACTCGCGCCTGCGAAAACCGTTATCAAACCCAATGAACCCAAAATGGCAGGAAGCCGTTGGAAGATTATCCCTAAGGAAAATCTAGGGGCCGATCTCCAATTAGTTGGCCGACCACCAAATACTTGGTCGAAAGTTGAAGTCTTGCGAACAACCCACGTTGACTATCGAACCCAAAGTCCTAAGGCGGGAGGGCGGAAGTTTTTC
>JANNQV010000002.1:0-4894 GCA_031400935.1 Armatimonadota bacterium
GAGAGACAAGCTCATTCATCACTATTTTGGTGTGAAGCTCGACATCGTTTGGGATACTGTAACGAACGTCCTTCCTGATTTCAGCGCTTCAATAACAGGCATCCTTTTAAATCGCGAAACTGGCGAACTTTGAGAGCCGCGAGTTTGCTAAAGCCATCCCTACGGCACTGCAAAAACAACCACCGAACCCGAATATTGCCCGTACCTGCCCTCTGCGCCGTAGCCTTGAACCCGGTATTCGCGCTTTTCGGCTTGGCCGGGCTCGAGAGGCGGACGCTTGTCAACAAAATGAATCGTCATCGCCACGCCAATCTGCTCCCATTCGCCATCGCTGCGGCGACAATCAACCGCCAGCAGCTTGTTTCGATTCTTGATCAGCCGCAAACGTACGTGCCAGTTCGAATCTGGAAACGCCTTCAAGGCAGGAAGTTCAGGCTCGCGCTCAGGCAAAGTGACAATTTGGTACGCCTCTCCGATTCCTGCATAATAGCCAGCCGAAGCGCGGATAATCGCAGCGAACCGGCGGGTTCGAGCTTCGATTCCGGGGAGCGCCTTTGGCGGAAAAGCTGGATTCACGGGCGGCGGAGTCGGCTGTTCGAACGCCGCGTTCGGGTTGCCAGATAGCAGAGCGTCCTTCCATGCCGTCATGGATTCAGCATACGAACGAACCTGCAAAGCGAGGTTGACCGCAAGCTTCACCGATTCCGCATCGGCGACGATCTGGTCAATGTCAGCCAGCGTCAGCCCGTGCACCGTTCCAGTAACTTGCGCCTCGGCTGCAAAAGTGTTGTGGAACACCGCCTTCTCCGCCCCACGAATTGGATACCAATCATTCGCCATTTCGTTTTCCTATAATTAGTATACTTTACATTGATAATAGTTACCTTTTAATTTCAGAGTTGCACCTGCTCAATTTAATTAGTTCACGTTTTATCATGTTTTGACGCCTTTTAGATTCTCTATTGATACTTTCGAATATTTTAATTGCACTTTGAGATTTGCATATCTTTCTTTGTTATATTTTTATAACACTTTGTTTCTAACACAGTTTCCTTTATATCTCAGAAAGGTAACTGTCTTCTGCCCAGTTGAACGGAAGACTAGTAAATTGAACCTGTTTGGAGCAGCAATGCAGTGTTTCAAAAAGCAACCGTCGTCAGATTTGCGTCAGGATAGCTTCGCAAGAGTTCCCAATCGCCTTCCTTCTCACCTGGTAGTTACCGTCGGGCAAATGCTCAATCTCCTTGAGCTGCTCTCCGAGATACGCAGCAGCTTTAAGCAATTGGGCTGGCATAGCATCGATATAGATGTCTCTATCAGGATTTTGCGCAAGAAACTCAAATGCTTGTTTTGCCAAAAAAACTTCGTTGAAACAGTCTCGACGTGAGACATAACCTTCTGGTCGAACCCACGTCAGCTCACTATTGTCGCTAAACCACTTGACATCATAGCCACGCCGAACAAACTCAGTTTCGAGGGCAGCTTTGAATTCGTCTATTGGACCTCCCTTGAAGCAACTAAACCGACTGACGCCAAGATTTAGTAATGCGTCGCAATACTGAGTGATGTTCATTTCCATGTCTCCGAGTGTAGCACCTGGATTTGAGCATCCATACGTCTAAGTGAGTTAGATGAAGTCAAGTGTTTCATGAAGTGAAGCCGGGAGCTGGAATAGAGCATACTTAGTTGACACCTGCCAGATGGAAGGGAGCTAACCACTTATTGCAGATTGGAGTCTGAGAATGTCGAGTTCGCGTCTTTATTGCATTTTTTTCGGGGCAGTAGCCATACTGAGTTTATCATTTGCACAAGCTCAAACAGATTTGACCGCTTCTGAGGTCTTCAAGAAATGCCAATCGTCAGTCGTGCGAATAGAAACGGATGAGTCTTTAGGTACCGGATTCTTTGTGAAGGACGGTCGCACAATTGCGACATGCCTTCACGTCTTGTCAGGAGCTAAGACCGCAAAAATCGGAACCAGTGATGGAAAGGTTTACACAATTGATAGTGTGCAGTTCGATGAGCCAAATGACATAGCCATCGTAACGATTTCTGAGATCACTAGAACAAAGCCAGTTCAGCTTTCACTCAATTCACAACCTGAAATTGGCACGCCGATTCATGTGATTGGTAATCCTCTAGGATTTTTAGAAAGGACGCTATCGTCCGGAAGCGTTAGTGCTCTCCGAAATGAATCTGGAAAATCACTAATTCAAATATCCGCACCGATAAGTCCTGGTAGCTCAGGCAGCCCCGTTCTGAATTCAGAAGCCAGCGCCATTGGAATGGTCACTGCGTCCCAAGAAGAGGGTCAACTTCTTAACTTTGCTGTGCCATCGTCTGCAATCAAGCAAGCACTTTTGATTGAACCGATTGCTTGGTCAGTTTTCACTGAGAAGTTTAAGAAAGCGGCTACTCCATCGAAAATTGCCACAATTGACCTGACGGATGTCTTTAATCCAACATTCAATTCTTTGAATCGAATGAAACTTATGGAATCATCGGCTTTGCAGCGATTATCTGACTCTGCGTTCCAGTCTGTGAACGCAGCGGCATCGCTAATTGAAAAGTCAGCAGATATTAATTCTCTACTAGAGCAATCTGTAGGCAAAGCAAGAGAGATGACACTGCAAACTGGTTGTCCGACTTGGTGTCGGCCCTATTACGAGAGGCTTTCAGCAATCAGTAATATTGCTAAAGAAACATACGAGCTTCAAACTCAAGCACTAATGGGATTTCAAACACGATCAAAGGACTTGGCAGAGACTGTTAAGGCTTGGATGGATTCTCGAAAGCGACAAAGTCAAGCCGAACGTGAATGGAAGACTTGGGTTTGGGAACATTTGGAATTTAAGTGGATTCGGTTCGTCGAGGAATCCGATCCGCCTGCATTCTATTTTTCGACGGCAAGAGCCATAGTTGGTGCTTATCCTGACCCAGCATTTAAGTTTGAGACCCGAATATTTTTTACCGACGAAGCATCGAAGTTTCAAGCAGGTGATGTAATCAAAGCAATTCGATTCACGCCTGAAAGCGAATTTTCGGAAGTTACTAATTGGAAAGAACTGAAGTTGCTGATGCTTGTTTTGCCAGAGACATCAAACGGTTTAACTTGCCGACTTAAGGTGCTCAGAAATCATGATTTAATCGAAATTGAATCGGTGATCAAGTGGTAGCTGCGACCTTCAAGATCGCATGGTAGAGTTCGTCTATCGCCCAATCTCCAAGAACACTTCCCTACAACAGCGCCGCTTGACGACTCGAATCAGGAATCCGGACAGGAACCAGAGTCGAAACCCCTGGCTCGCTCATCGTGACACCCAGCCACACCGGCGCGGCGGCGATGGTGGACGTGTTGTGCGTGATGACGATGAACTGAATTTCCTTTGAAAAGTCCCTGAGAAGCTCGATGAACCGCTCGACGTTTCTGCCATCCAGCGGGGCGTCCACCTCATCTAGCACCACCAGCGGGCTCGGCTTTACCTTCAAAAGTGCAAAGAGGAACGCCGTAGCGCAAAGCGAGCGCTCGCCTCCGCTGAGAAGTTCGAGCCTTTGCCTCTTCTTGCCCGGTAGCTGAACGTCAATCTCGATTCCTGATTCCAGTAGGTTTGATGGATTCGAGAGTTGGAGTTGGCCGCTTCCTTCGGGGAAGAGGCGAACGAATATCTCTTCAAACGCCTCTTGAACGGAAGAAAATGTCTCTTCGAACCTTCCGCGAGTGAGATTGTCGAGCTCCTTGATTCCGGCCTCAACATCCGAGATTCCGGCCTCGATGTCCTTGGTCTGTTCTGTCAGTTCCGTGTGGCGAGAAGTCATTCTTTCGTAGGCTTCAATCGCGCCGACATTGACGTCGCCCATGCTTCGAATTTCTCTTCTCAGCCTGCTCACAAGCTGTGAAGCGTCGCTCGGAATGTCGGTCGGAGGCTGCATTTCCAGCGCAGCTTCTTCCGTGATTCCATACTCTTCAATCAGCCTTTGCAAAGCCGCGGCCAGCTTGGATTCCATTCTCGCCCGGTTGAGTTCGGCTTGATGGAGCGCATCGCCGACGGCTTGCGAATTTGCCCTTGCTGCCTTTGCCTGCTCGCTGAGCTCGAAACTCTTCTCAAGATATTGCCTCTTTTGATCTGCGCCGCTTGCCAACTTCGCTTCGACTTCCTTTCGCCTTTCGTCGGCTTCCAATTTCGATTTTTGGGCAGATTCAATTTCCGAAAGAGCGCGTTCTCTTTCAGGGCCGAGGTTTCCAGTTTTTCGAATCCGGTGCCCTTCGGCTTCCTCAAGTGCTGCAAGCTTCCTTTGGGACCCCGCCATTCGTTCTGCCGCAATCTTGCGCCGAGAATCTGCTTCGTGAATTCTCGCTGAGGCGACCTCGGCATCGGCGCTGAGCGCAGAAAAGGCACGAAGGGCCTGGTCTCTTGCCCGTTCCAGGTTTGCCAGGTCAACTGGTTCGACGACTGCTTCATTTTGTGACTGAAGCGACTGAATTTCCCTTTCTAGCTTTTCGATTTCTTTGCGAGTTGCAATCAGTTCGTGATGCACCTGAGAAGCCCACTGGTTTGCCTCGGCCGCTTCCAGTTTTTGAGTTTCCAGAACTTCCTTCAGGTTTGCAATGTGAGTTTCGATTTTCTGAATCTCTTGCAATTCTTTGGCTGATTCCATTTCGGCCTTTTGAACTCTGGCAGAGATTTCGGCTAACTCCTCCTCAATGGCTTCCAGATCGGCTTTGCGTTGCACGACTCCGTAGGCAATCCGCGCGCCGTTCCCGCCTGTTACCGCACCGCCAGAATGAACCAACTCCCCTTCCAAAGTGACCAGCCGACTCCATCCACTCGTTTTGGCAAGTTTCAATGCATCCGACAATGACTCAACGACCAGAATTCTTCCTAGAAGTGCATCA
>JANNQV010000003.1:0-15457 GCA_031400935.1 Armatimonadota bacterium
AGTTAGACTCGTTTGGTTTGCGCCGTCATCTTGTACCGCACAGCTTGGCGGGCCAGTCGTGTCTTCAATCACGTTTACCGAAATTTGGTTATTGGCTCCCGTCTCCGCTATTTCACAGGTTTGAAACACGTTGTCGGAACGAAAGAATCCCGCCGTAATTGTGTACAAGCCATAAATGAAGTTTGGAGCACCTGGATTGTAGCCAAGTTGATCTCGAAACTCCCAGACGTTTCGCACTTCACCCGAAGTAAGTGGCGTACCATTTCCATCGCCTCCAAAGTGACCAACATCTTCGTTTGCGGGACCTCGAAGCCAAACGTAGCACTGGTTAATATCGTACGACTCAGAACTGTAGTTCTTCACATCGAAAGAACCACGTCCATAGCCGCCGTAGTACCAAGTGCCTAGTGAGCGATCAACTCCATCAAACAAGCCCAAGGGCTCGAAGTTTATGGATTGCTCCATACCGTGGTTGTGCATTTGGGCGTTGATCTTTGGGTTCTGGACATCAATATCTGCATGCCATCCATCAAAGAACTCTTGTACCGAATACGGACGGTGCCCGCCTGTCGTGTAGTTCCTCATCACTTGGAAAATCTCATCGTCGCCAAGGCTTGACCAATCGTATGGATCGGTTGTCGAGTTGCGAGTATCGTCGAGGTCTAGCATGAAAGCTATTACTGCCGACTCTGTGTTATAACCCCAATTTGGGCTGATACTCAAGCCGTCGGAGTTGCCGTTTGGCACGTCAAAAGTGCCATCCCAGTTTGAATCGCAATTGAAGGAAATCAGATTTCCTGGATCATAGCTGTTATAAATCCAATCATTTCCTTGGGCTGTACAAGAGTAATACGTTCCGAAGCCCTCCGTCCATGCTAAGCCGACAGAATAGTGCCCTTGAAAGCTGTGCTGTCCACCCGTTGCAGGGGGCCATTCGATGTCCGAAAACAGGCCGTCATGCATGCTGTGGCCGTACTCGTGCATCAAAACGTCAACTGAACTAATGTCAGGATCTTCGTAATAGATTCGATTTTCGTCCCTAACATAATAGCTGCCGTCTGTACTACCCACATACCACTGGAAAAATGTTTTTCTATTATCAAAGAGGATTCCTGCATAGAAATTCCAATGTTGCCATGCAGATGTGCCGTCGTCGCAAATCTGAAACGCTCGCTCAACGTTATCCGAAATGCCGAGGGTACCGCTGTCTGCTACATAGTTTGGCGCTGTAAATGTGCCGCCTAAAATGTTGGGCCAGTTTACGCCAGTTGTCACCGTGTACCCCGTTGTGGCAGCAGCGTTATGAACTTCGATTCTGGTGTTCTCTGAACGGAAAATCAGATACACATCTGCAGTTCCGAATGTTGCATCATCGGCATTGTCGAACGAAAGCGTGTAATTACCTGCAAAATCCACATTTGCTCGATCAAGAAAATCGTCAGCGGTAGTAGTGTCATCATCCCATGCTTCAACCCATGAGCCATAGCCAGCTTTGAGAGTGGCGTCGGTGTGGCGATATCGCCAAGTGCCGTTAATTGTTACCGTTGCGTCGGTATATCCGCCAGTTGGAGGGTCTAGTTCGGCTCCATAGGGGTCGAATTTGTCGCTAAAAGGCTCTTCGGGAGGGTTGCCTCGCTGATGGAAAGACGGCGGAACTGATTCCCGAACAATTTGTGCTGGATAGGGATCTTGCTGTTGAACAGGATCAACTTTGGGCCGTTCTGTAGTTAGGACTAAGCGACCTTTGATATTGTCAATGTAAAGTGTCCGGCGCTGACCGAATTCGTAGTCCTTGCTTCCCGCAATAATCTGGACAGTAACTTGAAAATTGTCAAGACGATCCACGACCAAGCCAAAATCCCAGCCGTACGACTTCCCTTTGTCCATCGTTCCTTGGGAGTTGCTTCGTCCTGCAACTAACCGGACGCCTTGTGGAACGTCAATTCGCATTGTTGAGGCAGCACCGAACTCAGTGAGCATTCCTTCCAATCGCAGATTGAAGTGCTGGCCCACTCTAGCGGACCCTGGAGCAATCAAGCGAGTCTCGATGGGTGCGATTGGCTCGCATCCATGTTTCAATTGCCGTTCCTTGTGCAGCTTTTTTAACCCTTTCACACCCTTTTCGCCCTGATTGGTTGCGCCGGGCATATCGGCTGCAGCAAACCCTGCCATACAAACAAGAGCTGCCAATAGCAACAATCTAAATCGTTTCAAAAACATTTATCCTCCCTCAAATAGAGCAAAGCTCTTAACCATAGCTCGCAACAATGCAAGCTAGTCTCATTACCTACTGTATTGTAATCTAAAAACTATTGAATTGAGCGAAAAACATGGGACGAATTACTAGTTTTTGAAGAACAACGTTCAGCTCTCTAATGCGAGTCGCTGAAGTTCAATGAGTTCGTCAATTCCCTTCTTGGCGAGCTTAAGCATTTTGCCAAGAGTTTCAGCCGAAAATGGCTCTGCTTCGGCTGTCCCTTGAATCTCGATGAACTTGCCACCACCAGTCATTGCGACATTCATATCTGTCTGAGCGGTGCTGTCTTCATCGTAATCGAGGTCCAGTACTTCTCGCCCGCGAACAATTCCCACGCTGACAGCAGCAACAGGTTCGTTGATCAAGTTCCTCTTAATCATGCGGTTTTGCTCCATCCACCTAAGAGCGTCAACTGTGGCGACATAAGCTGCTGTAATGCTTGCACAGCGGGTTCCACCGTCGGCCCTTATCGCATCGCAGTCCAGCGTAATCGTTCTTTCGCCAAGGCCTTCTAGATCAACGATCGTCCTCAAAGTCCTGCCAATCAGCCTTTGAATTTCGAGGTTGCGTCCATTAGGCTTCATTTGATCGCGCTGATTTCTCTGTCTTCCTGAGCGAGGAAGCATCGAGTATTCCGCTGTCAACCATCCCTTTCCCGTATTCTTCATAAATGGCGGAACGCGATCTTCAACAGTTGCGGTGACCAAGACATGCGTGTCGCCCATGGTAATGAAACACGAGCCCTCCGCAAATTTTGCGTAATTGCGCTCAATTTTCGTGGGGCGTAGCTGGTCAACTTCTCGGCCGTCGGGTCTGGTCATGAATCAGAGTTTACCGGAGTCTGAAGCCCCCTCCCTTTTTCGAGGAACGAGAAAGAGGAGGGCGTTGGGGGTGGAGTTTCCGAGTAATATGTTTTCATGAACCGACCATCTAAGAAAGAGATCAAAGCCGCAGTCGAAAAACTTAAAGAGCAAAAGCCAGGTCAAGGGCCATCAATAAACAGTGCCCCTAACCAACTTTCTGGAAAGAAAGGCAGTCAGGGGAAGATTAGAAAGCAGGGTGTTTAAGCCTTTTGAACTGAATTAGCCGCCCATCTTCGATGGGTCAAATGGCTTGCCATCCATCAGCATATCTTGCTTCGTCCAGTTCATGATGGACATTTTCCAAACGCCGCCTTCTTTTCGGTAGGTGTTCATAGTGACCCCGACAAAGCCCATTGTGTGTTTTTTCTTGTCCGGGCCAGTCATTGTCCCTTCCATTTTGTGGCTTTGTTTGGCGACAACAGTATTTCCTGTCTGCTTAAAAGATAGGAACTTTGATTGGGCTACGGTCACTTTCTCCATCATGCCAACTCCCTGCTTCATTTCAGCAATCATTTGGTCATAGGTCAATGTTCGACCCATTTCAATGTGCTTATAGTCTTTTGTTATCATTGGCTTGACGAGTTTTTCAAATCCGGCAATGTCTTTGTTCAAAAGGCACTTGTCAATTTTTGCCATTTGGGCTTCGAACTGCTTTTGAAGCGGGCCTGCGAACGCGGTAGATACGAAAACGGCCAACGAAACGGATAGTAGTAGTCTTTTCATGCGGCTAGTTTAACCCTTTGAACTATCCAAATGGAACCGTTCTGGCTCATTTCTTTGTTTTTTTTTGTGAAAGCAAGAAAAATACGTTTTACGGTTTCTGATTACTTTGCTGGAACCTTCATCACGTAAACATCTCCGTCTCCTGGGCCTCGCCGTGAGTAAAACAGAATGCTTCCATCAACGCCAAGAGCCGGATTCTCGTCCTCCGCTTTGTTATTCGTAAGCCGCCTTTGCCCGCTGCCATCGGCATTCATGATGTAGATTTCCTTTTGCCCATCCCGTTCTGAAACAAACGCAATTCTTCCATCAGGACCCCATGAAGGTTGTTCGTCTGAGGCTTGAGGGGTAGTTAGCCGCTTCATGTTCGATCCGTCGGAATCCATGACATAAATATCGCAGTTGAACTGGCCAGTTGTTTCGCTCCGATTCCTTTCAGCTTGAAATACGATCTTCCCGTTTTGCCCCCAACACGGCTGGCTTGCCCGCTCCAGGATTCTTTGGGTATCGGAACCGTCTGGCCCCATCACATAGATATCGGTGTACCTGTCACGATTCGAGGCGAACACAATTCTTCCGTCTTTCGCCCATGATGCTTGCCCGTCGAAGGATGAAAAATCCGTCAGTTTGGCGAGATTCGTGCCGTCGGTGCGAATCGAATAAATGTTCGTGTCGCTTAAATGACCTGAGTACAATAACTGTCCTTCTGGACCCCAGCAAGGTTCAAATTTTGTGAGAGAATCGCTTTTTGTGATTTGTTTCTGGTCTGAGCCGTCAGAATTCATTGTGAAAATGTCTTCGCCGCCTTCTCTTCTGGAAGAAAACGCTATTTTCCCATTCGGCCCCCAAGACGGGTGATGATCTACAGCGTAATCAGTAGTCAAGCGTGTGACAGCCGGAAACCCAGAGGCAGCAGACGCAACTTTTGAAACGGGGTTTGATGCAGACAGCTTGCCGCCGCATGAATTACAAAACTTGGCAGCAGGAGGATTTGCCTTCTTGCACTTTGGGCAAGTGACTTTGGCCTGAGCGATTACTGAGGTGTCCAGCCTTTCAGAAAAGAGGTCAATAGACCGCCCGCCTACCGCATGCCAAGCTCCAAATCCTAACAGAATCCAATGCCACCGGTTCATAGCAACAGTCTATCAAATCTAAGCAATTCTTACAACCCCTGCACAAAAAGTCTTTCCTGAGCAGGACACTTTGCTGTTAATTTGCTTTAACAGTCGTGTGCGGTAAATGCCCAAAAAGCGACTCTCGAAGCCCTTTGATTCGCGGATTGATCAATTCTGCATCACGCTGGAAATAAACCGGTACAAAAGGTGCTTCTTGCAGCACAATGTCCTCTGCTTTGCCATATAGTTCCAATCTCCGTGCTTCATCGGCAATCGTGTCGGCTTCCCGACAAAGAGCGTCATACGCCGGGTTAGCGTACCCAACGTGGTTTTCCGGTCCATAACTGGCTAACAAAACACTTAGGAAGTTTTCAGCATCCAAATAGTCGGCTGCCCAACGCATGTGGAAAAACGGCATTTGATTTGCAGAATGCTTTTCAAGATAAGACCGCCATTCCATCGTATGAGTTTTCACTGAAATCTTGAGATTTTCAGTTAGGTTGCTGGCGACTGCTTCCGCAACTGTCTGGATGTCTGGTCGTTGCTCTCGGAATGTAATTTCGAGTTCGGGAAAACCTTTTCCGTCTGGAAATCCCGCCTCGGCAAGCAGCTTTCTGGCGGCAGCCGGATCATACGGCAATCCGACGACCTTTTCTCGGTATCCAAAAACGCCAGGTGGGACGATTCCGTTCGCAATTGAATTAACGCCTCCTAAATACTGATTCACAATTTTGTCTTTGTCAATCGCCATTGCGATAGCCCTTCGAACTCGAATATCTTTGAATTGTGGTGTTGCCGTTTGATTCAAGCCGATGTACCAGATTGATGGGCGATCAAAAAACTGGAGGTGGCTCTTGAACTCTTCATCGTCTTTTAACGCAGCAACATCTTGCCTTTCGAGCATCACAAGATCAATTTCGCCAGATTTGTACTTGCTTAATCGCGTAGCGGGATCTTTGATTACAGGCCGTTCGATCTTGTCAATGCCAATCGTTCCGCCATGGTAATTGGCGTTTTTTGTCAAAACAACGAGTTGCTCGGCAATGTACTGTTCTACGCTAAACGGCCCAGTGCCAGCCATTTCTTCCGCTTTTGTGATTTCCGCATCAGCAGGGACTTTATCTTTGTCAACCACATACGAAACTATGTAGGTTAGCTTACCGAGAAAATAAGGACGAGGCTTGTCAATTGTGATTGAAAGCGTGTAATCGTCAATGACTTTGAGTCCAGAAATCTCTTTTGCCGTACCGTCAAGTTTTGCTTGAACGCCGACAATGTCTATCAAATAGGTTTTGGCAGTAGTCGAAATCAGAGGACGCTTGGCGAGATCAATATCCTTTGCAGAGGGACGTACGGCTCTCTCAATTGACCATTTGAAATCCTCAGCCTTCACTTCCCTTCCGCTAAAGAATTTTGCACCCTTCTTTAATTGAAACGTGTAGGTTCTTCCATCCTTTGACAAATCCCATTTTTCGGCCAGATTTGGCGCGACTCGACTGTTTTCGTCCCATCGGACAAGGCCCTCATAAACTTGATGCAAAAGATCTATTGTGTCGCCGTCTTGAACAACAGCTGGGTCAAGCGAAGTGGGGTTTGTGACTATTGGATAGCGAAACACATTCTTAGGCCCTCCCGCAGCTTGCTGGGCTTCCTTTGAAAACTTACCTGGACCGCAAGAAACCGCAAGAGTGCAAAGTGCCGTAACGACAAGCAAAGGCCAATTCTTCATTGTTGTAGTTTACTCACAGCTTCAAGTCAAATCTTTGCTATTCGAAGCAAATTGACGATTAGCTGAAAGTTTCGCCTCCGTCATTGATTCCCACAGGCGAACAAGCATATCAAGCGCTTCATTGGCAAATTTCAATCGTTCTGGTGGTTGATCTAGCTCGGTTACGGCACGAACCCCGTAAATTACTTCGGCACGAACTTGGAATCTGTCTGAAAATCGATTTGAAACTTCGGGCGAAATGTAACCGCCAGCAAACGCCGAAACCCAACATGGTGACTCATCGATTTCAGTACCTTCTACGGCGCATTGATACCATTCCGGACGAAAGCCAACTTGCGACATTAGCTTCAGTTGCGACCAAATGAGCCAAACAAGCGGATTTGAACCGCCATCTAAAAGTGCTAAAGCTGTAATGAGTAAGGAAAACTCGGCAGATGCCTCGTGTTCGTGGGGCAACGTGACGGATGCCAATTCACAAAGACATTGTGCTGCCAAAACACGGTCATAGTCAGCGCGAATTCCTGGAAATGAAGAAACGGGCTGAACCTGCGTTACATACCGGGTTCGCCCAGAGGCAATGCCAAAGATCGAGGCTGTTATCGGCTCACTCGCTCCTGCAAGGCGCGAAGCAGGTTTCCTTGCACCCTTTGCAACCGCATCAATAATGCCTAGCTCTTGGGTCAAAATCGTCAGACGCCGGTCGCTTTCTCCAGCGTCCCGGCGTCTGAGCACGATTCCATGTACGGTTGTTTCAGCCAGTTAGACTAGCCTCCCAACACGATGCGCTGGAACCATTCGATCCAGATGAAGTACATACGGTCAATGAGCAATGTGAACCGCATCATGACAGTTGAACCAAAGATCGCTCCGAAACCCACCATGAGCAAGTATCTGCCAAGCTTTGTTGTTCCCTGCATGAACTTGCTCTTGAGTTCAATCCCGAACAAAAAGTACGCAAGCACCGACAGTAAAGTGATTGTAGCGATCAGATTTCCAATAGCTTGCGACAAATACACGTTTTGCCGAATCGTTGCATTCAAGACAGTTTCGGATGGCGCAGCATACGGCACGAGTCCGAAGTCCGTAGGGATCAGCGGTACCATGGAAGCATTAAGTTGAGGCCAAAATCTTTGAATCCATGCGTCAAACTGTTGGCCGGACCAAAGCCCAATAATGATTCCAATCGGAATTCTGCCAACCCAAGAATGCTTTCGACTGAAAACAAAATAGCCGGCAAAACCGATGGGAAGCATGATCGCCCATGCCCAGAATCCTGGCTCCGCAATGTTGCCGCCCTCTGCAATCGTTCCAACCATCTTGTTCCACCATTGCGGTCTAAGCGTCTCAGTCCATAGTATTACGAGCGCCCATCCAGCCGCTAGACCAAGGAAGACATGTTCCCAAAAACGATAGAACTTGTTTTCTCGCCACAACACGGTATAAAGTCCAATTGTCGCTATGACACCGAAAGTGAATTTAAGTCCAAGGTACGTAAACATTATTCGTTCCCCTTCTTGCGAGTCAACAACACTCCAATATTGCCAATAATAACGGCAATGATCATCAACCCAATGGTGAAGTGGAGTGTCAAGTAATATTTAGTTCCTCTATCCATGTTCTTTTTGCCAGGCCAATTTGGAACTACATCTGTATATTTCTTCATGTTGTAAAAGTTCTTTCCAGATGAGTCAGGATAGTTGGCGCCATATTCCATCATGGTCTCCATGTCATACACTCCTTTAAGGCCGATAGAAAGCCCTTTTAGCTGGTTTGAAGTGTAGTAGTTCACAGTTTCCGGTCCCATGACTCCAGTAACCAGTCCGAGCATTTTGACTTTATCTTGCAATCTTTCCAGAGCAATTGTGATGGATTTAGAAGCTGTAACGACAATGAAAGCGCTGAGATCGCCGACTTTTTCGATTCCTTTCATAACTGGTGATTCAAGGACGCTCCGCTCGACGTTGTTTTGATCCTTGTCTTTGGAAGCCTTGAATGCGTCCAGCATGCTCTCGCCGATTTCTTTGCCCTTGCCTTCAGCGCCTGGAAAATAGCCAAGACTCACATAGTCTTCCCAGCGTTTGTATTCCCGATCCCCGTCTTTGATCCGTTCGGCATTCAACTCTTTCAACGCATTTCGGGCCACTTCGGAGGCTTGAGGGTCGGCAACTGACATAAATGCGAACTTGATGTTCTTCCGCATCAGAATTCTCATTAGAGCATCAAACTGCCCGCGACTTTCGCCCTGAGTAGATTTTGTCCAGTCAGTTTGCACGATGACTGTGCTTCCTTCAGGAAGCGTCATTAGTTCTTTGTAAAGGGCCGCCGAGGAGTCCTCGGGAACGTTCGGAATCGTGATCGAAACGAATTGTGGAATTGTCGCTAGTATGATCACCAATACAAACCATATCCATCTTGGAATAGAAAGCAACTTTTCTCCAAACATCTTATTAGTTGTTTCTGGCATTGCCATTAGTTTGAACCTCCTGCGCGTTCTAGACCAAGCCAAAGCCGTAAAGCCATGGCAAGTGCACCGACTCCAATTCCAAAGTCAATCGCCCTCAACCCTGGGGCTCTAAATGAACTTCCAATAAAGTCAGCAATTTCTTTCAATTTGAGGTTGTTCCAAAAGCTTGCTGGATCACCGCGGGTAATTAAATCAACCCCCATGTTCCAGTAGAGTGTAACGAGACCTAGTAGGCTCATCATGACCAGCAGAGCGGTCGCCAACAGAATCGTCGCTTCTACGGATCGAACTCGAAAAGCTCGATATGCGGCAGAGAGAATGTAGAAGGCGATAACGGAAAACATCGCCGCGTCCATGTTTTGAAGCAAACCATCAAATAAGAAATCCTGGGATTTCTTATAGAACGGCCATGCGTTTGGCTCCAATTTGCCTATTGCCTCTAGCTGAGCGGGATCCATGTTCAATTCGGTGAGCCATTTGTTGTAGCCCGCAATGATTATCAGCACCATGGCACCAATCAAACAAACGCTGAAAACCCAATCCTTTTGCTGCTTGATGATTTTGGCAATGTGTATTCTTGCCAAGGAAAATACGCCCAGCAGCAAAAGCATAGCAACAAGAATGTTGCTTAAACCGCCAAACACGTTCACGGCATCAGAGAGCCAAAACGAAATCTCTTCGACCTTCCCACGTGGCACGTCGTCGGGATTTCGGTCGTGCGGAGTTGGAACAAGCCAAAGCAGCACATAGAACAGTCCGCAGACAAAAGTAAATCCTGCGATTACATATTTGCGACCCTGCGCGGGCATATAGAGTAACCCGATCAGGATTGCAAAACCGACAAGCATGGTCCCGGCAATCCACCCCCATATTGTGCCGTTAGGGCCATTGAAAAATGACGGTTCTGTCGCAGTCTGAGCTAAGAGGTTCCAACCCATTATTGTCCTCCTGATGGTGCCACTGGTGTTACGACAGGCGGTCGTTTCTCACGAGGCGTAGCTAACGGAAGTGCCTGGTAAGGGTTGAAAATATGGTACATCGTAGTTTCCTTTGGCTGAGTTAACCGAGTTGCATCCAACTTTACAACTTCTCCTGCTTTTTCAAAATCATAAGTATCCTCGGTTAGTTTTGTTCTCTCAAAACTAGTTAGCAAGATTCCTAAAGCAAGAGTCGCCATAATCAGCATCTTGCCCCAATCCTGGCCGAGCAAACTACCAACTAAAACAGGCTGCCTTGTCAAGTAAGCGGATGCGGCATAAAACTCGTCGCCGATCAAAACATAGTCGCAAGCCGCGATGAAAAACGGCGTTTGCGTGTTTTCAGTTGAGCTAGCAACCTGAATGGCTCCCACAGAATTCGCCGTTTCAGCAAAAATCATTGATTCTGCGTAAAATTCGCCTAAAAAGAATGTCGCTGCAGTTTGTTCTCGAAGAATCGTTCCCGAAACTGCAGCCGCAAATGCAAATTGCCTGTCTGAAAGAAAACGAACAGAATCTGTGTCGTACTTTTCAGGACAACCCTCTTGGACATAAACGTCCCTGATAATTTCTTGGGCAACCGCGTATACGGGAGGCTGAGAGCAACATACTCGAATCGGAGTTGCAAATCGGGCTGCTGTCCTTGTTATGTAAGCAAAAATGTTAAGAGCCTGAACAGAAATGGCATTGAGGTCCCCCAACCCCGGCACCATAAGAACAGGACGTCCCATCTCCGTCGAACGGCCTATGGCTTCGTCAATGGCATTTAAGCCGGCTATTCGACGAATAAAGACCTCTGAGTTCTTTTTCGCCCGCGAAATGTTAAACAAAACAAACGCGACGATAAGAAGTACAAAGACCGTACTTATCCATCCAGTGTCGTAGTACTGCATGATTCCTCCGAAGCTCCGCTAGGCGGAGTAATTTTTGCTTGCTCCAGGCGTACAAGCAACTTTTCTACATTTTCTGGCTTGCTTGCAAGGCGACTGTAATCGTTCATAAATTCAAATCCAACAAAAGGGACGATCAAAGGCGACAAAGCGACGAACATTTGTGAAGAAACATAACTCAGCGGTTTATGCATTTCCAACGCCAATATCGCAGGCATCTCCATCTTTCGTTTTTTGATTTCGGCAACTGCCCTATCCAAAAGCGATTCGGTTTCTTCCTCGGTTAACTCTTTTCGCCAAAGATCAAACATTCTTTTCCTATCTTATTTTCCACAAAGTCCAAAATTTCCTGCCTTGAACTCCCAAATCGAAAGATAACTCCTCGAAATTCTCCAAGTCTTGTATCCGTATCGAGTGGCGACAATTTAACCCAGTTCTCTTTAACTAATGCTCGCTTAACTTCCGGCCATTCTATTGCAGAGACGCTGATTCCGCACCGTGCGGAGCCACCTTTTTCATCCAATACGTAAGAAATGGGTAGCCAGAATTCCGTAGTGGCACCAAGAATTGCAAAAATTGCAATCAATGGGAAGATTACAGACTGAAACATCAGCCACCCAACACTAGCGGCAATGAAAGCAGTTCCAAGGACGGCGTACCTCTTTTCTGGAGCATTTTCATAGAGCCTAATTGACCATCGAAGCTTTGGCAAGTCAGTTTCGGAGAGTTCAGGTTTTGCTTGTGATTCCGTCATCGCCAAGTACTAAACAAAGTGCTAACCGACTCGTTAAGATGAATTCTTTTGATCGCTTCGCCAATCAACGGAGCGACATCGAGAACGAGCAATTTCGGCACACGTTTTTCTGAAGGAACGGGAATGGTATCAAAAGTAATGATTTTTGAAATGACGCTGTCCTGTAGCCGTTGCGCGGCATTTCCGCTAAATACTGGATGACTGCAACTCACGACAACCTCTGATGCACCTCGTTTTAGCAGCGCTTCGGCACCCTGAATGATTGATCCCCCAGTATCAATCATGTCGTCAATCATTACGCATTTCCGCCCCTCGACATCACCAATGATCTCAACAATATCAACCTTGTTAGGCTCTGGACGCCTCTTGGCGATGATAGCAATTGGAGCATGGAGCATTTCTGCCAAAGCTCGAGCTCTTCCCACACCACCGACATCGGGCGAAACGACAACGATATCCTGGTCTTGATACCCTTCTTCAAGCATGTACCTCCCAATGATCGGCCCAGCATACAAGTGATCCACGGGGATGCTGAAAAACCCTTGAATCTGTTCGGCATGAAGGTCTATTCCTACAACTCGCTGGGCACCAGCTACTTGAATGAGATCAGCAATCAATCGCGCAGTAATGGGTTCGCGCGGTTTGGTCTTTTTGTCTTGCCTTGCATATCCAAAATAAGGCATTACAACCGTTATTCGCCTCGCAGATGCCCGCCGAAACGCATCGAGCATGATGAGAAGTTCCATCAGCGTATCGTTTGCAGGAGCGCAAGTTGGTTGAATAATGAAAATATCGTTGCCTCGTGCAGATTCATCCACCATGATGCGAATTTCGCCGTCGCTAAACCGGGTGCTAGTCATCGCGCCGAGGTCAATACTCAAATACTTTGCTACTCGGGTTGCCAAATCATGGTTTGCGTTGCCTGCAAACAGCTTCATGCCCACCGCCCATGAGCCGTCGCCGTTTGTACCATCTAGTCTGATTTCATTCGCTTCCGCCAATTTTGTGCCCATCCTTCCTTGTTTTCCTGCCTTGCCCGTCCGACGCCAAGCGCCTCGTTGGGAACATCATGTGTGATTACGCTGCCAGCCGCGATGAACGCATTTTCCCCTATCGTTACGGGAGCAACGATCGTGCTGTTCGAGCCGACAAAACTATTTGCACCGATGACCGTTTGGTGTTTGTTGTAGCCATCGTAATTGCAGGTTATGGTTCCGGCGCCGATATTTGCGCCGGTACCTATGGTTGCGTCCCCAATGTAGGACAGGTGGGAAGCTGAAACAGCCTCGTCAAGTTGCGCCTTCTTAATTTCGACGAAATTGCCGATTTTGCAATTGTCGCCAATCATCGAGCCAGGACGGATATGGGCAAACGGCCCGATCTTAACGCCTGAACCAATAGTCGAACCATTGACTCGGCTCATATTTACAGAAGTTCTATTTCCGATTTCGGATCGTTCGATCAAGGCATGAGGGCCGATTTCACAGCCTTCGCCAATGTTGGTGCCAGCACGAATGACGGTCATGGGATGGATGAGCGTATCTTTTCCAATTTCAACATCAAAGTCAATATAAGTGGTTTGCGGATCCAAAATGGTCACTCCGCTTTCGCAAACTTCTCTGATAATCCGATTACGAAGCATCGTGCTTGCTTCGGCCAGCTGCCAGCGATCGTTGACACCTTGTACGATGCCAGCTTCGTGGAAAACTCTCGTTTCTACAATGCCGCCGCCGTCATGGATGATATGAACGCAGTCGGTCAAGTACATTTCGCCTTGTGCGTTGTCACGCAAAAGCCTTGGCAATGTAGCAAAAAGAGTCTGCGCATTGAAGCAATAAACGCCTGTATTCACTTCGCCGATTCCCTTTTGGCGAATGTGAGCGTCCTTCTCCTCGACAATTTTTAGCGCTCTGCCATGGGCATCGCGAATGATTCGCCCATAGCCAGTTGGGTCGGCGGGGCGACAAGTTCCTATCGTGCATTGCGCGCTTCGAGCCTGATGATGGTGAACTAACTGCTGCAAGCTTTCATCGTCTAACAAGGGAATGTCGGCCGGCGCAACCACGACCGATCCAGGGAAATTTGAAAGCCGATCGTCTGCCATGAAAACTGCATGGCCGGTGCCAAGTTGGTCTTTTTGCCAAACGTAATCATAGGAATCGCCAAGCCGTTCCTTAATTTTTTCGCCTTCGTGTCCAATCACGATTATTGGGCGGTCAATCCCAATGGACTTCATGGCGCGACCAACAAGCTCAACCATAGGCATGCCGCAAACCTCGAAAAGGCCTTTCGGCATATCCGATTTCATTCGCGTGCCCTTCCCCGCGGCTAAGATGATTCCGGCTAAATCTGAACTCATTGGCGTTTCTTAACTTGCGCTACCATTGTGCTACTTTTGGGCGGGTTCTGGCAAGGTGGTCGGGGATATTGTTCGGGTTTGTTCGGGTTGGCTCATTACGAACTCCTAATTCCGAATCACGAATAGCTGTCCATCCCCTCAGGTAAAACCGAGGCATGTCGCTAACGGTTCTCAATCATCCGCTTGCCGAGCATTTGATGGCAGGTTTGCGGAACAAAGACACTGCACCCGAGCATTTTCGGCATTGCGCGCGAAGAATCACGACTTTGCTGGCTATTGAAGCTACTCGAGAAATGAAAGTTTCGAAATGCTCAGTTGAAACTCCTCTTGAAACCATGCAGGGCAAGGATTTTGCCCAGGGGCTATCTGTTGTTCCTGTTCTCAGGGCTGGACTTGCCATGCTCGAACCTATTGTCGAACTTTTTCCTGACGTTTCTGTGGGCTATATCGGGCTTGAGAGGAATCATGCGACGGCAGTAGCTCATTCGTATTACGTGAAATTGCCCAAACTTGCGGGACGATACACGCTTTGCGTTGATCCAATGCTTGCAACTGGCGGCTCCGCTTCTCAGGCAATTTCAATGCTGAAAGCCGGAAATCCAGCGGCGATAGTCATGGTTTCAGTAGTCGCTGCACCGGATGGAGTGGCTCGGCTCGAACACGATCATCCAGACGTTCCGATAATCATCGCAGCGCTAGATCGCGGATTAAATGATAAGAAGTACATCTTGCCAGGCTTGGGGGATTTCGGGGATCGGTTGTATGGAACGATTTGATTCCCTCGGCAGTGCTCGGAGCACTCCCCGACAGCAAGCGAAGGTATCCTATGCCAGCATTGGCAACTTCGCCAATTCTCTCTAAACCATGCGAATTCTCATTCCAATTAAGCGTGTAGTAGACCCCTACGCAAAAGTCAAACCACTTCCCGACGGCTCCGGAATTGACACTTCTGCCACCAAATTTGAAATCAACCCATTTGACGAGATCGCAATGGAAGAAGCGGTTAGGATTAGAGAAAAATTCCCTGATACAGAATTGATCGCCGTCTCGATTGGAGGTGCCGAATGTGAAGATCAGCTTCGGAAAGCCCTTGCAATCGGAGCGGATTGGGCATTGCTGATTGAAACCAATGATCTGCTTGATTCTGCCGTTGTCGCAGATGAATTTGCGGCGTTAGCCAAAGAACTGAGCCCGGACATCATTCTGATGGGCAAGCAAGCCACGGACGGAGATAACAATCAAGCCGGACAAATGCTTGCTGCGAAACTCACTTGGCCACAAGCAACATTTGCTTGCAAAATCGTCGTCGGCGAGAAATCTGTGGCTGTA
>JANNQV010000004.1:0-40537 GCA_031400935.1 Armatimonadota bacterium
TTTTTTTTTTTCACATTATTTATCTAAATCGCGGGCCCACCCCCCCGCACTCCCAAAAACGCTCCCAAAGGATTAATCTTCTTCATGAAGCACCTCCGAAACCTCGCCTTTGCAGTCAGCGAGAAACTTTGAAACTTCATCTTTGTCGAATTTTGGATCTTCCGCCTCAACGCAAAGGAAAAACCGGTCTTGAGATGCCAATTCAAAGCGCTTTGCATTGAAAATCGGATGATGCGGCCTTGGCAAGCCGTTCAGAGCAAACATGCCGACAAACGCAGTCAAACAAGCTCCAAGGATCATGCACTCATATGCTACAGGGACAAATAACGGCCAACTCCAAAGCGGCTTTCCACCGACGTTATGAGGATATGCAATGGAAGAAACCCAATACTCAAGACCTAATCCGCCAGCTAATCCGACAATCCCTCCGCCTGCGATCATCCACTTGATTCGGTTGTCATCAGGCCCTAGGGCTTCAGCGAGTCCATGAACAGGAAATGGGCTGTAAGCCTCAACCTTCCTATAGCCTTCGCTATACGCTCGCTTCGCGGCTTCCAAAATGTCATCCGCAGAGTCGAACTCGGCAATCACGCCATAGAGTGGATTCTTTGCAGCTTCTACATGCATTTTTTCATCCATCCTTCATTTCGAATTTTTGAGCTAAACATGAGTTTGCTCCTTTTCATCGGAACTGTGCGATTTGGCATGTTTTTGATGTGATAATTTGTAAAGCAAATCCTTCATTTCGAACATATTGATGCTTGGAAGGAACCTCACGAAATTCCACATCAGGAATGTGAAGAAACCAAGTGTTCCGCCAAACATCGCAAAATCCCAAAGTGTTGGCACGTAGTAGTGGCGAGCCGCCGGAAGGTGGTCGTAAACCAATCCCATAGGTATGATGACGAATCGCTCCAGCCACATTCCAATGCTCACAGCAACGCTAATAAGGACAAGTGCCTTCAAATTGTAGCGGACTTTCTTGCTCCACAGGGGCTGGATACAAGCAAGGTTGAAGAACCACAACGACCAATAATAAAGAGCGTAAGGCCCGCCCTGGCGGAACCGCATCAAGCCGATTTCAATTGGGCTGGCACTGTAGTACGCATAGAAAACTTCGCAACCGTAACCGTAGCATACGATGAGTCCGGTGGCAAGCATGATCTTCGCCATCCAGTCCATGTGCTTCATGGTGATCATGTGCTCTAGCTTGTACATTTGGCGAATGGGAACAGCGAGGATAATGACCATCGCGAAACCTGCAAAAACTGCACCAGCAACGAAGTACGGCGGGAAAATCGTTACATTCCAACCTGGAACAATGCTAGAAGCAAAGTCTAAGGACACGATCGAGTGAACCGAAAGAACGAGCGGAGTCGAAAGCCCCGCAAGAATCAAATAAGCAGCTTCATAGCGTTGCCAATGCCTAGCCGATCCTCGCCAACCCGCCGCCAAAATGCCCCAAATCTTTCTTGAAGTAGCTGTATATGCCCTATCTCGAAGTGTCGCGAAGTCCGGAACTAAGCCCATAACCCAGAACAATGCGGAAACCGTAAAGTACGTACTAACGGCAAAAACGTCCCAAACCAGCGGCGATCTGAACTGAGGCCAAAGCGCCATCCAGTTCGGATAGGGAAACAGCCAATATGCGACCCAGGGTCGCCCAGTATGTAGCAACGGAAACAGACCGGCGCACATAACCGCAAAAATCGTCATTGCCTCGGCAAATCGGTTGATCGAGTTTCGCCAGCTTTGGCGGAAAAGCAAAAGAATCGCAGAAATAAGCGTTCCAGCGTGCCCAATTCCAATCCACCAAACAAAATTGATGATGTCGAAGCCCCATCCCGCAGGCTGGTTGTTGCCCCAAATTCCGATGCCCTGGTACACCAAATACGCGATGGCGACCATCATGATGTTCAAGCCGATGAAGCCAATACCGGCGGTGATCATCCAAGATTTTTGGTTGTGCCGACTTTGATCCAGCACAACTTCAGCAATCGCATCATCAATCGTACGATACGTCTGCTTGCCAGCAAGAAGCGAGCTTGTGCGCTCTTCTGGTGTTCCTTGGTCAATTGGAAAATCAGACATTAGTGCGATCCATGCTCCTCAGTCTTGGTGGGTGTTATTACAGGATTGACGTTCCTCACTTTGCCTAAATAGGTTGTGCGCGGACGTGTGTTCAATTCTTTGAGCAACATATAGTTTCGTGAATTCTTGTGTTGTTTCGAAACCTGACTCTTAGGATCAGCGAGGTTTCCGAAAACGATTGCTTTGCTTGGGCAAGCAGCTTGACAAGCAGTTACGACTTCGTCTCCGCCAATCGTTCGGTCTTCTTTCTTGGCATCAATTCGCGCCTTGTTGATTCGCTGAACGCAATAGGTGCATTTCTCCATGACACCTCGGCCTCGGACCGTCACATCAGGATTATTGAGAAGGATAAGCGATGGCTTGTCCACCTTATCGCCGAAGTTGAGGAAGTTAAATCGCCTTACTTTGTACGGGCAGTTGTTCGAGCAGTACCGAGTGCCAACACATCGGTTGTAAACCATTTGGTTCAAGCCTTCTTTGCTGTGTGTAGTGGCCGCTACAGGACAAACTGGCTCGCAAGGTGCATTTTCGCAGTGCATACATGGCACAGGTTGGAAAACGAAGTCGTCGGGGTTTTCCTGATTGCCGGAACTGTAACGGTCAACGCGGATCCAGTGAAGCTCCCTTCCGCGAGACATTTGCTCTTTGCCAACTGTCGGAATGTTGTTCTCAGCTTGGCAAGCGATGGTGCAAGCGTTGCAACCGATGCACAGGCTCAGATCAATGGACATTCCCCATTTGTAAGGCTGGCCTTCGCCTTCTTCATCGGTAAATGAGTAGAAAGTCTGATCGTCCGGAAATTTGTGCTCGTGTTCGGCAACAAGCGAAGGATTCGAATGAAATTCTTCCAAAGTTCCTGATCGCACTATCAACGGCGTCTTTTCCTCGTCGCCGGGCATCATCAAGTGGTGAATTTGGGTGCTGACCAAACCGTACTTCCCGCCGATTTTGGTGATTTGCGCCGGACCAGCCAGCGATTCGCCATTCCAAACAGGGGAAACGTCAAATCCAAGAGTTGCGACGTCCGCCATTTTGTTTCGAACGTCGGGCATGGAAGCCGAAGTCCCGCTTGCGATGGTTCCGCCTTCCGTTCGCCCATAACCCATGTGCAGAACAACTGTTCCATCCGCCATTCCTGGGATTCCGAAAATTGGACCTCGAACCGATTTGCCGCCAACGGTAACTTCAACCAGTTCTTCGTCGGCGACGCCTAAAGTTTTGGCGGTCGCAGGACTAACGTGAACTGCGTTGTCCCAAGCGAGCTGAGAAATCGGTTTCGGAAGCTCTTGAAGCCATGCATTATTGGAAAATCGTCCGTCGAAGACATTTGGATCGGGAAGAATGACGGCTTCAATATCTCCAGCCATTGATGTACTTTCTGCAACGATGCCAGAAGCTGTAACAGCTAGTGTTTTTGATTCAAATCCAGGAACGATTCCATCGTGGAGCCATTGATCCCATGCTTTTTCACCATTAGTTCCGAGTGAACTCGCATACGTTTCCTGAAGCAATTCTCGTCCAGATCGCGAGTTTCTAAGGAACAGATCAACAACTTCGATTGAGCTTCTCGAATCGTAAAGCGGACGAATGAGAGGCTGTTGCAGGGTTGCGGTGCCATCAAAGGCCCTTGCGTCGCCCCAACTTTCTAATGAATGCGATTCGGGCAATTGCCACGAACAACTTCGCATTGTATCGTCCATGTGCGTTCCGAGATATGCCGTCCAATCAACTTTTTTCAAAGCTTCTTTGAAGTTCGTCGAGTTCGGAGCCGTCAAGCAAACATTGGTACCTAATATCAAGAGCGACTTAACCTTGCCGGTCATCATATCGGTGGCTAAGGACGTAATTGAAGTTCGTTGGCTTTCGTCGCCAGCCGTTATTCGCTCAACCATTCGCATGGTTTGGCCGATGTTTCCAAGAGCTTGGTTGATGGCAAAAACTGCCGCATGAAATTCTGCAGGCATCTGCTCTCCAGCAACGACAATTGATTTGCCACGGTTGGCTTGCAAGTCGGCAACAATCGCCGCAATTTCTTTAGCGTGTTCACCCGAAGCAGGATTGCCTTTAATAACATCCAAAATCGCAAAAGCAACGTTTCCAACTTTGCTTGGCTGCATAGGCCAACGATGGTCGGCAGAAAGCGAGGATGGCGTAGCGTTCGAATAAAACGCATAATGGCGGCTCATGGAAGATTCAGTTGAAGCTAGATTTCGCTTCGCCGAAAATTCTTGGGCGTGTCGGACATGCGCGGGTCCGCTGAAAAGGAAATCAGAGTCAAAAGAAACAACAACATTTGCTTTTGCGAAATCGTAAACGGGTTGGCAAGTAACACCGAACGCCTGATTCGCGCCAGCCATTGAATTATCGTCGTTGAACGGCTCGTATTGATGCCAGCGCACTCCAGGATGCAGTTCAATTAGCCTTGTAATTTGCCGAATCAGGGTCGGCGAAGTTACGGTTCCAGTCAGAATTCGAAGCGATTCGCCAGGGTTCCTATCAAGTTTCTTTCGAACGTCGTGCATAAACTCGTCCCATGAGTTCGGCGTGTTTTGCTTGAAAACCGCTTTCGTGCGATCGGGGTCGTACATGTCGTACAACGACGCTTGCATCCAATGGTTGCTTGAACCCAAAGTTGCCGGATGAATAGGGCTGCCTTCGATCTTGCCAGGACGCCCTTCGCGGCTTTCCACCAGAATCCCATAGGCATATCCGCCCATGGTGAAGCAGCTTGCATAAAATTGGCTGATTCCGGGGACTTGGCCTTCTGGCTGCTTTGAATAAGAAACAATTCGTTCGGTGGGCAGGCTTCGGCAACCGACCAAGCCAGCCATGATGGTTGAAGCGCCTAGTAGTTTGACAAAATCGCGCCGGTCAATATCGAGAAGCGAGCCGCGATGAGGAAACTCGTCTTCAGTCCAATTTTTGGTAGCATCTGAACCCTTTTCATGCTCAGCATTGCGCCAATAAGCCTTGCTTTTTGCAGAGCTTTCAATTCCCTCTATGTTCGACTGATCTCTTTTGGGCATCGAATTCCGTTTCCTAAATCTTCCGTTTCAATGTTTTAGCGGTGGCAAACCCAGCAGTCCATTAGCTGCTTTTTGTTAATCTTGTACTTCTCCAGAAGCTTTTCGCCGCCTTCAATATCTTCCTTTTTCGTCATCAGCGCTTCGCCATTGACTAAGTCTTTGTCCAAGTCCGAAAGCGATTCTTCCTTGTGCGCTTGCAGATTTCTGTAAAGCTGAAAAACTTGCTCTTGCGGAGAAATGTTCTTTCCCGGCGCCTGGTCTCTGATATATTTTTCAGGCTCGCGGTGACATTCCAGGCACCAAGACATGGACAGATTCTTACCCTTGAATGTGATATGCATTTCCTGAACTGGGCCATGGCATGTGTTGCAATTTATGCCACGGTCAATGTGAATCGAGTGATCGAAATAGACAAATTCAGGAACTTTGTTCAGCTTGTTCCAAATGATTGGAGTGCCTTCGGCATAGCTCTTTCGGACTGGCTCGAGAAGCGGGCTGTTCGTCCAAATTTGAGCGTGGCATGTCATACAGGTTTCGCTGGGAGGAACAGATGCATGTTTAGAATCTTCAACCGAAACATGGCAAAAGCGGCAATCAATTCCAAGTTCCATGACGTGGTGCTTGTGGCTAAATGGCACAGGCTGGTTAAGTGGAACCTCCACATTTGTGTTTGCGGGAGATCGGGAAATCAACGAGCCACCACCAAAAACTGCCACCGGCAAAAACCCTAGCGCGAGCAGACAGATTTTTACTGTTGTGTTTGCACCGGATTTAAATATCTGTGGCATGATGCACCATCCCTTGCATTTCTAACTCTTCCAAATCCCTTTGGAAAATTCCCGCTACATTTGACCCGATTTGCTTTTGATTTCGCATGATGAATTCTATGTTTACAAAAGAACTGACCTGTCTATTGCCATCATCAAGAACAGCAATGCTAAATAGAGCATCGAATACTTGTATAGCCCTAGGGCTTGGGGACGTTCGGGCGAGCGGTATAGTTGCGCCGTGCGAACAACCAAAACTGCGTTTAAAAGCAGAGCCGAAACGAGGTAAATAGAACCTATGTTGGCCTGAAACATTGGCATAATGCTCACTAAAGCCGTCAACAAGGTGTAAAGAGCAATTTGAATCACGGTTGCCCGAACACCGTGAACCACAGGAAGCATCGGCACTCCAGCGCTTTCGTAGTCGTCTTTGATCAAAATTGCTAAAGCCCAAAAATGAACGGGCGTCCAAACAAAAATAATCGCAAAAAGCCACCAAGCAAGCGGGCTGAGATAATTTGTGACGGCGGCATATCCGACCATCGGAGGGAAAGCGCCTGCTGCGCCACCGATTACGATGTTGTGCCAGGTACGGCGCTTCAAAAGCATCGTGTAAACGACAACGTAAAAAACAAGCCCGGTCAGCGACATGACCGCTGTAAGTAGGTTCGCTGCGCCCCAAAGAATTACGAAACTTGCAATCGCCATCGAACCTGCAAAGAGCAACGCATTTTTTGAAGTGATAGATTGAGTAACGGTCGGGCGTTTTGCCGTTCGTTTCATTGTCGCGTCAATGTCGCGATCAATGACCATGTTGATAGCGTTTGCCGCCCCAGCGGAGAGGTATCCGCCGATGGCTACTGCGATGAACAAAATCGTTCCCGGCCAACCGCCCTTCGCAATGAACATGGCAGTGAGCGTTGTAAAGAGAAGAAGACTGATGACGCGAGGCTTGGTGAGGCTCACATAAGCCTTGATAGTTTCTTTCCAAGTTCGTGTTTGCTCTTCGATCAAATCTCGCGCGGAAGCATCATTGGTTTCAACACATGGAACACCCTCGCCAAACGCAAAAACCATGCAAGCAACAAAAGCAAGAAAGGTAGCATCAGCCATCATCAAATGGATCAATTGAAGTGCGATCGGAGCCTTTAGCGTTATGCTCAAGAGTCCGATTGCCATTTGTGCGGTATAAAGTCCAACGAGCCATTGGACAGCTTCCTTGACCTTAGGATCGGGCCTGAGATGGATCATCAATCCGCCCAACAGAAGTAGGTAGAGACCGATTGCCGTAGCGATGAGAGGGTGCAACGGCTGAAGCCGCACCATCCAATGGGTATTGGGTTGAATTGCAGCACCGAGCACGTCTTTTACGGGATTCAAAGTGTGCCCGAGTGCCGAAACCGCGCCTGAAACCCCTAAGAACATAAGTGAGATGTATGCAAGCGTGACGCCCCCGCCGAGCGGCCCTTGTCCTTTCCATTTGTATTCCGGTGCACCGCCCGCCAAAAGCGCAGTTGCTCCAAGAGCGCCTACGAGGACAAATGTACTGATTACGTGGAAAGAAAGCACAATCGCGCGAAGAGCACTGTCGTCTCGAACGACCAACTGGTATTTCACCAAAATCATTCCGATCAAAGCTTCGATGCAGGTCATTGCAACGACAAGCATCGCTGTTTTTCGAATCTGAGAACCTTTAGGAAACTGTTGAAAGCACTTATAGGCAAGTGCGAGCACCAAAGGAAGAACGATTCCGGTTGAAACCCGGTGCGAAAACTCGAAAACCTGTTTGAGTTCGGTAAAAGCTGGAATCAGCGCTCCGCCGCACAACGGCCAATGATCGCCGCATCCGTCGCCTGAATAAGTAGCCCGCAGAAAGGCACCAAACCCAATGACGAGCAGGTTGTAAATCACCAATGCCCATGCAAATCGGGTTAATCCTTTGGAAGCCATTCCTTAATTACCGCTGAATTAGGCTTCTGAAACTACTCGCAAGCTTAACTTTCCCCAGCCAAATGCGAATGTCGAACCAATGTTCAGGAGCCTCCCCTTAAATCTACCTCCAGGGGGGCTGTTCTTGCATGAACGAATCTGGAGATTTTGGTATAGATTGATGGTTTCAAGGTAACTGAATTCATTTAATCCCCAGAAATTCACGTCCGTCTATTTATAAACGTAAACAAAATGCTCCAACACGCAGTCGCCAATGCTGACATCGGATATTGCAAATCTGTCGGAAGAGCATAAACAGCAAGCAGAACCACAACCCAAAAGCAGACATTGGGGACATAGGTTGGCAAGACTTCGCGCTTCCATCCCGAAGGAATCCAAACTGAAAGGAGCGCTGAAATCCGCCATTTTTCCCGGCGAAAGACAAACATTCCGACCGTGTAAGGCACAAAGAGGATAGGCGCAAACACCAACATGTCAACGGCTGTCTTGATTGCTAAAGTGCCGATTCCCGTCCCCGTGCCAAACCATAGAGCCTGGTATCCATAGAAGATATCAACCATGACTGCAAGCCCGATCCAGACGAATCCTCGGAAAAAGGCTTCACCCCAGGCGTTTTCGCCTTTTTCTAAGGTGCCGGTCAAGACTTTTGCAAGTTCAGGAAGGATTCCTCCGGCGATAAAGCCAGCCAAAGCGGCGAATCCCAGCCCCATGGAAGCCTTTAGAGCTTGCAGATTTTTGGCAGAGGATGCAGCGGAAGGAACGTAATAGTAGGCGCCGACCAACGCAAACGCAAGAACCCAGACAAGTGCCATCGGGCGCCAGTTTTGCCTGAGTCCATCAAGAGCAGGTGCTAAGATCGCCTTCATTTTGCTCGTCCTATGTGGCTTGACCGTCCCGGTCGAGGTTCCCTAAATCTTCTTAGATTTCGTTGCTCGTAACAAGAATTCAACTTGTCCTTGCCTGGGCGGGACGCCCAGGACACACTCGACCGAGACGGTCGAGACACGCGATCATGAAACCTTCGCCAGTTCCGCTTTCAAGATATTGATAGAATCAATATTCTCTGGATCAACATCGTTCAAAGCAGCCAGATACAGCGACACAAAATCTCCAAAGTAAATCAGGCTCAAGCAGCGTTCCAAGAGCGTTTCGCCCCGAGCAAACACCCATCGTATGGACGCCTTTTCCCCAACAAGTTGTGTCGTAACTCTCGCCCTTGCCTTCATCTTTGCAGATTCATGCCCGTCTTGCAAAATCACCAAACTGTATTTCGCTACACCTTGAGTTTCAGCGAGCACCCATCCAAGAACCTCGTTGTGGTTCATTTCAGGCAAGGTGTGCGAATACGTCATGTTCTTCGCGTTTTCGTTGATTTGACCCTTCCAGCGGTACGCCACGACGCCTTGATAATTCCCTAGGCCATATAGAATCGGAAACGTCCCGTGAAGTTGATGTCCTAGCTGTTTGGTGGGGTTATTTTCGGCTAGAGACTCGACTCCCCATTCCTTAGCACACGCTTCTAATAGTGAAAAACACTTGCTAAATTGTTGGTCCGGCAAAAACCCAGCCTGCTCGCACATCGCCAAAACGGGAATCGTCAGGTATCCCAAAGCTGTTCTAGGAGGCTGGCCGGCAGGGATCAGAACGCACGGATTGCCATCTTGCTTACACATTTCGGCAAGCTTTCCGCCGCTTGTCACGCCGACAATCTTTGCTCCAGCTTTTTTGGCATCGGCATAAGCCGATAAGGTTTCTTCGGTGTTTCCAGAATAGCTGGTTGCAAACACCAATGTCGTTTCATTCACGAATCCTGGCAGGTGATAGTCGCGATTGACGATCAAGGGAATCGAGCCTTCTGCTTCCATGATCGCTCGAACGACGTCGCCTCCCGCCGCCGACCCTCCCAAACCGGTGACTACTATTGAATATGGTTTGAATCCGGAAAGCGAAACGCCAGCACCTTGAGTGATTTCAAGCGCATGACGGCATTGCTCGGCAAATGCGACAGTTAAGTCGTACATCCCTTTCGGGTCGTTGCGAACTACAAATTCGCGAGAATCCAAAGAATTTATCATTCTTCGGCAAATGGATCGTATTCGTCTGCCGCAGGAGCCGCGCCAACGGCTGCCGTTGCTGGTGCACCTTGCGATCCGCCGCCGCCGTCGTCGTCTCTAGGCCGGTCAAGCCCTTGAACCGATTCTGCGACGATTTCAAAAACTTCACGGTTCGTACCATCGTTTGCAGTGTATTTGCGAGATTGAATCCTTCCATCAACCGCCACGAGCCTGCCTTTGTGAAGGTAATTTGCGACGTATTCGGCGGTCGCGCCCCATGCATTCACCCGAAAGAAATCGGCGTCGGGTGAACCGTCTTGCGGCTTCGTTCGCTTTTGAACAGCGATGGAAAAATCGCAAACGCTTTTACCGGTAGTTGTAGTCCGCAATTCAGGGTCGCGGGTCAAACGTCCAACGAGAACAACTCGATTGATCATAACAAGTTCCTATCGAACCCAAAAAGGGTAACAAACATATACTAGTCTTATTGGGGTGGAATTGTCAAGCGGCGGGGTGCATTTGGTGTTGTTGGTTGTCGGTTATCGGTTGTCAATTGTTCGTTTTCGGTTGTCGGTTCTGTAAGTAATGCGAGTGGATCGGTTCTAACGGATTGCATTTCGCTGGTACTCCTTGCAGGAAATTTGTTTTGAGAGTCTGACAACCGATAACCGACAACAAGTTCGCGAGCAACTCCTTCAGTCCCACAAAGTAAAATAACCTCTTCCTGGTCGTTCCCATGCGTTTGCTTGATTACATCAATCCTAAATACCATTGGAAAATGCTTAAAGAGGATTTGGCGCTCGTTAAGCAGGCAAACCAGATTCGCAAGCTATATTCGCACCCCCACAGCCCCGAAGAGCTTCAAAAACTCTTTCGTGGGAAGCTTTTCAGCATCTTTATGGTCTCTGGACCGACGGCATTTCTTGGGCTCGCCATCGCCGGAGTTCTGCAAGCGATCACCCGAAGCGCTTGGGTTGGGCTGTTTGCATCCATTGTTCTGGTCTTTGTCGTTACGACTACGGCCTTCCAGATTCTTTGGTATGCGGATAACAAGAACATTTATCGCGAGAATGGAAGATTCGGAAGGCATTCGTTCGTTACGATGCAACAAGATTTGATGCCATTGCATCTGTTTGGAGTCAAAACAGCTGCCACCTTCGCGCTAGTTGCTGTTCCAATAAATGCCGCAATCATTGGAGCTGTTCAAATTGCGAATTCGCAGGCCGCGCACTCTCTTCCCGTTCCATTGATGGTGTTTGTGCTCGATACAATCTTGGTTCAGGGCACTTTTATGAGGATCATGGGCGACTTTTTTGATCGTCATTCAGTGATGCTTACTGAAAGGCACTTCGACCTTCTCTCGGCTCCTACAAATGATGATTCGATGATCGTCCGCTAATAATTTGGTGGCGCGGTTTCTGCTTCACGCAAAGGCGCAAAGCTCGCAGAGGGGAAAGAATTTCAAACAAATACGAAAGGAAGCTCCGGAATAAACCCGATCTTTGCGTACTTAGCGACTTTGCGAGCCAAGAATTGGCGTTGGAACTGATTCGATATGCCGCTTGAGTAGTTCCCGTGCTATTGATTTGGCTGCATCTGGTTTGGCGTTTTTAAGTGCGTTCTCGTGCATGTGCTTTAGCATCTCCGGGTGCTCAAGCAAGATTTCGACTGCACCCCGCAGGGCACACATATCGCTAACGAGGAGGCCAACTCCAATATCCTTGAGCCACTTGGCATTGTCCTCTTCTTGCCCGGGAATCAGAAACGGCGATAGAACAAGGAATGGACAACCGCATGCCAAGGCTTCAAATGTCGTTAGCCCTCCAGATTTGCCAATGAGCATCGTTGCTAACCCCATCAGCGATCCCATTGCAGACTGTGAGATTTGCTGGAGGATCTGTATATTTTGGTTTCCTTTGTACCGGGTTGATAAACGATGAAAGACATCCTTCCTTTGACCGCAAAGCACCACCAATTGGACGTTGAGGGGAAAAAGAACTCTAACTGCTTCCTCAAACGGTCCTGCTCCAATACCTCCTGAAGATAGCAAAACAACTCTCCGATTTGGATCAAGATTCCACGTTGCATAGTCTTCGGGCCGTTCCAAACTCGGCCTAAATGATGAATTGATTGGAATCCCGGTGCATAGGATGTTTGCCTCATCCAGCCCCGTTCGTTCCTTTAGAATTCGCACACTCTCGTCTGTCGAGCAAAAGAAGAGATCGGGGTTTCCTCGAAGCCACATTCGATGCGGATGAATGTCTGTGACTACTACGGCGAACAGAAATCCCAATTCTTTCCTAAGCGCGGAAAGCCGAGGCTGAGCAACGGAATGAGTGCACAAAACCACATCGGGACGGTAAGAACGAACAATGTCATCAATCGGCTTGGAATATCGCCGATCTAAGTACGTTTGAATCCGATAGTTTGCCCGCTTGCGATCGGAAGTTCGGTACAAATGCCCCCAAAGCCATGGGCCTTTGCGTACCAATAGCTCGTATCCGCCCTTGAACCAGCGCCTAAAGTTTGGCGCGACATGGTCCATGCAGTCAACAATTTTGCATTCGCCACCGTGACTTTCAATCTCATCCTTGAGGGCAATTGAAGCTGATGTGTGACCATGGCCGGTGCTTGCCGAAAGGATCAAAACTCGCATCAAGTGGTCCGCGGCTCGCTCGAAATGCCACGATGCTCCAATACTCGTTGGAGCCTCGACATCACCCTTGTGCGGTGATAACGCTGAAGAAAAACCAAGATGGAATCAATCGAAAGAATGAATCCGACCCAGCCAGCTAGCCACCAGTAGTCTAAAACCAAGAACGATACAAATGGCGGCAAATTCATTGACGCCGCGGCGAGATGCATGATTTCAGCTTGGCGCGTGTCTTTTTCATAATCAATCATGCCGGCCAGCGTTGGTTCCATGTGCTTGGTTTTCCTGCCGGCCAATCGCTCTTCCCGAGTCAATTGAGTGCGATCGGTGTACCAAGTGACTAAGTTTTTGAGAGCATCAAACCCAAGAGCTTTGTACAATTGCTCTGACTCAATTTTGAGAGGCGTGAAATACCAATGGTTGTTCGGCGGCGTTTGATCCAATTCATCGGGTTCGAGCAACGGTTCATCAACGGAAAACTGCCTGTTTGCAATCATCAAAGACAGTGATCCCATTTTGAAAAATTCGCCCATTACACAGGCGAGATGGAAAAGGACAAGCATTGAGATGATGCCAAATGAGAACCAATGACCCGTTCCAAAAAGTCCTTTTAGGACGGGAAAGTAAACTAGTCCTCGCAGAGAATTCGCCCATGCGTAGTACCGCGAAAGCTCCTTTTCCTTCTTCAAAAGGAGTTCAGGCAATAAAATTCCTGCCGAAAAATCAAAAAATGGTTGATTGAACGCACTGCTGATCAAACGATGAGCCGACCGTCCGCCGAGCACCGAAACTAGTCGCAACTTCGCAGTTGGTTTCAAAGTGTTCGTCCCATTTTTTCAGGGTCATATTTAACCGATTCCGATTGCAAACCGATTCTGGCAACCGACCACTCGTCAAACCAGATCAATTCAAGATTGCCGTCAAACGATTCCACTACCGCCGTTTTGTTTTCAACCCAATCTCCTGTGTTTATATACGTAAAGCCATCCGCAAGTACCCGGATTTCTGGCTTGTGCAAATGTCCGCAAACAACGCCTTGGTATCCCGCCTCCTTGGCGTGTTCAATTAAGAGCAAGTCAAAATAATTTCTGTTTGAAAAAATGCCTTTGGAAACCCTTTTCAGGGTTGAACAAAAATCAATCGGCCTCCTGCGAAACGCTTTGCGGCGATTGACCATCGCATTCAAAAGCTGAAGATATTCGTAAATCCAAGCGCCAAGATAAGCGATTGAAGGATAGCGAACGCAAGTTGGATCAAAAAGGTCACCGTGGACTACCAAAAATTCCCGACCATCTGCCATTTCATGCACAAACGAATGGCTGATTTCGATGAAGCCGAATTCCGACCCATTCATTCGGCGCAAGAATGAATCATGGTTTCCAGGCGTGTAGCAAATTCTTGTTCCGCTGGTTGACTTTCCCATTAGGGTACGAATCGCGTTCGAGTCTTCCTGACGCCATTTCTTTGAGCGCATCACCCAGCCGTCTATGATGTCACCAACTAAGTAGAGGGTGTCGCATTCGATGCCATTCAAAAATTCCTGAATGGCACCCGGCTTGGAACCTCGCGCACCGAGGTGGACGTCAGAGATAAACACCGAACGGTACTCATCGCTCTTTGCATTCAGGCCTTCATTCCGTATCAACGGTTCATTTTCCCCACATTTAGGTACAAAATGTCTAGTGGTCGGGCCCATTTTGCATCCAATTCTGACCGAACGTGGAGCCACTCTAAAAATGGTCTTTCAAAAACCAGATATCAAATCTCCGTATTGAAACCCCATAATTTCAGATCCTTCACCAGTCTTCGATAGTGTTATGCCATGATACAACTATGAAAACTCTCCTAATTCTTGCCCTTTCAATGATGCTCCAAGAACCGACAATGACTGGGCATACCCGCGAAGTTTCCAGCATCGCAATGTCGCCAAACGGAAAATTGATCGCATCTGGAAGTGTTGACTTAACGGTAAAAGTTTGGGACACAGCAAGCAAAGAGTGCCTTGCGAGCATGGAAGGGCACGACGGTGAAGTGAAAGCTTTGGCATTTAGCCCCGACGGAAAATTTCTCGCTTCGGGAGAAATGTACAAGAAAGTTAAGATTTGGGATACGGCCACCTACAAGGAAACGAACATGTACACCGACATCGAAGGCAGCCTGACGGGCCTGGTTTACAGCATTGACGGAAAGCGACTTTTTGCGTCGAGCAAAGACAGTTTTGCAAGAGTTTGGACGATTGGATCGCTCGCCGATGCCAAAAAACTGGCTCATAGTTACCCAGTAAACGGAATTGCGATGTCACCAGACGGAAAACTGGTTGCAACAATGGATGACGGAGGAAACGTAAGCCTTTGGAATACAACAACTCTGCTCAAATCAAAGACATTGAAGCATTCCACAGAAGGGCGCAGCGTAGCTTTTTCAGCGGATAGTAAGTCGCTCGTTTCCGTTGGCGATGACAAGCTCATACTCTGGGATGTTGCCACAGGAACCGAAAAAGCGGCAATCAAGGCCGAAGCGAATACCGCTGCCTTCACACCGGATGGCATGACCATTGTAGTTGGCACACAAGACAACCTCGTTTTGTATCTAAACACCGCAGATTTGAGCTTGAAATTCAAGAGCGCAAAGCATGAACGACCAGTCACGGGCGTAGTAATCACGCCTGACGGCAAGACAGCTTTCACTTCTAGCATGGATTACACGCTCAGGGTTTGGGGAATAAGGTGATTTCCAAACTTGATTGTTGTTGGAGTGGCAATCTTTGCAAAAAATCATTCAAGGGATACCGGTTCTACAAGACTTCTTTTGGCCCAAATTGTGCCGAATCAACCGATCTTCTAGATCATGTGTGAAATCAATATGGAATCGGTGGAAATATCCGTTCGATAGAATGTAAAAGCGACACGTTCAAAGAATTTGGTGGAGATTAATGGACGTAAATCGAACTGCCATGCACGTTATCGGGATTTGAGGTCTTTTCCCCAAAAAAGAAAATTCTGACTTGTCAGCGATGCAGTTCCCAAGTTCGGTAGCGGAGCGTTTGCGCACTCGGCAACCTACGAGATTTAAATGCTCCTTGCCCCTTTTGTTGTGTTCATTCGTTTACTGCGTTCGAGGTAAATTCGGGCAAGCAATTCTCCCAACTGAACAATTCCCGCCGTAGTGATGACCAGATTCTCTGGCTGTGGAGGAAGGTTGAATGCCTTGATGTGGATGAATGCAGGGTCTCCGGCGCCGATAGCAGCTATATCTGCGGTGACGTCAATAGCATTGAGACTCTTCTCATTGGAGGGCACCTGTTGGCTGACGTACCAGTTCAGCGAAGGAATCCCCAAGTCTTGTCGACTTTTCACGATAATGGATCGTAGCCATTTGCCAGCGTTCTTGCGATAAGGCCCAAAGGACATGTCGTTTTCCCCAACGTGATAAAAGATGCCAGCAAGTTCAACCTGATGGCCCTTGGCTTGAAGTTCCTTGATTGACTCTTGGATAAAGGAGATGAATTGCGGGTAGAGGTTCAGATCTTTCGCCTCCGTTCCCTCTGGGGTCCAATCGTTTATCTGCGAACCGCTGTGAGTGAATTTGGCGATGGCAATGTTGCCAGCAACGTTACTTTGCAGTTCCTTTCCGAAACTGAGTTCGGGGCCGAAAGTGTCATAAAATCCAGCGGGGCCAAACGCCTCCCAGCCTTTTGAGAGTTTGTAGCCTCCTCCGATGCTGTATTTGAAAGCGATTTTGTTATTGCCTTCCGCCAAAGCCTCCTGTCCCGGGAGCAGTCTTAGCTCTTGGGTGAAGGCACGCTCACCTTCCATATTGCGATGCCCGGCAAGGATGAATAGCTTAACCGGGCTTGACTTTCTGTAAGGCCAAACCTTTAGTGAGCGCGCAGCAGTTGGCTTCTTTCCAATCGTTCTCAGATAAGCGTCCGCGTAGTTCATGCCGTGCTCCAGTTGCCCCAGGGTTCCGTAGTGGTAATGCAGTCCTGCCCCGCCTCCAATCTCCACCGCATCGTGTGACGTTGGGATGTATTCTGCGAGCGGATCGGATTCGGTCACGGCTTTCTGCCCGGCGCGGATGGCATACATGTTTTCGCGGTTGTCCATTCCCCAAACCGTCTTGGTGCAAAGCTCGCCGATGTAGAATTTCAGCTTGGGAGTCTTGAGGTCACGGCGCCAGCTTGCCAGAAAGTTCTTCAGGTTCTTGCTATAGTTCGGTTTGAACTCTTTGTCGAACATGTCGTTCTCCCCCTGATGCCACATGAAGCCTTCGATCCGGTAAGCGACCTTCTTTCGATCTAGTTCGGCCAGGGATGATTTCACAAACTGCAATGCCAAAGGGTAGAGCTTAAAGCCACTGGGGTCATCGGGATTCCAATCTCCGCCCAAAGTCGTACCACCCGCAGCGCACTTGATTATGGCGATGGACGCCTTTGTTTCTTGCGAAACTCGTCTTGCAAAGCTAAGCTCTGGTCCGACTATGTCTTCCACAGGCTGAAGAGCTACCCATCCGTTTGATGTTCTCTTCTCCTCGCGTCCGATGTTGAAAGCGAACAGAACCTTGTCTTGAGGCATGTCCAGACCGACAAAAGGTGGAAAGCGCTTAATGTCCTTTACCCTTGAATCTGAGCCAACCATGTTTGACTGCCCCGCGAAGATAAAGACTCGCAGAGTCTTCGAATCGGTATCGGAGTACGGTGGTTCGGCACAGAAAGCTAGCATTGGAACCAGTGATAGAGTAAAAAGGGAAATGTGGGTGTATTTCATGGCTGGTGAAAGTGATTACCTTGGTGCCGTGTGTGCACCTTGTCCGCGGGCCCTATGGGATATGACTTCCCGGCAGTGGTGCTGAATTCCCAGATCCTGCCACCGCACACGACCAGGCAGGGGAGACCGGACCTAGAATGGATCACTGCCTTGGTCAAGCTGCCGTTTTCCCAGGTGATGTCTACATCGAATCCGCCCCGGGCGCAAATACCTTTAACCTTTCCGGTCGGCCATGCTTTGGGTAGCGCAGGAAGCAGATGAATCTGACCCGCGTGGCTTTGCAAAAGCATTTCGCAGTAGCCTGCAGTCGCGCCAAAATTTCCGTCAATCTGGAATGGTGGATGAGAGTCGAGCAAGTTCGGATAGACGCCGCCACCACTTTCGCCGTAGATGGTTTTCGTTTCGATGACCACGTTGATCAGGCTCCTAAGCATGGTGTAGGCGTGATCGCCGTCCCAAAGCCTGGCCCAGAAATTGATCTTCCATGCCCGGCTCCACCCAGTGCTCTGATCGCCACGGGCCAGCAATGAAACCCGGGAGGCTTCCGCTAGTTCAGGTGTACCGGCCCGTGTGATCTGGCGACCGGGATACAACGCGAACAGATGGGAAACGTGTCGATGTGTATCTTTAGGATCGTCTCGGTCGGTCTCCCACTCTTGTAATTGACCCCATTTCCCGATCTTCGGCTTGAGCAACTTGTCACGCAGACTGGCGATGTGATCGCGAAACTCCTTGTCATCGCCTAGGATATTGGCTGCTTCAATCGTGTTGCTGAACAAATCGTAAACGATCTCTTGATCATAGGTCACGCCCTCCTCGGCGGGGCCGTGCTCTGGCGACCAGCCGTCGGGCGTGACAAGTGTGCCATCGGGACGCCTCTTCAGGTGATCTTCCCAGAATTGACAGACTTCCTTAAGAACGGGATAGGCAGTCTGGCGAAGATAGGTCTTGTCGCGGCCAAAAGCGAAATGCTCCCATAGATGCTGGGCGTACCAAGCGCTGCCAGGTGGATTCCATTTCCAATATGAAATACCGCAGGCGTTGTTCATGGTTTGGACGGTCCAGCCCCGGACATTGCCATACTTCCTCTGGGTGTTTTTTGCACTAACTTCGCGGATGCTAGTGACGTAATCGATCAACGGTCGGTGGCATTCAGCTAGGTTGGACGGCTCGGCTGGCCAGTAGTTCATCTCGAGGTTGATGTTAGAGTGGTAATCGCCTGCCCAGGCCGGTTGGTTGCTATCATTCCAGACTCCTTGAAGATTGGCCGGCAACGAACCGGATCGCGAGCAACTGATAAGAAGGTAGCGGCCAAACTGGCAAAACAGCGCTTCAAGGTCTGGGTCGGCTGTTCGGTTGTTTGCATACTCCTGCAACCGAACCAGCGTGGTCTTGGCGAGCTGGTGTGGCGCAGTTGCTCCCACATCGAGGGAAAAGCGGCTGAAGAGGGATTGAAAATCCTTTAGATGCCTCGCCACAAGATCTTTTACGTGTCGCCTGGCAGCGGAATCCACCTTTTTAGTGACAGCAGCGTGGGGATGTTCGCCTAACCACTGCTTAGAGTGATCTTGGAGGAAGTTCGTGCCCGCGCCAAGAATCAGGGTCAAGCTATTACATCGATCGAAAGCCAGACCGATCTCCGGCACCGCAATATCCCAAGGGTTTTTTGCGGACGGATAGTTATGCTTTGCCGTGATAGTGCCTTTCTTGTATTGCACCCGCAGTTGAGCCTCATACTCAAAACCATTCCCCATCTTGCCCACAGAGCTGAGTTTGTTGCCATCTGCATCAATTTGGGCCTGATGCATGTCCGCAAGTTGTATGTGGCCGGTGTAGGCAGCGGGCTTGTCTGCAGTTAACTGAAGAACAATGACACCATCGGGATGACTGGCGAAGGCAGTACGCTGATATTGAACCCCGTTGTACTCGTAATTCACCTGATGGACTGCGCGACTGATGTCGAGCTCCTGCCGGTAATTGGTTACCTTGGAAAAGTCATGGCCGAGATGGATGAGGATGTCGCCAAATGCCTGATGGGCCCCCAGATCTTGGCCTTCATCTCCAAGACCCTCTGCGGCCATACGACCGCCGGACCAAAGACTGATCTCATTGAACTGGATCCGTTCGACTTCGGTGCCTCCAAAGAGCATGGCACCCATCGGTCCGTTACCGATCGGGAGGGCCTCGGTCATCCAAGATTTTGCTGGGCGGTCATACCTCAAGCATAACTTGCCCGAAGCGTCTGCAAAGGCAGCTTTCTTCTGTGCCAACTCGCTAAAGCTTGACAGAGGCTCAACATTTAGGGCGATCGCTGCGAAAGAGGCAGAGAGCAAAAAGTGGCGCCTGGAAATGGCACTGTCTTGTGGGTCTGAATTGTCTTTCATGATGGCGTTGAGGTTCGAAATGACATTGTTGCCGATTGCCGTTCTAGCGGAAACCAATGGACTGGCGGGTCGCAATCGGCACATAACCGACTTCCAGACCTTTAGGGGGCTCCACGATCTGGGCAGGATCAAGATCGGCTAGTTTCCCGAGTTTCGGCGGGGCGAGGTAGTCACGATTAATCGGCCATGCCCGATGAAGCTTTTCGACTTTGACCTGCATTAACTCCCGTTCGGCTTTAGAAAGATCGGAGTTGAGCAATGCAGGTTGGTCGGCAAAGCGGTACCAATAGTATGTGACCGTACTGCCATCGCCGAGTTTTGCGGTGAAGGGACCGGCGACAGGGCCAGGTTTTTTCCAGAAAGAGTTTGGCTGGTCAGGAGTGGTGTATGGCTTCTCGGGTGTTTCCACCGGGGTTGTCCAAACTAGTTTTTGGAGTCCTGTTTCGTTTGGGACTTGGTTGCTACTTACGGGTTTCCACTTTATCTTCTTGCCTTCTTTGTCCCTTTCAAGCCAGAAATATTCCGGGAGGGTAGCCAGAAGGCCATTTGGAGTGGTGGTCTTTGTTACGGAGGAGTAGTCCCATGTGTAGCCATAGGCATCCGATGACGGCACCGCTGGGGTTGCAAATGCTTTCCAGTCGACTGCGACTTTCTCTTCTTTTCCGCCCTGGATCGGAGTCCTTATTTCCCAAGTGGCGTAGCCACCATTTTCAAAATTGCGAACGAAGGCTCCTTTCGGAGCGATTTTTCCGCTGCTTGGCGCGCCGCCTTTGAACCAGCTATTGACGGAGTTCCACACTGCAGACGCGTTATAGACCGTGTCCTGTCGGATGAGTGTGGATGAACCGTCGGGATTACGCGGGAACGCGGTTGGAGCGATCCTTGCGTAGGACTCACCCTTCGAATCAGTTGCGACTCGGCACGGGATGTACTGGGTTTCCATTTGGACATGTCGATTTGGATCGGAGGGCCGTGTATCGAGCAAGAGACCTGAAAGTCTAGGTTCCTTCACCGCGCCTTTTGACCAAAAATTCGGCAAAAAGAAGGCGACGGGGCCTTTGAAGTTCTTTGAATTAATAAACAGGGTCCAGCAGTTGTTGCCAGTAGGAACCTCGTGCCCTTCTGTGGTTGACTTTGGTTCAGTCAATGGAAGGTTGATGTAGCCGTAGCCGAATAACTCTCCACAGGTGCCTTGCTTGAGGTTTAACCCGTCAATTGGGAAAAGTAGACGAGGGCTTAACTGAGCAACTCCATACAGCCCTCGAGGCTCTTCCCAAGTCCCCCAGCCATGGGCGGGTCCGTTTGCAATCGTAGAGAAGTTTGGGCCTACTCCTCCCATTATGAATTTGGGAGTTTCGGTTGGGAATCGTGTGTCTCGCCACCAGCCGAGGCCGCCCTCAATATCGGAATACATGTCTTTCGGAGGTTGGGTGTCGTATTGGGCAAACATCCAGGTGCTTGGAAGCCCGGTCTGGAACTGATGACCAGGGTAGTTTCGGAGCAAGGGCCATGCAGCAACATACATTGAAAACCCCGCGTTGTAACTTTTGTCAACTTTTCCGTTGATGGGAACGATTAGGTATCCAGCCAGATACTCCTGCCGAGCACCGCAAACGCCGGCGAGAAGAATTGCGGTCGATAAAATAGTCGTTCGGATCGCAACTCTTGAACCTCCTGAGCTTTCGAGTATCTGACTCATATCCAGATTATGATTCAACGACTCGATCCAGAATGAAACAATGCCTGTTCAACTCCCCTTGAACCTCCTGTTTCATACGGGGTGCCTGTTGAAGGTTCTGTTTGAGTTATGTTTGGAAAACCGAGATACAAATAGCGACATATGATTGCCAATAGGAAATCTGAGCCTACTAGAAACGGACGCACGCAATGGAAATGTTGCGTTTCAATCACGTTCCGCACCGTGATCCTAAACTGGAAAGTTCGAGTCCTGCAATCTTGATACCCCGATTTCATGCAAGTTCGGGTTCAACTTTGGCTTCGAGAAGATGGTGGAGGATAGGGGACTCGAACCCCTGACATCCTGCTTGCAAAGCAGGCGCTCTCCCAACTGAGCTAATCCCCCACGCTAGGAAGCAAACATAGTACCCCAGGAGCCATTTTGAACAATGGCTGTCCGCTCACGGTGAACATAGAGTGTTAGATTCCACATTGTGCGCACACTGCACATTCAAACCACCTGCCAACGCACCTTAAAACAAATCGCTAACCCGATCAGGATGCGTCACGCTTTGATCAGGACGATAACCATAGCACTCATAAAAGTAGTAAAGGTCAAAGCCGTCTGGGTTTGATGCCATTTTGGCAACTCCGAGCCTTGTGTTTGAGAGATAAACGTGATCAAAGCGAAGATTCAGTAATCTGCCCTTGTCTGAATCTGGAGGATCTTGAAGAACTACAAGCATGTTTGAACCAGCGTTCAAACTAGCGTCCCGATTCCAATACACATATTGATTCGACCGGGTATGAAGGAAAAAACAAACGGTCCGAGGCTGATCTTTCATGAAGAATGCAAGCCGAGAACATTCCTGATACGTCGTTGCCGCAACGATGATCTGACCTGAAGTACGTACTTTCATGCTCTCAATAGCCTTGTTTGCTGTTCGCCCCAATTCTTGTCCGCCAAGCACCTTTCTGAAATTGATGTGGAACGCAGGAGGCGCATTGTTGCCAAGCAATGGAAAGAAACTTGGAATCGAAATTGGGACAATCGCAATCGAGGATAGGGCTACCGAAAAGCCGACACCAAGTCCCACCCATGTTCGCCGTCGCTTAGAAATTATTGGCTGATCTGAACTTGAATGAGCAAAAACTGCCACTGAAATCCCTAAAATCAACCAGCCTACTCCGGGCCAATTCTCACCTATTCGGCCCCTTGATGCCATAAGTAGAAAGAACACTAACACTGGTGCCCCCAGAAACAGCAACAACCGCCCATGCGTTGCAGGAAACGAATTGTCGCCTTTCCAAAGTCGGAAAAATCCCAAGCACCCTAAGACAAAGATTATAGGTGAAACCAGCAATGATTGAACCAAAGTAAAGTTGACTGGACGGAGTAATACATGGGTACCGTCCGTTTTGCGAGCCAGTAATCCAAGATGCGAAAACGTAATCCAATCGTGGCTGGCTAGCCAAAAGATATAGGGAGAGAGGATAGCAAATCCAATAGCAAGCGACCCCCATAGCCTCCAATCACGCAGCCATTTTCGGTATCCGGGATGGATCAGCAAAAACAGAAATACGCATAAAGCAAAGAGCCCCATCGTCAGCTTTGCCAGAAGACCAAATCCGAGTGCAATTCCAATCCAAATCCACGCCCTTTTTGATTCAAACAGCAGCAAATTCGCAATTTGCAAGCTCGCGAATGACCAGCAAAGCATGAGCAATGCGTCGTAGGTCGCCATGAATCCCCCTGCGATTCCAATTGGCGTGACTGCCATAACAATCAGCGACATCTTTGCAACTTTGGTGTCGAAAAGCGACTCCGCAAAACGGAAGCTGACAAGTTGAAAACCAAAGAAGCAAAGAATTGCGACCATTCGAATTCCAAGAACGGTATCGCCGAACACCGAACAAGTCAATCGAATCGCCCAAGCGATCAGAGGTCCTTGGTCGTAATATCCGAAGTCTAAATGGCGGCTCCATTCCCAATAGTAAGTTTCATCGGCGGTTAGTGGAACCACTAGTGCCAAAAGGATATGGACCAGCGTTGTGATTGCGATAACCACCCAAGTGGATCGCGGTATCCCGTCTGAAAGCTTGGCTGAAGAAGTCTTGGAGTTGTTTTCGATCATGGGAAGTTGCAATCAGAGCAGATTCTGCAAGGTTAACGTTTCGAATGAATTCCAGCAAATGCAACTGTAGGACGAAATTGTTGCTGTAAAGAATGCTGAGAACGCAGGTCTTCTTTGCTCCCCTTAAGGAAAAGGATTGAAACGATTTGTCGTCAGGTGCTAAGATTGGGACTATTGCGGGGAATATAGATATGAAATTGAATAGAAATGTATTTTTATCATCTTTTGTCTGCGTTGTTGGCATAGCCTCCTTGGCGCTTTGGTCAACAGATGTTTTTGCCGGTGGGTCAGAAAGTCTTTTCGGGCAAAATCAGCAAAGTCGAACAAGCACAGATCCACCAATTGCTAACGAGGGCAAACTTGGACAAGACCTGTTCTTGGCGATTGACCACCGAGACCTTTCTGAAGTCAAAGCACTTATCAAAAGGGGTGCGGACGTAAATGCTCGCAACGGATTGCAGTTTGTCCCGCTATATATCGCCGCAGCCAGCTATCAACCTGACGTAATGACAGCCCTGCTTGAAGCTGGAGCTGATGCCGAAGCAGGGAGCGTATATGGCACTCCTCTGACCTTTGCTTCAATTACTGGGAATCTGCAAGGGGCGAAAATTCTATTAGATCGCGGCGTTGCAGTCAATAATCAACGCACCGATGGAAAAACAGCTCTGATGATGGCGTCCTTTGCTGGCAATCCTGCACTCGTTGTTGAACTTGTCAAGAACAAGGCTGACGTGAAAGCGAAAAGCGGTTCGAACGCTACGGCTCTAAGTTTTGCCGCCTCGGGCGGCCATGTTGAATCTGGACGGTTGCTCATCGAAGCAGGCGCGGACGTCAATAGCAAAGATGAGCAGGGACAAACGCCTTTGATGCTAGCGGCTATTGCAGGGCATACCGACTTCATAGAGATGCTGCTTCAAAAGGGTGCGAAACAAGATACTCAAGATACACATGGGCGGACAGCGCTGATTTTGGCTGCCACGTATGGCGACAATCCTGAAATGGTTCGTGCCTTGCTAGATAGCGGCGCGAACGAGCACATGAAGGATGATAAGGGTCTAACAGCCGCTACCCTGTCTGCGATCCGAGGAAACAAGCTAAGTCGCTCAATTCTTGCAACAACCAATTCTGATTCAGGAAGCTTTTCTGAAATCAAGGGGACTGCATCAAATGCAGCGACAGCGGGCCTGAAGGCAATCGAGTTTTCGATGAAGGATTTTAGTAAAAAGGTTGCCTGTATGTCGTGCCATCAAGAAGGATTGGGGAGAATGGCAACCGCATCAGCGCGAAATCATGGCCTTAAGGTTGATGAGAAGCTAAACCAATCTCAATTGCAGAGGCTACGGGGAGCATACGGCTTTATGAAAGCGATGAACACCCAAGCGTTGAATGACCCGGAAGTAATGAAGCAGCTTCCACTCATCGAAATCAACGACATTGCCGCAGGAGACTCATGGTTTCTTGGTGGCATGGCCGCTCAAAACGATGCGCCAAACGAAGCAACTGCCGCTGCCGCAATGGTGCTAGCTCGTCAGCAATCTCCTGATGGCAAATGGACGTTTTCATTGCCAAGGGTTCCTATGCAATCAAGCAATTTTACATATACGGCACTTTCGGTTCAATCATTGGCGGTTTTTGGTCCGCGGACAAACTCTGCTGAAACTAACAAGCGGACAGCAAAGGCAAAATCTTGGCTTCTTCAAACGCCAGCGCAAACTGGCGATGATCGCGCGTTTCGGCTGCTAGGGCTGAAATGGGCAGGGGCTATGTTGCCTGAAAGAAGCAAAGCCATTCAAGAGCTGGTGGCTGCTCAGAATCCAGATGGTGGCTGGTCCCAAGTGCCAGGTATGAAAAGCGATGCTTATGCAACGGGCCAGGCATTGTATGCTTTGCGAGTTGGGGGAGCAATGCCCGTGACAGATCCAGTGTATTCACGCGGTATTGAGCTACTCCTAAGGACGCAAGATGACGACGGAACCTGGTTTGTAAACAAACGAGCCATTCCGGCAAACAACTATTTCGATGCCAGTTTCCCTCATGGCGAGTCTCAGTATTCGTCATTCAACGGCACTTGTTGGGCTCTGTTGGCGATATTGGAGACGTTGCCGAAAAAGTAGCATTGCAAAAGAATGGGGATGCAAATCACGCGCATCCCCATTTCCTTTGAGTAGACTCCAACGATGCAGTACGGGTTTGTAATCAACCAAGAAACCTGTATTGGGTGCCACGCCTGCACCGTTGCCTGCAAAGCAGAAAACGATGTTCCCGTCGGTGGGTTTCGCACGAACGTAAAGTACGTCGAAATCGGCAAATTTCCGCAGGTCAAACGCAACTTTCTGGTTCAAAGATGCAACCAATGCACGGATGCACCTTGCGTGACCATTTGCCCCGTCAAAGCCCTTTCGAAGCGAAAGGATGGCATCGTTGATATCGACCGAGATGCGTGCATCGGCTGCCGAGCCTGCATGCAAGCCTGTCCGTATGATGCCCTCTATTTGAATGAAGACCTAGGCGCGGTCGAAAAATGCCATTTCTGCGCGCACCGAATCGAAAAAGGGCTCGAGCCTGCCTGTGTCACGGTTTGCCCGGTAGGTGCGATTATTCCGGGAGATTTCCATGACCCCGAATCGAAGGTATCGCTGCTCAAGAGAGCGCAAGATTTGAAATTTCGCCGCCCGGAGCAAGGAACTGGGCCGAATGTGATGTATATTGGCGCTTCGGATGTGTCATTGAATCCGGGTGCAGCGGCTCGGGATTCCAAACAACAGATTTGGAGCCAGAGACGAGACACAAAACCAGAAACATGGCCGACTAGTGCAGCTTCTGAACCCGACGCCCGAGAAGTTCTGAATGCCGATCACAAGGTTGAATGGGGTTGGCCAGTTGCGCTTTATTTGCTGACCAAAGGAATCGCTGGCGGGGCGGCGATGATTGCGCCGTTTTTTGCGCTATTCGGAGCCTCTGCCTCGATTCCGTGGTGGCTGCCAGAAACGGTGGGTCTTTCTTTCATGTTGATCACAGTCTTCCTTCTGATCGAAGACCTCAAGAAGCCGATGCACTTTTACAAGCTGTTCACGAGGCCGAATTGGGATAGCTGGCTTGTGAAGGGCGGAATTGTTTTGACGGTTTTTGGTGGGCTTTCAGCGCTGATTCTGGGAATCGGACTTATAGGACATATAGGACCTATCGAAAATAGTGATATCAGTTCTAGCAGTCCTATAGGACTTATAAGTTTGATTGAGCCACTTCGCTGGTTGAATGCCTTGGTTGGCGTTTTTGTGGCAGGTTACACCGCCTTTCTCTTCAAGCAGTGCAAGGGACGGGACCTGTGGGAAGCCGATGGGCTGTTTTGGCACCTAATCGCGCAAAGCGTTACGGCTGGGGCAGGGTTCTTTTTGCTGATTGGGATGGGGAATCCAGTGACCATTTCCGCGTTTGCAATTGGAGCTGTTTCTTTGACATTACTGCACTTCGTTCCGTTTCGAAAACCAGAAACCGATAATTACAAGCAAGCTAAGGGTTTCCTAGATGAGTCGCGATTGGGAAGGCTCCGGCTACTTCCACAATTGGCTTTGCAAATCCCATTGGGGGCAATAATCGTATTGGCCTGCCAAGTTTTTGAAGCCTCACCCGTACCAATAGGAGTTGTATGGGGGCTCTTTGTTTTATTAGCATTGTTTTCATACGAACAAGCTTTCGTTCGTGCTGGACAACTGCCACCCCTCTCCTAACCGCTAACTGCAAAAATCCACAACCCACAATCCACAATCCACAACTAACCCATGCGCTCTCACGACCCCGAAGAACTAACCACAACTCCACTGGAATCTTTCCCGCCGGAAGATCAGTGGGAACACTGGTCGGAATTCGACCCTGCCGCTTGGCCGAAGAAGGTCGAGAAGAAGTACAGCCTGGTTCCCACCATTTGCTTTAACTGCGAAGCTGCCTGCGGGCTGATGGCATTTATTGATAAGGAAACTGGACTCATTCGAAAGCTTGAGGGCAACCCGTACCATCCTGGTTCAAGAGGCAAAAACTGCGCAAAGGGCCCAGCGACTATCAATCAGGTCAACGATCCCAACCGAATTCTCTATCCGCTAAAGCGAGTTGGCGAAAGAGGAGCGGGAAAATGGGAAAGGACAAGCTGGAACGAAGTGCTCGATACGTTTGCAAACAAGATTCGCGCGGCAATTGTCGAGGACCGAAAAACCGAAGTGATGTACCACGTCGGCCGGCCTGGCGAAGATGGCTACGTCAACCGAGTTCTGCAAAGTTGGGGAGTAGATGCCCACAATTCGCACACCAATGTTTGCTCATCGGGGGCCCGTGTTGGATACGCGCTGTGGGCTGGAGCCGACCGCCCTTCGCCTGACCATGCAAACGCGAAATTCATGCTGCTGCTCTCTTCGCACTTGGAGACCGGCCACTACTTCAACCCGCATGCGCAAAGGATCATCGAAGGTAAAACCAGCGGCGCAAAGATCTGTGTGATTGATGTTCGGCATTCGAACACGGCTTCCAAAGCCGATTGGTGGCTTGCGCCTTGGCCGGGGACAGAGGCGATGCTGCTTTTGGCAATCGCAAAAATTCTGCTTGATGAAGGGCTTTACAATCGCGAATTTCTAGAAACGTGGGTGAATTGGGAAGACACTCTAGACTGGCTCCTAAAGAGATCGCACATTTTGAACAAGTCGGACCTGTCCAACAAGTCCAACCAGTCCCACAAGACCTACCACTTTGACACTTTCATTAGTGCTCTAAGAGCCCACTACGCCTACGCAACCCCCGAGGCCGCTGCCGAAGAATGCGGTGTTGACGCCGCTTCCATCAGAGAAATCGCTCTTGAAATCAGCAAGGCAGGAACAGCGCTTTCTACGCACGTTTGGCGAAATGCAGCGGCAGGAAATCTTGGCGGCTGGCAGGTTTCCAGGTGCCTTGAATTCATCGTAGTGCTCATGGGTGCGGTCGGAACAGAAGGTGGAACAAACCTAAATACAGATAACAAATTCGTACCTCCTACCTTTCTGAAGCCCCCTCCACAAGACGTGTGGAGCGAGCTACTTTATCCACTAGAGTATCCGTTGGCATTCCACGAAATGTCCTACTTGCTGCCACATTTCCTGATTGAAGGAAGAGGGAAGTTAGCAGCTTATTTCACGAGAGTTTACAACCCGGTATGGACGAATCCGGACGGCATGATGTGGGAGCGGGTGCTGAAGGACGAATCCAAAATCGAGCTTCACGCCGCCTTAACTCCGGTTTGGAGCGAGACCGCACAATATGCGGACTACGTGCTGCCGATGGGCAATGGGGCTGAGCGATACGACCTCATGAGCCAAGAAACTCATGCTGCAAAGTGGATCGGTTTTCGGCAGCCAGTTCAACGAGTCGCGAGGGAACGAGATGGTGAGACATTTGAGTTCACCTATGAAGCGAATCCGGGCGAAGTCTGGGAAGAAACCGAGTTTTGGATCGAGCTTTCATGGAGAATTGATCCAGACGGTTCGTTGGGAATCCGAAAGTTCTACGAATCGCCATATCGCCGAGGCGAAAAGATCAAAATTCAGGAGTATTACCGATGGATATTTGAAAATTCAGTACCAGGATTGACAGAAGCCGCCGCCGAAAGGGGATTGACTCCATACGAATATATGAGCCGCTATGGAGCATTCTTGGTTAAGGATGAGGCGTATGGCGTTTATGACGATCATGGATTCAAAACACCTTCTAAAAAGCTAGAATTGCACAGCCAAACAATGGAAGACTGGGGCTGGGCCGACCAGACAATGCCTGGCTATATCCCAAGCCACGTCCACCGCGACCAGATGAAGCCGGGCGAATTTGAATTTGTGCTTGTGCCAACCTTCCGGCTTCCGACATTGGTTCACACGCGCTCCGCAAATTCGAAGTGGCTCTATGAATTGAGCAACTCGAATCCAGTTTGGATTCATCCGACCGATGCATCAAAACTCGGAATCGAAACGGGGGATTTGGTTCGTGTTTCAACCCGAATTGGGCATTATGTGAACAAAGCTTGGGTGACCGAAGGGATGCGACCGGGAATCATCGCCTGCTCCCATCATCTCGGCAGATGGCGACTGAACGACGAAGGCACCGACCGAATGGCTGGCGTCAAGGTTTTGCGCGAGGAGCTTTCTCCTGGCGTTGTTAGGTTCCGTCGTGCAGAGAATATCAGCCCTTACGAAAGCATAGATGCAGACACAAAACGAATCTGGTGGACCGATGGCGGCGTGCATCAAAACCTCACTTTTCCAGTTCAGCCCGACCCAGTTTCTGGGCAGCATTGCTGGCATCAAAGGGTAGTTGTCGGAAAAGCTGCGCCAGAAGATTGCTACGGTGACGTCTATGTGGACACGAACAAATCCATCGAAGTCTATCGAGAATGGCTCGCCAAAACCAAACCTGCACCAGGGCCTGGGGGATTGAGAAGGCCATTGTGGTTAGATCGCGCGGTTCGTCCATCCAATGAAGCGTACAAGATTGAACAGTAAAGGCTCATATGGCTTGAAATTTTTTTCTGCTACCGGATAACCTAAATGGTGTAATGTCTGAATTACGACCAGGAGGACATCAATGTATATCGTATCTTCAAAGTGGGAACCCCTAGAAGGCTTTGAAAAGGCTTGGCAAGAAAGTTCTGCAAGTACCGGCCACCAGCTTCGTGCGATACCAGGAGTTGAGTTTTTGCATCGCTTCAAGAATGAACAGGGCCAAGTCGTTGTAACGATGGGTTACACGGATGAGCCAACTTACCAGCGATTGGTAATCGATCCTAATGGTGCGGTTGCAAGGCTGATGGCCGAGACCGACATCGAATCTGTAGCGCGGTGGATTTCATCCGAGCGGGGCGAATCGGTTGATTAGGCGCGTGCAATTCAACATACAAAACCCCGTAAAAGTACGGTAGTTCTTTTAGGACGGTGTTAACGATCAGTTAACCCAATGTTATGGGGTCTCAACAGACTTCAAACTAAGTCGTCCATGAATAACCACAGAAATTTAGTTTGGCTCGGCATTTTGTCGGCCGTATCGTTTGTCGCTTCAGCGCACGGCGCTGAACTTGTAAACACGATCGTAGTGTCAGGCGGAGCTAATGACTTAGTTCCAGGATCAGGTGCCAACGTCAACCGACTTGGAATGGGGTCGGATTTGGCATATGATCGCCGGAGCCACACCCTATACACCTTGGCAGACCGCGGCCCGGGCGGAGGCGTCATCAGCTACGAAACCCGGTTGCACAAATCCAAGGTTAATTTCGACAGGCGAACAGGCGAAATCAGCCACTTTCGACTTCAGGAGACCATCAAGTTCAAAACGACCGACGGTTCACAGCGTTTTAATGGTTTGAATCCGCTGCTTCTAAATGGCAATGTCTCCACTCTCGGCCTCAGTTTTGATCCAGAAGGACTTGCAATCGGACCAAACGGCAACTTCTACGTTAGCGACGAATATGGCCCTTCAGTTTATGAGTTTCAAAAGGTTGAGCTTTGGAATGGTATTGTGGAGGCTCGATTTGTCAGAGCTTTTGAGGTTCCTCACAATATTTTGCCTTTCGCGGGAACTCTGCTCGACTATGTGAACGGTCGAGGAATTCTTTCAGTTGGCAGGCAGGACAATCGAGGCTATGAGGGACTCACCATGAGCCCTGACGGCACAAAACTTTACGCAATTCTTCAAGACCCGCTCATAAACGAGGGGCCTACTCCCGGCGAAGGTCGCAGAAGCAGAAACGTGAGAATCGTGGAATACGACGTGGCATCGGGTGTCAGTACTCGGCAATTTGTCTATCAGTTAGAAACCTTAGCGGTGATCAATGCAAGGATTCCAGGAACGAATTCTGATTTCGCAGCGACAGCGCAGGGTCGAAACATCGGTTGCAGCGGTATTGTCGCCATAAACGAAGATGAGTTCTTTGTAATTGAGCGTGACAATCGGGGCCGGGGAGTGGATGATCCGCTTCATATCAATCCGATCGGTAGCAAACGTGTCTTTCGAATCAGCATTGTTGGGGCAACAGATGTTTCCAACACGAGCTTATTTGGGCACTCGACAACCTTGCCAACAGGCGTTGTTCCGGTTCAAAAGGAACTTTATCTGGATGTGCTCGACGAAGTCAACAACGCAAACATCGTTATGCCAGAAAAGATCGAAGGAATGATCATTGGGCCACAATTGCGAGACGGAACGTATGCGCTCGTGGTCGCTAACGACAACGATTTTAGCGTCACACAAAACTCCAGCAATGTTCAGTTCGACGTGTATACCGACGGTACGCAAGGTCCGCTCAATGGCGATCCGTTGGGCAGAAGTCTGATTCCATCCTTGATTATGTCGTTTAAGGGTAGTGTGCCTGGGTTCGTTGCTCCTAACCCATAGTTGAGCTAATCGTGAGCCATTCCGACTCATTCTTCGTTACTAAGCAACGAAGAATGAGTCTCTTATGTGAGCCGTAAGACCTACTCTGTGAAGAAATCAAACGAATTCGCATTTCTCCGCGAAGTTGAAAACTCAGGTACAACGTGCGAAGGATAAAGAGACTTCATGGGAAAGAGTTCGCACGGTGGATTTCATCCGAACGTGGCGAATCGGTTGATTAGTAAGATTCGTCGCTATTTGGCAGACAGATTGTTGTAGAATTTGAATTTAAGGCTACTTCGTAAAGAGTTGGTTGAACGTTTGCAGGTTCGGCGGACTCTTCGAGAAATCGTCTGATTGCGGCATCATCTTTGTTTCCTACCGTGATGGGCTAGATCAGTTTGCAGAGCGACTTTTATTGAGGAGTCAGGAGTTCGTGCCCCTTCTTCTCCTCCTCCAAATTTGCCTTACTAGTCATCCACACAGTCAGTCAGATTGAAAAATGAAACGGCCCATTCGAAGTAACGTATTTGGACCTGCTAGCCAGCTACCGGAAGCGAAGTTGCAAGTTCTCGAGGGCCCCGCTGCCAGGGCAAAGCTTCTCGAACGGAATATGGGTTAACGAACCTTGAACTTGGTTGTTTTGATCCACCATATCCTTGGAATCTTCAGAAATATACAAGAGCCCAGTTGCGATTTCGCCTGCCGCCTGCCTTTCCCGAATGTGGGAATATGCGTTGTCCCGATTTGTTGGGTCGTAATCATCGGCAACCTTGCGAAAAGTCACCCAGCTTCCATCGTGCATCATCACACGCCTTGAAGTGCCGGGATCATATTCGGTCGTAATCTCTGTCCGGATTGGCACGAAATCAGCTTCGACAACTTCGACATTATGTTCACGAGTGTAGGCATAGCTCTTTGTCGAGCCTTCATGGTCGTTGAACGTAACGCAAGGCGAAATCACCTCAACAAAGGCAAATCCATTGTGGTTTAGTCCTGCCTCAATGATCGGGATCAGTTGGTCTTTGTCCCCTGAAAAGCTGCGTGCAACAAATGTCGCGCCAAGCGATAATGCCAAGAGAACCCCGTCAATCGGTTCCATGGCGTTGACTTCGCCTTTCTTGCTTGTAGACCCGATGTCAGCGGCCGCCGAAAATTGCCCCTTGGTGAGACCATAGACGCCGTTGTTCTCCAAAATGTAAAGGAGATTTACATTTCGCCGAATTGCGTGGCACAGTTGGCCGAGTCCGATGGAAAGCGAATCTCCGTCTCCTGAAACGCCAATCATGATCAAGTCCCGATTAGCCGCACCTGCCCCTGTTGCGATTGAGGGCATCCTTCCGTGAACGCTGTTAAAGCCATGCGCTTCCCGCAAAAAATATGCTGGAGTTTTAGAAGAACAGCCAATTCCAGAAAGTTTTGCGACTTTATGAGGAGCAATATCTAGGTTCCAAAAAGCCTGAATGATAGCTGCAGTGATCGAGTCATGGCCGCATCCCGCACATAGCGTACTGATAGCCCCTTCATAGTCGCGGCGCGTCATGCCAAGCGCGTTCAGTTTTAGCGATGGATGGTGGACCTTTGGCTTTGCCAGATAGCTCATGCCAGCACTCCAACTTTTGGACGTATTCCCGAAACAACGTGGTGTGCGCTCATTGGGAACCCAGAATAATAGCGAACCGACTGCATTTTTGAAATAGGAACCTCAGTTTCCATGGAAAGCAGGCTCCGAAGTTGGCCGTCTCGATTCTGCTCTACAACGAAGATCATATCGTGCTGCTCTAGGAATTCGCGAACTTCGGTTCCAAATGGGAATCCTCGAACGCGCATGTAGTCCACTGCCATTCCTTCTGCGGCAAGTTGGTCCATAGCCTCAACGCAAGCAGCATGGCAAGCTCCGACCGTAACGATTCCAATTGAAACTCCCCTGTTTCGAATGATAACGGGAGCAGGCACGGCTTCAGTTGCTCCCTGAATCTTACGTGCAATTCGGTCGAGTACTTCCTGATATTCGTCAGCATCTTCAGTATAAGCCCCCATTTTGTTGTGTCCCGATCCGCGCGTGAAAAACGCACCCTTTGGATGCTCGCCCGGAAGAGTTCTTTGCGGAATTCCGTCGCCATCAACATCGAGGTATCGTGCGAAGCCTTTGGCATTTTCGAGTTCTTCTGCACTCAGCACTTTGCCACGATCGGGCCTATAGGAATCGTCCCAGGAAAGCTTGGGAATCATCCAGTCATTCATCCCAATGTCAAGGTCTGAGAGTACGAACACCGGGGTTTGAAACCGTTCAGCAAGATCGAAGGATGCCACCGCCATTTCAAAAGCTTCTCTCGGGTCGGATGGGTACAGACAAATGTGCTTTGTATCGCCATGAGATGCATAAGCGCAAATGAACAGGTCGCCTTGCTGGGTACGAGTCGGCATCCCCGTGGATGGCCCAGTTCTCTGAACGTCGAAGACGACAGCTGGAATCTCAGCGTAATAGGCTAACCCAATGAACTCGCTCATTAAAGAAATGCCTGGTCCAGCCGTTGGCGTAAATGCACGTGCCCCAGCCCAAGAAGCTCCAATAACGATACCAATGGCCGAGAGTTCGTCTTCTGCTTGCAAAATTGCATAACGGTTCTGTTTTGTTTCAGGGTCAACACGATATTTCTTACAAAACCCGCTAAATCCTTCCATCAGGGATGTCGCAGGCGTGATCGGATACCAAGCACCGACAGTTGCTCCGGCATAGAGACACCCAAGCGAGGCTGAAGTGTTGCCGTCAATCAAAATGCAATCCTTTGTCTCATCCATCTTCACCAGATGTATGGGCAAAGGCGCCTCAAAGTTTTCCCTAACATAGTTGAAGCCAAGATTGATTGCTGTTTGATTAGAGTCTAGGAGTGCAGGCTTCTTCGAATACTTTTCCCGAGTTAATTCTGCAATGATTTGGGGGTCAATATCGAGTAGCGCAGCCAAGGCTCCTGCGTAAGCGATATTCTTCATCAGAATTCGCTCTCTTACCCCTTTGAACTCGGCGTTGCACATTGCAGCTAGCGGGACTCCGACGTAGGTGACATCTGGTCGAATTAATTTTTCATCGAGAGGCCACGAGGAATCGTACAGCAGCCAGCCACCAGAACTAACTTCAGCTACATCCTTTTCGTATGTCGCGGCGTTGAGTGCGACCATAAGTTGAAATTCTGGAGTACGGGCTTTGTATCCGCGTCCGCTTACGCGGATTTCGTACCAGGTTGGCAATCCCTGAATGTTGGAAGGAAACAGGTTTTTCCCTGTTACCGGAATTCCCATGCGAAATATCGCCTGCATAATGAGGCCGTTGGCACTTGCTGAGCCAGTCCCGTTTGCTGTCGCTATCTTAAAGGCGAATTCATTTGTCCAATCCCTCATACGGCCACTTCCGGCTGGTTAAGAGTTTCCGGGGGTACTGGCCTACCTGCATAAGGAAGATGAATCATAAATTTCCTCATGTCCCAAGCATAAGTTGGACACCTTTCGGCGCATAGCCCGCAGTGAACGCAAATGTTCTCATCTTTGACCATCACTCGTCCTGTCTGCTTGAGCGGTCCCGATACAAACAAGGCTTGCTCCATATTCTCAGCTGGAGCGGTCAATCGCGAGCGAAGGTCGGTCTCGTCGCCATTTGGAGCGATGGTCAGGCAGTCCACAGGACAAATGTCAATGCAGGCATCGCACTCTATACAAAGCGAGTCTGTGAATTGGGTCTGGATATCGCAATTTAGACACCTTTCTACTTCCTGCCGTGTTTGCTCGGCGGTAAACCCTTCCTCAACCTCGATCGTCATCTTTGAAAAGCGCTCTTTCAAGTCAACGTGAATCATCTTTTGGCGCTTGGATGGGTCGTAATAGTTGCTGTACGACCATTCGTGGAGCCCCATCTTCGTGCTTGCCAGCGTTTGCCCGCGCGGTAGCCGATCAGTTATCGGTTGGCCCAAGCAGTACTGGTGAATCGAAATCGCCGCCTGATGCCCATGCTCAACTGCCCAAATGATGTTTGCTGGACCAAAGGCGGCATCGCCTCCGAAGAACACGCCTTCGCGGGCAGACATAAAGGTCGTTTTGTCTACAACGGGTACGTCCCACTTGTCGAATTCGATTCCGATATCTCGTTCGATCCATGGGAATGCATTTTCCTGTCCGATGGCGAGAATCACAGTGTCGCAAGGAAGTGTTATGCGTCCGGCAGGTTCCTGGATCAGCTTGCCATCCACTTCTTGCGATGTGTATTTGTCGAACTCAAGCCCGGTCAGTTTGCCGTTTTCGATCACAAATTGAACTGGCGAAAGGTTTTCTAGGATATCAACCTGCTCTTCTTCAGCGTCTTCAAGCTCCCACGGCGACGCCTTGAAATACTTGCGCGTTTTACGTGCGATGACTTTTACATCGGTTGCGCCAAGCCTTTTCGCGGAACGGCAACAGTCCATGGCAGTATTCCCTACCCCAATGATCAATACATTCTTACCCACACTTTTTACATGTTCAAAGTGAATGGATTCAAGCCATTCGATGCCGATGAAAATCTGATCGGTGTCGTGGCGTCCTGGCAACTCAAGTTCCTTGCCCTTTGGAGCGCCGCTTCCTACAAAGACCGCATCGTAAGCTTTTGAGTCCAGGAGTTCAGAAAGGCTCGCGACAGGCGTGTTGTAATTCATCGTGACGCCCATATCAACGATGTAGCCAATTTCTTCATCGAGGACTTCTTCCGGAAGGCGAAACGCAGGAATGTTGATCCGCATAAGCCCACCTGGACGAGGGCCTTTTTCAAAAATGGTTACGTCGTAGCCAAGCGGCATGAGGTCATTCGCAACAGTAAGGGAAGCTGGGCCAGCCCCAACGAGAGCGATTTTTTTGCCATTCTTTTCGGCTGGAGCAGTTGGGATTCGGTCGCGAATGTCGCTTTTGTTATCCGCTGCTACACGCTTTAGCCTACAAATCGCGACTGGTTTGCCATCAATTCGGGTGCGCCGACAAGCCGGTTCGCAAGGACGATCGCACGTTCGGCCGAGGATTCCAGGAAAGACGTTTGATTCCCGATTGACAATGTAAGCGTCGTCGAACTTGCCTTGGGCGATCAGTCGAATGTATTCTGGAACGTTGGTGTGTGCAGGGCACGCCCATTGGCAATCCACAACTTTGTGAAAATACTCGGGGTCACCTGTATCGGTCCGGTGCATACCATTCATTATAACCCTCAGTTTAGCTTCGCGAACGTGCGGATTCTAAAATTTATTAAACAGAGTCCATCGCGGCTGAAAGTTTCGATATCGTAGTCTTCGCATTTCCGAACACCATAATCGTGTTCGGATTGATAAATAGCTCGTTGTCTATGCCAGCAAATCCAGGACTCATGCTTCGCTTGAGGACAATTACCGTTCGCGATTTATCTACATCTAAAATCGGCATTCCGTAAATCGGGCTCGCTTTGTCGTATCGAGCGGCGGGATTGACAACGTCGTTTGCTCCAATGACCAGCGCGACATCTGTTTCCGGAAACTCTGAATTGATCTCATCGAGATCGAAGAGTTGATCATACGACACGTCTGCTTCAGCGAGTAGAACATTCATGTGTCCTGGCATTCGACCAGCAACAGGATGAATCGCATATTTGACTTCAATATCCCTTTCGGCAAGCTTAGCCGCGAATTCTTTGACTACATGCTGCGCCTGTGCCACGGCCATTCCGTAACCCGGAACAATGATGACGCTGTTTGCATTGCTGAATATGATCGCGGCGTCCTCAACAGAATAGCTGCGGACGTTTCCTGTCTTTCCAGAACCCAACGAAGGGTCTCCAGATGGAGCACTGCCAAATGCCCCAAAGATTACGTTGCTCAATGGGCGATTCATCGCCTTGCACATGCCTAACGTGAGGATCAAGCCGCTTGCACCCACCAAGCCGCCTCCAATGAGGAGCGCAGTGTTGTTCAGAACGAACCCGGCTAAACCGGCAGCGCAACCCGTAAATGAGTTCAAAAGGGAAATTACGACCGGCATATCTGCGCCACCAATCGGCAACACAAGAGTTATGCCCAAAAGCAATGAAAGGCCAAGCAGTGCGTAAACTAATGTATTGGATTGAGTTCCGCTCAAGAGAAGCGCAATCATGACAATCGCTGCAATAAAGAAAAGCAAATTAAGAATTTTTTGCCCCGGCCAAGTGATCGGCCTGCCCGAAAGAAGCTCTTGCAGCTTGCCATAAGCCATCAAGCTTCCCATGAAGCTGATCGCGCCAATGAGAAGGCTCAATACCGTTGTGAGCAGTGAAACTTTGTCCGCCGCGCCATTTTGAAAGAGGTGAGGATATTCGACGACAGCAACGAGCGCAACAGCTCCCCCGCCAAGCCCATTGAACAGAGCGACCAATTGTGGCATCGCAGTCATTTGAACTTTGCGAGCCGACCAAGTTCCGAGAATCGAGCCAACAACAAAAGCCAGTGCGATCCACTCAAAATTTCCTAGCAATTTCCCGTTTTCGTCTTTGATAAAGAAAGTGGCAATCAACGCTACGCCCATGCCAGCGGCGGCGAGCAAATTGCCCTGGCGTGCTGTTTTTGGCCCGTTCATGAGCTTGAGCGCAAGCATGAACGTGATTGCCGTAAAAAGGTAGCAAATGTTGATGAAGTCGGCGTTCATTTCGCCTCCTTCTTGGGTTTTCGTTTGAACATTTCGAGCATTCGGTCTGTGACAACAAACCCGCCGACAACGTTAAGGACGCCAAACAAGGTCGCGAAAAATCCGAGAATCAGCGAAGGCGTGTCATGAGCTCTGCCCAATACGATGATTCCGCCGACCAAAATGACCCCGTGAATCGCGTTAGTGGCGGACATCAGCGGTGTGTGAAGCGTTTGAGGCACTTTCGCGATGACTTCAAGTCCGACAAAAACCGCTAAGATGAAAATGGTGACAACGGCAATGAGGGTCATGATTTGCTTCCTTCGCGCTCCAGGGCAAGTCGGGTGACGTCGTGCACGATCTTCCCTTCAAACGTAACCAATGTTCCTCTAACGATTTCGTCCTCCATATCAGTATTCACAACACCATCCTTAACAATGATTCCCAAAAACGAGATCAAATTCTTTGAATACATTCGGCTCGCATCACTGGCCATGCTCGAGAGTAAATCGGTGCTGCCGATCACTGTCACGTTGTGTGCTTGAACAACCTCACCCGGAACCGTGCATTCGCAGTTCCCACCTGCAGGTGCTGCAAGGTCAACAATTACCGAACCGGGCCGCATTTGTTTCACCATTTGTTCGGTGATGAGCGTTGGGGCGCGACGCCCAGGAATTAGGGCGGTGGTGATAACGCAGTCCACGCTTGGAAGTCTGGATGCGATCAATTCTAACTCTCGGGAATGCGTATCGCTCGAAACTTCCTTGGCATATCCTCCTACATCTTCTGCCTCTTCGCTCAAAAGCGATAATCCGACAAACTTTCCGCCTAAAGATTCAATTTGCTCCTTTACGGCTGGGCGCACATCGAACGCTTCCACGACCGCGCCAAGTCGGCGGCAAGTTGCAATCGCTTGCAATCCCGCAACTCCAGCCCCAATAACAAAAACCTTTGCTGCAGGAAGCGTGCCCGCTGCGGTCATCAGCATAGGGAAAAATTTCGGGAGATGGGTAGCGCAAAGCAACGCGGCACGGTAACCGGCTATTGTGCTCATCGAACTCAATGCATCCATGCTTTGAGCACGAGAAATTCGCGGCATTAAGTCAATTGCGAAAGAGGCAATGTTCTTCGCTCGAAGTGCCTCGATCACCTTTGGATTTGCTGTCGGGTTTAAGTAACTGACCGTGGACGCGCCAGATTTTAGATTCTTTATCTCTGCATCTGTTGGCAGCAAGACCTTGAGCAACAGGTCTGTTTTTGCAAGATCAAGCCCAATAGTGGCTCCGCTGGCTTCATAAGCCGAGTCAGGGAAGTACGATCCTATACCCGCTCCTGCTTCAATTTGGAGCGTATGCCCAAGTCCAATGATTTCCCGAACGCCGTCAGGCGTCAGCGCAACTCTGCTTTCTTCCTTGGCCGATTCTTTTGGCAATGCGATGAGCATAAATCCCTCCTTGGACCATTCTAAAGTTACCTGATTGAACGATTGCGGATTTTGGTGCTTCCATTTGATTCAAAACAGGTATCCAATTATTTCGAACAATTGTTTTCAGGTTCAAAATGATGTTTCCTGGAACAAAACCAAGACTTTTCCAAGGAAATTGGTGAAATGCTTGTATTTTTTACATTCATCCGATACAATGCGATTATTGGAGTGAGGAAAACAATATGATTGCCACGCCACGCCACGCCACGAAGTGATTGCGCTGCAAACATTAAGAAAGTAGTTTCTGCTTGCAACAATTGCCTATTTTTGATCAACCGGATGTTCACCAGAAGTGCAGTTGCAATCTGTTTGTTTTTTGTTTCACAACTTGCGTTTTCACAGATTCAATTCGTCATTTGGGGAGAGAACCAAGCGCCACTTCCCGCAAAGTTCTCAGGCACCAATTGCTACGCGTCCGGATCAGTATTCATTGGTGGAGGTTATTTGACCCAAACAAAACTGATCCTTAAGGACAACCAGGGCGTCGAAACGGTAGTCGCAGAGTGGAACTTCGTGCAAACAGACCCTCCAAC
>JANNQV010000005.1:0-2637 GCA_031400935.1 Armatimonadota bacterium
CTCCCATCGGATCAACAGGGATCGGGAAGCCTGGGATAATCGCGGCAATCAGTTGGAACAAATCTTCAAGCATCTGCCTGATCTTGTTCCTTCGCTCGATCAAATCAATAATCTGGTTAATCTGCTCGATGATGTCTTTTACTTTCTGGCAATCTGTGTTCATTTCATTCCTTCGACCGCGTTGGTCAGGTTCTCTAAACTTCTTGATAGTTGCTGTAAATCTTTGTCAGGCTTCGCAGCTTCGTTCCATGCGGCTATCGCAATGGCAATTGCGGCAAATGCGACTACTAGCGTGAACACCTGGACGCCCGCGCTACCTCGGCGGTTCAATCTCTACTCCCACCTTGTTAGCAATCTTGCTCACATAGTAATCAATCTTGTGAACAGTCCGTTCTAGGTCATCGTTGCGCCTGAGACGGAGTTCTACGGTGGTAGCCCAGCCGCCAATCGAAAACCCGCCGACAGTCATCGCCCATACCAGCCCGACAACTAACTTTAGCTTCCTTTCCAGATAATCTTCGTGATCTATTGCAACGCTCATACAACCTCAAATGCATTCACAGATTTCCGTTTGTTCCACGGCAAACTTCCAACGCCATGCCCGCCGTAGGACTCCATAGTCATTCCCATGTAAATCAGGAATACGTGCCTGCCTCGTGCCCGGCCATCCCTGGCATTGAGCATCCGTTGCAGCTTGTTCGGAACGATGAACGCAATGAAAAGCCTGTTTGTGTCCATCGCCGCGTACTTCACATCCTCGTACTTTTTGAGTTGCCTGAAATGCTTGCGGCAATACTCCAATTGGTTCATTGACCCGTCGGGGAGCATGATGTCAGCGCACCGCCTGAGCCAGTAGAGACTAGCACCAGAACAATCGATCGCTTTGATTACTTTCGGTTCCCACTTGGCAGGAGCCTTCGCACCGAGCAAATACTTGGTTTCGCCGTCCATCGCGTCGAAGTCTTTCGTTAGCTGCTTAAAATCAATCGCCATGTCATTTCACAAAATGGACTTTCAAACTGCCTGGAGCGTCCATGAGAACCAGGCTGTTTATCGCTAGCTTGGACTTGGCAATCTCTCTGGCATGGTCGAACGGCAACTCCAAAAGCTCGTAAATCGGTGGCAGGTTTGCATGAACTGCGTAACGCCAGCACATGATCCCCTTGAACCCGTTATCCTCGTTCTTGCCGCACTTGTAGACATTGCCTGTGCCAATCAATCGGGCAACGATAACTCGCTTCGGCCAGCCGCGAAAATGCGATTCGAGCAAATCTTCAGCTTGTTTCTTTGGGCTGTATTTTGATTTGTCGAAGAAGCTCATGGTCATCTCACGCGGCTAGCCGTTCGTCCATCTCGACGATTGCCGCAAGCTCCTCTATTGCTCTGTAGTAAATCTGATAAATCCTCGACTCGCACAATGACAACTTCTTGCCAATTTCTGCGTTTGACAGGTTATCCAGCTTCATTAGGATCACCTGTCGCCATCTCTCTGGAAGGGTTGCTATCGCCGCACTTACTCTCGCAATGTTTGCGTCGTCTTCGAGCCTTTGCAAAATGTCGTCGTCCGTTTCGTAACCGCTCATCTGGTACCAATCAGATTCAATTCCCTCTTTCAATTCGAATGAGAACATTTCAAGCCGTGGACGAACCTTTGCCCGGTAGCTAGTCCTGGTCTCTCCAAGTTGAAACTTTATCCTGCGAACGAGGTCAAGACACGCACCGTTCATACAAGAAAATGCGAATGTACTCCACTTTGCTTTTGCCGGATCGTAATCCTTGTACGCCCTTGCTAGCCCAATGTGACACGCGCTTACCAAGTCCCCGTACTCAATCGGGAGATGCTTGGTTGCGCTCTTGTACTTGTTTGCCACATGGCGAACCGCGCCCGCCATGCTTTCGAAGCTTTCAGTTTGGGGTTGCATGGTGATTCAAAAGATGACCCCGCCGAGGGAACGGACGGGGCCAATGGAAGGAGAGTCTTGGATTTTCTTGCGTTTGGATTTGCTGGGGTCTAGCCAACAAAAAACGGAGCCCACAACCCTTTCGGGCATAGTTTCTCCGTCTGAAAATAGTATACGCAGAATTAGCATCAAAAGTTGCTCAACTTTCACAAAAAAATGAAACTTAGGTTCAAATGACAATATTTTTTGCGATGAATTTTGCGATGGAATCATGTGTTTTCACTTGCTCCCCACCTAACTTGATTCCCCTTCTTCCCAGCCTCAGAACGTTTCGCAGAAAGCTCGTGCCGGTTGTAATTCCTCACCAGAGCCTTCAATTTCCCAACCTCCCAGCCTTTGAGTTCCATGCTTGCCTTGTCAACCCTTTCCGGCGATTCGTCTTCCCAAAACCAGCCGTCGCGGAAGTACCTGATGGCGATCTTGATAGCCTGGTTTCCATGATCCCAACGCTGGGCATTCAGGTAGACCTCGACAGCCGCATGGGTCAAGAGACAGCCGCGATCTGGCTTGCCAATCCGGGCAGCCATTTTTTGCAATTGCGTGTCCTGGTGAAGCTCTGCATCGGCTCCAAACTTCATGGCGCGAATGCGCTCGACTTCACCCCAGACATACAGGTCCTCATGCCAAGTCATGCCAATATCTCCTCCGCGATTGCTTTCAAAATGGGATAAATTTG
>JANNQV010000006.1:0-4065 GCA_031400935.1 Armatimonadota bacterium
GGGAGTGCGCGGGCTTGACCGCGCCTTTTCAATTTTGTGATTCAAAAGCGCGGTCAAGCCCGCGCACTCCCAAAAAGGTGAACCTATTCTTTCACCATTTTCAACCGAAAACTTAAAGTAGAAAGTCATGGTTGAACTTGCAATCCGAATCTTTTTGGCGCTCGGCGTAACTGCTCTCGCATTGACGCAGCACCTCCCACAGCAAACGACTGTTTTCAAATTGACCGCAATCGCTGTTGCCTATTCGATTTTGCTATTTCAACTTGAACGAAGGAAATTTCGAAACGAGGGTGTTTCAACCCTTTTCGCTTGCGTTGATTCACTCGCAATTGCGGGATGCCTCGGACTAATCGGCAGGCTCGACACTTTTGGATTCCTCGTTCTCTTACCAATCGCGAACGCCGCCAGCCGATTCGGGTCACTGCCCGCTACCATGGCACCGATAGCCTTTGGCTCTATGGTTGGCTCGCACATGCTTTACACCAACGCCTCTAGCCCAAGTCCGCTCCTTTTGGTACAAGCTGCAGGAGTTTTAGGGCTTGGCATGATGCTCAACGACCGCGAAACTATCCGAACAGTTACAAAACCCGTTTTGCCAGAACACAATGACCCGACAAAGGGTGACCCGCAAGAAACTCTTGATCTTCGCGAATCCTTCCGCCGCCTTCAAGATATGTACCGCGACCTGGACACTCGTGCAAAGCGCGACAGAAGCGCGATCAATTTAGCAAAGCTTGAATCAGATGGCTCGGACAACTACCTGTCTGAACTTGCTTCACGGCTCCGTGAATTGAGCGGAGCAGGTTCTGTTGCAATCCTCATTCGTACAGAAATGGACGATAAGCTTTCCGTTCGTGCTTGGAACGGCCCCATGAATCCCAAAATAAAGGCGGCTGCATTTGAATTCAAATCTGGAAGCAACCTAGCTCAAACGGCCTTAGATGTTCACGCGCAGATTTCGGAACTTCTGCGCGAATCAAGCATGCTGCATTTGTGTTTTCCATTGCGGCAGGACGAGCGACTGGTCGGCGCGATTTGCACCTTCTGTCGCGAATCAGACCAGCTTGAAAACGCCAGCGATTTTGTCAAACAATCAACAGAAATTCTGGCAAAACTCATTGCCGGTCATTTGCGATGCCAGAGGCAAGAACTGAGAATGCGTGAAGCAGAAATCTCTTATGGACTGGCAGCGATTTTGGATGGCGCACCCACTCCGAGCGTCGCCGCCGCTCGAAGTTTGAGAGAAATTTTCCCTGCATTAGGTGTTGACCATTTGGCCACGCATTGGATTGAAGATGGACTGCCTCGGCAAGCAATTTGTGAAGGTCGCGAAGCTGAATTCCTGGAGGGTTTGAGCTTTTCAAAGGGTAAGGGCTTCCATGGCTGGTTGGCATTGGGCTCGCCAGAAGTCATAATGCCCGACGTTTATGAAGATTCAAGATGTCCCTCGTCCCATGCTACCAAGGAACGAATCTCGAGCTTCGGCATTTTCCCCTTGATGCTTGGCGAAGAACCATTTGGATTTGTCACAGTTGCTTCCCAGCGGGCAGGCGGAGTTGATATTGAAGTTGTTGATTCTTTGCGTAGAATAACCGGTGAGCTCAATGTAGTCATTTCTCGCTTAGACCCATCGGAAAACGAGTCAAGCGGCATTTGTGCAGCATCCGAGCTTCAAGAAGCCGCCAGTACATGCAAACGCGGATATTTGGTTCATTTGGAACCTTACCGTCGCAAGCACTTGATTGACCAAGTCGGCAAGCCAAAATTTGATGCGGCAATTCAGCAATTGACCCGGCAAATTAGGGGTCGGCTGCCTGCAGGAAGCTTAATCACGCGCCGACCGGAAGGCGATTTTGTTGTGCTTCTCAAAAACGTCTCTAACGAATTTGCGGTCAGCTGGGCAAATGAAACAGCCGCAATGGCGTCGTTCATCGGGGTTCGAGTTCCGATGACAGAAAACCGCATACCATTAGCGCTGAAGGCAAAAGTTGCTCGGGTCGGCAAGCAAAAAGACTTAATTTCGGCATAATCACGCGATTTTGCGCAATGTCTGGCAATTTTGCGCGTAGGCTTGCTCCTCTCAGTGAGCTACTCTAGATCAGTAAGGTTGGCGACCACTGAGGTTGGGGGCACGTGAGGTACTTAGGGGAATGAAAAAACAACACAAACAGGCGGCTCAATTCGACAACCATTCAGCGCAAACTCTGTTTGCTCTCGCTCAAGTCGCATTTGACCAGTCAGAACTTCGCGAATGTCTAAGCCTTGCAAAGAGATCCGTTCGCAAAGAGCCAGATCACTTGGGTTCCTGGGAACTTGTGGCACGATCACAATGGCGACTAGGACACTACAGAGAAGCTTTGCAAACGATAGACCGCTTGGTTTCGCTCAATCCATACGAGCCGGGCTACTTCTATCTGAGAGGCATGATACTGCAAGGCTTGGGACATTGCGGGATCGCAATTGAGGCTATGCAAAGGTGCCTTTCTTTTGAAGATTCGCCAGTTGCAGAGCAAGCCATGGCTGCTCTAAAGGAACTTGAGTCGTGGCAAGCGGTATTGATTGCAGAAGCGTTGGAATCTGATCAAGTTTTTAGAATTGAATACGCCCGAAATTCGATTGCGGCGTGCCAAGCGAAGGGATTTCGACTTATTGTTGCCGAGCAATCGAGAGTAAAAGCTCGAAGAGAGGCAACAGTGCGATCTCTGCATTGGACTCGGAACGATTCGTAGTTCGGTTTTGTTCAGGTTTAGAAGACAAAATTAGGACCAGTAGGACAGGTATGACATATTCGTCCTACGAGTCCTAGGCGTCCTATAGAGTCTTCAAACCGAGCCAATCTGTAACCAGATATACTCGTTCATCATTCGAGGTACGATTTTCCCATGATAAAACTAATTGTTCTTGCCTTTTCTGCACTCTTAATTGCCGGTTGCGATCCGAAGGAAGTCAATTCCTCAGGAATCGCAGTCGGAGAAAGCACAACAACCACTATGACTAGCGAATCTACAACCACCAGCGAACCCGAAGTATCCGCAAGCGAATACGTCATTCCTTATCCAGACCGTAAGCCAAAGGACGGCGAAGAAGTCGGAGTGTTCGAAACAGAGAAAGGCAAAATTGTCTTCATGTTCTTCCCAGACAAAGCGCCAAAGCACGTTTCACAATTGAAGAAGCTTCTCAAAGACGGATTCTATACTGGAACACGATTCCATCGTTGTATGAACAATTTCATGGTTCAAGGTGGCGATCCTAATTCAAAAGATATGTCGAAGGCTGGAATGTGGGGCACAGGCGGATATGTCGAGAATGGCAAAGAAGTGAACATTCCCGCTGAATTTACCGACATCAAGCACTTGCGGGGAGTTTGCAGTGCGGCACGTTCTCCGGATCCGAACTCGGCTTCGAGCCAATTCTTTTTGATGCAAGCCGCTTATCCTTCGCTGGACGGCCAATACTCTGCCTGGGGACAAGTGCTTTCAGGCATGGATGCAGTTGACAAAATCGTACTCACGGGCGATCCTAACCCGCAAGCGAACGGCGCCGTTGAACCTTCTGCCGCCATTGTGATCACAAAGGCATCGCTAGAAAAATGGCCGGTTAAGTAGTGGGGAGATTGTAAGGCTGTCTATTTTGGATTGCCGATGTGGAGAGCGGGCGAAGGCTAGGATGGGGGCGTTGCGCGGGATTCCGAGTGCGGGATTCGAAAACAACCAACAACCAACAACCAATAACGACTTCCACCCCCACCCTGCCCTCCCCCGCAGACGCTAAGCTTGAAGAGATAAAGGTTTCGCAGTCTGCAGGGGACGGTTTCGCGCTTGCCAACCAACAACCAATAACTAACAACGATCCCGCCGGGTAAATTCCACCTATGCTCGATCCACGTGTTGCCCGGCTTGCCGAAGTTCTCGTCACCCACTCCACCGAACTCACTCCCGACGACCGCGTGATGATTCACGCCTTCGACATCCCCGATGAGGCTGTTTCTGAAGTTGTTCGAGCCGCGCAGGCTACAGGTGCTCAGGTCGTTGTCAAATCTGAGCATGCCCACGTCATGCGGCAGCA
>JANNQV010000007.1:0-2140 GCA_031400935.1 Armatimonadota bacterium
AATGGAAAGAGAGCGCAGATGCGCTCTCTTTTTTATTTTGAATCGAGTACAATTTGCGGCTAAGGCCGGAGTAGCTCAGGGGTAGAGCAGCTGTTTTGTAAACAGCGGGTCGCGGGTTCGAATCCTGTCTCCGGCTCCAGACTTTAGGTTCAAAGTGAGCCAATTTAAGAGTTCGGCCAGTTAGATAAAGTACCGTTTGACAGCAGAGTGACAGCAGAGAGCTTGATTCAACAGCCGTTTTTCGGCATATCGCATTCCACAAAGCCAGACCCTATCGTTGGGAGATTTTTCGACATTCCAAACGGTTTGCCAATCGTTATCAAATGACTTGTGGGCCAAATGATGTTTTATTTTTCGAGGGGGCGGGGGTGGTCTCCATTTCGAAGGGGCGGGGGTATGGGACCCAGCCCGGCACCTTCCGTCCAGCACTTCATTTCAAATTTCGCAAAAAATGGAATTTGGGCGTATTTCAGCGAAAAATATACTTCGTCGCAACCACTAACATACTTTGGTCGTCATAATGGGTTGAAGGCGAACGAAAGCGCCTGAGTTAAGCGCGTACCCGGACTCCTAAATAGTAATGGAACCCAAGGGTCAAAATTGTAGGAAGGTGAATTAAATGAACAAGCTTGCTTATGATTCCAACAAATGGTTCTTCCGCTGACGCCCGGCTAGCCCGTGCATTCTTTCGAATCCCTGAAGTCTGTGAGCAACTCTCGCTCGGACGCACAGCAGTTTATCGGCTGATTGCGTCTGGACAGCTTCGTTCCTGTAAGTTCGGTCGCTCGACCCGTATTTCCGCTTCTGCTCTATTTGAGTTTATTGAGGCGAAGGTCAACGAGGGGAGCTAACCGACCATGACAAGAAAACATAACCCCGCCTGGCAGGGCGGGGATATTCTCATTGACTGCTGTCGCATCACTCTCAACGTTCCGCGAAGTGCAAGATATTGTTGCTTGGTCTCAACGCCCCATTTCTCTCATTACAGGAAAGTGGGGACATGAGCGACTCCGTTAAGTTGTCGAGCCTTATCATATTGAAATGTGGCATTGACCGCAGAGTGCTTCAAAAAGCAGTTGCTGACTTTGCCATTCACGTCACGACCAGTGTAGCATCTGGTGCCAATCAAGAATGGCAAATACCCTTTCTCTTGGTACGAAGAATTCAGAAGGTTCTCGCCGAAAACGACATTAACTTGCCATCGTCTGAAATTGGTCAACTTCGGACATTCGTAATGGAGTTCTGCGATTTGATTCGCCCAACAATCCAAGGATCGGGCCAATTTGACTATTATGATCATGAAGAATTTTGGGATCGGTTCATCGGTCACTGGCACAAGCCCAAAACGCTTGAAGGTGAGCGATTGCTTGATGTTGCTCTTCGCAATGCACATAACAATCCAATCACCTTGACACAAGACCTTCAAAGTCCTCGATTAACGGAACTCGCCTCGATTGCATATCACTTGCAACTGCTTAGGGATGACGAGCCCATTCTTCTGCCGCTGAGCCTTCTCGTCAATCTTCTCGGCATCTCAAAAGAGAGGGTTTGGAGTCTTCGTACAAAGTTAGTGCATATTGGGCTCTTGGTAAAAGTCCGGGAACATATTGCACATTCAAAGGCAAACGAATATCGCTTCCAACTTGATCGAACCGACCTATTCACAGTTCCATGACTACGGGTTAACCCATGATACACAGATACGCAAGATACACAGAAACCCAAGAAAAAGAGAATTCCAAGAAAAAAAGAAACCCAAGATTCCTAGATTCGCAAGAATCCCATGAAAAGAAAGAAACAAAAAGAACAATAGGGAAAACTATTGAGTTCGATAAAATCCGACTGATTGCTTGATGGTTTCACTGCTAAGTGGGACTATCCACTGACCAGTCCAGCACGGACTCTCTCTTCGATTTCTCATCCCGCGCAGGACTTCAAAAGCGCTGAAATTCGACTCTCTCAACCTACGTTCAGGTAAGTTCGTTGAGAAATGAGAATAGGACGCCGATCCCTCGTGCGGGACATTCGTGAACTCTGGTCAACGGAAACAAAATTCAGCGATTGGCTCGCGACCGAAAAGGGAACAGAGTTACTTGCTCAAGACCTTTCCATTGAAGTCGAGAATCTCGTGCGGGAGTGT
>JANNQV010000008.1:0-30939 GCA_031400935.1 Armatimonadota bacterium
GCCATGCTGACTTGACGTCATCCTCACCTTCCTCCGGCTTACACCGGCGGTCTCCTGTGAGTCCCCAACTTTACTTGCTGGTAACACAGGACGAGGGTTGCGCTCGTTGGCGGACTTAACCGTACACCTCACGGCACGAGCTGACGACAGCCATGCAACATCTGTCTTCACGTGAACTTGTGGTTCAGGAGCGTATCTCTACGCTTTTCGATCGATGTCAAACCTGGGTAAGGTTCTTCGGTTAGTATCGAATTAATCCACATGCTCCACCGCTTGTGCGGGTCCCCGTCAATTCATTTGAGTTTCAACCTTGCGGCCGTACTCCCCAGGCGGGATGCTTAATGCGTTAGCTGCGTCACAAGAGGGGTCGATACCTCTCACGACTAGCATCCATCGTTTAGGGCGTGGACTACCAGGGTATCTAATCCTGTTTGCTACCCACGCATTCGCTCCTCAGCGTCAGAAAAGGCCCAGTAACCTGCCATCGCCATTGGAGATCCTCCTGATATCAACGCATTTCACCGCTACACCAGGAATTCCAGTTACCTCTGCCTTCCTCAAGTCTGTCAGTATGAGAACCGGTTTCCGGGTTGAGCCCTGGAGATTTTAGTACTCACTTAACAGACCGCCTACGCGCCCTTTACGCCCAGTCAATCCGGACAACGCTTGCTCCCTACGTCTTACCGCGGCTGCTGGCACGTAGTTAGCCGGAGCTTATTCTCAGGGTACCGTCCTAAGTCTTTCCCTGAAAAAGGAGTTTACAGACCTAGATCCGTCATCCTCCACGCGGCGTCGCTGCATCAGGGTTTCCCCCATTGTGCAAGATTCCCAACTGCTGCCACCCGTAGGTGTGTGGGCCGTGTCTCAGTCCCACTCGGGGGGATCATCCTCTCAGACCCCCTACACGTCGTCGGCTTGGTAGGCCATTACCCCACCAACTACCTGATGTGTCATAAGCCGCTCCTAAAGCGAAAAACCATTTAATCGACTCTTGATGCCAAGAATCGGCCATATCCGGTATTCATAACATTTCTGCGTTTGTCCCGGTCTTTAGGGCACGTTACTTATGTATTACTCCGCCGTTCGCCACTAACTATTGCTAGTTCGTTCGACTTGCATGTTTTAGGCACGCCGCCAGCGTTCGTCCTGAGCCATGATCAAACTCTCCGAAGAAAATGTTTTGAACTCCTAAGAGTCTTTCGTTATTTTCGGCGACGTTCTTTCAGGTGAGCACCTGATCTGCCCCATCGAATTTTTAAGGTTCGTAGGAACAGCCGTCTGAGCTTTTTGGCTAATTTTTGCTCAAGGGTAGGATATTGACTTCTCAATATCCCCGCACACTGTCTTTGCCAATCTCTATGGAGCTTTCAAGGTTCGGCTATCCACAAGTGGACAGCAATAAAGATTATAGGCAGGTGGCCCTTGAAAAGTCAAGGGGGGTGCTTTGTAAAATGGGTGAGAAGTTGAATTGGGTGACCTGGGTGAACTTGTTGAAGCGAGGTCCTGATGAAGTCACTCAATTCATACATCACCCATTTCACCCAATTCATCTCATCAAGCCTTCCCTCCCCTCTCCAAAGCCCTCAAACGCATCTCAGCCTGTGGGGCGAACGCCCCCATCGGAAACGACGCCAAAACATGCCGATAGCCCTTTGCCGCCTGCTTGAAGTCAAAAAACTGATTTTCATAAATCAGAGACATGCGAAAAACTGCCGCCTGGGCATCGTCTTCTGTTGGCTCATGGCGCAAAACCGCTTCAAGCAGTTTGATTCCTTGCGTGGCGTTTCCCGTCTCGCTCAGACGCACTCCGACTGTGATCAGAGCGCCGTTTGAAACTTCCAGCCCCTGCCCCACAAATCCCATGAGGATCGTTCCTAAATCCATCAGAGGAATCTTGTCCAGCAGGTGAGTCATTTTTTGTCGCACCAGTTCGCGGCATTCCTCGCTGACAGAACCTGATTCCTTGACTTCCGCCATGTACCACTGAGCCAAAATTGCGTAATCATGCGGGTTCGTGTGCCAAAGTTTCTTCAATTCGTCTGGTGTCAACCCAGTCAAAACCGAAGTCTGTGAAATGATGGCCTTTGCATGGCTCACATCCCGTGCATCGCGCTTTGGACGAAAGAGGTAGCAAATCAAAAACCCTGCCCCCGCGCCGCCAAGATGCGCAAAATGCCCTACCTCGTCTCCCATAAAAGCAAAGCCCTGAACAAGATCCAGCCCTATATAGAGAACTGCGATCCAGCGCATGTGCCAAATCGCGATTCCAGCCTTAAAGAAGAACCAATAAAACAGCTCGACGAGGCTGTATGGGAACATAAACAGAGCCATTCCCATAATTCCCATCGTGGCACCTGAAGCACCGATTCCATTTAGTTCTCCGGTTGAAAAGTTCGCAGCCCTTTGCAGAAAATCGCCAGCAAATCCAGCCACAAAATAGCCGATAAGGAACTTGAGCGTCTTCAACCGTCCTTCCACCGCAAAGCCAAAGAGGTAGAGGAACCACATGTTCCCAATGAGGTGGAACAGGTCGGCATGAAGAAAGATCGCCGAAATGGTTCGCGACCAGACAAATTCGTTGGGCAGCGAGCCATGATCTCGAACGATATGCTCGTGAATTTGCGCCCCATCACTTGTCAAAAAGAAGACAATGACATTGATGGCAATGAGAATTATTGTCGCCGCAGGCAGGCTCTCTGGAGGATTCTTTGCGCGAACCGGCAAATACAGCACCTACAGTATTTCGCCCACAATGGGTCAAACTCCTTGCGTCGTTCGTCGTTTTGCTGAAAGGATTTGGGAAATCGTTCAGAACTGGTGCTTTCAGCAGGCAAAAGCCTGCGATCCAGATGCAGACTGAAGTCTGCGTTCCTTTCTGATGACCTTCCATATCTTGGCCAAATAGGATGCCTTTTTGATTCGAATTCTATTCACCGCTTCTATATTCGTCGGCTCCTTTTTGCTGTTTTTCATTCAGCCGATGGTGGCAAAAATGGTGCTCCCCAACTTTGGCGGGACTCCAGCCGTATGGAATACGAGCCTTGTCTTTTTTCAAGCTGCGCTGCTGGCTGGATATGCCTACGCCCACTTCGTTCCAAAATGGATTGGAACCCGGAATCAAGCAATCCTCCACGTAGTTCTTCTAGCGGTCGGGGTTCTCTTTTTACCTTTTGCGGTGCCACAGGGCTTTAATCCATCGGCAACTTCGATGCCGGAATGGGCAGACCTTCTAAAGTTCTTGACTCTTACGATTGGGCTTCCCTACTTCTTGATCGCTGCTGGCGCGCCGATGCTTCAGAAGTGGTTTTCAAAGAGCGACGACCCTGCCGCCAAAGACCCCTATTTCCTCTATGCTGCCAGCAATATAGGTTCTCTGCTCGCACTTCTCGCCTATCCGATCTACTTTGAACGCGAGTTTGCCTTAGGAATCCAGGCTGACATCTGGAAATTTAGCTATTTCGGGTTGATTGCATTGCTGCTTGTCTGTGCACTCTCCGGTTTTAGAAATCTGAAGTCCCCAGTATCCGACGACGAACAACTAACAACCAATAACCAAAAACCAACAACTAAAACCTTTGACTGGAACCAAAAACTCCGCTGGATCTTGCTTGCGGCAGTTCCTTCAAGCCTTCTAATCGGCGTGACAAATTACTTGACGACCAATATCGCCGCAATCCCGCTGCTCTGGGTGATTCCGCTAGCTCTGTACTTATTAACCTATGTTCTTGCTTTCCGGTCAAAACCTTTCGCGAGTTCAATTTCATTAGGAAGATGGACTGCGTTGCTTCTTGCTCCACTTTCGGTGATCATGGTTTTGGAAGCTACCGAGCCGTTCATCATGCTCGCGGCTATCCATCTGCTCGTTTTCGTCTTGGGCTCGCTGGCATGCCATTCAGAACTTTCTGAAACACGCCCCGATGCTACTCACTTAACGGAATTCTATCTTTGGATTTCGGTCGGCGGAGTTGTGGGCGGAATCTTTTCGGCGCTTGTTGCTCCCGCAGTCTTTCAGAGCCTAGCTGAATATCCCATTGCTCTTGCTTTTCTGGCTGCGTTGAGCTGGAAACCTGGCAGTGACGGTTGGACGAAGAAGGATTGGCTTTGGGTGACTGGGATTGCCGGTTCGGTCTTTGCGCTTTTCTATGCTTCGCAACTGATGAAATTGCCGGCAAATCAGCTCCGAACCGGAATCACGATGGGTGTTCCAGCCGTACTTTGCTTCCTCCAGATTGATCGCCCACTTCGATACGCTGCTTCGCTTGGCGTCTTCTTCTTCCTTGCGGGATTTCTAGGACTTTCAACTGGAGGAAAGCTCATATTTGCGGAGCGTAGCTTCTTTGGCGTTCACCGAATCGTTGAACCCGACGGGACAACTTTTCGACAATTGACGCACGGAAACACCATTCATGGCAGGCAGAATCTGAACCCAAAATTCAATGGAATTCCGCTCACCTATTATCATCCGACAGGGCCGATTGGCGAAGTGATGACTCGAATGTTTGGCGAAGAACAGCCCGCTGAAGTTGGTCTGGTTGGACTTGGAGTCGGATCGCTGGCGGCATACGCAAAGTCCGAACAGCACTTCACATATTTTGAAATTGATCCAGTTGTCATAAAAATCGCCCGAGACCCAAAGCTTTTTACTTTCCTTTCGGATTGCAATGGAAAGCTTGACATCGTCGAGGGCGATGCGCGGATATCTTTGGTCGCTGAAAAAGACTTGTCATTTGATCTTTTGGTTCTCGATGCGTTCAGTTCCGACTCGATTCCAGTCCATTTGCTGACTCTTGAGGCCATTGACCTCTATCTCAAAAAGCTGAAGCCAAACGGGATCTTGGCGTTTCATATTTCGAATCGGTATCTCAGTCTTGCTCCCATTTTGGCAGGTTCGGCAGAAGCTAGGAAATTGTCAGTTCGCTATTGGGACGACACAACGGTTTCTGATGCTCTGCTTGCCGAAGGAAAGACTCCATCCCAATGGTTCCTGATGGCTCGGAATGAAAGCGATTTCAAGGCAACCGACCACTTTCTGCCTTGGAGTAAGCTAAATGAAATTCCAAAAAAGCGACCATGGACAGATGCCAGATCGAATCTGTTGGAAGCCTGGATAACAATTGATGACCTAGGCGGATGAGCTACTGAAATGCCTTTACCACAGCCAAAACTTCTCGAAACTTATCATGCTCAGCTGACCTCAGCCATTCATAAACCACAGATTCCGAATGAGCAATGACCGCCCCCGCTGAGCGCAACCTTTCCAACCCGATTTCATGCCGATCTTGGGTTCGAGAACTAACTGCATCAGCGCAAATGATCACTTCATGCCCTAAATCCAGAAGTTCATGGGTCGTTTGAGAAACGCAAATGTGCGTTTCAATGCCAACCAAAACCACCTGAATCGGAGTCGAGGAACCTAAGTGCCGCCGAAAAAGATCGCACCCTGAGCAGCTAAAGGTCATCTTGTCGGCAGGCGGTTCAGATAGAAAAGGCAGAATGGATTCTGCGCTGCCTCCCATCCTTTCGCGATTTTGTTCTGTCGCAATAATAGTTCCACCAAGAATGCTCGCAGATTCAACTAAGAACTCAATTCGTTTCAGCACACGCTCGGAATCGTAGACTCCGGACATGAATTTCGGTTGAACGTCCACCGCCAATATCACGCTCTTATGTAAGTCAGCAAACGTTCTTGGCATAGCTCAATTATGGAAGCGCATTGACGTTTGTTGTTGAAAACCTGTAAAATGGGTGTAGCTCAAGGAATGAGTGGAATTTGGCTCTATTCCTGACTATGGAGGTCATGAACATGAACAATTGGAAAATGGCAGGAATTGCTGCCGGTATTTTAGCTGTGTCGGGCTCGGCGGTTGCGCAAAGCACTTTCGATCCAACACCTTACAATTTCAGCTTTCGTATTGGCGGCTCGCTACCTCAAGATGGGGCAGTTCGCGGCGCAAAGGATTTCTGGAATGCAATCGGCGTTGATTATAACTTCGCTACTTCGGCATTGAAAACCGGAAACGGATTCGTTTCTCTCGATGTATCTTCTACAGAGTTTTTGGGTGAAGGCGACGCGATTTGGTCAATGATGCTCGCAAATCGGTTTGCTTCAAACACCGAAGAAGGTCCATATTTTGTAGCTGGACTAGGCGCGTTGTTTACAAATTTTGTTGAGAACAAGACAACTTTTGGAGCGATGATTGGCGGCGGACTTCGTTTCGGCCAGTCCGTTTTTATTGAGGGGCGATACACCTATGGTCGAAAGATTGATGGATTTGATCCCAGTACGATCGGCGTCTTTGTAGGCTATCGCTTCTAGTATCGAAGCACACTTTGGAAACGACTCCGAATTTCCGGAGTCGTTTTTTGTTGTTGGTTGTCGGTTTTCAGTTATCGGTTATCAGTTGGCAACTTCGGGTACAAGCTGATATTCGATTCAATGAATATCGGATTGGCTCGGACAAAGCGAGCCTAAGACTACCGAAACTGACAACCGATAACTGAAAACCGACAACTTACAACCCAAATCCAAAACCCACATTCCACAATTTCAGACCCCCTGGGCTACCAAAATCGCTTCTGCAACTTCTCTCATTGACTTTCGCAAGTTCATTGATTGCTGCTGAATCCGGCGATATGCTTCTGCCTCGTCAATGTTGTGAAGACTCATGAGAACGCCTTTTGCCCGATCAACGGCTTTACGAACTTCTAGCCTTTCAGTGACAGATTCAAGTTCTTTGCTAATTGCAATATGCTGCTCAAATCGGCTGCGGGCGACTTCAATTGCTGGAGGCAAATCGCTTGGCTTAAATGGCTTCACAAGGTAGGCAAACACCCCGGCATCCCTAGCCCTTTCAACGAGTTCGCGATCACTATAAGCCGTGAGCAAAATTGCCGGTGCCAATTGTTCCTTAGAAAGAATCGAAACGGCCTCGATTCCATCCATCACGGGCATTTTTACATCAAAAATGCAGACATCTGGGTTTGTTTCGCGCGCCAATTGAACTGCTTCTTGGCCGTCTGATGCCTCGCCCACCACCACGTAGCCATGGTTCTCTAACATTTGGCGTAGGTCAAGTCGAATGATCGGTTCGTCGTCTGCTATGAGTACTTTCATTGTTTTGGTCAGGTTCTATTTTACAGGGAGTTCGGGGTGCGTTGTCAGTTATCCGTTGTCAGTTGGTAGTTGGCAGTAGGCAGTTGGCAGTTGGCAGTTGGCAGTTGTTGGACAGGTAGGACATGGTGGACGATTCGGACTCCTGGGACTGTACACTCACAACCAATAACCAATAACCAACAACAAAGAACAAATAACCAGTCGCCAACAACAGACAACCGCGAGCCATCTCGCGCATACTTTTAGGATGCTACGGACAGTTGCTACCCTGATGGATTCTGCTATAGATTTTGCGGGTTTGTTTCCACCTGCAAAAATGCAAATGACCGATGCTATCGAAGAATATTTGAATCTAATCAACGGTACCGAAAATTGGATCGTAAACCGGTTTGTTTGTCCTGCGACTCGACTCGACGAGTTAGGAAAAATGTTGTCAACGCGAAATAATACTGAGGCAATCAACCTTGCAGTGGTGAGTCAAGGTGGGCTGACACTCGACACATTCGAGACAATCCTTGAATCAGATGCGAAACTCATGAATGCATTTTCAATTGAATTTGGTCAAATCGCAACGATTGAAGCCCTCGAACTCAAGGTTCCTACAGATGACCAATTACCTAAGGCCCTGAAAGATTTAGGTTCGTTTTCACATATTGATGTGTTTGCCGAATTGCCAACGGATCAAAGCGGATTCGACGGTTTGGCAGAAGTCGCTGCCACCGAATGGATTGGGGCAAAGGGCAGATCGGGTGGAATTGAGCCTGCAATGGTGCCAACCTCGATGCTACTCGCCGGATTCCTAAAGACCTGTCTCGACCTTCAATTGCGGTTCAAATTAACTGCGGGTTTGCATGAGCCTGTTCGACACTTTGACAAGGCCGTTGGAACAGATGTTCACGGATTTGGAAATGTGATTGGAGCCTGTCTTTTCCATTCTGCTTTTGACCTTTCCACTTCCGAAATCGCAGAAATCCTCGAGCGCAGCGAATTGTCTTGGTTCGAAGTCAGCGATGATAGGATACGAATCCAAAATCAAGATTTTTCGATTGACGATCTAGAAGAATTTCGTGGCGATTTTGAAGGGTTTGGTTCCTGCTCGATTCAAGAACCACTTGAAGGCATGGCTAAATTAGGTTGGTTAAGAGACTAGATTATGAGATTTGTAGTTCCAAGCGACGCAGTTTCCTGGGTTGATTACCCTGAAGATTCGCCCTTTCCCATTCAGAACATCCCGTTCGGCGTTTATTGGTCGGAGGAGTTAGCCGGTCCTCGGCCTTGCACAGCCATCGGGGAATATGGCGTGGACTTGCTCCTTTTGGCAAACTCCGGGTTGTTTGACTATCCGGATTCTGACTCAAACACAGCGAACCTTGATGGACTACTCATGGCAGGCTCTGAAGCAATCTCCTTGCTTAGGAAACGACTTTATGAACTATTTGAAGAAGACAATTCAGAATTGCAAGATGACCAAGAATTGCAATCGCTGTCGTTTTTTGAGCTAGATCAAGCTCAAATGGCGCTTCCGTTTACGGTCAAGTCATTTGTTGATTTCTATTCAGGAATTCATCACGCTTCCAACGTTGGCAAAATGTTTCGCCCAGATCAGCCCCCGCTGTTGCCCAACTACCGCTGGATTCCAATTGGCTACAACGGACGTGCATCGAGTGTTGTAGTTTCACGTACAGAAATTGTTCGCCCCAAGGGTCAAACAAAAGGACCCAACGATGATGCACCCACTTTTGGCCCCACAAAGGAGATGGATTTCGAACTGGAAATGGGATTTGTCACTTGTCGCGAAAACCCTTTGGGGCGAACAATTGCTATCGAAGCTGCCGAAGAATCAATCGCCGGGCTAGTAATCGTGAACGATTGGTCTGCAAGAGACATTCAAAGGTGGGAGTACCAGCCTTTGGGGCCATTTCTGGCAAAGAGCTTCGCCACAACAATTAGCCCTTGGCTCGTGACTCTAGATGCATTAGAACCATTTCGGATAGAAGGCATGAAGCAGGAACCAGAACCACTTGCCAACCTCAAGACTTTCGGAAAGCCGCACTTTGATGTTCAGCTCGAAGTTTTGGTTCAAACATCTAGGTCAACGAAGCCGCAAAGAATCTGTCAATCGAACATGAAAAATTTGTATTGGAGCCCAAGCCAGCAATTAGCGCATCAAGCTTCAAATGGAACAAACATTCAAGTAGGAGATTTGTACGCCTCAGGAACGATAAGCGGTGAATCGGACGATTCTTGTGGCTCTATGCTCGAACTTTCGTGGCGAGGCCAAAGGCCAATCGAGATTCGAGAAACAGGCGAAGCGAGAACGTTTCTAGAAGACGGAGATATCGTATTCATGCGTGCATTCTGCCAAGGCAACGGATTCCAAATCGGCTTTGGGGAAGCGATTGGGCGAATTGTTGCTAGTTCATCGTAGAATGAGTTATGGAGGAGTCTCAATGAAGGTTCTCTTAGCAACAGATGGATCCAAACATGCCGAACTTGCAGACGCAATCGGCTCAAAAATTCCTCAATATCGAAACGCCGAATGGACGGTTGCAACCGTTGTGAGCCCAATGGGAGGGATGTTAATCGGCGTCGAACCGTTTGGCGCACCAATCATCACGGAAGACCTTCAACGCCTGTTTGAAGCTTCTTTAATAAGAGGCAAATTAGTACTCTCAGAAACTGTTCATAGGCTCAATTCGAATGGAATTCGCGCAAAGTCTCAGCTCTTGGAAGGCGATCCTGTTTCGGAACTGTGCGCTTTTGCCGAGGAAGGCCAATTTGACGTCATTCTGGTTGGCCACAGCGGCACTGGAGGACTAACAGGATTGCTTTTGGGAAGTGTTGCCAAGGCAATGGTTTCCAAGTGCTCATGCTCTGTTTTGGTTGCACGAACCTCTCCCGATGCAAGCGACGATACCGTTCGGGAAGCCATTTCGAAGCTAGACAATTTCTCGATTGGAATAGGATTCGATGGCTCAAACGGTGCCCAAGTTGCTCTCGAAACCGTTCGGGATCAAGGCGATTCAGCATTCAGCGAAACATTCGCTATTTGCGCTCATCCTATTGCAGTAGTTCCCGCTGGGATTGACGCTTCTGACCTTAGCGAATTGATTGGCGATGGAGGAGAGGCGGCAATCGAATGCGTCCGAAACGCGGAGGAGCAACTCAAAGGAGTTTCGGAAGTCGTTTCGGGCGGCACGGGACTTGGCAGTGCATCAGACGTACTTTGTGAATTTGCTCGTTCCAAAGCACTTGATCTCTTGGTTATAGGAGCCAATCGGCACGGCCTGTGGGAAAGGCTGTTGCTCGGCAGCACATCAATGGATGTTGTGAAGCATTCGCCGTGCTCTGTCTGGATCGTGCGCCCAGGACGGGATAGTTGATAAGGCCCAGCTTCTTGGGTCAGTATAAAAACGTCAATAGGTTTCAGATATGGCCAAAGAAAATGTGATTCAGACCACCTTCACTTTCGTTGGCGAATGCACGATCATCCTTGCAGACGCCGTTCGTCGTCTGCATTCAAAACCTCGAGAAGCCAACGAAGTTCTAAGTCAAATGGCTTTCATCGGCGTCATGTCCGTGCCAATAGTCGCACTAACAAATTTCTTTTCGGGTGCAGTCTTGTCACTCTATTCATCTGAGTTTCTGCTTCGATACCAAGCTGGCGGTTTGGTGGGAGCAACAGTTGGGTTGGCGGCGGCAAGGGAGATTGGGCCCGTGTTGGCCGGAATCATGGTTGCCGCTCGGTGCGGCTCTGCAATGGCGGCACAAATAGGAACGATGTCTGTAACAGAGCAGCTCGATGCTCTTCGAATGCTCTCCGTGCCCCCAACAAACTATTTGGTGATTCCAAGAATTGTTGCGGCTGTCGTCATGCTTCCAATTTTGGCGTTAGTTGGAATGTATTCAGGCATTTTTGGAGGCTGGATGGCGGCGATTTCGCAAGGCGTTTCCAGCGGTACTTTCATACAATCCATTCAGCAATATGTGGTTCCGTGGGATTTTGTTGGCGGGCTGATAAAGGCCCCGGTTTTTGGCCTCATTATCGCGGTTGTAGCTTGCCAACAGGGAATGAGGACTTCTGAGGGGGCCGTTGGAGTCGGAAAGGCTACGACAAACACGGTTGTGATTTCGATGGTCCTGATTTATGCCGCGAATTACATTCTAGCTGAGCTTCTTTACTGATTAGTTTGAACTCAAATTATAGCTTCTTAACAATCCCTTAATACTTCGTTGGTAGCTTTTGTTAAGGTGGAGTGTTCCATCAAGGCTAAAAACAAGAATGAAAAAGAAAGTTTTATCTGGATCGTTTGCAACACTTTGTGCCGTTACGGCATTTACCTTTGTAGCAGGTGGTTGCGGAATGGGAGGCGCTGGCAATAGTGCTCCGGTCGCATCGGTTCCTGCTTCGACATCCCCGGCGAGCTCGTCCCTAACCGGAGACATTCGTATTGACGGCTCAAGCACAGTTTTTCCAATTGGCAGAGCGTTGGCCCAAGAATTCATGGGCAAGAATCCTGGCGTAAAAGTAACCGTTGCGGAAAGCGGCACGGGCGGCGGATTCAAGAAATTCATCGCCGGAGAAATTGAGATTGCTACAGCTTCGCGAACCATAGACGAAAAGGAAATCGCGCAATTAAAGGAAGCGAACATTGAATTTATTGAGATTCCAATCGCCTTTGATGGCTTGACAGTCGTCGTAAATCCAAAAAACACATGGGCAAATTCACTCACAACCGCTGAGCTCAAGAGAATTTGGGAACCAGGCAGCACGGTCAAGACTTGGAAGGACGTTAACCCGATCTTCCCTTCAAGCCCCATCAAGTTCTTCAGCCCAGGCACAGACAGCGGGACATTCGATTACTTTACGGAAGCGATCAACGGAAAGAAAAAGGAGCAAAGAAACGACGCTCAAACTTCGGAAGACGACAACACATTGGTTACCGGAATCGCTGGCGAAGTGAACTCGATCGGCTACTTCGGCTATTCCTACTTCGAAGGCAACAAAGACAAGGTCAAGGCAATCAGCATTGATAACGGAAACGGAGCAGTAGCTCCTTCTCCAGAATCCATCCAAAACAACACCTATGCACCGCTTTCTCGTCCGCTTTTCTTGTATGTTTCAAAGAAGGCATTGGACTCCAATCCCGCGGTTAAAGCTATCGTAGAATTCTTCTTTAGCCAAGGAACTGGCTTGATAGGAGAGGTAGGATACGTAGCGTTTAGCGCAGAAGACTACGCAGCGGTAAAGTCGCACTTTGACACTAAGCAAGTGGGTTCAGTTTTTGCAGGCAAGAAAACGGTTGGCATGTCCATTCAGCAAATTCTCAAAGGTGAGTAACTAGAAACGATGGCGCACGTTCAAGGCATGGGTCCCGCTTTCACAAAGGCGAACAACCGGTCACCTCGGCGATTGAAAGAAGGCATCATTCGATACCTTTGCCTTGCTTGTGCCCTGATCTCAGTTGTGACTACCTTTGGGATTATTTGGACCCTTCTCAGCGAAGGGCTTCACTTTTTCCAAGAAGTTCCTATTTTGGATTTTCTGCTTGGAACTAAGTGGTCTCCACAGATGAATCCAGTTTCCTATGGCGTTCTGCCATTGGTTTCTGGCACGGCGATGATCGCGTTCGGTTCTGCAATCATTGCCATTCCGCTTGGTTTGATGGCGGCGATATTTTTGAGCGAATATGCAAACCTGCGAGTTCGGTCCATCTTAAAACCACTACTTGAAATTCTTGCTGGAATTCCTACAGTTGTGTACGGCTATTTCGCGCTTACGGTTGTTACGCCTTGGCTTCGAACTCTGTTTGGGCAAGAACGGGTTGAAGTCTTCAACGGCGCTTCTGGATGCATCGTTGTCGGCATCATGGTTTTGCCGCTTGTTTGCTCTCTTTGCGAAGATGCGCTATCTGCTGTACCTTCAACGCTTCGAGAGGGAGCGTATGGTCTTGGTTCAACCAAGTTCGAAGTAATCCGAAAAATCGTCGTTCCCTCCGCCCTTTCGGGAATCATGGCGGCATTCATACTAGCTATTTCAAGAGCGGTCGGTGAGACAATGGCTGTAACATTGGCAAGTGGCAACAAGCCGTCAATGAGCTTGAATCCTTTTGAAGGAATTCAGACTATGACTGCGTACATTGTTCAGATCACAAGAGGCGACACGCCAAGCGGAACGACCGCTTACTACACGCTCTACGCTGTTGGATTGACCCTATTTGCCTTCACATTTGGCATGAACATCATTGCTCGTAGACTCGTAAAGAAATTTCGGCAGGCATACGAATAATGAGCGTCGCTCTTCCTCCTCCAAGAATTTCAGACAAAGCGGCAGTCATGCAAGCTCAATCCACTAAATTTTCTCGAATTCCCCTAAGCAGGCGAGTGCCGGACAAGGTGTTTGGAGTTGTCTGCATGATTGCATCTCTAGTAGGAATCGCGCTATTGGGATTGCTCTTGTACCGAATCGGGCTTGATGGGTACAAAAGAGTCTCGCCAACATTCCTAACTACCTTTGATAACTGGAGGCCGCACTTGGCTGGAGTTAAAGCGGCACTCGTTGGAACCATTTGGGTCATGGTCTTGACGGCGCTTTTTTCAGTACCCATTGGAGTTGCCGCTGCGGTATATCTGGAAGAGTTCAATCGCAGAAAGAGTCGATTTTCGGAGTTTATTCAACTCAATATTTCAAATCTAGCTGGAGTGCCATCCATTGTATATGGGATATTAGGCTTAACAATCTTCGTGCGATGGTTGGCACTCGGACAGAGTGTTCTTGCAGGTGCATTGACAATGTCCTTACTGGTCCTTCCGCTCTTAATTACTGTGACTCAGGAAGCGTTGAAAGCCGTTCCACCAAGCTTGCGTGAAGGCTCATTCGCACTCGGAGCGACAGAATGGCAGACAATTTATAGGCAAGTTTTGCCGGCTGCATCGCCAGGGATCATGACCGGAATCATTCTTTCGATGTCACGGGCAATTGGGGAAACGGCTCCGCTCTTGCTCGTTGGCGCAGCTGGATTCATAACATTTGTTCCTCAGAATCTTAAGGACGGATTTACAGTTCTCCCCATTCAAATCTATAGCTGGGCGAACATGCCAGAGCCAAAGTACCAAGAGGCTGCCGCGGCTGCAATTATCGTGCTTTTGGTTTCGCTCTTACTATTGAATATGGCGGCGATTTTGTTGCGAATCCGTGCTTCGAAGAAACTTCGGCCGTAACGATTCGCCACAATGAACTCTATGCGTCCAGAGTCGCTCGCTTTTTTAGAAAACATCGTCAATACTCCATCGCCTTCAGGATACGAAGAAAGAGCCGCCGAAGTATATCGACAGTACTGCACCCCGTTTGCGGACAAAATCCATACCGATATTCATGGAAGTGTCTGGGCAATCGCAAATCCCGAAGCAGAAATGAAAATTATGCTTGCTGGACATATGGATGAAATTGGTTTTATCATTCATTACATTGACGACCAGGGATTTCTATATTTTCAAGGCATTGGTGGGCATGACAGTACGATCCCAGTTGGGCAAAAAGTTTGGATTCATGGCAAAGAGCAGATTCCAGGCGTGATCGGGCGCAAAGCGATTCACCTTTTGGAAGAAGACGAGCGAAAAAAGAAGCCGGAAATGAAAGATCTTTGGATTGACATTGGCGCTTCAACCAAAGAGGAAGCGGAAGCTGTTGTTTCGCTCGGCGACGTAGCTACATACCAATACGAATTTCAACGGTTAATGGGAGATCGAGCCGTCGCGCGTGGCTTTGACAATAAAATGGGTTCGTTTGTGGTTGCTGAGGCACTGCGGCTCTTGAAGCAGGACGGCGGACTTGACCCGAAAGTTGGCGTTTATGCGGTGGCGACAGTACAAGAAGAAATTGGGCTACGCGGCGCTAGAACCTCGGCATATGGAATCGGCGCACAATCTGGATTGGCAGTTGATGTAAATCACGCGATTGACTACCCAAGCGTCAGCAAATCACGTTACGGCCAGTTGGATGTCGGCAAAGGTCCTTCAGTCATGCGTGGCGCAAATGCAAACCCAACGGTTTTCAAAATGATTCGGGAAGGGGCGGCTAAGGAGGACATCCCCTATCAGGTTGATGTGGCACCGGGCGGAACCGGAACCGACGGCAACGCTATGCAGATCAATCAGAGCGGGATGGCGGTTGGAATTCTGGGCGTTGCACTTCGCTATATGCATACTCCGGTAGAACTGCTTTCGCTTACGGATGTTTTCGACTGCGCTCGAATCATGGCTGCTTATTGCCGGTTGGTTACGCCTGAAACCGATTTCACGCCCCGATTAGGATAAGCCAGTCTGCGAATCGCCCTAGTACTTGCCTCAAAAACCCTCTGAGCGGTCTCTTGGCCGTGGAAAGCGAGGGATGCCTCATAGCCTCCTCGTGCGTAATCGCCGGCTTCGAGAATGTATCCGATCCAACCATTCACATGGCTTGTTACCAAAACGAAATCGAATCCTAGCCCTTTGCCATAGTCGCGAATCCTCCGCCCCAAAGCCGAGGTCGGCTCGCCAGGTACTCCGACGACACAAATCTTCCCGATGCGAAAAGCTGAAATCTCGGCCTGGGTTGGGGCGAATTTTGTGATGATTGAGTTTGCAAGTGGAACCGGGACTTTGTTGAGCTTGGCAAATTCGGGATTTGGCGAGACGGCTGAAAGGGCAATGCTTTCTGAGGCCCAGTCCAACTTGGGTTTTTGGTAATGAATCGTGCGTCTCGGCTTTTCAGTCTCGACATACATGAGCTTTTCGTACATGTTCAACCAAAATTGGTTGATCTTCACCCGAAAAATATCTCCTTCGGCTTTCGGCGAGACATCGCCAATCGCCCCAACTAGTACAGGCGAGGAATTTGACAGATCCCATGCTTGCCCAGGCCAATCTGCATGAGTTTTGTTGTTTTCTGGCCCAACAATCGTTGCGTGTGCTGAATACCAAAAGAAGAGATCGCTCCGAATTCTTAAGGGACTCGATAGTTCTCCTGACCAAACGTGGAGAGCCAATTGATCTGGAATTGCACCTTGGCGGCGCCCATGATTAGCATCAACGTGCGCGAAATCAGCGTTTATTGAATCACTTTTGAATTGATATGTAGAAAGGATGCCATTAATGCTTCTCGAAATCGTGTTTGCGTACCATTCCAATTTCGATGGGTCGAATTTTGCGATCCCAGGAATGGTAAAAGTCATCCGATCATTTAACATTTGGCTATCAGGCGCTGAATGAGTGTGAGTTGCGGCCAGAAACAGGCGAACATCCGAAGGAATTTTCGCCTTCACCTCTCGAACCAAACTTTCGGGAATTGTAAGGAGGTCGCAACTTACGACGACGACAATCGTATCGTTGTTTTTGAATTTAAGGATTCGACCATAGAGCGGATTGCCCCCCTGGTCTGCTGGCTTCGAGCCTCGTGCCGTATATCCGCCAAGCGAAAACGGACGCGGTGGTACGAGATCAAAGTATGAATTTGATATCTGAAGGACTCCTAGCGGAAGAACAAGAGTAGCACCAGCAAGCACCAATGCGATCGACATAGTCCCAGTTTACTGCTCGGAAGTCACGCTTTCTGCTAGACTTTTCTTGTATGAGCTTTACGGTCGAATTGGCTGCCGATCAATTTTCAGTCGATGCAGGCTCGACAATACCCCTCACATTTTCTGTTTCGAACACAGGTTCGGATGCAGAACAGCTTGAAATTTCAGTAGAGGGGCTCGATTCGGATTGGACTGCGATTCCGATTCCGACCTTTCCTTTGGCACCTGGAGAGAAACAAAGCGAAAAGATTTTTTTGAAGCCGCCAAGAGTCAGTGAAAGCCAAGCGGGCGACTACCCGTTTGTTGTTCGAATTCGGAGTTTGGAGTCAGGAGAATCTCGTGGGCTTCAGGCAATGCTGGCGATCAAGCCGTTTCATTCGCTCAGCATGGAGATTTCACCCAAAAAGGGAATGTATTCACCCACTCGAAAAGAAAACAGTTTCGAGATAACGGTAATGAATTTGGGAAATAGCGAGCAGTCCTTGCAACTCTTCGCAAATGACCCAGAAGACGAGCTCATCTATACGTTTGACCAGGAGCAAATTGCGCTCGGGCCTGGGCAAACCAAAAATGTCGAAGTTTTGGCAGAACCTTCGAAAACAAGAATCCTGGCAACTTCTCGGCTTCATGGATTTTCAATCGGATGTCGAGGGACAGATAATTCTTCATTAGTTTGTACTTCGCAAGCCCAATTGGAGCAAAAAGCGTTTCTTTCTCCCGGTAATTTCGCGCTTTTGTTAGCGATTTTAGCAATCTTCTTCGGTTGGCTCGCACTGATTCCTAAGCCGCCCGAAATGGCTTTTCTTCGATTGAGCAGGGCCGATGTATTCGCGGGAGACACCGTAATGGTGCGCTGGAATGCCAATAATGCATCAAGAGTTCGAATCAAATTGGGTTCAGAAACCCTCGTTGACGGCCCAGAACAAAATGGAAATCATGAATTTACGGCTTCGACAAGTGGAACAGTTGAAGCGATTGCTATTCGTGATGGAAAGCAAAGCGAAAGCCTGACCGCAGACTTAAGGGTTAGCGAAAAACCCATCGTTCCCGATCCCAAAATTGAAACTTTTTCGATTTCGCCAAAAACAGTTGACAAAGGAGAGAAACTGACGATTCGCTATCGGGTGAGCGAGGATGTCGTAAAACTGACCTTGTCGCCTCCAGGCCAAATTCTTGACACAAAAATTGATACAATTGTCATTCCTGCAGACGTGGCAGGCTCAATTGTCTACAAACTTGTGGCTGAAAACTCGGCTGGGAAAACCGTGACCGAATCTGTTACGGTTTCTGTCAATGACGCTACATTGCCGCGAATTGATGAATTCAAAGCGACTCCAGACAAGGTAGAAGGCGAGATAGCAACCATCACAGTTTCCTGGCGAACCACGAACGCGGTTCGCATTGAAATTGTCGCTGACTCAGAAAAAGTGGAAGTCACCGAATCCACGGGATCACGCGATTTTATAGTGAGCAAGACTACGGACTTCACGATCACGGCATTTGATAGCCAAGGGAGGACTGCGATTAAGAAGATGCGTGTCGTAGTCAAGCCTTCTGCAACAATTGATCCTTCAACCGACCCGGCCTCAACTACGGGCGGCGGCGGCAATCCCACAACTCGCACAACTGGTGGAATCCGGCGTTAATGCGGACTGCCCTTCTTTCTGTCACCGACAAAACTGGAATTGTCGAGCTCGCAAAACGACTCGTCGCTATTGATTTCAGATTGCTTTCAACTGGCGGGACAGCGAAAACCCTTCGCGAAGCAGGATTGTCTGTCACAGACGTTTCGAAAATCACGGGCTTTCCTGAAATACTAAACGGCCGAGTTAAGACACTCCACCCGAAGATTCATGGAGGATTGCTTGGCGACTTGCGGCTTGATTCGCATCGAACAGCAATGGCAGAGCATGAGATCGGGGCGATTGAACTCTTATGCGTGAACCTCTATCAATTCGCAGACACGATTTCAAAGCCGCATTCGCTTGACGAGGCGATCGAGTCAATTGACATCGGCGGACCTGCGATGATTCGTGCCGGCGCCAAGAATTTTGCGAATGTAACAGTCGTCGTTGACCCAAAAGACTATGATTCTGTTTTGAGGTCTGTCGAAGTTGGAACTACTTTTGAAGAGAGGCATCAGCTTGCCGCCAAAGCATTTCGACACACCGCTTTTTATGATTCCATGGTTTCGAGGTTTTTGACTTCGAATTCTGGTGAAGCGGGTTGGCCCGAAACCATAACCGTCGGAATGCAATGGGACAATCGCGAACTTCGATATGGCGAGAACCCGCACCAAATGGGGGCGAGATATCTTGATCCTTTGACCAAATCCGATAGCTTGCGTCCAGCCGTGCTAAGTTCGGGCAAAGAAATTAGCTACAACAACTGGCTGGATGCAGAGGCGGCTTGGGAACTGGTCAGCGACCTGCCGATTGGCGCTTGCGCGATTTTCAAGCACGGCAATCCTTGCGGTGTTGCAATTGGGTCGAATCTGGGTCAAAGCTACCGCTCTGCAAAAGAAACCGATCCCATTTCGGCGTTTGGCGGTGTGGTGGCATTCCACGGCAAATTAGATCACTCGGCAGTTGAAGCGCTGACCGACAAGGGGAACTTTCTCGAAGTAATCATCAGCGAGGGATGGTCCGATCCCGAATTAGGCGAAGAATTCTTAAAAGGCGCCGCCTGGACAAAAAATGTTAGATTCTTGGAAGCAGACATCGCCTCTAAAACGAGTTACCAAACGATCAGATCCATTCGAGGCGGATATCTGGTTCAAGATTCTGATGAGGAACCGAGCCAAAAAAACTGGGAAGTTGTTACATTGTTGCAGCCAACAGAAAACCAGAGTCAAGCAATAAAGTTTCTTTGGGCAATCATTCCCCATGTCAAATCGAATGCAATTGTTGTCGGAACTGAAAATAGACTTTTGGGAGTCGGTGCAGGGCAAATGAACCGAGTACAAAGTGTGAGGCTCGCAATTGGGCAAGCCGGAAGCGGCGCAAGCGGTGCAGTTTTGGCGAGCGATGCGTTCTTCCCGTTTCCTGACAGCATCGAAACCGCCGCAAATGCGGGCATTTCCGCTATCATTCAGCCCGGCGGCAGCAAAAAAGATTCAGAAGTGATCGAAGCTGCGAACGAATTAGGAATTGCAATGGTCTTTACAGGTGTTCGACATTTTCGACATTAATTGCCGAAAATCAGATGTAACGGATCGGTTCCGTGGTATCGTCTAACAGATAGCGAGGTTTATGGATTGAAAAATCAAAACGATATGATCGTCATGATTGTGACCGCAGTTCTGGCAATCGGAACTCTGGCTGCATTTTATTTTACGAAGCCGGTCCCGGTTATGCCACCGCAGCCTGAAGCTGTTGTAGTGGCTCCACCCCAATTGCCGACGGGCGACGTAGTAATGGCAAACGCTTTACCAAATGCGTCTGGCGGCGGCGCTGGTGCTGGTGCATCAACAGCTTCTGCTTCCGCTGGATTTGGCGGTCGCGGTGGTGGTGGCGGCGCGGGTGCTGGCACTAAACCAGGGCTGTCTGGAACTGTCTTGGGCGGCTAGTAAACCAGACGTAAAACGTCAAAACATCCAATTTGAAGCCGTCTGAAATTTATCAGACGGCTTCTTGCTATCTAAGCTCAATCTAAGCCACACTATGGGTGTCTGCCAATTGCAGATGCAACGCCATGGCGACACCTCCTGTCCTTAACGTAGGATTTTACAATTACGTACTCACCGACAAAATTGTTGCTCTTGTTAGCAGCGAGTCGGCCCCAATTCGGCGTTTGATTCAATCTTTGCGAAAATCCGGCAACCTGATTGACGCCACTCATGGTCGAAAGACCAAGTCAATAGTATTCACAACAGGCGATGCCGTTGTGCTTTCAGCAATTTCGCAAGAGACTTTAGCAAAACGGTTAACTTCTGGAGATTATGGTTCCGATGAAGAATAACCACAAAGCCGGATTTTTTCGGAATTTCAGCTCCCGATTCGGTAGTGATATCGGAATTGATCTTGGCACTGCCAATACACTGGTTCACGTTGCCGGCCAAGGCATTGTGCTTCGTGAACCGAGCGTAGTCGCAATCAACAAAGATACTGGCGAGGTGCTTCAAGTCGGAGAGGAAGCCAGGCGAATGCTGGGCAGAACGCCGGCTAACATCGTAGCCATACGCCCTCTGAAAGATGGCGTGATTGCAGATTTTGATCAGACCGAAAAGATGCTCCGATATTTTATCGGCAAGGTTTCGCGAAGGCTCTTTGCTTGGCATACAGTGGTTGTCGGAATTCCGAGCGGCGTGACTGAAGTCGAGCGTAGAGCCGTAATTGAAGCAACAGAAAAGGCTGGAGCGCACAGAGCTTACGTCATTGAAGAGCCGATGGCGGCAGCAATTGGTGCTGGATTGCCAATTATTGAACCTATTGGTTCGATGATCGTTGACATCGGAGGTGGCACAACCGAAGTTGCGGTGATTTCATTGGCTGGAATCGTGCACTCTCGCTCGATTCGCGTTGCTGGAGACGAAATTGACGAAGCAATAACAGCTTATGTGCGTAGAGCGTACAGCTTGTTCATAGGAGATCGAACGGCAGAGCAAGCCAAGATCGAAATAGGATCAGCTTTCCCACTTGCTCAAGAACTGGAAATCACGGTTAAGGGACGTGATCTGATCACAGGCTTGCCGAAACAAGCAACTATCACAAGCGAAGAAATCAGAATTGCCATTTCAGAACCGTTGAACGCAATTGTTGATGCAGTAAAGCTCACGTTAGAAGCCACCCCGCCAGAATTGGCGGCGGATTGCATGAATCATGGAATTGTCCTTGCTGGCGGCGGAGCACTTCTTAGAGGCATAGACAGGCTGATTTCACAAGAAACAGGTATGCCAGTTATTATAGCGAACGACCCACTTAGCTGCGTTGCAATGGGAACAGGAATGGTCGTCGAAGCGATGCGTGAAGATGATCAGCTTCGTCGAATGCTGGAGAAATCATCAAAGCTGTAAGACCGAATGCTGCACGAGACTTTGCAATTCTGATCGGACTCATCGTCTGCGGCACTATTATTGGGAGAATGCAAACCGTTGCCCGTAATTCTGGCTCGGTAGATTTGGTCTCTCGTATCGCACAAGCCGTTATCCATCCTGGCAGTAATCTCCTGACGAATCTCACAATTTCTACAAGCAACTTTTTTGCAGGCATTTCAAATTCTCAATCCTTGTTTGAGGAAAACCGGCGGTTGAAGCAGCTCGAAACCGCAGCACAACTGTATACGGAACAGCTTCGTTTCTACAAACAAGAGAACGACCAGCTACGAAAGCTGATCAATTTGCCTCCCACGAATGGAAAGCAGCGGATTCCAGCACAGATCATCATGTATGCCCCGTTAGAAAACCGCGTGACAATCAACCGTGGATCAAACCATGGAATCAAACCCAACCTTCCTGTCGTAGCAGCAGAGGGACTCGTTGGCACCGTTCAAACGGTCTCCGCAAATTCGGCACAAATTGTACTGATTTCTTCCCCGCAGCTTCGAGTCGGCGCAGTTGTAAATCGCCAACCGAAGCCGTTTGGCATTATTCGCGGTGAATCCACAAACAAGATGATCCTGCAAATTTCGGACATCAAGAGCACAGTCAAACCTGGCGACGTTGTTATGACATCGGGCTTAGGCGAACTCATACCCGGCGGAATCCCCATTGGCATCGTTTCTCTTCGAGAAACTGACGAGGAATATGGGGCATTGCAATGCCAAGTGTTTCCGTACGTTCGCATTGGTGACATACGCGAGGTGTACGTCTTGCGATGAATTCTCGGCTAAACATAATCGTTGCAATTATCTTGGGCTGGTCAGCAATTTGCCTGCAAGTATCTGTCGCACCGCGGATCGCTCTCTTTGGAGCACTTCCCGATTTCCCACTAATCGTTCTGCTCGCATTTTGCCCAGCACTTTCACGGGTTCAGGCGGCGGTTTTTGGATTTTTTCTTGCAATTGGATATGGCGGCACCATCGGTGCAAACTTATGGCAATGTGTAGTTTCGTATACAATCTCTGGCTTCGTTTTAGCTTGGATTAACGACAATCGAGTAACCCCAAACGTTCCTGTAATGTTTGCTACAGGCTTTTTCGGGACAATTCTTGCCCGCCTCCTCTTTATGTTTGTTGCCGCACCCCCCGGCATTACAAGCTACTTGGGGGCTACAATTCTCTCGGCGCTGTACAACGGAGTACTAATACTGCCTTTGTATGCACTTTTGAAACGATTTTTAGACCCAGCGTTTCGATGACGAAACCAAGTAAGGAAAATTCATGAGCGAGCATATCAATGTTTTGCAGATGGCGCGAAATCAACTCGCCCATGCTGCCCAGCACCTTAACCTTGACGAGGGAATGCATGCCGTTTTGGCGCAACCCAAAAGGCAACTAATCGTCCATTTCCCGGTTGTCTTTGATGACGGTTCCGTCCACGTTTTTGAAGGCTATCGAGTTCAGCATAACACGTCGCGCGGACCCACTAAAGGCGGCATTCGCTTCCATCCCGACGTTGATGTGGATGAAACAACCGCTCTTGCTATGTGGATGACTTGGAAATGCGCTGTTGCCGATATTCCTTATGGCGGCGCGAAGGGTTCGGTCAAAGTTGACCCTAAGACCCTAAGCCAACGAGAAATTGAAAGGCTGACCCGCCGATATGCCACTGAGATCAACATCGTTATCGGAGAACGAGGCGATATTCCCGCGCCAGACATAGGTACCAATCCGCAAACCATGGCTTGGATCATGGACACAATCTCTATGCAAGCCGGATATACAACGCCGGGCGTAGTGACCGGAAAACCGATTGCACTTGGCGGTTCACAGGGGCGAGTTGAGGCTACTGGGCGTGGCGTCGTAGTTAGCGCATTGGAAGCATGCCAGCGACTTGGAACCACTCTTTCAGGTTCCAAAGTTGTTGTTCAAGGATTTGGAAACGTGGGATCAATTGCGGCCATGCTCGCCGAACGAGAGGGCGCGATAGTCGTTGCTGTGAGCGATGCAAAGGGAGCCATCTATAACGAAAACGGCCTCCCAATCCATGACCTTTATCACAAGTACAGCGGAATGGATGGCGGAATCATGAATTTCAAAGACGCGACGGTCGTTTCGAATTCTGAGCTATTGGCTCTGCCATGCGACGTACTCATGCCATCAGCAATTCAGGCTCAAATAACTGCCGAGAACGCTAACGATATCAAAGCAAAAATCGTTGTCGAAGGCGCAAACGGCCCAACAACTAATGAAGCCGACTCGATTCTTTCAGATAGAGGAGTTCTTGTTGTGCCTGATATCCTAGCCAACTCTGGTGGAGTCATCTGTAGCTATTTTGAGTGGGTTCAAGACCTTCAGAACTTCTTTTGGGAAGAAAATGAAGTCAATCAAAAGCTTGAAAGGCACATGTCTCGCTCATTTGCGCAGGTGTGGGACACGATGCAGTCCCATAAAACCGATATGCGTACTGCTGCGATGATTATTGGCGTGAGGCGAGTCGTTGATGCAACGACAATGCGCGGCATCTTCCCGTAAGGTTCAGGCACCGGAAGCGAGATGGCTTGTGAAGAAACGCTGCGCGGCAGAGTATATGTACATGGCTCCAATCGCAAAGAACCTATTAGCTTTCGTGGTTCTCGTGTTGGGTTTCGTGCTCTATGGACTGGGTGCGGCTCATATTGGTGGGCCAAGTTTTGGATTGTATTGGATGAGATCTGCGGCGGTGATGGTAGTTGGTATTTGCCTAATCCTTGTTTCGCTTCGAATCATGTGGCGCCAACGTGAGCCGTAGCTCATTTTGCACTGTTACGATTCGGTTGCTCGACGGGTGAGGCTGGCAGATCGTGATCCGGGTGGCACTATGTCCAGGTCACTCGTCGAAAAGACTGAAAGATAGCCTGTGCACGAGCTAGTGAATCGGGTCAATAAATGACTCAATCTCAGCAATTCGAATCTGTCCTTTCTCTTTGAAGAAAGTTATTGATGCCCTCATACGGTATTTGGGTTTCTGCGTCGCATCAATGAGGCAATATCGCGGCTTTCCGTTCTTCATTTCGAGAACCATTGGCAATGTCGATAAGTGATGCCAGAACCATGCAAAAACTATGTTTCCTTTAACATCGGAGTATGGAGCGGCGAATCCAGCTGTTGGACCAGGAAGAAATCGGTATCCTTCAAAACTGTGTAGGAATTCTCCTTTTGATTGTCCAAAGGTGTTTCGAATTAAGCGCCGATCTTGATAGTATGCGGCGGTGAAAGTAACCTTTCGCTGTTGACTCACATAAGGAGCAATACTCTTAGCTTTAGCTGTCTTTAGCCGAGCTTAAACCGACTCTAACTCCGCACTTGATAGCCGAACAGGTGTTATCGGCTTGACCTTCAGCACGTAAGTAGTTTTGGTTTGGGGGCAGGCATGCGCGCTCGATACAACAACAGTAAACAAGAACATAGCTCGAACTGCCTGTCGAACTTTGAACACGCAGTTCATTTCATTCACTCCAAATAATTGTGGACATAGAGCTGCCTACGGAGCTTTGACTTGCCACGACATGTTCACCGAGCACCAATCCTTTGGTATTGGCAAGCTATTACTATCGTAGTTTTGAAAGAAAATTTGTATGTATGGCTTGCCCTTCTTTGACCAAAAGGTTGTACCGTTTACATGTCTCTGAATGTCCCAATTGCCGGATTTTTCTAGAATCTCAGTCCAACGCGGATACGCAGTCGCCTTGTGCTCCTTAACGTACCACGTGAAGTTATAGTACTCACCAATATCTATCAAATTATTATAGGAGATCACTTCCGGGACGCGTTGAATTTCGGCGATTGGGATACTAGGCGCATTCGCGGGCATGGGAATTGCGTTCTTCGCCTTCTCGGGCCAATTGCTGGGAGTCGGACCCACGACAAGCGGCCATTCGAAAATTGAAACGTGTGTATATGTATCTCGATCAACGTACGCTGCAGCACGTTGATTGGGAAAGGGGCTGGGAGCCGGAACCAGACGTCCTGGCTGCGTATAGATCGTAATGGTGCGATCTGAGAGATGCAAAGTGTTCCACCTACCACCTGTATCCGAATGACCAAAACCCTTTGAATCGTAACCCTCTCCCAATTCGGCAGTTACTGCATCTTGAGTTTTCTTCACTTCCCAATCCAAAGCAATAGATCGAAATCCACGGATTGAAGATGTCTGTGCGTTAACACTCTTTGGCGCAAGCTTGGAAAGGACGATTGGGAGGTGAGAGGGCATGTACCCTTGGATCGGAATCCGGCTTGGCACTTCAGCAACTTGGGGTTTTGTCTCCCCTAGGCTGTGAGAAGTGAATACGAGTGCGAGAAGGCTTAACATCGCAGTTCCATTATACAGACTGTTCAACTGATGAACAATTTCTTCGGTGCATTGCGTTTCTCTTTGCCTTCCGCCAACCGTGCCACGATCAGGAGATACAACCAATTTCCCAGTGGTGCCCGATGGTTCTTTTCACAAACTGCCATTCGCGATGCGAGGCGGCGAGTGGACCCTTGACTTCACCAACGAAGTTCTCGCTCCAGGCTCGAAAGTAGATTCCCTTTGAGGTTTTCGCACGGTGGCTCAATCATCGGTCAAGGATCGACCATACGATAGAATAAGGTTGCATCCCTTTTGAAACCTGGTGAATCATGATAGTCTCAATCCTAACACTAGCTCTCGCATCGGCCCTTGGGCGAGTTGAGGTCAACTGCATTGCACCTTCCAATTCAGGGGGATTTTACGTTTGTACTGGAAAGTTGTTTCATATCAGCCCAAACAGCCGGTCGCCTCAACTATTCCCTGGTATCGCGGCTAAACGGGTACTAGTAGCATCAAGGGGGCTTTACATTTACGGTGGAGGTGAATGGCAATATTACGAGGAGCCCATACGTAAAGCAACTCCAATTGTCCTGAATGGTAAGAAGGTTCCTGACTTAGAACTTGGTTTTGACGGCACAATTGCCTTCCAGGGGATCCAGGGATCAAATCGACTTTTTCGATTGACCAAATCCACGCTAGAGCCAATTGAGGACACTAAAGGAGTAACCGTTTTCCCAACTCTTGACACATTGTCAAAATGGTCGCCCGTTTTTCTTGGCCGATCAAGTGATTTGTCAAGTGACATCCAATCGTACCGACTACCCATGGATACCATCGTAGAAAGCGGCAGCAAAGTAATTGTGTCCAAATTGCCAATCAAGATCGCCCAAAAATTCCCTTTTGCTGCATACAAAACCGGTCTCGATGAGACTGTGATATTTTGTCAGGCAGATGGCTCTAGTTCAGTGAATGCCCTTCTCGTAACAGGAAAGAAATTTGAAATCAAACAAGAACTAAAGGTAACAGAGGGTAATCGCTTCTTTTCGGTTGTTCGAGCTCACGGCACTCCAAAGGGAGCTAAGTTTCTTGTCAATGGGCTGAGCGAAGTTGGCGTTGTCGAATTAAGTGATGGAAAGCTTTCACTGCGACCACTCAAAATCAAATTCGATCCGACCAAGGAGCTGCTTCATGTTGATTGGTCCAGCAAAGGAGAGATTTGGGTGTTTGGTTCAGTAGACATAAGAATTTGGAAGAATTACAATAAAGCACCTAGTCGAACTATCACGTGGAAAGAAATGGGCTTAGGTACGAGGTAAGCAGATTCGAATTCAATAATATTCTCTCCCACCGTGAACTATCGTGAAATAGAATGTAGATTCTGGCGTCTTAACACGTACAAAGATACAGGCACACCATGATCACGTTAACTACCTTGTTCTTCATTGCAACATCGTTGCCTCAGCAACAAAAGCGCGATGAATTCATGATTATCGGCCGTCATAGGGCAGATTTTGGCGACAATCATTCGATCAACCCTCCATTCGACCTTAACTACCCTGACTACGATCCCATTTGGAACGCTCATTCAAGTAGGGAATCACCTCCAACAGAGATTTTCTTCGCTGCCGGAACTTTTCTCAGTCGGTATTACCTACAAATGTCAACTGGTGCCGATCCACCTGAGAAGCGAAAGTACTGGCTTGCACTCGAGTACAGGCGAAATCCAATGAACAAATGGGGATCAAACATAGTTTTCGAATGGAAGGTACAGCTAGCTTACAAAAAACCTAAGTCCCTGCCCCCATCAAGCGGGACATTGGAAAAGATCCTCTATAACCGCGGCCTCCAAGTTGCTGGCCCGGTTTCAGCTCGAGTCAAAGCAGGACTCAAGGATAAAAGGGGTGTTGCTGCATATATGTTTTCCCCACCTGCGGAACCAGCTTTTGTTTACTGGTATGTCCTGCCAGATGGCACTGAGACTAAGAAGCTGTCTTATGATTCACCGTGGCCGGAGTATAACTGGAATGGGACAGTTCCTGATACTCCATTTCCCTACTTGATAACGGTTAAAGAGAAGACTGAACTTGTTAAAGCTGGATGGAAATACAAGAGAGAATGAGGATTTTGATGGGCAACGGCAGGTGTCCAGCTCAGCCCTAGGAATTGTTGTGAAGTCATGTCATTGTTGCTGTTCAGTTTTGTCCTGTTAAGTAATCTGAATATATCAGCTAAAGAAGAGTTGCCCCAACGAAACCTCGTACCAGTACAAGGGTTTTCAATATCCAAGCGGCTTAAGAATGTAGTTGCCGTTGATGGGGACCTCATTATGCTTGGTACAGAGAAGGCTCTGAGGCAGATTCCTGGAAAAGGCAACTTAGGTTCAAGTTATATTCAATGGTCAAGCAACGAATCCGTTGTGACAGTTCTAACTAACGACCAACAAAAACTGTTCTCGCTCGATGTCAGAACTAGCCAATATGTCATGGGTTCACGCCTGAGTAAATCCAGGCTAAGTAACATGTGGCTTCTTGGGGATGTTAGAGAACATGGAAAAGATCAGAAATCGGTTGAATTGACTCATCAAAGTGACTTTGGTGCAGTTTCCATGAAACATTTCGGCACTAAGGCAGGAATAAATCAGAGCTTAGAGTGGATTAGCAAGAAATCCGTTGCAAGCAAATTCTCAGGCTATATTCCTGATGAAGAACTTCATTCTCTTTTCATCCGAATAATTTCATCGAACCTTGCCCTCATTGGTCGAAATGCATTTACAGACGGCACGATGTGGGATCTCTATATCGCAGATTTTGGTCGCAAAAAGATCGAACCACTCACTAGTTACTTAGCGCGGCAGAACCTTGCGATTACGGAAACTGATAGGATCTATGGCCAGTGCGTTTCAGAGGTTAATGGACTTACGATAATCAAAGGTACAAGCTATAAATCACTCGAAAGCGCAGGAACTCCAATTACATTCACCCTTGACCCTAGCAGAAACATTGTCCAAGTTCAAAATGGTAAGGGGGCGAGCGATATCTGGTGCCAAACAAGTAAGCGGAATCTAACTGTGCTGAGGAGAGGAAACAAGATTGTCACTAAATGGACAGAAATCCCAAAGGCACGGACTCGCGACAAGGCTGAAATGTAAGTTTTCTCTTGTGCGTTCCATCTGTGGGGCGAAGATCGCGGTGAAGAAGCAACTAATGAGTAGAATTGGACTATGAGCACGACGGGTGAGAGGGTTAAGTTGTAATTGCTTTTCGTGGGTGGCACTGTCAAACGAGGAACGAGATTGGCAGTGAACAGGTTAGAAGTGAGTAGAATTGGGCCGTGATCACGAGCAATCTGAACGACGGAGATCAATGCCAGGTCATTGGCGGCGTTCATGTTGGCAAATCGGGCATCGTTCGAGACATCAACACCAGCAAGACAGGCCATGTGACGATCACGGTGGTTCAACCCAACGGTGATCGCTTCAAGACACTTGCCAGGAACGTTGTGGTTGTTTCGAAGTCAGATAAACCTGTCGATCGGGTGGAAAATGAGGTGAAGGACGCAGAATGAAGTCATCCTTATCCAAAGCCGCAGTAGTTGCGGCGTTACCGGTCTGGATGCTCTCGCTGGTCATGTTCCGCATACAAAACGCAGCAACTGCCGCAGAGCAAGACCGCACTGAAGTCCCATACGCAACTTTGACCGAGAAAGAGCTAAAGGACATTACGGCTCAAATCCGATCTGCGGATGCTGGCAAGCTAGCAAGCCTACTCAGCGACACGAAGAAAGTGGAGTTCGTTATTAAGGCCGTGGAACACGACGGCAAAGTTGTGACCACCCGCTATTCGCAATCGAAGAAAGAACTCTTGGGCAGCCTGGGCGCTTAAAGTTTCCACCCCGAAAGAGGCTACTTCAGTATGGGAACAGGCACTGCAGCCAAGGGCAATCAAACTTATGCTTGGTTCTGGGTTTACGTTCATTCGCACGCTCTAGAACGGGCGAAGTCCGGCAAACCGCGATATGTTGCAATCGACAAGTCGAAGAAGCCGGAGTCAGTCGCCGCTATCGCGTGGTTTGTGCGAGAGAATGATAAACCCATGATCACTAGGATCGAGTCATTCATTTCAAACGACTAGCCAGGGCAGGTCATTGGCAATCGACGGGTGAACCTGCGTAATTCGTAATTCCTAATTCACTAAGTACCCCTTCAACTTTTCCTGCATTTCCTCAATCAGCTCTGCTTCCACAAAAATCCCATCTTCTCGGTATTCCATCTTTAACACCCTGCCGAAGTCGTAACACTCTTGAAGAAGCTGCGAGTGGGAGTAGGGCAAAAGCACCGTCACAGACCCTAAAAGCATCTTGACCTGCTTTACCAAAGCTGCCATCAGGTCGTTCATGCCTTTCCCTGTGGTTGCAGAAATGGCGACAGAATCGGGGAATTCGGCTATCAGAGTTCGAAGGAGAAACGGATCAGTGACAAGGTCAATTTTGTTGAAAACCGTTACTACGGGCTGATTGGTTGCATCAAGTGCGGCTAGGGTTTCGATTACTGAGTCCATTTGCATTTCCCAAGCCGGATGCCCCACATCTACCACATGAAGAATGATGTCGGCAAAAGTCGCCTCTTCCAGAGTGGATTGAAAAGCGTTTACAAGGTGAGTCGGCAAGTTGCGGATGAAGCCAACCGTATCGGTAAGAAAAAGCGCGTAACCATCTGGCAGGTCAATTTTCCGAGTTGTTGGGTCGAGAGTCGCGAATGGCATTGCATCTGCCAGAAGCTCTGTTCCTGCTATCCGGTTCATCAAGGTTGATTTCCCTGCTGACGTATAGCCGACAATGGTTGCGAAAGGAAATGGATGCTTTCTACGGCTTGCGCGCTGCTGGTCGCGATGCTTCTTTAC
>JANNQV010000009.1:0-1684 GCA_031400935.1 Armatimonadota bacterium
AGTCAGCTACCTTTTGGCTGGTGGAACAAGCGACTTCGCGCAAAACAATGTCGGTTTTGACTTTGCTATTGGCTACAACCTCAGCCAAAAACAAAGGCTCCAGGCGGTGTATCGGTTCGGCCATTCGACCGGATTTTTGCCGCAGGATGACGAGGCTTTTGAGTTTTCTCACGTTTATCAGCTTTGGCAAGGCGTTTCGCTGGTCAGTTCGTACAAGTATCGCAATGTGGTGAATCTGGACGGGAATCCTAGCGGAATGTACAAGTCGAGCGGGCTTGATTTGGAGTTGAGGTTAGGGTTCTAGTAGAGAGTTAGACGAACTTTTGAGGCCGCCAACTTTCCTCCTTTGTAGTCGAAGAGTCCAAACGCCAAAAAGGTCGACGAATTTCACTCTCTTGAAGTCGCATATCCTGAAGGGATTTCGTATGTCAGCCTAGGGTTCCCCGCAACTAAGGCGGGGAACCCTGGGCTATAGGGCACCAATTGTCCAACCCTGAAGTGGTTGTGTAAAAACTTTCCGAAATTTCATGTTGCGCAACCCTTGCAGGGTTGAAAATCACCTCCATTCAAACCCCACATTGATTCGTTGTGGCAAATCAATGTGGGGCTGACATACTCAATCCCGATGGGATTGGCGGGATTGTTACACGATTCTCGCGGTCAAGTGCCAATCCCGAATTCCTGGGTTGATGGGAATCCGTAAGTTGTTCGAAAAATGATCAGACCAACTGAATCAGCAGCTTCTTAGCCTCTTTTCTTGTTAGCGGCTTCCTTTTTGTTTTGAATGACACTTTGTTCTCAACGGCCTGATCCCTGATTTCCTTGGACAAAGTGCAACAACAATTGAGAAGAATCTTGGAGCAAGATTTCAAGGCTTTAGGTGGAATGGTTGGAACTCCGAGGTTTCTTGTTAGTGCCATCGTAGCCACATAAAGCCCTGAATGCTGATATATGATATGCAGAATTTTGCCGTGTTGATCAATGAGAGTTCGTGCACGCTTGAATTGGTGGTATTTGATGGTCGCCTTCAACAGCATTTCAAGGGAAGGCGCATGGCGCGGCTCCATTGCAAAGTTCTTCTGAAGAAATTTAACGGCTATGGGAATGTTGCCACGTTGCATTTCGAGATTGCCATAAAAGTAGAGGGGGCGCGAGGCGTTAGGGTCCAAAATAATCGCTTCACGAAACAACTGAAGTGCAGTTTCCGGGTCATAGTCCCCAATCACATGTCCGTAATCAGCAAGCCTATATGATTCATTTTCGAAGTCAATTCTCATGAGAAAGGCTTGGTTTGCTCAGTTCATCTGCTGTTACCCATTTCACTCTCATCGTATGTCACCCAATCCTCAATTCATGCGTCCCCATCGCGATTTCCTGAGAATCATTCGTTGCCAGAACAACAGCACCATGTTCAAGTTGATCCTTTACCAAACTTAAGACCAGCTCCCGCCCTTCCTCATCTAGACCTGCGCTTGGTTCGTCGAGGAGCAATAGTTTGGGTGAAGACTGCGCCGCCAAAGCCAATTTCAGGCGCGAACGCATACCAGTAGAAAGCTGCCCAGCGTAGCGATCTGCTGCATCTTGAAGCCCAATTCTTTCGATCCATTTTTCTGCTTCAGGCGGAATATCGCGAAGCTCTCCTGCCAAAACTAGGTGCTCACGAACCGTGAGGCTTGCGTACACC
>JANNQV010000010.1:0-15740 GCA_031400935.1 Armatimonadota bacterium
GGGCTTGGGCTCATCGTAACGCTCGCAACTTTTGCAACAGGATTCATCGTGCGCCCATTTGGCGCGATCTTCTTCGGACGAATGGGCGACTTGGTCGGAAGAAAGCACACGTTTATGCTCACATTGCTCATGATGGGGCTTGCGACATTTGCTATCGGCTTGGTTCCTGGCTTCGATTCAATCGGCTACTTCGCGCCAGTTATTGTGCTCATTTTGAGGCTGATTCAGGGATTAGCTTTGGGCGGCGAGTACGGTGGAGCAGCAACCTATGTGGCAGAGCACGCGCCTGATGGCAAACGAGGCTTCTATACAAGCTTCATACAAACAACGGCGACCCTTGGGCTTTTTGTTTCGCTCTTGATAATTTTGGCAACAAGGTCTATGCTAGGAGAGGCGGACTTCAACGTTTGGGGATGGCGAATTCCGTTCCTTCTTTCGAGCGTTCTTGTTGTGATTTCTTATGTGATCCGGCGAAAAATGGCAGAATCGCCACTGTTTCAAAGAACCAAAGACAAGGGCGAAATTAGCAAGAATCCGCTTCGAGAGAGTTTTGTCGCTCCCGAAAACCGCAGGCTTGTCCTCATTGCACTCTTTGGCGCAACGGCAGGGCAAGGCGTAGTTTGGTACACCGGCCAGTTCTATGCGCTCTACTTTTTGCAAACCGTCATGAACGTGCAGAGCGCCTCGGCGAACAAGATCATCGCATGGGCACTTGTTTTTGGGACTCCATTGTTCATTCTATTTGGATTCTTGAGCGACAGAATTGGGCGCAAGAAAATTATGATGGCTGGCTGCTTGATTGCGGTTTTGGCGTATATGCCGATCTATACGGCAATGCAGAAAACGATTCCATCCCTTGATTCGTTTACTATGTCAGCTCCAAAAGTTGAAACAGTGATTGACCCAGTTTCGAAGAAGGAAACGACCTGGAATGTGTCAACCGGAGTCAATGCGGAATTCAAGATCACGCGCAAAGATCCGCCGACACCATCCGACAAAGTGAAGCCTCAGATACAAATTACGCCGGATTCGACCGCCTATTGGACTTTGGTTTTTCTAGTTTTCATTCAAGTCGTGTTCGTGACCATGGTTTATGGGCCGATAGCAGCGTTTCTGGTTGAAATGTTTCCGACCAAGATTCGGTACACGTCCATGTCGCTTCCATATCACATCGGAAATGGCGTATTTGGTGGACTTGTGCCGCTAATTGGAACAGCCATGGTCGGGGCGACAGGAAACAAGTTAGCGGGACTTTGGTATCCGATGGCAATCGCTTCGATTACGTTCTTCGTAGGTTCGATTCTCATTCACGAGAAGAAAACGAATCAGGGTTTCGTTGAAGAAGGGTAAGAGGTTAACCCGCAACAAGGATTACGGCGCAAACTTTGAAGGCGCAACGTCCATCGTGAAAAACTCCAGTACATCGTCAAGGCGATCAGCTTCAGCCTTGCAACCTGAAGCCACTTGTTGTGCCTTCGTTTTGGCTTCTTCGATAGACCGTTTCCGTTCCGAAATTTGCTCCTCTAGCTTTTGAATTTCCGTCGAAGCCAAACCGACAAACTTGTCAGCTTGAGCCTGATAACTTTCCGCGTAAGAAGCCAGTGCTGCCAGTTTCCGACTTGCATCTGCGATTACTTTTTCCGTACTTGCGCCGCTTGTCTTTGACATCGCCTCGAGCGTAATCTTCAACGTAGCCCGCTTCGCTTGGATCGGCAGTTCTGCCGGAAGCTGCGCCAAGAGCTCAATCACGTTTTCTGCGGTAAACGGCTCGTTTGGCAGCTTCGCCATCTGGTAAATTGCGGAATATGAAAGTGTTCCGTTTTCCAATAGAACGGGCACATTTGCAGGCTGTTCCTGGACTTGCGGCTTGATTTCATCTAGATTTGGGCCAGGTGATTCACGAACAATTTGCTCAACAGTTTTTGCATTTGGTGGCGAGGCAGCGGCAGTTTTTGGCAAGGAAGCCAAAAATTCAGCGTCGGACATCGTCGCAATAGCTGCTGGAGCTTTTTCGGCGGGAGGCATTTCAACGAACAAGCTCGCCGCTTTTCTGAGTGTGTCGCGAATGGGCATATTTTGAACCTACGGCAGATTATACAACCGATCTGCTCCAACTTCGATGTTCATTTCGTCAAACGGCGCGAGTTCACGCAGTGAATCGCTGAGATTGTCGCTTTGGTTTACAACATGGTCAATGTCGGCAAGGATTTGTTCTGGCGATCGAGCCCGAATTTCATCGCTGATTAGGCCAAAAGTATCTTCCATTAGTTGCATCTGATGGGAAAGATTACTCAGAATTTCGCCGATGCGGGAGACATACTGGCTGCGTCGCCCTACGATTTCGATTCGTTTGTCGAAAAGTGCTTTGTTGTGCAAATTCTGTTCAATGCTCAGCCGAGCATGAAGCTGTTCGATGTCTTCGGCATAGCTTCCTTGAATCTCTTCGACTGCACCAAGCACCCAGTAGTCAGACCTTTGAGAATCATCTATCACGGGAGATTCACCGATCTTTACGCGCTTCTTTTTTCCAGACTTCACGCCTGATTCGATTTCAAAAACAGGTTCGGCGCTCCTAACCTCTTCGAGAATTGATTCAATGTATGAATGAAATTCGTGCCGTTTTTCTGCAAAGAGCAAGAATTTTTCGAGCAAGTAATCAAGCTTGCGCAAAACGTCGCGATAGTAGGGCTTGTCTCCGTCAGTTGGAGAAATGGTGCCGCGCTGTTTTTCGAGCCTGTTGAATCGCGAAATTTCTCCGTTCGAAAGGTGCGGGAAAACACGTTCTTTCAGTTTTGCCCGACGATCCGCAACCTCCTTATCGTATTTTGTTTCAAGCCGATCTTTATACCATTTTGAATCTGGAACAAATAGCAAATAGACGGCCTCTGCAATAAGCCCAACCAGTAGCGGAAGTGGATTCAGCGTGGCAGCGGACAAGGCAAAGAGTCCAGCCAAGCTGACAATATTCCCGCCCTCTTGAAAGGCAGTTCCAACATTGCTCGGTTTTTGAGGAGGCTTCATAGCAGAGTTCGAATCATCCTTTTTGCCAGGAAGAATGAATCTACCTTGCTTCGACGGTTCGACGAACTACAGACGTGAAAAATCGTCTCGAATCTCCTGTACAGTCTGCGAAAACCGAGGCATGTGAATGACGGTGTCGTGCCATGCGAGGTCTCGTTCAATTAGATTGATGGATTTTTGGATTCGCGCGCCTGGGATTGGAGTTCCGTTCGCCTCTTGATCCCGCCCAAGCAGCCAAATGGTGTCGCAAACTTGAACTGCCGCCGAAATATCGTGGGTTACGACGATGATCGTCTTCAATTCATCGGATGCAGCAACCTCCTGAATGAACTTGCAGACTCGATCAATCGCGTTGACGTCAAGCCCAGAAAACGGCTCGTCCATGAGCAAGAAATGCTCGCTGCACATGAATTGTTGCGCAATTGCCACTCGCTGCCTCATCCCGCCCGAAAGCTGTACTGGATACTTTTTGCCGTGGTCTTCGAGGGCAAATTGTTTGAGATAATCCATCGCCTTTCTTCGCGCTTCACTTGAGGACATATTTCCCAGCTTTCCAGAAAGGACGAGATTCCCCATAACAGTCCGATGCTCGAAAAGCGGATAGCTTTGCGCAACAACGCCAACCATTCCTCGTTTGACCGGAACTTGTGCGTTGCCGACTAATACTTCGCCAGTATCTGGCTCGTCTAAGCCTGCCAAGATTCGAAAAAGCCGAGTTTTGCCCATGCCAGATGGTCCGAGCAAACCCACAACTTGTCCCTGGGAATGTCCTTCCCGATGAATATTCCGAATTTCGAGGTTGACATCGCGAAGAATCAGATTTCCACCAAGTGTCAAGTTGATCCCTTTGGCGCTCAAGAGCACCTGACGAAGTTCATGTTTCGTCATGATGCCACCTTCCTATCCAGTTTCAAATCGGCATGAGGGCAAACGATTTTGCGGACGAAACCGATCAGATAATCCTGGAAAATTCCTACGAGCAAGATCACAATTTGAATGGCATAGATTTCGGGTAGGCGAAAGAATTTTTGCTGGCTCAACAGCACGGTTCCGATGCCGCCTTCTGAACGAACGATTCCTTCTACCATGGTAAGCATCATCCAGCCGATTGCGGCGTTTTGGCGCATAACTTCAAACGCTTTTTCCGCCGTTCCTAAAACGATGACCTCCCAAACGACTCGCCATTCGCCCATCCGCAGAGTTCGGGCATGGTCAAATTTCTCCTTGGGAATTTCTTCAACAGTAGATGCCATTGAAGTGAGGAAAAATACGGTCATTCCGAAGACGAGAAGCGAAAGCTTTAGCGGATAGCCTCCGCCAAAGAGCAAGATAAATATAAGCGAAAACCCTGCAAGACTAAGGAATCGGCCCTTGGTCATTGCAGAAACAAGCGGACGAAAAAATGGCAAAACAGTTAGATAGGAAAGTACAAGAGAAAGAATGGCAGTTAGAATTAGGGCCTGAAAATTGAGCTTGAAACTGATCATCAGTTCCGGCCCTAAACCCTTTTCCAACCATAGCGTTTGGAGTGCGGTACCAACTTCCATTGGGGTCGGGAGCACTTTGAAAGGCGAATTCAGCCATATCAACAGAGCCGCACCGATTTGCACCAATGCAACCGTTCGGATCGTAGTGAGCGAGACAATTTTGTTGGGCGTAAAAGTGCCGATGAAATCAATAACTGGCACTCGCCGAACCTTTCTTGCTTCAGGTTCCGGCGAATTTCCCTTTGGAATAGGTGCCTCGCTCACTAGTCTCCCGCTCGCAGGACGATCTCAACTCTTCGGTTCTGCGCCTTTCCTGCTTCGGAGCTGTTTGGCGATACCGGATTCACTTGGCCGTGCGAGAAAATGCGAATTTTCCCTTCAGGGAAGTTCACCCTTGCTCGTTTTTCGATCCAAGATTTCACAGCGAACGCTCTTGCTTCAGAAAGCTTCATGTTTGAATCTGCGTTGCCTGCATTGTCTGTATGGCCATGTATCTCAACAACCGTGTTTCCTGCGATGAGCAAGTCTTGCATCAGTTTTCCTAGCTGTGAAGCAGCTTCTGGAGTAAAAGTAGCCTTGCCAGTTGCGAATCGAATTCGCCACGATTTTCTGCTGACAACTCGCTTTGGCGGTGCGCCTGTCATTGGCTTGATGGGGCTTGCCTTTGCAATTTCAGTAGTTGTTGGCGCGCTCCTTCGAGAAATGGAACGAACATACGAAGTGTCCGTGATCAGCGATGCCTTATCAAACGAAGGAAGCATATCTGGGTATTGCTGCTTGACGATGTTGCCAAATACCGTGTAAGTGGCATCGAACAAGTTCTGTGAACCTGAAACGAGCCCAAAGAGGACCAAGTTGTCGGCGAGATTATTAACCGAACTGCCGCCAAGTTCAACGGTCAATCCTTGCTTGTCGGTCTCGATAACGCCCCGATAATATTTCTCCCAATACTCAGGACCCGTATCAGGTTCGCTGAACACTTCATCAGCAATTCGAGAAGCATGTGTAAGGGCTTGGCCGCTAGATTTCACAGCATCGCCTCCCATAAACATAGCCTCAAGCATGTTCTCCACTTTTCCGCGATTGCTCTTCATCCACTTGTCAATTCCAATAATCGTATTTGGCATTTGAGAGCTATATTCTTTGGTTGAAACGATGGAAACCAAGCCGCCTTTCGATCTTGCAATCGTTACGTCGCCTGGAGTCCAGGTTACAACGCCTTGAACTGTTATCTTTTTCGTCTCGCCAGTTCGCCTGCCGTTTTTGACAATAGGTCTAGTTTCTGAATATCCAGCGATATACTTTTCAGCCGCATCAATATAGTCGTTTGCCGAAACCCAGTTCAAAGCATCAGGGTCGTAAGTTTTTTCATCTGGGTTGTTTTTTAGGCCGTTGTCGCCGAGCCATTTCAATGCGATATTCCAGTCTCCGTCTCGAAGGTAGCCCGAAACAACACCGCCCTTTGCAGCGGAAGGGTTGTCCTTCCAGCTTTGTGGCCCCATAAATTTGTCTTCGCCGCGCGAATATCCCATCGAGCCGATAACTTTGGCCTTGTATTCAGGACCAAGTTTTTCCAAAACACGATTTACGCCATCCAAGAACGAAGCCGAACCGTCGCCCATGATTGCCACAAAATGCGCTCCAATGTCTGGTTGAGCGTTGCCCCTGCTTAATTCATTTGCAAACGTTACTAGCTCCTCCTGCATTTTTGTAGGGTCGTCCTGGCGGATGTACTTCAGGTTCACGCCCTGCTTTGCCATAAGGCTGCCTTCTGTTGTTTCGGCTCCGCCATTCGCAAACAATCCGCCAAGTTGGGCGTTCCAAGCCCAGAGAAGCAGACGGACTTGTTGCCCTCCGCTTCCTGAAGGGCGCGATGTTGGAATCGCCATGTTCGGATTTTTTGAAGCTGTGCTAGTGGATTCAAGAGTCGGCAAATCAGCGCGAAGGGGAACCGTGGATTCACGTTCTTTCGCGGATGGCATAATCCCGCTCAAAAATCCTCCCGTGCCTCCTGAAATCATGCGAAATGCACCGTATGCGATTCCGATGACAACAAGGAGAATGGCAATCTTTCCAGGAGTTTTGATTTTCATAATTGTCTCAACTATGCTCGAGTTTGGCTAAGCCATCTAATTCAAGCCGAAATGTCCAAATGTAAGTACGAACGGGTACCTATTGGGGATTCAACACAGGCTTACGAATTCCTGCAAGGATGAATCCATGATTGTTGCACGTTCAACCCCGATCAGCTATAATTGAGTGGGCTTTGCGCCCGGAATTTTCCCTTCAACGACGAACGAAAAAACCATGTCCACAGATACCGCCGCGAAATCGCTAAACAAACTCGACCTTCTCCGATTGATGCTAGAAAGCCGCGAAGGCGATAGGCGCGAAGGCATTCTGCTCCGCCAATCCAAAGGCTGGTTCCAGGTTAGCGGAATGGGGCATGAAGCGCTCGCCGCGCTCGCCTATTGCTTGCGCCCGAGCGACTACATTTTTCCGTATTATCGCGCACGCGCTTTGATGCTTGCCCGAGGAATGACCACTGACGAACTGGCTTTAGCCTATTTTGCGAAGCGGGACTCAACTTCTGGCGGACGCCAGATGCCTGGACACTATAGCTCAAGGAAATTGAACGTATTCAGCGTTCCGACCCCAACCGGCGCCAACCTGATTCCTGCCGCTGGCACGGCTTGGGCGATGCAACTCAGTAATGACGATTCGGTTTGTATCGCAAGCATTGGCGATGCTGCGAGCCGTCAAGGCGAGTTTTTTGAAGCGATTGCTTTTGCGATTCAAGAAAAGCTTCCCGTGATTTTCATTGTCGAAGACAACAAGTACGGAATTTCGACTGCAACCGAGAAATACAACCCGTTTAGACTTGGAGTTTTTAGCGAAGATATTGTCACGAATGTTGATGCCCGTTACCCTGAAAAGGTGTATGCAGCAGGACTCGCGGCGGTAGCGAAAGCGCGAAAGGGCGACGGCCCAACGATTTTATGGTGCGATCTCGACCGTTTGAGCAGCCACACAAGCTCAGATGATCACCGTGTCTATCGCCCGCAAGAAGAAATTGACGAAATGGCAGGGCGAGACCCGATTCTGCTTTTGAGAGAAGAATTAATCGCGGCGGGGCAGTTGACTGAAGCCGAATTCGCGAAATGGGAAGATGATTTGGCGGCTCAAGTGGATGCCGCTTATTTGAAAGCGGAAACCGCAGATGATCCGAAAGCTGAAGAAGTCGAGGATAGAAATTTTGGCGACGAAGTCCCGGTTACCATGCCTCCAATTCAGCCTGGCCCACGTCAAACCATGGTCAATTCGATCAATCAAACTTTCCGAAAAGCGTTGGAAAATGATCCAAAGGTCATCTTTTTTGGCGAAGACATCGAAGATCCGAAGGGCGGTGTTTTCGGAATCACGAAAGGCCTTAGCGAGTCGTTTCCGAAGCAGGTTTTCAATTCTCCGCTAGCAGAAGCCACAATCATGGGCGTTGCCGTTGGCGTTGCGATTTACGGGATGAAGCCCGTTTTTGAAATCCAGTTTATTGACTTTATTTCGCCAGGTTGGAATCAAGTGGTGACGAACATTTCAACGCTTCGATGGAGATCGTTTGGCGATTGGAAATGCCCAATGGTCATTTATGCGCCTTGTGGAGCTTATCTGCCTGGCGGTTCGCTTTGGCATTCGATGGCGGGTGAATCGTACTTGGCGCACACAACTGGGATCAAAATAGCTGTTCCTTCGACTCCCGAAGATGCCGCAGGGCTGTTTTGGTCGGCGATTCATAGCGACGATCCTGTATTCATATTGGTTCCGAAGCACATCTTCCGAAAGCCGCTAACTGTGGAAAATGTTGAGCCAATTCCTCTAGGAAAAGCGCGAATCCAAAAACAAGGAAGAGATGTGACAATCGTGAGCTATGGCAACTGCTTGGAGCTTGCCGATGAAGCTGCAAAATCTCTTGACGGCGAAGTGAGCGTTGAGATCATTGACCTTCGAAGTTTGATTCCGTGCGACTACGAGACGATTACGAGGTCGGTCGAAAAAACGGGAAGGCTTGTCGTGATCGCCGAAGACAACCGTACTTGCTCTTTTGCTCAAACCATTTGCGCCGAGATGGTTTCTGTGCCAGAAAGGTTCAATTTGTTCCTCTCTCCACCTCAGATAGTGGCAAAGAAAGACGTGCCGATTGGCTACCACCCGACATACGAATACGCCGCGCTTCCAAGTTTGGAGCAGGTGATCGAGGCGATTCGGGTTACGATGGAGTAGTTGTTGGGTATGGGTTATGGGGTATGGGGATGCTCGGAAGTTAGAGCGCCGAGCGGATTTCAAGCTTTAGACAACGAATCTGCACCGTCCCGGCATTGATAACCAACATCTAACAACTAAAAACCAACAACTCGAAGATCGGTCACTAGCAAATTCCACAAAAAATGCGCCATAATCTTGATTCGTTGCGGGTTCTATGTTTCCCGCCGTTGGACCCAAGAGGCGCATTATGGCCAAGAAATCAGAAGCCCGAGAAATCATCCGAATCGTCTGCACCGAAGACGGGAAGAATTATTATACGACGACCAAGAATAAGCGAAATACTACAGATCGTTTGGAATTGATCAAGTACAACCCGAGACTTCGTAAGCACACCCTTCATCGCGAGAAAAAATAACAATTTGAATTGACAGGATGAATCCTGTCCTACAATGAAACGTTGAATGAGAATTTGAACTGACAGGATAAATCCTGTCCTACTAAGGAACAAGAGATGCCAAATCCTAAACGTCGCCACAGCCACCAGAGAACTGCCTTGCGCCGAACGCACTACATCGCGATTCTGCCCGAGATCGTAGCGACTAAACAAGTTGGCGGTGATCCATTCCGCCTGAATCACTGTGCTTCGCCTGACGGATACTACAAGGGCCGTCGGCTTCCTGGATTCAAGGACAAGTAGGCCACGTTGGCCGTTAGCAGTGACCGGTTCGCGGTTAGCTGAACGCATTTCGCAGAATCGCAACTCTGTCCATGTTGTTTTGAATATCAACCCTGTGTCTGTATTTGAACCAAAGTGCCACATCACATGATTGATTGCATTTCACGGAAAATTGAATTCTGCTAACCGCCAACTAGAATTCAAGTCCCAACATCCTATCCAACTCAGGATTTGGAACCGATCCACGATCACTTATTGAAAGCTTGGGATCGAAAGCAGAACACGGCGTTCCAAATCTTGGCTTCGAAAATCCTAGCGTCGTGTTTCCCCTTGCAAGAATCTGATTTGCATTGCCATCGAGCCATGGGGTGAAACTTCGCGCATTGCAATAGTGACTCACAAACGACCTTCTCATTCGGTCGGTTGTGCGGTTGCTGTAGCTTCGGTGTAAAGTGTGCCCGCCAAAAAAAGCAACGTCTCCGGGTTCCATTTCGCAACAAAACTTGTTGGATTCGAGCCGATTTACCATGGGCTGCAAATCATTTCCAGGGTCGTCATCGCTGTTGCTATGACCTCCTACTCCGCCAACTCTTGGGATTTCATCCAAGTTCCAATCGCCATGTCCGCCGCCGTTTTTGGGAGGATAGATCGGCTCCGTATTGCTTCCTCGAAGCATCCACATGCACCCATTTTCTTCTTTGGCGGGGTCAATGGCAATCCATGCTCCGATTAGGGAATCTGGAAATGTCGGAATGTAATAACTGTCTTGATGCCATCCTTGCCCATCGGAACCTGGCGCACGGAAAAAGAGCATGGTCTGCAAAGCCGCGACATCTGGCCCTGTTAGTGCTTCCACTACATCAAGCACCCTTGGATAAAGCAGATAGCGCTCTGAGAGTTCGTCTACATAGTGAAGCATGTGAACTCGCAGAAGCCTCTTTTCCATTTCTGCTGTGGATTCCCCAGGGACAGGCGGCTCCACGCCTTCCAGCTGAATCCTTCCGTACATCAAGTCTTCTGAATACTGTTTGAGTTCGGCAACATGCTGAGGCAAAACAAGCCCACGAACAATGAGAAATCCATCGCGCTTGTAATCGCGATATTGGTCGACAGATACTTTGAACGGGGCCATTGAGAGCCATGGGTGTTCGCTCATATATGGATTATGCTCAGATTGGTTCGGATTTGTTACTCGGCCATCAACGACGTTATTTCAGAAACCTGATATCTCGGTGTTCCTTTTCCAAGCCGAAGCAACAACTCGTTGAAAACCCGCCATGCCGACCTTGCATCTCCCAGCGCCGGAACAACTTGATCAATTGCTTGAACAGTCCCCACGCAATTTGTCCACGAACCCGATTCCTCTGCTGGAGCTGCCATCGGAAGAACCACGCTTGCATAAGCCAAACATTCGGATTCAGAAATGCCTTGAACTACCAAAAACTCAACATTTTCAAGTGCGCTTTCCACTAATGCATGATCCAAACCGACTTCAAATGGGTCAACACCGGCTAGCCAAAGCGCCTTTACTTTTCCAGCGGCGCAGGCATTGAGGATTTCAAGGGTGTTCATTCCGCCACTTTCAATTTTCTTGCCCAAAGGCATAGTGTCTGGCAAAACTCCCCAATCCAATGCGCCTTGCTCATTGGCTCCGGTTGCCATGAGGTTGAATTCCGATCCAAAGTTTGCAAGAGCCTCGACGGTTTCCTGAACGTTTTCGGAATTGTATATGCTTCGTGAAAGAATCAATGCTGAATTTTCATCAATCAGTATAGCCGCTTCTGAAATCAAGTTTGAAGCTATCCCAGTTTCAGTTTCAACCCGTTTCAAATCAAAGGATTTCAGGCGATCTTCAACTTGCTTGTCAACTTTTGCTCGACCGGATCGAACCATTTCTGCTAGAAGGCCATTTGCGAGTATTGAATCAGTCCCAGACTTGTAACGAAGAATCACCTTGGCAAAAGTGTCGGCATCTGTAGGTTCAGATGATGCGATAATTACGTTCGTTCCGTTTTGGAACCAGGCTTTTCGGACTCTCAAGAAAACGATTGGGAGTTCGTCAACCAGCGAAGTTCCAAACACGACAATCGTTGACTTGGATTCTAGGTCGGGCAGTTTGGTTTCGACTTCTCGGAATGGAACAGGCAAGCCATCTAACGCGTGAGGACCTTTCTTCAATGAGATCCGTTGATCTCGTGTTGGCAGAGTTGCCGCATATCGAGAATCCAAATTGTTGGATCCAAAACCCTCTCGAAACAACTTTTGAAGCAAGAAATAGCTCTCGTTCGACATCTCGTGCCCGGCAAGCGCGGCAACTTTTACCCCGCCTCCGGAGAAGTTTTCAAGAATTGGGTCAATGACCTCGCTCCACTTGCAACCAACCAGCTTGTCGCCATGCCTCAAAAACGGGGAACTGAGCCTTGTTTCGTTGTTGTAACTCGGCTCAAGTCCGAATTTGCCCTTATCGCAAGTCCATTCTTCGTTGATATCCTCGTTGGTTCTTGCGTTGACTCGAACCAGTTTGCCGACGCGATAATCGAACCAGATGTTGCATCCGTTCGAGCATCCAGTGCAGATCGAGGCCTTGGTTTCGATGTCCCACGGACGAGCGCGGAACCTGTATTTAGCGTTCGTTAAAGCTCCTACGGGGCAGATTTCGATGACGTTTCCGCTGAACTTAGATTCGAAATTCTTGAGTTCAAAGGTCGAGGGCTGCATTAATGCGCCTCTGAATCGGAAAGCTAGCTGGCTGTCGCCGGAAATCTCTTCGGTAAACCGAACGCACCTGCCGCATTGGATGCACCGTTCGAGGTCGAGCGTCACGTAATCGCTGAGCGGGAACGCCTTTGGCAAATGGCGCTTTTCTTCCGTGTAGCGAGTGTTCCCGGCTCCATAAAAAATCGTATTGTTTTGCAAAGGGCATTCGCCGCCACGGTCGCAGATCGGGCAATCTAGCGGGTGGTTGATGAGCAAAAATTCAAGAACGCCATGACGGTCCCGATGCACCATTTCGGTATTCGTATAAACCGCCATTCCTTCGGATGCAGGGAGGGTGCAAGCCGCTTGCGGCTTAGGCATTTTGCGGACTGTGCCGTCGGGCTGTTTGAACCCAATTTCAACAATGCACATTCGGCACATTCCCACGGGTTTTAGGCGCTGGTGATAGCAAAAAATGGGAATTTCAAGCCCAAGCCGCTTAACTGCCTCGACAATCAGCTCCCCTTTGGGGACTTGTATGTCTTGGTCGTTGATGCTGATTGTGATTGTGTCGGTTGCTACAGCTGCCATTTCGGGTTGCTGGGAAGGTTACCCCGGTGGAGATGGCACATACAGGCAGGGCGCGCTGTCACTTGTATTGAGACTTGTAAAAGTTCAAACCCGTATTCCTACCAGCATTTCCGAACTTAATTGGCGTAAAACCTGCCTCATAATATAGGGAAGTCCTCAAAGAGGGTTAGGAGAAATGGTTATGCGTCAATTTTTTGTTTTTGTTGGATTCAGTTTTCTGGCGGCAGCATCTCAGGCACAGGTTTGGCAGACGGCTCCTGCCCCTTTGGAAGCGCAGATCGTTCCATGGGTGCAGCAGCTTGAACAATTTGCAAGCTTTCAAGCTGACCCAGCCGCTTTAATAACGCAACTGAAATTGGCTCCGATGGAAGGCCGAACGAATTCAAATGTCGGCTCTATTATCGAATTGCCCGCTCCCGACGGCTCTCTAAAGCGGTTCCGACTCTTTGAATCTCCCATCCAATCTCCCGCAGTCGAAAGGCAAACCGGAGTCAAAACCTACGCCGCCCAAGGCATTGACGACCCTTACGCTACTGGTAGATTTGATATCGGTATCAACGGATTCCACGGCATGGTTCTAACTCCAAATGGCGACTACTTCATCGAACCTGTGACGGTTGGCAACATGTCAAACCACATCGTGTTTTTCAAAAGGAATTACGTTCGAAACAGTTGGTTGGATTGTAAAGTTCAGGCTGCAGAAACCAAAAACCGGAGCCTTTTTGGAGGAAGAGTCATACTTCGCCCCGGACCAAATCGTATGGAATTTGACCTTGCGCTAAAGGGCACGGTTGAATACACGGCAGTATTTGGCTCAGTGGCAAGTGCAAACGCAAATTCGACAACGGTCATGAACCGAGTGACTGGCGTTTATGAGAGGGATATTGCCATCCGAATGATCATCACAAACTTGGTGAACTATTTGACTGAACCTGACCCGTACACAAATAATAACGGCGGAACGATGCTCGCGCAAAATCAAGCCACCTGCGACGCAAGTCCAGGCAACGCCCTCTATGACATCGGCCATGTGTTCTCAACCGGCGGCGGCGGCGTTGCTGGTCTTGGGGTCGTTGGAGTTACTGGTCAAAAAGCCAGAGGCGTAACTGGGCTTCCATCCCCAGTTGGCGATCCGTTTGCCATTGACTACGTGGCCCATGAAATTGGGCACCAATATGGTGCTAACCATACATTTAACACAACTTCCAATGGCTGTGGTGGTCAGAGATCGTCTACTCATGCCTACGAAGTTGGAAGCGGAACGACGATCATGGCGTATGCAGGTATTTGCTCGCCAGAAAACGTGATGAACAATTCCGACGATTATTTCCACTACGACAGCCTTAATGCAATCGAGCCGATTCGAAACAACGTCGCCAGGGGCGGGACTTCGGTTGCTACAGGAAACATTTCACCGGTAGTTAATGCCGGTTCAGATTTCACAATCCCAATGGGCACGCCATTCCGATTAACTGCTGTTGCCAGCGATGGCAACGGCGACGCATTGACCTATTGTTGGGAAGAATTCGACCTCGGAGCGGCAACCCCGCCCATTACCGAGGCATCTAGTCCGCTCTTCCGTTCGCTGCTTCCATCAACGAGCCCAACAAGGTGGTTCCCTAAGCAAGCGACAGTTCTTGCCAATACGAATGACCCATGGGAGCACTTGCCGTTGGCAGCGCGAGTTATGCAGTTCATGTGTACAGTTCGGGACAATCGAACTGGCGGAGGAAATTTTGCAAATGATCAGGCAGCGGTTACTATTAGCGGCGCAGCGTTTTCGGTGACGGCTCCGAATACAGCAGTTAGCTGGACGGGAGGAACAAATCAAACCGTAACTTGGAATGTTGGCGGAAGCGGTGGAACGGCGAACGTGCGAATATTGCTTTCAACCAACGGCGGCGCAAGCTTTTACGGCGGTGCGGCAACAGTCGTTTTGGCGAGCACCCCCAACGATGGATCACAAACGATAACGGTCCCCAACACTCCATCTACAACGTGCAGAGTCATTGTCGAAGGCGTAAGTAATGTCTTCTACGATGTTTCAAACGTTAATTTCACAATTACTTCGGGATCAACTTCTGCGAGTGTTGACCCTTCGACCTTAACCATTCTTGCCGGTTTGTATTTTGGCGGAAACCTGGCTTCATTAAATGCAGGCGATAATGACAAGTTAGTATTGCTTTGCGATGAATTCGACGCAATCGGCACATTTGAAATTACGGGCACATCGCCGTATGTTACAAACACGCGAGTTGAACAGCTTGTCGTGACATCGGCGTCTCGAAACGATCTAACCCAGTTCACCAGAATGTGGAACTACACGACAAACGCTTATGAGCAGATGGATGTTCGAACCTCAACAATTGCCAATGCCGGGTTCATCATCAATGTGACGACCAATCCATCAAGATTTGTTCAAACTGGAACCAGACAGATGAAGACGCTCATGACTTGGGTTCCCCAAGCTGATGTGAGCAACATTGATGGCTGGACATCCAGCGCAGATCAATGCAGTTGGAGGGTTTGGAACTAGGGCTGCCGGGATTTGCTTTCACAAAACCCTTTGTTTGTAGTTTTTGAATGAGCCGGGTTGCCCGGCTCTGCTTTAAGGGAATTCAATTTAGCTTGAACATGCTTGTCTTGTGCTAACGTTGGATTGAAAAAGCCATGCAAGCCACCGAGTAACATCGAGGGACTGTAATGGTCATTTCTCTCCTTCTTGCTGTTTTCTCCGTATCGCAATCCCAATCAATGATCTACATAATGGCAACGCCCCCGGTTCATCCCGGAAATATGCACAACTTAGGCAATCGTGCGCCGTTGGCTCCCAGGTCACTCATCAAGCTGCCAGCAGGTTCGATACGAGCAAAGGGATGGCTTCATGAGTATCTGATCAGGCAGCGTGACGGGCTTACAGGACACCTGCCCGAAATCAGCAAATGGCTTAAGAAGGACGGCAACGCATGGCTTGCAAAGGACGGGAAGGGTACTGCCGGATGGGAAGAAGT
>JANNQV010000011.1:0-5105 GCA_031400935.1 Armatimonadota bacterium
ATCGCAATGGCAATTGCGGCAAATGCGACTACTAGCGTGAACACCTGGACGCCCGCGCTACCTCGGCGGTTCAATCTCTACTCCCACCTTGTTAGCAATCTTGCTCACATAGTAATCAATCTTGTGAACAGTCCGCTCTAAGTCATCGTTGCGTCTGAGCCGGAGTTCTACGGTGGTAGCCCAGCCACCTATCGAAAAGCCCCCAACAGTCATCGCCCATACCAGCCCGACAACTAACTTTAGCTTCCTTTCCAGATAATCTTCGTGATCTATTGCCATCTATGCTATTGCCTCTGCTGATTCTAGGGCAAGACCCTTCCCAAAGAATTCAAATTCGTAATCGCACCTACCTTCGCGCCTGAACGCATGGTCAAGTTCTTCAATGTGGTTGGTAGTGTAAACCCTAATCAGGTTATGAACCGATGTTGCGCCATCAATAGATGAAAGCCTTGATGCTATTTTTTTGGCTTCATCTTTTGCAGAATCCTTCCTGTGTGCAAAAACCTGTTCGCATTCATCAAACAGCACTAACGAGCCTGGTTTGACTGTTGCCAACGCTCTCTCGAACGTCGAAGTATTGTCCGGTGCAATGACATACAGTTCCTTCTTCAAATGACTCGCAAGCGCAATCGCCATTGATGTTTTCCCCGTTCCAGGTTTACCATGAAGCAAGAAACTGATCTGCCAATTCTCGCCCCGTTCGGCATATTCCTGCTCCATGGTCTGCCAATCTTCGCACAACGCTACCATACGGCTAGGGACGCAATCTGGATGCTGAATCGAAGTTATTGACCTAAACGGGCGAGTGGTAACGCATTGCCAGTACCCATCCCATGACCAAACACGAAGCCCCTCTACTTTTGATTTCTCGAATTCCTGAATCGTGGACGCTATCCATTCTAAAATAGGTCGCTTTGACTTTCTAGCGGCGGTTATTGTCAAATCTTCAATGACATTTCCGAGTGTGGTAACTTGCCTACTTGAACTTACAACAGCGTTCTTGCCGCCAACTTTCAGTACACGAGTACCGCTCCCTAGCCTCGTATTGAGTTTTGTTTTTGTCGCTGTTTGTCCAGATGCGTCAACCTCGTTAGACGAGCCAACAATTAAGCATGGTTCTTCTTCCCTGCTGCCTAATTTCCATGCAATAGCATCGTAAATCTGGCCTGTGCAGAGGATTGAAAAGGTTGCCCGGCGTTGCGCCCAACTCATCAATGTTGAAGCCTTGGATAATGCGAAACCACTCAACGCCCCTCCAACTATTGCGTACTCAACCATTCTTTACCTCAAAACAATTCACAGATTTCCGTTTGTTCCACGGCAAACTTCCAACGCCATGACCGCCGTAGCTCTCCATAGTCATCCCCATATAAACCAGGAAGACGTGCCGGCCTCTCGCTCTACCGTCTTTGGAATTCAAATACCGTTGCAACTTGTTCGGAACGATGAACGCAATGAACAATCTGCTTGCATCATCCTTGGCGTACTGCACATCCTCGTACCGTTTGAGCTTCCTGAGATTCTTCTCGCACCATGCAAGCTGGTTCATTGACCCGTCGGGAAGCATGATATCAGCGCACCGCCGAAGCCAGTACAAAGTTGCACCAGAGCAGTCAATCGCTTTGATTGTGACGGGCTTGAAGTTGGCAGGAGCTTTTGCCCCAAGTAAATACTTGGTCACTCGATCCATCGTGGTAAAGTCGCTCAGCAGTTTCTTGAAGTCTATTGACATTTGCTTGTTAAAGACGGCTAGAAGACGATTCTAGACGGGGTAAGGGTTATTTGCGACAAAAGATAGGTGATCAAGAAAAAGCGCCCCAGCGTGGGAGTTGCCGGGGCTAATGAGAGGAGAATCTCTCTGTTCATGTTTGGTGTTTGGTCTGTTTGAATGTCGGCATCTAATGCGCCGCCGATAAAAGTAAATACCACGTCTGGTTCAATCGTGTCAAGCGGGTTTTTCATTTTGAACCTATGGCCTTTTTATTTTGTTCCGCAAATAATGTTTTTGAGTCTTTTGCATAGGCGCAAACCATGTCAAGAATGGTTGCCTCTTTGCGAGACGGCAGCCGTCCAAGTCTGCGTTCCATCCTGCCTGTATCGAGTTCTTCAAACCAATGCGCTTTGTTCACATACTGGAGCATGGCAACGTTGAACAGGTACTTTCCTTGCGCTCTGAGCCAAATATCAACGCTGAGTGCTTCCTCATACGCTGAACCGTTGGGATTGAACTTGCTTGCGTTCGGTGAATCGTACACCAGTTCTAGGTCGCCATTTTCTTTCTTAACCCAGTACGTCCGGTTCTTGTGTGGAAAGCCTCCTTTGATTTTTGCTTCCATCCAGATTCCCCATATCATGAACGGCTTATGCTTGTCGTATTCTGGCGGTCGTCCCATTACTTCCCAAACCTCCTTTCGATCTCGTAAGCCCTATCCGCGTCTCCAAGTCTTTTCAAGTTTTGAATGAGTGCCACGAACTTTGAGCGTACATCCCAAACCGCGTATTCTTCGATGCCCATTTGGTAAGCCGTTGAAGATGGCGGTTCGTTCCGAAGTGCATCAATGACGATGTACTTTTTCTGTTGTGTTGAGATTGTCATTTCAGATTTTCCTTATTGTGTCCCTGCGACGTTGGTTGTCATTGTTCTTTCTGATTCGGTCGCACGGTCTGCATCTGTACGTTTTGACGGCGATTTCGTCTATATGGAACCACTTTTGGCAGATGTTGCATTGCCGGTACAGTTCCCCGCTGAAGTACCCGGTTTTCCCTTGGCCTATGAGCATGATTCCGTTCATGTGAACAGCCTTTCCTGTTGGACGAATTCTATTGCCAATTTTGCGCCTGGAATCAGAGTTTTAATCAGTTCATTTTGGAGTTGCTCGTCTGTCAGTTTACGGAGCCTTTTCAGAACTGGTTCCGGGATTTCTAACGAAGTTAAAGAATCGTTGTGCGGATTCTTGCCGTTTTTCCCAACGTAGGCTTCGGAGTTCTTTTCGCAAGAATCGCCAACAGAATCTGACGGTTCTTGTACAGACTTGTATTTTTCTCTTAACTCTTCCTTTCCGCTTCCCTTCCCTTTCCTATTCCTTTCCCCTTCCTTCCTTCCTTCCGGTACGAGAGGTAGACTAGTACTATACATGTTATCGCTATGAGCATTGCGAGTACTACGCGAGTTTTTAACCCAAACTTGGCTATTATTGCGTGAAAAGTCTTTTGGAAGTGGGAATCTTGGCGGGTCATTCTTGATGTCTATGCGCTGATGTTTGCAAAACCCTAAAACAAGGCCGTATTCCTGATCTTCGACCACAAAATAATGAATAAATTTCTTTAGGTCTTGGCGGCATATAGTTTCCATTGACCGCTTCATATCCTGGTCTGGCTTGATCGCCCTTTTGAGTTGTTGGAACTTTGCTTGGAATACTCCTTGTCCATCGCAGTGCCCCCATAAACCGATGAATACAACCTTGGCTGTATCGCTCAAGGCTACTACATCATCGTCATTGAAAAAGTCTGGCTTGATCGTCCTGATTCTAGCCATCGCAGTTAGCCACCATCCAGGAAGTATGATATTGCCCGGTGGATATTCCAGATAGGGTCTGTGTAGGCTAGTACGCCGCGCAGGTAATCCTCTGGAATGTCTTTCAGTAGCTTCCCGTCATGTTCGCCGTAGAACATTGTCCATTCGGCGATTCGTTCGGGCGTAAAAGGCTTTGGTTCTGGTCTTTCTTTCGGAACCTTCCCAGGCTCAACGAATTCGGGCAAGTCCTTCGCGTTGAATTTCTTGACGCTACCGAAGTGATGGCCGCAGTCCTGGCAAATCATAACTTTGGATTTGTAGGTTTTTACGGCTAATGTTTTGTGTGTGCAGTTCTTCATATTTACCTCAGATAAAAGGTGCCTCTGCCGCGTTATCTGTGCAAGGGTACTACGTCTTGCGGCACGGCAGAATCTTACCAAGTTTACCCAATCTATTTACCAGGTTCCCCATGTTCTTCCATAAACTCCCTAATCTCTTGAAGCAGCACCTTCCTAGTATTCCACTTGGTTTTGGTCGGCAGGTGCTTGGTGCATTTCTCGTGCAACTTTGCCATCTCGATCTCTGCTTCTATCGCTTCAAAGTGGTGCGCTGTCAATGTCATAGATTCCCCCACTGAGTAGCCATTGCTTTTGCCATTCCTGGGAAGGTTTTAGATCGGTTTCGAGCGCGGTCTTTAGTGAACATTCCGCGATGCTTGTCATTGTGTTTGCCGGAATATGAACCGCTTGGACACCATGTTCGCAGCGGCTCGACAATCTCCGTGTGTTGGAGTAGCGGTAAGCCTTTGAGCCACAGTTGGGTTCTCTTTGTGAACGGATGCCCAAACTGCCAAGGCTGGATTACTTGGTCGTGTGTCGGGAGTGCAAATATCCTGCTTGGGTTCGGGTTCTCGATAGCTACCTTCGCGCAGTCCGTCAGATAGAACGCCATGAATAGTGCCTTTGCTTCCAGTCCTTTCAAGTACCGCTCCGGGTTTAATTCCTTGCCTTTCCACAAGTGTCTAGCAGCTGCGTTTGTCAAGTACGTACACGGTGGGAACGCAATAATCATATCCCAGTTCTCTTTCAGAAGCGGGACAACATCACCTTGGATATGCCACTCTGGATGCCCGCCAGAACACGGAAGAATATCGCAAGAGTATGCTTCATGCCCGAGCTTGCGGAACTCGATTGTTACCGCTTGGGATTCTTCGCACGCTAGTAGAACTCTCATATCGCTTCAAAGTGGGCGGGGGAGAGGGTCATTGGGGCACCGTCAGAACATCGAGTCCAAGTTCTGTGAATTCTGGTTTGTCGTGCAACAGCGCATACTCGACACCGCCTAATCCTAATTCCATGAGTTCATAGAACCAAAGCTCATACAGAGAATTCTCTTGTTCATCCGACATTGGTTGGGAGGTGTTAAAAGCCATCACCCCTTCACCACCTTAAGCTCTGCAAGTGCTACTGCTAGTGCGTCCCTCTCGTGTACGTTCCATCCGTGGAGTAGCCCGTATACCTTTTCCTCTTTAGGCGGTAGCGGTTTGCCAGACTTTGAAACCCGTTTGTCGTTCCAAATGGTCTTATCACCG
>JANNQV010000012.1:0-15846 GCA_031400935.1 Armatimonadota bacterium
ATCCCTGGGAAATATGAGATTGATGTGTTTGGGGGAAGGAATCCGAGGCTTTACGGGTCGTTGGTGGAATAGTTAGCGGTTAGCGGTTAGCAGTTAGCGGTTGGCTGTTGGCAAAATAAGCTGAATTGTAAATCGACAAACTGCCAACCGCCTACCGCAAACTGCTAACTCCGCCCCCTAATTCATCGTCCAAAGCACCTGATCACAAGTCTGCGTCCAGCCGTCAACATCGGAAACATCCGCTTGCGGAACCCAGAAAACTCTCGATTTGACTTCCCTAGTTCCCGAATAGTAATTGGCGACGCCTGTCGTTATCGTTCCTTCAACCACAGAATCCACAATCGTCGAGTTTTGGATGCTGACGTTTGTATAAGCGTTTGTCGAATAGTTGAACATCCGTACAAACTGGCTCAGGTCGTTTCTCGATGCACTGCCTTCGAGTTTGAATTTAAGCTGGCTCACCGTTCCTGCTGGAAGGGTTGACTCGAATTGTATTTCTCCGTTAGAATCAAACTCGTCGCATAGGACGTAAACCTTGTCGTTGTCGGAGTTCAATAGGGATGCCAAATTCCCTCCAAAGTCGAGGCCATTGAGGATGACGTAGGAGGTTGGAGGGACGGAAACTTGGTCTTGACGAATCCACATTATGGCTTCGAAACGAAGAAGATTCACATTCCATGCATAACCAACAACTCTAGTTGTTCCGTTTGCGAACGAGATTCCAGTTGCATGCGAGTGCAAAAAACTTGCGGGGAGAAAGCCGTGAAGATCTACCCAAGACGCAGCCGTTCCACTCCAAATACAAGCATGAGCATTACCATTTACAGTGGCATAGCCAATCTGTTGACCATTTTCAGCGTCAACCGCCCGCGCGTCCAGAGTCCCCAAAGGACGCAAGCTCACTAATGATGAAGCGGTACCTGTCCATAGACAAGCTCCGTTCGTTTCAGCACCAACTTGTTGTCCATCACCCATTCCCCAAATTAGCCCAGGGCCGAGATCAACCCAAGAGGCCGCCGTGCCGCTCCAAATGCTTGCATGGTGCACTCCACCAAAGATAGAAAAGCCTCCTTGAATACCGCCGTCAACGGCGTTCCCATATGACTCCGTGGCACCGGCGGGAGTTAAGTCGATCCATGAAGAAGCAGTACCGTTCCAAAAACTTGCGTGCCGAAGTCCGTTGATCGTTGCAGTGCCAATTTGAGTGTTGCCGCTCACACCCAGTGCTTCGGAATAGATCATGCCTGCGGGATGCAGGTCAACCCAAGATGAAGCCGTACCTGTCCATAGGCTAGCACGCTGATTATTTCCACTCGTCGTCGGATAAACATTGCCTACTTGATGTTCGCCATCGATGCCTTTCAGTGTTGATCTTGCGCCCGAAGGATGAATGTTTATCACCGATGCGGGGGTGTCATTCCAAATGGCCGCCCGTGCACCAGCGCCAAAATCAACTTGTCCCACTTGGTGATTTCCGTCTACCGCATAAATAACTGAACTTGCTGCATTTGGTGGGTGCAGGTTGACGACCGTCCATTGGGCATTAGCGCGAATGCAAAAGACCGGTGCGAATGAGGCAAGGGCCACGATTCGCATGGTACTTTTTCTACAAATACTAGAAGCTCTGAGATTCATTTCTTTCCTTTCGTCCGAAATTTGGGACGGCAAACACTAGTCTAGCGGATTGGAGGCGGAATGCAACCAACCTTTTCAAAACCTGGCAACTGTTGGAACCGTGGAGCCTCGAAAGAAATTCGGTCAAGCGGCCCGGTCATCCGCTTGCCTGCTCCCTTAACACTTCGCAGACTTGCGTTTCTTGCCAATCGGGCTTCGGGCTGCGAACTTCTGGATAGATTCGGGAGCAAAGGGCATCTTGCACGACCCGACCAGTTCAACTGAGACTTTGCCGATGCGCGTGCCGGTTTCGACCGCGAGATCGTGGAGCGGTATGAAGTAGCAGCCAACAGGGATGACAAAACTGTTCATCACTTGTTTGACGTCATTGGGCTGCTCGTGAATTGTGTTCGCCACACGCTCCAAGAGCAACTTGATTTCGGCTTGATCGAGCTTTGCGTCATCGGTGATGGCGATCATGCTACTATACGTCTGCCAGCCAGCCGCAGCGGTGATTTCGACTTTACTATCCATCCACTCCAGGGCAACTTCGCGGCCGTACGGGCTTCCGGACGCCACCCATGGAACCGCAAATTGGGCAATCCAGCCGAAATTGGTGGCATTCTCGATCCATTTTTGAAGGTCCTTTTTGGTCATCTTCGCGTCGTCTGCGATCAGTCCGGCTAGGTACATCGCGTCGGCGATGCCGGTGTCGTAAAGGTCTAGGGCAAGCTGGTAATCCATCTTGACGCGCTTTACGATCTTCTTCATGTCCTCGACCTTCACGCCGAGGCACGGCTCTTTGGCGCCATGGTTCATCCAAGTTTTCTTGGTCTGCGGGTTTGCGTAGGTTTCTAATTCAGCGACGACTTCTTTAACGGTCATTTGGGTTCTCCCTCAAGTCAGAATTAATGCGGAATCCTTTCTACTAACGAGGACTATTGCCGATGACTTAGCGAGCACTAGAACGTATAAGCAACTTCATGCGCGCTCCGTATTGGGACCTCTCGAAAATTTTGGAACATAGCGACGCTGGCACCGCCTTGTCAGCGAATGCCGTGGCAAGTGAGTAAAGCTCTTTGTCGGGCGAAAGCAAAATGCAGTCTAGGACCGTCGCGAGGTAGGTGATCGTTTCAGGATCGTCCTCCTTTCCCACAACCGCAAACTTTGCATAGTTATCGCGAATAAATGCCCCAAGTCCTTTCGCATCGAATCCGCGAAGGCGTGCGAACAGCCATTTCAGAGCATCTGGGGAAATGCCCGTTCCAAGCAGCAAGTCGTTCGTGAAGCATTTTCGGAAGCGGGGCTGCAACATGCTAATCCGCCCTTGCTCGTGCATTTCATGCAACAGACTCGCATACCTCCCCGGAGTGACGCCGGGAAGCATCACTTTGTTAATCTCGGCCAAGCTCGCCTGATCCGTATAGATCCAAATGCGGGCTTGATCGTGAGGGCCACGGAAGCGCGATTTGTTAGTGATCTCTGCCAACCTCGCGAGGGCAGGGTCTTCGATCCGCCCGATCTTGAACCGCGTCGTTTCATCAGGCTCCTTCTTCGCAATCTGCGTACATGCCACGCGCAATTTGCCAACGCTTATATCGAACGATTCCTCCATGCTCGGTCCACGGAAAGGAGACTCTTTCGCTGGAATCGTCAGCATCTGTCCCACCAGAGTAACCATGTCTTGTACTTTCGGATCTTCTGACTTCAGCGGGCACCCAGCAGGAACGAATAGGCGAAACGGACTGGTTGGCAGTTGGGCTGCAGTTAGGCCCACATTGGTCAGGCTTTGGCCCACGACTCCAAGCCCCAGCAATCCGAGTTCCGCAGGGACAAAGCCTGTGCCCGTGCCAGTTTCGCTCTGCGGCCCTGCGCAGTAGGAGGCCGTTTCAGGCTCGAGCAATCCCGTTTGGCCCGTGCAAAAGCAATTGGTGAAGACCACTTCTTTCGGAGGCGTGGCTAGGTCAAGAAGGTCGATGTAGGCTACAACATGGTCCACGTCCATCGTAGTCCAAAAAGTGTCCCAGTTATGAACGAAGTGCTTAACCGTGCCCTTTGCTCGCAGTTTGAATCGCTTGTATTGGTATTCTCGCCCAGAAGAGCTGCATGGTGCCGCCCAATGCCCTGGAGGCGGGTACCGGACGATCTCTTCGTAACGCATGTCTTTCGCCACTTTGAAGGTCTGCCGGGTCAAACCTACGAATGAGAGGCCGTTGTATGCAAGCTTCTCTCCTTCGACTGAGCTATCGGGGTCGAGATAGCGGACCCTTGCTGGCTCGCCGTACGACCAGTGGAACTTCAAACAAGCGATATCGCAACTTGAGTCGCACTCGCTGTGCTCACGGTGCTTGTTGCCACGGCACTGAAACGTGCAGTGTGCATAGTGGTCCATCCCGACTGGTGCCGGCCCGCTATCCTCGAGTGTGTAGGTCAGATCAATCCTGTACTCGACCGACCTCGGGCCACCACCCGCAGCATCGAAATACGTGTCAACACAAGGTTTATCCGGTGCTCGCAACGGAATCTGAGGAGGAATCTGAAAACCGGCGCCAGGCGAGCTAGTTGGATTAGCCAAACAAAGAACAGCCAGAGCGAACAACATATCAGTATCTTAGCACGTAAGCTTGCGTATGCCAAGTCGTGACATTTCGCCCATTAGCGACTTGCTGCCTACCCAGCGCGGCTCCATTCGAGAGCCTTTTTCTTATCATCGCCCCATGTGACAAGGAAAGTGTTTGCCCCTTCCCGTTTGAACTCATAGTTGAAGACTTCGCGAGTACCGTCCTCGAAATTCAGGGTCAGTTCGCCGTCAAAGGCAGTCCAAGTTCCGCGCCATCCCGAACCCGAACGCGAACTGAGCCCTCCAGTCCAAGTGATGTCGCCGTATTGGTTCTTACCGCTGAAATTTGAATTCGCCTCAGAATTGCTTTGATAGCTGAACGAGCCGTCCGCGCCAAGCACCGCGTTCGAATTCGTCTCTCTTCCAGCGGTTTGATTGTAGGACCAGTGCTTCCAGGTTCCAACAAGGCGATCATCCTTCTTTCCTTGTCCCCAACCAAACGTATAGAAAATGTCTCGAAGCGTTTTGTCTCGTTTTTCCAAAGTTTCCTTAGATGCGACGGCGATCAATGCCACGCCGTTCCCTTTTAGAATCGCTACATAGGCTCGAACTTGGCCCGGCTTTCCATTTACCGTTCCTTGCCAGGTGATAAACGCACCTTTTCCATTCCCGGCCGACGCTTTTTCGACCCCGCCAACTCGCTTCATATCGGGCAGGCTTGCCTTGAGAGTTGAATCAAGGTAAGCGACGACCTCTGGTGCGGCTGGGTCTGTGGCGCCATTGGCAGATTCCGAAAGGATGAAATACTGTTCGCCTTCGGCAGCATCGGGTGGTGAAAGTTTAAGGCCTAACTCGAGTTCTTCGAGCTTCCAACTGGCAGGGTAGCGCATTTTCCCGCCGCTTGCATGGGTGTATTCTTTGCCCGATTTCAATACTTCGGTCGGCTCTTTGCTGTATCGAACTAGCTTCCCTGCGGCTTTGGGCTGCTCAGCCTTTGGTGTTTCGCCGATTCTCTTGAAACTGATCGTGTCGGCTGACGACCAGTCGGCTTTTCCGTTTTCGTCCAGGTCGGCGATCTTCATTTGGAGTCCTTCTGCGTTCAAATTTGCCCTGAACCTGAGCTTTTCACCCATGATGGTGATATCGCCTTCAGCACTTTGCCCAATCACAGTTCCTGAAAGCTTAAATTCGACTCCGGATGTCTTTGCCGTTCCCGAAACGGAAGTGCCAAGTTGGGCGAGTTCGAGCGTGAATTCGGCTCCATCTTGAGAACCCTTGTAGGTTCCCGTAAAGTTCGTAGCCAAGGCAAAGCTGGTGCATACGATGAACAAGAAGCTGAGAAAGTGTCTCATTTGCTTAGTATAAGCGGAAATGGTTGGCGATGTCGAGGTTCTGATCGTTTTCTTGGAACCTTTCACGCAGCGGTCGCGAAGGTACTCATTTTGATCCGCAGATATTCGCGATCTTCGTGAAGCAAAAAAGAGGAAGATTAGAGTCTCTTAAAACAAAAGACGGTCTTCGAACCTCTTTACTATTGAGGAAGCAATGGATAACAAGGAATACGAGGACTTCTATCATGAGAATGCGGATCGTGTGTTCCGGTTTTGCTATCGTCTGACAGGCGATAGGACGAAAGCCGAAGATATCGCCTCGGAAGCGTTTGGCATTTGCTATTTGAAGTTTGATAACGTTCGTGTTGAGTCCGCGCAAACTACATATCTGTTTCGAATCGTCGTTCGATTATGGGGAAACCAACAACGAAAAGATCGCTTGGCAACCCTTGTTCCTTTCACGCGGCAACCGAAGGAGGATCATGAAATGCGCCTTGACCTCGATGTAGCAATTGAACGCCTTCCGTCTGCTCAACGAGTAGCCCTTATTCTCGTAAAGGCAGAGGGCATGACCCATGCCGAAACGGCAGAAATCCTCGGAGTGCCTATTGGAACAATTCAGTCACGAGTCTTTCAGGCCCTCAAAGGTGTTCGCAAACATCTTATGGCAACCGAATCTAAAGAAATCACTGTGGAGAACTAAATGGAAAATCTTGAGCTCGATCTATCTACATGGCGCAACGCAACAGCACCCGATTCAATGGCAGGAACGTCATTGTCAAAAGCTAAGCAACGTAGGATTGCTATACCCGCACGTATAGGACTCGCTGTTTTGGTTGCGGTTGGAATTGTGCTCCTGCTGCAGCCAAGTCCCGCGCAAGCGGCATTTTCTAGGATGAAAGTGCAACTTAAACAAATTGATTCAGTTTGGATCGAAACCGACTTTCCAGGTGATGAGACTCGACAGGCTGGAAAGGGCGTAACTGTCATTGCCCATGGAGCAACTCGTCGGGATGGCCGTGAAGGACATAGGTCTTTTCGAGGCCAACAGGGAAGTTGGCACTACAACTCATTGAATGACAAGCAAATCGTTCAAAACGACAAGGAACCTAGAAATCCCACGACAAACAGTTATCTATTCGAGTCTTTCTTAGCTGCAGCAGGACCGAATCCGAAACTTGACGATTTAGGCTCAGTAATCATCAATGGCACGAAATTGCAATTATTGTCCATAAACCATTATCAGCAAATTGACTATTACTGGATAGAGTCAACTAGCGGTTTACCGTTGCAAATCAAGCAATACCGCCAGAAAGACGGTGAACTGTTTAACACTTGCCGATTCCGATACGATGTCAAAATTGATCCGAAAATCATGACTCCTGAAGCGTTAGACAAACCGCTAACTGAATCGGTGCGACCGTATCCGGTTCTAGCTCGTTTTGGAGATTAGAGATAAATCGTGCACAAAAACTGTGTGGGTTGGGAGCCCGAATGGCAGAAAAAAATCGAGACGAGTAAAACGCCCGCTTTCCATTTGCACCGCGAAAAGATTGGACTCACTTTCTCGGATGAGCTGCCTTGTACCGCCGTTTCACTTCTTCATAGTCAAGTTGAGTGTAAACCTGAGTCGTGGCGATGGACTCGTGCCCCAAAAGCTCTTGTACCACCCTCAAATCCGCCCCGCCTTTGAGCAAATGAACGGCGTAGGTATGGCGAAGAATATGCGGTGAAATTTCGTCGGGAAGCCCAGCCATTCGGCAATATTCCTGCAATTTCAATGCGAATGTGGTGCGTCTCAAATGCAGTCCGCGATTCGAGAGAAATACCCGATCACTGCCCTTCTTTTGAAGCAAAGGTCGTGCGGTTTCTAGGTATTTGGCGAGCCAACCCCACGATTCGGCTGGCACAGGAATCCAGCGGGTTTTGTCTCGTTTGCCGGTCACCCGAATCGCCATTTGTTCGTGGTCAAGCGCATTCAACGTGAGTTCAGCAGCTTCGCTGATTCTCAATCCGGCTCCGTAAATAAGCTCCATCATTGCCCGATCTCGAATTCCCGAAGCTTGAGCCACGTCTGGAGCTTCCAAAAGTTTCGTTAGCAACTCGATTGAAAGCGCCTTTGGAATCGCCTTCTTCTTGCGAAATCCTGCGGAACGCGGGAGTTCCATGGTGGGACCTCTTCCCTGCCGTTTCAGGTGCTTGAGGAAAGTTCGCAAACTGCTCATTCGTCTTTGGGCCGTTGATTGCGCCAAAGGCGGGCCTAACGATACTAGATACCGATCCATCTGATCAGGATTCAAGTCTTTCCAAGCTGTCAAATTCACCGAAGTGAAGAGTTTTCCAGCTTGGAGCAAGTCGTTTCTGTATGCTGCCACAGTATGAATGCTGGCGTAGCGGTGCATCCGAAGATAGTCGAGGAACTCTTCGATTTCTTCGATTAGCGTGTCTGTCAAGGCTTCGCTTTTAGCTTCCAAACCCAAATCATAGGACGGGCGTAGTCCATATCATGCACCGAAGGCTGCGGTGGACCAGCAAAGAACGCATTCGAATAGAGTTCTTCAAGTTTCTTTTTGAATTCCACGAAACGATCTACTTGAACCTGAATCTCTGGACGATGACCCGTTGAAGCAGCAAGCCGACTGAGATCATATGACTCGTAACTTGACGCAATTACATACTGCGGCTTGACTTCTGTTAACAGCCTAACATCCCAATCCACTCGTTTATTCGGATTGACCGGGAAATATTGCACAGTTTTCACGCCATGATACGCGGGAATCATTGCTGTCATTCGATATTCAAAATCTACATAACGCGGAGCATTTGCATCGGGAAACAGTGGAGGAGTGTAAAACCAGGGATCGGCGACAACTCCAACAGTGATCTTGCCACTTTTGGCCTCCGATTGCAAATATGCAGCTACTGCATCACGAGAGTCGGTACCCGCCATTGGAGCCGTGTATCTGCCAGTCGCTAGCAAGCCTTCTCCAAATGGAATCCCGCCTAGGAACAAGATAACTGCCGCAACAGCGAATCTGCCGCCACGTTCGATTTTGCTAGCGGATTGAACAAGGAATGCAAGTCCAAATGCCATTGGAATGAGCAATGGGAACGTGTAGCGGAGGAAGGCAACTTCGGCCCGAGCCAGCACAAGGAAATAAATGACGAAAAACGCTGCAAGCGCAATGGCTTCGACCTTTTTGTTTCGCACTCCCCAACCGAGTCCGATCAGCGAAACGATTGTCAATATCAATCCTACGCCAACCGCTAAGTTGATAAAATGAAGCAGAAACGAAGATGGCATTCCCTCAAAAACGAGGCCATGCCCAGTTCTTGAATGGTTGAGTTCATACGAAAAGTCGCTTATGAATTTTGAAGAATTGCGAATCGCTCCTGGAGTCGAAGCCAGAAATGCAACGATCGAAGTGAGAACTCCTCCAAACGCCAAAGCTATCCAATTTTTAGGCTTAGTTAGGATCAATAGTGCAAACAGAACTACCAGCACTACAATTCCGGTGTATTTGGTTCCCGCAGCTAGCCCTGCGAAAACTCCAGAAAGAACCGTTGCACGCCAAAGCCCCTTCTTATCTATCCCTTCATTCAAAATTCCCATTGCCGCATATGCGCTCAATGCAACGAACAAAACCGCAAAAACGTCAACGGTCATAAATCGAGAATGAACGGTATGACCCGGAGCCACAGCAATCAATAGCGCACCTAATGAGGCGGGCAAGGGATCAAAAAATCTGCGCAAGAGTAGGAACATGATGACGACAGTAAATGCTCCTGCAAGTGTCGAAACCAGTCTTCCTCCCAAAATTACCTTTCGATCAAGCTCATAAAAAGGCACAATGTTGTTTTCGTCTGCAGGGGGCGAATACCCGATTACTACATCGTTTGCAATGCTAACCGCGGTCAAATACAGCGTTCCGTAATTATAAAATCCAGGGTAAATATCACCTTTTCCAACCGAAATCTGCCTTGCGTACATCAGATTGACAGGCTCATCTGGATGGTAAGACCAACGTCTTTCTGAATTTGGGAGACCCCAATCAATACCAACAAACCGTATCAAAAACGCTACGACAAACAGCAATAAAGGAAGCCACTTAACGATTGAGCGCTTCGGTAGGGATTCGGACTCTGGTTCCACTGCTTGATGTTAGCACTTCAAGAAGCGAATCAACCACAGCGGGGTCGAATGCAGTGCCGCGACCACGAATGATCGAATCTCTTGCGAGCAACGAACCTTGGAGCCTCGATAGCCACACAAACTCGCAGACGACATTCAATACACGCGCTTCCACCGGAATGTCGTTACCCGAAGGAAATATATCCGTTCCTGTCCCTCGGAAATCCGTGTGATGCAAGCGAACTATAGGAGCCAAGTGGCGAAGGGATGGCACCAGTTCGAGCATTGCTCCGCTTACTTCAGCGTGCCGGTAATAGGTGCTCCAGTCCGCATCATCCCAGTTAAACGTAGACTTTTCATGAACGAGGGAGTATGGAATTGAACAAAGTCCAATGTCGCGAAGCTCAGCTGCCATTTGCATTGTTACAAGCGTATTCTCACTAAGTTTCAGCCGTTTGCCGACAAGCCTTGCCAAAACGACGACCCTTTCAGTTAATCCCTTGTGACTTGGGAATCGAAGCTCAATTGCTGTTCCAAAAACCTGAATGGACTGACGCAGCCGCACTTCAAGCCTTCGAGGCATTGCAATTCGACTATAAAAGAGAATAGTAACCGTCGCAATTACACAAATCCCAATCGAAAGCCAAAGAATGGTACTGCCGGAGAGGGGAATCACGCGGACGCTCCCATAACAGTTTCCCTAAAGGCAAAAACAACGTTTTCGTCAAACTGTGTTGCAGAACAACGTTCCAACTCCGCAAGTGCTTCCGCCACGGTCATTGGGTCGCGATAAGTTCTTTGGTCTTTCCCATCCTCGCCGCCTGTCATCGCGTCAAACGCATCAACAACTGCAATGATTTTGCTTTCGATTGGAATCTCTAAATCAGAAAGTTGATCTGGATATCCTGTTCCATCGGGACGCTCATGGTGATGCCGTATCCATCTCACCATCGGAGAAAACGCTTCCGCAGGTTCGAGAATCAATGCGCCGAAAGCAGAATGTTGCTTTACATGGTCATATTCTTCGTCCGTTAGTTTGCCCGGCTTGTCGAGAATTGCTTCATTGATTCCAATTTTTCCGATGTCGTGAAGGATCGCAGCTTCCTTCACCAAATTCGCGCGTCTTGCAGAAAGCCCTAGGCGCAAAGCTACGTCTTCGGCAACCCGTGAAACTCTTCTCAAGTGTCCCAATGTATAAGGATGAACTCTTTGAAGCATCATTGAAAGCGCTGAAATCGTATCGTAGTACTGATCAACGTATCTAGACTGCATTTTCAAGGAATAGCGTAAGACCGCAATGGGAATGATAGTCATGGCCGACCATGCCGCATAGCCAGAAGAAGCCAAGAACGCAACAACTACCGCTGCAAAGGCATAAAGCAGTACCGTCATCGCGTTAGGACGCCAATGAAGCATCAGGCTTTCTGCAATTGACTTTCGATGAACAATCCGATCAATGGTTGCAACCAACACATAATTCGAAATTCCGTAAGACACTACATAAGACGCGATTTGGACGAGCAAAAGAAGATCGGTATGGAGACGAAGCGAGCCTGCGCCTTGCCATGCGAATGCTGCCAGTGTCCCCGCTAGGGCTGCAACGCCGACATTTACACCAATCCAGAGCGATCCAAGGTTCCGTGCAACCGCTCGGGACATTGCCCATGCAGCCAACAGGCTTATCATGCAATCCACGGCAACAGCCATGATGGGTCCACTTACAACAACGATTCCAACCAGAAATGGCAAAGTGAACGTTATGCGAAGCCCACGGCGAAAGATTGAGACGGGCCAAAGCTCGGTGAGCATTGCAAGCGCAGCTAGTACTGCCAAGTCAGTGCCGATACGGGATTCTTGCTTGGTGAATATCGCAAGATAGAGCAGGCCAATGAGCGAAACGCCAAAGCAAACAATGAAAACAGTTTCAACCGGTTTGCGGCGAAGCCAATTCCGCATTTTGCTACTCAGTTTCTGGCGGCAAGGTTAAGATCGGATAGATCGAGAGCTTCGATTGAATTAAACGCATCCTTGTTTCCTCAAATCGCTTGCCTCTAATTTGCAAGCGTCCATGTTGCACTTGGAAATTATAGCCAGTTAATTTGCCGGTATGTGGATATCTTGAGGAAAAAGTGTGAAAAACTTTTGTTCTTTGTAGGTTTAGCGCTTCAAACTAAGCAAATCTAGGCTGGATCGGGAGTTGAACTTTTCCTCTTCGATCGCTTTGTCAGGCGTCGAAATGGGGAGAACTCGAAAACCTCCGGTTGTCGTGGCGCGTGCTCGCAGGGTGACGCAAGTCTTTACGTCGAGATCAAACTCGATTTTCGAGGACATTTGCATCGGAATTTCCTTTAGACCTGTGACATTAGATTTCACATTAAAGGTCTGGTGGATAAACGCAGCTAAATCTGAACTGAGCGAGAGGCTCCCTTCAATCCGATGAACTTTGATCCCGTTCGATTCAATAATTCCTTTGTAAATGTATGTGAAGTCCAGGCGCTGGACTGCAAATTTATCGCCTTTGTCTTTCAACTTTTGAGGTGAAAAGCCAACAGTCTTCTTCCACGAATCGCCAGGCGAAACTTCTAACAGAGGAAGAGGCGGCGAAAAATCAAGAGAAGAATCAAGGGCTCCAATGTAGAGCGCGAGACGATGAATCTCACCAATAAATTGGCCTACGAATGCCTGGAGCTGAGGATTCCCCCTTTCAGCAATAAAATTAAGTGCAGGCGGCTTTTTCTTGGGAGGCTTTTCGGGCTTTTTGGCAAGGTCTTTCAATTCGAGTACTTCATTGACAGGTGAGACCGTAAGTTCGAAATCTAAGTTCTGCTTTTCGTTTTTCGTTTTTGGAGGACTATCGTAAGTTTCTCCTTGGATTTCGGTCAAAATTGGCCTTAGATAACGCATGACGCAGATGCCGTCCGCCTTCATTTCCTTGACTTCGTAGTTGAATTTGTAAATCAGATCAAGGTCTTGGGGAATCCAAGTCTCCAAGTCGCCTTGGCGAACCTCCGCATTCATAGATGAATGAATTTTATATTGAGCCTTTTCGCCTTTTGTAAAAAGCCGTCGCAATTCAACTGGCGCCACGGGAGTTGTAGAAATCAACAAACTTGCTGCAATACTTGAAAGAACCATTGTTGCCTCAGATATTAAAGACGTTGAGAACGAAATTGAGTTTCGACACCGATTACCGAATCACCTGCTTTGCGATTACCATTCTCTGAATTTCGCTGCATCCTTCGCCGATTTCTGTGAGTTTAGCGTCTCGCCAAAGCTTCTCGACAAGATAGTCGTAAGTCATTCCTCTACCGCCATGAATCTGAATTGCTCGATTGGTTACTCGATTCGAGGTTTCGCTGGCAAAGAGTTTTGCGATTGCGGCGGCTTTTGTTACATCTTGCCCCGCATCGTACATTGCCGCTCCTTTTTGAACGAGGAGTCTTGCGGCTTCAATTTCCATTTCGCTGTCAGCGATCATGTTTTGCACGCTTTGCATATCGCAAAGGCGACGCTTGAACTGCTCACGTTGCTTGCTGTACTCCACCGCTAACTCATGCGCCTTTTCGGCAATTCCTAGAGCCATTGCTGCAATGCCAAGCCGTCCTTGGCCGAGGAAACTGATTGCTTGCTCGAAGGTGCATGGCGTATGCCAAGCAACAGCGTTTTGAAGCTGAAATTGGCTTGTCCAACTTGCGCTGACCCCAATGGTCGGAATACGATCGCCAAGTTTGAATCCGGGCTGATCGGTTTCCATTAAGAATGCGCTAAGTTCTGATTCGGAAGTTCGCGCGATCATGATGATCAGGTGCGCTCGGCCCCCGTTCGTGATGAACATCTTTTCGCCATTCAGATGAAAATAGCCTGGCTTTCCTTCAACCGGCGTTGCTAGTGTTTTGACCCGACGGGCGTCAGATCCAGCGTCTGGCTCGGTCAGCCCCCATGCGAGTTCGATTTCACCGCTCATTGCTCCCTTGAGATATTTTTGCCTTTGCTCCGGAGTCGTCAAATAGACCAAATGCGCAAGGCAAAGAGCGTTCAGCGCAGCCAAGTTCATGGCTAGGGCGGGATCGCCTTTGGCAACTAGGCGGCAAAGTTCGCAATAAGCAGCCGTAGAGAATCCATGCCCTCCCATTTCCTTGGGGACAATCGTGCCGAGCATTTTCCGGTCGGCGCATCGCTTGAAAATGTCGTCAGGGAGGCGGTCTTTCTCCCATTCTCTAGTAAATGGTAAGACATCAGTTGCCACAAAATTGCGAACATCTTCGAGAAATTTCTGCTCTTCTGGGCACAGTTGCGTTGTCATCGTTAGTCGAACTCCTTCGTTCGGATTTAGGGTTGGAGTGTACCTATGGTTAGTGTGTCTTGGGCTTCTTGGCGAATGCGCGACTACCTCTATGTTCAAATCGCCTCAATCGTATCGCGCGAGCACCACGTCACCCATAGGGCGTTTGGGAAGGCGAATAGCAGCAACACGGCTCCGTCGAGGAGCGAATACGTCTTGGTGGAAAGCAACATCGCCAACACGGCGAAAATCGTACCTAGAACAAATTGGATCCAGGTGTTGATTCTAAGTCGCTGCAAGTAGTTTGTGCTCGTTTCCGCCTTTTTAGCAAGAGAATTCAGATAGCAAAAGTAGAACGCGAAAGCAAAAAAGTTTCCAGATCGCAATAGGTTCTCGACAGTCTCTGTGAGGTCAACCGAGCTCCATAGGTTTACCGTTAGGAAAGGCCACAGAACTGCGACTCCGTCAAACCAAGCGAAGATATCTGGCAAGCAGTGAAGTACAGCCATACCTGTAGCAATGCCAAATCCAAAGTTTGCGATTTCTTTTGACTTCTTCGCTAGCGAGAGGAGCCAGAAGACGATTCCGATAAAGAGAGCCAACAACAGCGAATGCGTCGCAGTTCGGTGAAAAGTCGCCTCAGCCCTATGTGGATCCATCTTAGCCAATGAAACGGCGACAGCCTGAGCGTATCCGTCTAAGTCCGGAAGCATTGATCCGAACACCAATCCAAGAGGGAACCAAGGTTTGTGAGGGAAAAGCTTCCTCGTCGCTAGAGCTAGGACGGCGTGCAAGCCAGGTTGCGGCACTAGTCTTCACCCGCGTTGAGACCATGCTTCTGGGCAATAAAGGATTCCGAAGTTCGTTCGGTAGCCATGAGCTTTCGCATCGCCAGTGAAAGAGCTAGGCAGTTTCTCATTTCCTTGGAATTTGACTTCTCGCACCTAACAAAGGCGACGAAGTCGTTTGCAAGTGAATTGCCAGGTTTCTCGGCATGGACAAACATTCTTTCCCAATTCTATCCTACGTTGGTAATCTCCGTAGAATGCCTGTCCATGGCACCCGGCGACGATAGGATAGAACTGGAAAGGAATGATCTACCATGGTAGGTAATGAATAAGAGATTAGTAAAGGGCACGGTCAAGCTATCCAAGTTCAACGACGCTTTCGGATTAGGACGATTCGCTTGGCCCTGGCACCCACTTGGAGGAATTTGGAAAGATGTCTTGCCCACCCGCCGCGAGGAAGAGGTTGGCCAACGGCCCGAGCGAAACTGAAGGAACTCGCCATATTTAGCTAGAATCGGGTATGACCACAACAACAATGAACGTCGGTGATACTGGACAGATTCGTACTGGAGTGCACATTCGAGTGGCTTATCACTTCCTTCGGCTGATGACGCTCGGAGTATTTTGCTTTCTGCTTGTTGCTGGGTTCGGTCAAGGAACTTCTCAACCTGCGCCCCTATCAAACGACCCTCTGGCGACCAGATCGCGCGGCTCTATGCATTTGGCTGATGCAACGCCCTTTACAGTTGAGCTTTCGGCGATCAACTTGACCGCGTCGGAGTGCAGTGCGATCCCTTCGGCCGTTTCGAGTTCAACTGGCTCAACGTACAAAAGGAACTGGAAGCAAGACTCACTCGTGCCATTTGTGGACCCCCGACTTTCTCGTTCAACCACTCTGGGTTCGGGCACAAGAGGACTGTTTGAAAATACCGTCCTAGTAGTGCCGCAGGAAAAAGCAAGCAGCCAAAGCGGAGCAGTTCTGTTTTCAATGGGACACACGGACGAGGTTTGGACAGGTGCCTTCACAGCCTTTACCGATCCCGCAGGACGTGGCACGGTTGCCCGTTCCGGAGCATTGAGCACTTGTCCAGCGGTCAGTCTCACGAGAAAATCACTCGCGATGCTTTTGAATGGCTCCG
>JANNQV010000013.1:0-13131 GCA_031400935.1 Armatimonadota bacterium
CGCATTGTGAGGGCATCTCTGCTTCCAAAACACCACGAACGCCGGCTTTTCTTTGGCAAGTTTTGCCAAGGAATACGTCTTCCCATCGGGAGCCATGCCCTCGATGGCGGGTGCCATATTTCCAGCCGGGAGATAGTTTTCTCCTTGCACTGCGCCGAACGCTATTCCAGCGACTGCAAGGAAAGTCAACAAATGAATTCTTCTCATAGCAACTCCATTGTAGTATGAAACTTGTTAAAAAGTCGTCGTTTAGCGAATAATTTAGATAATCGTAATTGCGGCAGATGATCAATCGGTAATCAGACTCTTCAGCAAATCTTCAACCGTTGGCCGTTTCCAAATCACAGCTTTCACATCTCCATAGCCTTCCGTCAATAATTTCGCAGCAAGGCTTTGCCCTTCAGCGACCTGCGCTTTGATCCCGCCATGGACCTTTTCAACCTTGATGCTCAATGGCTGAACCAATGCTCGCACACCTTGTTGATGCATCGTTTCAATGGTTATCTCTGATTGTGGAAACTTTCGTTCCAAAGCCTGAATCGAACCTGCAAACACAATTCTTTGCGATTTCAAAACTATAAGTGTATCTACCCTGCCCGCCAATGAAACCGAGTTGCTTACCATTACTATTGAAGCTCCTTCTCGAAGCCGCTTTCCCATCAGCGCAAGTATAGTCGTTTGCGTCCACGGGTCTAAGAGCTCGAATTGTCCGTCAAACGCGAGAATTCGGCTCGGAGAAGCAAGAGCAACCATAATTTCGCAGGCAGCTATTTGTGCGTTCGAAAGACTCGAAATCGAAGACTTTCTTACATCCCAAAGTCGAGTGGCGCTGAGTGCTTCGGCAACTCTTGTCGCGCCCCTTGGCCCCGCTTCTCTCTTTGCGATGGAAAGTGGAGAAACGCGCCTGCTGAGCACCCGAATTTCTGCAAGTGCAGCGGCTTCGGCTAATTTCACCTTTCCGCGAGTCGGTCGTTCCAGACCGGCGATTATTCGCAGAAGTTTCGATTTCCCAGAAGAAGAAGGTCCAAAAATGCCTAGAGTTCTTCCTGCCTCTAAGTTCAGTGTTAAAGTAGGTCCGGTTGCCTCCAAGCTGACCGAATCAATCTTGATATTCATTGGCAGAAGCTAGCTTAGAACCAAAAGGTTCTTTGGGAAATTTGTGAGGACTTCTGCGCCAGTTTCCGTTACTACGACATCGTCCTCGATGCGTACTCCGCCAAAACCCTCAATGTAAACGCCAGGCTCAACCGTCATTACCATTCCTGGAGCCAAAACGGTATCGCTTCGCTGGCTCAAGCCTCCAAAATCATGGACTAGGCGACCCAAGCCGTGTCCAAGCCCATGTCCCATGTATTGAGCCATGTCTACCTCGGCAAGAACGTCCCTGGCAAGCTGGTCAATTTCCTTTCCGGTCTTGCCAGGCCGTATTGCGTCAATCGCAGCCTGATTCGCCTTTAGAACTTGGTTGTAGATTCGCTCATGTCGTTCGGTAACCTCACCAATTACAAAAGTTCGTGTAATATCGCTGTTGTAGCCTTCCACTTGACATCCGAAATCAAGAGTTATGAAATCGCCGATTTCAAGTTTCTTTTGACTTGCTCTTCCGTGCGGCCTTGAACTACGTTCTCCGCTAACAACGATTGGCTCAAATGCTAAATCAGCGCCCTGCCTACGGAAAAAGAACTCAATATCGAGCCCAATATCCCACTCTGCAACACCTGGCTGAATCATGCGAATCACATGCTCCATGCAAGCGTCAGCCATTTTACACGCCGCTCGTATTTTTTCGACTTCGTGAGGCAATTTGACACATCGCAATGGACCAATAAGGTTGGTTACAGGCGAAAGTTCAACTCCCTCGAACTTCTTTTTCCAATCGTCAAAGATCGAAACCGTAACAAATCCAGCTTCAAAAGATAGTGTTTCAATGCCAAGTCGGCGAATCTGATCAGCCAAAAAATCGGCCAGGGTTGTTCCAAAAGTTTGTGTTACAACCGCTAGGTCCTCGACCTGCTCATGAGCTTGAATGGTATATCGGCTATCTGTTATAAATAAGCCTTCGCTAGCCGTCAGAATGATTTGAGCATTGCTTCCCGTGAATCCTGTAGCCCATGCGATCGAATCCATATTCGTTAGAAGCATGGCTCCGATGTTTTCGTGTTCCATGGCTACGCGAATTCTGGCGATTTGGCTGAGTTGCATTGTTTTCATTCTAAACCGTCTCCTCCTCCATATTTTGCATGGCTCGTAGAGAAAGTAGATATCCAAAACCGCCAAATCCACATATTTGCCCAACTGCGATTGGCGCAATGACGGACTTGTGCCGGAATTCTTCGCGTGCTTGAGGGTTGCTTAGGTGCACTTCGATTACTGGCAACCGAACACTAGCCAATGCGTCCCTCAGCGCAATCGAATAATGAGTTAGCCCGCCTGGATTGATAATGATTCCGGTAGCCCATCTTCGATGTTCCTGAATCGCGTCAATTAGCGCGCCCTCCGAATTTGACTGAAGAATTCGAACCTGAATTCCGAGTTTCTCTGCCTCATTCGAAATTTCGTGGTCAATATCTTCTAGTGGCTTTTTGCCGTAAACGTCAGGCTCTCGAAAGCCAATGAGATTCATGTTCGGGCCATGAAGAATCAACACATTTATTTCTTTTTTTGTCGCCATTAGCCTTCCTTCGTTTCACTTAGAGAAATTGCACTTTCGGGGAGCAAATTTGGGATGCCGTCTTCTACGGGATAAAAGCAGTTGCATTTGTCGCAAATTAATCGTTCGGTATCCAAACGAAGTGCTGGGCGGCTATCACAATTTGGGCAAGCCAGAATTTCCAATAATGCTGCATCAATCATTTCATCACCTCTTGATAGACTTGCCAAGTTTCTTGAGCCATACGTTTCCAACTAAACTCTGCCGCTCTGCGTAACCCTTGCTCCCTCATTCCTTCGAGTTTACTTGAATCGGGAAGCAACTTCAGGATTCGTTCAGCCCAAGTAGATGGTTCAAAGTCCGGCATTACTTCGGCGGCATTGCCCGCTACTTCAGGATGTGCGCCGCCTGAACTGCATACAACCGGACATCCGCAGGCAAATGCCTCTAGCAAAGTTATCCCAAATCCTTCATGAAAACTGGGAGCGAGATAGAGCTCCGCCGCTGAATAAAGTGCGCTTAGTTGCCGTTCTGAAACATATCCCGTCGCCATGATGTGCGGATTCAAGGTTTCATTCCCCCTGCCAGCCTTTCCGCTGATTACCAATTTCGGAGTACCAGGTCCAAGAAGGGCTGTTGTATCAATCGCCAATTGCATGTTCTTTCGAGGCCAACGTGTACCTACCGCAAGCATAAACGGTGGCTCAATCATCAATTCGGACTTGAGAATTTCGGCTGCATCTAATCGGGACAGAATTGAGATTTCAGAGCCGCATGCAGGATAGGTGACAGCGATTTTTCCAAGCGATCTGGGAAGAAATCGTTCGATTTCCCTAGCAGAAGTGTTTGAAACAGTAATGATCTTCTTCGCGATTCGTGATGTCAGTAGGCAAGAGCGTTGCAACAAGATTCTGTCTCGCGGCTGAAACCACGAAGGCTCGACAAAAAAAGAAACATCGTGAATAGTGCTGATTCCACGTGCTCCGGCAAGTGGACTGAGCGCGTACTGTGTGTGAATGACATGAGCACCCGCCTTCCGTGCTGCAAGAGGAAATTGAACCAGACTCCACCATCTACTGCTCGCTCCTGGCAAGTGAATCCATCGAAATTGATCACATTCGGGAACGATTTCAGGGCGCGTTTCGTTCGAGAATAATAGGAACGCCGCATCGGCATTTATTGCTCGAAGCCCGTCAACCAAGCCTCGCCAATAGGTTGCATCGCCGGTTGATTGAGTAGCGATCAATCGAGCATCAAGTGCGAGTTTTGGTTTGGAATACATAAAAGTGGTACAAATCCTGCAATTCTAAAGACAATATTCGAATACAATTCGATCCAGGAACGAAATAACATGAAAAAACAACAGACCCCAGTCGTGCTCATTGCACTCTTGGTCGTTTTTGGCGGAGCAATGATTGCCATGCGCCAACGCCCTGCAGCCGCAGCTCCAACCGATCCTTCGACGGGTAAGGGAGTTACGGGCGAAACTCGTGAAGGCGTAACATCCAAAGACCTCGCGAAGACAATGAAGCAACAAGCTGCGCCAAAATCTGCTGCAATGCTTGCTCCAGACGAAGTGGAAGCTCGGTCGGAGCCTGCAATTCTACTTCCTGACACCGAGGAATACATTCCGACGCCAAACTCGACTTCTACCACTGCGCAATGGTTTAAGGGCAGTCAGAAAAAGGACTCGAATTAGTTTCCTTTGCAACAAGGATTGGCAAAGGTCCAAATCCGTACACCTTTTGGAAGCTGACTTGGTATATCTCGTCCAGGCTGTCCGACTCAAAAACAGCCTGGGCGGAATCGTTAAGCTGGACTCTACCCAAATCCATAACGACAATCCGGTCGGCAACGGAAGCGGCCGATTGAAAGTCATGCGTGGCAAGAATCACGGTCTTTCCTTCGGATCGTAGCTCCCGAATCAGAGTTTCGATTTGCAAACGGTGCGAAATGTCCAGATGCGAGGTCGGCTCATCCATCAATACAATTTCACACTCCTGCGCCAGTGCGCGAGCGATCAGAACACGTTGCATCTCTCCACCACTCAATTCTGTTGTGGCGCGATTTTTCAAACTTGCGCATCCGGCCCGAAACATTGCATTTTCTGCAATTTCTAAATCTAAATCCGATTCGTAGAGACCGTCGCCATACGAAGTTCGAGCCATCAAAACCATTTCCGAAACAGAAAATCCGAACCGAGCTACTTCTTGCTGAGGCACGTAGCTCGCCGTCCTGGCAAGTTGTTCTGCACCCATTCCACACAACGATTCCGAAAACAAGGAAATTGACCCTTCGAATTTGTGTACTGAATTGCAAATGGACTTTAAAAGCGTAGACTTGCCACTCCCATTTCGACCCATGATGGCAGTCACGCTTCCCTTTGATGCGCTTAAATCAATATCAAAAATCACGGGCTTTCCGCTGTAACCCGCCGATAAGCCGTTGATTTCAACGGCAACTCTATCCGAGGTCATTTTCAAGCATCCCCTTTCCAAATGCCTTGAACATTTGGGCGTAAGCACCCTCTGCCTCCATCAAATCTCGATGTGAACCTTGTTCAATCAATTCACCTCGACGCAGGACGACAATTTGATCCGCTCTTGCTGCTGTCGTCAAGCGATGGGCAATAAACAATGTGGTTCGCGATTGGATTGCTTCATCAAGCGCGGCTTGAACTGCCTGCTCACTGTGGGCATCTAGTGCACTCGTCGCTTCATCCATGAGAAGCACAACGGGTTCGCGAACAAGTGCTCTTGCAATCGAAAGTCGTTGCTGTTCGCCGCCCGAAAGCCCCGTCCCACGCTCGCCGATTTCGCTCTCAATCCCTTTTGGCAAGAGAGCGATAAACTGGTCTGCGTGAGCAATTCGGGCCGCCTCTTGCAATTGCTCATCGGTGGCAGTTTGATTTCCCAATCGAAGATTTTCCGCAATTGATCCCGCGAAAAGGAAGTTCTGTTGGGGCACAACTCCAAATTGCGATCGAAGCCAAGCCTGATCTAGCTCACGAATGTCAATACCATCGAATGTGATCCTCCCCGATGTGGGATCATAGAATCGCAAAACGAGATCGGCAATTGTGCTCTTACCAGCCCCGCTAGGCCCTACAAGGGCGAGGCTTGTTCCGGGTTCAAGAGCAAACGAAACATTTCGAAGTGCCTCCGTCCCGTCTGCATATACAAAGCTGACACTCTCAAATGCGATTCGACCCTTGGGAATCTCGATGATTAGCGAGCCCTTTGCCTCGGCATGTTCTTCCGGCAATTCAAGAAGCTGGCTGTAGATTCTGTCAGCGGCAGCTTGAACCTGATTGTAAGTGCTGTTTACGTTACCTAAGGCTCGAAAACCTTGATTGATCACATCGAATGCGAGCATGAGCGCGGCCAATTCGGAAATTTGCAATCGCCCTTGAAAAGCAAACTGTCCACAAACGAATAGAACCAATGCTAAAGCAACGGCACCAATGAGTTCCACCATTGGACGGAGGGTCGCGTACCTCCTGGCTGCCCGCATTTGGCTATCAAGAGCCTTGGTTATAGAGGATTCGTAGGATTTCGCTACTACCGCCTCGGCTCCAAACGCCTTTATCACTCTAGTTCCCGAAATGGCTTCGGTGGTTACAGCATTAAGCTCTGCCAAGTGTTCTTGCACGGCGGCCTGTGCCTTTTTCATTCGTCTTCCATTTGACTGAATGAAGAGCCACATAAACGGAAAAGTACCGACCGCCATAAGCGACAAATATGGCTGTGTGATCAAAATATAAGTGAATGCGGCACCTGCCTTCACGGGGCCCTCGATTGAATCGCGAATGATCTGCACCGCGTTTTGATAAACACTTACGTCGTTGTTAAGAATGCTCTGGATCTCGCCCGAACGAGTTTCGTTGAAATACGAAATGGGCAATTTCTGAACTTTTTGAAACATTCTACGGCGCAAGTCGGCTGCAAGATCATTGGCAGCTTGTGTAAGAAACAAGTTTTGTCCGCGAGCAAAGAAGTACTTTAAGGCATAAATGCCAACGATCAAAATGCAAAGAAAAGTTAATCGAGCAAGTGCTTCATTAGGTGAATTTTTCCGGTCTCTTTGGGCATCCCTGTAGGCATTTCGAACTTCTTCGGATGTCCTGTTTAGGGAAGCCGCCATTTTGTCAACAAGCTTAGACTCGGACTCAATCCCTACTGGATCAGTTTGCGAAATTCCGCCTATTATGCTTTGAGGAGCCGCATCTTGCACCGCGCTTACGGATTGCTTAACTAGCTCAATAGTTGACGTTGTTAGAATTGCTGCTATCAAAACGCAAAGCAATCCCCACGAAATTACTTTTCGCTGCGATTTGAGGTCGCCAGCGAGACGGGGATCGAGTTTCTTAAAAAGGTGCAGCGCCAAAATTCACCTTAACTAGGATACCAATTCGAGCTTGGCCAAGCTTTGAACTAATTTCTTGACACCAGTAACGCCCGGAAATGCTACTGTGACTTCGCAGTCGTCTTTTAGCGGATTGCAAGCAACGACAACCCCGATTCCAAATTTGCCATGCTTCACTCGTTCGCCAACTTGGAATGGAGGCTTCCATTGTGGCTTCTTTGAGCTAGGTTCTGAAAAACCTGGCTTCCGATCAATCACAGCATATCTGCCCGTACGGTCTTGCTCTAGAGTTCTGCTTTGAGTGCCGGAAAACGACGACTGGTTGTTGGCAACTGCTAAAACCTCTGCCGGAACGTCATCTAAAAATCGGCTTCGGCGGTTGAAGTTCGGCTGTCCATAAAGTGCCCTTCGATGCGCGTGGTACAGGTGCAGTTCTTCCCTTGCCCTGGTCATTCCAACGTAAGCCAACCGCCGCTCTTCTTCCAGTTCAGAATCGTTTTGCATGGACCTCGAATGTGGGAAAACGCCTTCTTCCATTCCGACCAAAAACACGACCGGAAACTCAAGCCCTTTTGCAGAGTGCAATGTCATTAAGGTCACCGCATCGCCGCCGGAATTCAGACTGTCTACATCTGCTACTAACGCGATATTTTCCAAAAAATTGCCGAGCGAATGCTCTTCGGCATTTCGGTCGTATTCAGCGGCAACATTCACCATTTCCTGAAGGTTTTCTAGCCTGCCGCGTGCTTCCTCTGAAGTGTCAGTTCGAAGCATGTCCAAATATCCTGAAGCCTGCATTAAGTGCTTCAAAATAGTCATGATCGAACCTCCTTCTGCAAGCTCTTTCCCTCCTTCTATTGCCTTTACAAACGTCTCAACTCCCTTTGCCGCTTTTGACTGAAGAGATCGGACTAGCTCATCAGATAACAAAGCTTGCCATAGTGGATCGCCGCGCTGCCCAGCCCATTCTTCAATGGCTGAAAAAGTCGTCCCGCCGATGCCACGAGTCGGTTCATTAATGACCCTTCGCACTGAAACGTCATCTTTTGGGTTCAAAACTAGCCGCAGATAGGCGATCATGTCCTTGACTTCTTTTCGCTCGTAAAACCTTTGGCCGCCAACCAAAACGTGCGGAATTCGCATCATCAAGAATGATTCTTCCATCACTCGCGACTGGGCATTTGTTCGATACAAAACCGCGAACTCGCCATATTTCCGGCGGCCTGAATTCACGTCTCGCAAAACGCCGTCCACGACTGCCATGGCCTCTTCGTGCTCAGTTCCATGTTGCATGAGCGAAATCAATGCTCCGTCAGCATTTTCAGTCCAAAGTTCTTTATGAGCCCTGCTTCGATTTCGCTGGATTACCGCATTGGCAGCAGTTAATATCGCTTTAGTCGAACGATAATTTTGTTCCAACTTGATGATCATTGCTTCTGGATAATCGGAACCGAATCGAAGGATCAGAGAAACATCCGCCCCTCGCCATCCATAAATGCTTTGGTCGTCATCGCCGACAACCATCAGATTTCGGTGCTTTTCAGCGAGAATGTGAATCAAGCGATATTGGGCAAAGTTCACATCTTGGTACTCATCAACCAATACATGCTGAAACCGCTCTTGGTATTTTGTTCGAACATCTTCGCGTTGTTCTAACAGCCGTACTGCGAAATAGAGAATGTCGTCAAAATCAAGTGCACTCGCTTTCTGCAGCAGATTGTTATACGATTTGTATACCTCTGAGGCGATTTTTTCAACAAATCCGGTGGCTGATTCTGCATATTCTTCAGGGGTCTTCAGACGTTCTTTTGCGTGCGAGATTTCGTTGAGAATTACTCTTGGCTGAATTGATTTTTCGTCAAAATTCTTTTTCTTCAGGATTTCACGAATCAAACTAAGCTGGTCGCTGTCGTCGTAAATCACGAAATTTCGGTCTAAGCCGATCGAAGCTCCGTCTATCCTCAGCATTCGAGCGCAAATCGAATGGAAAGTGCCCATCCAAAGCTGCTTGGCATTTTCGCCGACCATGCTTTCAATTCTGTCCCGCATTTCGCGAGCGGCCTTGTTTGTAAACGTCACCGCGAGTATTCTGGAAGGCGGAATTCCGGAACCAATCAGTCGAGAAATCCTAGCCGTAATGACTCGCGTTTTGCCCGAACCTGCCCCTGCAAAGACCAGTACAGGCCCGCCAGGCCACTCGACCGCTTCTTGTTGGGCTGGGTTCAAGTCAATTGGAGTCGAAACGGTAGACATTGGTTATCTATTATGAGGGATTTTAGCATTGTGGATTCCGATTTTGGATTTTAGCATTGTGGATTTACAATAACCAACAACCAACAACCAACAACTCTTGCAGCATTCTCTCGAAATGAAAAACGGAAACTCGTGCCCTAAATGCAAAGGAACAGAAATCTATTACTTCCCTGGTAGATTGTTGCAGGAACAAAACAAGGCCATGACAGGCGCTATTTGGGGAGGAAGAGTTCGAATCGCCCGCTAAGCTTGCATAGATTGCGGCTCTTCCGAAGAATGGATCGACCGACCCGAAGACCTGGAAAATCTCAAAAAACTGGCTCGAAAGGGCTAATTGCTACTTACAATTCAGTTTCGCGAGACTTTCTGCAAGCTTGCTCGATCTCAGCCCATTTTTGATTCGAGAGAACCAACTTCGCCATCTTGTTGTCCTTCCCTGAAAGCAAACTCGACCGCAAAAAAAGCAACGCTTGATATGTCTTGGTGCATTGCGGGCATGCCTTCAAGTGGCGGCGAACGTACCATCCCAAAATACAGTTTCGGCGGCTTTCATCGTGATTTAATAGCGCCTTTTGCATCCAAAAGCAAGGTTTAACGTGTTCCATAGTTCGCTAGTTCTCCATTGGGTTGTGAAGCAACAAATTTGGCAAGATTTAGCCGAGCGCGAGCCAGTCGTGAACGAACTGTTCCTATGGGAACCGCCAGAATCATTGCCGCCTCCGCATAATCAAGTCCGTCAGCTTCTACAAGTAATACACACATTTTCTGGTCACTTGAAAGCGATTCAAGTGCATCCAAAAGCAAAGGATCAAAATCTGATTCGAACATAGATGGTGTCGCGGATAGTCTTTCTTCAAGAGAAAATTGTTCGGTGTCAAAGGGGACAAAACGACGCCTTTGCCGTAATTCGAGCCGAAAAACGTTCAGAACCACTTTGAGAATCCATGGCCGAAAGTTTTCAAAGTCGCTAAATTGTCCTGACCGAACCGATTTGAATGCAGTTACGATGGCCTCCTGAACCGTTTCCTCTGCACTGTTTCGGTCACCTTCCCACAATCGCATGGCAAGGCGAAGCATTGCTCCCTGGTTCGCTTTTGCAAGTTCTAAGAAGGTGCCGTCGAGATGGTCTTTACTGCTCTCTTCTGAACTACAATCAGAAGCTCTCCACCACCGATTCTTTGCAGAAGAAGACGTCACTCCATTAAGAATACACAACTGTCTTGAAGAGTTCCGTTATGCGTTTCCGCACATTTAGTGAACTTAAATTGCTGGGATGGAACTTCTCGAACGACTTCTGAATTCCAATGTGGGCGAAATCACTTGCCCACTAGAAACGGAGGATTTACTATGAGGCACATTTTCAAATTTACAACTATCGCAAGCCTTGCTATGGTGAGCGCAGCCGGATTTTCGCAATACACTTTTCGAGTCGTAGCAAACAATTTGCAAAAGCCGACTGGCATCGCGGTTGCAGGCGAGGGCTTTTTCAAGACACTGTTTTTCACCCAAATTCCTACTCCTAGAGTGGGCGGTGGCAGCGGCGGAATGAACTCGGTTAAAGCGATGAATATTGCTTCCGGCTTCATGCGCACCATCAACATGGGCGAGCCGGAGCCAATCAACATCGCTGTTGCACACGGGGAACTCTATTGGACGTGCCGGTCGGCAGGAGTAATTTTGCGTCGCGACAGATCGGGAACCATCGCGCCGATCCTAACCGGCTTGAACAAACCTACTGGAATTTATGTAGATCAGCACGATCAAACCTACTTCACTCAAGTGCCAACGCCTGGAGTCGGGGGAGGTTCAGGTGGCCAAAACACCGTTGACGTGTTTACAAACGGCTCGATATTTAACCTAACGCGAGGCGAACCAGATCCAACCGACATTGTGGTTGATCGAGAAGGCACAGCCTATTGGACATGCAAGTCTGCTGGCGTTATTTTAGAGCGAACCCGCTTGGGCGTAGTTTCTCTTCTCGCCAACAACCTGATGTCGCCAAATGGTATCGCACTCAATCGCAATGGCAACAAATTGTTTTGGACCGAAGTTCCTACACCGGGAGTTCCTGGCTCTATGGGCGGACTCAACAAAGTCAAAGTCATGAACCTCGAAACGATGATTACGACGGTCATTAATTCGGGCGACCCGGAGCCAACGGATATCGCAGTTGCCCGAGATGGCACTGTGTATTGGACATGCACATCGGCTGGGGTTATTGTTGAAGCCAGACTTCACTAGATAAGCCAGGTCTCTCCTTTCTAATCAGACGAAAGAAAGGAGAGACCATCATGGTCCAGCGCAATGTTAATGCGTCAGTTTCATTTCGTCAAATTAGCCCTTGATCGCCCGTAATCCATTCCCCTCTCCGGTGGCATCCCATAAATCTCTGGGTGCTGATAAGTCCCTCTTTCAATCCCTTGCTTTTCGACCACTTCCCTCGGCCTTCGCAGTTGATTGTATGGATCGTTTCGGTCAGCTTCAACTCGCCAAGAAACCTTGATTCCCGGTTTGTTCGAGCGGATTTTGAACCGATTACCCTGAATTTCAGCCACGACTTTTGCCCAGACAAAATCTTCGCTGTCGGATGTGTCAATAACTGTCAACTGATATTTGAAATTCGCGTTAACTGCCTCAAAATATTCAGGAAGTTCGACCCAAGCATAGCCTTTGGAATCTATTATCACATTACCGCTGTAGAAATTTTGTGGGTAAGGGCTCTCGCTCGCATAGTGCAGCAAATACTTGTTTTCAGGGTCGAATGGATGGTCAATTCGAAACGCTTTGTTTCCAGATGCTCCAAAATCGCCAGAGGCAAAAACCGCCCAACCGTCAATGCTTGCGCTTTGCAATCCACGCACCGAATAATTCGTGCCTGTCGTTGCGATCACTTCGCCAAAAATGCCATTTCCTACGGTGCTGTGGCTTGTCCCATAAACGCCGACGGTCGCTCCCGAAGTCGCCAAGGCATGGCCATAGACCCCTCGGCCACCGACGCTGGTGCTTTCGCCGACAACTCCGTAGTTTGTTCCTGACGTCGCGCTAGCCCAGCCAAAAGTGCCAATTCCGGTTGAGCTTGCACTTTGGCCATATACGCCAAAATTCACACCTGTTACTGCTGTCGATTGTCCGTACACCCCACGTCCAGTGCTACTTGCTGTTACTCCAAAAACGCCATAAGTGGAGCCTGTTGCGCTAGTTGCATTTCCAAAAATGCCTCTCCCCATCGGACTATTCACTTCGCCATGAACACCAGTCGTCAGACCAGACACCGCGCTCCCGGCACCTGCAACACCAATCCCAGTTACGCTGCTACTTTGCCCAATAAGTCCAATTGTGTTTCCAGTTGTCGCTGTTACAGAACCAGAGGCGCCTATACCACTAGTACTAGAACTAGAAAAATATCCGCCTCTAGTTGCCCCAGTTTCTGCAGAGGCCCATCCCCTGATTCCGAACCCAGAGGTGCTATCGGTTGTGCCCTCAACTCCAACACTCAATCCAGAAGTTGACAAAGCTACTCCATAAACTCCACGTCCATTTACACTTAGTGCGATACCTTTTACACCGCAAGTATTGTTTGAAGCTGCAAAGTTTGATCCTGTTATTCCGGAAGCACCGCTAGCCGATGAATTGTTAGTTCCAAGAATGATTTCTTGAGAGTTTGTGCCGGTAAGGAAAAGTGGATTAGGGACCGCTTGCAAGAACGCCGTGCTATTGATTCCATCTAACAAATCAGCATTTACGCCAGTTAAACCCGTGCCAACCCCAGTAAAGCTGTTTCCAGCACCTCCAAATGTGTTCCCTGCCGTCCATACATTTGCAGTTCCAAGTCGTCCAAATGCTGTCGACGCCAATCCGCCAAG
>JANNQV010000014.1:0-50831 GCA_031400935.1 Armatimonadota bacterium
CCTTCTGCGCCTTGAAATAGCAAGCCATCTGTTTCATCCATACAGATTCCAAAATCAGTGCCTTGGGTATGCCATCGGAAGATTTCGTCTAGCATATCCGCCATATCTTCCGCGAATTTCTTGTTCCATTTCGCCTTGAGAGTTTTGTACACTGCATTTACAAACCAGAGCGTGCCATCGGCAGTGTTGTATTCCGGCTCGTCTCCATCTTCAATAAAGCGATTGGGAATCAACCCGCGCCTCATTTGATTACCATAGCTTCGCAGGATGCTTCGAGCTTCTTCATGCTTCCCTCGAACCAGGCAAATTCCCGGTAGAGAAATCATCGTGTCTCGTCCCCAATCGGTAAACCACGGGTAACCCGCCAGGATCGTGGTTCGAGTATCGGATGAGACCAAGAACTTTTCGGCTGCTACATCCAGTTGGTCCTCAAGAGTGCCGATTGAAGCCGGTGAATGGTTCGTTTCCCATTTTTCAATTGCGCCGTCTGTCGAGGCAATTAAGCTGAATCGTTCTTTCGGGCGAAGAGTAACTACCAACTCGCATGGGCAATATAGATCGTCTCGCGGATTCAACCCTCGTACCACTTCACGAGCATGTTCAAATCGGTAATACCAGCCTTGAACAGGCGCCCTTTCTGCTCCAATATGTCCAATCCAAAGCGCAACTCCATCGTTTTCGATGGTAGTTGATTCCGGCTCAAATGAAATCGCGCCAGGAAAGGCTGCGTCTTCCGAAAAGTTGTCATGGTAGGAACGCATACAAACTAGCGGACGCAATGCAATTTGGATTGGCTTATCGCCCAAATTGAGATATTCCGCTTGACAAGCATTTCTTTTCCTAGCCAGGCTTAAGCGTTTTTCAACCCTTGATTTGCCTGCTCGATAGCACCACACGACAAGCGAGTCCGAACTCTCAAAAGATTCTAAGAATTGATAGCCTTCTGGATGAATCACTCCCGAGTATTGATTCGACGAAATTGGAAAAGAACCTGCACTAGACGTAACTTCTGCTTCAATTCCTGCTAAAACCAACGTTCGTTCAATTGGCGGACGAGTGGCCGAGACTAAATGCCCGTGATACCTTCTCGTATTGATTGCGCTTACAGTTCCCATGGCATATCCGCCAATGCCGTTTGCCAGCATCCACTCGGTTTGAAGAGCGAAATCGAGACTCTTGCAGTAGGTGTCGTCTATTCGGTACACAGTAGCTCATTACAAATTTCGGCAAAACCCATTCCCATATACAGGGCAAAATGGGCTCCTTTGGAAAAGCAGTTGATTTGAATCAGTGAACCTTCCTTCGTGCCGCAGGTTTCCGTTCAGTTTGGTGCAGAAATTTCGCAAGCTCAACATCAAGCCGTCGTGCAACCGAGACCGCCACACTTGGCGGAGGATTCTCCCTTACCGAATTCTCTGCCATTTTCATTGCTTCAGCTAAGGCTTCTGGCATGGCTCGATCGCGAACATCTGTTGGAGTGTCCATTGTCAATTTCAATCTCCGGCGAATCTCTCGGTCTGCGTCCGCGACAAAAACCTCCATCGAGATTGAGTTCGCCTTAGATCTTCGCAAGAGACTTGCAATCGCATCGGCGAAATCCTTGCCTCCTAGTTGCGTTGCTCGAATTGTATTTGGGTACCCAAAACGAACCCCCAAACAGCAAATGAGTGCCACGAATATGATGTTCAGTTGCCACCATGCGCCATTTGCCCAGCCACCAATTGTCTCTACGAGTGAAGGCTCTTGCGCGGCACCATGAGACGCTTCATAGAAAACAAATTTGCCAGATTGGCTGGATGTCATACTCGCCAATTCAAGAAAAAGCTCGGCATTTTGATCCTGATCAAGGTAGCGGTTCATAGCTCCGAGTCCGAAATTGACAGTCAAGGCCTTTCCTTTGCCTACAATGTCAACCCAGGCGAAGGGTTCATCGTTTTTCGTCCAAACAACATAGTCTTTGTTGGCATATTCAAGACCGGTCGCGTCCGTCCATGTGTTCCCGGAACTCGTTGTGGCTACTTTGATTTTTCGGTTCGTCTCCTGTCTGGATTGAATCAAGACATTCGAATTCTGAGCATCTGCACTGGCCCTAATGAAGTCTCTTGGCACTGCGAGAATGAAAGCATTCCCTCCACTGTCTAAGTGTTTTTTCAATGAGATATGAACGCGGTCTTCTTTGCCCCAGTCGTCGTTTGAAACTTCAGGAACTTCATTCGAAAAGAAGAATGCGATGACGGTTTCATCCGGATTGGCCGGACGCAAAGTGGACCTAACTGTTCTTGTCTTGAATCCATTTGCTTCAAGCAGTTCCCGATACGCGCGAACACCGCTAGCCGCGTAGGAGTCAGAATCCGGATTGGATTGGCTCTCGCGTGAACCGAAAAGAATGAGCCCGGTTGAAATGCAAAGCAGGGCGAAAAGAACCCAAATCCATCTCGGAATTTGAATTTTCATTAGGCAGCCTCCTTGTTTGCAAGTGCATCGGTGACGCGCCCATACCACTGGCGAAAACATTCGACATCTTCGATTCCCTTGATACGAAATCCGTACCAAACAGAGTCGAACGCTCGAGTGGGATCAGTAAAATTCAGTCCAGACGGCAATCTTGGACTCGTTTGAATCCTTCGAAGGTGCTCCCAATTGGTTTCAGAACGTATGAATCGGGCGACTCCTGCCTCATCAAATCGCAGCAGAGAAGCAAGATATAGGCAGCGAACCGCTTCTCTGTACCGGCCTTCGGCAGTCAACTTCGCCGCCATTTCAAGCCATTCATCGCGGCTTCGCTCTGGCTCGTCGTCATCGAGAATCGCTGTCGCTGTTCGAGACAGTCTTCGCTGCCAGCTAAAATGCCTTGCTACAAAGTAAATGAAGAGTCCGAGTAAGCCAGCCAAGATCGCAAAGACCAAAACTTTCAGTAATGGGCCAATTGCTGCGAAGAACGCCCCGAGTGCGCTCATATCCGGCGTATTAGGAGTTTGATGCTGATCGCCAAAAAGAGATTTCAACAAGTTGCTCAAAAGCTCTCCGAGCCGGGTCATGGACCTACTAAACCAGTTGCTCGATTCTTGTTGACCTGGGTCCCTGTAAAGCGGGTTAGCCTTTATTTTCTTGGCCTGTTCAGCCGGTTTTGCAGCTGAAGTTGGCTTCGCCGGGCGAAGAACGATCGCGCGGACTTCAATCATTTCCAAGACTTGCGTTGGCGCCCATTGGAAGCCGCTGTCCCACGCTCCGATCAGTTGGCTCAAAGCGCCTTGAAGGTCGTCGTCCGCTTCGCCATTTTCAAACAATTCGCGCAAAATAATTCGCTTAGCCTGAGGTGTCTTGGACGACGCCAACTGACGCTGCACTTTGACGTAATCCACTTCCGCCGAAGCGAAAGCGACTAAAATCAGAACGAGGCTAAAGCTCGAAACGGATTTCTTTACGATTGCGAACCATAGACCGTGCCAAAGTTTCAATGTCATACCCCTCCAATCGAGTTCGTCGTTCAAAATACAATATCGTGATGCATGTGCTCCAAATCGGAACGATCACCCACAAAAAGACGTAAAGCGGCGAAATGGCGAACAGCTTAAGGAGTGCTTCGCCCAAAATCGGAATCGGGCTTGCGACTTTCAGTCCACTTTCAATATCTAGTATTGACATCGTCATGAAGATTGCTGGCCAAAGAATCAACGCAATGAATCCAAGAATGCAAAACAAGCTAACAATTGTTCCCATTGCTGACGGATGGTTTAACGTTGCTTTCATCAAGCGAACGCTTCGTTTGGCAGCCGGAAATGCCTTCGTTCCCTCAAGCATGACGATGGCCGGAGTCAATGCGTGCCTTCCCATGACGATGAGAAAAATGAAGAACCCAACCATGTAGCCAAGAATCCCTACCCCGGCAATAAAACCCGACAATGCTTCATTTCCTTCGCCGGCAGAATCAATCCATGCGCTGAGAACCAACAGAATCCCCGAAACAATGACTCCCGAAAATGCCATTAGAGCTTCGTAAACCGTCAAGCCAACCATTCGCTTGAGCGAATGAAGTGCGGCGCGAACGGCACCTCTTTCATCAGGGATTGAGCCATTTACATAGTCGGCAACTAGTCGAACCACGATTCCAGTTGTCAGCGAAAATCCCACCATGATGATCGGCAAAGCAACTCCAGTGGAGATCGCAAGCGTCGCCAAGACCTCAAGCACTTGAGTGTTTATGCTTCCCGCATCTCGCGTTACAGTTAGCATCGGCAACAAAATGAAGAAAAGAAACGCAAATCCCGCAAAAGTGAATGTGGCAGGCAATGCAGTCAGCCTCAAAATTGGTCGTCCCAAAGTTTGGTAGATCCTTAGGGCACTGTCAATAATCTCGCCAGACGCCATCTTGCGAAGGTTCAACCGAGCCTCGGAGGTCGAGCGTCGCAATAACAGGTACCTTTCTAGCGGATCAGCAGACATAGATTTCTAAGAGTGTAGCAAAACTTTGCTATCAAGGATGGCGTTGTTGGAATTGCTGTCAGGCCATAACGATCTTTGCCGAATCAGATTGCGCTTTTTCAGTCTGTTAAGCCAGTTGGCACTCAAAAAGATGTACAGTCCGCCCCGAACGCACGTCTAGAATCATAATGCGAGCAAGTCCGCACGATTTTTGTTGCCATAAGGAAATCAAATGACCCACTTTTTAGCTTTTGCTGCACTTGCAGCTCACATGCCAGACCCCAAAATCGAGGACGTTTTTCAGCGTTCCTTTCGAGACGCCTATTTTGTAGCCACGATTGATATGGCAAAGCAATCCGAATTGGTGAAAATTCGGAAAGAGTTTGGAACTCAATATCGCTTCAAAGAAACAAAGGTATGGCTCAAGGAGCCTCACAAGATCCGCTTAGAGGCCAAAGTTGACGACACATTGGTGATCTACCTTATCAACGGCACCAAGAAACAGTTCAAAGTCCCTCGCGTGAATATGTCCCAAGTCGAAGACGTTGCAGATGCGCCAGGCAAGCGACAAACCTTTCTTGATTTTGGGATTATGACTTCGACGATGTTCTCCGACCCTTTCAGTTCTGACTTCATAAGAGTAGATCGTCAAAGCGGCGAATTGGTTTTTGACATCATCTTCAAAAAGCGATACGAATACAACACCCGGCATCGAGTGTGGATTGATGCTGCCAAAAAGTACACGACAAAGCGGGAATGGTTTGCCCAAGAAGGCTTTCAGCTCGCAACCTTTTTTTATACCGATCCAATCAATTTAGGGGGCGTTTGGTTTCCAACTAAATGCACGGTGAAAAACGTTGAAGGCAAAGTCGCTGGGATCACATCTTATAAGAAAGTGGCCATAAACGCCGGGATCGCTGAGTCCTTGTTTGAGATCAAATAGGGTTGTTGGTTGGCAGACCGGCGAGACGCCCGCGCTCCATGAGCCGCTAATACCCAACAACCAACAACCAACAACCAACAACCAAAACCCAGAGCCCAAAACCCACATCCCCGGCACTTCACGAAAAAAAGACCTCCAACCCAAAGGGTTGGAGGTCTGCTGCTAGGGCTCAATTTCACTAAGTTGGAACAGAACTGCTTAACATCCCAACTTAATTTTCACCTTGCAATGCGATGCTTGTAAGGTCGCAGGTCGGATTTGCGCTACCCCAAACGGCTCGGGTCTCTTCTACGAATGTAGTGTTTCCCCAAACGGCTCGGGTTCCTTCGACCATTCCGACCGTGGTTCCCCAAACAGCTCGCAAGCCACCAACTTCCCAATTGCCCCAAACGGCTCTAGTTCCCCAGATCATTTTAGGATCAAGTCCTGCAGATCCCCAAACTGCCCGATTTGTCCATACAGTGTTGTCGAAGTTGAATACAAGATTGCCCTTTTCATCCAATGTCATGCAAGGACTGAGTGCTGGGCCAGCTGGCACAAATGTTGAGTTGATTGCGGTTGCAACGTTCAAGAATCCTGCTCCGAAAGTGAATGGATCAGTATCGCCATTGGGAACTACCATGCTCTTTTTGTAACTTCCTGGATATGCCCATTTGTCGGCGGTAATCATCAGTCGTGCCTTCACCGTGTCTGGAGTTAGCCAAGGCGACTTCTCAAGGATCATCGCAACTGCACCCGCGACTGCTGGTGCCGCCATTGATGTTCCTGAGAGCACATAGTAGCTGTTACTATTTAGCGGCCTTATATTTGGATTATCAAGATAATCTGCCACCGGAACAATGTTTGAGGAGTGACTCTGAAACAAGTATCCAGCACTTGGTCCGATCGAGACAACTAGGTTGCCTGGAGCCACAACATCTGGCTTCAAAACATAGTCGAAGATCGAAGGTCCGCGGCTTGAATACGTCGCGACTTTATCTTTAACTCGAGTCAGTTTGTCAGTTGGAGCCTGCTTCATGGCACCGACCGTAATGACATGGGGCGAATTCCCAGGCACCTGGATCGAGCCATAAGCCGTTCCCCAGCCCTCATTGTCATTACACTCATTCTGCTCGTCGTTCAGGCGTCCCATGTTGCCTGCCGCACAGACGACCACAACTCCGGATTCCCAAAGCTGCTTCATCATAACGCACATCGGATCAGTTTTGTACGACTCGCCAACAGGATGTCCAAGGGATAAATTAACTACGCGAATGTTCCAAAGTGTCCTATTATTGTAAACCCATTGGAGGCCAGCTAGAACCGTGTCAACGGTTCCTGTGCCATTTCGCTCAAGTACACGAACGCCAATTAGGTTTGCATTGGTTGCAGAACCACGATATTGCCGTTTCGCGTTAGTGCCGGATGCTGAATTACCGCTTCCAGCGGCAATTCCGGCAACGTGAGTTCCATGGCCGCATGGATCTGTCATACCCATTTCAGTGGCTACGTCACTTAAGCCTAGGCTGAAGTTCACGTTTAGTAACAAACGCGAACTATAATACGCTCCTGTAAAGTCAAGTGCAGGCTGAATCCCAGAATCAACAACCGCGATGTTAATGTTGTCGCCTTCGTAACCAGCACCTCCTGGAAGCCCATTCCATTGCGTGTCCGCAAATGTGTGCTTCGTTGTGAAATCGTCGTACTTGCGAACCGTAAAGTTTGTAGATATCCTCTTAACCCACGAGAATTGGCTCAATTGCCTAAGGTTATGATTGGGCAAAGTGACCGTTGCGCCGTCAATAATGTCAAACGATCTGACAACTGTTCCACCAATCTCGCTAATCGAAGCCTTTCTAGCATCGGTCATATCGCCTTTCATTTGGACGATTACGGTAGTCGTTCCTTTCTTATCTTGGTCAAGCGAGCGTTTAAGTACGAATTGGTCGCATTTTGTACGTACTGAATCTGCGGCTTGTGCATTAGATGAGAGGACAGCGAAAACGGCAAGCGCCGCTAAGCTTGAAATCACCGGTTTCCTAAATGCAAATAAATCATAAGCCGAAGCAGTTGTTTCGGGTTTCAATCCCATTTTTTCACAGTTCCCCCAAGGTCGCCATTCGGTAGCCCGGCCATCTTTTCGATCCAATGATCGAAGAAGACCCGTTGGTTTTGCGTCGCCGGTTTTCACCGGGTTTGCCTTTTTTCACATGGAGCTATGTTGTGTTCCGGCCAATTCCGGAGTCATGCGCCTTCGCAAACACAGCCCTGCCTTGTACTAAGGTATTTCCACAGCGGTAAGTCGTTGAGGACAAAAGAAATGACAGGTTTTTGGATGTTGGAGAAGAAGAGAGATGCTGGAACGTAGTGGACAAGTCAAACCTGGAGAGCTTGTAATTGCTCATTTCAAAGTCTCATCCCTGGCGCTTGCAATCAATGTGTGCCGGTTTTTGTTTGTTACTTATCGGATTGGCTCTCCGTTCTCCGCCCTCCGCTCTCCGTAATGACGCTCGGAAACTACGACTCAGACCCTTCCGGCCAGAATTTGCCCCGTGATGAACAATGCCATCCCGATCGCGGTAAAGAAAAACAAGACTCGGACCAATCCTTTGAGTTTCTCAGTCCTCTCGGCTCGTTTGAGTTCCTCACCGTGGGCGCCCTTTCGAAGTTCGACCAACTGCATGCTTTCGCCGAACTTCGTTGCCTCGGGCCAATGGCGCAGGGCCTGGCCCACTTGAGCAGGCGATGGGTCTTTCTCGAGGGCAACCCTAAGCGCGCGCATCTCTTCCCTGCTCGCGTTGAGCTGTGCAGCCAAAAAGTGGCACACAACGGCGGTAACCCCCGTTGCAATCGCAACTATCAAGCTGACTATGCCCACAATTTTGATAATCTCTTCCATGCACTAACACTCTACCGGGCTAAGCTCTATCAATGCCCGCAATCGGGTCTGAGGCTGGTTGAATCATGGACTCTGGATTTTGGAATCCCAGTTCTTCCCAGTGATAAACACTAACAACCTTCCAACAACCTCGCATTCCTGCTAGTTACATGAGCTAAGTAACCCCGTATAATGATCTTGATTCGCAACACAATACGATTCTAAAATGTGTTGTTGATGAAGAACTGGAGGAATTTCAAAATGAGTAGATTTGGTTTGGCAGCTTTTATCGTTATTGCAGTTGTAGGATTGACAATTTTTGGATGCGGCGGCGGCAATATTTCTAGCGGCGAGGTCGCAATTCTTGCCAGCATTGACATGAGCGAAATGGCAAACGATGCCAACTTTCGATGTGGAACCAAAAACCTGACGCCGGGGCAGCAGATTCATGCTGAAGGTGGAATCGCGTCGGTCCTACAGAGGAAAGGAAATGTTCCTGGTGGAACGATCAATGTTTATTGGCATGTGATCAACAACGGCGTGGGAATATTGAACGGTGATATTCCGCAGACTCAAATTGATGCTCAGATTGCTGTTTTGAACGCTGCGTATGCTCCCGGTGGTTGGACATTCAACTTGGTTTCAACCAGCCGAACAACAAACGCTGACTGGTACGCGGCTGGTTTTGGCAGTCCTGAAGAGATCGAGTTCAAAAATGCCCTTCGACAAGGTTCTGGTGATGATTTGAACATTTATTCGTCGAACAACTTCAGCGCTCTTGCAGGCTGGGCAACGTTCCCAGTCAGGTACAAATTTGAGCCAGAAATGGACGGCGTCGTAATTCTTTATTCTACGGTTCCTGGCGGCACTGCTGCTCCCCTCAATGAAGGAGACGTGACGACTCACGAAGTTGGACATTGGATGGGCTTGTTTCACACTTTCCAAGACGGATGCGTTAGAGGACAGAATCAGGGTGACAAGGTTGAAGACACACCTGCTGAAGCGGGGCCAGCGTTCGGATGTCCCTTGAACATAGACACGTGCCCAGATCTTCCAGGCCTTGATCCCATAGAAAACTACATGGATTTCACGGCGGACTCATGCATGGTTCAATTCACCGCTGGTCAATACGAGAGAATGGACGCTCAGTTCATGAAGTACCGGTTCGGGGAATGAGCACTTTCCGGAGCATTCACGACGATGGAAACAAGAGTTTGATGTGAAGTGCTCCTGCTGTTTGAAGCGGAAGTGCCATCGAAATCTTTGATGTCACGACCCTCTTCCAATCACTTAAGGCACTTGGAAAGAGCAAACGCCGCCAAAAATCCGGCGACAGTCACCAGCCCTGCCATGTCGTGAGCTTCTTCAAAGGCCTCTGGGATCATGGTGTCGGCGATCATGGCAAGAATCGCGCCTGCTGCCACGGCGGTTGTCCCTGCGACAACGTCAGGCGATGCATTTCGAAACGCAAGAAACCCAACAATCGCCGAAATTCCGGAAACCAGCGCGATAGCACTCCACAGCCCCATCACGTAAGCAAAACTTCGTTCCGCCCTTTTCATTCCTGTTGCACTCGCCAGCCCTTCGGGAAGGTTCGACATAAAGATCGCCACAACCGCAACCCAGCTTACTGCGCCGCCTGTTACCAAACTCAAACCAATGACAATTGACTCTGGTATTCCATCTAGCAAGGCACCGAGGGCAATCGCCATTCCGCTGCCTTCGTCTTCGCCTTCTGTTGGTTGGTGTTCCCCTGAACGTTTTCGGTGCTTTGCGCCTTGACGAGCCAAAATCAGGTTTGCAACGGTGAAAATTCCTGCGCCAGCGACAAACCCGATTGCAGTGCCAACAATTCCGCCATGCTCAAATGCTTCTTCCATCAGCTCGAATGAAAGCGCAGAAATCAGTACACCGCTGCCAAAAGCCATAATCAGGGCCACCAGTTTTCGCGGCACATTCAGGCGAAAACCGATGACCGCACCGATCACAAGTGCGCTACCCGAAAGTAATCCCCATAAGCCCGCTTCAATCCATCTTGGCATTGTTAAGTATAGGACACTCTTCTGGCGTGAAAAGAGTTGACCTTTTGAACCAATTGTTGTAGGATGTAATTTATGGATGGTTCAAAAATTCGTTCTGGAATCGGATGGACAGTTGCTCTTTGCGCCGCCATCGCCATCATGGTGGTCCCAATGTTTGCTCCAAGTGCTGCCTCTGATTCGATACGAGATGGCCGAGCCGAGGGATCTCATTCCATTCTCTGGTTTTGCGGCTTGGTATCAACTATTCTCATATTCCTATCGGGGCAAAGAAACGATTGGCCCGCATCTGGCAGGGCACTTGCCTTGGTTTCCGGATTTCTCTTTGGCCTTGGTGGCTTTGGCTGGGCATTGGGCTGGTTCTGATGGATATTCGGCAAGCTGTCGCACCCATTGATCAGATTCTCGAAAAGCCTCGGCAGGTTCTCGACGATGCGGTTCGATCCCAATTAGAACAAATTGGAAGTTCCCTCCGAAATGACAAGAAATGGCAAATCCTACTGACTGTGGCAACCATAATCATCCTTAGCTACGAAGCCTGGTCACTCTCGCCATTTGGGCCGGGTAAAGGAGACACCTATTCTGAAAAGGCTCGTTTGATTGCGGACCAGCATATTTGGATTTATTCAATCGGCGGCGGCTTCGTTGGGCTATTTTTGATGATTCTGTTGACAGGCGGTGAACTGAGGCCTTGGATTCGTCTTTGCCTGATCGGATGGATCGCGACCTTCGCGCATATCTTTTGGTGGTTCACCTGGCCAATAAAATAGTCTGCCAACTATCAGCTAGGCCGCAAACCGACTTTGAGACTTGTTTCGATTCCGGAACCACTCAATTGCTTCGTCAAGCGCTATGGGGGGCGAGTACAAATATCCTTGAACTAAGTTGCATCCAAGTCTTCGCAGAGTGTCCTCTTGATGTTTGGTTTCTACACCTTCCACGATGCAATTCTTTCCCAGTCCAATTGCAACGTCAATGACCGATTTGACGATAGGAATTGTGCAACTACTTGAATGCAAACCGGCACAAAAAAGTCTGTCAACTTTGAGCGTTTCGAAGACTTTGCTGGCAAGCCCAAGAAGATTCGAATATCCGCTACCAAAGTCGTCGAGCAATATGTGAAATCCGAGGTCCCGAAGGTTTGCAATCACGGTCTCTGATTCCGATCCAGTCTCAAGAATTCTGCTTTCTGTTATCTCAAGGCCGATAGAACTGGCCTGGATGCCATTCACTATTAACATATACGCAAGTGCATCATCAAATCCTGGTTTCAATTGAAGTGGGGACACATTAACTGAAATTCTTATGGTTTCGTTGGTGGCACTTTCAAGCTCTTTGGAACACGCCATGGCTTCGCGAAGAACCCAATTTCCTAAATCGCAAATCAGTCCAGAATCTTCAGCAACTCGGATGAATTCGTCTGGGCGTGATACAGGTTTACCGTCTCGCTCCCATCTGCAAAGTGCCTCGAACGCCCAAATTTCACCAGTAGCAAGGTTTAAGATTGGCTGAAAAGCTAAGCTTAGCTCTTCATTCACGATTGCTCTTTCAAGTTGGCTAGCCAATTTCCTATCAGTTCGAACTTGATTGCTCGTTCTTGCGACAACTGATTGAACAATTTGCTGTACCTCATCAGGTGCAAACGGTTTGTGAAGAATCAAGAAATTGGATTTCATTCCAAGTTCCCGAACTATGTCGTCGAACGAATGATCTGAGTACGCCGTACACAGCACCACAAACTGGTCTGGAACGATCCTCCAAATTTCCTTCATTGTCTGCAGTCCGTCCCAACCTGGCGGCATTCGCATATCAACAAAGACAACATCGTAAGGCTCAGTTAGCTTGGCTTGACGAATCTTTTCTAAGCCTTCATCTCCCTGCATTGCCGTGTCAACAATGCAATTTAGCCTGGCACTGACATCTTCAGTAAGCTTCTCGCCAAAGAGCGCGTCTTCCATGCCAGACATATCTTCCGGCTGAGGTTTAGACACAAGTACCTTAACGTAATCATCCAAGACACCCTTGTTATCGTCAATAGCGAGGATTCGAATTTGAGTGGTGCTCAAGCCGCCACCTCGCCCTCGAGGCTTTCTCTGCCAGTCAAGATAAATTTCGCTCCCTTATCAAGACCATCGCTTTCTGCACGAATTGACCACCCCATCTCCGCTAGCGCATTCGCGCAATAGTGCAATCCGTATCCAATACCCGATTTCTTGGTCGAGAATCCCTGTTGAAAAATCTGTGTCAGTTTTTCTGATTCAATTCCTCTTCCATTGTCCTGGAAGACAATCTCAGGCAGTCCGGTAGCAGTGTAGCCAGCAGAAATTTTTATCAACTTGTTTTCTGTGGTCGCGTCGTTAAATGCTTCCTTGCCATTTGTCAGGATGTTTACCAGTACTTGGAGGAGCTTCAATGGATCGCCGAGACAAACAAACTCGGTCCCAACGTGAAATTCTGTCTTTATGCCATTGCGCTCAAACGCTCTGTGAACGATTTGAATTGCATCTCGAATGATCTTGTCTAACTGCATTGGAATTTCCTGATTAGGTTTTGTAGCGAAAATATGTTGTCCCTGAACAACGTCGCCTAGGTGCTTCGTAAGGGAGCATAAATCATCAACCTCGGCATCAAATTCGTCATGTTCTCTTTCCAATGCCGCCGAAAGTTTTGTTAAATATGGCAACACTTGAACGCCTTTCGCATTATTTTGAAGGAACTCTCCAAGATCTGAATCATTTTCCTTCATTAGGCTCACGGTTTTCCCTAGCCCAGAAATTTTTGATTGGTTAAGCATCAGTTTCAATTGATTAACGGAAACCGTTACCGAGTTGAGGACATTGCCCGCATTGTGAAGAACGCCCCGAGCCACTTCAGCCATTCCAGCTTCGCGCGATGCATGCATCAATCGCGTTTGAGTCGTCGAAAGCCTTTGTAGCGCCTCTTGAAAATGCCGCGAAAGAACTCCGATTTCGTCATTCCGATTGACGAAGCCACTCCCAACATCTACGGCTTGATCATTTCCGATTTCCGAAAGTCGAGTCGTAAGACGAAATAGCGGTGCGGCGACTATCCAGTGTACTAACAGCAGGCCGAAAGCTGCAGCAAGAACTGCAATGTAGGCAACGAACCGAACTACTTCATCAACTGTTGCGATTCCATCTCGCAGAATGTCTGGATCCGTTTGGCTTCGTACGACAAATTGACTCGGACCGCTTGTGCTTCTTATTGGCCCGTAGCAATTGATATCATCGTCTGTATCTGGCCGAGATCGAAAAGTGCCTCCTAAGTGCTTCACGGAAGAAATGGGATTGGTATCTGAGCCAGCCAGAACAGATTCGGTTGTTTCGAGAGCGAAAGGAACTGAGACAGCTTCACTAAGTCCCTTCAAAGAAAGAGGAAGCAAAAATCGTCCCATGAATATGGCGCCCATAGTTGCCCGGCTTTCGTTACTGTCAACGATCGGGCGGCCAAAAACAAGCGTTGGAATTCCTTCAATCGAATCAAGACCTGAAACAGTTGCGTTGGAATCTATTCCAGGTCCCGGTTTGCTATCGGTTCCAAGGGTTAGTCCGACGGGGTCGAAGCCTTTCAATTGGTTTACAATTTTGCCATTCGGCAATCGCGCTGATCCGTGAATCACTCTCCCCTTAGAATCAACAATGTAAATGAAATCCATATGGCTTGTGTCATAGATTCCTTTCGAAAGGTTTACCCGTCGGAAGTTCTCATTCTTGCCTTGAACGAAATGATATGTATCATCCCAACTGCCCCAGTCTTGAGTCTGCCTTCCGATAGCGGCGATCTCAGTCGCTATTGCTTCGCGGCTTCTTGACAAGTTACGCTTTGCCATCTTATATTGAAGCTCTCGAAAGTTATCAATGAGGACGGGCCGCTGGAATGCGATAAACATTCCAACTACTGTTACGGTGATTCCGAACAAAGCCAGCGCGATTTTCTGCCCAATCTTCATGAATAACTTATAGTTATTTCGGAACTTAAATTTTCAGAAATTAGGCTAAACGGCAGTAATGCGTGAATTTCTCAATCGAAACACAATTCCGCAAGCGTTTCACGACTTTTCCGGCACAAATAGGATTGGTGAGACACGCAGGAATATTTTCCAAATTCAAGAAGTACAGCTGACTTAATTTCTATTCCAAGTCTATTGCTGCTCTTAGCTCTTGCGAATCAAATCCGCAAATGCTACTAGTTGCTTTTGAATATTAGCAATCGTGATTTCATCTGTCAAATTCCCAGCAGAGTCAAACTTGGTTTGTGCCGAAGAAACAAAGACTTCAGGATGATAAAGCTGAATGGCAGGGAAAAAGCCAAATACTTGTCGAAGGTGATATTGGGCACGCGAACCACCCATATATCCTGGAGAGGCACTTTGCAAAGCAACGGGCTTGTTTACCCAATGGTTCGATCCATAAGGCCTTGATGCCCAATCAATTGCCGATTTGGTCACAGAACTGTAGGAGAAATTGTATTCTGGCGTAACAATAATGACCCCATCTGCGGCCGAGATTTTCTCCTTAAGCTCCCTGACTACATGTGGCGGGTCGGTTTCCAAATCTTGGTTGAAATTTGGCAGCCCATCAAGCCGAAAATGCTCAATTGCCATTCCTTCTGGAGCGAGACGAACATTGCTTTCTGCAAGGAGACGATTGACTGATTCTTTACGAAGTGAACCGGCAAAAACGAGGACATTTAACTTTTTCATTTTCTTTGATCTCGAACGCATAAGTGACGTTGCGAGACTGCGGTTCCAAATTCAAAGAAAAAAGACCTGGAATCCGATGACGGTATTCCTAGCGCACTCCCAAAAACCAGCGCCGCCAAACTCAGGATTGCATTATTTTAGTGTGCTAGAAAGGAAAAGATTGCTTACATTGGGGTCAATGTCGCCTTGCACATGCTTCGGTTCGCTTCAACTATCAGGATTCAGACAGCGTCTACAATTCGGCATTGCCGGTTCCAGGAGTCGAGCAAGGTTTCAGTAACATTCGTGGCTCAAATTCTACCGCTACATTTCCACAATTCTGGATTATTAGTCGAAACTACGGCACCTTCGGCTTCTCGCCCTTTGGCTTGTGCTCAACTTGAAACATCTCGAAAAGCAACATCTCGTCTTTCGAAGACTCTCCCGCCTCAACCACCCTTGACGGCGAGTGTGGATTGCGCGGATTACTTTTACTGTTATCGTAGGTTCCGGTCACGTAAATCTTCGAACCCTTGGGCACTCGCATTGGAGTCTTCAAATAATAGAGCAACTGCCAATCCGGATCCCATTCGTCAATGGCCACCAGTGGCTTTGAATATCCACCTGGGAACTTCACCCACGCCTTGAAGGTCATTCCCAGATAGTGCATATGCGGCCAAACCGAATAGATAGTTGTGTCATGCTCCGACTTCTCACCAATCGCGAAAAAGCGAGCATTGCTTTGCTCAGGTTGCAAGTAAATATCGCCGGTTGAAATCACATTAACGGACAACTCATCCTTGGGCGTCTCGTCCTGAAGATAAAGGGCAACTTGTGGCTGCTCCATTTCAGGCTTGCCCTTTGGCTTGTAGTGGATGTCAAGCAAGAAGCAGTCTCCTGGCTTGATCAGGAACGCGGTATCTTGCGGCGCAACGAAGGGAGACGAGCCAGTTGACCAAAAGCCTAACATATTGTAGGTTTTGATGTCTTCGACGGTCTTTTGCTTCCAACTATGGTCGTCGAAGTCATATTTGATTTTTCGTAACTTCTCCGCCTCTTCTTTGGTAATGAGTGAAGGGATGATGTGGTGGACTGTGCCTTGTTCTTTGGGAAGGAAGTCGATCGCTCGTACCCATGTCGGCTTCGTAATATGAGGATCAATCAGATAATCCCGGAAGAAGTCTTTGCCCTCCGCAGGGACGAGCGTCGGAAGTTCCGGAGCCAATATGAGATCTGGTTCGCCGACCCTCCACCCAGGAATGAATAGTGGCGGGGCTGGTGTCTCCTTTGGATTCCCTTCTGGCGTTCCAGTATTTGCCCAACGCTTTAGAATCTGCTTCTCATTTGGAGTCAATGCCTGAACTTCTTTGAACTCGCCAAAATTTGCTTTTGCCTTCCATGGCGGCATGAAGCCGCGCTCAGTAACGGCTGCAATGGTGAGCGCCCATTTTCGAGCATTCGTGTAGCCTACTAGCGAAAATGGGGCGATTTTGCTTTCGCTATGGCAGGAGATGCACCGTTTGTAGAGTATGGGGGCGACATCTTTGGAAAACGTAGGCTTCGGCGGGGTCACTTGTGGATGACCGCCGAATCCAACTACGACAGCTAAAGTTGGGATCACTAGTAGAGAAATACGCCACATTATCATCAGTTCGACAGATTATGAGCTATTGTCTTTTCCGCATGTGACAAAAAGTGGATTGAGACAGTCGAAACAACGACTTCTGAAGGGCTCCGCCGAGCAATCGTTTCTGTCTCTTGCCGTCAGCACATACAATTTTTTGTGGATTCAATTATGATGCGCGTATGGAACAGTACACTTCGTTTCATGCCGATGTGGATTCTAGGGCCCGTGATACATTTCTCACCTTGGGGTTGATGTTCTCTGTTACAGTCATCCGAGTTGCCGAACAGTACATCATGAATTCTTTCATAGTCCGTTTCAATTCATCATAGAATTCCTTGCCTACCTCCGTGGATTCAAAGTGCCACTCTCTCACTTCCAAGACTCCGTTGCGGCAATAGAATTCAACTCGAGCCACAAGTTCATTTCCAAACAAAACTGGCAACACATAGTATCCCCATTTCCGCTTAGCCACAGGCGTATAAATCTCCCAAATGTAGTCAAAGTCAAAGACGTGCTTGATCATCTTTCGATCCCACACGAATTGGTCAAGCGCTGCGACGAAAATAACCCGGGACTCTAGCGATGGCTTGTCTAGAAGTGAAAGAAATTCCGGTGTTGCATGTGCCTTAACGCCCTCTACTTCTACCGGCACGATTTCACCTCTTTGAACTAGTTCGGTCATCGCTTCTATTTTGCCGTATGACAAAACCTCTAACGACCAAATTTCGGGTGGAGCCGACGGTCTAACAATGCCCATTGACCGGTGCCGTTCCAATACTAACTCGCGCACTGCCACTCTGTCATCTAGAATTGGCTGGCTGAATAGATGGCTTGGAACTACGCGCTCCGTCAAGTCATAGATGTGCTGGCCGTTTTTGCGCCCTGCAGTCATGATTTGCCCGGAATGCCAAAGCGCCTTGAGAATATTCTTGGTAACGCTTGGGCCGAACCAACTTCCCTTCCATTCTTCGCGCCGCTGTTGAAAATTGAATTCTCTCGGCAATAGCGGCCCTCTATCTATGATTTCTTTCAAAATCAGATCTGCGGCTTCTCTGTGATCTTTGAATATCTTTTCTTCGAACCAGCGACGGTGTACAGTGTAGAAGATTCGTCGCAGAGGCCAACCTTCAAATGGCACAAGTGAGGCCATCTTGTCCCATCCATCGTAAATGTGCCGATCCTCATAAGCGAGCTTCTGCCAGTCGCCAATTTTGTAGAGTGAGACACGGGCTTGCAAAACTAGGTCATGGTTGCAGCCGACAGGCGCTATGGGGTCGAATTGGATGCTCCGAAGCCGGTCGAAGACGTCCATCTGCGAAGCGCAAGGCGTGAAATGATGCCGAACCATCGCCTTCCTGACATCGAATTTAGATAGTTTGACGGGAAATGACACGGCACATTTTATCTTGATCTGCCCAGAAAATGAGGTAGTGAAGTGATGACGCGAAGCGGACGCGCTTTGAACTCTTTGCGAGAATGGTAGTCTCTCGTCATGTGGCTGAACGACTGCATTATCAAGGATCCGTCACAGCTGGAACTTCTCATCTTCGGCTCTGAGGCGGCATATAGCGCGGCAAAGCTGGATAGGGATCGTAATTCTCAGGCCATCCTTGATATCGGCCCAACATTCACGATCGCTGAGGAGTTGTTCGAAGTTCTTGACAGTGATCAGTGCAAGAGCATAATCGCGTCTCTGGGTGCGGGCATTGTGTTCCCTGGCCGTGAAGTTGAAGGCGGGAGCTTCAACATTGCGAACCTTAGGTACCACAAGGTCATTATCGTTTCAGAGATGTGCGAAGCTGGCCGAGACTTTCGCATCGAAGTTTTGCGATTTTTTTTCACCTATATGCGCCCACTCATTGTGTACGGCCACATTTTCGTTCTCGAGAGGTCTCTTGAGCAAGGGTTCACCCAGCAAGAGTTTGTCGAACATGTCCTCGATCCGGTAACTCGACGCTTGAGAGTCATCGAAGGTGCGGACACTTTGGAAGCCGTCCTTTCAAGGCTCGACTAGCTTCGGAAACAAATGGTACTCCCGACGGGATTCGAACCCGCGATCTTCGCCGTGAGAGGGCGATGTCCTAAACCGCTAGACGACGGGAGCACACGTGGAGTGAAAAAGGTACCTGATTTGGAGGGCACGTCCGCAAGTGGTTGGCAGGTAGTTGGCAAGTTGCAGACAACTTACAAACGGCTCTACCAACCCATCGTCTTGTAAAGCCATGATCTAGAAAGCGATATTTGGTCAGTCGAATGCGCTCCCAATTCCGCAACGCCTGGCGAAACAATGTTTCTGCCTCTAACTCCAGATGGAGGAAGCTCGACGACCTGAATGTACGTTCCGCGATCAATGTAGGGAATCTTGTCTTGACCCGCAAATTGGATTCCAGAAGCGACAAATCGCCATTTTGAAGGCTCATCAAGCTTTTCAAACATCCGATTGAAACTTGCGGCCACCACGTCGCCTGTTGAGCGTTTCTGCCGGTAATCAACCTTAGTCTTCCCTTCCAAAGCTTCCAGAATCACGCTAGGTTGAGCCACCGTTCTAAATGTTGCTTCAGAAAGAAAAGTGCCTGTCGTTTCTATAAACAATTCCTCGCGAAGAGCGCGGAAAAATGCGGAATAGAGGAATGCGCCTGGGGAGCCATCGAGGTTGCGACCGTCGAATGCCAGCAGCACTTCTAATGCCTCCACGAACCGGCCATTCACGCGAACATTTGGCTTCGGATTACGCAGTTGGGCAAGCATTGATGCTAATTGGGGCCGAATAAGTGGCATCGTCTGCATATACGTTGGTTCAAGCCTAGCGATCCACCACGCCGCCATTTCAAGGTCCGAAATGCCGATTGAATCTTTCGGAAGTGCTTTGCGAAGAGCCTCAAGTCGGAATGTCCTTCCCCAAACCGGGGTATCCACGTTGGGCCACCATGCCACGGGCTTGTTGTTCCAATTTGAAATCACTCCACTTTCGGGGGCGCGAACCGCTGGCATTTGAGAGTACGCGAACATGCCTCTCCAATTATTTTTCGGCTCTCCAGGAATTGGGAATCGGTGGTCCAGGCCAGTCGCCCGAATTGGCGCGGCGCCAAGGTATCTGTAACCGATTTTCCCAGCTTGCAGTGCATAAAAGAAATTGAAAGAAACTGTTGCAGGGCGAAGCGCATCGTCAATGTTCTGGGGTGTGGAAGCCTTTGCAATCAGTCGAACTGACTCAAACGATTCCATTTCTCGCATCCACCAACTAGACTTTTGCGAAAATGCATACCCCTTTGTGTTAAGGATGACGGGCCCAAAGTGGGTTCGGTTTTGAACAACCTCAGTTTCCTTTCCGCTCTTTGATTTAAGGTGCCATGAAAACTTTTGCAAGGGTCTCGATTCAGTTCCATAAATGTACTTGTCCGTTCCATCCAGCTTCGAGAAAAACACATCTGTTGTGTCCATTACCCCGCTCGTCATTCCCCATGCGGCAGTTTTAGAATGTCCTATCGCGATTCCGGGCACACCTGGCACGTCCATGCCTACGGCAGAATATTCGGGACACGAAATCGAAATTTCATGAACAACGCTCGGCATTGTATGCCCCATTTGCGGTGCCGAAAGCAGAAGCGGATACCCAGTCTTGGAGTGTTTGCCATCAACGACGATTGCATAACTGCCTACTTTGTAGGGAACGTTCAGCGATTCCGCAACCAAGGTCGAAGTTTCCCTTTGCGCCAACCTGATCGAAGGCAAGACGTCCATCAAAGTCAATTTGGGCATCGAGGCAATATGGGCTTCCGTGATGGCACGAGTTCGCTTTGGAAAGAGCGAGGCGCTTGCCTTTCGGTGATCGTCGTTGGACTCCACAGTCGTCGGCGCATTTGGCGAGTTCTCCCAAAGAAAATCGTCAAAAATGTCGAGTGCCTGCGCCTTGTTTGGGCGACTTTGCAAATACATCAGCATCGCCATGTTTCGCATTTCACCGCCGCCGCCTTGGCCAAACATTTGGAAAAGGCGAATGGAAATTGCGACAGAATCAAGGACATCCCAAGCCCTTGGTGCGAAACCGTTTTCAGCATATCCGGATGGCAATTGGTTTGCCCTTTTGCGGTCTTGAATTGCTAGATTCACGCCTTCCGCGTAGCTCCGAAAAATCATCCGAGATTCTTCCGATAACTTGTCGAATTGAGTTTTCAATTCAGAGTCGGTATAAGCTGTTGCCAATACTTCCTTGTCAGAAGCCAAAAACTTGTCGCCGAATGCCTCGGACATTTGCCCACGGGCCAATCGTCTGGAATTCTCCATTTGCCAAAGGCGATCCATCGCAACGGCATAACCAGAATTACGAAATGCTTCGTTCAAGTTGGAAGCTGAAATATGGGCTATGCCAAAGGAGTCTCTGGGAATCTCAATTGCGGGAGAAATTAGGGCAGTAAAAACCAAAAGGCTCAACATTGCATATTTTGGCATGTTGAGCGGTTTGGGAATTGAGCCCCTCCCTTATCTGAGGAACGAGAATGAGGGAGGGGTTGGGGTGGGAGTAAAAAAGAAAAAACTCAAATCACGAGACAAAAAGCAAGTGGACGCGAAAACAAGGATCGTCCACCAAGTCAAAAAATAGGGAGGAAGGGAGGCAGTTGCACTCCTAAAAACCTACGGCAAATATCTGCGACCGCCGCCGAGAGCTTTGCGATTGATGAAACTGTACAGGATGAGCCCAATACCTCCAACGATGGCTAAAGGAAGAATCAAGTTGATGAGACTGCTCGCGACTCTGAGCACAATCACAACACCAATTGCTCCTAAGATCAGATAAAGGCCAAGTTTCATTGGGGATGACATATTCAGTTTTCTCCTCACCTCGGACGATTTCTTCAAAACGAATGTTCGAGGCGGACTTATCTATAGGTACAACTATTGTGGGCGGTTAGCTACAAAATTCGTTTAAACCGGGACTTTTGGCCCTAATCGAATGATCCAGGAACTCGCTCCCTTTCGGTAATCTTAGCTCATGGCTCTGCCCGTTTATCAAGGAACGCGATTTGATCCAGGTTCAGATTCGCCGTTGCATATTGATGCACCGCTTGTCGCCGATTGGCTTGTTCGATTTCTGAAAGACGAATGTATCCGCCGCCGAAAGATGAATAGGGCGATTCTCGGACTTTCGGGAGGCGTGGATTCGGCAGTAGTTGCCTATTTATGCGCTAAGGCGTTTGGACCTGAAAACGTCATCGCTTTCCGACTTCCTTACAAATTATCGAGCCCAGAAAGCCTTTCTCATGCCCAATTAGTGATTGATGATCTTGGAATCCACGAAAAGACAATTGATATTACAAAAATGGTGGATGGCCTAACGACAGAGGTGAATGGCTTCGTTTCAATTGCTGAGCCAAACATTTCCCCAGCAAGACTTGGGAATATTTGCGCCAGATGCAGAATGATCGCCCTATTTGATCAATCCGCCAGTTTTGGTGGCCTTCCGATTGGAACTGGAAACAAGACTGAACGGCTCTTTGGATACTTCACTTGGCATGCCGACGATACCCCACCCATAAATCCCCTCGGCGACCTCTACAAAACCCAGGTATGGCAATTGGCTTCATTTTTAGGTGTGCCGCAGGTGATCATTGACAAACCCCCAACAGCCGACTTAGTTCAGGGGCAAACGGACGAGGGCGACTTTGGCATTTCGTTTCAGAACGCCGACCGTATCCTCCACTACCTAACGCAGGGCTACACAAAAGAGAAACTGATCTCATTAGGATTTCGTGAGGCTGAAGTTCTTCTCGTCTGGGACAAAGTAGCGGGAACTCATTGGAAAAGGCGTCCGCCAACGGTTGCAATGCTTTCGACGACGGCGATCGGGGAATATTACTTACGGCCAGTTGATTATTAGTCGTTTGGGGACGTTTGCAAGTTGTTTGCAAGTAGTCGGCAAGTAGCTGGCCAGGCACCCCTTCCCCCGTCATGCCACTCGCATCCAATCATTCTAGTCTGATTTGACGGGGGAAGGATGGGATGGGGGCAGATCGCAAAACCTCTCTGCTGTACGACAGAATAGGTGCTGACCGCTTGCCGACTACATGCTGACAACTTGTCAACTACTTGCCATCCATAGTCAAATCCCCTATAATAATCACATGAAGTTCTGGATGTTGGCGGTTAGCTGGGGATTGCTAGGAATATTATGGATTAGCGGGGTTGGCCAAGGTTCATCTTCTGCACTCCGCACTCCCTACTCGTCACTCATTGTTTCCCAGCCATCCCTCGCCAATCCCAACTATTCCCTACTTCCCCAATCCAAACGCTGCCCGAAGGGGCATGTGAATTCGGCGGATCGAAAGGTCTGTAAAGAATGTGGAGCAAAGTTACCTGCCACAGTAGCAATAATCACAATAATGGTGTGTTCAAAAAATGGACTGTTGGCCACATCGTATTGTCCATTAACGAAGTCAAAGCGAGTTGCAAAGAATTCAGTTCCAAAGTCATGCACAACCCACATTCAATTGCAAAATCCAGCTATTAGAATCGAATCGAAAGTCAATGACAAAGGCATCGAAATGATGCGAGTTCCCGCTGGCGAATTTACAATGGGATCGAATGATCGCAAAGATGAGACGCCGATTCGCAAGGTTTATCTTGACGAATATTGGATAGGAAAGACAGAAGTTACCGTCGCCCAGTTTCGCAAGTTTTGCGATGCTTCAGGTTACACCTACGACTGGAGCAAAAACAAGCCAAAATGGGGCTGGCTTGACGACCATCCCATGGTGATCGTAACTTGGCACGAAGCAAGTGCGTTCTGCAATTGGGCTGGCGGCGGTCTGCCAACAGAAGCGCAATGGGAGAAGGCTGCAAGAGGACCAAACGCCCTCAAGTTCCCTTGGGGCAACGAGTGGGATGGCGGCAAATGCCAATGCAGCAAGACTGAAGCTGCCGACGCTAAGCGGACCGCTCCGGTTGGAAGCTTTCCGCGTGGCGCTAGCCCTTTTGGCTGCTTAGATATGGCTGGCAATGTAGCGGAATGGTGCGCAGATTGGTATGAGAACTACGACGCATCAAAGAAACGAAACCCGCAGGGCCCTCTTGGTGGGTATTGCCGCATGTTGCGCGGCGGCTCGTGGCCATTCAACGATTCCGTAAGCTTCCGTTCTACTGATCGGCACAACAACGATCCGACAGCTCTGGGAGACTACTACGGCTTTCGCCTCGCAAGTCGATAGCTTCTGATAGCAGTTTGTGGTTGGCAACTACTTGCCAACCCATTCTCAATCCTCTATAATAGTCTCATGCGGTTTTGGATGCTGACTCTTGGCTGGGGATTGCTGGGGATCGCTGGGATTGGCCTGGGGGCATTTTCCGCTCTCCGCTCGCCACTCTCCGCACTTATCTCTTTGCACTCATCACTCATCTATTCCCAGCCACCTCAAGCCTTCCAAACCAAACGCTGCCCGAAAGGGCATGTCAACTCGGCGGATCGCAAGGTCTGCAAAGAGTGTGGAGCGAATTTGCCAAAAACGAAACTGCCAGCAAGAGTAACGATCAAGGTGTGTTCGCAAACTGGGCAATCGGCCAACAATTATTGCCCAGTAACGAAGTTAAAGAATCTTGCTACAACTTCGGTACCCAGAAAATGCAGTTCTCATAAAGCCTTACCTAAAAATCCCGTTGGAGTTCGGATCACAAACAACTCAGCAGAAGATAGAAGTCCATCATGGGGACCGAATCAAATGATCGCGTTCGTTTCCAAACGCGATGGGACTGATGAGATTTACAAGATGAAATCAAATGGTGAAGGAGTAGTGCGACTCACCAATAGTTCCGGAGGAAACTACTGGCCCACTTGGAGGCCCGATGGCCGAATTACTTTTGTGTCATTTCGTGATGGTAGTTCCGAAATCTACGTGATGAACGCCGACGGCAGCAATCAGACTCGAATCACTACCAATGCAGTGGACGAGACGAGCCCTTCAAGCGGTCCTTTTCAGCAAATAGTGTTTGAATCTGGTCGCGAAGGAAACCCTGAAATCTTTCTGATGACCGCAAACGGGGAACAGTCTCGTCTCACGAACAACGCAGAATTTGATATCCATCCGAATTTTACAAAGGATGGACGAATTGTTTTTTGCTCCGAACGCGACGAGAGTTACGGAATCTTCATTATGAATTCTGATGGTAACAACATAAATCGGCTGACAAACAATGTTACTGGAATGGATTGTTTCCCTTGTTGCGGGCCCGACGGAAGAATAGCATTCATATCCGATATCAGCGGGACACTTGAGATTTATGTAATGAATTCTGATGGAAAAAACTTGATTCGAATTACTCGCAATTCATCGGATGAATCACAACTTGCTTGGGGACCAGACGGCAGAATTGCTTATGTCTCTAAGCGTGATGGAAATTCTGAGATTTACTTGATGAAAGCTCCGCCTAAATAACCATGCAAAACTACCAACTCGGCGAAAAGATAGGGCAAGGAGGAATGGGCAGCGTGTGGCGAGGAAGGCACACCGGCCTAGACCGTGATGTCGCCATCAAGTTCATGGATGCTGCCATCTCCGAAGACCAAGTTGCTGTTGAGAGGTTTCTTCGAGAAGCGAAGCTCCTCGCCAAAATTGACCACCCAAACGTTGTTCGAGTGCATGACACCGGCAGGGACGATAAAGGGCAGCCCTATATTGTCATGGAACTTCTCGATGGCATTTCTCTCTCGGATCGGCTCAAAAGGGGCCCGATGCCTGAATCGGAAGCAGTGGACATCGCTTGCCAGGTTCTGAACGCGCTGAGTGAAGCCCACAAGCTAGGAATCGTTCACAGAGACGTAAAGCCAGCCAACATCCGCCTTTGCCCTGGCGGAAAGGTGAAGCTGCTCGATTTTGGCATCGCATTTGGAGCAGACCTTTCCAAACTCTCTCTACCGGGCAAGGCGATGGGAACTCCAAACTACATGTCACCAGAACAAGCCGAAGGGCAAGAGCCAGTTCCTCAATCTGACATTTATGCGCTGGGAATCGTGCTTTACGAAATGCTAACAGGCGAAGTTCCGTTTCGTGCTTCAACGCCGCTTGCCGTGCTTCGCATGCACACTGACAACCCACCTCCAGCATTGCCCGGATTCGTTTCCAAAAAGCTGAGAGAAGCTGTTGGTTGGGCATTGGAAAAGCGTCCAGAGCGAAGGTTCAAGTCTGCGGATGCCATGCGGGAGTCTTTGACTGGGGCTATTGCGGTGACTCCAGCAAAGCCAGAACCTGTAGCGAAGATGCGCAACGATCCTGAAGCCACGATTGCCGCCAACAAGCCACTTCCTAAAGAGCAGCCAGCATGGAGAATTCCTGCAATAATCGGAGTAGTCTGCATTATTGCTATCGGTGGTTTAGGAATGGCTCTCGGCTGGTTTGGGGGCGGGAAGACTCATGAGACGATAGCCGTTCCAGAGCCGATCTATTACGGTTGGAAGCCAAAGTACAGTGCAGATATCGCAAAGGGCCGCTCAAAAATTGAGTCGCCGGGCAAGAACGGCGAAAAGTTAATCACATACGACGTGACTTACGAAGGCGGCAAGGAAATTAGCAGGACCCAAGTAGGCGAACCTGACATAACTCCTCCCATTGAAGAAATTCGACTCATCGGAACCTCCGCGTTTGTGTATTGCTCAAAGGGGCACAAAAACGAGTGGGACGCCAAGTTCTGCGGATGGTGCGAACCTGCAAATCCGCTTCCGCCGATAACGGAAAAAGTAGGGCAATAAATCCACTCGAACAGATTCAAATTCCGCATGCTCTCTGATCTATATCGGATGTAGGTTCTTCGCAATCCAAAATCCAAAATCCAAAATTCGAAGCGCCATTCATCCCTAAATCCCTTCCTCCCTTTTCATGAAATGTACAAGCTTGGAAAAGGGAGGAAGGGGAATTTGCCTTCAAAACGTGAACAAGGAGTTCCCGCCAGGAAGGCCATCACCTGAAGGTAAAGCATACTTCGGCCCTGAAACTTCTCCATCAAGTGACATACTTGAATTAATAGCTGAAATCGAATCCTTAATGGTTAACTTTGTTCCCGCCAGCCGAACGTTCGCGGGGGGAATTAGCTTTGCCTTGAACGTCGCATTATCATAAACTAAGGAGAATGGAATTGCAGTGTTTCGACTCGATTTGAGCTCAAAATCTGCTGCCGTCAAGTTCACGTCGCTGCTGAAAGAGATGTGAATAACCCCTAAATTACGATCAAGCCTTGGGCCAGGGCGAACCGAAACGGCCACCACTTTTGGAGGGCCGGCTGCGTAGGCGACTGCTTGAGTCGTGCCAGTAGTCAAAATCCAGCCATCGTTATCCAAAGTAACTGCGCTTGCCGCCCCGTTAGTGGGAATTGCATACCATTGCGTTCGTGCCGAATTCAAAATGACCTTTAACTGAGCACCTGAACTGTCCGTGTAGCGAAGGTCAATTGGCATCCGATATGTCGGGTAGGTAGTGCTTTGCGTTTGGCCGATTTGAACCATCAGATAGTTTGTGCCGTTCAAAGTTTGGTTCTGAGTTGCCAGCGAATATCTCACCCCACCGATCTCATAAACCCAAGGCTGGAAGAACCAATCTAAATCTTGCCCAGTTGTTGCCTCTGCAACGTTTTGGAAATCAGAAGTAGTGGCGCTGTCATATTGATAGAGTCCGCGATAATTTGCAAGAATCTGCCAAAACGCGGTTTCTCCAGCAATTTTCCGAAGCATGTGAAGCACCCAGCTTCCCTTTCGGTAAGCATAATTGGAACTGAAAATCGCGCCTGTGGAGCTAGTATCGTATCTGAAAACCGAACCCGTATACGCTGATGGCTTTCTTGCTGCCATTGCTGTCTTCAGGGCTGGAAATCCGGTGGAACCAGCCTTATATTGAAGATAAATCGCCTCGCAATAGGTCGCAAATCCTTCATTGAGCCATATATCTCCCCAGAACTTGCAGGTGACCATGTCGCCCCACCATTGGTGGCCGAGTTCATGAGAAGTAAGGCTCTCGCCAAATCCGCCCTGACCTGTAAAAGTCTGGTGTTCCATGCCCCCGCCAAAGCCAAACTGATAGATTCCATATTGGTCATTTCGAAATGGATAGAAACCAAATTTGGATTCAAAAACGCCAAGCATTAAGCTGCAATTTTCCCAGCTTGCACGATTTCCAGCAGTATCGTTTGTAGGGAAAATCATGAATCGAAGGGGCATTGAACCGCCCGGAAAATTGAAAGTGGTGCTCCATTCGTTGTAATTCGTGGCGGAGAACATGAGAAGATAATCCACCATCGGATAAGAGCACTGGTAGCGATATTTGAGCTTGCCACCGGCAATCACATCGGTCCCGATAAGTCTGCCGTTTGCCGCAACCTTCTGAGTATTCGGAACCGTAACGGCGATCTTGTTGAGCGCCTTGTCGTCGTTATCGTCCTTCGAAGGCCACCATGTATAGCTGTAAAAAGGCTCGCTTAGTGTGAAATCAAGTGGCTGGCCGTTTTGGGTAGTGAAGACAATTGAGCCAAAACCAGCACCTGCGGTCGCTGGCCCGCCGTAGTTGATTTTCAAAGTGAACGTTTGTCCAAAGGCATACGGAAAGTCGAAGTTTGCTCTAACAGTAACCGAGTCGAGCCTTGTAAAAGTGATCGTGCGTCCATCCAATAAGATTGAGGAAATCGCAAATGTGTTGGCAAGTCGAAATGTGAACTGGTCGAGGTTGTTCAGAAGCGAACGCAATGTCATCGTGTTCGAGCCTGAGATATTTGAAGTCGCATGAGTTACTTCAATATCAAGATCGTTGTTGAGAAGGTCGGTATCAGCCCAGGTTTCGATTGGCTTCAATCTGGGTGCCGATTTGGCATTTATCCGAGAAGAATTGATCAGGTGAGCACAATTCAACTCGCTTTCCACCGCCAAACATGAACAAGCGAATCCAAAAAAGAAAACAATGCTAGAAACTTGTCGAATATTCACGCCGCTTAAACCCTCCAAGGCCACATCCGTCCCCATACGAGACGACGTAATCATTGTGAACCATCGTTCGCCACTTGATGCTAGGGTTTTTACCAGTTCAGCGGATTATTCAAAAATCAACGGAAACAGGGGCAGTCGGTCCTGAATAATTTGGGTCGCGAGGCAACGTCGAACCAATAATCCTGACCCGAAAATTGCTCCTCAAATACATCGTGACAGGACGGCGCCAATCCACCGCTTCAGTAAATCCTGCTATGGCAGCTGGGCTTCCTCGAAATTCTAAACCACCAGCGCCATTTTCGTTGACAGGCTTCAAACTTGTCAGGGAACGCGAGTCGCCGCCGTTTCTTACAAGGCTGCTGGCACTCTGAGCCATTTTGAGCAATTTAGAACCTAGAAATTGCTTTGTTGACCCTTCCATAAAGATTGCTGCTTCGCTATCTTCCGTTTCAAACGCTTTTTGAATATGAAGATCACTCGCAATGCTCAGCGCAAATTGAGTCATTTCAAGTCTCCATTTATCTTGCTGATTCAGCTTGCCAACTTTTTCTGCTGGTGCATATTTTGCAATTGTTGCGTTTGCCCTTCTGCGAAATTCGGAGGGGACCAGCTTGAATGCAAAACCCGCTTTTGTCTTATCCAATCGCATTCCTGCGGCTTTAGCTAAATACTTTAGAAACTCTGCTTCCGGAATGTCTTTGCAAGCCACAGAAAGCGTGTAACTTCTCATTGTCCAATGCCAGTCAACTTCGCTTTTCCACTCGTGGTTGAAAATATCTTGCATGGACTTTGTCGAAGCTCGATCATCAGTTGAAACAATCCCATCCTTAACTTTGAAAAACTCACTTTCAATCGAATATCTTGGGTTGGCACGCTCAACAATTGGAGCCAGACTAATCAAATTTCGTGAAATCAACCCATCTGAGAAAGCGAAATCCAGCCCTGGCGCTTGGCGCAATTTGGCGACCGAGTTTACGATCCACGAAAAATGGCTGGTTTGTGTCGGATCGGCAGAAAACTCTTTGTAGTTATTGTCTGGCGCGTATGAAAACAGGACAACACATTGCCTTGCCGTTGCTGGTCCTAGGGCCTTTACAAAATCATGAGGCGATCCTGCCGGAAACTTGATGACGGATAAGAGCGCTAATTCTAAGATCATAACTTTATGACGGACAACCGCTGTAATGATTACTCAATTGGGTTCAAATAGTTACCCATTGTCTCGATTCCGAGCTCCGCTCTACCGCATCGAGCACCTTTTGATTTGCAACGCCATCATAGAAATTTGGGGTCGGCAGTTCCCCTTTTGAAATGGCGGTTAAAGCATCTGCAACTAGATTTGTGAAAGTGTGCTCATATCCGATGATGTGCCCTACCGGCCAATAGTGTCCTGCGTAAGGATGAACGTCCTCCGTAACTTGAATCAGTCGAAAGCCGTGTTCACCGGATTTATCCTCGGTCGAGTAATATTCAAGTTCGTTCAAGCGTTCCAAATTGAACGCAATAGAGCCCTTCGATCCATTGATTTCAAAACGATTGTGGTTCTTCCTCCCTACGGCAAATCGGCTTGCTTCAAAAACTCCCAATGCTCCATTTTTAAACCGGGCCAACATGGCTGCGGTATCGTCAACCGTCACCTCACCCATTTCTTGTTTGGCTTCGGCTCCAAGTCGGTCTGAAACCTCCCCCGCCAATGGACGCTGTTTGATGAATGTATGCAACATACCACTTACTTCAGAAAACTCGCCAACCAAATGCCTTCCAAGGTCAATAATGTGGGAGTGAATATCGCCGTGAGTGCCCGAACCCGCCAATTCCTTCTGAAGGCGCCAAACGAGAGGGAAATTTGGATCGGCGATCCAATCCTGAAGATAAACAGCCCGCATGTGGTAGATGGTTCCTAGCCGCCCTTGATCAATCATTTTCTTCGCCAATGCAACAGCAGGGACTTTTCGGTAGTTATGAAAGAGGGCGTGTGCCACACCGGCTTTTTCGACTGCCTCTAGCATTTGCTCAGCTTCAATCAATGTATTTGCAAGAGGCTTTTCGCAAAACACAATTTTGCCATTTTGGGCGGCGGCAATCGAAATCTCAGCATGGCTGTCTCCAGGAGTTGAGACGTCAATGATGTCAATTTCTGGGTTCTCGACCACCTTTCGCCAGTCTGTTTCCGCATTTTCCCAGCCAAGAGTCTGTCGAGCTTTTTCAAGCGGTTCAGCCGATCTTCCACAAATCGTGTGCATTTTCACTTCGACGGGAAGATCAAAAAAACGATTGACTTGTCGGTAAGCGTTACTATGAGCCTTGCCCATGAACTGATAGCCAATCAAACCGACGTTTAGCTCAGACTTTGCCATGCCAAGATGTTACTTTGTAGAGCAGAAAATATCCTGTCTCATCAGCCAAATTATTGGCCGGTGATCCGAATCGTGTCCCACTTCGTGTTGAACCTGACAACTTCTTCAGAAAGCGGATTTACCCGCAAACGAATTTCAACTACGCCGTCAGATCGCACAAAATTTGCTGGCGACGGAACAACGATGGTCTGAAAAATGTCGGTTCTCGTGAGAAAGAACCCACCAACGCTAACCATTAAATTGGTCACCTGATTTCGCATGTCAACTGCGCACCACGAGAGCCTAGGACCTGCACTGCCTTCGATGTTAAGAGTTAATGAAGTTGGGGGAGATGCTGTAGTTGTTCCCGTCAACGTCATTTCGAAATGCTCTTTCGTTACTATCGAAGTCGTTCTTGTCTGGGTGCTCATGTACACATTATCTGAAAGGTACAAATCTGCGGCACTACCTCCGGTGATTTGGCCAATTGAAAGTTGTGGAGTATTTAAGATAGATCGGCCTAAGTCGTTCACACTCGTCGCGAGCCATGGAGCTACCGATTGCAGAAGCGCTCCACCGCCGAACCCGCCCCAATCCAATGCACGAACCACACCGGTGCCATTGAAAAATCCAATAATTCCGCCGATCGCTAATACTCGATCCCGCCCATTGTCAAGCAATGTCCACGGGCATCCAGAGTCGAATGTGGACATTCCTCCCTCATCTGCCCCTACCGCAGGCCCACCCAAGATGTTTACGGTAGATTGCCCTAGGGGATCATCTAGATCGTAAAAAACGTAATCACTCGTCTTGATGTTTCCTCCACCAATGTCAACTTGAACCTGAGGGATAAAGAGGTCAAGACGATTCCTGCATTGCCTCAACGTTCCCTGGGTACCTGTGATTACTGTAAAGCCTGTGGCGGTTCTATTTCCTGTCCAGCCCATGCCTTGAAGCTTCAAGATTTCTCCTGCCAATGTCGTTTGAACCGTTGGTACACTGCCCGGAAAATAGTTGAGTTTCATCGGCAATGCCGTATTCAACGGCCCGACAACTCTTCTAAGCGAAAGGTCAGCAGTTGGGTGATTTATGGTCTGCACGACCTGAAAAACAGTTCCGTTTTGGTCAAATTTGTCTCCGCCGACGTGCGCTGCTGTCAAAATCCAGGTCGGAGATATAGCCACGGCAGTACCGCCAACCGTGAAAACCGTTCCAGAAACCGAGCCTATTTTGCCGACTCCAGGCACAACTCCTATCGGATTATCTGGCACAATGGCAAGAGCAGGAACAGCAGAAACGAGGCAAAAGCCAAAAATAAATCCTTTCAACATGGGCAAGAAACCTTACAGCCAAACTATATGATACAGGATGATTCTGCAATTTCCAAACCAAACCGCCACGATCCTAGTACGGTTGCTAGGTCATTTACTATCGGGGGACTAAAAATTGATCCGCCGCTGCTCCTTGCGCCCATGGAAGATGTGACCAATCTTCCTTTTCGGCTCATCGCAAAGCGCATAGGAAATCCAGGCCTGCTTTTTACAGAATTCGTTTCGGCGATGGCGATTCACCACAATCCCTCAAAAACAACCCGGAAGATGACTGTAAACGATGGAGAACGCCCAATCGGAATCCAAATATTTGGCGGCGACGCAGAAATCATGGCGGAAACTGCACTGGTTGCAGAAGAAATGGGTGCCGACTTGATTGATATCAACATGGGATGCTGGGTTCCCAAAGTCGTGAAGACAGGTGCCGGAGCGGCACTTTTGAAAGATCCGGATCACGCTGAAAGAATAGTTTCAGCCGTTGTTAAAGCGGTCAAAGTTCCGGTGACGGTGAAGGTGAGGGCTGGCTGGGATTACTCTCTGTTTGCCGCGCCTGAACTTGCCAAACGATTTCAGGGAGCGGGCGCGCAAATGCTGACGCTTCATGCCAGATTTGCCAAGCAAGGCTTTGAAGGTGAAGCGGATTGGAAGCTGATTTCTCAATTGAGAGAGGCGGTTTCGATCCCCCTAATTGGAAACGGCGACGTGAAAACGCCCGAAGACGCAGAGCGAATGTTGCGAGAAACTGGATGCGATGGCGTGATGGTTGGCAGAGCAGCGATCAGCAATCCATGGGCTTTGGCTACGATTTCTGCATGGATGCTAGGACTTCCGACTCCGCCCGCTCCCACTCTTCAAGACCGAATCGAAACAGCTTTGGAGCACTTGAGACTGATGATTGAGTTTGTGGAGGGTTCGGAATTGCGGACTGAGTGTCCGCGGACCTTGAGCGGACCAAGCGTCCGCGCTTCACACTCTCCACTCCGCACTCATCACTCCCCACTCCCCGCTCCAGATTCCGAGATTCGAGCGGTGCGACAATTACGCGGTCAAATCCCCATGTACATCAAAGGCGAACCAGGGGCTGCTGCGATTCGAAATCGGCTTACGGCATGCAACAGCTACGAGGAAATTGAAGAAATCTTGCGTGAGTTTTCAAGTGGCCAAGAGTAAACGATATTCCTTGATTTTCTCAAATGCTGAATTAGATGCCGAAAACGGCAAATGACGAACAGGACGATTTGCCTCACACGAATAATGGAGCTTTCGATTCTACTGGCAACCCTAATGCCTTCCAATCCCCAAACCCTGCAGGCATGGAAATCAGGTTTGTCTTCCCTGCCTTATGGAGCAAAGAAGCGGCGATTGGGCTCCGATTTCCACCCGCGCAATAAACAACAACGGGCTTGCCTTCCAGCAATTTCGATACATTTGCTGGAAGTACGTTTAGTGGAATAGAAATCGCGGAAGGCATGTGCCCCGATTCGAACTCGGAGGCTGTTCTTACATCCAAACAATAAACCTCGCCGTTTTCGATGCGCTCCGCGACACTTTGCGGATCTAGGTGAACCAGGATTGCCAGAGTTTGATGCTGGCGCTCGTAAGCTCGAAGCGCATCTAAGCCGCACCACGCCACTGGGACATTCATTCCAATGAGCCGCATTGCGGTCTCTGCAAGTTCAACGTCCTTTGGACTGGAAACAAGCAGGACTGTAGACTCGGAATAGCTGATTAACGAGCCTGTCCAATTCAGAAAATCTGATCCCATTGGGAGATTGATTGAGCCTGGAATGAACCCAGCGGCATATTCTCCGCTGCTTCTCAAATCAAGGAGAGTTGCCCCAATCGCGAAGTGCTCTAGAAGTCCGTCGCCAGTTGCTCTTACTGTTGTTGTTAAGCGAGCTTCGGGCAGAATCTTGTTGATCCGCTTCATTTCTTTGAAGTACGCCGGAGGCTCAGGTTGACCGTGCAGAACCTCTTTCACAAATTCTTCTTCGGAGCCAACTTTTAACGCCCAATTCGTAATCTTTTCGTATCCAAGCGTCGAAACGGGAACGTCTCCCAACTTTTTGCCACACGAGCTTCCAGCGCCATGTGCAGGGAAAATTAGAATATGGTCTTCGAATCGGTTCTTGAATTCTTGAATGGTTTGGAAAAGCACCTTTGCACTGGCTTCCATCGTTCCCGCCAAGCCAGCCGCACGCTCAAGCAAATCCGGCCTGCCGACATCGCCAACGAAAAGAAAATCGCCTGTGAAAGCAGCAAGCGGCTCGGTCGAAGCCGAAGCATCTCTAAGAACATACGACACGTGCTCTGGCGTGTGTCCGGGCGTCGCAACGACCTCAAATTCCAGGTTTGATAGGCTTATCTTTTCGCCATCGCATACGGATCGGACATTGTCTTCTTGACTAAACGCATACTTCCATTCGGCAGGCCCTTCATCGGAAATATACAATCGCGCACCTGTTCGCTTTGCCAACTCGTACGCACCGGAAGCGTAGTCTGCATGAATATGAGTTTCTAAAACAGCAACAATTCTTAAGCCGGAAGCCGCTGCGGTAGAGAGATATTTGTCAATGTCTCGATTTGGGTCAATAACGGCGGCTTCGCCATTTTCTGCACCGACTAAATAGCTCCAATGTGCGAGCGTTGGTTCCCATATCTGTTTGAGCGTTAACATTAACTATGCCCTTGCGTAACGGTTGAATTTGGTTTTGAAATCGGCTTGTTCCAGGGCAAAATTGCGAAGAGCTTTGCCATACCGCAGATGTTGGTGAGTCCAGCAAAAGTAAGCCCGGCACCCACAAACATAGCCAGATACAGCCAGCCGGGTGCTCCCAACGCAGTCAACACCGTTCCAGCCAAAACCATGAGGCCCGCTGCCAAGCGAACTTGCCTTTCAATCGCCCAAGTCGAGGATGAAATTTGAACAACGTCGGCGCCCGCGTTGATCCAAGCCATTGTGCCGCCGTCCAGCACCATTACGTTGTCTCGATGCGCGCCTAGCTGCTTCAAGCAAATGCCTGCTCGGTCACCTGAATTACAAACGAGAACCACAGGTGTATCTGACCGCAAATCTTCGAGACGATGATTTACTTCCTCCAGCGGAATATTGACCGCAAACGGAATGTGGCCAGAATCATATTCGTCGCGGGATCGAACATCAATCACTTGAAGCGCGTTGCCTGCAGCCAATTGCTCTCGCAATTCGGGGATGTTAATAGTCTGTTTCATTCTAGTTAGGAGGCAACAATTGCACGATCAGTTACAAAACTAATTTCAGGCAAATGGCCAAGGCTCATCTAGTGGTAACCCTTGGCTGTAAAAGAACTTCCATCCGTCAGGTGCTCTTTTAAGAGTTTCTGCATATCGCCGAGTGAGCTTCATCTTCACCCAACGGTCTCCTTGCTTCGCCGTGTAATGGACGACGACCGAAATCCATGCCATTGCCTCATCAAAATTCCCACCAACATGGACAACCGTTGTCTTCAAAGTCACGTCCTTCGTCGCAGCAACCATTTGCAAATAGTTTGATTTGACTTCAGGATAGTTCATCGCTTTGCCTTGAACATCAACAGTTGTGAAACCCTTGTGAAACATATTTAGAACACTTGGAATCTCCAATTTAGTCACAAATTGGTCGAATTGGCGGTAATGCTTTTGCAATTCAGCTCGAAGCGCTGGGTCTTCGCTTTGGGTGAACGCAGAAGCTGAGAGTGAAACGGCAGCTACGAGGAATAGTAATTTTTTCATATTTTGTCCATTTGTGTTCGACTATTTGACTTTGATAATTCCTTGCTAAGTCCGTCAGTTTCGTTTTGGCCTTGGGGCGGAAAGTGCAGCTTGATATTTGGAAATGAATTCTTCGACGGTCCACAATCTAAGCGCTTCGGCAACCAGTTCTAATGGAAGGTCTTCAAGCGTTTTGAACCGAACGCAACATTTTCCCATATCAAGTTTTTTGCCGGACTTCTTGTACTCACTAACAAACCATTCGGCAACGCAGTTGTCCATGTAAATGTGGCACATATACAGTGCCATGTAGTTCTTCTGCGATGCCAAGCCAAGAAAGCCAAGTGGCTGTTTAGGATCGCAGTGGTAACCCGCCGGGAAGATTCTGTGCGGCACAAAATAACTCATGCTTCCGTATTGCATTCCCTCTTCAATCCCCTTTGGGAGGTTTTTGAGAATAACTTCACGAACGGCGGAGATAGCTTCCCTTCGATCTTCTGGCAGTTCTGAAAGATATTGTTCGACGCTTGATGCCTTGCTCGTCATGTCCTGATTATACGCGGCAGATTGGGTGACATGGACGACCTGGGTGATTTGGGTGAAGTGGATGAAATCGGTGAATTAGATAGTTCGACATTTTTCTCCGCCAACTGTAACCGCTAACCAACAACCAACTGCCAGCAACCAACCGCCAACTATCCCGCTGCGGGCCAGAGCCAAGCAAACGTACCTGCGGTTAGCAAAGCATACGCCAAGCTATCTAAGAAATTCGGCCAGAATTTGCCAACACGGAACCAGATAAGGAACGGAATCCAGCCTAACGTATGCGCTGCAAAGGCAACGGTTCCACAGATTCGGAATCTGAAGAGGTATTCGGTCGTATCGCCGATTGCATGGTGCCCTAAATAGGCGACGAACACCCCGACGACCATGTAATAAAGAAAAGTAAGCCCTAAATTTCGCCCCATGTTTACAGAGCCCGGCCAAACGACTAAAACCCCATTTGGGTTGTTTTTCATTTTTTCCGCAAACTCAGGAGTATTCATATCCTTCATGTCTGCAGGGCATGGGAACATGTAGCCACCTGGCGTAACGCTCTTCACGGAATCTAGGACGGCGTCTTCATTTGGCAATTTGACAAACTCCGACTTATGATGTGGGAGCACCATGTGGGTAAGGAAACTCGCAAAAAACACCAAAACCGATGAAACGACTATTGGCATCCATAGCTCTGCTAGAAACTGCATCTTGCACCTCTTGCAATCTTGACGGTTATGCATGGGAAAAGGAAGCGGGGAGGAGTTTTGGATTTTGGATTGTCGATTGTGGATTCAGTTGAAGTGCAAACTGGGGTAACGGATAACCAACAACCAATAACCAACAACTCCCCCGTGTCAAAATCCCCTAGATGTCGAATGTCGAAGACTTACGATCCCTGTGCATGAGCCTTCCCGGCACGACAGAGGAGTACCCTTGGGAACACGTCGTATGGAAAGTTGTTGGGAAAATCTACGCGATCACGAGCGATCCAGCCGAAAACGTAACGGTCGTCAGCACGTTGGATCGCCAAGCCGTCCTCATCCAAGACCCTTCGATATGGGTTGCAAGCCACGTTGGCCGGTACGGCTGGGTAACGATTGGGCTTTCTGAAACTGCGATGCTTGAGGTCGCTAAGGAGTTGATTCGAGATTCATACGCGATGGTTTTTGGCAAGCTTTCAAAGAAGGCAAGGCAGTCCATTGGAGCTTAGTTTTCGCCCAATTCTGGCATTTTGGTTGTTAGGGATTGGGGTATAAGTCGGTCTATGTCCATTGCAAAAACAATCGAACTAAGTTCTTCATCAACGGTCAGTTTCGAAACCGCAATAAAGGAAGGCATTGCGCGTGCTGAAAAGACTCTAAAGAACGTTGAGGGCGCCTGGATCAAAGATCAGAAAGTGATCGTAAAGTCTGGCAATGTGGTCGAATATCGTGTTCACATGATGGTCACATTCGTTCTTGAATGATCCTTGTTTCAATCTCCGGCTCAACCTTGCGAACTGGTTTCAATTTGAATCTGTCAAGAGCGCCCGCCGCACTGCGAACAGTTCGACTGGCACTTCTTTGCCTTTAAGCATGCTCGGTCCCAGAGGCACCACCGAATAGCCTGAGGCGTCAGTTCGATCTGCGATTTCCTTGGAAACCAATAGATCGTGTCCAAGCGAAGAGCACATTCCCACAATCCGTGCTGTCGTGTTGACCGCGTCGCCGTGATAAACAATCTCACTCTTTGCCCGCCCAACCTCTGCAGCGACCACGGAACCCATATGTATTCCAGCCTTAAACGTTGGAATGACGCCAAATCGGTCCTGATAGAACTGCGATCGCTTTTCGATCTCCTCTTGAAGCTTTGAGAAGATTCGAAAACAGTTTGCGTTCTTGAACGCTCGATCAGGCCGCCAAACGATGACCGCTTCATCGCCGATGTAGTGCGACACCGTACCCTTTGTCGCCCACAGCGCCCAACCAAGGTCGCTAAAAAACTCTTGGATCAGCGCCGAGAACTCCAGACTCCCCAGACGTTCGGCGAGAGAAGTCGAGTCCTTCAGATCTAGGAACATGAACACCAGTTGCTCTTCGCGGGGCCGATGGTACTTGCCAGTAATCCAGTTCCACAGCACTCCTGGGCCGAGTTTGCGCAGCACTTGCAGAAACATAGTCCCCAGAAAGAAAAAGCCGACACTGATCGCAAATGCCAACTGAACATCAGGGCCAGCAATGATCTCGCGAGTCCATTCAATGACACTGGGATCAGTAATCGGGCGACGATCTAGCACCGCAACCACGATAGCAACGTTGAGAGTGATGAGCACTACGCCCACAGTCAAGAACGACAAATACTGGATCAAGATTGCTGGGAGGAAGGAAAACCGGCGTGTGTACGGCACGATGAAAGCGAACAGAAATGTCATGCTCGGCCCCGCAAGCACGGCGTTGATTGCCCCTGCAAGCAGCGCCGCTTTGAAGTCCCTTTCGCCGCTAGCGAGGACGATCACAGAAACGAAAGGGAAAAGGAAAGCAAACGCCGAACCCCATAGCGTATGCCGCAACCGAACTTTCCACTTATCGTTCATCTTGAAGAGGATACTTCGGCGTCACAGAATTGGACACTGACATTGTTCAAGGACTTAGAAACTCACTTCCCTGTCAAAAACGGATTCGGCCGTTCCAAAAACCACTCTTCCGAGATTCTCTCTTGCTCGGCATACACTGAAGCATCGCCCAAAGAAGCAACACCATAGCAGCATTCGTTCAGCCCCATCCGCACCGCCCAAGCCGCGTCGCCCCAACTGTAGTGCCACCATTCGTCGCGGCAATTTGAAAAGCCCACTTCTAGCATTGCAGAAACAAGGATTTCACGGTGCCTCTTCGCATCATCAGAAAGTCCAAGAGTAAATGTGGCAGCCGCGTCGAATCTGCCATACGGCGCGCACACGTCCATCACGTTGCCCTTAAGGTCAAGGAGCCAAATGTCTAGCGCGGCGCCTGTGCAGTGCCCAGGGGGAGCTTTTTGGTCGGTCGGTGCCGCCCAGCGGTTTACGGTTCTCCGTAGCGACGCATAGCTTCTATCAGGATATGCGACCTTTGCGCATTCAAAAACCCAATCGTAGATTCTTCGTTGGCGTTCGATTGGCCGCCATGCATCTACAACTCCGAGCCGAAACTCCTTTGGAATGAGTCGAGCTGCCCTCTCACCCATTTCTGCGACAGTTTTGCGAGCAAATGGGATCACGGATTTGCGATGAATGACCAAACTTGGTGCGGCAATTCTAAGGTCAACAAGCGGCTCGCCGTTCTCGATCTCAACAATTCGGTTGCATGCCGATATCGGCTCAGGGACGCCTTTGGTCCAATCTCTGGCTACTTTCAAAGTGCACCGTTGGCGGGTTTCCTAGACTTCACTTCAATCGAATCGCCAGGCATTAAGATCGGATTCTCCTGCTCCCTCTTCAAGATCTTCTCATAGTTGAACTTGAAACGGTCGAACTTTCCGCTTGATAGTCGCACGACCAAAATCTCTGTTTTGATGGCTAAGGGGCTAAACCCGGAAGCCAAATTCAGAGCGTCCGTTAGGCGCATTCCTTCTTTGAAGGCGTATTGTCCTTCTTTGCCAACCGCGCCCATTACTGAAATCCATGCGTCAATGTTTCGGGCTGGGACTAGAATTCTATCGCCTATGGCAAGCTTGAATTCGTCGCTCACATTTAAGTTGACGATCCGAACAATCTTGCCATCGCGCCAAATTTCGACAGCCTCAGGGTTTCCGTTTCCGGAGATTCCGCCTGCCAAGCCGATTGCAGTTTTCACGGTAATGCCGATTGAAAAATCAACCTTGCTTGGTTGACGCACTTCCCCTAAAACCGAGATTTCTGCGACAGATTCGAGCAATGGAAAAGTGACTGTGTCGCCAGGCTTCAGAACGACATTCCAGCCATCAGAACTAGACTTTAGCGTTACAAAGCGATGAAAGGTTCTCCTTCCGTCAGAATCTAGGACTTCAATTTTATCAAGGTCGGCTCTGTTTGTTGGATTAGCAGCCAAAACAATATCAGAAAGCCGTATTCCATTGCGCCAAGGTTGGCTTCCTGGATTGCGGACGGCTCCTGTGATGAAAACGGAATGGCTCTTGACTCCCAAACGGCGAATTTCAAGCCCACGAATGTTAAATCCTGCGAACTTCAAATTGATGGAAATTTCGGCTTTCGCGTCCACCCATTTCATCCCTGCAACAACCAATCTAATGTTTCGAGGAAGCCAAACGGAGCCGTCATTTCCAATTTCAGCATCAAAATTGAGTGCGGCTTCGGCACTGCTTATAAATCGTATTTGATCTTGCGGCTTTAGCGACACATGACCTTGGGCAAGCCCCAAACTGGCCAAAAGCAATGCAATCAACAGGGAGATGGGCCGCATAATATATTAGACGCATCAAAAAAGGGTGGTGCCGCAAGCCGGACTCGAACCGGCGACCCAAGGATTTTCAGTCCTTTGCTCTACCAACTGAGCTACCGCGGCACAAATGGCGCGGACGACGGGATTTGAACCCGCGACCTCCGGCGTGACAGGCCGGCGCTCTAAACCGCTGAGCTACGCCCGCGAACAAGAGAGGAGTATGGCATAGTCTGGGCAAGTTTGCAACTATCCCATCCGAATGACATCTACGTTTTTTCCAGACTGAAGTTTGGGGTCAAAATGCAGACTAAAGTCTGCGTTCCATTGTCGTAAATTGCAACATCCTTTCGTCATTGGCTAGGCTTCGAGAATCCCAAGGAAATCGCGTAATGCGTTGCCTTGTTCTTCAGAATCCAACAAAAATGCGTCATGACCGTACGATACTTCGATATTCTTCCAGGTGGCGTTAAGGCTTGCATCAGTCGCCATTTCGAGCAGCTGACGACTTTGTTCGGGCAAATACAGCCAATCGCTCGTGAAACTTGTAAACAGAAACTTTGCTTTGGCACCTTGCAACGATTTCAAGTCGAAATAATCAATCGCCCTGGTCAATACAAGCAACGAATTGGGATCAAATCGCCCTGTGAACTTGTCGCCTTGATAGTTTAAGTAGCTCTCGACTTGAAACTCAGGCGACCACGTAAAATCAAATTTTTGTTTGTCTTGAAGTCGCCTGCCAAATTTGGCGGCAAAAGCAGATTCGCTCAAAAACGAAAGATGGCCGATCATTCTTGCAACTGCAAGTCCTTGAATTGGCGGGTCTGAAGAGTCGTAATCTCCGTTTTGCCATTTTGGGTCGCGAATAATCGCTTGGCGCGCGGCTTCATTAAAACCAATCTGCATTGCATTGTGGGCGGCGCAGCTAGCAGTCGCCCACACGCCTCTAACGCGGCTTGGGAACCGTACAGACCACTCCAAGGCTTGCATCCCGCCCATTGAGCCGCCACAGACTAGTAGCCAGCTTTCAATTTGAAGAGATTCTCGCAATCGTCCTTGAACCGCAACTATATCTCCAACTGTCACCATCGGAAATCGCGAGCCATACGGTTTGCCGTCGTCAAAAACTGAACTCGGCCCAGTGGAGCCGTCGCATCCGCCCAAACTGTTCACACCAACAACAAAATACCGATTCGTGTCTATTGGCTTGCCCGGTCCAATCATTCGATCCCACCATTGCTGGCAGTTCGCATTACCGCTCAAAGCATGGCAAACAAGAATTGCGTTGTCTTTGTTGAGGTTCAACTCCCCAAAGGTCATGTACGCAATGTTAACAGTTTGGATGAATCCGCCCGAATCAGTTGTGTATGAGCCCGTTCTTAGGATTAAAGGCAGCTGTTCAGAAGCAGTGCGTTCGTTTTCTTGAAACAGTCCAGGATCAATATCCACAACTTACTCTTTGCGATATCCAGGGCGATTGGGTTGATTTTGGACACCCCCACCAGGCTTTTGGGGTGTCGTGGGTCCAGCCGATGGAGCGACCCGGCCTGAACTTTGGCCTTCGCCCTTCCCTTTTGAAAGGCTAACCAAACGGTCAAATTCGCCTGGGTCCTTGGCCCGTGATCTGGCTTCCTCAAGAGAGACTAGGGATCGTTCTACTAAATTCGCAAGAGACTGATCAAGGGTCTGCATCTTGGCTCTCGCGCCTGTCTGAATCATTGAACTAATCTGGTAAGTCTTGTTTTCCCGAATCAAATTTCGAACGGCAGGCGTGGCGACAAGTGCTTCAAAAGCTGCAACTCGTCCTCGCGCATCTTTTCTCTTAACAAGCGTTTGTGAAATGACACCGACTAGGTTTACGGACAGTTGCATTCGCACTTGCTGCTGTTGGTGGATCGGGAATACGTCAACGATTCGATCTACAGTTTGAACAGCGTCAACGGTATGCAACGTTCCAAATACCAAGTGACCGGTTTCGGCGGCGGTGATCGCGAGGTGAATGGTGTCTAGGTCGCGCATTTCTCCAACCAAAATCACATCGGGGTCTTGTCGCAGAACGTATTTGAGCGCGTTTGCAAAACTATTTGTATCCACGTTCAATTCCCTTTGATTGATTAGGGCCTGATGGTCTCCGTGAACGAACTCAATCGGATCTTCTACGGTCATGATATGAACCGGGTGCGTGCGATTGATATGGTCAACCATTGCGGCAAGCGTCGTAGATTTGCCGCTGCCAGCAGGCCCTGTAACCAAGACGAGGCCTCTTGGCCGTTCTATGAAATCGTAGCACGCAGTGGGAAGCTGCAGCTCCTCCATATTTTGAATTTCATAGGGAATAACACGGAAAGCAGCCTGCTTGTTGCTTCTTTGCTGGTAGAGGTTGCCGCGAAAGCGCGATACCCCCACGATTTCGTGGGCAAAGTCGAGTTCAAGGTCATTGTAGAATCTGTCTACTTGCTCTGACGATAGGATCAGATGAAGTGCTAAATCAAGTTCTTCCTGAGAAAACTTTGGAATGTCCTCGAGTTCGATAAGGTCGCCAAAAACTCGAACATAAACTCTTCCCGTGTCTGTCTTGATGTGCAAATCAGAACCGAACATATCCACGCAACGACTCAAAAGCTGATTAATGTCAAGCATTGGTGCCCTCTACCAATCCTTGATTCATTGCGCGTCGCTGAAAATCAAACGGCTGCGAACATTTTGCCAGCGCATGTTCGTAGTCAATTTTGCCTTGGCGCAGCAAGTCGAGCAACGAACCATCGAGAGTCTGCATTCCTAGGCTCGCGCCAGTTTGAATGTCGTGATACATCTGGTGAGTTTTGCCATCCCGAATGATCGTGCGAATCGAAGAAGTTGCCGTCATTACTTCAAATGCGGCTGTCCTTCCATTGCCATCCTTCAGAGGGAGCAATGTTTGCGAAATAACGGCTTGAAGCGTAACACTCAATTGTGTTCGGATTTGAGCTTGCTGGTCCGGTTCAAAAACGTCAACAATACGATCTATGGTCTGGGCAGCATCAACCGTATGAAGGGTTGAAAGGACTAGATGGCCAGTTTCGGCAGCCGTAATTGCAAGTTGGATCGTTTCGAGGTCACGCATTTCGCCAACCAGAATCACGTCAGGGTTTTGGCGCATAACATGTCTGAGCGCGTCCGTAAAAGTATGGGTATCCGTCGCCAATTCGCGTTGGTTAATGATGCTCATCCGGTCTTCATGAACGTATTCGATTGGGTCTTCGATTGTCATGATGTGAGCTCGCCTTTGCGTATTGATGTGGTGGATCATTGCCGCAAGCGATGTTGATTTGCCCGACCCCGTCGGTCCCGTCACTAAAATCAGTCCACGAGGCAACAATGCCAGCGTCTTCGTTACTTGCGGCAAATTCAAATCGTCAATCGTACGGATTTTGAATGGGATTACGCGAAAAACCGCACCAATGTTATGTCGTTGCCAAAACATATTGACCCGGAATCGAGACACTCCTGGAACATAGTAGGAGAGATCAAGTTCTTTGAAACTGAAGAGCCGGGCTCTTCTCTCTTCGTTTACGATTGAAAGGAGAAAATTATTGGATTCTTCAGCGCTTAGAGTAGGGAATTTGTCCATGCGCTTAAGATCGCCATGGATACGAAAGACCGGCGGTTGGCCGGCCTTGAAGTGAAGGTCGCTGGCGTCATTAGCCACCAGCTCCTTAAGCAAATCGTCTATCGAATAGCTCAACTTTCTTTGCAACCTTATCTACGAAGCAATTGCTTCAACTCAGAAGCCACACCCGCATATTGCATAGCAGACTCTTCCGTAATCACTCCAGCTTTGACATACCGAAGCAAGCTCTGGTTCATAGTTTGCATTCCCCAGAATTCGCCCTCGTTCATCGCATTGTACAAATCGTGGAAATGTCCGTCTTCAATCATCTTCTGAACGGTTGGCGTACATACCAAAATCTCTGTGGCCGCAACTCGTCCCTTCCCATCTGCCCTTGGAACCAGCTTTTGCGCGACAATTGCGCGTAGCGAGTTTGCCATTCGAAGGCAAAGGTGATCCTTTTCATGCGGCGGAAACATATTGACAATTCTGTCCATCGTTTCGTATGCAGAAGATGTGTGAACTGTTGAAAAAACCAAGTGACCTGTTTCACCAGCTTGAAGGGCGACATTCATAGTCATTACGTCGCGCATTTCACCGATGAGAATGATATCGGGCGCTTCACGAACAACTGCACGAAGCGCAGGTTGGAAATCTAAGGTGTCAATTCCGATTTCTCGCTGAGTTAAGTAACCTTTCTTATCCTTATGGACAAATTCAAGAGGGTCTTCAATAGTAACAATGTGGCACAGGCGGTTTTCGTTGATCAAGTCAATCATCGCCGCAAGAGAAGTCGTCTTTCCTGAACCGGTAGGCCCGGTGACAAGTACCAAGCCCAATCGGTGCTTGCAAAACTCTTTGATTACTGGAGGCAACCCGAGTTGGTCAAGAGTAAGAATTTGTAGTGGAATGATTCGGCAGACGATTCCCCATCCGCCTCGTTGCATGTGAACGTTTGCTCGAACACGGCACTTGTCCCCGACCGCAAAGGCAAGGTCCATTTCCATTGTCTCTTCAAAAACACGGCGCTGCTTTTCATTTAAGAGAACTTCAATAATCTTCTGCGAGTCTGCAGCCGTGAGAATTGGAAAGTCTCCTGGAAGCGGTTTCACGAGCGCATGTTGCCGCATCATGATCGTTTGCCCAGCCTTGATGAAAACGTCAGATGCCCGTTCTTGATAGCCAATCTCAATCAACTCGTGAATGTTAATACTTGCAGCGTCACGCATACTATTTCAAAACCTCTTTTCCCCTAGGATTTCAAGCTCTTAATACCCGGCTTAAGGAGCGACAAGTATACCAAAGCACCCGCACCAAGCGCGGCTGCTCCGATACCAACCCAGCCTACGATTGGAAACCCATCGTCAGAATGGGACGGTATTTGTGCAGGCTTTGGTTCTGGCAACCTATCAGGAAACTCAATTTGATCGGGCTTTTTGGCGATGACTTCGATTCGGTATTCAATTGCCGGCTTAGGACTATTGAGAATTCGAGCCTCGGCATTCAAAACACTTTCTATTTTAAATGACTTGACCGTTCGTTCATTTGGCCGAATGCCTTCGAACAACAACGAAAAACCCTTGATTTGCAACGGTTCTGGATCACCGACAAACGCTTTCAAAAAAGGTTCAATTCGCATCGTATTCGAATTAGAATCCATTAGGCCGTTAATCGAAAACATTCCCTTTACAAACACCATCTTTGGATCATTGCCAGAAAGTGGGTATTTTCCTGTTACCACACCCCTGGTTTCGGCTCCGAGATTTCGACCCAACTGAAGGATCCTCTCGTTGAGCAATTCGGGCGGGTAATTCGGGTTCAACATCGTAATTTCAACCATGTTTGCACCGGTTGGATGAGGTTTGACGACTACCGTTATGTCCGGTCTGACTGTCGTGAAAAGGCTCTCGGCAACTTTTGGCTCTTGTGCAGAAGCGAATGCAAAACAGAGCAATCCAAGAAAACCGTACGGGCGCATAAGGAAAGACTACCTTCCAATTTGGAAATCAGGTCATTTTGTGGAAAGATTGTAGGAAGCCTAAAGAAATCGGCAAATTGTGAAACGCTCACTTGAAACTGCGCGTAATTGAACATTTCGGGACGTTTGTGCCCGTAAAAATTACAAGTGAACCGATATCAAACCTTGAGTCGTCAAACGGTGATATTCGCAAAGAGACAATAGTTGGATATAATCGCACGACTTACCTAGTGGCCTAAGTGGGGCAAATAATGGCAATGAATGACGCATCAGGTGGAATATGGCTTACAGCCGGGGGATTTAAGGCCCTTCAAAAAGAGTTAGAGCATTTGACGCTTGTCAAGCGCCCGGAAATTGCTGATCGGATTCGCGCGAGCCAAGAACATGGCGAATTCTCAGAAGACAATAACGAACTCGATGAAGTGAAGTTTGAACAGGCCATTGTCGAAAGTCGGGTTGCTGAACTCAAAACTATTTTTGGCACGGCTCAAATCCTCGATACGAATATGATTCCAACGGAACACGTTGGCATGGGTTCTGTTGCCACGTTGGAGGACAAGGAGTTTGGCGAAACGTTTCAAGTTCGCGTAGTATCTACGATTGAAGCTGATCCGAACAAGGAACTAATTAGCAACGAATCACCGATGGGGCAAGCCCTATGGGGTGCAGCAGCTGGAGAAATTATCTCGTTTGTAGCACCAGACGGCAAGAGAAGTTACAGTCTTCTCTCGATCAGTAAATAGCCATTGCCGGCTTTTGAAGCAAATCTCTGCTACAGCGTTGCTCGAACTGTTTCAAGCCATTCAATCCGGGCTTGGATTTGGATTCTGTACCCCGTAACGATAAGCGACTCAAAGCTCTTTTCGTTCTGGTTCAACTTCGCAATATCGGATTCCGACTTCTCCAGCAGAGATTTCGAGTCAGATATCCAGGATCCAACGACTTCGCGTCGGTCTCCAAATGGAATCAGTTTCAAGAAGCTAGCGCGAGCTCGGACAGGATCGTCTAAGACTTCGGCCAGATCTTGGTCAATCGCCGAACACATCCACAGATTCAATAGTTTGGAACCAGTGGAAGAAACACGATAATCAGTTCGCTGACGATTTGGCGAGCCTGCTTTCCCTGACTCCTCTATTAGATTTGCCGCGAGCAAGCGTTGTAAGGCTCGATAAATCGAACCCGATTCTGTGCTCCACCGTGTTCCTCTCAAAGCAATGATGTACTTTCTCATCGCATAGCCAGAAGTTACATTTACAGCGATCATTGCCATTACCATGTATTCCAATTCACTGCAATTTCCTGATCGTGCCATTTTTCACCGCCTTTTCCGATTCTTAACGATCGGATATCTGACATTATTCCCACATTGTTCCAGCACAAATGTTCAAAAAAGCATGTGCGACCAGCAATAGGTACGCCAACAATGCAAACCAAAAGCTAAACTTTCGATAACACTATTATAAGTGCGAATGGAACAAAATTCCGTACTTTTTCAATAATTTTCGTGGTAGAATTCTGATTCCCCCTGCTTTAGCAAGGGAAAAATGGCTATGTCAAAATCATCTAATCAACCGCCAGCCGGTAGCGTCCCGCTTCCTGGCAGCAAACGTGGGCCTCGCGCGTTCTTTCATGAGGTCGGAAGAGAATTGAAAAAAGTCAGCTGGCCCGCAAGGTCGGAAACGAATCGCATGACTGGCGTAGTGCTAATTTTGTGTGCCATCGCCATTGCATTTCTGTATGGTTTGCAATATGCATTTCAGATCATCGTGCGATTGCTGACGGAGGGCTTTTAAGACATGCCTCGATGTTGGTATGCCGTTCACACAATTGCTGGTCACGAAAATAAGGTCAAAGATGTTTTGACTCGGCGAGCACAGGTCGAAGGACTTTGGCAATCTGACCTTTACGATATTTTGATTCCAACAGAGCGAGAAATGACCACTCGAGGCGGAAAGCGATATGAAATGGATCGAAAGGTCTTTCCGGGCTACATTCTGATTCAAATGCAGCTTACAGACCAGGCTTACAAACTCGTAAAGTCAACTAGTGGAGTGACAGGATTCGTGCAATCTGGAAATAAGCCGGTGCCACTTGAGGACTACGAAGTTAGACGAATTCTTCAAAACCTAGAATCCAGCAAGGAAGTGCCGAAAATCGCCTGGAGCAAGAGCGACGCAATTCGTGTAGTTGAAGGTCCGTTTGCCGATTTCACTGGCAAGATCGAAGAAGTCAACTCGGAAAAAGAAAAGCTCAAAGTTCTTATCAATATTTTTGGACGCGACACGCCAGTTGAACTCGAATTCACTCAAGTTGAGAAGCTGTAGGGAGAAGTGTTTAGGGTCTAGGGTTTCGGGTCCATAATACTCAGGGCTTGCCCATTACCCTAATCCCCATACCCCATCACCCTAACCCCAACTAATGACGCACCCAACAATTTGGAAACTCGCCGAAACCGATTCCAAAATCGTGGAGTCATTATGGCAAGAACTCAATCTCAAACCGATCGTCGCCAAAGCGTTAGCAACACGCGGAATCACAACAATTGAAGAAGCGAAAGTCTTTCTCTATGCTGGACTCGAAGACTTGCATTCGCCATGGCTTTTGCCTGATATGGAGCTTGCAGTTCAGCATATTTTGGCTGCAAAGGATGCAGACGAGACGATCTTTTTGCATGGCGACTACGATGTGGACGGCATTACGAGCACAACGCTTTTCTACAAGTTTCTAACCAAAATCGGCTGCAAAGTCATTCCTCATGTCCCCCACCGGATAAAAGAGGGCTATGGAATTGCAATCGAGCAAGTTGATGAGGCTGCAGCTCAAGGCGCAAAACTCTTCCTGACCTGTGATTGCGGCGGAAGCGCATTCGACCAAATTGATCGAGCAAGAGAGCTTGGAATGAAGGTGGTTGTCACAGACCACCACCACGTGACACAAATTCCAAATGCCGAGGCCTTTGTGAATCCACATCGAAGCGACAGCAAATATCCGTTTAAGGACATTTGCGGAGTGGGTGTGGTTTTTAAGGTTTGCCAAGCAATTGCAGAAGAGTTGAAACTGCCAGTTCAGAGCTTTCAAAACGCATATCTTGACCTAGTTGCTCTCGGCACTATTGCCGATGTAATGCCGATTACAGACGAAAATCGAATCTTTGTTCGGCTGGGATTGCCGCTGCTTTCAAAAACGAAGAAGCATGGGTTGAATGCCCTTTACGACCAATCCGGCCTAAAGGACAAAGCAATAAAGGGGTTGACAACTTACGATGTTGGATTTGGAATTGGGCCAAGAATCAATGCAGCGGGGCGAATTGATGACGCAGCACTTGCCCTGGAACTGATGCTTTCTGATTCCTATGAAAACGCATTGCCAATCGCAAAACAAATCGAGCAGCTAAATCTTGACCGCCGAAAGCACTCGGAAGAAGTGCTTGAACAAGCCGTTCAACAAGTATTGGACTCGAATCAAGAAAACGACTCGCTCGTGATTGTTTCGGGGCAAGGATGGCATCCTGGAATCGTCGGCATTGTCGCAGGCCGGCTTCGCGAAAAGTTCAATCGCCCCGCTTTTGTCTTGACCTATGATGAAGAAAAACAAGCGTTTCATGGGTCTGGACGCTCCATTGACGCCTTTCATTTGGCTGAAATGATATACGGGCATCCCGAATTGGTTTCGGGCGGCGGACATGCAAAAGCTGCCGGAATGTCGATTCCACTCGCAGTTTTTCCCGAAGCAAAGGAAATTCTCAAAAAGTACGCCGACATGTTGCTTGCCGGTATGGACTTACGGCCAGAACTTTCCATTACTGCTGAAGCAGATTTCGAGGAAATTGACCTAAGCGCCGCAGAGCAATTGCAACTTTTGGAACCTTATGGCGAAGGCAACCCTAAACCCAAATTTGTTGCACGAAATGTGACTGTAGAATCCATAAAACCAACAAAAAATCCTGATCATCCACAATTGTTTCTTCGTCAAAATGGTTCAAAAGCGGAACGATTTAGTGCATTTGGGTATGGCGAACAGGCTGGATCTTGGAATTGCCCTTTTCAAGCCGACATTGTATTTGAATTCGGAGCAAGCGAATGGAATGGAACTCGAAGAGTCGAATGGTCGCTGAAAGATATTCTATTTCTTTAGTTCGAGTCGTCCCATTCAACCCGAATCATCGTTCGCATCATGCCATTCGGGGCTTCTGTAGTGCTGATTTGAGTGAGAGTCAAGCCCGACTCCGTTTCGACTGATTCCTCGCCTTCTAGCTTCACAAACTGGTTGTTGCCCTTATCCCAAACGATCTCGACCGTTGGGCCCGATTCATCAGCGAACGCAAACCAAAGTTGAGCTCTTCCGCCAGCTACAAAGACGCGAGTTCCGGCCAGAATTGTTGCTGTTTGCGGGCTCTTTGC
>JANNQV010000015.1:0-231591 GCA_031400935.1 Armatimonadota bacterium
CGCCGGAATTTCAATTAGTGCCAACAAGGCGGGGAGGTATCCCTCGTAAGTAATGCCGGCACTTCCCAGCATTGCGAGAGTCGCCATAAACGTTACCGCCGAAACAGAACCATAGTGGGCAGCGAGAGCGGCTGCGTCTTCACGGCTAAATCGAAAGAGAAAGAATGCGAAGAGAAAAGCTACCAACGGAGTAATAATTCCAAGGCCAAGGGTGAACGATGCAGGGACAAGAATCTCAGCAAAGGTAGTCTCGGCGAGAGCGGCGCCACCTTTGAGGCCGATTGCATAGAGCAGATAGATTGATATCCCGATGTAGAGGACCTTCGGAATTCTCAGATCACTCTTGATACGTACTGCCAGAACGCCAAGGAAGAAACTGAGTACCGGAGCTGATAGAATATTGTGAAGAAAAAGTTCGGTCATACCATCTCAAGCTACAGAGAGTATTGTGACTGAGCAATTCTCAAGAATACTACCCCCGGTAGGACTCGAACCTACGACCCTCTGCTTAGAAGGCAGATGCTCTATCCGCTGAGCTATCAGGGCACTTTGTAATTATGGCGGATTTGAGTGTGTTCGCAACCGGTTCCCCTCTCCTTGCTTGCAGGGGGAGTGGGTTCTTATCATACGAGTTCCAAAACACTCACAGTCGGCGGGCAGAACAGCCTTGAAGGTGGGCCCGTCGTCCCAACCCCACGGCTTACAAATAGCGGCGTGGGAGCATCAGGATAGAAGCCGTCAGGGTATTTCCTGCCGTTCACGGTGTATTTTGGTGCCCAGCGGTTCGGAAGCCGAAATTGCCCTCCGTGCGAATGTCCACTGATCTGCAAAGATGCTCCCTCGGGGAGCCATTCCAGTAGATCGGGTTCATGCCAAATTGCAATGATCGGGTCCTCGTCAATGTCTGCTAGCGACATGGTTTGAAATGGATCGGCTTGATGGGCATTTACCGAATCCACGCCCGCCCACTGGATTCCTTTATGCCGCCAAACTTCGTTTCGAAGATATTTGATATTCAATTCTTCAAGAATCGGTACGAGGAGATTTGGCGAACCGCTCCAATACTCGTGGTTGCCGGGCACTGCAACTACGTTTCCATTCATCAGCAAGAGCGGCTCAAAAACTTCGGCAATCATGGCTTCTGATTCGGGTTTCCAATAGCCGACGATGTCGCCAGGAATCACAATCATGTCAGGCTCAACCTCTAATGCCATTTGGACCGCGCGTTTGCCGAGTTCAACAGAATATTTGTCTCTCAAGTGGAAATCTGCGAGGACTGCAATTTGAAATCCATCGAGCCGCTTGGGCCAATGCTTGAGCCTGAGCTTTCGACGTTCCAATACGAGTTTGTTGCTTTCGTAGAGAGCACCGTAGGCGAGCAACGCGGCGCTTGCGGTCGTTAGGCCAAACAAAAAGTGGGAAAATCGCATTGGGATACTTGTTATCGGTTGTTGGTTGTTGGTTGTTGGTTGTTGGTTTGCGGTTAGCGGTTGGCTCGCTCAAAACACATAGCACAGGAAACTCTTGGTACCGTATACCCTTAACCCCATACCCCACACCCTTTGGAGACAAAAGCCCGAACACTTGAGCGAGACGCCCAAGCCACACTACCCCTTCGCAGCTTCCATAACCCGAATCGCAGCGGCGTGACTGTTCGCAGGCGGCATGATATAAAGTCCTGCTGCCCCGATTTTCCGAATGAATCGCGCCAGTTTCATGCAAGCGTCCATGCCAATTTCGAGAGCGGTGGCATCATCTGGGGCATCTGCCATCGCCTGACGGAGCCAATCTGGAATTCGGATTCCAGGGACTTCGTTGTGCATGAATTCGGCGTGTCGGGACGACCGTAAAGGCATGACTCCAATGAAAACTGGCAACCCGACTCTTTCGCAAGCCTCCATCGCAACGTCGGCATCGAGTTCCTTAAAAACGGGCTGTGTATAAACCAAATGCGCCCCAGCATCTGCCTTTCTTTTCAATCTGTCCAACTCGACGTCGTTGTCGATTGAGATCGGATTGAACGCGCAGGCAATCGTAAATCCGCACTTCACGCCCACCGAATACCCTGCCAAATCAATTCCTTCGTTTAGCCGCGAGAGAATTCTAACCATTCCAATTGCATCCACATCGAAAACACTTGTCGCGCTTGGGTAATCGCCGATGTTTGCGGGGTCGCCAGTGACTGCCAAAATGTTTCGAACCCCCATAGCATGGCAACCCAGAAGGTCAGCTTGAATTGCGAGCAAGTTTCTGTCCCGACACGAAAAGTGCATGGTCGTCTCGATGCCAACGCGGCTTGTAATCTGCTGGCAAACAGCAGTTGGGTTCATTCTCAGCCTAGCTCTGGCTCCGTCTGAAATGTTGATGACGTCAACGCCTTCAATTTTCAGCGTTCTGCAACTATGGATCAGCTTGTCGAGAATGAGTCCGCGAGGAACGTCCATCTCCACGGAAGTAAGGAATTTTCTTCCAAGTTTTTGCCGTAGTTCTGTTGGTTCAACTGTAGGAAGTACAACGTTTTCCGATTCCTTTACCTTTGCTGCGCCACGCTTCCGAACCTTCAATTTTGTGGAGTCCGCAAGTAAACGAAGTGCGCGAATGTGTTCAGGGGTCGTGCCGCAACATCCGCCAATGATTCGCGCTCCTTCTTCGAGCAACCGTAAACACGCCTTTGCAAAGTAGTCGGGCGACGTGTCATAAGCGATCTCGCCTTTCACAAGTTGCGGCATCCCAGGGGTGGGGAATGCGACAATGGGTAATTCTGTTGATTCGGCAATCATACGAACAAGGTCGAGCATTCGCTGGGGGCCGACGACGCAATTCGCACCAACAGCAGCAACACCGGCGGCGGCAATCGTTTGCGTGCATCGAATCGGGAGCCCTTCGGCGAGCATTTCGCCGTCTTCGATATAGGCTTTGCAGGCAACGATTGGCAGATCGCTGGCTTGCCGAACGCCTTCAATCACAGCCAGAAGCTCGTCAACATCCACGAAGGTTTCGAGCATAAACCCGTCCACGCCGCCTTCGGCGAGCGCAGCGGCCTGCTCTTTTGCGGAAGCCACGACTTCTTCGCGGGAAATGTGACCGATGGGTTCCATCGGCTTTCCCGCTGGGCCGATTGCTCCCAAAACTAATTTCTCAGACCCAGCAGCTTCCCGAGCCAGAATCGCGCCTGCCCGATTGAGTTCAGAAACGTCAATATCAAGTCCGCTGAGCCGAAAACGGTTTGCTGAGTACGTGTTGGTTTCAACGAAATCTGAACCCGCTTCGAAGTATTCAGCATGAACCTGACGTACAAGGTCAGGCGCGGCGAGGTTTGCAAGATCATATGGGCGTTGAGAAAAGCCTCGCGCGGCTATGCAAGTTCCATTCGCGCCATCGCCAAGTAGGAATGGGCGTTGTAACGCTTCATCGAGTCGCACGAGGCAGGTTATACCCTTCAAGCTCTTCCAATGAGGAGAGCAAGCACGCCTTGCGCATCTGCAAAGCTTGGTTTCGAATCGTTGTGATCGCCTGAGTTTCGTTTATCGCTAACTTCTTTGCCGGCCTTCTAAGGTCAAGCGGCCCCATGACTTCGCCGACTACTTTGCTGTCGTTAAGACCCAAAATGTGGCCAAGCTCATGGGCAATCACGTGCCTTAAGTGTTCCGGCTTCATTGGCTTGCCGTCCGGCTGACTTGTCCGCACCCATATCGTCGCCGTCAACTTTGGAACGAACTCTCCAGCAGAATTTGCCGCCACGCTTCGACTCCATTGAACGTGTCCGCCGATTTCTCGATTTGCAGATTTCACTTCTTTTTCAAATCGAAATTGGATATTGGGCTGAGAAGATTCTGTAAATTGAACTTGGTGATCAAGCGCACTTTCCCACATTGAAACGGCTTGCCCCACCGCATTACGGCATTTCGTTTCGTCGTTCTTTGAACTTGAATCAAACTGGACGGAATAATTTGTTGAACCAAGAAGCAGCACCGAGTCGGCATAAGCAATGGATTCGTTCCACTTTTGCTCTCGAAAGCAATTGGACGCTAACTGGACATGACGGCGCATTTCGGGCATAACCCGGAGTTCGAGTTCTGCCGTTGAGCTCAGCGAAGCTGATGGTGCCGCATTTAGTCCAGTCAAAATCGCAACAAAGTTTGCGATCATAGGAAGCCCTCCAATGTCCGATTCAGGAAGTAAGCAATGCAGCGTTCGTTCGCTAAGCAGCCGAGCCATTGATGATTCGGCGTGTGTTGCTCAATCCTAATAGGATTATTGGAGTCGCTATATAAAATACATATGCTTGAAAATTCACACCTGGCAAAGTTGCTAGATTTGGAATTCAAATTGGACAGGTTGGACAGGTGAAACTAATTTGACTCGAACTTCCCCCACCTACAACTCTTCCAATCGGTTTTTCAACTTCAAACCCGAAAAATTCCGAACAAATCCGGAAAAAACCGAACAAAGAACAGGACTAATGGCGATTTGGGAATCCTGCGACTCTCGCGCTTAGTAGTACTATTCAATTCGCATTTATGCGAAACAAGAGGGTGAAATGATTATTCGAATGGCAATTTTGGGAGCATTGGTTTGCTCTTCTTTCGGGTGCAAAGTGCTGCACGAACTCCACATTGACGGGGATGGAATTCAGGGCTCCGGCAAAGCAAAGAGCGAGTCTCGTACCGTCGGCAGCTTTAGCAAAATAGCGGTTGAAGGCTCAGCGGATGTGAATTGGACCCGCAGCGACAAGCAATCGCTAATGGTGAAAACTGATGACAATCTGCTCAGCAATCTTGAAACTGTGATAAAGGGCGACACGCTTTACATCAAGTTCAAGGAAAGCTGCTCATCAAAGGTTGAGTCTGTCGTAACTATTTCATCGCCGACACTAGATGGTTTAGCCATTTCGGGTTCGAGCGATGCCAATCTATCGGGGATTTCGGCTCAAAATTTCGCAGTTTCTATTTCCGGGTCTGGTGATATGGTCGCGAAAGGGACGGCAAAAACAGCTAGTATTTCAATCTCCGGTTCAGGCGATATTGATGCATTTGGTTTGGAATTGGATTCTGCAGATGTCTCGATTGCAGGTTCTGGAGATATGAAGCTATCGGTTAAGAACGTGCTTGATGCAAGCATTGCCGGAAGTGGTGATATTTCTTATCGTGGGAATCCGAAAGTGCAGAAAAGCGTGATGGGCTCCGGCGACGTAGTTCGGGCTAACTAGTCAATTGGTGATAAAATAGCCCCTTCCTCCCAAGGGCGGAAGGGGCTATTCAAACATAATGCCTTTGACCATCCTCCAAACAAACGACTTCCACGGTTGCCTGACTCTTGAAATGGCAGAGCAGATTCGTGATTTGGTGGACGAGTCGCAAGGTATTTATTTTGATTCTGGGGATTGCATCAAAACGGGAAATCTCGGAATTCCGTTAAAAGCAGACCCCGTTTGGGAGCTCTTGGAAATTGCAGATTGCAGAGCGGGGGTGCCAGGGAATCGGGAATCTCACATTTTGAAGTCGGCCTTTGAAGCTAAGATTGCTGGTTGTCGTCATCCGCTACTTTGCGCGAATATGCGGTACCGAAACGGTGCTTATGTACTTCCAAGAAGCAACCAAACCTGGTATGGAGAGAATGATATCGGAGTCTTTGGCGTCATGGTCCCAATGGTAACCGCCAAAATGAAGACCCAAGCCGCTTCTGCTTTCCTTTGGGACCCGCCGATAGAAGCGGCTATTGAAGTCGCCAAAGAGCTTCGGCCTAAATGCGATTTGCTCATTGCCTTGACTCACATCGGAATTGCCCAAGACCGTGAGTTAGCGGCAAAGTGCCCCGAAATTGACATCATTCTTGGCGGGCACTCGCATACGGTTTTGGAACAGCCCGAACGCATCGGAAACACCTGGATTTGCCAGGGAGGCTCGCATGGACGATATGTCGGTCGATACGTTTGGGAAAAGGGTGAGGGAATCATTGAGGCATCGTTGATTCCATTGAAGCCGGCTACCGCAAAATCAGCCAAGTAATCAGAGCGCCAATAACGCCGCCACCTGCAACGAAGGCAACCCTGTAAAGCCATGTTTCGGTATCTTTGCGAACTGAAGCAGCTTGGGAAACAGGCTTTATGCGAATGTCGGCGACGGCGAAATTCTGTTCTGATCCCCAGCGGTCGCTCAGTCGCACTCTCAGGTTTTCGCGATCATAACTGAGAACACTACAATTCCATGCTCCCCAGCCAGCCCATGGTGCGTTCACTATAGTGCCTGGCAACAGGCTAAACGGTTGAATATCACGCTTCATCAGACTGTGCTCGGAACCGTTTAGAAAAGTCACTTCGATCAATTCGCCTTCAATCGAACGAATTCGGGCTGGGTAGCAATATCCGTCCGCGGACAGAGCAAAAACCAAGTCTCCGACTTTGCGCGAAACCGTTGCAAGCGACATTCTCTCTTGAATAGCTTGGGTGATCGCTTCGCGAGACAATCCAGCTTCCATTGCTGCGGAAATGATTTGATTCTCTGTCGAAATGTTTTCAAGTGAAAAGGATCGTTGGACCTCAATTTCCTCAGCTCTTTGCAAAACCTCGCGAATCTCGTGTAGTTCCATTCTAGTAAGAGATACGAAACTGGGTTACGCTTCTTCTTCTGCAAGCGCTTTCAAGCACCTCGATTCTAGATCTGCAGGAACCGACATTTTGCAAAATCCGCCTTTCATATAGCGAAGCACAGAGGTTTCAAATCTGTACTCGACAGCGCAAGGAGGGCATAAACTAATGTGAATTTCAACTTCGCGAATCTCTTGTTCAGAAAGCTCTTTGTCAATAAAGTCCTGCAATTTCGCAAAGACCATATCGCAATCGTGGCTTCCGTTCGCGTCGCCGCAACTACTGTGGTTATGCTCCATTGCTTTCCCCCTCGACCCAACCTCGGTCCACGGCCAATTCCCAAAGGGCGGCTTGCAAATGCTTTCTCGCTCGGTGCAATCGGGAGCGAACGGTGCCAATTGGAATCTCCAAAGTCTCCGAAATCTCTTCGTAGCTCATGTCGGAGATGAAATAAAGCATCGCCGCTTCTCGGTAGTCGTCTGGCAAATGCTCCAGCGCATCGCCGATCTGATCCATGTCCACCTTACTGAAAAACCATGCAGCGGGATCGTCGCCCGAAAGGTCGGCTCCCGTTCGCTTTGCATGCTCATACAGAATGAGATCAGGCGCACTGTCAATGTCGGTAGTTTCAATGCGTTTCTTTTGGCGTTGCGCGTAATGAAGGTTTGTCAATATCTTCATAAACCAGGCTTTGAAATTCGTGCCAGTCTGAAAAGTGTGCCGAGCGCGAAACGCTTGAACACTTGCATCTTGTACAAGGTCCATCGCCTCGTCTGATTTGCCAAGCAAGCGAGCGGCATACCGGTACGCCATGCTCAAAATGGGTTTGAGCAAGTTCTCAAAATCAGATCGGGAAAGTACTGATTCGACCCTTTGGCTCAAAAGCACTCCGTCATGCTTGTATTTTGGCACGAAGGAAGAGGTTGGCACCATCGTTGAGACAGACATCGTTTGTTTGAAGTGTCAATTGGCGACTTTGGTTCCAATTCAATGAGAGTTCTGGAGTGCAATTTTCATGTCAGCATCCCAAAATTCCAACATCCAGGAACTTTCATTTCTACGGCAAGTCAATATTCACAGTTCTCTGCAAATCGTTGCAGAACAGCTTCAATTTCTTCGGTTTTTGACCCTTGACGCCACGAAAAACCATCATTGCTTTTTTGATCTGGCCGCCTTCCAATTCTTCGTCAATGGTTTGATTTCCGGTCAATGTAAGCATATCTGAGCACCATTCAATGGTGTCGCCGTTTTCGTCGGTCAATTTGGGTTCAAAAGTCCCCCATGCCAATCTGTGAGGCCGATTTAGCATATTCGTGAATGAAACATTGACAACAAAAATGGTTTGGCCTTCGGCAGGTTCGTATTGTCCGACTGCACCTGGCGCAGCCTCTACCTTTTCGACATTGATGTCAAACGCTCCGAAATCAAATGGCTTTGCAAACGGCGCAGGAACGGTTTGCAGCACGTTCATTCCATCAGGAGCGAAAACGGAAGTCATGGCCTTGACCTTGTCTTTAAGATCGAAACGAAGGATCGGACGATTTGATCCGCGTTCAACCATGAGCTTAGTGATCGGCCCTGTTCCATGCACTTTGAAGGCTACAAATGCCTTGACTTTTTGAGCGGGTTTCAACGAAACGTTGAAATGGGTTCGCCTTTCAGCATGGTACGTATAGCTGTCCGACTCCCGATTTTCATCGTCGGGAGAAACGCAAGTGAACTTAAATGAGCCGTAGTCGAAGGAGACTTCGCGCTTGTTTGGATTCTGAACCGTGTAGTTCAAGATTAGCAATTTATCTGGGTGCGACGCGAGGATGTTGTCTTCAACCGTTTTGCATCGCAAAGCAACTTCTGCGCTGTCTAGCGTGAAATGGAGTTCGTCGCCGACGTTGCCGATTTGGTATGTGATTCCTAGTTTGCCCTTGTCACCAGCAAGCTGGACGGTGCCCTTAATTGGAGCCGTAGTTTGTTTCTTCGCGGGCGGTTTGGGTTTTTGTTTTGCTTTGGTTTGATTGCCAGCTCCAACAATTAGGAACGGAACGACAACAAGTGACAACAACATGATTCGTTTCATAGATTCACCGTTAGAAATAAGTTACCTCGAACAACAGAATGTACAATAGAGAATATGTCGGTTTCAACGCCAATTCGCGCCCCGCGAGGAACAACTCTTTCCTGCAAAGGCTGGCTTCAGGAAGCCGCTATGCGGATGCTCATGAATAACCTTGACCCTGAGGTTGCTGAGGATCCGGACAATCTAATCGTCTACGGTGGAACCGGAAAGGCAGCCCGAAATTGGGACTGCTTTCATGCGATCGTTCGATCTCTAAAGGAACTGGAAAACGACGAAACGCTGCTCGTGCAATCTGGAAAACCAGTGGCGATTTTCAAGTCACATCTGGATGCGCCAAGGGTGCTTATTGCTAATTCGAATCTGGTCGGCGAATGGTCGAATTGGGCACATTTTCGCGAACTCGAAGCCAAAGGGCTGATGATGTACGGCCAAATGACCGCAGGATCATGGATATACATCGGCTCGCAAGGGATTGTTCAAGGAACTTATGAGACTTTCGCGGCTTGTGCCGATCAGCACTTTGGCGGCTCGCTGAAAGGCAAATTGGTCGTGAGCGGCGGAATGGGGGGAATGGGAGGTGCTCAGCCACTCGCGGCAACCATGTGCGACGCGACCTACATCGGGATTGACGTTGACCCATCGCGAATCGAGAAACGACTGAAAAACGGATATTGCGACAAGATTGCCTGGTCACTGGATGAAGCCCTTCAAATGGCGGAATCTCGCGAAGCAATCAGCATAGGATTGGTCGGAAATTGCGCTGAAATCTTGCCAGAAATGGTTCGAAGAGGATTTGTTCCAGACGTTCTTACTGACCAAACGAGCGCCCATGATCCGCTCAATGGATACGTTCCCGCTGGAATGACGCTTGCCGATCATGCCGAACTAATCCGCACCAACCCGAACGAAACCGAACGCAGAGCCAAAGCAAGCATGGCGGTGCATGTGAACGCGATGCTTGACCTGAAGCGAATGGGCGCAATCACATTTGATTACGGCAACAATATTCGAGCCTTTGCCCAAGAGGCAGGCTGTCCCAACGCATTTGACATCAAAGGATTCGTTCCTGAGTACATTCGACCATTGTTCTGCGAAGGAAAGGGCCCATTCCGCTGGGCGGCACTGAGCGGGAATCCGGAAGACATTTGGAAGACCGACAAGCTTGCTTTGGAGCTCTTTCCAGAAAACACATCGCTGCACCGATGGATCAAAAAAGCATCGGAGAGGATTCAATTTCAAGGTTTACCTGCCCGAATCTGTTGGCTTGGCTATGGGGAAAGGGCAAAGATGGGGCTGGCTATCAATGAACTTGTCAGGACGGGCGAAATTGAAGCCCCCATCGTCATCGGGCGCGACCACCTAGATTGCGGTTCCGTAGCCTCGCCGAATCGGGAAACGGAAGGGATGCTCGATGGCAGCGACGCGGTTGCTGACTGGGCATTTTTGAACGCGATGATCAATGTTGCTGGTGGCGCTAGCTGGGTTTCGGTTCACAATGGCGGCGGAGTGGGTATTGGCTATTCGCAACATGCGGGAATGGTGATCGTCGCTGATGGAACCGATGCTGCAGCAAAGCGATTAGAGCGGGTTTTAACCACCGATCCAGGAATGGGGATTGTCCGGCATATGGATGCTGGATATGAGGATGCTCGTCAAAGTGCCCAACTTCACTCATTGAAGACCCCATTGGTCTAGGTAGTCGAATTGAACTTACTTTGACCTATTGAACCGAATTCCCGCACTCTTACCGTGAAGAAATAGTCTCATTTGACCGACCGAATATCAATTCAACACCGTCAAACAGATTGAGACGAACAATGAATCACAACATTGACCCCGAACATCCGCTCCATTTGTACTTCCAGGAGCTAGTCCATGAGTCGCTGACTCATCGAGTCGGGCTGCGCGACAGCGAGGATGTTGAGTCGTACTTGTCTGCTTTGCTGGTTTCTTTTGTTCATAACGAAAGAATTTTTGCGCTAAAGGACCCGTTTGGAAACCGAATCGAGTCAATTTCTGAAATGCTCGCCGAAGGCGACATTCTGATGAACGCTGATTCTTTTGAACGAGAAAGAGAGGTCCACCGCCATGTCGGAGATTTTCTGCTGTTTTGGTCTGGCCTGTTTCCTGAAATGCTGCCGAAACTTCCTGGATTTTCAAGCTGCGAACCTGAAATTGAAGCGATGATTCAAGGAAGCGAAAGCTACGAGATTGTTTCGTCGTTCGACCACTCGCCTTTTGATACCGAAGCTCCGCTTTTCAAGAAGCTAAGCGAAGAATTCCCGGCATGCCAATACGGTTTGAAGCTGATGCGAGCGTCGTTTGACGGCTTCCGCCGCCAGGGCTGGGTTGACGGGTTTGAGGCGTAAAAGTTAGCGGTTGGCTGTTGGCGGTAAGCGGTTTCGTCAATGACTCCTTCAATTCTGGACCCCATGCCCTTCACCCTAAACCCATTTTCACAATATTTCTACATTTATAGAAATATTGTGGTATAGTACTGTTGTGAGTATCGCACAGCAAGCCAAAGCCCTTAAAGCTCTAGGGGACCCCACTCGATTAAAGATCTTTCAATTCCTCAGCGCCTGTTGCTGTTCCGTAGCAATTGACGATGAAGGAGGCGTGCGCATTTCGGATGGGAAAACCGTGGGCCAAGTCTGCTGCCACGTTACGGGCCAAGACAAGATTCCTTCGTCCATCAGCTTCCACTTAAAGGAGCTGTCTAACGCTGGATTGATTGTCATGGAAAAGCGTGGCAAGCATGTGCTTTGCGCCGTCAACCGCGGGACGGTAGAAGGCCTTGTGCAGTTTTTTGGGCAGGTTTGCTGCTGCGAGCCACAGGAGAAAACAAAATGAAACATCAAAACGACCCAGACAAGCCTTGTTGCGGCGGATGCTGCGAACCTGGTTCTGGCTGTTGCGGCTGCGGATGCTAGTCGCCTGACAATTAACTGCTTCTAGCCCCCTCCTTTTCCGAGGTACGAGGAAGAGGAGGGGGTTGGGGGCGGAGTTAAACTTCTAGTTCCCCAACAATCCTTTTCACATCGTCCCAATGCCCTTTCATATCGGAAAGCAGCGGTGTGTTTTGTCGTGCAATTTGGATGAGATCGAGATCGCAGTCCACGACCAACAAATGGTCTTCTTGAACCGGGCTTTGCCCGATCTGGTTTCCAAACGGATCGTAAACCGAGCTACCTCCGACCAATCCCTTGCCGCCTTCGAAGCCAGTCAATTGACAATTGACTGCAAAGATTCCGTGCTCTTCAGCGCATGATTTGAGCATCCTTCCATATCGTGCCAGATTCCCAATTTCAGGAGTATCAAACCCTCGTGCGGGGCTTGCGCTTGGGACGATCAAGATTTGGGCTCCCGCCAAAGCTAGAAGAGTGGGCATCATCGAATGCCAAACATCTTCACAAATGAGAATTCCAAGCTTTCCAAACCGGGTTTCAATGAGCCCCAGTTCCCTACCTCTAGCTACGAAACGGTCTTCATCGAATACGCCATAAGTTGCCAAAAAGAACTTTCTGTAAACCGATAAAACCGTCGCTGTTCCTCCGGAGAATTCGATGTAAGCCGCGCTATTGTGAACCTGTCCCGAATGAATCTCATAAAAGCCAACAACGGCATCAATTGGCTTTTTCAGCTGCCCGAGACGTTCGCTTAGCTGTGATGCAAGGGTTTCGGCATCGAGAGCACATTCTAAAACGCCACCTTCCAATATGTATCCGCTGACCGCAGTTTCAGCAAAAGTTACGATGTCGCAACCTTGCTCAGCGCATTGAGTAATCGCATCGGCTATACGTCCAATGTTGCCGGAAATGTCTCCCTTTTCGGGCGTCACTTGGGCGCAGCCAACTCGAACGGTCATGGACTAAGTGTACCGGTGGAATAATTTGCGGGACTTTCCCCCAAAATTCTGTTCAATGAGGCTAGAAAGAAGTTATACTAGAGGAATGATACAGCTACTCGTTTTGGGTGTTCTTGTTTCGTCGCAGTCTGCAATTGACCTTTCGTCGCCAACGGCAACTGTGCTTACTTTCGTGAAATCCTTTGAGTCTATGGATTTTGCCAACTGCGCCAAGTGTGTTCAAGGTGGAAAATTGGCAAATTTTGAGCCTATGCTCAAGTCCATGCCTAAAGGATACAAATTTAAGATGGACTTGCGCGATCTTGAAGCCAAGGAAGATGGCATTTCCGCAACCGTTACCGGCAACCTGTGGATGAAGAACTCAATGCCAGGCCAAGAAGAAAGCGAGAATACAGCTTTTGAAAAGTTTACAATGGTAAAGGTGGGTCGAAACTGGCTAATTCAGCCAAAACAGATCAAGAGTCACTTAGACAAAGTAACGCCACTTTGTGGAATGGCTTCGATGTTTGCATTTGGAAAGCCCGATCAAGCCATGATTGCTAATTCGGCAGGAGCAAACAGCACCGAGCCAGGAACAATCACAATTTCAAACCTAAAACAAATGGCGATTGGAAGCATGATATATGCCGCTGATTGGGACGATAAGTTACCAACCGCCGATTGGCAAAAGCAACTCGGACCTTACACGAAGAATCGCCATCTATTCGTCTCTCCAATGAGCACTAAAGCGAAGCCTTCGCCCTATACATTCAACCCAGCCTTGTTTGGAAAGAACCTACGTTCCGTTAAGAAGCCATCCGAGACTGTGCTGATCTATGAGGGGTCAAAAGGAATCATTGCTTTTCTCTACAACTCCCGTGGAGCAGTTGCATTTGTTGACGGGCACGTGAAACTTGTTACTAAAATTGAAGCGGCAAAGTTGCTCTGGAAGCCTTGATTTTGGTTCGGAATTGTGTGAAGTGAATGGTGGTTGCGGAACAGAGTTGAAGGCGGAGAGCGGAGAACGGAACCAAACCGAAAAACACCGAACAAATCCGAACAAAAAACTCAGCTAAACTGAAAACGATTCTCGCCATACGATTCGTATAGCCAGAAGGAGGTGAATCCATGAAATGCAAAATCGGGATAGCGGCGCTACTGTTGGGAGTTGTTTTGGGCGGTGCCCAGGCTCAAACTGCCGCTGCAGCCCCGCCCAAACCCGCCGACCCTTTACAAGCTGAGTTTGCGAATCTCCAAAAGGAGTATTTCGCGGCCCTTAACGAGTATTACAAACCCTACGAAGCGGCAAAAACTGAAGAAGAATCTTTAAAGATCAAGCTCGATCCAGAAAAGAATCCTGCGAAACAGTTTTTGCCTAAGTTCCAGGCGCTTGCCAAAAAAGCTGAATCGAATCCGGCCGTTGGAGTTCAAGCTGAAGCCATGGTTTTCGACATGGCAATTTCGAACAACGACAGAAAGGCTGCCGATGCGAGTTTGAAAACGCTTTTTGGAAAGTATGCCAATGAGACAGGGGTGGTGCGAGCCTTGTATGGATTGCAGCAATACAACAACACATTCTTGATGGGTAAGGGTGGTGTGCCCGAAACGGAATGGATCCTTGGAAAGCTCAAAGACTTCCAAGCCAAGACTACCAATCGTGAAAACCAAGCGAGCGCACTCATGATGCAAGCCGAAGTCTTTGCGCCAGCTTATGGGCCGATGGTCGATGCCAAGAAGGGCGAAGCGATCCTACATGAGCTCAAAAACAAATATGGAGATACGCGAGCCGGAAAGCGGGCAGATGGAAGGCTGTTTGTAATCGCAAACCTCAATGTGGGGCAAGTTGCTCCAGATTTTGAGGTAACCGATGAGAATGGTAAGTCGTTCAAGCTGAGCGATTATCGCGGACAAGTGGTTGTGCTCGATTTTTGGGGATTTTGGTGAGGACCGTGCGTAGCGATGCTGCCCCATGAGAAAGAAATGGTAGTTCGATTGAAAGACAAACCATTTGCACTCATCGGGATCAACAGCGATGGCGACCGGTCGGTTGTCAACAGTATTCTCAAGAAACAAGGCATTACATGGAGACAAGCTATTGATGGTTCCACAAGCGGCCCATTGGCCACAAAGTGGGGAATTCAAGGCTGGCCAACGATATTCATTCTGGATGCGAAGGGCGTGATTCGTTACAAAGACCTTCGCGATCAGGCGATGGAAGATGCAGTGAACACGCTTTTGAAGGAGATGCAACCAAAATAAATGTGTCTTGGCCGTCTCGGCCAAGCCTGTTTGGATTTTCCAATATCCCCCTCTCTCTAGACCGAAGGGAGAGGGGGTTACTATTTCTCCACGTTTGAAGTGGAAGACAAACTACTTTAGACTATTGAGCCGCTGTGGGTTTCGGTTTCGAGCCTTTTATCAGTCTTGCAAAGAGATACACAGCCGGACCCCAAATTGGCGAAAAGACCACCATCATGATCCCCAGCGAACCGAGAACTCGAACTACTCCACCCAGCATGGAAGTAGAGAAGTTCCAGCTTTCTTGCATCCAATTTGCATCGCTTGCCAATCCGCCTGCCTTGGCCTCTTGAACCAATGTGAGTTCAATGTTCGAAAGCTGCGCCAGTCCGGAAAGCTCCTTTCGCTGCGAAGAGAGGCTTTCGATCTGCCCGCGCAGCTCCATCAATTCGCTTCTTAGGTTGATTGAATCTTCGATGCGCAATGATTGGAGCGATCGAATCATCTGCTCTTCTTGCACCTTCATCACGCGCAATCGAGCAGCGTAGTCCACGAGCTTTGCCGTCACGTCTTCGGTGCTGATCGCCTTTTCAAGCCTTCTGCCTTTCGATTCCATCCATCGAAGCGCCTCGTCGAATTTGTTCGAAGGAACTTGCAGCTTCATGGCAATTGTGGGAATGGTTGATTCCAAGTTGCTCGTTTGAGTCGAGGAGACATAGCCCCCAATTTTGGCAACGTAGTCGGCGATTTCGCGTTCAGCAGACTCGATTTCTGTAACTTTTAGGCTCAGTTTGCCATTTCTAATGACTGCTCGTTGGATCGAAAGATGTGCCTTGGGCGTCCCGCCCAAGGAAGCGGTTTTTCCTTGCGGGGCTTGACCGTCCCGGTCAAGATTCTCAGATTTGAGGGTTAAATTTTGCGAAGGGCTTGCTTGCGCCTCCATTTCTTGGCTTCCACATCCTGCCAGCGCCATTGCTGCCACGATGATAGAAGCGATCCAGATTGTTGATTTGTGCATTTTGTTGCACCTCCGAAGATTTGCAACAATGGTTTTTTGCCAAGTCGGTAAGGTGCTAGGACTTTTGGCCATCTCCCTACTGAACCAACTACACCACCACTTCGCTCCGACGCTCGGAAACTCTTCGCTCGCTATGATCCAAAATCTTCTTCCTAAACCGCAACTGCTTCGGCGTGACTTCCAAAAGCTCGTCATCCCGGAGCCAGCTAAGGGCCTGCTCCAAAGAAAACTCTTTGTGAGGATCAAGGGCGACCGTTGAGTCTGCTGTCGCACTTCGCATGTTGTTCGCGGCCTTTTCCTTAGTTGCGTTGACGGTCATGTCTTCATCGCGCGAACACGCCCCGATGATCATCCCTGCGTAAACGTTTGTGCCAACCGGGTAGAACAGGGTTCCTCTAACCATGACGTCTTCATAGGCGTAACGAGTAAGTCTGCCAATGTCCTTATTGATTAGGGAACCTACGCTTCTTGATACCACTTCACCACGGTAGGGCTGATAGCCTTCAAAGATCGAGGACATGATTCCAAGTCCTCTTGTTAGGGTCAAAAAGTTTGAACGGAAGCCGATTAACCCGCGAGTCGGAATGGAATAAACCATCTTGCTCGTATGGTTTTCGGTGATCATGTCCTTCAGTTCGCCTTTTCGGCGAGACAATTCTTCCATGACGTCGCCCATGCCATCGTCAGGAATTTCGAGCGTGATCGTCTCGTAAGGTTCCAAAATCTGGCCGGATGCGTCACGAGTGAAAATAACCTGAGGGCGGCTGATCTGAGTTTCGTAGCCCTCGCGGCGCATTGTTTCGATAAGAATGGCAAGCTGAAGTTCGCCCCTCGCCAAAACCTTTACTGTATCCGCGGGGGCTTCCTTATCAATCTTAATGGAAACGCTGACTGCCTCTTCTCGCTCTACCCTTTCTCGGATCTTATGGATCGTGAGGAATTTCCCGCCATCTTTCCCTGCAAAGGGCGAATTGTTGGCAAAAAAGCTCATGCTGAGCGTGCTTGGCTCGATCTGGATCGCCGCCATTGGTTCCGTAATGCTGGGAACAGCAATGGTATCAAAAAGTGCCACGTTATCTAGCCCTGCGAGCATGACGATATCGCCTGGCTCGCCTCTTTCGATATCCTTTAGCTGAATTCCGTCATACGTCCAGAGTTTGGTGATGTTGAAGCCGACGGTCTTTGAGCCGTCCGATGCCATGTGGCTCAATCTGTCGCCTAATTTCACTTCGCCTTGAAGAATCTTCCCGCCAAACATTCGCCCGACATAATCGTTGTAGTCCAGATTGTTGATCTGCATCAAAAACGGCTCGTCGGAATGGCCTGTTGGGGGCGGAACGGCATTCACGATCATCTCGAAAAGCTCGCGCATATCTGTCTCGTGCCCTTCTGGAGTCAGCTTTGCAAATCCGCTTACTCCGCTCGTGTAAAGGTGCGGAAAAAAGATGTCGTCGTCATTGGCTCCAAGGTCAATAAAGAGGTCAATCGTCTTGTCATAAGCCCAGTGGGGCCGTGCACCTTCGCGGTCAATCTTGTTGATGCACACAATCGGTTTTAGCCCGTTTTGAAACGCCTTTTTGAGAACGAATCGGGTTTGCGGCATCGGCCCTTCGAAGGCGTCAATAATGAGCAAAACGCCATCTACCATACTCAGAACTCGCTCAACTTCGCCGCCAAAATCGGCATGGCCGGGGGTGTCTACGATGTTGATTTTGTAGTCTTGATAGTGGACGCTGGCGACCTTGGAAAGGATGGTAATGCCCTTCTCTCTCTCGAGGTCGTTGGAGTCCATGATCCGCTCCTTCATGTGCTGGTTTTCACGGAAAGTTCCAGCCTGTTTGAAGATGGCGTCAACGATGGTCGTTTTGCCATGGTCAACGTGGGCAATGATGCCTATATTGCGGATTCGGGGTTCGAGCACATACTATTGTACCTGGGGACGGGCTCAGAGCCCCTCATCAGTCGTTTCGAGACCGCTGGGTGACTTTAAAATCAGCATTCTGAATGCGCTGATTATTTCTTCAGGGTCGAATAATATTCCGAACGGTTTTGAACCGTCACAGCATTGATTGGCGTATCTAACGAGTCTTTCAAAACAACAACCTTTTCACCGCTTGAAAACAGAACGACGCCCGAAATTCGGTATTTCTTCTCCTTTCGCTTATAGCTGTCCCCTTGGTCGTATTCCGTGTAATTCAGCACCAAAATGTCAGTATCAATAACCCATTTCCCTTTCCCTTTCGCGCTACGGAATGTCGTTGCCCCGACAAAACCGCTTGCGCTCGAATACGTATCAGAAAACGTTCCGTCTGCCCTTAGGTGCAGAGTCCCGCCATAGGAAATGATGTTCATCGCAGTCGCGCCTGTATACACGTTTTCAAAATTGAGGGCAGAAGAGCTTCCGTAATTGTAATCGCCTACCATGGTGGCCTTATCCACAATTGGCTTCGACTTGATGCCAGTGCATGTCAAAGTGCGAAGAAAAACCTCGGCAAGATCGGCAGTTGTGCCGAAAGACAATGACGCCGACATGCTTCCACCTGCAGGAAATTTGGTTGTGAAATCATCCCAGGTTTGAGCCACGACTACCGGTTGCCACATGGTTCCGCAATCAATTAGGAAAACGGTGAACATAGTGTCCCAAGCCTTGCCTTTTTCGGGTCCGGAGCCACAGACAAACTGTGCGAAGAGTCCGTTGCCGATGTATCGCCGAAACACCATTCCCCCTGCCTTGTTCTGCATTTCTTCAGGCACATATTTCTGCCATACTGCCCGTAGCGCGTCGCTAAAGGAGCCAGATGCAGGCACAGCAGGCACGATTCGCACCTGCGCCATGACCACGGTGTAGTCATAGCGAATCTCGGAAACGTACCATCCCGAATTTTGAGTCCATCCTGTTGGAAGTGTAAATCCAAAACCAGGCGCCGTTCCGCCCGTTGTGGAGCCTCCAGAAGCTTTTGGAGTTTCAGAAACTGGAGCGGATGCCTTGATCGAAACCTGGGCACCCTTCAATGAAATCTGATCGAGCTTTGCACCCAATAGGATCACTAGCTGGGCTTCAGCCAATGTCTGAACCTTCTTCTTGGACTCTTCATCCTGCGATACTGCGGCAACCGAAACCACGACTCCAGAGCAGCAAAGAGCCCATTCATAGAACTCTTGCTTTTGCATATCCGTGGCTTTGACGCTAGATAGGGTCGCCCGAAAACGCCCGGCAAGCGCAAGAAACGCATTGTCGTCAAGCTCTGATCCGCTTGCCACGCTGTGCAATATGGCAACGCTGAACGCCAAAGCTGTTGCAGGGTCGTTAACCTGCTTGACTTCCTTTGCAGCGCCTTCGTACTGGCCGATGATCGCATTGATAGCTTCTTCAAAAGCGGCTCTTTCGCTGGCATCGTCACCCAAAGGTTCCACATACTTTTTTACATAGATTCGCGTGCCAGTTTGTTTGAAAGCCCAGCCTTCCTTGTCGGCAATTGAACTTGAAGTTAGGCCTGCTGTCCCTAGTTTTTGAGAAGCATCAACAAGCGGGTTGTTGGCTGGAAACTGGGAAAGTGCCGAGATTGGGGCAAGGCAGAAACAAATTGTGACTAGCCAACAAATTTTTTTCATGTGTTCACTTGATTCTAAGACCTCGAGACGTTTCAAAACTGTACCTTTGATGGTTCCAGAAACGTAAGCCATAATCAGGTGGACGCAAAGGTTAAGACCGTATTGTAGCTGCGAACCCAGACGCAAATCTGTTGCGATTGAAGATAAAAAGAGCATACGATGAAACTGACTCGACGTGACTGCATTTATCTAATCGGAGGCGCCATTGCGGGTGCGGGCGGCGTGCTTGGTGGAAGCCTCCTAAAAGGACGTCTCTCAAGTTCAAAACAACCCGTTGTTTTGAATGTCAACGACATTCATTCTCAACTAAACCCTGCACGTTTGAAAGCAATTGAAGCACCAGAATCCCTTGAAGAACTTATCGGTGCCATTCGACGCGCCAGTCGGCAAAAGGACAAGATTTGTATTTCGGGCTCTAGGCACGCCATGGGCGGCCAACAATTTGCAAACGATGCAGTAATGATTGACACCAGAGGGATGAAATCCATAATGGACCTCGATACCAAGAGCGGGCTCGTAATGGTGGAAGCAGGAATCGAATGGCCTGACCTAGTCACCGAATTGCACGCTAGACAGAAGGGCCTTGAAAACCCATGGACCATACGTTGCAAACAAACTGGTGCCGATAAACTGACGCTTGGCGGCGCCATCGCCGCAAACGCTCATGGAAGGACTCTTAGCCATCCGCCAATGAGCGCCGACATTGAAGAGTTTCTCTTGGTGAATGCAGATGGTGACGCCCTTCGATGCAGCCGTAGTCGGAACCAAGAGCTATTCAGCTTGGCATTAGGCGGGTATGGGTTGTTTGGCGTTGTGCATTCGGTAACGTATCGCTTGGAACGCCGCCACAAACTTGAACGAACGGTCGAAATGGTCCGTGCATCTGACGTCATCAAGAAATTTGACCAGCGAATAAAGGACGGCTACACACTAGGCGATTGGCAATACGCCGTTGATGAGGAATCAAATGACTTTCTTGATTTAGGTGTGTTCTCGTGTTACAAACCCGTTGAATTACACACCCCGATCAAAGATGATCAAGTAACTGTCTCGGACAAGGCTTGGCAGGAGCTTGTGTATCTGGCGCATACCGACAAGACCAAAGCTTTCAAGCTCTATTCGGACTTCTATCTTAAGTCTTCTGGCCAGATCTACTGGTCAGACACATCGCAGATTGGCGGATACGACGAGGACTACCACAAGGATACTGATCGGAGAATGGGAGTCACCGTTCCGAGCACAGAAATGATCACAGAAATTGACGTTCCGAGGGATCGCCTTGCTGACTTTCTGGCAGCGGCATCGGAACGCATTCGAAAGCTTGGCGCCCAAGTGATCTACGGAACTGTTCGGCTGGTAGAAAAAGACACGGATTCACTCCTTGCATGGGCGAAACAGCCATATGCTTGCGTGATTTTCAACTTGCACGTGGAACATTCAGACGAGAAAATCAAATCTGCCGCAGAAGCTTTCAAGATGCTGATAGACTTAGCCATCGAACGAGACGGAAGTTATTACCTTACGTATCACCGTTGGGCAGATAGGGAGCAGGTGCTGTCGTGTTATCCTCAGTTTCCTGAGTTCCTTAATAAGAAAAAACATTACGACCCCAATGGGCTGTTTCAAAGCGAATGGCTTCGTCATTACGAGAAGATGTTTGCTTCCTGAGCACGACGTTCGGCGGTCAATCGTTAGTCAAAAAAACCTATCGCTTCTCGCTCCTGCTTGAGCTTCACAAGCTCCTTCACATGCTTTTGATACACCGTCGAGATTTTTGCAATTGCCTTCAAATCAGCATCAGCAAGTTTTGAGTACTGATTCACCCTCGCTTTAGCAGTGGCATAGCTTAAGCCCGTGTACATCAGGTTCGAATAGACTTCGAAATTCGTAATCGCCAACTTCAGCACGGGCGTTTGAACGAACACGCCTAAACAAGCGGTCAAAGCTTCCCAGTACTGCTGCTTCGTGGTGGAATCGTACGCCGCTGCCATGTCTCGGAGCAGGCTCAGCTGTTCGAGCATTTCCTTTGTGCGCTTGATGGATGGCACGGAATTCGGAGCGTCGAACCAGCCTTTCAACACTTTTTTTGCGTCGGCAGGGCGAACTCCGTGCTTAATCAATAGCGCCTTCACCGTTTTCAACTGGCTTCTTGCCGCCAATTCTCGTGCGCCGACTTTTGAAATCGCCCCATCGAGGCAAAGTCCAATCGCCTTGTCAATCGCCGCCATTCGGCCGTCTTCTCGGGCTTGGTCGGCGTCTTTAGCCATCGCTTCGACATCAGCATGAAGGCCGGGCACTTTGTCTTTGTAATATTCGAGCGCTTTGCGATCTCGCTTAATCTGCTCCTGCATATCAGCGATCTTCTTGTCAAATTCAGCGCGTTTGAGAGCGGGTTCCGCCTTGGCAACATATGACGAACAATCTCCCTTCCAGTCGAGGTATGCAGTTTGCATCGAATTTGTAAGAGAAGTTCTGATCTCTTTCAACGCTTCAGTTTCGGCGATGTATCTTCCCCTCCATTCCTCAATCCTTGCATGCCACGCCATTAACCTTGCGTGCCACGCCTTTAGCATCGCTAATTTCGGATCGTCCTCTTTATATGTGCCCCCTCCACCTGCCGCAATATATGCAGCGCTATCGTCTTTGTAGCGTTGTAGCTCAGGATCGTAATCAGAACGGTCTTTGTTGTGCTTGTCTTGGCGCTCTTGATAAACAGCGATTGGAACAGAGTACTGATGATTTCCTGATGAAAAAGAGTTCTTAGTGGATTCCAATCTACTGAAAAGAAAAGTAAGTGTTGGCTTTTCAGTGTTTGTCTGAGGCAACAAATCTACCTTTGGTGCCAGAGACTTCGCCAAAGTCCATTCTTGGGGATCGGCTCCTTTGAACGGAATTTCGATTTGGGCAATCAAAAGCGAATGCGCCAATGCAAGCAATGCAACGACTGCAATGAACTTATGTGCAACCACAGCGTGGCGAGCCATTAATGATGATGCGATGGCATAAATAAGAGACAAAAGTCGGGAGGCATTTCGAATTACCATATTCATATTATATGTTAGCTTTGGTCAAACAGGAGACTTTGGTCAATCTGGGACAGGTATGTAACTCGAAATTTTTGAATCGAAGCCGATGTTCGACCGAGTAAGCTCAAACCGTGCGGTCACTCTGCTCGCGAGAGCAAATTCTGATAGCAGGTTTTTACGCTGCCACAAGCCTAAGCACGGTTGCCTGGTGGATTTGGCTTTTCGCAAACCCGGACGACATCAAGACTTTCTTCGGCAATCAAGCACCGCAGCTCCTCATTCGCAGTTTTCTCCTTCCCGACCTGTTTTCGGCCATGATCGTTTCTAGCTTGCTGGCGATCGCAATTTTGAAGCAAAGGGAAGCGCTTTTCAAGTTATCTTGGGTGCATTTCGGGGCGCAAGCCTATGCGTTTTTGCTTACGCTAGGAATCGCCGTTCAAGACCCGACTGCTTACTGGGGAATGGCGCTTATGTTCTTCTCCGCAGCGTTGGCTTTTGGAGTGGCTTTGCGCCTAACCGTGCCAACCAGCTTGTGGGGGCCGTTTCGGTTTTTCACGGCAAGCGATACGGAATCACGCTCACTTTGGCTCCAAACTCTAAAACAGATCGCCTCTATGTGGACGGTTTTCTTGGTCTTGATTCCTACTGCAATTGCCATGATCGAGGCATACAGCGGGTGGAATTCATTTCACTTTCAATTTGAATATCAGGTCGCAATTGGGCTTGCAATGGCTCTCGGATTTGGGAGCATTGGCATTTGGGCTGGGCGTCTTATGGTTGTGTCTGGCGAGGGAACACCTTTGCCAGCCCAATGCACCAGAAAATTGGTGGTTGCTGGACCGTACAAAATCTTGCGAAACCCAATGGCGGCCTGCGGAATTTCGCAGGGAATTTGCGTGGGAATCGTGTTTGGTTCGCCGTTGATCGTCATCTATTCTGTGATCGGAGGGTTCTTTTGGGAGTTGTTGGCTCGCGGCGAGGAGGAGCAATATTTGGAGTCACAGTTTGGCGAAGACTTTGTTAGTTACCGGGAGAGTGTGAGATGCTGGCTTCCATTCCGAAAAGGAGAATGAGGACACTCCATTCACCCATTTCACAGTCCCCTGGGTAATCTCGCCACATGAAACTTGCTTTAGCTTTTCTTTTTGCGTTCACAGTGGTTTCGTCCGTTGCTATGGCTCAGGGCACCGCAACCACGCCCGCCCAAGCTGAGCACGCAAAATTCGATCCTAAGCGCGACGCGGCAAAGGACATTTCAGACGCAGTCAAAGCCGCTAAAAAGAAGAACAAGCGAATCTTGTTAGACGTTGGAGGCGAATGGTGCGGGTGGTGCCACAAGCTGGATAAGTTCTTCCTCGAAAATGCCGATGCAGCGAAGATTCTAAAGGAAAGATACATCGTTGTGAAGATCAACTTCAGCCCGGAAAACAAGAACGAGGCATTGCTTTCCAAATATCCAAAGATCGTTGGATATCCCCACCTATTCGTTCTAGACAAGAATGGAAAATTGTTGCACTCACAAGATACAGGACTGCTGGAAACGGGCGATCACCACGACCCTGCAAAGGTCATTCCGTTCCTTCAAAAGTGGGCAGGGTAGTCTGCTTTCCGCTCTCCGCACACCATTCTTACTCAACCCTCTCCCGATATTGAACCGCTTCGCTCAAATGCACTTTCGCCACCTCATCGTGCCCAGCCATATCGGCGATGGTCCGGCCGACCTTCAATATCCGGTCAAAAACCCTTGCCGAAATGTTCATCCGGTTCATCACCAGCCGCATGAACTCCTTACATTCGTCAGTCAGGGGAATAAGTTCTCGAATCTCTCGTGGGCTCATTTTTGAATTCAATTTGCCATTTCCAAGCCGAGCATATTGCGCCTCGCGAGTTTTGCAAACCCGTTCCCGAATGGTCTCGCTAGATTCTCCATCCGCCGCTGCCAGAAGCTCTTCCGGCTTCAATCTGGGCACTTCGATATGCAGGTCAATTCGGTCTAAAAGCGGGCCGCTGATCTTGCCCGCATAGCGCGCGCAAAGCGTCGGATTGCTGATGCACCGCTGTTCAGGCAAACCCTTGAATCCGCATGGGCAAGGGTTCATCGCGCCGACCAGCATGAATTCCGCCGGAAAGCACATGGAAGAATGAACCCGCGAAACGGTCACAACATTGTCCTCTAGCGGTTGCCTCAATGCCTCCAAAACCGAGCGGTCGAACTCAGGCATTTCATCGAAAAACAGAACGCCCTTGTGCGCCAAGCTCACTTCGCCGGGCTTGGGAACTTTGCCTCCGCCAACCACTGCTGCATGGCTCGCGGAATGGTGCGGAGGACGAAACGGCCGTTCCCAAATCAGGCCTTGGCGATTACCCATTTGCCCCGAGCTTGAATAGATTCGCGTGACTTCGATACTCTCCTGTAAGGTCAGTTGCGGCATGATCGTTGGCAGCCTTCGGGCAAGCATGGTTTTGCCTGAACCAGGCGGGCCGACCATGAGAATGTTGTGCCCACCTCCAGCCGAAATCTCTAAAGCGCGAACCGCGTGGCGCTGCCCTTTCACGTCGGAATAGTCGAACTCGTAGTGCGGAAGCATCGAAGCCTCGTCCAGCGATAACCTAACTGGCTGAATGCTCGGATCGCCGTTCAACAGGTGGACTACATCGAGCAGAGAATCCATTCCATAGACGTCGATATCCGGCGCAACTGCGGCTTCCGAAGCGTTCGCTTTTGGGAGAATGAGCCGCTTGAATCCCATTTCTGCCGCCATAAGCGCAACGCTCACTGCGCCGTTGATCGGTCGCAGGTTTCCATCGAGTCCAAGTTCGCCGAGCAAGAGTGTGTTTTCGAGTTCGCTTGCGACCACTTGCCCAGTTGCTGCAAGCACTGCAACGGCGATAGGTAAATCGAGAAATGGCCCTTCCTTTCGAACGTCGCCAGGTGCCAAATTGCAAATGAACATCATGCATGGCAAGTTGAAATCGCAATTCTGAATCGCGCTGCGAACGCGGACGTTCGATTCGTTCACTGCTTGGTCGGGCAAACCTACGATGATAAACTTGGACTCGGAAGCACCCTTGACATGTAGTTCAACAACGACGGGCACAGCCTCAATTCCAGATAGGGTGGCTGCATGCGCCTTGGCGACCATTCTATTGGGATTCGGGGTGGCGGTTCGTTTATCCTGCTGGAAGTCCCAATCCCCCTCCTTTTTGCGAACATGCTGAAGCTGCCGCCTCTCAGGTTTGGAAAGCAAAGAGGAGGAGGTCAGGAGGTGGAGTTATTTTTGTAGCAATTCTTGATGGCTTCCGAGCCACGTGATAAAAGCAGAGCAAGCCACCAACATAAACGCAGCATCATCTACTGTTGCATTGACCTCCGGCTCTCCATTTAAATCTAGAATTCCCTCTTCGTCGCTTGAGTAGACAAAGAGTTTCTCAAGAGCTGACTTCAGGTTAGGATTTAGATTTCTCTTTTTCGTTAGCGCAACCAAGGCTGCAGGAAGAGAAGCTTTCTCATTTCCGGACATACCTTGACATTGCTTCTCGACAGCACTAACGGCTTCAAGAATGACCTGTTCTGGCGAGTAGTCTTTGAGGTGTCGAAACTTCAAAATGGCGTCAACAATGTGGTCTCTTGCACCCTCAGTCGTACTGCTTGCAGTGGCGGCTTGTTCAATCGCATCCATTTGATCAATTTCAAAAGACGGAATAAGTCCGATTCCTTGCCGAACTCGCCATGCCACGCCTTCTTCCTCTAGTACGGTGTTGACGTTGCGGCAAATCGTCTTAGCCGAGAGCGATCCCCCGCCTTGCACGTACACCCTTTCGTCGCTCTCTAAGTACTTAAATCGCAAATCAATCAGGTCGAACACCGCACTTGTTTGCAATGTTGGCCAATTCTTTTGAATCCATTCACGAGCTTCGAAGTCTTTTTTCGGCCACTGTTCCTTAGGCATCTTCAAGACTCGATCAAAGAAACGGAAATAGGTTTGAGAAAGGCTTTCCATCTTTGCCGGAAGGCAAACGCCAAACCAAGTCCAAAGCCGGTTCTTCGTTCCATCTTCAAGCGAAGTACGTTGCAATGACTCTCGCGCACTTTGAAGCCCATGTTTCTCAGAGAATAGTTCGCTCATCTAAACTAATTGTACTAGCGGACGAATGAAAACGCCTAGCCAATCCCCAAGTATTCCCAGCAACTTGTCAAAAACTCTCTAGCAACCGTTCCAAATAGTTGGAACGTCGGATCAGACATACAAATCCTTAACAGAAATCAGTTAGCATGTACTTTGTTGGAGTCGGTATTCTCAGTTACGAGCTATGAGTGTTTTCGAGCGATTTCTAACCATCTGGGTCTTCTTGTGCATTGCAGTTGGAGTTGTGCTTGGGCACCTGATTCCTGCCCCGTTTCAGGCGATTGGCGGACTTGAAATTGCCAAAGTCAATATTCCAGTAGCAGTTCTCATTTGGCTGATGATCGTTCCCATGCTGTTGAGAATTGATTTTGCATCCCTGAAAAAGGTCGGGCGATTCTACAAAGGAACGGGGGTCACACTCTTTGTGAACTGGCTCGTGAAACCGTTCTCCATGGCACTTTTTGGATGGCTATTCATCTCGGTGCTGTTTCGGCAATGGCTTCCAGCCGATCAAATTGACTCCTATCGCGCTGGGCTGATTTTGCTGGCGGCAGCACCTTGCACCGCCATGGTATTCGTTTGGAGCAATCTTTCACGTGGTGAACCGACCTTCACACTAACGCAAGTCGCTTTGAACGACATAGTCATGATTTTTGCCTTTGGCCCAATCGTTGGGCTGCTTTTGGGTCTTTCCTCAATTACAGTTCCGTGGGCAACGCTTTTCTTTTCGGTAGTTATCTTTATCGTTTTTCCTGTCTTAGTTTCGCAGATTTGGCGGACAATTCAACTTCGATCAAGTGGGGAGGCGAGCCTGTTGCGAACGATCGGCAGCCTGAATAAGGTATCGCTGATCGCGCTACTGACCACTCTAGTTTTGCTCTTTGGATTCCAGGGCGAAATGATCCTTTCTCAGCCACTTGTGATCGCCCTGCTTGCGGTTCCGATTTTGATCCAAGTTCTTATGAATTCCGGCCTTGCTTATCTGCTGAACAGGGCAGTAGGGTCGCCTCATTGCGTAGCAGGTCCGAGTTGCCGCATCGGTGCGAGCAATTTCTTTGAACTTGCTGTTGCAACGGCAATTTCCCTTTTTGGATTTCGATCGGGTGCGGCTCTTGCTACAGTTGTCGGGGTGCTGATCGAAGTCCCAGTGATGCTCCTTGTTGTTCGCTACGTGAACCGGACTCAATTTTGGTATGAAAAGCGGAAAGGCATCCAGAGCTACGGTGAATGCTGCCCTGAGATGGAAGCCTTGGTAGCCTAGGACAATCGCGACAGCAAGTCGTCCACGCGCCCTTTTATTTCATCGCGAATGTCGCGAAATGCACTCAGAACTTCAGCTTCTGTGCCAGAAGCGGCGGCGGGATCAGGCAAGTTCCAGGCTTCCGTTTTAGCTCCAGGAACGCTCGGACATTCTTTAGCCGCCGAACCGCAAACCGCCACGATAAGATTGATGGAATTGGGAACCTCTGCAAGGTGCTTTGGATCTGCCGAGGAAATATCAATACCGAGCTCTTTCATTGCCAAAACTGCCATTGGATGGACGGAACTTGCAGGTCGTGTTCCTGCGCTCCAGATCTCAATTTCTGAAGATGCGATGGCTTTTGCGAAGCCTTCAGCCATCTGGCTCCGGGCAGAATTCGCAGTACAAAGGAAGACAATGAGCATGTGTCCAATGTACCGGACGAATGAGGAAAGTGGGTACCAATCCTCGTCCTGAAGTCTGGTTCAAACTGGTTTTGGTAAGAGTTTCGTTGCTGACTCTCTCGCACATGGTTCCAGTTTTTCGCTCCTAAGTTGTAGCGCAACTCGTCTTTGCCGATACGAGAAGGAGCACACAATGAAGGTTCTTGCAGAGTTTTTGGGTTCGTTTTTATTTATGAGCGTGATCGCCCTAATGGCGCCATCGGGCAGCCCGTTCACCCCGATTGTGGTGGGACTGGGGCTGATGTGCGCGGTGTATTTTGGCGGGCATGTATCAGGCGCGCACTTCAACCCCGCCGTTTCTTTGGCGGTATGGATGCAGAAGAAGATGGAGTTCAAAGACTTCCTCGCCTATGTGGTCGCGCAGATTTTGGGGGCTTGCGCTGCGTTTGGCTTTGGCGGATGGATAACTGGCGCTTCGGGCGGAATCAAGCCCGGTTTGAACCCGGTTACTGCTGCCGACTTTACGACAACGCAGGCTTTGGCAGTCGAAATCTTCTTTACGATGTTCCTTGCACTGGTCGTTTTGCATACGGCAGTGAACAAGAAAGTGGCGGGCAACAGTTATTACGGACTGGCGATTGGAAGCACGATTGCCGTTGCGGCTTCGGCTGGCGGATGGATTTCGGGCGGGGCATTTAACCCTGCCGTAGGAGTCGGCGCGACTGCGATGGGCGTGATCTTTGAAAGCCGAAGTTGGGATCATGTGTTGATCTACATCCTTGGGCCGCTGCTTGGGGGAGCGTTGGCTTCAACGATTTATGGGATTCAAACTGTGGGGGATGAGGGGACATAGGGTTCAGGGTGCGGGGTATGGGGTATGGGAAATCGTTACACTAAACCCTAATCCCTAAACCCTACCGCCGAATCGAAATCACGCCGGGCTGGCCTTCGTGCCCTTTGACGGTGAGTCGTATCGGCAATAGCTGCTTGATCACCCAAACGGTAGTGATCAGCCTCATTGTCAGGCTCTGAACTGAAAAAGTCGTGTCGCCTTCTGCCAGAGCGGCGGCAACCACAATTTGGTCTGCCAAAAAAGGGTCAACTGAAGTATTCGATTCGATGAATTGAAGACATTGATCAAAAGCGGCTTGGACGATTGATTCGATTCTTACCCCTTTTTTGCCCATTGCCGAAGCACTCCCGAATCCGTTTTCGAACTCTGCCAAAACGGTGACATGCGCTCCGATTTCCCGGCTTTTAGGCGTTACGGAAGTTGTTGAAAGTTTGAGATTCCCGTTCTTTGACAAGTTTTCAAGATGAGAAATTCCACGCTTTGCGACCGCAGATGGAAGTTCGCTTGTTGCCACAATGGCGTTCAATTGGACTAGTTCGCCCCTGTTCGACCAATCCACTCCATTAAGTGCGCTGGGCTCTACTTCAATCTCAATTTTGCCCTTCGATCCTCGCCCGAAGCCGGCCTCAATTTGTTCTGAAAACCCATGGAGTCCAAATCTCTTTAAGGCTCCTAGAGTTACATTTTGAAAAGAATCAAAAGAGAGAATTCCGCTCCCATACGTTTCACCATTTAGACTCAGTGTCGAATACCCTCCACTGCGAGCCAAAAGAGGCAATATCGAGCCCAAAATGATGGCTGGGCATTGAGATTCGCCGTTTTTCACGTCATAGTCTTCAGCTTGAATTTTTTGAAGGGGGCGAGGGTGCCGGGTTGGCAAGAAGCTCAGTTCCGAAGAACCCATATTTAGCCCGAGAGTTTCCGCCGAACAGCTCTTCGCGACGAGCTGAATGACAGTCAAATCCTCACGATTGAGCCCAGGATATTTGGTTGCTCCTCGAATGTCGGAAATTCGGAGTGGCTGCTGAGTAAGAGCGGATAACACGATTGAAGTTCGTAAGAGTGCACCCCCGCCTTCACCATAACTTCCATCAATGAGAATTGGGGCGCTCAAGGCGGCCATTAGATCTTGGCCTTGAAAATTAAGTACTCAAGTAATTTGAGCATATAGGCAAAAACGATCAGCATGATGCAGGCAAGAGCGATTTCGTGGAATGGAATGCTTGATTGTTTGATCGTGCTTGCAACATCGCCGCTAGCGCCAAACGTGACCTTGCCCATCATTTGGTCAAGATTGCGAATTCCATTGTCCACGACGTACATTAAATTCGCTCGGATGAGAAGCCATGCACCGACAAATGCTGCCATCGTAACAGGAAGCGCCAATTTGTACTTTTGCTTTTGATGCTCGTTGTAGATGACGCACGACTTGCATCGTTCAAATTTTTGTGCGGATGTTAGCTTGTTGTTGATCGGAATCATTTTTGCAGCAGCGACCGCATCCTTGGGAATCACCTTGCCTTCCATCGCATTGCGAATAACCGATTCTTCGCACATGCATCCAACTTGCTCTTTCCAACATGTTCGTTTGGAATGGTAAATAGGGCACTTTTCTCGAACGAATTTGCGGCAAAAAGGAAGTTGCCAGCAATTGCCCATGAATACGTTGTTGATTTCCTTTTCTTCTTTTAAGCCCTTGCCAAACTTGAGCTGATCCGCACGGGCACCTTGGCGCATTCGTTCCTTTGCTTTAAGATAGAGGTCAACAGCCAAGCTGCAAATGGAAAACAGGCCAAAGATCAGTCCACCGGTTTGAATTGCACCAAGAGCAGCTTGCCCAGCAGGAGTGGGTTGGGCGCCACCCATTGCACCAGGCAGAAATGGAGGGCCAAAGAAGAATAATGCAGAACCAAGTATCTGGATAGCTGCAAGTATTTCTTCGCCCCAAAACATGTAGGTTGTGCCAACAAAAAGCGCAAAAACACCAGCGATCATGGTTTTGCCGAAAAGTGCAGTGTTTGCTGTCGCTTGAGCTTCGTTGAAGCCGCCTGATAAATTGATAGAAGCCTGAAATTGGAAAAAAAGTATCGCTGTGCTCAGTACAGTGCATGCGATTCCGGCCCAGAACAAAAAGCGCGCAACGACGTCCAGGAGCCCAGCAAATGCTTCTCCTACTGTATCTGTCGGTCTATAACTTGGTTGCTTAGACATTTTCTAATTACGAACGTATTTAACGCTTCACACGTTCAAGGTATTCGTCGGTTCGAGTGTCAACTTTGATCCAATCGCCTTCGTTTAGGTGATATGGAACTTGAACCATGGCACCAGTTTCAAGTGTGGCTGGCTTTGTGCTTCCTCCGCTGACCGTGTTGCCCTTGAACCCAGGATCAGTCTGCGATATCTCTAATTCGACAAAATTTGGAATTTCGTACCCAAGCACTTCGCCACCCGCGACCAAAGCGATCACTTCCATTTCTTCCTTCAGATATTTTCCTTGGGAACCAAGCGAAGCAGCGGCAACCGGTTCTTGTTCGAAGGAATCCATGTCCATGAGTACAAGTTCTTCGCCTTGCTTGTACAAGAACTGCATGATTCGTTTTTCGACGTGCGCAGGTTCTACTTTTTCACCTGATCGAAATGTCTTCTCGACCACCTGGCCAGATTTCACTTTTCGGAGCCGAGTGCGGACAAAAGCCCCTCCCTTTCCGGGCTTGACATGTTGAAATTCTATGATCGTCCAAACATCGCTATCCATGTAAAAATGCAGGCCGTTTCGAAAATCGCTGGTGTCAATTGCCATAAGTACTATCTCGCTTCGAAATGGATGTTACCCGGCGAGGCGGAAATTGGCAATTTTTAACTAGAAATGAAGTACCTGGAACGTTTGCCTGGCTTCAGTCGTTATCAAGAACTAGGTTGACGGAACAAGAGCCGCTCGACCAGGAGGCAACTCAATGAAAAAATATATGACATTTCTCGTACTAGCTGTTTTCGCTTCGGCGATTCTCGTCGGCTGTGGCCAAACTGAAGGCGATCCTACAGTTTCGACACCAGCGACGACCGATTCTTCGGCAGGCACAATGGGAACTAAGCCAGGACTTGTCGGCGAAGCAGGCGAACCAACTGCAGCACCGACTACCCCAGCAACCAGTGATTCCGCTCCAGCTACCAGTGACTCGGCTGCTACTAGCGATTCAGCTGCTCCTAGCACAACAACTCCCGGCGGCAACTAGTTTGCCGTAATTTGAGATCGCCGCCCTAAATTGAATTTGGGGCGGTGATTTTTTTGTGGTTCCTTCCCCGTTTTCATTCAACGATAACCGATCTAATCCATATGGCCTAAAGCAACGAATATGCATCCACATCAATCACAACATTCACGCCCTTTGCCCGATCAACTTTCAAAAGTTCGGCGACCCGAGCTACAATAAAATTCGGAGGCAATTTGAGAAGAACATGCCAGCGCCATTGCTTGTTGATGCGGTCAATCGCGCAGTCCACCGGCCCCAGAATGTGAACGCCTTCTGATTCAAGCGGCCTCAGAAAATCGGCAGTTTGGTTTGCCGCTTCTTGAACCTCGCGCAAATTCATTCCCAGATGCAAAATGTTCACGAGCCGACAAAACGGAGGATAATTGGTGTCGCGCCGCTCCTGCAAAAGCGATTCGTACATCACATAAAATTTGTGCTCGGCCGCGGATTGGATCGCTACATTGTCAGGGTTAAATGTTTGCAAAACGACCTCGCCAAGCCGACTTCCTCTGCCCGCCCTTCCAGCAACTTGATTGAGTAGTTGAAACGTGCGTTCAGCCGCCCGGAAGTCGGGCATGTTTAGGCTGAGGTCTGCGGCAAGAATCCCCACCAAGGTTACACCCGGAAAATTGAGCCCTTTGGCAACCATTTGCGTGCCAACCAAAATGTCCGTTTCTCCCGCACCAAACGAACCTAAAACGGCTTCCAATGCGCCTCGCTTTTGGGTCACGTCTCTGTCTAATCGAGCTACGCGAGCTGTTGGAAAGTGCTCTCGTACCGCTTCTTCGACCTTTTCAGTGCCAACTCCAAAAGTCCTCACTCGCGATCCTAGGCATTTCGGGCATTGCTCTGGAGGAATCTCAGAATGCCCGCAATGATGGCATCGCAACCTGCGAATCTTTTGGCTGAATGATAGCGAAACGGAGCAGTTTGGGCAAAGAAATCTTTCTCCGCAATCTCGACAGATCAAGAATGGAGCATACGATCTTCGGTTCAAAAACAAGATGATTTGCTCTTTGCGCTCCAGAACTTCGCTCATTTTTTGAACTAATAAATCGGTGAAAAGCACAGGAGCCCCATTTCGAAATCCCTCGCCTAGATCAACAATTGTTGTGACTGGCAATTGCGCTGAAGCAGCCCGGCGAGGCAGCGAAAGCTGCACGAGCTTCTCTTGTTCGGCCTCGAAATTGCTTTCAATGCTTGGCGTCGCCGAACCGAATACCACCGGGCATTTGTGCCGATCTGCCAAAAACTGTGCAAGCCGCTTTGCATGATATCGAGGAGCGGATTCCTGCTTGTAGCTGCCCTCATGCTCTTCGTCCACGATTATGAAACCGATATTGCCAAGCGGTGCAAAAAGTGCGCTCCTTGCGCCCAGAACAACAACGGATTTGCCCTGCTTAACCGACATCCAGTTTTCTAGTCTCTCGCGTGGAGGGAGTTCGCTGTGAAGAATGGCGACCGACCTTCCAAACCGCTCTCGCAGCAAGTGAACGGCTTGGGACGCAAGTGCGATTTCTGGAACCAAATATAGAACTTGCCGCCCCATCTTTATGGCCTCGGCGGCGGCTCGCATATAGACTTCGGTCTTGCCGCTCCCCGTAACGCCAAATAGCAAGAATTTTGTTGGTTGTCTTTGTTCAATGGCTTCGATCAAGGCATCCACAGCAATTTTTTGATCGGAGTTCAGTTGCGGAGCGGATTGCCCTTTCATGGATTCGGAGGTTTCAAGTTCTAACAGCCCTGCTTCGATCAGCGATTTGATGGTGGCATCCGTGACTCCGCAAAGTCCCTTGATGTCGGAAGTTGTCAAGCGGGCAGATTCGATCTCTCGCAATCTCACAAGGGTCAGGGCTTGTGCGGGTTTCTTTTTTGCTTGGGTTGAAAGGAACTTGTCAATGGCGGTTCCGTCATGAGTCAAGCGGTAGAAGGCGGTCGGTTTTACTGCGCTTGCATCTGCGATTTCGACACTCTTTTCAAGAATCCCTTTGGCTTGCAAAAGTTTCAGCGCCTTTACCATTGCCGATTCCAATTTGCGCGAAGGGGCAACGACAAATGTCCCGCCCTTCGCCTTCACCATGCTGACGATTTCTTGCTGAATCGGGCTTAATTCGGCTATTGTGTGGTCTTTTTCAGTCAGCTTCCAAGTAGTTTGCATTCTGTCCAAAACGCCCGGCGGCAGGGCTGGCGAAAGCGCAACCGAAAGCGGGCAAAGGTACTCGTCTGCGGTGTATCGAACGAGGTCAACAATTTCTTCGGGGATCGAGACTTCGGGAAGAACAGATTGGACTGCCCTCAGTTTTTCGATGCTGTAACCGAGGTCGGTGCCATCTGTCTTCCGGCATGAAATGACGTAGCCAAGGGCGGTCCGGTTTCCGAGCGGGGCGAGTACAGCAGTGCCAGGTACGGCTTCATTTTCAAGCTGGTAGGTGTAGGTGGAATCAAGCCCAGCAGTTCGCGAGTCGAACACGACGTCGGCCACCCAAAACTTTATGGCAATCTCTGTCGCGCTCACAGGAAGAGTATACGATTGTAGGACAGGATTCATCCTGTTAGCATATTGTAGGATAGGACTCGTCCTGTCTGCATTTCGCAGTGAAGGACTCATCGTGTTGCTTGATTGTGGTGAAAGGAATGAGATTTGAAATCGGGCATTTCTTTGCAACCCCTTGTGAGAGTGTTTAGACATGATCCTGACAGGATCAAAGCCTAATAGCCCGGTGTCGAACCTGAGAGACTACGGGTTCAGACCGTCCCCAAACCTGCACCCCGGAGGTGGTGCCAGAATCCAAAAATCCAATTTTCCAAAAGCCTCTTATCTGATTTTTAGAGGAAATTGGACTTTTCGAGCTATTTGTTTGAAAGCTTAGGCTTTCAGACACTACCTAACTTAGGTTCAAAATGACGTGAATTGACATGAAACTGGACTTTTTTTGAAAAAGGTCTTGAAAGTACTTGTATTTCTTGCAGTCATCGCATACAATGAATTTATTGGAGTGAAGACAACAATATGAGTACCACGCCACGCCACGCCACTAGGTGATTGTGCTGCAAAGAGTAAGAGAATAATTTCTGCTTTCAAACTCGTTTCGCCATTATTCTTCTTGGTCGTTTGCGCCTTGCCGTGTCACGCCCAAGACCCGCCTCCTCCTTTTACCGAGTATAAGACCATCGCCGGCCCTGGGTACAACGCGACCCTAAAAATCGTTGTGATTCCTTCCGCTCATGCCAAAGCAAAAGATGGCAACTTGCTTGTAACTGGGACAAATATCAACATAATTGTGACTTCGTCGTTTGTCAATTCGGTACCTATCCCACTCGTGCCAGAATTCAACTGGGTTGAACTTAAGATCGGTGACGAAATTGTCAAGACATGGGATGACGTGCAAACGAGCCCTGTTTCTCATGAAGTTCGTTTCGCTTCGACCCATTTTGCCGATGGAACGACAAAGAACATTACACTAAGGGGCGAGTTTCACGGCTGGAAGAACACCAATCCTCTTGAAGAGTTTACCGAGATATTTACCGCCACATTGCCAGCAACAATCTACAACAAAGTGCTCGCTCTCACCACGGTGGAGCAGTTCATTCCTGAATCGGCTGACTCCGAACCTCCGATTCCTGCGCACTATTCCAAACCGGGTGACGCCGATTATCCAAATCCGCCACACGTGGCAAATGCAGCGAAACGAATTGTAGACGACGCGATCATAAAACTGACGGGAACCGCGATGAATCATTCACTAGTGCCTGGCAATGGTGATGGAACCAATTGGCGAGAATTTACTGGCACTGCCATTCTTTCTGAAAAAATGTGCCTTGCAACGCTATTCTTCACTTGCACCCACGGTGAGGTTTCACTTTGGAGGGCGTCGCACACGGACGAGCTTACTTACTCTCCATTTCTTAGCAACGATGTCAAAACTTATGTGACTAGCAAGCCGGACTTGTCGCTTAGAGATGTGCCTGACTACACGCTCGCAATCTTCTATTCCTGTGAAACGCTGGTGAACTCGAACAACAACCCTAGGGCTTTTCAGCTCAGTCCAGATGTACTGTATCCGAACAAAGCATACGTTGGATCGGGAGCTCATTTACACTATCAATTGTGGACGCCAGTACCAGAGGAGCTTGACGAGCATTCAAAGCGACTCACAAGCTTCCTGGCGGCTGGCGATCCTCTTGAAATCGCTCTGTATAAGACACAATCACCATTAGTCAAAGGATTTAAGAAGGCAAAGACTACAGCTGGTGGGCCAGTAGACTTGACAGTCAGGGGCGATCCCTATGCACGAATTGTAAACGTATATCTGAGCCAAAGTGAATTTGCTGCGGCTCCTGCAGAGGTGCGAAACTCATGGTTCTGGGTCAAATATTAGTCATTACTCTTGCCTTGACAGGGGTGAAGGGAAGTCCCCAACTTTTGTCGGAGCAACAAGCACTAGAGCGCGCAAGACAATATTGCCGTATGGTTGAATTCGGTCCTTTTGAACCAGCTGGCAATCTGCAACACCGATTAGATGTGGATGAGGTTATGCGGTCTCCAATTCCGAACGATCCAAACGCGATCGTGTTCCAGTTTAGGACTGCCCTTGTAGGTGTCAACCTCCAATCTGGCCGAATTGTTGGATACGCAGATTTTCGAACTGTTCCCTGGGCTTCTGTCGAATCGGTTCCCCTTCTTTCCCAAGCTCAATTACTCGAATTCACATTAAGATACCACGAGCTAGCGGGGCAGACCGATCCGCTAGAAGTACTCGCTATTGGACGCCAAGTCTCGGAACAGTCAGACGAAAGGGACAACCCGTTCAAAGTGCACTTGTTGCGCAAGGTGCTTGGATTACCTTACACCGACGAGCTTGGGATATTTATGACGATTGAAGAGCGAAGCGGGAGGCTCAAAGCATATGAGATTTTCGAACCAAGCCTTCCTGTGCCTCCATCAACGATAGTGCCGCAGACGAACGCACAAAATGCTAGGGCACAGATGGCCGCTTCGCTCTTTTCGAGGTATCCACGCCTTACTGAGCTTTGCGTTACGATGCCTGCGCGACTCGCCATTTGGAAGCCCAACTTGCAGGGTTTGAGTGGTGGCGCGTTTGCCTTCCATGATATCGCACCAGCTCAAATGCAGCTATTCCAGGCGAACAGAGGTGTACTCACCTATTGGGGGAGATTCTGTAACAATTCCGATCCGCAAAGGGCTACCGCAGGGTTCCAGATTTACGTTGATGGCATGACTGGTCGCGTTCTGGCCTCGCAAGATACCTTTAGTACTGGCCGACTTGGTGGCGACCCCAGAAGTGGTTCCAAAGGGCGCGAACCGTTCGGATGGGACGTTTCTCAGTCAAGCATCGAAGTCAGTTCGGGTTCCAAGCGAACATTAGTCGAAAAAGCTCAAATTGATTTGGCAAAAACGCCATTCAAAGCAGAAAAGGGAAAGGAAGTAATTGTTCATTTTGGAAAAGTGTATCTCCGTTGTCAGTTCTTTGTGAAATCCGGGCTCCTAGCAACAGAGCGAGATGGCATCCGGTCGTTTGGTAAGCCAAATATGGCATTGTTGAAGTCATTGAAAGGCCTAGTAAAAAAGAATTAGAGTTTTGTGATCTCGTGGCTATTGCCGTTAACGGATCTACGGCTTAATCACAACACTTGCAAACGTCTTCTCAGCCACCGCCTGATTCTGCGGGGTTGCCTCATACGTTGCCACGCACTGCCACATTCGCTTGCCTTTGGCCGCCATCAGTGCCGAGTAAACAACTTTGGTTCCATCTGAATCGTAAACCGCATGAATCTTCAGCCCAATTAGGCCCGAAATCGTCATCCCTTTTCGATTCCGAGAGATCAGCTTTAGTCCCTTTGATGCTTCGAGGCCCCTGATCGCTCCCTCTTCGGCATTTGATAAATTCACGTCCCCTGCTTTGTTTTCAGAATAGCCGTACAGAATTGCAATTGAACCCGAATCCCATTTAAGCCAACGATTCACTTTCAGATTCTCTCCGCCTTCGCGAACGCTAAACGGAATTGCAACCGGTTTTGTTTGGCAAATGGCCGACATGAACAGAGGTTTCATTTCCCAGCGCTTCCAAGTGGAGGCTGATATTGCTTTCGTTTGTGGAAATCCGATTGCTAAAACGGCCAAGGCAATGGTGGAGATCATCATTGGAATTTTAGACGTTTCTGTTTTGGGAGTGCGCGGGCTTATCGCCTATTTGTCGCAATCACAGTCCCGGTAAGCGTTACCGTTCGATCAGGAACATCAGGATCGTTAGAATGAAGAGTAATCGTCGCTGACTTTCGCCCGGCAGTGCGCGTATCAAGCCAAACTTCGTGGGAGTTAAATCCAGAAGCAGAGCCTTCTAAAAACGCTCCCGTTTGAACTAAAAATCCATTTCCTATAACGGAAACCGTGTATTCCAGGTCAGAAACTCCAGCCAAGTTCCATAGCGCAACGTCAGCCGAATTCATGACAGAAAACGTTCGCTTAACCGGCTTTGAACTTTGAAAAACCTTTCCAAAAGAAATCTCAGTTTGTGAAACTGCCATTTTTGGGGGAACTCTCATATCTAGAAATACCGGCAAATGCCCGCTTGAGTCTGCCGCGGCGATCAAGGCTTGGGCGATTGTTGGCCCGACGTTCTGGTTTCCGGTAATCGTGAGAGGCAAATTGAAGCTCGTACCATCGTTCCCCCAGCATCGGTACGAGTGGATCGGGTCGTTCCAAGTCGTATTGCTAAACGGAATCGAGGCGTCGCCAATGTATTCAAACCCTTGCCCATCAATAAGCCCAGAAGACAATAGAATTTGGTCAAAGCGATCATCTACGCCGCCGCCTCCAGCGGCAGGGTCTTGGGTATGAATGAACCGGAAATTGCCATTGTTCACCCAGCTTCCAGGGCGATTAATCGGGTCGAAAAGCCGACCAGAATCGTTTACCGCCGATTCGACCAAATGGACGTAAGCCGTTTCGGTTGAGGATTGGATATTAAAGTCGCCGCCTAACATAAACGCTCTGCCGCTCGGCAGTCCTTCTGCGTTGGTTCTAATCCGCTGACTTTCGATAAGCCGCCTTGCTTTATCGTTTTCAAAGGATCCAGCCTTCATGTGGCTTGAGTAGTACGAAAACTTTGCAGATTCGCTTGTGTAGTTTTTGAGCGCAAAATCGTATCGGAGAATGTTGCGTGGATGGTTCGACGTTGAACTTGAACCAACCGAAACAACCACAAATCCTAAGAAATCAACTTTGGAAGTTCGAAAACAGCAAACGGATTCTGTATCGGCTCCGTCAACAAATGGCGCGGCGGCCCAGTCACCTGGACTTCCGGGAGCACTATTCAAAAGCCCGATGAATGTCGTTAGCGAAGGTCCCGTTAGGAATTCCTGACACACAATCACATCCGGCGCGAACTGCCTACTTTGGAAAGTGCCATAAAAAACGGATTTGAGTTCGACGGTTCTGTCGGAGCCATCGTAATTCGATATGTTATAGGTTGCGACCCGAAGTTGTGCAAATGCAGAACAGGATAGTCCGACAAGTGTTGCAATTCCGCACCAAAATCGCCTCAAATGCATATTCCCCAGTTTACTCTCATGCTAAAACGAATAGGCTCAGTTTTGGCTTCAAATGCTACAATCCTGGTATGACTCAGCGTTTGCCGGAATGGCTGACGATCCGCCTCCCCCGCCCCGACACCATCAAAGAAGTCGAGGGCATGATGCGGGCAAAAAACCTTCATACGGTGTGCGAAAGTGCCCGTTGTCCTAACTTGCCCGAATGTTGGAGCAAAAAAACAGCGACGTTCATGATCTTAGGAGACACTTGCACGCGGTCGTGCGGCTTCTGTGCGATCAAAGTTGGAAGAGGGCTTGACGTTGATGCTTTTGAACCCGCAAACGTTGCCAAGGTGACCAAAGATTTGGGTCTGAAGCATGTTGTTGTTACCTCGGTTGCAAGGGATGACCTCAAGGATGAAGGAGCCGGACAGTTTGCGCAAACCATTCGTGCCTTGCACCACCAAAACCCGAATACGATTGTAGAAGTCTTAACGCCCGATTTCAAAGCAAAGCGCGACCTTATTCAAATCGTTTGCGAAGCGCACCCTGAAATCTACAATCACAATGTCGAAACCGTCGAGCGGCTAAGCACTATCGTCCGCCCTCAAGCAAAATACAAGCGGTCGCTAGAAGTGCTCCGACTGGTAAAGGAAATTGACCCCACGATTTACACGAAATCGGGAATCATGCTTGGACTAGGCGAGACGAAAGACGAGATTCTGAAAACGCTTCGCGACCTACGCGAAGTTGGTTGCGATGCGGTAACGATCGGTCAATATCTTCGACCCACTATGAAGCACCTGCCAGTTGTCGAATACATCCATCCGACACAATTTGCCGAATATGAAAAAATTGGCGAAGAGATGGGCTTTGCGTTTGTGGCAAGCGGTCCATTTATTCGAAGCTCCTACAATGCAATCGAATTCAGCAAAAAAGTAATGTCAGAAAAATTGGCTCGATGGGAAGCGGCGGCGGTTTAGAGGCGTCCTAAGATTAGGTTTTAGGTTTTAGGTTTTAGGTTTTAGGTTTTGGGTTTTGGGTTTTAGGTGTCTGATTTTGAATTGTAGATTTTGGATTGTGGAATTGAGCGGAAAGCGTAGAGCCGTCCACATGAGAACTTGTCGAATATCTGCTACCGAAAACCTAAACCCCCAAACCCAATACCCTGGCGCACTATGAAACTCCTCTGGCGATTGATGGGCCTCGCAGTGGCGCTTGCGCCGATGGCCGTACTTGCATTTTGGGGCGCCAACTACTTCATGGGATGCTTGCTTGTTTTGTCAGCGCCCGGCAAAAATGTATCACTGCCGCTCTCAACGCCAGGTGGAACGCTAGCAATTTTTGCGGAGACTTATGCAGTTGATCCGATTCGAGGCGAAGCAAAACTCTCTAGAATTTCTGTTAAGGAACCTAACGGGAACATCCTTTTCTCCGCTTCAAATGCAACTATTTTCGCTCCTCATGTACTTCGGTTAAGCGACAGTTTCATACGCATTCGACTGCGTGGCGTCACCGGGAGCATTGAACGGGATAAGAACGGCCAGTTCACTTTTCTTCGCTATTTTCCGGAGCAGACTTCAAAGGAAAAACCAACGCCGATCGAACTTGATTTCGACAGGCTGGAACTACATGTCATTGACCGAGTGCCATTAGTAGTCAGAACATACGATGTCGTTGGGCGCGATATTCGGTTTTCGTCAGCCTCTTTTGCTTGGAGGGCTTCAGGAGAATTGCAGCTAGAATCCGGTCTAATCAATGCCGACGCAATCTGGACTCCAGACTCAGAGATTCGAGTTTCTGGGGTGCTTCATGATGTTGAAGCCTCTCGAATCTGGAAACATTTGAACGCCTTGCCAGATTCGGCAGCTTGGGGATCATCTCGCGACATTGACTTTGATTCTGCAAGAGTTTCCGGAGCTTTTGATGTTAGTTTGAGAGTTGGCTCCGCACCAATTATTCGCGTCCGACCAATCATAAACTATGTTGGCCTCGCAACTCCCTTTTGGCCAAAGCCCACTCTAGGCCGATTTGACGGCTGGATTACGGAAAACGGGTCAGGAGGAATGTTTAGCGCATTTGATGGCGTCACTTTCGGCGAAATCAAGGGACAGATGGCTTGGACGGGAGGTTTTTCGCTACTTGGCGAAACCAAACTTGAGATTGCATCGCTCCATGACATTCCATCCGAATTTCTCCCAAATGTTCCAAAAGAGCTAGGGGTAACGCATTCCAAAATCAACGCTCGGTTGCATGTCGTCAATGAAAAATTTGAATGGAATGGGATTGCGTCCGCGCGTTCGGCAGACTTTGAAAAAGAGAGATTATCAACTCCAATTGTGTCCTTTTCGATCTCAGAACGAGGTGGTAGCGCTAAGCTTGATGCCGGGAACTGGAGAAATCTGACTCCATCGGCAAGCGCTTCATGGTCGTTCTTGAACGGTGAATTAAAGGGCTTCGCGGAAGCATCAAGCATTGCTCTTTCGCCGATTGCAAAGGATTACTTGAATGAGCCAATAGAGGGAACGGCATCGGCTAAACTTCACTTGTCAGGCACTCTCGATCACCCTTTGGCGACCCTAAGATCTACAGGCAATGCATCATTTCGATTTAAAAACCAAGAGGCGCCGCAGTCAGGCGTTTTTGACTTGTCGGCAAATTGGAACGGAGATCAAATTTCAATTGATCGGTTACTGGCAACTTCGCGACAAGCTATTGCCACCGCGACAGGGACAATTTCCTGGCCTTCTAAGAATTTGCATCTTGAAGCAAAAATTGTAGGCGCTGACGTATCCGATTGGTATTCGGAGGTCGGTGGGTTTGCGACTGCTAAGGTCAGTATTCGCGGCACGATGGACAAGCCTGAAGCTATGGGGCGTGCTGAGATTCTAACTGGAAACTTTCGCGAGGAACCCGTCCCGATCTTAGTCGGCGATGTTCAAATTGATAAAAACAAGATTATTGTGTCTGACCTCAGTGCAGTGAGAGGCGCTTCAAGAGTTGATGGACAAGTGTCTTACAACTTCAATACAGAAGCAATTGAAGGACGCTTGCAAGGCAACGGAATTCAGCTCGCCGATCTATTGGGCAAGGAATATGGGGGAACGATTTCGCTTAAGGAAACCGATTTTTCTGGAACTCTGAAGAACCCAATTGTAAATTCAAAAATCGAAGGAGTTGGACTAGTCGTGCACGGAGTTCGCATAGATTCACTAAACGCTACGTTGAGTTTGGTGGATGAAGTCGCAGCAATTGATGGAGTCGAGCTTAGGTCTGGGAAGAGTGAATGGACTGGGTCGAGCTGGTTCAATTTGGAGCAACGGAGCGGAGGAGTAACGGGGACTGCCTCCAATCTCAACCTTGCAGATTTCGCCCCAATTATCGCAAAGGAATTCGTCGTAAGCGGAACCGTCAGTGCCAAAACTACTGCAAACTGGCATGGCGGCACTCTTTCCGGCGCGCTCTTGGACGGCACAATTGACGACCTTCTTATGAACGATATCCGTATCGGAAGCGGAACAATTGTGACGCGGACAGACGGCAATCTTTGGTCAGGCAATCTGGATATTGGGTTTGCGGAGCGGTTTATTCAAATTCCTGAATTTCGATATTCTGTTTCCGACCAAACGATTGAAACGCAGATTCTAGTACTCAGCCTTCCATTTCGAGAAGTGTTTCGCGGGATAAAAGGCAACTTCATCAGTTCATCGCTCGAACCCCAACCTAACGCGATTGCGGTACCAGAATCGGTATTGACGAATTTAGAACGGATACAAGGCGACATTAATCTTGATATTTCACTAACCGGATCAATTGAAGACCCAAGAATGGAATTAGGCTCAGCTTCCATATCAAATCTGAAGATTGCTGACGAAAATTCGGGGGAAGTGTCCGTTAAGGCCGTTCGTGAGCCACAGGGAAAGTGGAACGTCCAACAGTTTGCCTGGACAGGCGGCCCAGGCACTCTATCGGCTTCGGGCACGTTTGAAGAAAAGGGAATTATAGCATTTCAAGGCGATATCAATAACTTTGCACTGCCTTGGTTATCCTTATTCGATTCTCGTATAGCAAATCTTCCTGGTAATATCAACGCTTCATTTGACGCTTCTGGTCTCACAAAATCTCCCCAAATCACGGCAACGATTGATGCTTCGCTTTTTCCTCAGCCTATTCAGAAAGGTGATTCGGGACCGCCCGTTTACAATTTGACAGCTGCAATTGGCCCCATTCAAATTCAAGAAGGCGTTATTACGGTCGAAGGGGACTTTAACATACGTGGAATTCGAGGCGGAATTGATGGCACGATCCCGTTCGCCTATCCGCTAACAATCCCCTCTAATCAGCCTCTTGAGCTCGCCGTTAGTATTCCAAAGAGGCATAGAACAGCGCAAGGAATGACGCAGGAAGCTCTGGACTTGAGCCAATTTGCAGCGGATTTCCCAGGTGTCGTTTTGGGCGGCAAAACACATACGCTTCAGGCGAATGTCCAAATTGGCGGTACTACAGAGCATCTCCTTTATGCTGGATCAATTTCAGGAAAGATAGACGAATTTGGATGGAAAGGTCTGGAAACTGGACTGAAAAACTTCAACTTTGAAGCCAAATTGCAAGGAGAGCAAATTCGCGTCGAAGCATCAGCAGTTTCCAATACAAAGAACTCAGAGGGTCAAGTCGGAAAAGCAACATCTGTCCTAACGATGGCGATTCCAGAACTTTTGAACCGCCTAGACACAGACCAGAAAACAATCATGAGAACACCAGTTAAGGGGCGGATTGAGCTTGAGGAGTTTCGAATTCGAGAATTGTTTGCTGGAAATGGTGCGTTAGACGTTGTAGCAAATGCCGATTTAAGAATCAGCGGAACTCTGAAGGAACCGACGATTTCAACAATTCTTCCGGCAGCATTCAAGCAACTATCAGCTACCATGCCCAGCGAATTCCCTGAAGTAAGTGAAGTTGCCAAACTCACAATTGATCCAAGGTTCTCAATCTCCTACGTAGTTGCACAAAAAGTTGAGCCAGCCAGATTTCGAGCAGCCACAGCTTCGTTCGGTGTGTATGGAGCCGGCTCGATTCAAGGAACTCTTTCGGCACCTATTGTGACCACAGGGCTTACGATAGATTCGGGAAATATCCGGTTGCCAAATGCAAGAGTCGCTATCGAGGAGGGCGGCAAAGCTCGTTTCTCCTACCGTAGTTCAGCATCAGGCCCCGGCGATCTTCGCCTAGACGTTGACATCAAAGGAAGAACAGGTCTGAGTTCGGTAAGCCTTGGAGGCACGGTTCAAAGATACGACATTAATTTGGCAATTCGGGGAAATATTCTTGAAGAATCATCGCAGTCCATCACGGCTCGAAGTGATCCGCCTGACCTAGATCAGGTGCAGATTTTGAATCTGCTTGGACAAAGAGAGCTATTCGAAGGGCTAGCCGGTCAGTTTTTTGGCCAACAATCTGGACGTCAGCTAGCCGGAACGTTGGCAGGTGTGGCTCTCCCAGCAATTTTCGACCCAGTAACTGCAAGACTTGCCCAAGAACTCGGACTCGAATATCTCAGCCTTGAATACAACGCATTTGAAGGAGCAACGCTTACAGGTGCAAAATCGCTCGGCAGAGGAATCCTGATGCAAGGACGACGACAATTGGCGGAAACTCTTCAAGAGAGAATTCAATACGATTTTCGGCTTACCTGGAGGCCAAATTCTAGGTTTGACCAAATCCGAAATCTCATCTTTTCTGTTGGAACTGACCAGGATCGCCCGTGGAAAATTTCAGTTGAATATGGCATTCGGTTTTAAGGGACCTGTGGAGCGCGGAGCCACTTGGTCGTCCGACCCAAATTATCTACTCGCTTAGCTAAGCGTCCTTTTTCCCGTTTGGCGCAAATCCGAGCGAAACGAAACCTCCCTTCAATAGTCTAAGAAATCAATGCATGCAAAGTTGCGAGATTCGGATAACGTAACTGGTGCAGTCAGAGATCGAAAAGGCGTACACTAAGTAACTCTTCAGGGTTCCCGCCGTAAGTTCTCGCGACAACAATGGAGTGGAAGGAGTCTACTTTGGCCATACGGATTTGGTTTATCACCTTGCTTTTATCGCTAACAGCAATGTTGCACGCACAAACAGCCAGCTTAATTTCAGAAATTGAAATTCGGGGCGTTGTAAATGTAAATAAGGAAGGGGTTATGGCAGTCATGCGAACCAAGGTTGGCCAGCCCTATATTCAGGCTCAATTAGACCAAGATAAAAGAGCAATCGAAGACATGGGCTTTTTTCAAGCTGTTGATGTTCGAGCTACTGAAACTGGCAATCAAAGCTGGAAAGTGACAGTCGAGGTCGTCGAATTTCTAAAGATCAAAGAGATTCGGGTCGTTGGCAACACCGTTATTCCAACCGCAGATATTGTTAAGGCAATGGAAACCGCTCCATCGTTTCCAATTGCGCCAGGCTACGTGTATAACCTCAAGTCTGTAAAAGCGGTTGATGACGCGATACGAAAGCTGTACAGCGATAAACGATATTTTGCTCAGGTGAACGCTTTCGGACCAATGGAGGGATCTCCGGAAACCGTAAATGTAGAAATTGTAGAGTTGACTGTAAACTCAGTTACTGTTCAGGGCGCCACGCGAACGAAGAAATCTGTTCTTGATAAGATCATTCGCACTCGGCCCGGAAAGGCATTCAATGTCGGAGATTGGGAAAGCGACCTTCGAAGACTGTATTCGACGCAATGGTTTGAAAAGATTGACAGTATCGAGCGCCCGAGCGGGGATGATATTGGAAAACTTGACCTAATTGCTGATGTAAAGGAAACGCAAACAGGAACGCTGAATGTTGGAATTCAGCTCGACCCACGAAGCTCTATAGCTGGATTGGTACGATACGGTGACACGAACTTCAAAGGAACAGGACAATCTGTTGGGATTGACCTTGTTCAAGGCTCCAAAGGCGGACTGTCACTCGATCTCGACTATGGAAATCCTTTCTTGGATGATAAAGACACTTCGTTCAACGCATCTATCTATTCCAAGCTCGTGTACCGTTTTGCGGGCAACTTGTTTGGTGGCGGTGGAGGAGGCGGTTCGGAGACGCCAACGGATCAAACTTTCTATGAGCGCAGAACAGGTGCTTCAATATCTCTGGGCAGAAGAATCCAACAATCGCTCTTTGGGAGTATCGGGGGCAAGTTTGAGACAATCAAAACATCAGAACTCGATCCGAAAACTACCGAAGGTTTCATTCAGCAAGATGGCGACGTTGGAACCATAAACTTTGGTCTGACCAGCAACCGCAGGGACGTTGACGTGGAACCAGCTCGAGGCTCGTGGTACAGATTTTCACTTGAGCCAGGATATAGCAACATCAAAACAATTGGCGGTGAAGTTGGGCGGCCTAGCGACGGTTTTATTGAAGGTGCCGATATTCTGGGCCCAAACACGTTTTTCCGAACTCAGTTTGAATACCGGGCTTATTTCTCGCCTGGTCAGCCACCGAGGGGCCGAAAATTAGATGATCCTCGCCGAACGTTTGCACTGAGGGCTAAGATCGGCGCAATCATGGGCAAAGTCCCGTTTTTTGAGCAGTTCTTTGTGGGAGGATCTGACACGCTAAGGGGATATTCTGAGGACAGATTCTGGGGTAGAAACCAAGCCGGAATTACAGTTGAATATCGTCATCCTGTTCAGAAGTCATTCAACGCAATTGTGTTTATTGACTATGCAGGTGCGTGGGATGGATATGGAACTGTGAACGAATATGTGCAGTCGAAATCCGCTCAGTTTCAGTTAGGTTACGGTCTTGGATTTTCTTTCCGAACTCCCCTTGGCCCAATTCGACTTGATTTTGGTTTCAATCAAGATGGACAGACTCGCACACATTTTCTAATTGGAACGTCTTTCTGAGAAGACCGAAAACAAAAAATCATTTTGAGAAGTAAGGAACAAAGGAATCTAGATTTATGCGCAAAACAAATGGATTGATGGGATGGATCGTGGCAACAGCCCTTTTTGGGGTCATTGTTGGATCAGGATTTCAGACGGCTGACATAAAAATTGGCGTAGTTGATATTGCGTCGGTAGTGGAAAAGAGCGTCCTTGGCAAGAAGAACCAAAGCGACTTTAAAGCTATGAAAGAAGCTCGTGAAGGGGTTTTGGAATTTATTGACTCACATCGTGTGCTCACAAACGAGCAAGCGATCAGCTTTAGGGATTTGAGCATTAAGGTCAATCGAACTGTAGCTGAAACTGCTGAATTGGAAAAGTTGAAAGCTGACATCATTGCTTCAGACAAAAATGCAAAGGCTCTAAGCGTCAAGCCGAATTTGACTCCAGAAGAGCGCACACTGATGCAAGAATATGCCCAGCGTTCGCAAAACATGGAGCAGATCGCACAGCGTTGGTTCCGAGAGTTCACACAATTTATGCAGAATTGGGCCGACAAGCAAAAATCCGACAGCTTGGACAAGGCTCGAAAGGCTGTCCAGGATATTGGAAAAGCTCAAGGTTTTACGATCATTTTTGAATCGGGAGTTGCTCCCTATGGCTCCAATGATATTTCGGACGCAGCACTTAAATCGCTCGATAGCCAAAAGTAGCCTTGTAGTTCTTGCGGTGTCGGTTTGCTTCGCTTGCGATGCGCCAAAAAAACTGGCGTATATTGATGTTGATCGTGCGCTTGCGGCTTCCTACAATACATGTTTAGCTATCGAGACGGTCTCAGTTCCCGGTGGAAATCAGCTCGCGGGCACATCAAGCAAGATGGTTGCAAAGCCGATCATTTCGTTGAGCGGTTCTGGTGCCGAAAAGAGGCTGGCAGATGCACGGGCGGAAATCGAAAAGCAAAGGGCGGATGCGCTTGAATTGCTTTCAAAGCAAGTTTTCGAGAGCTTTTTGCGCGATGTCGAGAGGTTTCGCCTCAAGTCAAATAGCGAAATTGAAAACAGTTTGCGAGGAAGTCTTCATTCTTCAACGGATCAGATAAGCATACTGCTCAAAGAATATGCAGAGAAGAGGTGGCCTGCAGCTAATCGGCTTGCATTGCTTGTTCGCTTTCCATTTCCCGTCGTTGACGACGTCATGTTGGAAGGAAATTCCAAGATCATCCAAAACCGCAACAATGAAGTCAGGACACTCTACAAAAAACTGGATGAAGTTAGCAATGAATACCAAATGAAGGTACAGGAAGTCTTCAATCAGCTTTTTTCAGCAGCTGCACAGAGTCGCTTGGGACTTGGGCTTCGAGTGGTAGAAATGCTTGATGAAGCAGACCGAAAGGCTCGCGGGCAGGCGAACACGGCAATTTCCGGCGTAAACGAGGATGTGCTTGTCTTGCTTGCATCTCAAAATCTTGTCCAGTTGCCAATCCTTCCTGAATCGGCAGTTTCAATCCAATCAAACTCGCAAAATCGTTTGACGCCACTTGGTGCAAAGCCGGATTCACCAGCCATAATCACCAAACGCGAAGAAGTAGAAGCTGACCTAAAAATTTGGCTAGGAATTCATGCGCGACAATTAGTTACGAAACCGGGAAATGCACCCGACGAAACGGAGAACTTCATCGAGTGGCGAAATCAATCAAGACGTGGACGCTAAACGAGCTTGCCGAAAAAATCGGCGGCACTCTTGTCGGTAATCCGCATCTTCTAATTTCGCGACCCGTACCCGCTGGATTTGCCGCTGAAGACGGTATCACATTCGCGACCAATTCGAGCTTTCTTGAGAAGGCGCTATCGGTAGATGTGGGAGCCATTGTTGCACCACTCGATTCAGACTTGGGCGAGCGATCTGGGATTTTAGTCGAAAATCCACGAGCCAGTTTTGCAGGAATTTTGCAACTCTTTGCTCCCGTCCTGGAAATCGAAAATGGAATTCATCCATCAGCTTCCATACACCTAGACGCGAGTGTGGCTTCATCTGCAAAAATTGGGGCAAACGTAATCATTTGCGCCGATGTACTTATTGGCGAGAATGTTACGATTCATCCTGGATGCTTTGTCGGTCCAAATTGTGTTGTTGGAGACGGCACAACTCTCATGCCAAATGCGACTCTTGTTGTAAACGTGAGGCTTGGAACCCACTGCTTTATCCATTCTGGAGCAGTAATTGGCGCCGACGGTTTTGGCTTTGAATGGGATGGTACGAAGCACGTGAAAATTCCACAAATTGGCGGCGTTTTGATTGGCGATAATGTTGAGGTCGGTGCAAATTCGTGTATTGACCGAGGAGCCTTGGAAGACACCGTAATTGGCAGTGGGACAAAAATTGACAACCTAGTACAAGTTGGGCACAATGTTGTAATTGGTACGAATTCAATTTTGGCTGGCATGGTCGGCATCGGCGGAAGCGCTAAAATCGGCAACCAATTCATCGCTGGCGCCAATGTTGGAGTAAAGGATAATGTTGCCATTGTGGACAATGTAGTTTTGGGAGGCAGATCCGGAGTGTCCGGCGACATAAAGGAATCGGGCGTCTATTTTGGCACTCCGCCAATTCCCATAAAGGAAGGACTTCGTGTTTTCGCACTCACTAACAAACTTCCCGAAATTTGGAAGCGGCTTAGAGACTTGGAGGAGAAATTCAAGGACGGAAACAAGTTGTGATCTTTGAGCGCAAAACCGTTTCCAATCTTGTTCAGATGGAGGGTCTTGGACTGCACTCTGGCGTTCCCGTTCATGTAAGGATTCATCCGTCTGAGAGCGGCATCTGGTTCAGGCACGGCGCTGATCGCGTGCAAGCCATGCCTGATAACGTTACTGATACCAGTCGTTGCACTAAGCTTGGTTCTATCGCCACGATTGAGCACATCATGAGCGCGTTGGCGGGTTGCGAAGTCACGGATGCCGAAATTGAACTTTCTGCGCCCGAACTTCCTGCGATGGATGGGAGTGCCCACTCGTTTGTCGAAAAGCTTGCTTCCGTCGGATTTTTTTCAATCGGCGAAATCGAATTGCCCGGTTTGTTTTCAAGAGTATTCGAACACGAATCTGAGGCCAAAATCGCGATCGGCGCTGGAACCGGGCATTGGCGATATGAATTTCACTCGCAGAACCGTTATCCGTACGATCAGGTCTTCGAGACTCAAAACGTGGTTGCCGATTACAGTTCGCAAATCGCCAAAGCGCGAACCTTCGGATGGGAAGACCAGCAAGATGAAATCGCAGAATTGGGGCTTGCGAAGGGGCTTTCTATGGAAACCTGCCTGCTATTGGGACCCGATGGCCCAATAAATGAGGCTCGCTTCCCCAATGAACCGACTCGCCACAAACTGCTCGATGCGATTGGAGATATCTATCTTTCCGGCATTCCGATCCGGTTTCTCAATGTTGTGGGCTCAGGTTCTGGGCATAAGATGAACGTTCAGGCAGCTCATAAACTGATGCTGCAATGCGCTGCACCATAAGGACCATAAAGGAGCGCCGACCCCTTCCGTACTCAACACTCAACACTCCGCTCTCCGCGTTCCACTCTCCTACATCCCCCATTCCGTATACCCAAAAGAAAAAAATCCCCTGCGGCCAAGGAGGCGGTCGCAGGGGAAATATTCTTGCTTGCTTTTATCGTGGCAACTCTCGCTAAATGGGGTCGCCCTCTTCCAATATTGTTATTGGCAAGTAACTAGAATTCTTAATATTTGACAGAGAGAATTATTTGAAAACATGCCTTACAAAATTTCTAAAGAAGGGCCTACCTCACTACCCTCACCCGAAAAACCAAACTCCCCAAACGAATCTCATCATCGCCCGTAATCAGAGTGCGCATATTAGGAGTGAGCTTCGCATCGTTAAGCAAAGTACCATTGGACGAGCCAACATCCGTAAGAAAAATCCCGTCTTCGGCGAGTTCGATAACCCCATGCTTACCCGATACATACGGATCAGAAATCGTCACATCGTTATCCGCCTTTCTGCCAAAGCTATTGGTGCCCTTTTTCAGAGGAAAGGACATTTCCGAGCCTTCCAAGGTGCCGGGTGCAACTTCGACAACGGGTGGGCCGGAAATCGCGGCGGTTTTGTTGGAATGCAAAACTTGGGTTGAATTCGATGCTCCTGGCAGAGAGAGCTTCGCTTGAAATTCGCCAAAACTGATCGTGTCGCCTTCAGAAAGAGTAACCGAACTGCCTGACGCAATTCGCTTGCTATTCAAGAGCGTTCCATTCGAACTGCCTAAATCCGAAAGAGCAAGGATTGCGCCATCTAGCGAGATACAGGCGTGACGCCGGGAGACTCCGGAATCTGAGATGAGAATATCGCCCTCTCGCCCAACGACGTTCTCGCCAGGGCGTATCGGATATTCGCGTCCCGATTCATCCACAAGGACTGGAAGCTGAACTGCAGGAGCGCCAAAAGCATCCCCCGGCAAAGCTCGATCAAAAATGAGGCCGCATTCGTTGCAGAAAATAACGCCAGCAGGGTTGCGCGATTTACAGGTTGGACATTGCACCGGCTTAATCGTTTGGGTGGCGTTGAGCGTCATCGGAGAACCCATAACGGTCTTGTTCGGATCCATATTCGGCGAACCCAATTGGGTTCGATTAGGATCGCTGGTTAGCATTTGCGTTCGGTTTGGGTCGCTCATTTTGTTGTTAGACGAGATTAGTGGACTCCCTCGTGCGCTTCCTCCCAAGTGATACCTTCTATTCGAAGGCGTTTGGAACGCGATGTATCGCCCTTGATGATAGAAATATCGCGTTTGGGTACTTTCATTGCTTTTGCCAGGTAGGAAATGATGGCTTCGTTTGCTTCTCCGTCAACAGGTGGGCTATTCACCCAAATTTTCAATGTCTCGTTGTCTAGCCATTCGGCTTTGGATTGCGAGCTTCGAGGCATCGCCCGCACTTTTAGTTCAATTTGGTTGGTTGGCTTCGGTTTCACTCGCTACTTGAGACGGTTGTGGTGACATTTCAGACTTTCTTGTGGTTGATGTCACCGGAAAACGGGCGTCGAGTTCTGATGTGTATCCATTCAGCAATGACCGAAAATCATCTGCAAACTTCTGTTTCATCAGGCTCAATTTTTCGAGGTCATCCTCGATTCCTTTGATCGCCGCAAAGTTTTCTTCTAGCAACAAGTGGCACTTGGTTCTTGTGTCTTCTAGCTTTTGTTCGGCTTTTATATTGGCATTTGCCATTATGCTGTCAGCTGCCGCCTGAGCGGCAATCATTGCATCATTTATCGAACTTCGTTCACTTTCGTAGCGAGCAATTTTATCTTCCAAGTCTTGAAGAGTTTTTGCGCCCTCATCAACCAGCGATTGCACCAAATCGGGGTCAATTCCGCGTCGAACGCGGGCCAATTTGGCAACGTCGCAATCAAATGGTGGCGAATTCGGCGTCATCAGAATCAATTATCGGGGACGACCCGCAAAACTTAGAGTACTTTGTTACTTTTGGGGCGGCCTAAGTTTGTTTGTCACTTTGGTTAGGTTCACTTTTGCGGCTCCATCGTCTGGAAAGCGCTTTAAGTAAGATTCCCAAATGCGTTTGGCATCGGCATACATATTCATTTTGTCGTATGAATGCGCCAAGGTTCGGTACGCATTGGGCTGCGGATTCATAGGGATTGATGTTTCTAAAAGGGGGGGGACTTTTGCATAAGCTTTCTTTGCGAAATAGAAATTGGCTTCAGGAAATGCCGAATCCGGGTCGTTTGGGTTTTGCTTCCGGAATCGAACATAGACGGAAAGCGCTTCGTCCCATTGCTCAATGTTTTCTAGCATCCAGCCCAGATTAGTGGCGACTTCATAATCACTTGGCTCGCACAGATTTTGAACTCGAAGCAGTTGAACAACTTTGGGAAATTCGCCCTTCTCGAACCAAATATCAATTTGGGTTTCAAGTTGAGAATGAACCGAATCCCAAATGAGCTTGGTCCGATCTTGCGACGGCACCTGCTTTGGCTGCTCGCCAAAAACGGTGCTTTGCACAGCCAACGCCGACATAACGCAAACTAAAACCTTATTCATCTAGTAACGCCCTCAGAATACTTTGCACTGCCTCGGGGTTTGCCCTTCCCTGAGAAGCTTTCATTACTTGTCCGACGAGAAAACCAATCACATTCGTTTGTCCTGACTTGTACTTTTCGACAATCTTCTCGTTTTCTCTAATCGTATTCTCGCAGAATTGACGAATCTCCGACTCGTTCGTTATCTGCGTTTTACCACTTTGCTCGATGATCTGTGAAGCTGTCTTCCCGAAGGCAAACATTTCTTCAAACACTTCTTTGCCCGTTTTGCTGCTGATTGTCCCTTCTGCGAGTAGTTTTGTCAATTCGACCAACTTAGCAGCACCTATGTTGCTTTGACGAAAAGAGATGCCTTCTGCGTTGCACTTTGCCGAAAAATCGGAGCTCATCCAGTTGAAAATCGCTTTCGGATCGCCGCCTTTAGCAATGGCTTCTTCGAAATACTCAGCATTTGCAATTTCAGCCACGAGCCAATTGGCATCATAGTCAGAAAGGGAATAGTCAGTTTGGTACCGAACCACTTTTGCAAGTGGAAGTTCGGGCAATGCCTTTCGCAAGCCTTCGATGTAAGAATCTTCAAAGACCATTGGAACCAGATCGGGACATGGAAAATAGCGGTAATCGTTCTCAGATTCTTTGACCCGCATCAGGTAACTGGCTTCCTTTTGCTCGTTCCAGCCGCGAGTTTCCTGATGGACGATTTCGCCTTTTTCGATGACGGCGACTTGCCGCTTAACTTCATATTGAACTCCAAGCTGAACCGAGCGAAAAGAGTTCAAGTTCTTCAGTTCGGTCTTGGTTCCAAACTGCTCTGAGCCATCGGGCCGAACGGAAATGTTCGGCTCGCATCGGAGCGAACCTTCCTCCATTTTTCCATCGCAAACTCCCAGATACAAAAGCAGTTGCCGAAGCTGGACCAGATACTCTTTTGCTTCTTCAGGATTCGTGATGTCCGGTGGAAAATCGGTCACGATCTCCATGAGCGGAACGCCAGAACGGTTGTAATCAACGCCCGACCCGCCGCTAGGAAGGTTCATTAGTTTGCCCGTGTCCTCTTCCAAATGCACTCTTCGAATCTTCACGCACTTGATTCCACCCGATGCAGACGGCACTTCTAGATAGCCGTTATATCCAAGCGGGTTCGTCTCGCCATACTGCGAAATCTGGTAGCCCTTAGCAAGGTCGGGATAGAAGTAGTTCTTTCGGTGGAAAATGCTGCTCATCGCAATCGTACAATTGAGCGCTAGGGCCGTCTTGAGAACCATCTCGATAGCTGCATGATTTGGAACTGGCAGTGCTCCCGGAAGACCCAGGCAGGTCGGGCAGGTTCGGGTGTTCGGCTCTCCGCCAAATGCAACAGCGCACCGGCAGAACATCTTTGATTTTGTGTTCAGCTCGGCGTGAACCTCCATTCCAACGCTGGGCAGGTATTCGGGCATTGGGGGATTTTACTGCTTGGCTTGGGCGTCCCGCCCAAGTTGAGTGGAATCAATTACTCTTCCAAGAGGTGAAATTCCAACCAATTCTGAGCATTTGCTTTACTTTTTTCGGCAATCTCGTTACAATCTTGGATTATGGTAACCCTTGCAATACTTGCCGCGGCTGCTTGCTCGCAAACTAGCTACAAACCCGCTACAAACCTCTACGGGTTCCTTTGTATGAGGTTTTACGAGCCATCAGGAGCTAGCATGCTCGAAAACCTTCAAGTACTCTTCCCGCCAAAAACGGCAGATGGTATGAAGATCGTACTACGAAGCAAAGATGGCAAATTCAGGGAAGAAAAACCAGCAGGAATTGGATTCTGGCCAGAATATCCGGCATTTGCAAATGTTGGCATCATCAACGGACCCCCAACATTCCAAGGCGGTCAGCCAGGCGACTTTGTAGTTGAACTCACGATTGGCGGCGAAGTCGTAGGTGCGATGGAGTATTCCGTTCTAATGAAGGAATCGGGCGATGCATTCAATCCTGTCAAAAAATTCACGCGCAAAGGGCTTTGGAACAAGCTTGGATTCTTTGCATCCTCATCAAAGGATCCGAAATCCGGACTAAATTTCTTTCATTGGACATCTCTTGACGAGTTAGGGGCAACAGGTCGTGCGGACGTAACTTTGCATGTAATGAACGGTGCAAAAGAAGTCGCAAAAACCAGCTATGTCGTTGGCAATCCCGGTTGGAATCATTTCTCTGGGGTACCCGCAAAGGAGCGAAACTACCCGTTCACTCTCGATGATTTTAAGACAGCAGGAAGTTGGTCTGTCGTACTCAAGCACAAAGGCGCAGCATTCCGAACCTACGCTTTTGAAGTCAAAGGTGGCAAACCCGTCCTGCCAAAGGAAAGCGCCCCGGATTATGAGCCTCGTACGGGTTTTCTTGCTCCGCGAATGATTCTAGTTCGCGGGAGCAACCCGAGCATGGAAGACACTTTTTGGGTGAAGGCAAAGTAGATTATTGAGCTACCCCTCCGCCAAATAGTCCTTCAACCTCTTTGCCAAACTCATGGTCATCGTGGGAGTGGAGGAAAGTTCTTCCACTGTTGCCGCCCGCATGGCGTCAATCGAGCCAAAAGTTCTGAGCAGCAGCCGTCGTCTCCTCGGCCCAATCCCCGGAATCTCTTCCAATACTGAGCCCGACATTCGCTTGTCCCGGACCTTTCGGTGGTACGAAAGCGCGAATCGGTGCGCCTCATCGCGAAGCCTCCTTAAGAGCACCAGCCCTGCTGAGGCCAAAGGAAGTTCGATGTCTGAAAACGTGTATTGTTTGATTCCGTGACGAGGGTATTTGTACTCCTCATCGCGAAGTTTCTTGGCTTTTTGGTGAAGATCTTCTGAAGTTGTGTCCGGAATCTTGTATCCAGGATCGTCAGGGCTCATCTCGTGCGGAATGATGATCAGTTCCATCCTCTTTGCAAGTCCGACCATTGGAATATCAAGCCCCAGTTCATCTCGAGCCTTCATCGCTGCCGAGAGCTGCCCTTTTCCACCATCTATCATGATTAGATCTGGCCGCTTGTTGAATTTCGGATCGTCGTCTACAAGTGCCCGAAGCCGCCTGGTGAGCACCTCGTGCATCATTGCGAAGTCGTTTGGACTTTCGGGGTGATAGCGAACCTTGAACCTGCGATATTCCGCTTTTGCAGCTTCCCCATTTTCGGTAACGACCATTGAGCCAACTGGCGCCGTGCCTTGAATATTAGAAATATCGTAACCCTCTATTCGAATGGGCGGGGAGTCCAAATCAATCGCCTCCTGAAGCTGGGCAAGTGCCGCAGCAACCCAATTCTCCTTCTGTTCCAATTCTTGAGTGAATGTCTGAAGGGCATATTCGGCGTTCTGTGCGGCAAGGTCAATTAGCCTCATCTTTTCGCCTGTTTGTGGAACACCGACTGTAACTGCGGAACCCCGTTTCTGCCTAAGCCATTGTTGAACAATGGCGCGCTCGGCAATCTCCACGGGCAGTAGAATCTCGCGTGGAACATCGGGAGCATCGGAGTAATATTGCTTCACAAACTCCTGTACGGCCTCCCCTGGCGACGCCGATCCCGAACCATCCAAAAAGAACTGCCGCTGACCGATAAGTTTCCCATTTCGAACATAGAGCATCTGGATCGCCGAGCCGCGTTCATCTTTCACAACGGCCACCACGTCTTGGTCGAGCCCGTCGCTCGAAAGTACCTTTTGCCGTTGCAAAACGCTTTCCAAAGAGGAAATGGAATCTCGAATTCGCGCGGCTTCTTCAAAATCGAGCCGTTCTGCCGCAGCATCCATCTTGCCTTTCAAATGAACCAGAAGAGTTTCTTCCTTGCCTTTGAGAAACATTGTTACTTCCGACAAGATTTCGCGGTACTGCTTCGCATCTGCGAGCCCGGCGCAAGGAGCCAGGCACTGCCCCAAATGATAATAGAGGCACGGCCGCTGAACCTCTTTGCCGCTAAAGCTCTTTTGGCAAGGAATCAGGGGAAATGCCTTATGAAGGGTCTGCAAAGTCTCCCGAACTTGCCATGCGCTGGTGTACGGTCCGAAGTGCGTTCCGCCGTCTTTCTTCGGCCTTCGAGTGAACATAACGCGGGGAAATGACTCGTTAGTGATTGTGATGTACGGGTAGCTCTTGTCGTCTCTTAGCCGAACGTTATACGGCGGGCGGTGCTGCTTGATGAGGTTGCATTCTAAGACCAAGGCTTCCAGTTCGCTGTCCACCACAATCCATTCAACGTCGCGAACTTTGGCGACCATTCTGGCAATTCGGTTTCCGTGCCGAGTCGAGCTTTGGAAGTAAGATCGAACCCTGCTCTTAAGCGAAATCGCCTTGCCAACGTAAAGAACTTCGCCCTTTTCGTCGCGATAAATGTAGCAACCCGGCTTGGCAGGAAGCCCTTTTAGTTTCTCGGCGACGTGTTCGGTGGGATGGTTGGGAGGCATGGGTTCGTTTCTGAGAGTCAGTTTTAGATTCTGGCATCCAATTAGGTTACGGATGAAAATCTATCCTGACGAGGACTGGTGAGAAATCGGCTTTTTGGGTTCTGGCACCCCTTCAGGGTGCTGGGTTTATTTGATCATCTAACCCGGAGTCACTCAAGTTCGACTCCGGGCTATTGGACTGACATTCCTCCGGGATGACCATGCAAATGCGTAGGAAACAAACTTTTTTCTCAACAATCCCCGATTTTCACTCAATCTCTACAAGAATCGCAAGATTCGGTGATCTTATCGGCGTTTCGAGCGTATAATCTTATTGATGAGAACCAACACTCTTAAACTTGTTGGCGTGGCGATTGGCGCTGCGGTGGTTTTTGCGGGAGCTTCTAAAGCGATCGCAATTTATGGCACGTTGAAACCGGGAGATAAAGCACCAGGATTCAGCGCTCAAGGCACCGACGGCAAAACGCACACGCTTACGAGTCTTTCAAAGGACGCACCAGTGTTCCTTTACTTTATCAAAGAGGGTTGTCCGGTTAACCATCGCGCTGCACCTCACGTGACAGCAATGGATGGCAAGTACGAAGGAAAGCCGAATATCGTTGGAGTTTACAACGGTAGCGTGGAAGCAGCGAAAAGCTGGCAGAAGCGATATGGCGCCAAGTATTTGATCTTAGCGGACCCCGATATGAAAGTCATTCAAGGCTACGGCGTGCCGTACAGCCCGTTTGTCATGTCCGTCGGAACCGACGGCAAAATTGGAAACGTTCTAGAAGGCCTTTCGCCTAAGGAACTGACCAAGATGAACGCAGGACTAGCCAAGGCATTGAACCGAACTGCTATTGCGATGGAATTCCCAGGAGCTCCTAGCGGTGGCGGCTGAGCGTTCTAGACCTTCATTCCCGTTGGGAATGAACCGAACTTAAAGCCCAGTCGAGCAAGTTTTGCGAAGCTGGGTTTTTTAACGCTAAGCGGTCTGTCTTTTGACTCTGCGTCGAACTGCTGTTGCCAATCCAAGCCCCAAAATTGCCATGGTCGCAGGCTCAGGAACTGCTGAGAGTTGCCCCTCGACCCTAAGCGCCATCCATTCTTCCATTGGCCCCTCGTTTCCGCCCATTGTGCTCGCCGAGCCGACGAGGTACGAAACCTCATTCCAACCTGCGACAAATCCGCTTGTAATGTTGAACTCTTTGGTCGCCTGCCAGCTATAGCCTTGAATGGGTTCGTAGTAAGGCAGCCCTGTAATCAAAATATCGTTCAAGTACATTTCTGAAGCGTTGTCGCTCGAGAATTTTCCAGAAAGGCGATAGTTTAGACCGCCACTTGGATTTGTTTCGTTTTCAGTGTCACTTGGATCAAGCCAAAATCGTTGAGTGAACTTGAAAATGTCGTCGCTGTTGCAATATCCGTCGGTAGTAAAGGAAATCCACTTGGAAATCGTGTAGCCAACATGCTCGTAAGCTCCTACGACAGGAAAAACGCCGTCGTTCATCACGTAGCCATTGCCGGGAGAAATAAATGATGTGGAGCCTTGAATCTTTTCGACCGTCCAATGCGGGTCCACTTGGCCACTTGAAAGTCCTTTTCCCGTACTCCAGAAAATTGGCGTTGCCGATGCCATAGCCGCGAAAGCAACCGCCGAAAGCCCAAAGGCTCCTTTGCAAATTGTGCGATTCATGCTTACATCTAATCGCGTGTTTGAGTTCAAATCCAAGAAAAGCGGCAAAACCTCGCACTTTCGCTATTGCAAACCTCGGCACTCTCTCAGGTAGCCGGTAAGGTTGCTTTTGGCATCTTTGCCTGGACATAAATCACGCTAATATGTTATGATTGGGTAACATAAAACAGTGTCAGAAAAAATCTGGAAGGCACTCTCGGATTCGAGCAGAAGGCAGATATTGACCATGCTTGCCAATGGCCCGAAAACGACTGGTGAGCTTTGCGATCAGATGAACAATCTAGATCGGTGTACCGTGATGATGCATCTAGGTTTGCTAGTGCATGCCAATCTCGTGATTGTCCAAAGAGAAGGTCGCACCAGGTGGAACTACCTAAATGCAGTTCCGCTAGTGGGAATTCTGGAGGGATGGACAAATCCACGAGCCACCAAGCTTTCTAAAAAGCTGATCGAATTCAAAGGCACAATCGAATCAAAGGAGAATGAATGAACCAACAATCTACAGCCCAAGTCAAGCGACTCGTCGTCGAAATCGAATTATTGGCCTCAGTTCCCAAAGTATGGGAAGCACTTTTAAATGAAGCAAGTTTATGGTGGACAGAGGAATTTCTTGGAATTCCAGGTTCAAAGTGCATCAAACTTGAGCCTTGGGCAGGCGGAAGGCTTTATGAAGAATCCGAAAACGGTTCAATCCTGTGGGCAAATATCCTGTCCATCGTTCCTCAAAAAGGCATTGACTTTCTCGGATGGATGTCTCCAGCCTATGGGGGCCCGTGCTTTACGATGATCTGCATCACTTTGGCTGCAACCGAAAATGGAACAAAGTTCACCTTGAATGATTCTCTGGTTGGGGATGTTTCGGAAGGAACTGAGGCGAACTTGGACGAAGGTTGGAAAATGCTGTTTGGAACGATGTTCAAGAATTATGTTGAAGGGAAGTAGCTGAAATGAGGTTCCGGAAGTCCCTTTCTCCCTGTCCCATTGCTTGAAATCATTTCGAACAGGAAGAAAGTCGAAGATCCCGCCGAAGGGAAATGCAATCGGGAGGATTTAGGGATAGAGGATCGCTATCTCTAATTTGCCAATCCAGGAATTCTCATAGATAGTGTCCATAAGTTCCTATTCAAGTTGCAGAACTGAATTCCAGAAAACCCTCACCCCCTGCCCCCTCTCCCTCTCGTTCCTCCAGGGAGAGGGGGGTCTACGCGGTATCCTCTAGACGATGCTTTGGCTCAATGGCGCACCGTTATCATTGGAAGAGATCGTAAGGGTTTCAGAAGGCAAAGTGGAAGTCAAGCTTTCTGATTCAGCGCGAGAAAGAATGGCGGATTCTCGGCGAGTTGTCGAGAATATTGTCGCGGCAGGCGAAACAGTGTATGGGATCAACACTGGATTCGGCAAGCTCAGCGACGTTACTGTACCCCCCGACCGGCTAAATCAGCTTCAGCTAAACCTAGTTCGAAGTCATGCCTGCGGTGTTGGAAAGCCCATGAGTCCAGAAGAGACCCGGGTGCTCATGCTGCTTCGCGCGAACGTTTTGGCAGCCGGATTTTCTGGTGCCCGGTCAGTAGTCGCTGACCAAATCCTTGCGTTGCTCAATGCTGATGTATTGCCGCAAATACCAAGCCGAGGATCGGTAGGAGCCAGCGGTGATCTCGCTCCATTGGCGCACCTTGCTCTCGGACTCATCGGCGAGGGCGAATCGCTGGTGAACAGCGAATGGAAATCGTCAAAACAGGCCCTGATAGATGCTGGAATCGAGCCGCTTGAATTGCTTGCCAAAGAAGGATTGGCTCTTATTAACGGGACTCAGGCTATGGGAGCCGTCGGCCTCCTTGCCGTTGCTAGAGCCAAGACCGCATTGCAATCGGCTACATTGGCGGGTGCAATTAGTCTCGAAGCGCTTTTAGGAACTCCGGCTGCTTTCGATGCCCGGATTTCCCAGGCTCGCCGCCACGAGGGCCAGATTCGAATAGCCGCAATGCTTTCCGTATTGCTTCAGGGAAGCGAGATTCGAGAATCCCATCGAAAGGGCGATCCAAGAGTTCAGGACGCGTATTGCCTCAGGTGTATGCCTCAAGTTCACGGTGCTGTGTGGACCGTACTTAATCACGTGGCAGATATCTTGACCGCAGAAACCGGGGCAGCCACAGATAACCCGCTAGTGTTCGCCGAATCGGGCGATGTCATTTCGGGCGGCAATTTTCATGGCGCACCACTTGCTTACGCTCTTGACTATGCAGCCATCGCGCTTACAGACCTGGCAAGCATTTGCGAAAGGCGGGTAGACCGCCTCGTCAATCCTGACTTGAACGAAGGCCTGCCATCTTTTCTCACGGCTCATTCCGGAGAATCAAGCGGATTCATGATCGCTCACGTTACGGCGGCGGCATTGCTAAGCGAGTGCAAAGTGCTTGCTCATCCCGCTTCGGTTGATAGTGTGCCTACCAGCGGTGGAAAGGAGGACCATGTATCAATGGGAATGACGTCTGCCAACAAGCTGCTCCAAGTCGTAACAAACTTGGAGCGAATCGTCGCCATCGAGTTAGTTGCGGCCGTTCAAGCGGTTGAATTCCGCCGCCCTTTGAAAAGTAGCACTGGAATTGAGAAAGCCATTGCCGTTGTTCGAAGCTTAGTTCCAAAACTCGAAGAGGACCGTTCAATGTCTTCTGAAATCCAACTGGTTGCAAACTCTGTTCGCAATGGAGAATTTCTCCTTTCAGTCTAAACCTTAGTAGGTTCTCATGATCAAACTTGGAATCTTGATCGGACCAAAAGGCAGAGGGTCAAATATGCTGGCGATTGCAAATGCTTGTCAGTCTAAGAGAATTGAAGCCTCGATTAAAGTTGTTGTTTCGCCGGTGTCCGAGTCCGATGCTGTGGCCAAGGCAACCGAAATGGGCCTGAGGATCAAGTTTGTGTCACCAACAAGTGCGAATTATGCGATTGGACTCTTGGCAAGTCTGGAAGGATGCGATCTTGTTTGTCTCGCAGGATTTATGAGACTTCTGCCAGCCGAGGTTCTCAGCGCATTTCCAAACCGAATTCTGAACATTCACCCAGCACTTCTTCCCAAATTCGGCGGAAAAGGAATGTACGGGAATCACGTCCACGAGGCAGTTATTGCGGCTGGCGAAACTGAGTCCGGTTGCACCGTTCATTTCGTCTCTGACAGATATGACGAAGGCGAAGTAATTTTGCAAAGGCGCTGCGCGGTCTTGCCGAGCGACACGATCGAAACCCTTGCAGCAAGAGTGCTAACTGAAGAGCATTTGGCTTATCCTGAGGCGATTCGAAAGGTGATTGAAAATCTGTGAGCATTAATCTTGAATTCCAAAAACCGTGGGTAACTAGGCTCCTATTGCCAATTTGCCGAGTGTTTGGATTTCTGCTTTTTCTCATCCTTGGACCGATACGGGCAACTGGAAAATACAGAGTTCCAAAATCCGGCGGACTACTGATTCTTGCCAACCACCGTGCCGACATTGATCCTATAGTCATGCAGTTTGTTTGCCCGCGCGAAATCTACTTTATGGCAAAGAGCGAACTGTTTGATATGAAGATTCTCGGTGAAGGAATTCGGTGGTTTTGCGCTTTTCCTGTCAAGAGAGGTGAGCCTGACCGCGATGCAATCAAGAAAGCTGTTGCATATCTTCAGGCTGGAAAGGTCGTTTGCGTATTCCCCGAAGGCCAGCTGAGCGAGACGGGCGAGCTTCAGGAATTAAAAGCAGGTGTTGCCCTGATCGCTCGAATGGCAGATTGTCCCGTGCTTTGTTGTAGATTGCAAAATACGGATTTGGTCATGCCGTATGGAGCGGTCATTCCTAGACCGTCACTTCATTTCGTTCGCGCTGGTTGGGGAGAGTGTCGCAAGTTCGACAAGCACGTTAAGGTAGAAGAATTTCTGGCATGGGTCACAGCGGAGTTGAGCTGACTTCAGCCCCGAAACTTGAACGGCTTTCCTAAAGCATCGTTGAAAATCTTGGTTTGTGCTTCGTCCAGAATTTTCAGTAAGTTCTGACCGTCTTCTATCCTCTTTTTTGCCATATTCTTCATAGTACTGTTCGAAACTTTACCACTAGTCATGGACTCCATCATGGCTTCCTGGGCAGCCTTTGTGCCTGCTGCAACTTGTTCCGCTTGTGCCTCAGTTAGCTTTAGAAGGGCCGCGATTCGAGCATCGGACAATGAAAACCCATTGTTCGCTTGCATGTAGATTCCGTCTAAGCGAAGCATCTGCTCTGGTGATAGAATCGTCAACAATTTGGGTTCAAGATGCGCCAGCGGATTCATCATATCAAATCCATCTGGCAGCTTGGTTTTCATTTCTTCAGCTCCGGTAGTCAAGAGATTCTGGATCGCTTTGTCTTGGTCTTTGGAAATCTTTACTTCCTTTTTGACGCTCGGGTCAGAAATCAGCATGATTCGTGCTGTCAAGCCCATCGGGTTTCTCTGGGAAGTTGCGTAGCCAGCAATCGAAATTGCGAGAAGTGCAATTAGAACTTTCATGATTTTAGTCTAGTCGAAAACTACCGCAATATCCTACGTTTATTGAGAAATACCCATTAATTTGTCATAAGCATCATAAAACCGCTTCGCCTTTTCATTGCTTCGATTCCACTCAGGAGCCTTGGCGCTGTTCGCCAAATCTCGAATTCCAGCCGCTGTAGATTGCACGATTTTCGCCATGTTTTCTGAATGAATCTTAGTCCATTCGTCGCCTGGTTTATGATAGTCGGGAAAGGAGTAGGCCGTGCTGATTGTATGAGCGACCACCCCCGCGGCAGCAAAAGCAGCATTGTCGCTTGCCGAAAAATAGGGAGAAGAGAGCTTAGGATGCATCGTGACTTTTACTCCCAACGGCTTCGCTGCGCTTTCGAAAAAGGAGGCCATACTGCTGTAGTCAAATCCGGTCAAGTTAAATTCGGCAACTCGGGGGCCTTCGTCGTCATCGGTGCGCCCGATCTGTTCTAAATTTACGTTGGCAATAGTCTGTTTCAATGGAAATGAAGGATTCTGAACATAAGAGCGCGATCCTTGCAGTCCAGCCTCTTCGCCCCAAAAACAGATGAAAACTACGCTTCTTTTCAAGTTCAATGATTTGAGGGCACGAGCGACTTCGATCACCCCGCTTGTGCCGCTACCGTTATCATTTGCGCCGTTCCAAATCTGGTCTCCTTCGCCTTCGCGTTTGCCAAGATGGTCGTAATGTGCCGTGACCAAAATGTAAGTGTCTTTCAGCTTTGGATCGGTGCCTCTCAAAAGGCCAATGACGTTGGAAACCTTGCCTGTAACATTGTTGCGTCGAGAAGTGAATTCAGAAGTGACGAAATAACTCTTTTCCGATACTGGTGCAAGCCCGATGGAGTGAAACTGCGATGCGATGTACTCGGCAGCCAGGTCAAGCCCTCTCGATGGTGTGCCTCTGCCTTCTAACAAATCGCTTGCTAAAAAGCGAATGTGCGAAAGGCATGACTCCGGCGTGATAGTTGGGAATGTCTGCTTTTGAGCTAAAGCAAGTGAAACAAGGGCTAGTGCGGTTGTCATTGAAGTTTCATAGTATACGGATTCGCAAGCCTAAGAGTCTGCAAGTGGTTGGCAAGTTGTTGGCAGGTAGCCGGCAAGTGGTTGGCAGTTAGTGTTTGGCGCGTTGGGGTTTAGGGTTTGGGGTGTAGGTTCAATGCTCGGAATTACGACAAAATCCACGATCGGAATTTGTTTTCCAAGAACGAGTATTTCCCTAGTGATACTAAACCCCATACCCTATATCCTAATCCCCAACTACTCTCCAACCATCTCCCAAATCGTCTTCGGCCAATCGTCTTTCAAGAGTCGCGAAAGCGACCGATCCGCCAAAACGCGTCCTTCGTTTTGGCACTTTACGCAGTAGTTGGTCTCATTTTCAGCATATTGGATTCGCTGAATCGGCAGGCCGCAATCAGGACAAGGCTTTCCGAATTTCCCATGAGCTGCAAAATCGGGACGAAAAGCCGTGATTTGCCCGCGATCTGGAAATCTGCCCTTGAACTCCTTTCTGAGCCGATCTGTCCATTCGTTTAAGGTGCTTTGTGTCGCGATGTAAAGCCGTTCGATTTCGTCCGGCTTCAGTGCCTGAGTCAGTCTGACCGGCGAAAGTCTGGCGGCATGAAGAATTTCGTCGGAGTACGCATTCCCGATTCCAGAAAACGCTTTTGGATTTGTCAAAGCGCGCTTCAACGTTCGATTTTCGCGGACCAAAACCTCCCGAAATTCCTCAATTGAGCAATCATGTGGTTCGATACCCTGCGCATTAAATTGAGTTAGGTTTTCTAAACCTTGAACCGCATGAAGCGTTGCCCTTTTGTGGGAGCTTGCTTCTGTGAACAGCAACATTCCATTTTCAAAATCAAATGCAGCTTGCCCCGGTTTCCCACCTGGTTTCCCACCACCATCTCCCGGTTTTCGCCAAAGCAAACGCCCCGAAATCATCAAGTGGATCACCAAAAATAGCTCATCTTCGAACCCAAGAACAATGCGTTTGCCCATTCGCTCAACGCTTTGAAGTTGCTTACCGCTGAATATGGAAATCGGCGGAGCTACTGATCGAAGGATGAAAGGAGTCAGGCATCGGACTCGACTAAGCTTTTGCCCAAGAACGAATTCGCGAAGCGATTCGACGTAGATGGTAACGTCGGGGAGTTCAGGCATGCCCTATTTCGCGATAACTTTTTCTACGATCCTCGCAGCCTCAACGAGTTCTTCTTCCGAATTAAGAATATCTGGCCCGAAACGAACGCAGTTGTTTCGCGAATCCGTGTTGACTCCCGCCGCCTTTAGCAATTTGCAAATTTCCGCGGGATCGGCTGCCGGAACAAGTGAGAATCCACCAAATGAGTCAGCATCAGCAGGAACAAAGCAAAAAACTCCATTCGCAACAAACGCCTCTCGGAGAATTGCCTGCTGCCTCAAATTGTATTCTCGCAAGCGTTCGACGCCAAGAGCAAGCGTTAACTCTAAGCCTGAAGCGGCCTGATACATGACGAGCACAGGCGGAGTTGATTCGAGCCAGGAATCGCCCCCTTCTGCAAGTTCAGGCTCGTCCGATCGTTTGTAAGAAAATTTGTCTTTCTTGGCAAACCAGCCGGTATCCAGAGTCCGCAACGGCGTGTTAAGATGCCGAGGATGTATGGCAAGCCAGCACGCGCCAGGGCCCCCGCGCGTGTATTTGTAGGAGCCTCCAATCATAAAGTCCGCACCCGATGATTCAAACTCGACTGGAATGACCCCGACCGCGTGATAAGCGTCAATCAGGCACATCGCCCCAACTCGATGCGCCGCTTCAATGATCTCATTTACATTTGAAACAATCTGCCCTGTCGAAAACATGACCAGGGAAACAACAACCAAATCTGTACCGTGGCGAATTGCCTCGAAAACTGATTCGGAATCAATGATTGGAACTCCTTGATCGTCACATGAAGGCTCTACCCAAGTCACGTCTGCCTTTCGTTTCTTTGTGTAGGTTTTCAATATGAAATCAATGCTGTCGAACTCGCCACGAGTGGCAACGACCCGAATTGGTCGAGAACTCCCATCCTTGGGCAAAGCGTTCAAGACCGCTCGTAAGCCCTGACCTGCCGATGTCTTCGGAATCACTGCGCTCGCATCGGAAAGTCCGATCAGTTGAGCAACCTGAGAGCGAAACAGTGATATTGCAGCTGGCCAAGCGTCGTCTTTCCACGAATCGTCCATCCGCGAATACCAGAGGTCAAGCCCCTCGCGAATATCCTGTTCCATCTGGTCAAGCGGTCTGCCGAGTGAATGATTCGCCAGATAGATTTCGTTTCTCTTGCGATCACCTTCAAGCACTCTCGAAAATAGAGGCCAAATGTGCTCTTTCAGCCCATCTTCTGTTAGCGGGCCCGCTCCTACTTTTGCGACCTGAGTTTCGATGTCTAGGCTCACGTGCCGATTTCCGTCCTCACGTCCCAGAGTTCTGGAAACAGCCTAATCATAAGTCCTTGCCGAAGAAACGGAACTCCAGAACTACCTCCGGAGCCTCTTTTGAATCCAATGATTCGTTCTACAGTTTTGACGTGCCGGAATCGCCACAAAGCGAACTGTTCTTCAACATCAACAAGCTTTTCGCACATTTCGTACGCATCCCAATATTCTCTCGGATTGTCGTAAACGATCTTGAAGACTTGAATCAGTTCCTCGCTTTCTTCATAAGGCGCGGACCAATCACGTTCTATCGAAGCTTGTGGAACCTTGAATCCTCGTCGGGCTAACAGTCGAAGAAACTCGTCGTACAAACTTGGTGTATTCAGCAATTCCATCAATTCTGAATGGATTTCTGGCTGATGCTGAAACACCTTTACCGACTTTGCATCTTTGTTTCCGAGAAGGAATTCAATCATCCGATTCTGAAACGACTGCAGCCCGCTTGCCTGTCCCAAAACGTGCCGAAATTGGCTGTACTCGCTGGGCGTAAGCGTTTCCAAAACCGCCCATTGTTCAAAGAGCATTCGCTGAATCTGCTTGACGCGAGCGAGGATTTTGAAACAGGGTTCAAGTTCGTCCTTCTTTACATGTTCCACGGCAGCTCGAAGCTCGTGCACGGCTAATTTCATCCAGAGTTCCGAAGTCTGGTGCTGAATGATGAACAGCATCTCGTCGTGATGTTCGGGCACGGAAAGCGGCTCTTGGGCATTGAGAATGCGGTCGAGGTGCAAATACCCGCTGTAGTCGAGCCTCGACTTGAAATCGGTTTGTATCGTCTCTTCAAATTCTCGCTCAGCCATGGGTTTCCTAGTGCAACGCTATCACTTATATTCTACTGAGCCTAGATCTACCCAGGCATTGCAAAGAAGAACCCTAACATCGCAATGGCAAAATACCCTGCCAAGCTTGCCGCACCTGCATAGTCCTTTGCCATTCTTTGGCCAAGGAACAGTTGAAGCAACGCAAAGCTGACAATACAAAGAGCAAGATTCAATTCGGGCCATCCCATTATAGAGCTTGGATCGGGAAGTACTTGGTGAATGACCTGCAAGGACACGAGTGCCCATACACATGCTGCCCCGGCTGCCAATTCAACAATAGTGATAATCGTCAACAAGAAGGGCACAAATTTCTTGAATGGAGATTTTGCGAAGTGTGGGATCATCCAATCCAAATTGCCTTTTCGGTCAATTACTTTATCTCCCCCGGATTGAAGGAATAAGATCGCAAAGAACACCATGATTGCGACTTTGGCAAGGAAAATTGGTTGGATAGTCCGAAAAAACTCCATAAACTTGCGACGAGAAAGGGGGCTGTTTGTTATCGGTTGTCAGTTATCAGATGGCGGTTAGCAGTCGTCAGGCTGAGGAGACGCATTATGTTGTAACCAGGTTGCACTGTCGCTTCTCCGCTCTGCATCCAAGCATCTTCCTTCTCCATCCAGTCCATCGAATCCATACAAACAAAAAAGGAACCCGGACTAAGAGGGAGAGTTCTTAGCCGGGCCATTGAGAAAAAGGATAATCGACTGAATTCAAGTACCAAAAGGCAAGAAAATCATTCCTTCTTTTTTAAGAAGGTCAAACTGTCCGAATTGATACAAAATCTCTTTCCTGTCGGTTTTGGCCCGTCAGGAAATACGTGTCCGAGGTGTCCGTCGCAACGTGCGCACATGACTTCGTCGCGGCTCATTCCGTAGCTAAAATCGCTCTTAACCCAGATGTTTTTGTCCAAAACTGGCTGGAAAAAGCTGGGCCAACCTGTTCCAGAATGAAATTTCGCATCGGACTTAAAAAGCTCCAACTTGCATCCAGCGCAAAAATAAGTGCCTTCTTCCTTGGTGTCGTGGAAAAGGCCGCAAAACGCTGCTTCCGTTCCTTTTTTCCTCAAAATCCGATACTGTTCCGGCTTCAAAATCTTCTGCCATTCGGCGTCAGATTTGATCACTTTGTCCTTTCGCTTAGGCGAACCTGCCTCGGTACCGGCGACCCCGCCTTCTTCGTCAACTTTCATAACTCTGGGCTCCCTTTGTTGTAGCATGGCATATCCAAAAACGGCTGCCAAACCAACTCCTGCGATTAGTAACATTGTTTTCATGGCTGCTTCCTATTGTAGTTCAACATGAGAGGAAATGCGGATTTTGGTTTTAAGTTCCCTCCAATGGGATTGTTGGCAAGTGCTGGCAAGTAGTTTGCAAGTAGCAGGCGGTGGGCGGTCAGCAGTTGGCAGTCTGCGGATGCCAGCAAGCAATTTGTCCAATTCGCAAGCAATGAAGCTAAACATTAGCTGTCAAATCCTTGCCGAATATTAAATTGCGGATACCGCCAACTGCCAACAAACCGGCTAGGATTTCGGATGCGCCTTGCCAACAGCCTCCCTGAGCCTTTCAATACTGACATGGGTATAGACTTGCGTTGTTGCCAGACTTTCATGACCAAGTAATTGCTGTACAGTCTTCAGATCGGCACCACGGTCAAGCAAATGCGTCGCAAAGCTATGCCGTAGGGTATGTGGTGAGGTGTCTTCTGGCAATCCCGCCTGAACTGCCCACCGCTTGATAATGTTTTGAATTGAACGAGTCGTTAATCTGCCGCCCCTTTGATTCGTAAAAAGCGGCTGCGATGGGTCGGTGCAACTCCGTTCAGCCGCTTCATATTCTTTGATCACAGCCTCCGCGGTTTTTCCAAACAGCACGATTCTTTCCTTGTTTCCCTTTCCAAAGACACGGATCGAACCCTCTCGAAAATCAATCTGATTGAGGTTCAATGAAGCAGTTTCGGCGGCACGAAGTCCGGTGGAATACATAATCTCAAGTAGGGCATGGTCACGCAAAGGAGTGGACGAAAAGTCGCCGATCTGATCGAGCATCTGAGCCGTTTGAGGCTGGTTGAGTGCTTTGGGTAATCGTCTTCGGCGAATGGGTGCTTCAAGGAGCTCTGTCGGATCGTTTTCAAGCCAACCACGCTCGCGGCAAAACCTCGCAAATTGCCGAAGAACCGTCAGTTTTCTGGCTCTAGTAGATGCCTTTCCTCCATACGTCCGTAAATAAGATTGCAACAATTGTGCACTCCAGTCCCAATGACCTTCGAGATGCAGGGTTAACTGACTTAGATCGGCTCCATACGACTTAACAGTATGCGCCGATCTGCGCGCACCAAGATGCTCTAAAAATAGCTGGACTCTCTCTGCAAACAAATTTCGATCAGCCATGGCCTCTAAAGTAGGACGATTTAGATTAGACCCAGGTGCTTGCCCTTCTGAAAATCTTGGCGGTTACCGGCCTTCTCAAATGCGCAAACACAAAATCCGGCCAACCCGCCATGAAATCTAGCTCGTAGTCGTCGGGTGGTGCGATCAAAACGAGGGGTGTGTCGGCTGCGACGGAATGTGCCATTTTGAGTTGAGCAAATGCTTCATATCCGCTGATCTTGTGGGGTTCATCGAGTGTAGCAAGCAGGTCAACAAACAGAATGTCGGTAGCGGAGCAGGCATCCAGTGCAGCTTCAATGCTGGAAAATATCTCAAACGTGTCAGAAGGATGAAATCCTTCTCGCGCAGAATCTGCCATCTCTTCTTCCTGGGTCAGCAATATAAACTTCATCGAAACACGAACTCCATGATACACCGGGAATCACAAAAGTCGGTGTTTCAGTAATGAAAAACAGAAACTTTCAACTAGTAACAATTTGAAGTTTCCCGCGTTTTTGACGCTTTCTGGTGGATGCCTTGCAAGGTTCAGAGCAGCATCGTTCATGCATAGTTTCACATGCGTTACAGCAGAAATAGAGCAAGTTGCAATCTACATTCGCGCAATTTACGTATGTTTCTGATGGAGTTCCGCATTGCCTGCATTGACTGACTATGGAGGGGTTTACATTGTTTATCTGAACCGATATCCGCTGATCGAACACAAAGCAACGGCCGTCAAAATCTTCGCCATTTGTCTCGGTATCTTTCGAATAATTGATGATGCCGCCGTCTAGCTGGTAGACGTTTTCGTACCCTTCTTGAAGTAAGAGTGCCGTCAGTTTTTCGCACCGAATCCCGCCTGTACAATAGGTAAGAATGGGCTGAGTTTTCCCGATATGCTGTTCGCGAAGCCACTTAGGATAGTCGCGAAAAACTTCTGCGTCAGGCCGAATTGCGCCACGAAATCGTCCCAAATCGAACTCATAGTCGCTTCGCCCGTCGAGGATAATCGCATCTTCATCTTGCATTTTTTCGCGAAATTCGGTCGGGGAAAGGTGCTTGCCAGTTCGTTCATGAACAGGAGTCTTCAGTTTCATGCCCAGCGTCACGATTTCCTTTCGAACTTTTACGGAAAGCTTTGGAAATTGATGTACTCTAACCGGGTCAATTTTGAATGGCATGTCAGCAAAACTGGGGTCGTTTGCAGCCCAATTGCGATACTCGTCGCAAGCACTTTGCGTGCCTGAGACCGTTCCGTTTAGGCCTTCTTCGCCGACCAGAATTCGGCCCAACAGGCCCAAAGATTCGCAAAGTTCCCGCTGAGACTTGGCAAGTGCGCCAGGGCATTCGATAGGCACGAACTTGTAATAAAGCAAAATTTGAAATTGTTCGGTGCAAACCATCAACCCTAAATTGTAGCAATTATGAGTTCCAAATTGAATCACATCGGTAAAATGACCCAATGGTTTGCACTCGTTGCGGCAGAGATAACCCCGAAGAGAACGAATTTTGCGGACGATGCGGAACCGACCTGAAGGAGGTGATTGCTGCCGCTTCGGAAGCAGAAGGCGACTTGTTTTGCTTCAAACATAAACGCGAAAGGACTGCTCTGCGATGCGGCAGATGCGAGCGGCCGGTTTGCACAAAGTGTGTAATCATTGGTCCAGCGGGACCAAGGTGCCACGAATGTTCGAAGCAGAATATCGCTTTTCGGCCAGGTGCAGTTGTTCAAGAAGCGAAAGTGGGACTGCGCAGAGTTGGAAGGCTCGGCCCTTGGGGCATCTACATGATTCTCGTACTAGGCATGATGCTCTTTGGGTCGTTGCAAATGTGCGGTCGCCCCGATCCTAGACCATCGGATTACGATTTCGAGCAATCGTCGAACCCGAGTCCAAACTAGAATCCGCTCATGGATTTGCAGTCGTTCCTGATAATTTGCGTTTTCGTTTCTTAACCAAATGCCATGCTAAAACGAGGAGCATCGAAATGACTGCAACGTCGTCTGACAAACCAAAAAGCGGAATAATGTCAATAATCAAATCTATTGGCGAAACCCCATAGATCAGTGCGGTTAAGATCGAAAAGAATGCCCCGATTGGCGACTTTCGGTACGTAGCGGGTTCAGATGCGGGTTCGAGGATTGCCACATGATGTATGACGAACATTCGGGAACTAGGGTTTCGGAATGGGACATTGGGGATGAACGGGGTGAAATGGGTGAATTGAATGGATTGAACGTAAGGAATTACCTCCCAATAGCCTCGCACTCAATTCACAATCCAAAATCTCACCTTAGTCACCCAGTTCACGAATCACCCACTTCACCCATTTCAAAATATCACCCATTTCACGAGATTTCCCCGTCTTACCGATAGTAATGTTAGGAATCACTCTCCATGCCAGTTTTTGAGTACAAAGCGACAAACGACGAAGGGCAAGCTGTCAACGGCACAATGCTAAGCGGGTCGCTGTCTCAGGCTGCCGATGAACTTACGAAATTAGGCTTGAGCGTTAGTTCCATCGGCGCGCCTTCAGGTGTCGGTGATCCGCTTGTGGATTACATCCCTGAATCTGACAACCGACAACAAACAACTAATAACCAACAACCGACAACTGACTCCATTCCGCCCTCCGCTATACGCTCTCCGCCTTCTGAAGGTCCACAATCCGCACCTCCCCCCGCGGAGCCTCGTTCAAAATTCATGACCGAGGTGGTCGGCCCACTTGTAAACAAGATTTCGCTCACTCACCAAGTGATGTTCTTTCGACAGCTTCACACGATGCTGAAGGCTGGCGTACCAATCGTCCAAACCCTTGACACGCTTGCAGGCCAAACCCACGATCTCAGACTCAAAAGCGTTGTTTGGGAGTTAAAGGGACATGCAATGGAAGGTCGCCCCATTTCTGCTGGGCTTCAACGTTACCCAGAGATGTTCTCGCCATTGATTCTGAGCCTTATGCGGGTTGGCGAAAGCGGCGGAATGCTCGAAAACTCGTGCAAACAGATTGCTGATTATTTGGATCGGGAAATTGAATTACGGAATCTGGTTCGGCGGGTGACCATCTATCCGAAACTTGTTTTGGGTACCTCGATGGTTGTTATCTTGGCGGCCAATTTTCTCATCAAATTTATGGGAAAAGCGGGCGGACTGCAGTCACCCCTGACCGAGCTTTCTACATGGATCATTTTGGGGCCAGTCCTGATCGGGCTGTTTCTCTTCAATCGTGTCGGGCTTGCTAACCCAAGAACTCGCTTTAATTACGATCAAATCGTATTGAGAGTCCCCTATTTCGGAATCACAATCCAGCAGCTCTGCATGGCAAGGTTTGGGCGGGCGTTTGGGGCACTTTACGCTGGTGGGGTAGCCGTCCCGGAAGCCCTTAAACTTGGGGCAGACGCATGCGGGAACGAATATATGCGAGCCTGTTTGCATCCACTATTTAAGAGGCTTGAAGAAGGCGATGGAATTCACGAAACCCTTCGTTCTTCGGGTGTATTTTCACCCATAGTATTAGACATGGTTCATACCGGAGAAACAACAGGCAATATCAACGAAATGCTTGTGAAAATGGCGGAGTTTTACGAGGATGAATCGAAGATGCGCTCCACTCAGTCGGCTTATGCCATCGGAGTTTTTGCGTTGGTGGTTGTCGGAGCTTACATCGGCTTCATCGTCTTTCAGTTCTATTCTCAATATGCGAACAGCATCTCCGTTGACCTGTAAGAGATCTTAAATTGAAAGCAACTTTTTACGACATTTTGAGTTTAAAGGAATCTGCATCGCCGGAAGAGATCAAGCGGGCGCACCGGAGATTGGTGATGGAATTTCACCCTGATCGAAATCCGTCAGCCGACGCCTCTACAAAATTCATTGAAATCACAAAGGCTTACGAGCTGCTTTCTGATCCGATTCGAAGAGCCGAATATGATCGCCTTCGCAAAATAAACGAAGAATTGCGGAAGAAGAAACAGAGTCAAAGACCGCCAACACCAAAACAACCAACAACTAACAACCAAAAACCAGAATCAAGCGCCGTCAGCCAGAAGCACCTAGAAGACAAACTGCGAAAACTCATGACAGTCGGAAATGTCAACGAAGCTGAGATTTTTGCAGGAGAAATCCTGGCAGAAAATCCTCGATCTGCACTTAGTTATGCAGCATTAGGCGACATCGCAAGGTCTAAGGGGGACTGGAAATTGGCGAGCAAAATGTTTGCCTATGCTGCCCAATTCGACCCCAGGAACGAGCTTTACCTTCGAAAGCACGAAGAGATGCTGGATCAATTCAACCGTACCGAAATTTCCAGGCATAGCCAAAGCAATCAAGATGGCCGATGGGTTGCGCCCGTTGTTGGCACCGTGCTAACCGTTGTTGCGGCTTGCTTTGTTGCGTTGAGCCCCGAACAGTCAATATTTGTCAAAGGCACGATCATTTCGAGCTGGACCATGGGTTTGGTGAGCATGCTGTTCTTTTCAGGAGCAGTGATGGGTGCAACACTCTGTTTGGCAGATTATCTCGACCGTTTTGAAGTCACAACAGCGATGGGACGGATATCGCCGAACTTGCTCTTTCTCTTTTTGGGCGTAGTCAACTTGTGGCTAGCAGGTGCGATTTACATTGTCATTGGCGGCTTGATGCGTTCGTTTTCGATCACACTTTCGCGCCTAATGTTGGGGCTTGTTGGCGTTGTTTCGATTCTGACAATTGGGGCGGCTGGTTCTCATACGATTGATCCCTACGAAGTTTTTCTTTGGGGTGGTTCTGTGGTTTCTGCTGGCGCATTAATCGGGTGGGCTTTCGGTGATGGGCTGAGGGGGTGACTCTTGAACTGAGTGAAATGGATGAATGGGGTGAAGTGGGACAGATTTTGGATTGTGGGTTTTGGGTGAGAGCGGATTGTTTCATTCGCCCATTTCACCCAATTCATCCTCTTCATCCCCTTCAGAAATCATTCCGCAAGGCCAATAATTCCCATTGATGAACGTATCAAGCTCAACTGTCGTCCAGCAAGCTCTTCGGGCCTATCAATCTGCTGAGACACAGCAGCCAGCTGCCCAAATTGCGATTCTAAAGAAAGCTCTTGATGCACAAAAGGGCGAGGCCGCGCAATTGCTTCAGGTGCTTCAAGGTAAAGGGCAAATCATAGATTTACAGGCTTAGTTTTGTTCGGTTTAGTTTGCTTTGGCTCGGATTAACTCGGGTTTGTTGGAATCGGCATGAAAAATGAGTTCGACGAGTCCTACATGGCCTAAGTGTCCAACTTTTCCAGTTGCCACGCCACTCCACCGATCCATGTCTGATGCACAACAGGCGCCCCAACCCAATACGGAATTTCGCGCTCGTCATCGCAATCCCAGATCACTAGGTCGGCAGACTTTCCAGGTTCTAAAGAACCAACTTTCGCAGTCAGTCCGAGCGACTTTGCTGCATGAACAGTACACCCCGCCAAAGCTTCCATTGGTGTCATTTTCATTTGAGTGCAACCTAAAGACATTGCAAACGGCAAGCTTGGAGTTGGCGATGAGCCCGGATTGAAATCAGATGCAAGGACCGTAGGCAAACCCGCATCCAGCATCCTTCTTGCATCCGGATATTTCGACTTCCCAAGGCAAAAAACGCTCGCCGGAAGTAAAATTGGGACTGTTCCCGACTTCGCCAGGGCTTCAATTCCTAACACGTTGGAGTTTTCCAAATGGTCGGCTGAAACAGCGCCAAGTTCTGCTGCAAGCGCTGCACCATTTCCATCCGAAAGCTGATCAACGTGCATCTTCAATCCAAGCCCGTATTGCATGGCAGCCGTTGCCAATCTGCGAGCATCTTCATGGTCGAAGTAGTCATTCTCAAAGAAAATATCAACCCATTGCGGACGAGCTGAATCTTCAAGTGCCATCGCCGCGGGCAGAATTTCGTTAAGCGCGTATTGGACATAGCCATTTTTGTTTCCCGCGAATTCTGGAGGAACGGCATGGAGCGCGAGCAGAGTTTTCGAAATGGAAACACCCGTTTCCTTTTCGATTCTTGCTATTGCCCGAAGGCACTTCAATTCGCTTTCAATATCGAGTCCGTAGCCAGTTTTAGCTTCGATTCTAGTGGTTCCGTTTCGAACCATCCAGTCAATGCGCTTCTTTCCGAGTGCAACCAGATCGTCTTCAGTAGCCGCTCGTGTCGCCTTTACAGTTGAGAGAATCCCGCCTCCGCTGGCGGCAATTTCCTCGTAGGTTGCACCCTCAGATCGCATCTGGAATTCGTTCGCTCTATTTCCGGCAAAAACCAAATGGGCGTGCGCGTCAATTAGGCCCGGGGTTACAAGTCGCTTGCGTGCATCAAAAATGTCGGCGCTATGAGCTAGACGTTCAACTTCGGATCGAAAACCAGCTGCGACTATCTTGCCGTCCTCGATCAAAAGCGCAGCGTCGTCATAAATTTCTAGGTTTTTTGCAGCAGCTCGGACAATCAACCTTCCAATATTGGTGACAAGAGTATTCACGTACTTTTATCATGGCATGACATTCGGGAGTGCAACAGACTCCAAGTTCGCGCACTCCCAATGGCAAAGATGGCAAAATCATATAATGCCGCGAATCATAATCCCCGAGGCGGAGGCCCTTCTCGATAAAGAAATCAAAGTCCTCGATAAAGGCTTCGTGCGCCTTGTGGACTACATGGGTGGCGACGAGCGGATCGTGCAGTCTGCACGCGTGAGTTATGGTTCAGGAACGAAGTCGTTTCGCCAAGATCGCGGGTTGATTCACTATTTGCTTCGAAATGCGCACACTTCGCCCTTTGAGCAGGTTCAGCTTACTTTTCACACCAAAATGCCGATTTTCGTGGCTCGGCAATGGGTTCGGCACCGAACAGCAAGGCTGAACGAGATTTCGGGGCGGTATTCCGTCATGAAGGACGAATTCTATCTGCCTGATGCCGAAAAGGTGTCTTTTCAAAGCGAATCGAACAAGCAAGGCCGAGCGGGTTCTTTGCCTTTTGATGAAGCCATGCAAGTGATTCGGCAAATGGAAGAAGAGCAAAAGGCGATGTACGCGGGCTATGAAGCTATGCTCGAAAAAGGCGTCGCTCGCGAACTCGCCAGGGCAAATCTGCCGATCAGCCTTTACACCGAATGGTATTGGCAGATTGATTTGCACAACCTTTTCCACTTCTTGCGATTGCGAATGGACGCTCATGCACAATACGAAATTCGGGTTTTTGCGGAAGCGATGGCGACCTGTGCGAAAGCTGTCGCTCCGATGGCATACGAGGCGTTTGAAGAGCACATTTTGGGCTCGGTGAGTTTTAGTCGGGCAGAACTAATTGGTTTGCAAGCGATGCTGGAAGGCAAGCCTCATGGGCTTGAGGGAAGGGCGGTCGGAGTGTTTGAAGACAAGCTGGCAAAGATGAAATCGGCAACCGAGATAGAGGAACTAGAGGAGCCAGTTCTGCCCGAAATGCCTGTGAGTGGGTAGTAGTACTGTAGAATTATTTTTCCACGATTTTTGTAACACCCCACAAATCAGGCGTTGCGAATTCTAGAACATTCCCAGCAGGATCGTTGAAGTAAATAGACCGTGCCCCGTTTTTCCAGTTGATCTCCTTGATGATCTCGATGCCGCGAGCTCCCATGCGAGCCTTCCAAGCCTCTAGCTCGGCTTCAGAAGCGGAAAAGGCGACGTGCCCATTTCCAACCGTACCATGAGGTGGAACGATTGAATCTGGGATTTTCGTTCTGCTCGCTTTGAAGATGATCAGCACGCTGCCGTCCGCCTTTAAGAACAGGTCGCGATCTGGATCAAATGAAATCTCCTCGAAACAGAGAATGTCGACGTAGAACGAACGTGCTGTTTCTAGGTCTTCGGCGTAGAGGGCAGTTTCAAGAATTCGAGGGCAAGATAATTTTGCACTTCTCATTTTAACTCCACCCCCAACCCCCTCCTCATTCTCGTACCTCGAATAAGGAGGGGGCTTATTATCACCGCAAGAACCCTTCCCGATTTCCGCCATCTACCGGAACTACGCAACCCGTCGTCCTTGTTGAATGCGGCCCTGCCAGCCAGCAGATTGCATCGGCGCAGTCGTTTGTAGAAACCGTTACCCCGAGCATGGATCGCTTTCGATAATGGTCTTCGAGTTGATCTTCAGGAATGCCAAGGTTCGCCGCAGTTTGTTTTTTCCATTCGCCTGACCAAATTGCAGAGCCTTGCAGAACGGCGTCGGGATTGATCGCATTGCAACGAACTCCATCCTTCGCGTGATCTACTGCAATGGTTCGCATTAGATGAAGTTCAAACGCCTTTGCAGCAGAATAGATCGCCGCGCCTGCGCCCGTAGCTGTTCCGTTCTTGCTTCCCACGATTACGATGCTCCCGCCAGTTCCTTGGGCTTGCATGACCCGAATTCCCGCACGAGCGGCAAGGAAATAGCCTTTCATCAGCAGGTTGCTAAGGAAGTCGTAATCGGCATCTGTAGTATCGGCAACGGACCCTCGCCTTGCATTTCCAGCCGATATCACAAGCAAATCTACTCCCCCGAATGACTGGATTGCAGTTTCAAAAGCTGCATTAACTTGATCCAAGGACGTTACGTCACACACGGCCGTTGCCACTGATCCCGGAACTCCGCTCGCCTTTTGCACTTCTTCCTTGGCAGAGGTAAGGGCTACTTCGTTAATATCCAGAAGCACAACACACGCACCCTGCTCAGCCATCTTTTTGGCGGTCGCGAGCCCGATACCTTGCGCTCCACCAGTGATCACTGCAATTTGGCGTGAAAGGTCTTTCTCAGGCGGCATTCGCTTCAATTTGGCTTCTTCAAGCAACCAGTATTCGATATCGAACGCCTCTTGCTCAGGAAGAGAAACATACTTTCCGAGCGTCTCTGCTCCGCGCATGACTTCGATCGCATTTCGATAGAACTGCCCGGTGACTTTGGCTTCTTGAGCGTTCTTGCCGAAGCTAACCATGCCAAGTCCCGAAATCAAAACTACGCTTGGGTTCGGGTTCCGCATTGCTGGAGAATCAGGCCGTTTGCAGCGTTCGTAGTAGGCGGCGTAGCTCTTCTTGAATTTATCAATTTCTGTTTGAATGTCGCTCAGTCCAGAAAGAACCATTGGACAAATCTTCGTTCGCAAAAAGTGATCAGGGCAGCTTGTGCCAAGCGCTGCGAGTGCTTCCATTTTTTCACTATTTAGAAACTCGAGAAGTTTAGGGTCTTGGTCTACGCAAGCAATTAGGCGTTGGCCTTCGTGGGCAACTGCACCTCGAAGGATCGGGAGGAGAGTCTCTAGCGCCCCCACCCCTGCCCCTCCCCCGTGGCTTCGCTCATTGGGGAGGGGTTTCAATGTGCCAAACGCCTTGTCTGGTCCTCGTGAATCAATGAATTCTTGTGCTTGATTGATCATTGTCAAAGTCAATTCGTAGCACTCTTCCCACGTGTCTGCCCAGCAGATAAATCCGTGTGACTGCATGAGCGCGCCTTTAAGATTTGGACTTTCTACGATGAGTTTTTCAAGCATCAATCCAAGATCGAAGCCGGGACGCTTCCAAGGAAGAAAGCCCATTTCATCTCCCCATATTTCGTTGGTCAGTTCAAATGCCCGGTCGCACGCCGCGACTGCAATGACCGCGTCACTGTGCATGTGCGAAACGGCTCGAAACGGAACAAGCGCGTGAAGAGGCGTGTCTATGCTCGGCGCGGCTGGGTTCAGGTTGAAAATGCAGTGCTTGTAAAGGTCAACGATCTCGTCTTCATGAGTTCCCGATTCAGATTTCGCCTTAAGAGAAATGACCTTTGGCAAGTCCAAACTCGCGAAATTCTTCGCTGTTGCCGAACCCAAATCGCCTCCGCTCGCTTTCACCCAAAGAACAGTTGTCTGCCCTCCAGTGATAGGATCAGCGGCGTCAACTTTTGAGCTAGTATTTCCTCCTCCAAAGTTCGTGATGCGGGGATCGGAGCCTAGCAAATTTGAAGCGTAAACCAAGAGGTCGGGTTCAGCTAATGAGGATGCGATCGAAGAGTCCCAGCGAGAAATAATGGCGTTTGAAAGTGTGGAATTCACACTCTCATTGTGGCACCCATTGTGTTAAGTAACATGCTCGCTCCGGGTACGGTTACGTCCATGAACCTCATCGAATGGTCGGACTTTGAAAAAGTCGAACTGCGAGTTGGAACAATCGTTCGCGCCGAACACTTTCCCGAAGCTAGAAAGTCCGCCTTCAAAGTTTGGGTTGATTTTGGTGAATTTGGAATCAGGCAATCTTCCGCACAAATTACGATTCATTACACTTGCGATTCTTTAGTTGGCTTGCAGGTGGTTGCAGTCTTGAACTTCCCACCTAAGCGAATTGCTGACTTCGAATCTCAAGTTTTGGTATGCGGATTCGACGATGGCGAAGGAAACGTTGTGTTGGTTTCCCCAACAAAGAAGGTGACGAATGGAGCGAAGCTGTTCTAATCCTTCGGAGTAAAACTACTCCCGCAACCGCAACTTTTCTCTGAATTTGGATTCTGAAATCTCAGGCCTCGCATCAAATTATCAGACTGATCCAGAACCGAGCCTTCCAAAAATGTCGCAGACTTAGGATCGCAGCGAACTACGACGCCGTCAAGTTCAATAACGAGATCGGTCTCCCGCGGAACGTCTTCAACTTGCGTCACATACTCTAAGCCGGTGCATCCGCCGCCCTTAACACCGACGCGCAAAAACGCATTAGGGCGTCCGTCGCGCTCAATCAATCGCTTGATTCGACCGATAGCAGATTCAGTGATCGTAACAGGGAATTTTATCTCATTCATGATTTACCTGGATAGCTGCCAAGTTGTACAAGACTTCCTTTGTGAGAAAGTTCCAATAAGTCAGCGAGAGTTCGATGAAAAACGATCGAATCTATGGCTTCTTGTACGTCAATCCAAAGTCCGTTCAATCCGCAATCGCCGAGGTGAGAACATTCAGCGGATAGTCCCGAATGCCGGCTGCAGAATCCTTCGTCGTACACCCGACCTCCAAGCTCTTTGAGAACCTCACCAATGACGATTGCATTGGCAGGTTTGGCAAGCCGATAGCCGCCAGTTTGCCCGCGAGAACTTTGAATAAAGCCGGTCTTACGAAGAATCATCAATAATTTGGCAACGTGAGGCTCGCTCAGTTCTTCCAGCCTCGCAAGCTCGGGAATAGTCACCGTTCTTCCTGGTTCGGCCTTGGCGATCTGCAGTAGCAATCGCAAACCGTATTCTTCTTGTGCGCTAAATTTCATGGCAATCTCTACTAATTACTACTCTTTCGCTATGGAAAACATGATGTGTGTCATGTATCGGGTCATTTTGCCATTTGAAGCAGTCATAAAAGCCCCAACATTAACTTGACTTCATCCGATACCATATCGAGGCTGAAAGGAGGCTCCCAAGTCAGATTCACTTTCGCAGTTTTGACGCCCTTTGTGTCTCGAACGGAATCCTCCACTTTGGCGGGCAACGCCTCTGCTACCGGGCACATGGGGGAAGTGAGGGTCATCGTAACAGTAACGTTCGCGTCATCGTCAATTGCAACTCCATAGATGAGTCCAAGATCGTAGACGTTGACCGGAATTTCGGGATCGTAGACGTAACGAATAGATTCGATTACTTCGTTTTCGAGCATTGATTTTTCGATGGCATTGAGCTTTTTCGGCTCATCCGGGATATGCTTTTCAACTGGGTGGGGCATAGGATTATTCGCTTGTAGCGGTCCCTCCACCTTCAAGAGCCTGCTTCAACGCATGCCAAGCCAAAACTGCACATTTGATTCTTACTGGAAACTCTCGTACTCCTGACAATGCCAAAAGCTCATCGTCTTCAAAATACGCTTCGCCTCCAGTTAGCATATCCTGCATCGAATTAAAGAGTTCACGGGCTTCAGCAACGGTTTTGCCCTTAACGGCTTCGGTCAACAACGAAGCACTTGCCATCGAAATCGCGCATCCGTGGCCGTCGAACTTGATGTCTTTCACGACGTCGTGGTCTACTTCCAGTTCCACATGAATCGTGTCGCCGCACAGTGGGTTGTATCCATCAGCTGAACCCGTGGCGTGTTCAAGCCTCCCCTTGTTTCGGGGGCGCTTATTGTGATCGAGGATCACTTCCTGATACAGTTCGCGGAGTTCGGGGTTCATTGGGTTTTGTTCGGGTTAGTTCGGTGTGCTTCGGGTTCGTGTCTTCCTTTCAATTGAGCCAACGCCCCATAAGTCACATATGTCCTATATGTCCCATTTGTCCTACTACTGCAACCCATCCAGTCCAAACAACTCATACTTTTTTAGGTTTCTCCAAAAGTTCACGCAAATACGTTAGGATCCCATACCAAATTGACAGGCCGAAAAGAAAAATTGCAAGTTTCATCACTGGTGATGAACCCACTTTTACCGCAAACCATAAGGAAGAGGCAATCACAATGACCATTACAATCGCAGATATTCTGGGCAGGCTCATGCGAACATCCCCCTGACTTTGCCCACGGCTTCAACCAATCGGTCAACCTCCGATATTGTGTTGTAAAGTCCAAATGAAGCCCTTGTAGTTGAAACCAATCCGAAATGCTTCATAAGCGGCTGGCAGCAATGATGTCCCACACGAACAGCGATTCCAAAAGTATCCAACACTTGTCCAACATCGTGCGGATGAACTCCTTCGACGTCAAAGCAAAGGATTGCCGCCTTTTCTTTGGCTTTGCCAATGATACGTACATGCTCCAAATGCTCAAACTTTTCTTCAGCGTATTTTAGCAAACCATGCTCGTGCTCAGCGATTCGATTCATTGCACGAAGCCACTGATTTCGTGCCCAGTTTTCATCGCCGCTTCCAAGGGAGGCAAGGTAATCCAGCGAAGCCCCGTAGCCAATAAAGCCCACAATATTCGGCGTTCCAGGTTCATATTTTGCGGGAGGTTTGGCATACGTCGAGGAGTCAATTTCAACTTGCTCGATCATACTTCCGCCACCTTGGTATGGCGGCATTGCCTCGAGGTGTTTCATCTTGCCATACAAGATTCCTATCCCAGTTGGGGCATACATTTTGTGGCATGAAAGTGTGTAGAAATCGGCGTCTAACTCTTGCACATCTATCGGCAAATGAGGGCCGGCCTGTGCGCCGTCAACCACGCAAAGTGCGCCAACTCTTCGTGCTTCGGCGATCATCTCCTTCACAGGATTGATGGTTCCAATTGCGTTGCTTACATGAACAATTGCCAGAATTTTGGTTCTATCAGTAATTAGACTTCGAAACACTTCTAAATCTGTTTCTCCCTTTGGATTAACAGGGATTCCACGAACGACCGCACCAGTCTTCTTTGCAGCAAGGTGCCAAGGCACCAGATTAGAATGATGCTCGAGAGTTGAGACGAGGATTTCATCGCCCGGCTCCAGCCTTTCCTCAGCCCAACATTGAGCAATCAAATTCAGGCCTTCGGTACAGCCTTTTGTAAAAATGATCTCGTTCTCAGAAGCCGCGTTAAGCACAATTTGAACTTTTTTTCGAACGGCTTCAAACTGAACGGTAGACCTTTGGCTGAGTTTGTGAACTCCGCGATGCACATTTGAAAAGTCGTGGCTCAAGAAGCGCGTGGTCTCCTCGATCATCCGCCAAGGCTTTTGTGCGCTTGCGGCGTTGTCGAGGTATGCGAGAGGGTAACCGTTGATTTGCTCGCGAAGCACAGGGAACTGTTCTCGAATTGCTTTGAGGTCGAAGGGTTCGGCCAAGTTGGAGTTGATTTCCAGTGGCATGCTTGACATTTTCGCTCCAGCTACTTTTCCAGTTTCGCAAACAGCAACTTTTCTAAGTACGTTCGCAATTCTTCAATTTCGATCTTTTCTAAAACTTCTGCGGCAAAAGCATAGACGAGCAAGCCCCTTGCCTCTGTTGCTGGAATTCCTCTTGCTTGCATATAGAAAAGCTGGTCGTCACGCATTTGCCCGATGGTCGCACCGTGTGTGCACTTCACATCGTCAGCAAAAATCTCAAGCTGAGGTTTTGTGTTGATTGTTGCCTTTGGCGAAAGAAGCAGCGCTTGATTTGTTTGCTTTGCGTCCGTCTTTTGAGCATCTTCATAGACGAAGATTTTGCCATTGAAAATGCCATGTGCTTCGTCGTCTAAGATTCCCTTGTAGACTTCAAAAGAATGGCAATTCGGCTTCGCGTGGTCAATTCGGGTCTTGTTGTCATGTAGCTGAGTGCCGTTTGCAACATACGTTCCATCTAGCCGGGTTTCGGTGTGCTCGCCATTAACCCAAACGTTGATGTCAACACGTCCAACTGCCGCGCCGAACTGAACATTGAGCGAAGTGTAGTTCGACTCATCTTCTTGATGAACCCAAACCTGCCCGACGTGAAAAGATTCACGAGATTCGTTTTGGTAACGAATGTGTTGAAGGGAAGCGCTATTGGCTAATGTAACTTCCGAAATCGCGTTTGAAAAGTGAATCGAACCTTCGCCGATGTACGATTCAACGACGGTCGCTTTGGCGCACTCTCCAAGCTCAATTTGGATTCTTGTGTGAGAATTAGATATTTCCTTAGCCGTCGAAACATATATGAAATGAACGGGTTCTTCAACTTCCGTTCTGGCATCAATCTTCAAAACAGCTACTTCTTGGCAAAGGGCGGTATTTAGGTTTACGAATCGGTCGTCATTGGTAGTCCCTAACTTCCCATCGTAAGATGCAATGGAATCGTATTTTGAATCAGCTTCAACGATTGAAAAGTGAACTGATGCAGTACTGGGAACCTCAGAAAGTTCTTCTGAGAAAAGGCCGTTTACAAATACGCATCGGTAGCCAGTCAGTTTGAATCCTACTAGAGATTCTAGCTTCGACTGAGAAATGTCAGATCGAACGGACTCAGCAATTTCTAATTCCTGCAAACCACGAAGCGGAGTAAACCGAAACTCTTCATCCTTTACAGTAGGCCAACCTACGGCTAGGAACGCTTCCAGAGCGATCTTGCGATGTCCCGTTAGTACTTCCAATCGTGAGCGTAGCCTGGTTTCCCAATTCGATGTTCGTTCTTGAGCTTCCACCATGTTTATTAAGCCTTTGAGGCAAGCTCCTCTTCGATCCAGCCATAGCCCTTTTCTTCAAGCTCCAGAGCCAGATCTTTTCCACCCGATTTCACAATTCGGCCGTCTACCAATACATGCACAAAATCTGGCACGATGTAGTTCAAAAGCCGTTGATAGTGGGTGATTACGAGGAAGCTTCGCTCGGGCGACCGAAGGGCGTTTACCCCATCGGCAACGACTTTTAAGGCGTCAATGTCAAGGCCAGAATCGGTTTCGTCAAGAACGCAGATTTTCGGTTCGAGAACCGCCATTTGAAAAATCTCGTTTCGTTTCTTTTCCCCGCCGGAAAAACCTTCATTAACCGAGCGATTGAGCATAGTTGGATCGAGATCAAGTTGGGAAGCCTTCAGCTTGGCAAACTTAAGAAATTCCATAGCCCCCATTTCTTCTTCGCCACGATACTTTCTAATGGCGTTTACTGCAGCACGGAGGAAGTAGACATTGGCTACGCCAGGAATCTCAACTGGGTATTGAAATGCCATGAATAAGCCTTCGCCAGCCCGCTCCTCTGGAGACATTTCCATCACAGATTGTCCTGAAAAAAGAATGTCTCCTGAGGAGACTTCATAGCCTGGTTTTCCAGAAAGTACGTTGGCAAGCGTGCTCTTTCCAGAGCCGTTTGGCCCCATAACAGCGTGGACTTCGCCAGGACTTACGGTGAGGGAAAGCCCTTTCAGGATTTCCTTTTCTTCAACCGATGCAAAAAGATTCGAAATTTCAAGCATGACTCTGTTTAGTATCTCCGATCAAGGGATTTTCCGGCAGGAACCATCGTGGCCCTCTGACGCAAAACTGCGCAAATTTTCTCCGGTAGTAAATTATGACATGAAACTATACAAAGTTGTATAGATTGGGATCAATGCTAGGAATTGTTGGGTATTGCTGGGGGTAGTTGGGCTTTGTCCACTTTCCGAATTCTCAGATAGCTGAACTGATCAAGCCAATTCAAGCAATTCGCGGCAGCCCCGCCATTCCTAGCAACTCCCAGCCATCCCCAACAAATCCTAGCAACGCCACGCTTTTTAAGCAGGAACCTCTTGTAGAAACATCGAAACCAATTCTCATGTCCATCTCACGCCGAAAACTGCTTCTTGGCGCCGCGGCCGCGGCAGTCGCTCCGAGTGCAAAAAGCCTCGAATTGCCTCATATTTGGATTCCCGGCCAATCATTCAAGCCAATAATCGTTGCCTCAAGCAACGGCCAAAACCTGAAAAACGACAAAGGCGAAACTTGTATCGAAACCGCTTTTCGGCAGATGATGGCTGGCACCGATGTTCTCGATGCGCTCATTTCCGGAGTCAATATCGTCGAACTTGACCCTAGGGATTCTTCGGTGGGCTATGGCGGCTTGCCAAATGCCGATGGAGTCGTTCAACTGGATTCTTGCTGCATGCATGGCCCAAATCGCTGGGCGGGAGGAGTTGCAAGCCTTGAAGGAGTTCGAACCCCCAGCAAGATCGCTCAGCTAGTGGCCTCATCCACCGACCATCACCTATTGGTTGGAAAGGGAGCGCAAGTTTTTGCGAAGGGAATGGGCTTCGCCATAGAAGAAGATTTGAACACTGAAGGCTCCAGAAAGACGTGGCTGGAATGGAAGCGACGAACCGACCCAAGCCACTATTTGGACCCGACAAAGCGTGACCGCATAGGGATGGAAGCGACCTTAGCGATGGCGAGAGAAGGCTGGATTGACCCGGAGCACGTTTGGGGAACGATCAATTGCGACGGCATGAATGCCAGAGGCGATGTCTGTGGGGTTACAACAACCAGCGGGCTTGTGTTCAAAATTCCTGGCAGAGTCGGTGATTCCCCAATTTTGGGAGCCGGGTTGTACGTGGACAACGAAGTCGGCGCGGCAGGCTCGACGGGGCGCGGCGAAGCCAATTTGTATGGGCTTTGCTCGTTCCTCATAGTGGACGAAATGCGAAGGGGAGCCCACCCCAAAGATGCTGGCTTGGAAGCACTTCGCAGAGTGACCTCGAATACAAAGGAAAAGAGGCTCTTGGGTGATAACGGCAAGCCAAATTTCGGGCTGAATTTCTATGTTTTCGACAAAAAGGGCCGCCACGCCGGGGTCTGTCTTTCAGGCGGAGGGAAGTATGCAGTTTGCGATGAAAATGGGCCGAAGTTAGAAGATTTAGTGGCGTTGCACTCAAATTAGTTGGGAGAGTCGGGGAGTCAGAGAGTGGAGAGTGAGGAGAGCTGAGAACGGATTGTCGGATGAATTAAGCCTAGGTTCCGTCCGACCTGTCCTAAAAATCCCACAAATCCGCTCACCGCCAACTGCTAAAGCACCTACCGCCCCGCTCGGTACGTGGTCCAGTTGCTGTCCATTCGTGCGCTTTGACCTGTCGTGAACTGGTACTTGCAAGGGTCAACCGTATAATCCATGAAGTTCATGGTCGGATCGTTCCCTGGATATGCGCCAGCTGTGCAAGTGTTTACGGTCCCAGTCGGACAACCCCACGTTGGGTTTTTTTGAGCCGGAGTGTCGTTCACAAAGTCGTTCTTCTTACTGCAACCGTCCTGGAACGTGTGGTACAGCCCTAACCAGTGCCCAACTTCGTGAACTGCCAAATCGCCAGCAAAATTTGGGTTGGAACCGCCAGGCACTCCGGTGTAATCTATCACCGGGCCGTCCATATGGGGTGCTCCAGCGTACCACCATGGAAAACCACCATAACCCAAAAGGTCACCCGGCAAATCTCTTATGTAGAGGTTCAGATCGTCCGCCGAGCCTTGGCGAAGTGCCGTCTTCATAGCCACTTCGTCGGGGCTGTCCCGCAAGGAAACCCACCACGCCGTGTTGGCGGTACGGTCCGTGCTGACAAACTGGAACCGAAACGATGTGTTGAAGCCCCCCGGTGCGTCTTGCCCTGCAAAAGCGGTGTTGAGGATGCTTATCTGCTGAGCAATCACAGTTTCTGAAACATCGCCGACACCCGTGTTATTGGTTATAACATGAACATACACGGGTATCGTGATGTCCCCTCCGCCCCTTCCAGTAGGCGCGGCGGCTAGTTCCGCTTCTACGCGCAGCATCTCTGCTGGTGAAGGAGCTGTGGTGCCGCAGATGTCCCCTCGTGATTGGTTCGAGGAAGCGTCGCTCCCATTCAATGCACCGCCGCAACCGATAACGACCAAAGTCGAAATCGTAACGCCAATAGCTGCAATCTGAATTACATTTTGAGTTTTCATAGTATCTGTCCTAGGCTACATCTCTATAAAGTGAATGCCAATGTCGAATTGTAGCATTACGGCTTTCAGGCTGGGTACAAGCTTCCAAAGTTCTTCTCCGCAGCACTCATAACATTCGCGCCACTCGAAGCGTCAATGGCATATATCTCTAAAACCTCAAATCTCCCCAGCATTCGAATTTGCCAAATCATGGTTACTTTTTTAGTCTAACCCTAACTGGTCTGCCACCGCACTCACGACCATCCGAAAATCCAGCCTCACCTCATACGCCCTCGGCCACGGCAAACCGATCTTGATCGAATTCAGTCCAATGAACTCGAACTGCTGGGCTCCTGCAAAGAATTTCTTCCCCATAAATTGGTCGGCAAAGAACTTCTGCAAATGCTTTTCCATTTCCTTTCGGACAAAGCTGTTGACGACCGCAAACTCCTCGCCAAACGTCTCTTCGCGGCTTCCATGCTTGAAAGAATCAATCAGCTTGTACGCCTCCGGACGGGTGTATTTATGATAGGCGAAATCGTTAACAAATCGGTGAAGAACGAACTCGCGCTGAGCCAATTCTCGCTTCAATGGATCGGTTCCTTTTCGCCTGGCCAAAAGGTAGACGTTCGCCGCCGGGATGGAGGTGCCCATTGTGTTTCCGGCAGTGTTCCAGCCCGCATAGCTAAGAAGGCGAATCATGCGGTCGTTCTGCCAAAGGTCTGCAAAAAGTCGCGGATCAGCAGTGCCAGATTTGCCAAGGTTGATGTCGGCGACGCCGGATGGAAATCCTTGATCTACTTCGGCAATCAGTTCTTCTGTAAATTTTTGAAATTCGCCTGGCCGAGGATTCGGGGCGTTCAGCCAGAGCGTGTAGTCGTAATCGCCGCTTACCCAGGGTCGTGCGCCGCTGGCAAAGAGCTGGTCGCGCAGGCTGAGCTCAATGTTCTTTGATTCGTAATTTGCGATTCGCTTCCGTGCCGCATCATCGGAATATACGATTCTCACTCTAGGAACCCAGCCACTTTGCCGAAGTAACGCGCGGCTTAGAAGCACATTTGCAAGCTGATCCACCCCTTCGCAAAAATAGACTTTGCCGCCAATTCCAAGGCCATCAACAATGGATCGCAAGTTAACAGTCTCAGAAATATGAGGGCCGAAGGGCTGGGCGTCGTCTTGTCCCAGAATCAAATAATCGAAGACATTTTTCGCTGCCATTTGAATCAAAACCCGTTGCATCAAGTGGTTTCGGCTCCTCGCGGCTTCGTAGTTTGTAACTTCGATTGGCGGTATTTTCTTTTGGTAAGACGCCACCTGGTGGAGAGCAGTTTTAGAGTTCGTTCGCCTGTACCGGTCCTTCGTTTCGGCGAGTTTGCCAAGTTGAATTCTCCAAGTTGCAGCACCTCTTGTGGCTGTTGGATAAAGCCGCATTACTGCGCTAAAAGCATAAAATTGCTTGCCCTCATAGCGTTTTCGAATCTCGGCAAGCCGGGTAAGTCTTGTCATCGCTATCTCTTCCGAAGTATCGGGCAAACGGCTGTTGATCAAACCCCCGTAAGCGATCATGTCGGTATTGACGATGATTGCGGTTACGTCCGTAAGGTCTTGCTTTTCCAGCCAGTCAAGAATCAATTCCGGCTTGCCTGGGGTCGTGTATCTTCCCAAGAACTCGATTGGCGGAAGCACGACGTTCACGTTCGCCATGCGCCCGATGAGCTGCGGAAATTGGCCAGCCGCCGGACGTGAATCGAGCGGAATCAGAATTACTTTTTGAGCAATTGCGGCCACCGAAGCAAGACTCAAAAGTACACAAGTTACAAGCCGCATCGAAGGATAAGATACCTTTCCAAGGTCATTTGTTTCGCAAGAAATCTTTCAATTTGGCAATTCTGTCAGACTCGTTAGATTCAATGAGCAACGAAGAAAACAATTTGACAATTCTCAAAAGCCTGCAGGACAGCCTGATCGAAGCGACTGCGCCGCACCGAAAATCGGCGTTTATTGGGACGTATGTTGCGATGATCAACCCGAACGAGTCGTTGATTTATTACAACTATGCAGTTCCGGTGGTGACTCCGAATCCATCAACGCTGGATGCGCTCATCGAATATTTCCGAAGTAATATTCGTTCGCCGAGATTCGAATTCTTCCCTGAACTTTGGCCTGCCTTTGAATTCATCCTGGTTGAAGCAGGATTTGAGTGTGAATCAAAAACTCCGGTTATGGTCATGAGCCCGAACGTACTAACGCCAAGAGACGACTCGTTGGTGAAGGACATTTCGGTCAGATTGGAACTCGTAGAATCCTCAAAGTGTTCTTCGCTAGCATTTGAGCGCGATGCCGGTGGAAGCGATGCTGAAATTGAATCAAGCATAGCAGCGATCCAGGCTGGAAATTCCCGGTGCGCAGGAATTTGGGAAGACGGGAAAATAGTCTCAAACGGCTGGACTATCGGCGGAGGGCCAATATGCGAACTAGCTGGAGTTGGGACTCATCCCGAATACCGAAAAAAGGGCCTTGCCTCTCAAGTGTCCAGCTTTCTATGTCGCAAACACTTTGAGAGTGGGGGCGAGCATGTTTGGCTTTCGGCAGGTTCTCCCGAATCTGAGGCCGTGTATTCGAAACTTGGATTTCGGCATATAGGGGTGCAAGCGAATTACAGTCTATTGAGAGCGGAGTGAAGAGTTCAAATCATTTTGGATTTTGGATTGCTGATTGAGGATTGGCAAAATAAGCAGAAAATGGAGATTCCCGAACCACCAACCGCAATCTGCTACCTGCCAACAACCTGCAAACCACCTGCCAACCACTTGCCAACGCACCCCTTTCCCGCCTATCATAAGGAAATGAAACGAATCTCACGCCGAACTGTCTTGAAAACCGCTGCAACAGCTGCCGCGGCAATGGGCCCATTGCGTGGGTTTGGAGAAGTACTAATGCAAAGACGTCCAATTGTCGGTTCAGGCGAGTTCACATACGAAGTCATTCACGATTGGCTCGAAGCACCCAAGCATCTGCTTTGGGGAGATACGCATGGGGTTGCCCAGGATTCCCATGGACGAATCTATATTGCACATACGGTGAATGGTGCAAGCGTCAGCAAAGATGCGATTTGCGTTTTTGATTCCAAAGGCAAGTTCATCAGCTCATGGGGATCGGTTTTTGCTGGTGGTGCGCACGGCCTTGACGTTCGAAAAGAAGGCCGGGACGAATTCCTCTACCATTGCGATACTCGCCGAAGACTCGTTGTGAAAACGGATTTGGTTGGCAAAGTAATATGGGAAAGGGGCGTGCCAATGGAATCTGGCGTGTACCAACGTGAAGACCAATGGTGCCCGACAAATGTAGCTTTTGCTCCGAATGGCGATGTATTTGTAGGCGACGGCTACGGCAGTAGCTATATCCACAAGTATTCGGGCGATGGCGAGTACAAAGGAGTGATTGCAAAACCAGGGTCAGGCCAAGGCGAAGTTCGCCAGCCGCATGGTTTGTGGGTTGATGATCGGCAAACAAAGCCTCGTTTAGCTGTTGCGGATCGCGCCAATCGGCGAATCCAATATTTGACTCTTGAAGGCAAACATCTTGGATTTGTGACCGAAGGGATTCGGCTGCCTTGCCATTTTAAGACCAAAGATGGATTCCTTTTGATCCCAGACTTAGAAAGCGTCATAACAATTTTAGATAAAAACGACAGGGTAGTGGCATCGCTAGGCGACGGACGGCCTAGCAGCTTGCGAGATGTCCCCCGCGAAAAATTTGTTCAAGGGCAGTTTGTTCATCCGCATTCGGCCATGTGGCTCAACAAGCGCGATATTTTGGTGGTCGAGTGGGTGCCTATTGGTCGAGTTACTTTGTTGAGGAATGTGAATTTCGGAAAGGATTGAGTTCGAGCAAGCTCAAATGCAGTTGCCTATTAAACGAGTTGGCACTTTTGTTTCATAGCAAGAAGCACTATGAAAGATTTGTTTCATAGTTTGGGCCGCTATTATACTTTTGTGCCAAAAAGTATTATAACGACGGGCGCTACGATACCAAACTATAATAGCGGCACTTTGACTTACTTCCAAAACGACGCCAATCGTGTAAAATGTCGCCATGTCTATTTCGATTGACGAAGTGCGCCACGTCGCGAAATTAGCGCGTCTAGAACTCGACGAAGCCGAAATTCTCGCCTTGCAAGGCGAGCTCAATGCGTTGCTCGGCCATTTCAGCGACATTCGCGATCTGAATGTAGACGGAATCGAGCCGCAATCGCACGCTGTCGCAGTTCAAAACGTCTGGTCAGAAGACATTATCGGCGCATCGCTGAGTCGCGAGTGGGCACTCAAAAACGCTCCGATGACCAAGGCCGGCCTGTTCGTCGTGCCGCAGATCATCGAGGACTAGGCATTGCTAACCCAGCTTTCCGCAACCGAGCTTCGTAAGAAGCTGGATTCACGCGAAGTTTCTGCAATTGAAATCGCTCAGGCACACTTGGATCGAATTGCGTCTCAAAATTCAAAGCTAAATGCGTACTTACATGTGAACCCCGAACTCACGCTAGAAATGGCGGAATCAGCGCAAAAGACGATAAACCAGGGAAATGCAAGTGCTGTAACTGGAATCCCAATCGCTCTAAAGGACAATTTGAATTTTGGGGGAATGCCAACGACGTGCGCTTCTAAAATTCTTGGCCAATTTCAACCGCCGTTCGACGCCCATGTATCCAAAAGAGTTCGCGATGAAGGCATGGTCGTCCTTGGAAAAACGAACCTAGACGAGTTCGCAATGGGAACTTCGACTGAGAACAGCGCATTCGGCCCGACAAGGAATCCTTGGGATTTGGAACGCTCGCCAGGAGGAAGCTCCGGCGGATCAGCTTCTGCGGTTGCAGCGGAAATGGCGACTTTGGCACTCGGTTCTGATACTGGCGGCTCGATCCGCCAACCTGCTTCTCTAAGTGGAATTGTTGGTTTCAAACCGACTTACGGAAGGTGTTCGAGATATGGATTGGTGGCATTTGGCTCATCTTTGGATCAAATTGGCCCTTTTGCCAGAAATGTCGAAGACGCCGCACTTTGCGTCTCAGCCTTAACTGGCCACGACCCAATGGACAGCACTTCGTTGAATATGGCGCCCATCCAACGATCTGTTGAAGGCGGCAATGTGAAAGGCAAAAAATTTGGTTTGCCTAAGCAGCTATTTGGCGAAGGAATGCAGCCTGGCGTGATCGAAAGCGTGCTAAAAGCGATCGAAACATTGAGACAAGCTGGGGCTGAATTCGTCGAACTCGACTTGCCCAGCATCGCGTACGGCGTAACAACTTATTACATCATTGCTCCCGCCGAAGCCAGCAGCAATTTGGCTCGATTCGATGGAGTTCGGTACGGTTTGCGCGTTGATGGCGCAGGCCACATCGAAACCACCGAAAAGTCCCGAGCTCAAGGATTTGGACATGAAGTAAAGCAGCGCATCATGATCGGAACCTATGCTCTTTCCGCTGGTTATTACGATGCTTATTATGTAAAAGCTCAGCAGGTTCGTGGGCTCATGCAGCGAGAATTCAATGCTGCTTTCCAAATGGTAGACCATATTTTAGGGCCGACAAGCCCTGTTGTCGCTTTCAAAATAGGAGAATTGATCAACGACCCAATGGCATTAAAGCAGCTTGATTTCTGCACGATTCCCGCAAATATGGGCGGATTTCCAGCAATTTCGTTGCCTTGCGGATTGAGCGAAGGATTACCCGTTGGATTGCAGTTAATGAGCCCAAATTTGGAAGATGACGCACTTTTGAAAACGGCATGGGCGGTAGAAAAGGCGTTGGATGCCACGCTCCGGCCCTCTTTTGCGTAAGGAAATGAATATGGATGACATTCGTCTCCAAGATCGAAGGCAACTCACTCAAGAAATGATGCGTTCAGGACGCGTCGTGGGAACTGCCTTTCTTTCCGTATTTGCACTTCTCATCTTGGCTGCCTCAGAGGGCGCACCGATCGAAGTTTGGTTATGGGTTTTTGGACCCATATTTGGCTTTCATTTTCTAAGAGGCTACAACGCTGCTTTAAAAAAGCGATGGCTCATGCGCCGGTTTGAAGCACTCTGGAATGGATGCGTTGATCGTTTGAAGCTGTTTGACGAAGTTCGAGACCGCATGAAGCGCGACAAAGTCGGCGATTGGGAAGAAATGCCGAAAACGGTTTCGCGTGTTGCAAAGTCACTCTATTGTGCTCTCCGCCGTGCAGATATGATTTCTCACGAAGTTTCGCAAACCGAAAAGGGACTCTACACTGATCCGCCACCTTGGATGGCACCTTCGCATGATGCACAGGCCAAAGAGCTTTATCGAATTGCGGACAAAAACATTGCTGAATACCGTCAACAGTTTGGTGCGGTAATGGCTGGTGTTCAACGCACAGAAGCCCAATGCGCGGTTTTCATGACTACAGTGGACACTCTGCGAATGAAGATGATAGGTTACCGTCTCGTTGGAAGATCGCCGGAATTGTCGTCTCAGGAATTCTTGGAAGCCATGTCGGAAGCTAAAATGCAGCTGCATGCGATAGACTTGGCGCTTGAAGAGTTGGAGCTTCAGCCCTACCCGACTATGATTGCCGCAATGCCACCGCCGATTCCGAATGACGCCCAGGACCCAAGCCGATTGGGGCGCGACATTTAGATGCGCGTTACAGTTCGTTGCCCGGCAAAAGTCAATCTGTTCCTGTCTGTGGGTCCGAGAGATGAAGTAGGCTATCACCCGATTCGTACTATTTTTCAGGCCATAGATTTGTTCGATACACTGACGATTGAATCAGCAAATGAAGACCGATTGACTTGCAATTGGCCCGATTTGCCAGTTTCCAACACCGTTGCGATGGCTCAAAACTTGTTACGAGAATTTGGCGATGTGCCACCACTTTCAGTGCATTTAGAGAAGCGAATTCCGAGTCAAGCAGGACTCGGCGGAGGTTCTAGTGATGCCGCAGGCCTTTTGCGGGCGATCAATCGTTTTGCGCCAATTCCATTTTCAAATGAAAAGCTTCTCGAAGTTGCCTGTGCAGTTGGCGCAGATGTTCCGTTTTTCTTAGTCGGGGGAAGAGCAATTGGCGAAGGATACGGCGAATTGTTGTCTGCACTTGATGACGCTCCAGAGAATTGGCTTGTTGTAGTAAAGCCAGATGTTTCCATTTCGACTGCTGAAGCTTATCGAGCTTTAGATGAAGATCCGTTTCCTTGGCTCGGCTTTCCACTTGATGGCACAAATCATAACGACTTTGAACGTGTGATGCCTCGAGAATGCGAGTTTTGGATGAAGCACCTTCAGTTTCTTGGTGCAAAGCAAGTGCAGCTTTGCGGTTCTGGGTCGGCGGTTTTTGGGATTTTTGTATCGAAATCGGCTGCCGAAACTGCGAACCACAACCTAAGATCAAGGCCCAGGATTCAGAGCTGGGTCTGCCGGACGATGACTAGAGCGGAATCGCTTTCGATTGAGTAGGGAATTGTTATCGGTTGTTGGTTGTTGGTTGTCGGTTATTAGTTATTGGTTATTGCTTCTTGGTTGTTGGAAAGCAGTTCAAACTGGCGTGAAATGCCGTCTGCTAACTGCTAACTGCCTACTGCTAACAACCAACAACCGATAACCCAATCACACTTCCCTAAGCTCATCTACCCTAACAATCATCACTGTGCAGTTGTCGCTTCCGCCATCGAAAAGCGCTTTGCCAACCAGTTTCCAAGCCGCCTCGCTAGGACCCATAGTGGTAAGGACTTCTAGCATTTCGTGATCCTTCACATGGTTCGTGAGTCCATCGGAGCATAACAAATACACATCGCCAGCCTTTGAGTCAAATTCAAAGAGGTCTGGCTCGACGGAATCTTCTGTTCCAACTGCACGAGTCAGAACGTGCTTGTAGGGGTGGTCTTCAGCTGCTTCTGGAGGGATTTCGCCGCGGGCAATCGCCTCTTCCACCCACCCATGATCATTTGTCAATTGCTCGTAAATTCCTTCTCTCAAACGGTAAACGCGGGAATCGCCAACTTGAACGATATGCGCTTTGTCTTGCAAAAGAATCAGGCCGCTCATCGTGGTCCCCATGCCACGACGCGATGGCACGGCACGGGCAACATCGAGAACAAACCTGTTTGCGGCTTTGATTGCCGCCGCGAGAGCTTCTTCGGTATTGGCGGATGGATGATTTAAATAAACATCTATAAAGGTTTTTGTGGCGAGTTCGCTTGCGATTTGTCCTGCTGCGTGGCCGCCCATCCCATCGCAAACTAAGAAAATATGCCCCCGAAACGCCAAGGTCGCATCATCGCCTGCGAGGAAGTATTCGAACTTGTCTTCGTTGTTCTCCCGCACTCTGCCCAGGTCAGATTTGCAAGCGACGGTCACTTGCGGCGAGATTCGGAGTGGGGGACGATCTGCAAGCTCTTTCGCGGCGTATTCGGCAGTAATTTCTTCCATGATGCTGATTGTATTATGGATGACGTTGTTGGGTCATGGGGTTACTGCGTCGTAGGGTCGCTGACGGATTTTGGATTTTTTTGAAGCATACGTCCCTTATGACACTTTTGTCCCATGCGTCACAATCTGCCAACTGCCAAACTAATGACCCAATGACCCAATGACCTACCTCGCATCCCTATACAACCCATACCTCTTAGGAAGCCCGCTTCAAAAATCCCGGCGCCTTGTACTTCGCCATATCTTTGCGAATCTGTTGCAGAATTTCAGAGGGGAGTTTGTCTATGGAATCAACAAATGGAGAATTACCTCGCACTTCCGTCGCCTCAAATTTCATCGCAATTTCCTTGTCAAGCTGAATCAAAATAGTAAGTGTTCTGCGATTTAGAACCCGAAACTTCTTTAATTGAGCTCCCTCTTGCGCCTCTGCTTCGAGGCCTTTGAGAAGTTCACTTGGGGAGAAATTACGACTTATCTGATCTCCATCGGAGTCAGCTCCTAATGCCTCGACAATTGGATTCGGATTGAATGCCACTTTCATCCGAGCGTTAGGGTGGATGTCAGGGGCGTAACGTTCTGTAGGTTCCAAGTAGCCAAGCTCATTAGACAGGAAATCACCGCCAAAAAGTGATCTCTCTTCCCCGCCCATAGTTAGCGGAGGCATTAGCTTTACAAAAAGCTCGTATCGAAGTATTGTCTTTTGCTTTTCGCTCAAGTTCTTGAAGCCAAGTTCTTCACCGTTCCTGATTGCTACCATTTGCAATGGGCTTAGTGACGAAAAGAGTTGCAGAGCTGTTATGGAGCTGGAGTCATCCAATATTTCCGAGTTAATTTGCAATCTATCGAGCGGGAATGCAACTGAAAGATAGGAAACTGACGATGGATCAGGTTGCAGAGCTTCAAAGAAGGTGGATGCAGTTTCAATGCTCACGAAATTATCTTTGATGACTTGTCGCAGAAAAGGGCCAGAGCTATTTCGGGGCATCCTTTTCAGGGCTGAATATCCAGTTAAACTGATCGGAGTAATTAAGCCGATCGTAATCCAACCATCGCGATTCTCAACTCTGTAGTCTCTATTTCCTGGCCGAAACCAACGAAGAAAGCGGCTTTGGTCGAGAACGCCCTCTGGGTTTGCTCGAATACCGTAAGTTTGCGAATCGCTCAAAACAGCAACAAGCTGTTCACCTTTCTCTTCAGCGTACTGGATCAAAGTGGGGCCTGCTGAAATTGCCAAAGGGTCAGTAATTTCAGGGTGTGTCAATGCATTCAAAAATTCTTTTGAAAATTTTGGTGGATTGTAATCGCCAACGTCCGATGAAAGGGCTAGCTGCCACGACGCAATTAGGTTTGACAGTTCGAGTGCCAGCGATCTAATGACAATCGGTTTCTCCATGGGCTTCAAAACTGGATCTGGAAGCGGACTCGAAATTGAGCCTGTTGGTTCCGAAAACATGGAAAATGACTCTTGAACTACTTTGGAATTCTGGTTCAAAAATGTCATTTGTAAGATTATTGATCTTCCGCTAAAAGAGTAGGTTTCGATGTTCAACTTTATCGGTTGCGTTAAAGATCGAGAGCTTTGTAGCGATTCATCTAAGTAATAGGGAATCAGGTGGCTAAAGGCATACGAATATTCGTTGAGCCTTCCTAAAAGATCGGAGTTTCTTTGGAGTTGATTTCGCCACAACAACGATTGTTGGAGATACGATACGGCCAGTTTCCACACTCCTGGAGGCGCAGGTCGCTGCCTCGCTGTGGGGTGAGTGCTCCAAACGATTCGTTCACGATTCTCAGATTCAGCTAGTCTCTTTGGATCCAGCATTAGGAGTATCTGTTTGCCAAAGACAATGTCGGGACCACGTTCCTCAAACTCGTTACCCGACTCATAGGGAGTGCTTTCATCTAACTGCTGAGAATTGAGTTTCTTAAAATATGCCTCAAGTTCGCTGACGAGTGTAGAGGCCGATTTTGCATCGAAAGGCTTGGTAGTTGCCAGTTCATCCTTTGCTGCCTTTTGCATAGCAATAATTTTCTTAAGTCGCAAATTGTAAGGAGTTTCTTCTGGTGATAGCTTCTTCGCGACCAGTCTTGTTCCCTCTTTTTCCTTCACCCATTCCCCATTCAGTGCAAAGGCCAGGCGATCCATAGTCTTGGCAAGTGGAGCTTTGTCGAGCCTCAAAATGATCGGCTCTTCTGCCAAACTTTGCCCGATCAGCAACGTTTGCCCAGCCTGTTTGGAAAGCTCTTCGAACACCAACTTCGCGCGAACGCCGGGGCAGGTGTAAGTGATCGTGGGTTCGGATTGCGTACCGAATCCAAGAAGCGCGGCAACGATTAGGCAATTCATGCGAGAAGTCCTCTGCTATATGGTAGCGCGTTTTTGGGTTTGGGGTCTGGGTTTGGGGTTTGGAAATCGATTGGATGAGTTGAATGACTTGATTGCAGGCTACGCCTTCGACGCTTAGCTATTCCAAGACCCTATACCCCATACCCAAAACCCTACAATTCACCTAGCATCCCAAACTCGAAATGCCAACAAATAAAGCTCCCTTTTGATCGCCCTTGCCGCTGCGCCCGTTAGATCGTCCAGGCTAACTTTCGTGGCAGCTGCGTCCTCTTCCGTCAATGTCAAAAGAGGCTGTCTACGGTAAGTGATTGTAGAAGTTCCCGAAACGCTAACTTCAAAAAGGTCGGGCACATTGTCAAAGAATTCATTCAAGACTGGAACCATGGCTTCCGCCCTAGTTTTCGCGAGTTCGCCGCCCAATGTGAACAGCGATCGAGTCGCAAATTTGATGCTAACGACTCCTGAAACGTCAACGGCTACAGTAGCACGATAGTCTGTTGAAACTTGGCTTCGTCTGACAGGCAATTGCGCGCCCAAAATGTAAGATTCAATCGCCGATGCACGTTCTTTTGATGGCGGGTGAGTTCGATAAATTCCCCAATCAATGGCTTCAATGGTGCGCTGGTTTCTTCCCAGTTTTTCCATGAAAGTCAGCATTCCAACTGGGTTGTATTTGCTCTTTAACGTATACTGGAAACCAGCATAATCGGCAGCCCTCTCAGCATTTTGGCCCCAACCGCTTGCGAGTGCCTGATTCGCCAATGTGCCAAGCAAAATCCCACCCTGGCCGGCTTCACCGCCAGAAAGCAAAGAAATAAGAATTAGCGGGAGGGTAAAGATGTCAACCTTGCTTTGTTCTTTCTGCAGTGTTGCCAAATGGCGGCATGAAGCGTGTGCGATTTCATGTGCCAATACACCCGCCAGTTCGTCATCACTTTCGCAAAATTTGAGGAGGCCATCGTAAACGTAAATGTATCCTCCAGGAAGTGAAAAAGCATTGACCTCATCCTTTTCAACAACCTTGATCTGGTAGGCGTAGGGGTTCAGTCGTTTGTCACCCCAAAGAACTGTGATTGGATTTGCATTGGCAATTGCCGCTAGTTCTCCGGCGACACGATTTACGCGATCAATTGCTTCTTGGTTTTTTGAGGCCTTGAGTTCTTTGTCGGCTTTTTCGGCATACTTCTTTCCCATCTCGACGTCGCCTTTCAGGTCTTCTTGATGGCGAGCTTCCTCTTTTGATTTCTGGTCTTGCCATTCTGCCCATGCGGCCGATTCGATGGCGGCAATTTTAGGATCGGCTGGGTGCAATAGGCACACGGACGCCTGACTCATGGAGCCAAAAGTCAATAGGGCGAGTGCGGAAGTGATCATCCTTATAATTCTACGTTTGAAATCGAGTTTTGAGTCTATCCAATTGTGTGCTTCGTGCGTCTCGCACGAGAGTTCTTGAACTTAAGGATGGGGAAACTCGTGCGAGACGCACGAGCAACATCACGAGAAAATCACCATCGCCTTCAAGATGTCGCCATTCTTCATTGCTGCATAAGCCTTTGGAAGCTCCTCAATCTCAATAAAATCACTTACCAAACTTTCAGCTCGAATCGCTCCTATTTGCATGAAACGAAGAGCAGATTCCATATCGTCAGGGCCACACGAATAGCTCGGCACAATCTGAATTTCGTCAAAATATATCTGATCCCAATTCAATTTCGCCGATTCGCTAGGAGAAAACGGTGCAAACATTACAAGAGTTCCGCCGGGCTTTACGATGTCAAGCCCCTTTTGAAATGCATCCGGAGTTCCCGGGCAAACTACGACAGCATCAGCCTTTTCAGAACTTGTCTCCGCCCGAAAACCTTGTTTTTTCGCCCAGTAAACACGCTTTTCAGAAGTGTCAATCCCAAATGCGTTCCGATCCAAAACCGCTAAATGCATGAGTCCCATTACGCCCAATCCGATCACACAGACCGAACCTGCGCTTTCGAGATTGCCGCGAGAGATAGATTTCATCACGCACGCCAACGGTTCAAGAAGTGCCGCGTCTCGAGGTCTAAAATTATCAACGCGGTAGGTGTCGTTCAAATTCTCTTTTGGCACCGCGGCGAATTCGCACATGCCGCCAGGGATTAGCTTGGTTTCGCGCCATTGTCGGCAATGAACGTGTCTGCCATTGTTGCAATCTTCGCATTCGAGGCAAGGCGCATGATGATGCGGAGCAACTCTTGATCCGATAGGGAAACGAGCATCGTCAGACTCGACGACGATCCCACAAATCTCGTGCCCCAAAACGTGAGGCAATTTGCGATCCATGTACCAATCCATCAGCTCGCCGCTGCAAAGCCCACAGGCTTCGGTTCGAAGGACTAGCCCGCCGCATGGCAGGGAAGGGCGTTGTTCATCAACGATTTCGACTTGGCCGTTGCCGATGTATCGGGCGAGTTTCATGGCCGAAAAACGTATTTCAACCCTTTCCCATCCTTAAGCAATTCAAAAACTTCGCTAGCTTCTTCCAGCGATTTTTCGCCCGAAAGAAGAGGTGAAAGGTCCATCGTTGGGTCCATCAGCCATCTTCGAGCTGAACGAACTGCCTGCGTTCCGAAATGAAATGGGCTGATCAGTTTGATCTGGTCGTAATGCAACTTCTTAGTGTCATACGTGGCAGTAGTTCCCGAAGGGCATCCGCCGAATAGCACGATTGTGCCACCTCTTCGAGCGTATTTCGGAGTGGATTCCCAAATTTCAACACTTCCAGTACATTCGATTACAACGTCAAAACCTTGTCCAATATGCGAATCCAGATCGCCGTTGTATACGGTCTTTACTCCTAACGATTCGCCAACCTCAAGGCGGGCTCTGTTGCGTCCTGCAAGCGTCACATCGTTGATCCCGATATGTTTTAGGGCGGCGGCAAACATGAGCCCAATCGAACCAGGACCGATAATCAAAACTCGGTCGGCAGGATCGGGTTTCAAGTTGTCAATCCCTTGTGCGACGCAGCTCAGCGGTTCCAAAAGCGATGCCTGAGCAAATGGAAGCGAGGCCGGCTTCGGAAAAACATTGAGCCTAGCAATGCGTTCTGGAACTAAAAGAAATTCGGCGTAGCTGCCCAAAACTTTCGTTGCCATAATACTTTCGCAAAGATTTTCTTGCCCCTTGAAGCACCAAAAACAGGTTTGGCATGGCGCCGAATGGACGCCCATGACTGCATCGCCGACGGCAAACGGGGCACCCTCGCCAATAGCTGCGACAACTCCGGAATATTCATGACCAAGTACGCCAGGCATTGGAATCTGAGGATGGCCCCTTAGATAAGCCTTGAGGTCAGTTCCGCAAGTAGTTGCCGCCCGAACTTCAATGAGAATTTCGCCAGGCCCGGGAGTTGGAATCGGAATCGAATCGAGAAGGATCGCGCCAGGCTTTTGCAAAATCAAGGCTTGCATGTATGTTTTTGACGGAGTAAGTGCTGTTTCTTTCGATTGCACACTTGCCGCTGAACTCGTTTCGATAAGAAATCCTCGCTTGTTTTCACGTGATCACGCGAAAGTCTTAACTTGGAGTTTACCGAATTTGGATAAATCCGAACAAAACCGGGAAGTGAATCTCCGTTCACAATATGACGTGCGACGAGTACTTCTTATCGTTTTTCAGAGCTTCTCATCAATCGTTGCATTTGGATTTGCAGCGGAAGCATTTTCGTCTTCCTTTAAACTGACAGGAGCTAGTTCTCTCATTTGGATAGGTCTGTTTCGAGCTCTTTGTCTATTCCTTATTGGAGTTGTCTTCATCATTTTCGCTTGTCGAAATTTCCTAAAATTGGGAAAGGCTTATAGCCAAGAAGAACCAGAGTGAGAGCGGACGAATGGATTGCTCTAGCAGAAAGCCGCTTCAAAACTGCTGGAATTGAGAGCGCAAGGCTAGAAGCGCAGGTTCTAGCCGCACACATTCTTGGCGAAAGCAGGTCTTGGGTGATCGCGCATCCAGAAGCAGAATTATCTGGCTTAAAGGGAGAACAACTCTTGCAAAGAAGGGTAGCAAGGGAGCCTCTTGCCTACATTACTGGCAAAAGGGAGTTTTATGGTCATGAGTTTCATGTTGGTCCGGGTGTCTTGATTCCGCGTCAAGAAACCGAATGTTTGGTTGATGCTGCGATCGAGTTCATCAAAAGCGACAGTTCCATCCAATCTGTTCTCGATCTCTGCACTGGGAGCGGGTGCATCGCAATTAGCCTCGATCTTGAAACAGAAGCCAGAATTGTCGGTTCCGAAATGAGCCAATCAGCACTTGAAATTGCTCGTCAAAACGGAGATTCGCTTTCTGCCAAGGTCGAATGGTTGGAAGGCGATGGTTTTACAGAAATAGTCGGCCGCAAGTTCGACTTGATCGTTTCAAATCCGCCCTACCTTAAGAGAGGTGAGATTTTTATGCCCGAAGTCGCCAAATTTGAACCTGAAATTGCCCTGTATGCGGGACTAGATGGACTAGATGCTTATCGGTGGATTGCGAGAGATTCCCCAAAGTGCTTGAATATGCCTGGGTTTGTTCTGATAGAAACGGGATGGGGAATGGCCGATGACGTTCGCAAGATATTTGCAGGGTGTGGTTTTGAGTTCTTAAATTCGACAAAAGACCTGATGAGGATCGAGCGGGCATTGCTGTTTCGACGCGAAAGCTAGCTAAGCGGGTTTAATTCTCTTATGCAAATCGTCGTGCCTGACGAATACAAATTCCTTTACGAACTCAGCGCCGAACGTCCTGTCATTAAGATTCCAGACCCGGTGCTGCGAAAGAGTGCTGAACCGGTCTCGAAGCTGACTAAAAAGGTCGGTCTGGTTCTCGATGACATGATTCGCATTATGAAGCGGGCAAATGGCGTCGGGTTGGCGGCTCCGCAGCTTGGAATCTTGCAGCGAATGATTGTTGTCGCCCCCGCCGGGCATAAGCCGATGGCGTTAATCAATCCTGTAGTCACAAAATCGGAAGGCGAGCAAATCGCCGAGGAGGGCTGCCTTTCGATACCGGGACTTTATGGCGACGTCATTCGAGCAGAATTTGTCGAAGTCGAGGCTTTTGACCGAAAGGGAAACGAAGTCGTCTTAGAACTTGAAGGAATGCCTGCTCGAATTGTCTTGCACGAAATTGACCATCTCGACGGAATTCTTTTTATTGACAAAGTTGATTTGGCGACTCTCCATTGGATGAATCCGGAAGCGCCCGAAGAATGAAAATCGCTTTTTTTGGCACCGCAAGCTTTGCAGTTCCGACATTGGAGCGTTTGTCAGATTCGATCAGTTTGGTTGTTTCTCAGCCAGACCGCCAATCTGGGCGCGGCTTAAAACTGCAGTGTAGCCCAGTTAAACAAGCTGCCATTCAATTGGGCTTGCCAGTGGAAACTCCCGAAAAGTGTCGTTCCGCTGAGTTCATTGAGAGAATCCGGAGCGAGGAATTTGATGTCTTATTGGTGGCTGCATACGGTCAAATTCTTCCTCAAGCTCTATTGGAAGCAGCCCGTTGCGGTGCCATCAATCTCCATGGCTCGATCTTGCCAAAATATCGGGGTGCCGCTCCAATTCAGCGAGCCATTCAAAATGGGGAAGCGGAAACTGGCGTGACCCTAATGCAAATGGATCGGGGAATGGACACTGGCGACATAATTTCCATTTCAACTTGCCCAATTGAGCCGGACGAAACGTATGGCGAAGTTGAATTGAAACTCGGAGGAATAGCAGCCAAGTTAGCGCAAGACTGGATGCCCAAAATCGTATCAGGGAACTACTCGAGGACGCCTCAAAATTCCGTAGAGGCAACGTATGCGCCCAAGGTCGAACGAATTGAAGGGGAACTTTCATTTAGCGGCGATGTTAGTATCGAATACAACCGATTTCGAGCCTTCACGCCTTCGCCTGGAGCATTCCTTGTGACAAAATTGGGCAGATTGAAACTCGCCGAAGTGAGAAATAGCGAGGAAACTGGTATCCCCGGGACGATTTTGAGACGGTCGCCTGATCCAATCGTTGCTTTTGAAGGTGGAAGCTTAATCTTTGTGGCCGTTTCGCCTGAAGGCAAACCGCGGATGCGTGGCTTAGATTGGCTGAACGGGGTACGGTTGAAAGAAGACGATTCCCTCTTACCATCTGGATAGTAACTATGTCGAAACTGACTCAACCAAAAAATCTGCGAAAGATGATCTCTCGTTCAGCCATTCTTGCGCTCGTAGTAGCGTGCCTCATCTACGGTTATCAATTTTATGGGCAGTGGAGCCGCGACATTGACATGCCTGCCGAAAATCACACCGTTGGCTTTATTGCGTCAACCCAAATGCTGGACGACGGCTCGAAAGTCGTTCTTTTCAAACCAGACGGGACAATGGTCGAAAGCCCTGAGTACAAAGCCGGATATTCAGACAAAGATCCTGTATGGCGGCCGGACGGCAACAGGCTATTCTTTATCAGCGATCGCGTCGAAAATGCTCAAAACATCTTTCGATGGAACATAGATGCCGCCCACCTTTCTCGCAAGACTTATAATTCTCGAAGTAAAGGCAACCTAAGCTTCTTGCCAAACAGTTCACCGAATGCAAACAAAAAGGCGCTGGTTATTTCGGGAGGATTTGTTCTTGAATTCAATCCTGTTACAGCCACCACGCAGCAAGTCCTTCCCCCAGTTGCAAAAGATCGAGTTGCGACTGACGACCAGAGTGGCGCAGCAGGTCAATTTGATACTGCTTATCAAAAACTTGGTATGAGCTTTAAGGAAGCACGTTGGACGCCTGACGAAAAATTTGTCGTAGCAATCATGCGTCGCGAAATTGGCGAAACGCTCATGCTTCAAGAACTGAATTCCACAAACCCTCCGATCCCGCTCGTTGCGGGCGACAAAGTTGAATTCGACATTGATCCCGTAACAGGAAAAATTTTGTTCTTGGTGCTCAATTTTCGACTTTTTGACGAGCAAAATCCGCCGAGCGAATATATCAAAGGTGGCAAGCTGGTCTTGCCATTTCGGCACATGATTGCGATGGTTGACCCGGCAAAAATGAGTTCACCGCAGACAGCCAACGAGGCAACCACTGTGATGATTCAATCGAAATCTGACGACAACGCGTTTCACCGTTTAAGCATTTCTCCCGATGGTTCAATGTTCATGATCGTAGATGGTCGCCTTGATATGACAAGGGGACAAGTCGAACCTAGAACTTTGGTTGTGATGCCTTTCACAGAAAACGCTGCAAGCGCTCCGACTCCTATAGTTCAGGACAAAATTTATGAACCGGCTTGGTCGCCGGATTCGAACAAGATCGTATTCATCAAATACAACGAAAAGGATCAAAGAGCGATTTGGACGATCAACCGAGATGGCAGCGAAATGAAATCCGTATCTAAGGATTTAGGGGATTTTTCATTCCCGAGATTTAGTCCGCAAAAGTAGGACAGAATTTCTCCTGTTTTTGGTTATTTGTTGTTGGTTATTGGTTGTTGGTTGTCTCGACTTGGAATAAGGGTTGCTGGACCTGGGTCAAATTAGTTCGAGGATAACGGAAAACCGACAACCGAGCGTTTGGTGAGTCGGCTGGGACTCGAACCCAGGACCCACGCCTTAAAAGGGCGTTGCTCTACCAACTGAGCTACCGACTCACAGTCCAAGATGGTACCCGGAGAAGGCTTCTGAGCGCGGAATGGAGCGCTGAGCTCAATGTCTACAAAACTCACTCACTCCTGAATTTCGGCTCCGCATTCTGGTGCCCGGACGTCCACGTCCGGCTGATCATGATTCAAACTTACTAAAGTAGATCGTGCATGTTTGCAATAGAAAGTGCAACTCGTGTTCTGAGTTTTACTCAGACAGTTCTATGCAGTTAAGCGAAATGTTATGCTGTTGGCCGGAGGTGGACGTCCGGGGACCCAAAAATGCGGAGCTGAGGCAAATGAACTAGAAAGCTGCGACCAATTTGAGCCTGCGCTCCATTCATTGCAGCAAGTAAAATCGCGCAAAAGTAAATTTGAAGGCAATAGGAGACGGCTACTTGGATTTGTCCGGCTGGACAAAAGGCGTAATGTGGGTAAACGCTCACAACCTTGGGCGGTATTGGAAGATTGGGGCGCAACAGGCACTTTTTGTACCGGGATGCTGGCTGTGGAAAAGCGAAAATGTGATCGAAGTATTAGAACTCGAAAATGCAGGAACGGCAACCATTCCTGGCGGGACTCAGCCGATTTGGAAGAAGTGACGGTCCCTCTATTTAAAAGATTTCGGTCTCTTTGGGTTCGAGTCCAACTTTGATGTGATTCAACCTATACAACTTGCCAATAGTACCGATAACTAATTTGGATGAATGGGTTTTTGGCATTTTGGAGAACGTGGGTTGGCACGGTCCTTTTAGTCGCATTGGCGTACTACATCTCAGGTCGGCTAGGGCTTCTGCTCGCTGTTCCACCCGGATACGCGACAGCCGTGTGGCCGCCATCGGGCATCGCCTTAGCTTGTTTACTAGTGTTTGGATATAGGGCTTGGCCAGGGGTTCTCCTCGGTTCCTTCCTTGTAAACATTGGTACTTCGTTCGATTCAAGCACAACCGAGGCCACATTGCGATCAGTCGCATTAGCGGTGAGCATCGCTGGCGGTGCAAGTCTTCAAGCAATTGCGTCGGCATGGCTAGTCCGAAGGTTTGTTGGGTTTCCGGCGATGCTGAATCGAGATTCAGACATCGTCAAACTTCTCTTGCTCGGTGGTCCGATCGGATGCGTGGTCAACGCTACCATCGGGGTCGGAGCCCTAATGTTGCTTGGAGTGTTTCCATCCGCTACTGGCCTTTTTAGCTGGTGGACATGGTGGGTTGGCAATACCATCGGTGTGCTCGTTTTTACGCCGCTTGCATTGATCTGGACTGGGGAGCCAAGGGCAATTTGGAAAGAACGCCGACTGACCGTTGGCTTGCCGCTTGTTGTTACTTTCGGTGCGGCTGTTCTGTGCTTTTTCCTTGTTAGCTCAAGAGAGCGGGGAATTGCAAAGGCAGATTTTGAAAGGGTTGCCCAAAGGACTGAATCCAGACTTTCAAAAAACCTCGATAACTATGTTGAGGTGCTTCATTCGATTCAGGACTTATTTAGGGCATCGAAAGAAGTTGACCGTAAAGAATTTAAAGCATTCGTCGAGAGTATTCTCAAGCGTTACCCTGCGATCAGCGCACTTTCGTTTACCAAGGTCATTCAGCATTCCGAGCGCGTAGCCTTCGAACAGGCGATGCGGGCGGAGGCTCCTGGATTTCGTATCACCGAGATTTCAGAAGAGGGCAAACTGTCCATAGCCAAACCAATGGAAGAATACGTGGTGATCTCATATGTTGAGCCCCTCGCGGAAAACAAAAGGGTATTGGGGCTAAATGTTAGACAAGCACCTGGGCGCGAAGAGCCGTTGCAGCTTGCTGCGAAGTCTGGCAGTCAAGTTGGCACGCGACCGATTCACCTTGCCCAATCAATTCGTGATGAATATGGAATGGTCGTTTTCGCTCCGATTTACGAGAACAAGCAAGACGCGGTCAAACCAGTCTTGTTGGGCTACGTATCTGCAGTATTCAAACTAGAAAATATGCTAAGCACAGCAATTGAACTTGACAAGAATGACGACCTCATGGCCGTAGTTTCTGACATTGATTCTAGCGGTAAGCGGCAGATCATTTTCGGAAATTCTGCTGAATCGGCACCGATTCTGGGCGAACTTGGATGGAGCAGTACTTTGCAAGTTGCTAGGCGAAATTGGGAGTTGCAGCTCACACCATCGGCTGGCTTCATCGCCACCCATCAGAGCATGATGACCTACTTCGTGCTCGCTGGCGGATTGCTGTTTACCGGCATTCTTGGCGCCTTTCTCCTAGTCGTATCGGGCCGGGTGACGGCAATCGAGGATATTGTTGTGCAACGGACCGCCGAGTTGACGGAGACTAAAGTGGCGCTTGAACAATATGCTTCGGTTCTGACTATGCAGAAGAATGCCCTTCTCGATAATCGTAGCAAATTGAAGGAAGAAGCAATGACAGACCTTTTGACTAGCCTTGCGAATCGCAGGGCGTTCAACGAATTTGTAGAAATGCACATGGTACGTGCTTCCAATTCGATATGTACGTTTCTTATTTTGACCCTAGACATTGACCACTTTAAGAGCTTTAACGACAATTTTGGCCATGCCGTCGGTGACGAAGTTCTAATCAAGGTTGCCAATACAATGGTCAGTCAATCTCGGCACACAGACCTTTGCGCCCGCATTGGCGGCGAAGAAATGGCGATTGTTCTACCGCAAAGTAGCCTGGCTGACGGCCTCTTCTTTGCCGAAAAACTCCGAGCGGCAATCGAAGGGATAGAAAACGACTATCGGCCGATTACCGCTAGTTTTGGCGTAGTGGCTTATTCAAAGGAATTTGAGAATTTGGATGCAATGATGGCGGCGGCGGACCAAGCATTATATGAAGCTAAAGCAGCCGGACGAAACCAAGTTCGGGCATGGCATCCGAAAACAGTTGAGGCAGCATAGGTGCAAGAATGGTGGCGGTTAGCAGTTGGCGGTAGGCAGTTAGCGGTTGGCAGTTGTCGGTTGTCGGATGTCAGTAATTCTGTTCCCAATACCCTTCACCCAATACCCAAAACCCTTCACCCTTCATCCTTCACCCGACCCTAACCATCGTAACCACACCATAATCAAGCCGAATGGGAAGCCCCTTATCATCAAGAACGGCTTCACCTTCTGGCGAACGAACTAGATGCCCTGCAACCTGAACGCCGGCGACTTTCACCTTTGTCGGACCCATATAAGTCAGTTCTGATATCCGCCACTCTAGCTTCGTTGCATCGAAGTGGTAGTACTTCTCTCTTTGCCCCACCTTTGGCTTGTCCCTCAAAAACCAGAACTCGTTCGTGCACTTGCGCGGCGCAGTATTCACGAGCGGAATATCTTTGACCGTTCGTTTCCCGCGTTCGTCAACCACTGCGTGAGCTCCTTTGGCATCAAAGGTGACCGTCACGGAAACTCGAAAAGCTGGCCTTTGGGAAATTGTTTCTTGAAAGACACGGACCGGAGAACCATCTTTGGCGTAAGTACGTTCGGTTCGAACTCTCACGGTACGTCCTTCTCGCCCAGAAAAGTCCATGGTCAGGGAAATTACTTTTGAACCTTCTGCGGTTAGCTTGTGCGAATACGTAACGACAGATTCAGGAAGGCCCGAAGAAGTGGCTTTGAGCCTAACCTGAGAAATTGCTTGTGATGCGATAATGAAAGTGAGGAATACCGTTGCAATTAGGGCACATTTTCGATGTAGTCTCATCTTAATTTTACAAGCATCATAGCAGCCTTATAGCCAGATTCAAAGGCGTTCTCTACTCGACCCCCGGTTACGCCATCGCCAGCGACCAAAAGATTTGTGCTGCCTGCATTAACAGTCTCAAATATCGCGCTCATTTCGGGTTGGCTCCATCTCCACCTTTTGATATCTGTAACCGCGGGAGAACTCCATTCCGCACCAAAAAGACGTTGGATATAAACGCCAGTTTCTTCAACAATCTTTTCTTCTTTGGAATCGAAATGCATTTCGCTAAATTGAGAGCTCATTTGTGCGACGATCGAAGTGCATCCTTGAGGAGCGCGGCCTGGGCATTTCGCCGATTCTAGACACATCCATGTCAATGGATGGCGTTGTTCGATGTCTAACAAGGCGTGGTACTTAGTCTCTGGAGTCGGTAACTCATAGCCGAGCATAACGCTGATGCATTTACGATAGTAAATGTTGTTGATAGGACGGAACTCTCCAATTGAAGCCAAAAGCATTTGGCACATCTTTTCCGGAGGAGTGAGAATGACTGCATCGAAATCCTCGTTAAGAACTCGAAAGCCTCCTTCAATTCGCTTCCGAAGCTCAAGCACCGTCGAACCGTAACGAACGTCAATTCCTCGTGACAAAAGCTGCGGAAGGGTAACGTTTCCCGTTCGGTACGTGTAACGTACAGTTTGATTTTTTGCCGGATCGCCTTCCGCAACACGCAAAGATTCATGGATGTATATGGGTTTAGTTATCTGTACAAGTTGCTTATCATCAATCTCATCAAGCATTACTGTCTCAAGTGTTTTGCCTCTTGGCGCGATGTTTGTTGCTCCCTGGTCGAAAACGTATCCATCAATGGTTCGCGTGCTGCATCGCCCGCCGCAAAAGTCGTTTCTTTCAAATACAACGCTCGAAATCCCCTTTCTAGCGAGAGTGTAGGCAGCGCCTAACCCAGCTATTCCCCCACCAACAATTCCTACTTTCATTATAATTACTCAGATTAGATGAATAGCCCACCGTCAATTGTTATAGTTTGACCCGTTATGTATGCCGCTTCCTTTGAAGCCAAAAAGAGGACTGCCGGAGCGACGTCATCGGGCGTTCCAAGCCTTCCTGCTGGTGCAGATTTTTCGACGTATGCCTTGAATTCTTCGGGAAGTTCGCCTGTCATGTCAGTTTGAATGAAACCCGGCGCGACAGCGTTGCAGGTAATCCCGCGAGTTCCGAGTTCTTTTGCAACTGACATTGTCAATCCGATCAATCCAGCCTTGGCTGCCGCATAATTGGATTGTCCTGCCGCACCATGTAGGCCGACAACACTTGATACATTCACAATTCTGCCATACCGCTCTTTCATCATAGGGCGACTTAGTGCTCTAATCAGCAGAAATGCCCCTTTTAAATTCACATTGAGGACTCGATCCCAATCGTCATCTTTCATCCTCATCATTAGATTATCGGCGGTGATCCCCGCATTGTTTACGAGAACCGTTGGTGTTCCTAAATCTCCGATAACTTCTGAAACAAACGCTTCAACGGAAGCGGAATCTCCAATATCGCAAGCATAAGAAGCAGCTTTGCCACCACTTCTGATAATTTCGTTCGAGGTCTTTGCCGCACCTTGCACTGTGGTGGCTACACAGGCCACCTGCGCCCCGGAATTTGCAAAGGCCACAGCTATAGACTTGCCAATTCCACGGCTGGCTCCGGTCACTACTACGACTTGGCCTGTAAAGTCCATCATGCTTGAATCGCCTCGCTTTGGAGCGCTAGAATTGTAGATTGAAGGGAGGCGGAATCTCCAACTTTCAAGGTTCGTATCGAAGGATCAGTTCTTCGAGCAAGCCCGCAGAGTACTTCTCCTGGCCCGCATTCGATGATCGTATCTACCCCTTCTTTTGACATATTTTGAATCGTTTCTGTCCACCGAACAGGGTTCAATAGTTGTTTTTCAAAAAGATTGGCCCATTCCATGCCGTGTTCAATAGGGCTCGCTGTTACGTTTGCGAAAACAATCAATTTCTGTTCATTCCATGCGGCGCCTCGAAGCGCCTCGCCCATTTTCCGTGCTGATTCTAGCATCAATGGCGAATGAAATGCGCCGCTCACCTTGAGTGGAAGAACGCGCTTGGCACCAGCTTCAGACGCCATTCCACTAGCTCGTTCGACAGCAGTTTTGTCGCCAGAAATCACTAACTGCCCTGGACAATTGTCATTCGCGATCACAACAACATCGTTTGGCTGCGAAGCGGATTGACAAACCGATTCAAGCTTTTCTCTTTCAAGTCCCAGCACTGCTGCCATTCCGCCAGGGCGTTCGGAACCTGCCGAGGCCATTAGATTTCCTCGAATCTGAACCAATTTTGCGCCTTGCTCGATAAATAGCGCTCCCGAAGCCACGACCGCAGCGTATTCTCCAACCGAATGCCCCGCAAGAAAGTGCTCGGTTGGAAGGTTTGCTTTTAATGCCTCGTAGGATGCAATTCCGCAAGTGAAAAGTGCAAGTTGAGCGTTTTGAGTTTGGCGGAGAGTTTCTTCATCGGAATCGAAACAGAGACTTGCGATATCGGTTCCAGTCGCTAGCTGAACGGCATCGAAAACAGCTTTGGACTCAGAATGCGATTCAAAAAGGTCTTTGCCCATGCCCGGAACTTGCGATCCTTGGCCTGGAAACACGACTGCAATCATGAATGAGGGTTTACCCTAGATGGGGATGAAAGGGGTGAACTCGTGACGGGGGTGAAGCGGGTGAATTGGGTGACTTGAGCGATTCGGTCAGATCATTCCGGTCATCAACCTCACCCACTTCACCTACTTCACCCAAATCACAACGTCATCCCAGATCAGCTCCCATCTCTCTTGCTCGCAGGGCGCGTTCGCATCGAAGCCCATTCTCTCAGCTCTTCAATCTCTTCTTTCATCATTACGCTTAGAGGTACGATGGCGTCTGATTCGTCAATGAGGTCTTGCTGGGCGAGTTCTTTCTTCTTTGCAAATGCGCGATACAACGCGCCAACAACAACTTGCTCAATTTCGGCACCGCTGAACCCGATCGCAACTTTGCCTAATGCTTTGACGTCGAAGTTCTTTGGATCGCGCTTTCTCTTTTTGATGTGAATGGCAAAAATGACTTCTCGTTCTGGCTGGTCCGGAAGATCAACAAAGAAGATCTCATCGAATCGTCCTTTTCGTAACATTTCAGGCGGCAATTTTGAAACATCATTGGCAGTTGCGATGAGGAAAACTGGCTTCTGTTTTTCTTGCATCCAGGTCAAGAATGTAGCGAAAACTCGGGCTGTCGTTCCCGAATCGCTGACCCCACTGCCCGACATTCCTGCAAAACCCTTTTCGAGTTCATCTGCCCACAAAATACAGGGAGCAACAGATTCGGCGACCTTGATCGCACGGCGCATGTTTTCCTCGCTTTGACCAACCAATGAACCGAATATTCGCCCCACATCCATCTTCAGCATTGGCAGTTGCCAATGTGCTGCGACAGCTTTAGCCAGCAGAGATTTTCCGCAGCCCTGAACACCCAAAAGTAGAATTCCCTTTGGCGCCGGAATGCCAAATTCTTTGGCGCGATCGGTAAAGCTTTCTGTTCGCTGTTCGAGCCACTCTTTAAGCAGTTCCATCCCCCCAACATCTGACAAATTGTTTTCGGCTTCGTGGTATTCCAAGAGTCCAGATTTTCTAACAATCTGTTTCTTTTCCTCCATGATTACTTCGACATCAAATTTCTTTTTCTCGACAAAGCTTCGAGCAAAAACATTTTCGATTTCGTCAATAGTCAGGCCTTGAGCGGACTTAATCAGCGTCTCCCTTTGGAGCTTTGTGAGCTTCGCATTGATTTTTTCGTCACCTTTGACGGCTTCAACAACTTGGTCGAGGCATTGGCCGATTTCCGCTTGGTTCGGCATTCCAAAATCAATCACTGTGATGTCCTTTTCTAGCTCGACAGGGAGATTGAGGACGGGCCCCATTAGGACAATTGTTTGCGCCCGATCCTTTAGCCTTACGCTTAGATCACGTAGCAACCGAATGACTCGATAGTCTTTGAGATAGTTATGAAAATCTTTGAGGAGAAAGACGGTGTATTCAGATGATTCATGGATTGTTGCAAGGACTTCGAGTTCAGATGGAAGGGTCGTCGGTTTGCTTGGGCCGCTTGTTCGAACGACTGCCGGCTTCATCCCTTGGGTTACGGACCAAGTATGCAGCGTCCGATTTAGCCCTTTGCAGATGGTTGAAAGGGCATCTTCAACCCGTCGTTCTTCCCACGAGACCATGTAGAGAATTGAGTACTTGGCCCGTATCAGGATTTCGATTTCTGCGGTAGCTTCCATTTGCCAATGATGCTACCTTGGTGGAGTTGAAAGGGTTGCATGAGCCCGGTCACCTTCCACGAAACAAGCCCCCGAGAACCCCACGAATCAATTGCCGCCCAACTTGCGAACCGGCACTGCGAAGAACGCTTTTTGTCAAAGATTCCAGCATAGTGTCAGACCTTCGGGCAGGCTGGCGTTCCGATTTTGCCTCTTGGCGGGCGTCAACTTCCGCCTGATGTTCAGCTTGCTTTTGCTGCCTTTCGTATTGAACCTGAAATTCCTTGTTTTTCTGTGCCTCTTCTGCCTGCAAAGTAGCTGCTTCGGCACGAACTTTCAAAACTTCAAAAGCAGATTCTCGATCAATCGTTTCCTCATACTTGCCGCTTACCGGGCTGCCTCCTAAAACGGTTTGCCTTTCTTCAGGAGTCAACGGCCCTAGTCGGCTGGCGGGAGGGCGAATCAGGGTCTTTTGGACGATTGAAGGAATGCCTTTGTCTTCAAGTAGCGAGACCAATGCTTCGCCCACACCCAAGTTCAAAATCGCTTCTGCGGTATCGAAATCAGGGTTTGCCCTGAAATTTTCAGCAGTTGCACGAACGTCCTTTTGATCCTTAGGTGTGAAGGCGCGAAGGGCGTGCTGTACCCGGTTTCCAAGTTGAGATAAAACTGATTCTGGGATGTCCATCGGGTTTTGGCTGATGAAGAAAATCCCAATTCCTTTCGATCGAATGAGGCGAACCACTTGCTCAATCTTTTGAACAAGAGCAGTTGGGGCGTCCGCAAACAGTAGATGCGCTTCGTCAAAGAAGAAAACGAGCTTCGGTTTGTCCAGATCGCCGACTTCAGGCAAGTCTTCAAAAAGTTCAGAAAGCAGCCAAAGCAGAAACGTGGAATAAAGTCGCGGACTTTGCATCAGCTTGTCCGCCGCAAGGATGTTTACAATTCCTTTGCCGTCGAATGAAGTTCGCATTAGGTCCTTTAAATCTAGCGCAGGTTCGCCAAAGAACTCCTCGGCGCCCTGTTGTTCGAGAACCAAGAGTGCTCTCTGAATTGCACCGACTGTCGCTGGAGCAACGTTGCCGTATAGAGTCGTAATTTCATCTGCATGTTCCGCAACGTGCTGGAGCATCGCACGAAGGTCCTTCAGATCAAGGAGCAACATCCCATTGTCATCCGCAATTTTGAATGCCAGGTTCAGAACGCCTTCTTGAATGTCGTTAAGGTCCAAAAGCCGCGAAAGAAGCAAAGGCCCCATTTCTGAAATTGTCGTCCGAATCCGGTGTCCTTGCTCTCCAAACAAGTCCCAAAAAACGGTCGGAAATCCTGAATAAGTGTAAGGATCAAGCCCGATCAGTTTTGCTCGTTCCTCGAGTTTCGGCTTTCCGCCACCAGGTTGCGACATACCTGCCAAATCACCCTTTACGTCCGCCATAAACACGGGCACTCCTCGTGAAACAAAGCCCTCAGCGAGCACTTGAAGTGTTACAGTCTTACCTGTGCCAGTAGCTCCCGCGATCAGGCCATGCCTGTTTCCGTATTTCGTCAAAAGCTCAACTGGAACGGAGCCAAGTCCAAGAAAAATCCTTTCGGGAGCAAGCAAATCCATGAGTAGTGTAGGGTACCAGACTGAATTTAGAGAAGCACATCTCGGCCGTTGGCAGTTGCGATGCGTTTGGGTGATGCCAACATCTGAACTACTTCCGAAATTCCAAAGTTCTGCTACCGAAATAGTGCAAAAGCGAGTCTAAGCACGAGTACGTCCAAAGTCTTTCCCAAACGACCCTTCTTCATCCGTCCTGCCGTATCCGATCCAAAACATCGCCCAAGCAATGATTGAAACCAAAATCACGATTCCCCTTAGCCAGTCAGGAACCTTAGGATTGAAACTAAAAAATCCTTCGATAGGGGCGGCAACGAACATCAGAACAGTAGCAGTGCAAAGCAAAACAATCGCATCCTTGCCATTTTCCTTAAGAGCTTGACCGCGAGTTCTTCTGCCCGGCGCGATAAGTGCCAAAGCCATTACAAACCCTGCGGCGCCAGCTACGATAATCCCGGAAAGCTCCGGCACTCCGTGTGGAAAAACGTGAATCAAAAGATATCCAACCCTTCCAACAGGTTCCAGTTCGAAAGCTAAAGCACCCAGCAATGCGCCGTTGTCGTACAAGAGCTTTGCAGTCATCACTCCGAAAGTGCTTGCTGCAAGTGCTCCTGTGATAATGGAAGCCCTAGGATTATTTGACAAATAAAACCCAGTCATTTCTCCCGATTTCGCAAAGTTCCTCTCTTCCATTTCGCCGTCTCTCCAATGTTCCACTGTCTCCTGCATTTGAGGGTTGACAAAATGATCCTTTGATTCAGGAACAAATCGCAAAATCGTATTTGCAAAAAATGCCGAACCAAAGAACAAAACCGCACTCACTGCAACGGCGCCGAATCGCCTGCGAACGGTCTGGGCTGAAAGTGCAATCGCATCCAAAAAAGCCTGTCCTAGAGGGCGGCTTCGGCTTCGGTAAAGCGTGCCATAGGCTGTAGCGAGCAAGTCGTTCAGGAATTGAGCAAGTTGAATGTTTGAAGATTTGGTTCGAACTGCAGACAGGTCGTTGGATACTCGTTTGTAAAGTCGAAAGAATTCCCGAAGTTCAATTGAAGTCAATTGAGTCGGAGACGCATCGGCCTTGGCACAAAGAATGGTCAATCTTTGCCAATCGGGCTCTCGCTTTGCGACAAACTGCTGCTCGTTCATGTCGAAATTTCGTAGAAGGAAATACAGTCTATCACGTTGAATCCGTTAAATGAGAGATTTTGAACGCATGGGACAAGCGGGATGCGACTATTTATTGTTGGACTATTTATTGTTACGACCCAATTTGCAAGCGCCGAAACGCTGATTACTGCGGCCAAAGTGCTTGGAATAACTGAGCATGGCCTTGTGCTTACGGTTGGAACCGAACCCCTTGCGGTGGAAGATTCGGCAACCACAAGACGTTGGTATTCTAAGGCTCCTGCACAGCGAGAAAATTTTAAGATCGGTGATGTCGTTCAGGTTCGAATCAAAACCGATTCTGATCCTCCAATGCTTCGCGAAATTGCAGATGCAGCAACATGGAAATGGCTTGAATCGGTTCGAAAAAGCACAATGAAAGCGACAGTCGAAAAGCTTGATTCCAGGATGCTTCATGTCAAGTTCGCAGACGGATCAAGGTTTTCATACCGAATCACGGAAAAATCTGACATAAAGCTATCGGGCAAAACTACGGCGGGACTGAACGATATTGCTGTTGGAATGACGGTTTATGTAAAAGGACGCCTTCTTCCGACCCTTGATACTTGGGTGGATGAACTGACCGACGTCGCTCCATTGGCTAAGCCTGCAACTGGTGCAAATCCGGCCGGCAGCTCCGCCACAGCCAAAAATGCAAAGGCAGTAAAGCTTCCAGCAACAGGCAAACTGGAGGCAGTCATCATCGCCGACATGCCCGGCCTCAAAATGTTTGACATCTTGGTTGATGAAGCTCGAACCTATCACATTTCGTGCAATCAAGAAACCAAGTACTTTTTGAACGGCAAAGTAGCTGATCGTACTGTTATTCAGAAAAAGGCAAAGTGCTCCGTCACCTACAAACGAGACCAGTTTGGAAGGCTGATCGCATCAAAAGTGGAAATATTTACGGAAAACCAGCACGATTGATGCGAACACGACATATTAAATTGTCGTCAATCATGTGTATACGAAGCCGATAGAGTGCTATTGAGCATTTTTGGCATGATTATTGTAGGCATTTGTGTTTGTGCAACGCATTGTTTTGAAACAAAAGGAAGGCGTCGCTCTGAATTTACAGAGTGGCCAGAAAGCGGCGGCACATTCAATTGAACACGAAGACGGTTTGCCTAGCTATCTCAGCCGGCTCACAAAAGTACCGCTCTTAACGGCAGAAGAAGAAGCTTCAATTACACTTGCAGTGCAAAGAGGCGATCCACAGGCACGTCAACGGCTAATTGAATCGAACATGCGCTTGGTTATCAACATCGCAAGAACTTACCGAAGCCGAACGATGCCGCTTGAGGACTTGATTCAAGAAGGTGCAATTGGTCTCATGCACGCCGCAACTCGCTTCGATCCGGCGAAGGGATTTCGATTTTCGACGTACGCGACTCACTGGATTCGGCAGACAATAGGCCGTGCTATTGACTACAAGAGCAAGGCGATAAGACTTCCTTCGCACGTTTCCCAATCTCTAAGGAGAATCGAACGAGAACGGCTTAGAATGGCTCGAGAAATGGGCATGGATCCAACATCAGATCAGCTAGCACATGCGCTCGGCATAAGTTCCAAAAAACTTAGTTCCCTTATTCAATCTTCCCACGATCTCTTAAGCCTTGATATGGCAGTCGGCGACGGTTATGGCACCACTCTCGGAGGATTGATTCGTGACGATAGGGCAGACGATCCGGAAGAAAGTGTTGTTTCAAGCGAACTTATCGAAGAACTCGCGGAGATTATTTGCGAGCTAAATGAGCGAGAGCAGAAGGTCATGAGACTCCGTTTTCAAATGGATGTTACGCCATTTGGAATTGAAGAGCAAGAATTGGCGGACGAATTGAACATCTCTCGCGAACGAGTTCGCCAGATCGAAATTCAAGCAATAAAGAAACTCCGGATGCTTGCCTCACGGCGGCGACTGAACGAAGAGCTATCTGTAGAGCAAGCTATTGATCCATAAGCCATGTCAGGGCTTTGATTGCACTACCCCAAACACCTTAAGATCATAGAGCTTAGCGATACCCAACTCGGCTTTGAGGTTGCGAATTCGAATGTATCGAAATCGTTGCGCAGGAGCGCGAAAAGGGACGCCGCGTCCTACCACTGAATGAAAGTAACCCAAGAATAGTGCTGTTCTCATCGAGTCCTTCACTTTCGCCCAAAGTACGGCTTCCTCAGGTTTTTGGCCCGTGTTGTATCCCACGATTTCAAATTCTTGCCAGAATTCGTCCGGACCGTAGTGAAGCAAGACCTCACCGATTGCACGATCTCTGCCAAGGTCAATTTCAACCCAGCTTCCCACGGCTCCCGGCAACACTCGATAAGTTAGTTTGTCGCGATTTGGGATGGTGATGAATCCCGTTATCTGGCTGTTATCGGAAACAGTAGTAATACGATTCACGGCTAGATTTGTGGTTTCGATAGGAGCATCTGAGGTGTTGAATCTAACTTCAAAAATCGCCGGGTTTGTACCTGCTCGTGCAAATAAATCAACTATTTGCCAGGACTTGATGAAACTGAATGCGAGGTGCTCCGATTCCAATTGAAGCAGAATAATGCTGTTTGAACCATCTAGAAGGACCTTGCCAAAAGGGTTTGAAGATGGTTTGCCATCAACAATCTGTTTTGGAAGTTGAAAGCCTCCCGTTGAATCCGTCGTCAATTTTGCGAATGGCTCCGCATCTTGCTTACCGCTACCATTGAATCTGAATGCGCTGATTTTCGCCCCGATGAGTGGATTGCCCACCATGTCTAGGGCTTTGAAAAAGGTTGCGATTGGGCAATTCTGAATGTATGTGCCCCGTTGTACTCCTCTCTTTCCTACATCCTGATTTAGGCCATATACATCAGTCATTGAAAGGAGGTTCGTCGGTTCAGGCAATGCAATACTCAAGAGTGGATGGTAAATGGGTTCGCGAGGGATAAAAAATGTTCTTGGAAGTGCACCGTCAAATCGCGTTTCTCCTCGAACAGTAATTGAACCAAACGGGTCATGAATTGATGCCCACAAAAAGTCAGTTTTTGGATCAAGCAACGGCGAAGAAATCAGCTTTGCAAGTCGAAAGACGTTTGATTCCCAATCCGGTAAAAGTTCCATCGTGAAATCAGCAGAATTGCTTGACACAGATTCAAAACCGGTGATATACATCCTTTCATTTGTTCCACCTGGTGCAAAAGAAAATCTTGATTGCGGAAACACAACCCGATTGAAATACCTGACAAGAGCTTGTGCCATATCCGTTGCGTAGGCTGTCCGATGGGGGTTGATGTCAGATTTCCATTCTTTTGAAATCTGAATCGCGATTCCTAAACCTGCGATAGGCACTTCAAGGGCATTGTTGGCACGGTTCGCTTCAGGTTGCAATGCTTCCACTTCAAATGAAAGTGAATCTTGAAGCCATGAATTCTTCGACTGCTCAAATGGAATCGAAATGGCTGCTTCCTTGATCGCCCCTGGTGCAATCGAAGAACTTTCTTGAACCCAGCCTCCCCACGAGCCTTCTCTTTTCCATCGAAATCGAAACCCCGAGCATGGCAAATCCCCAATGTTTTGAATCTCTGCGCGATGCTCGATCATGTCTCCTTGAATTGGAAATGCTGGTTCGTTTGGTGCAACAGGCGGCTTGGGCCAAGGTGATCTCTTGATGCAAGATACGCTTAAATCAAAACTCGGAATCTGAGCAACCTCTTCCAGTTCTAGTTTGAGTACCGGGCTGAACTGCGGCGATTGCGCACTATAGAATTCACAGGACGCCGAGAACTGCAATGCGACTCCGCCAACCTCAAAGGGCGAATCATAAGTTCTCTGAATCGCAGACTCAATGCCAGAAATTGAGAGTCGCCCATCATCCAAAGTGGTCAATCGAGCTTGGGGTAGAGCTGTTGTTTCCCCAAGGCCAGATGCCCCCAATCCCTTCCACGACTCAGGATTTGGGCCACCAGACCTCCACCGATAAGTGGCCGTCCCCGAAGGAGCTTTGCCAGAATCAGCGTTCAAATTTCCAAAATTCACGACAAATGCAGGTCCCTCATGCCATTCGACAAGAACATCTGACGCCTTATCCATTTTTGCTTGCGTCGGCGATGTGGGAGTAAGCAAAAGAGTTGCTGAACGAATCCGTTTGTTGGTTCCAATTGAGCGTCGAAGGTCGCCGAATCGAATCAAGATCACCCTGCCGGATCCGCCTTTTAGAAACGCGATTCCTCCTTGAGAAGACTCGGGCTGGCTTGGGTCGAGAGTCGTGTCTTCGACTCCAAAATATTTTGCCGCTGACTCCCATGGTCGTACCCCCCGTGAGAGTTCAATATTTATCAGGATATGAGGCACGCTTGCAGCTAAAAGGAGCGAATGGATCATTGGTCAAAGTGTACCGGTGCGTTACTTGCAAAACCTTGCGATTGATTCAGGTTCCATTTTCCCTTCAGCCATATCCGCCATTCGCTCACCGATCCATGGTCCAAATTTGAATCCGTGCCCGCTGCAAGCACTTACGTAAAACCCCTTCTCGCCAATTCGTCCCCATCGAAAGTCCTCGTTTGAAGTTGATGTATAGAGGCATGTTACGACTTCGACGATTTCTGGTTCCGTGATTCGGAAACGCCGTTTTGCAAAATAGCGGATCATGTCAATCAAATCTTCATCCGCACCGGGTCTTTCTTCGCCTTCGTGCCAGGTGGTTGCCCTAAGATGGACGCCGATCTTGACAGTATCCTCCCCAGGTGCGTTTGGAAAACCGTAAAGCAAATCGGGGCCGTCTTCAATCCAAACTGGACCGTCGTAGCGATGCTTTAGGTATGCAACTGTTTGGACTCTTACTTCGACATCTAGGTTTACATATTCACGAATCCACGCTCCTGGAGCAGCTACTATCCTGTCAAATTGCCTTTCCAAATCAAGAAAAGATGGGGCCTGATCTTGAACGAAAACTGTTCCGAGTTCAATCGCCTGAAACAGAGTTGCTCGAACCGCGTTGTCGGCATGAACCCAGCCGCCATCATCAGAATGGATCGCTATTTCACCATCATTAAGCCTAAAATTCTCAAAGTCATTTGGCTCAAGAATTCGGTGTTCCACTCTGTTTTGAACTAACGACTCGCGAACTGAAACTACATCTCTTGCACCATGTGGCCCAAAATAGAGCACGCCCGAATGATGGACGATTGGCAGTTCGGATCGAAGCTGCAACTGATCCCACATGGGATATCCTTCGAGCATGATCTGGGTGTAAAACGGATCGGGATACGCCTTGCGAATGATACGGGATCGGCCGTGCGAGCTTCCATGAACATGCCCGAGCGGATGACGGTCAAAAACAGTCACGGCGTGGCCGCGTTTCGCTAGTGCCAAAGCGGCCGATGAGCCATGAATTCCTGCTCCGATGACTGCTACATTCATTCTTGCCCCTTCAAACAAATCACATGAACCCTGTCGCTCTTTGCCCGAACCGGGTCCAAACTATACGAATGGAACATTTGAACCTGCTCGAACCCTGCGTCGAACAGCATATCCCGAACATCTTCGAGTGGGTACGCTCTTTGCCGATGCGTTTCATGAAGCTCAACTCCGTCTTTCCAGAACGTCATATCCACCCGAATTAGCATCGTCTCAGGGTCCCAATGGCCTGTCCAATCGTATCGGAGACTTGCTTTCTGACTCAGCTTTTTTTGAGTGAACATCTCCTTCTGAAAGGCATATTCGGTGTTCAAATCGAAGATCCAGGAAGCGCCTTCAGGCAAATGCGCAGCCACTCTATGAAACGCCCTTTGCAGGTTTTCAGGCTCCAAAATGTAGTTTAGGCTATCGAAAAATGAGAATGCGGCTTCGAATTGTCTCCCCATATCAAAATAGGCAGCATCGGCGACTTCATAGCGAATGTTGAAAAGACCGAGTTTTGCCTTTTCGCGTGCTTTAGAAATCATCGCCTCGCTAAGGTCAAAGCCTTCTAACTGAAAGCCTTCTTGGGTCAAAAGCTCAGCTACAGTGCCTGTCCCACAGCACACATCGAGAATCTGCTTGGGCTTAACTCCTTGATGCGATAGAAGCAGTAAATAGTAGCCGACCCACATCCGGTAGGGGACGTTGTCCATCAGCTCATCGTAAATTGGCGCGACTGGGCCAAATTCTTCTGTTCCGACTCGCGCTTCCATCGAAATGAATCTAACCCGATTTCCAGTAAGTTTCTCTTGGCATCTCACGAGTTTCGAGAGTAACTTTTGCTTCACCAGCTTCTAAGGACTCTGAAAATAACCTCTTCAAAACTTTGAACATCTCATCTCCGATCTTCTTTAGAAGTTCAGGATCACGACCAGAAACGAGGCTCAAAGTGACATGGGTAAAGCCTTCTGGAGCACGCTCATCGGTCACCCAGTTCGTGTGAAGCGTGTGATATGCCTTGACGGAAGCTGGGTCAATCGAGTCGTGCTGACAAAGCTCTCCTGCCAGCGCAACCAAGATATCGGGGATATCCATGTTTTCCGTGAGGTTGGCACTGGTTCGAAGGTGGATATGGGGCATACAGTTATTTGATACCATGAAGGGGCGGGAAGTTGTTGGTTGTTGGTTGTTGGTTGTTTGTTGTGGGTTTGGAAGTTGTTGGCAGGTTGCGAGACGGCAAATGCGTCTTTTCGCTATCCCCACATTAGAAGACGAGATTCGTTCCGAAAATCTCACGCAACGGTTGCCCCGATTCACTTCGTTCATTTCCCTTCGGCGGGATCTTCGACAAAGGTTCGCAACGAATGGAGCGCGGAGCTAAGAACTCGCCAAACTTGAAACTACAGAAGCCTCAGCTCCGCATTTGGTCCTCGGACGTTCCCGTCCGGTTTCGACGAGGAACAAAACTATTCTCCGATAGAACGGACGGTATTTCCGCCCACTTGTGCGTTTACGCCGAAACGTAAATTACAGATTAGAGTATAGAATTCTAAGTGTTCCTCAATTCCGAACTTTTGGACTAACAAATGTCTTTTCTTGATGCCGACTCTTGGCCGTTTTGGATCGTCTATCATTGGCGAGTATCGGCTCCTTTCGCTGTGATAGCGGGTGGATTCTGGCTCGCATATCACGATCAGCAAATTGCTGGAATTGCTGTCCTATTTTTTGGGCTCCTAGCTGCGCTCTGGGGACTCCTGTGGACCTTGGAAAGAAATGTAGATGATTTTTAGTTCGAACTCAAATGCCTACTTTGATATTCGTTTTTCGTCGAAGGTCATCCACATTCGTCCAAATACTCAAAGTCAGGCTCGCCACAATCACTAAAAGGGCAACATTGTTGACCAATTCCAAAGGCGGATTCCACCCGCTGATATTCCGAACGAGCAAAACAAGGTAGCTGTCTGCCGTCTCCTCAATCCCCATTGCACGGCGAATCTGCCAATGCCAATCCGTGCATATGCAGTACCCCATGCCCTTCCACGCACCCATAATCAGCCAACTGAAAACTGTGAGCAGCAACGTAATCAGGTTCCATTTTCGAGTCCTCGGGTGCGCCCAACCGAAGATGTTGAAGAAAATCAACGCCGTGTGGAAGACGAAGAAAAGGAGGTTTACGAAAGCGAGCATATCGGTATCCGATAATAACCGATCCCGATTAGCTATCCGTTCCACAGTTTCGGTTTGATCGTCAGATTGTTGGGATTCAGAACTTACTCTTGTTGGTCACGCAAAGGCGCAAAGACCGCAAAGTCTGGATTCGCTTGCTAGTGAATTCGCAGATTGAGCTATTTGATTCTCCCTTTGCGAGCTTCGCGCCTTTGCGTGAGATTACTCGTTTCAAATCGCCTGATTCCAAACACCGAACGAGGACGTTCGGGGACCAAGTTGCGGAGCAGAGGCTCCAGTAACTTCAAGGTTGGCGATTATTGAGCTCCGCGCTCCACCAACGTTGCGAACTTAGCGCCGTTGCGAGAGAATTCAACTAAAAGGTGCCCTCACCCATTGTAGATAACCCGCTTCACCCTCTCAATAACTTGCACAGCATCCCCCGATGCTTGTGCCACCGAAAGGTTAGCCTTGTCCGCATAAATGATCAGTGCCTTCTTCATGCAGTTTGCAAAGAACTCCCTTGACAGCCGCATGGAAACCGTTTGCTCTGTTCGGTAGGTGAACTGGTCTTCCCCAAACCAGCCTTGATAGCCCGTATCAACCGCCGCATAACAGAATTCCACCAGTCGCCAAATGTCGTCCGTGCCTGCGATTCGGTCTTCGTCGTTGCTGTTGAATTTCGCTCCGTTGATGTGGAAATTCGCAATCGGAACATTGATCGCCTTCAAATAGTAAAGTGATTCGGCGGGCGTGTTGCCCACCATTTGCTCATGGCCGTAATCAATGCAAACGCCCATATACGGCTTCCCAAGCGTTCTGTTGACCTCTGTGCAAACCCCAGCGGCCTTTGCAACAGTATTTGTGATCATGTTGCCTTCGCGAGGCTCCTTTTGCTTCGGCTCAGTTCCAAATGCCAAACCAATTGAATCGCAATATGAAGCAATTTCGGTGCATCCGTCCAAAAACCACCTCCACTTTAGCCCGTAGTCAGATTCAAAATGGTAATCCCAGCCATCTGATCCTGGCCAAAGTCCACAAGAAACACAGCCAATTTCCTTTCCAATATCCATGCCGAGTTTGATTTGGGCGATGCACTCTCTTCGCATTCCTGCATCTGGGTTTGAAATGCCGCCAAATTTGTATTTGGGATCGGTCCAAGTGTTAAAATTCATGTTTGTCGGCGTTACATTCCATTGACTCAAGGCTGCTAGCACATCGCTCACGACTTGGCCGTCTCGTGCGCCAGACTTGTCAATAAAAACCATGTCGTGGAACTCAATTCCCTCAATTCCAGCTTTGCTTACTCGCTCGATTTGGGGAACGATTCCGTCCCGAAAGCTAGGGTCGTTCGAGTTATAACCAACTGGACAGAATCGGTCAACAAACTCGCCCGCACACCAATGCCCGGCAGCGAATTTGATGCCAAATTCCTTAATAAGTGAATCTACGGCTTCTCCTTCTAAATATCCTGCATAGCGTGAAGAAACGGTGCTCAAAGATGACGGCTGAAAGTTCATGGTTCCTTACTTTAGCATGGCGACGCAGGTTTCATGCCGTCTAGGGCACCTAATTCTGTTTAAGTGAATTTGCCAGCAAATGTGGAACGATTTCTATAGGGTTAACGAGTAATCATGAAAACGCGACTTTTGGGCACACTTGCTCTCTTGCCAGTATTGAACGCAATAGCAAGTGCATGGCCGACTGGATTGAATTCCATTCCAATTGCGGATGTTCTAGGGCACCGAGAACTTTACGCTTTCTATGGTTTTTCAGGTACAGAGCGCAATATCACAAAAGAAACTATTCACACCTCTTCTATGCAGGTCGGAATCGGTGATCGCTTCGAATTTGGCTATGACGACGACCTTCGCGGATTCGGCGAGGGAAATATCAAGGTCAATTTACATTCTGATAAGAAATGTGGGCTTAGTGCCGGGCTATTGAGCATCGGTCAAGGTAGTGCTCAGAAATATGTCGTCGGAACCTATGCAATCGGGGAGTCCGCAAGAGTTCATGCCGGCTGGCTGCACGACGGCACAAACCGATGGATGGCAGGTTACGACATGGCTCTTGGTGAGAACGGAACGCTGATGATTGACACGATCAGCGGAAGGGACAGCTATTTTTACATTGGCTTCAATTGGGTCTTGCCAAATGTGAAGGGATTTGATGTTTCAATTTCGGCGGGAATCCCGCACGAAAGAGCCAACGGATACACATACGGTGTGTTTGTTGGATACGGAATCAGGCTCTAATTTGGCGGGAAATGGCTGGTGATAACCGGGAGTTGCTTGGAAATTGTTTAGCAAGGGCATTCACCAGCGAAACTTCCGTACGAGGAATCCAGATCATGTTTGCAGGTCAAGTTGAGCCTACCTATCTCAAGCAATTCCTAGCAACACTCGGCAACTCCCAGCAAAATCCTGAGAAGCCACGCTACAACTTTTCGCCGACCTTGTAAACTCGTTTCGGCTCGCCAAATCGAGTGTGATAGGGTTCAATCCTAATCTTGACTGTACGCCCATCCCATGTCTTGACGTAAATTGTTTGCTCAATTCGCCTTCCAAGTTTCCCTGCAAAAGTAGATTGCGACTCGATCTTGGTAATCGTCAAGTCAAGTTCCATTTGAAATGTAAAGAATAGATTTGGAATAATTATCAAGCTATCTCCATGCAACAATAATATTGAAACGCATATTGCTTGCCAATGTACGCTATTGCTGCAAAAAACAAGGAATCCTACCTGCTTGATTTCACTACGACTGGCGAAAAGAGGCTGCGATCAACGGCATTTGCAACTCTGCCTAATTCAGGAATCAACGACTGGAATCTTTCAAAAGTCATGCTTTGCGAACCATCTTTGATCGCATGATCAGGGTTTGGGTGAACTTCGATTATCACGCCGTCTGCTCCGCAAGCGATCGCCGCTTTCGACATAGGGCCAACTAATTCACGTTTTCCGGTTCCGTGGCTAGGATCAACGATGACCGGTAAATGGCTCAGCTGTTTCACAAGCGGAATCGCATTCAGATCGAGCGTGTTCCGGGTTGCCGTTTCAAAAGTGCGAATTCCACGTTCGCAAAGAATAATCTGTTCGTTTCCGGCATTCGCAATGTATTCGGCAGCCAGGAGCCATTCTTCGACTTTAGCAGCGAAACCTCTCTTCAAAAGAATTGGGCGACGAATCATGCCTAGTTCACGCAATAAATCGTAGTTCTGCATGTTTCGTGTGCCAATCTGCAGAACATCTGCGTACTCAGCAACCAACTCAACCTTTCGAATATCCATGACTTCAGTCACGATCCGAAGATCGTACTCTTCGCCAGCCGCTTTGAGCAAAGCAAGTCCCTCAACACCCATGCCGTGAAAACTGTAGGGCGAAGTCGAAGGCTTGTAAGCTCCGCCTCGAAGGAATCTCGCTCCGGTCTCAGCGACCATTTCGGCAGTTTGCATGAGTTGCGTTTCTGATTCGACCGTACACGGTCCGGCAATGATCGCAATTTTTTCACCACCAATTACAGCTCCACGAACGTCAATTTGAGTTCCTTTCGGTTTTGCTTCGCGAGCCACCAATTTGTACGGCTTGGTGATGACCAGAACATCTTCAACTGCGTCGTCCGCTCGTAGCTGGTCTATCGCATCAATTTTCAGATGCTCCGAGCCGCCGATTCCGAGGATGATCGTTTTCTCTTCGCCGATGATGGGGTTCGGAGTTAGGCCGACTTCTTGAAGATGCGCCATAATCCGCTTCAGGTCAGCTTGCGTGTATTCAGGGCGTAAAACGACGATCATAAACTAGGTTGCTCCAGAGGAATTTCGGTCAGAGCAGCTTCAAGCTGGTCAAGATCTGATTCGGTTCCAACGCTAACTCGAACTCCATTTGGACTTCCAAAAACAGCGCATCCACGAACCAAAATTCCTTGCTTCATAAGATTGTGAACGAAAGGAGCCGATTCAGACTCAAACTCTGCGAAAACGAAATTGGCGGCAGGTTCGAAAACTCGAGCTCCAGTTCCCTTTAGCATTTTCAATATTCTTTCACGACCTAGAACTGTCCGATCAATAATTCTGGAGATATGATCTTGATCCTGAACGGCAGCAGTGCACGCTGCTTGAGCCATTGAATTCACGTTGAACGGCATTCGGATTCGGTTTATGATCTCGACAATTTCAGCCGAAGCGATTCCATAGCCGCATCTCAAGCCTGCGAGTCCATAAGCTTTCGAAAACGTGCGAAGCACGACGACGTTTGGCTCGTCCTGTACAAACTCAACGCCATTTGGGTAATCGGGATTTCTGGCAGCGTACTCGAAATAAGCTTCATCGAGCACCACAGCTATCGAATCGCCCATATGATTCAGAAATTGGCTAAGTTCGTTTCTTGTAAAGAATGTGCCTGTTGGATTGTTCGGGTTTGGCAAATAAATGATTCTCGTATCGGGCGAAACTTGCTCTGCAATTCTTTCTAGGTCAATCTTCCTATTTTCATCCAAAGAAACTTTGGCGACTCGGCAATTTCGGTTCCTGGCAGCCTCTTCATAGCAAACAAATGTCGGATCGGCGACAAGGATTTCGTCTTTCGGCGAATCTAAGATGCACTCGGCAATCATGCGGATGCACTCGTCGCTGCCACTTCCCATAAACACTTTATTCGCGCCGACTCCAATATGGTTTGCTATCGCTTCGCGAAGGTCTGTGCTAGGGCCATTGGGATAGCGATTCACCCCTGTTGCGGCTGTTTTAAGCGCTTCAATTGCCTTCGGAGAAGGTCCCCATGGATTCTCGTTTGCTGCGAGATTGATGAATGTGTCATGCCCAAATTCTGCCATCAGTTGGCGAATCGGTTTGCCCGTGTCATAGGCTCTTAAGTTCTGCATATGGGGTCGAATCGGGAGTTGCATTGGACTTACTTAGTGAACCGCAATTCTATTATTTCACAATTTTCAAGAGAAAGTGAAACTTACAACCATTATGCGTCAGATTTGAACCAGTCCCAGCATCAAGATCGCTCCGTTGTGAACAACATGCATGGTGATTGCAGGCAAAAGCGAACCTCGCTGAAGCGTCAGACAAGCCGCTACCATTCCCATCGAAGCCAAAATCGGCCAAACAGGAATACCTGTCGGATGCACCATCGCAAACAGTGAGCCGCATAAAATAACTGCCCAAATCGGCTTTCGAAACAAAGATTGCAATGCTGGAAGAAGATTCCCGCGAAACACCAGTTCTTCAAAAATTGGAGCGCCAACGGACGCAGCGAGAACCAGCATCAGTAACCCGACTGAACTTGTGGACGATGCAAGTTCGGCTTGGATAGGGTGTTCAGCTTCTGGCAAGACCCTTTGCAGTAACAGAACTAAGCTCATCAAAATTGTATAGGCAGGAACGGCGGCTATTGCACCACATATCCCCCAAAGAATGTCTTGCACAGGGTTTGCAGAGCGAAAACCTACAATTCTTAGGCTAGAAGTTTTGCCATTAAGGGGTAACCGAATGAAGAATGACGCTGAAGCAATTGCCAATACGAGAGCCAAAAGGGAGGATGTCTGCTCCGGTAGATTGAATGTTTGTACTAATCCTTCTGCCACAAATTGCAATGGAACGAGCGATAAAAACAAGAGCGCCGTTCGACCAGCATACGCATCGCCACCCCTTTGGCTTTGAACCGGAACTGGATGCCCAATTGGTTGCCACTTGCCAGATTTTCGAAACGCGAAGTATAAGATCCACAATACTGGACCGAGGCACAATGCCCCTCCAAAGCCAAGCAAAAGAATTGGAAAAAGCGAGGTTTTCCATTTATCGAAGAGTTTAGGAACTTGAATGGCATCTCCGAAGCGCTTATTCGCTTCGCGTTTTACCAATATGTCAACGAAAAAGTCGCCGGAGAATAGCTCGTTAGTATCCCGAATTTCCTGGTTCCTAAGAGCTTTTGGGCTGCCATAAAGGGTTGCAATGAGCTTTGACCGTTCGGATTCTTGCTTTGAAAGGCTATAGAGTTGATTGTTTGTCGGATGAATACCCGATTCTGAATTCACGACAACTAAGATGGAAACGAGAGCTGGGTCTTCCTTCGACTCTTCCTCAATATCTTTTGCGAGAGCTCTTAGTTTTGCTTTCCAATCCGTGCTGCTTTCTGATCCAAATGTTGAGCCGACTTCTCTCGCGAAAAATATCTGCTTTAGTTCCCCGTCAAACTGGCGGAACAGGTTCACAGGTTCCGCCGCTCGGTTAAAGTAGAGCAGCAAACCACCAGTTATCATTAGCAGAAAAACGAAGCTTAGACATATCCACCCAACGTACGAACGACGTTCTTGAATGGGCGGTGGTTCTGGTTCCAAAATTGGCGGCTCTTCGGAAATTTCGTCGCTCATTGCACTCCTAGGCTTCGGTCGTTAAACCCTATTGTATACGTGCTTTGCTTGGTGATCAGCGCAATTGCCATCCAAATCGCCTCGCCCGTGTATTCGCCCAGCATGATCCCAATGGCAATGAATTTCAGCCTTTCATATCCGCTCATTCCCGAATATCGGTGAACGAACGCTTTGATGCTAAGCGCAATCAGCAGACCAAACCAGTAGTAGTCAATTCCGTATGTGATTCCAAGAAGGTAGCCCACCGGATGCAATGGAAATCCGGAAATTCGCACTCGAAGGAAATCTAGAAGGGTTGAAACACCGAACCCCGCCCCGATCATACCGACGCCGACCGGACTGAATTCTGGCTTCTTTGCAAGCATTCCTTGCAGCAAGCCAATTCCATCTGTGCCTCCAATTGGCGACCCTAACCGATAGGAACGAGTGACGGAAAAGAAGTAAGCGAAGAGAATCCCAATCACCGCCGCGCCCGCCAAACCATATGACAGCCGTTTGACATTCACCCCAGTTTCCGAACCCAATTTGAGCGCTTCCAAGTGGGTTGGCATCGGGTGGGTTCGTGAAATCCGGTTCATGAAAAGCATGACTTGAGTCATCCAAACCATTTGCTTGTCGCCCATTCCTTGCAACGCGCCGAACTGCCCCAAAAGTCCTGTGGGGCCGAAGTAGGCAAATTCATGGGTCGGCGGTCCAAGCTGGGCACGCATTCTTGTGAGAACAATACTGAAACCTAGAAAGGCAACAAAGAACGCCAAAATCAGCCAAACCGACATACCGCCTGCCATGCCAAACCACAAAAAAGCTCCTGCGCAAAGAACTAAGCCAATAAAAGCTGCGCGATGCGATGGCCCTCCGTCTGAAGCCTTTTTTCCCTTCCGAACATCAATCCATGCTTCCTTCAAATAACCCCGGCTGAAGTAGATCGCTGCGACAAGCATGGCAATCACGGCTCCCCAGGCTTGTTGTTCCCAAAAAGGTGGACCGGGCGAAAAATAGGTTCCCGAAAAGGTGCTTTGAGGAACTCCAAAGGACGCAATTCCTATTTGCGTGACTTTCCGAATCAGAAAGAAGAGAATCGCGCTGAACAGCAAATCCGAAGGCATTAGAAGGCCAATAGCAGCCAAAAATGGATATATGCCGATTGGTAATTCTCCCATCGCGCTCCACGGTGCAGATTGGAGCATTGGGCTCAGGTCTAAAAGCTGCTTGACAGGTATTTTGGGAACATTCGGGTACCAATAATTGAGTCCGTTCAGCAGGTCAATGGAGATCATGACCGTAAAAGAAATCCAAAGTGCCTTGCTCTTCCAAATCGGGTCAGCCGGTTTCGAAAGAGCCAAAGGAAGCTGAATAATTGGAAACGCGAGCTTTTCCCGATCTGTCCAAAGGCCTCTCATGAGGCTGTTTACGCACATGCAGGCGAATGCGACTGATAGAAACAGAGTTGCCCATGCAAGCCATCGAGGAAGAAAAAGTGGCAGTTTCGCGAAGACGTATGCGTAGTCGAATCCGCCGACCACCATGCTTCTAATTGGTTCAAGTTCTTTTATCGCAAGCCAATCTGGAAGATTCGGCAGAATCACGTCTTTGACAGTAGGGTTTCCATCTGCCAAAAACGGTAGCTGATGAACGGTAGCATACGAATAGAGAACCCATTCGGCGCTGATGACCGAAGCCATGGAAACAATGCCGTAGATCACCGCGAAATCTGCAGGAGTTAGGAATGATCTCTTTGTTAAGAGCTTCCAAAGGGCATGGATCGCTGCAAAGAAAATTAGAATTCCGACCGGAATCGCCAAGAGCGAATACATTGAAGATTGCGGCAGATTTACAGTCGCGTATGCCGCAACCGGGCAGCACAGATAGCCCAAAACAAACCCTCGCAACCACGATAAGTTACGTGGATTACTGTGAGGTTCTGAGGAAGGCATGTAATGGGGTTCGGCATAGAAGCCCGAATTCCTGCCACATTGGAAGTTGAATTGGCGTATTAGAGTGAAAGCTGAATTTTCACGCTGAGGACGCGGAGGTGCGCTGATTGATGCCGCGAACCTTGGCGTGAGATTCCGGGATAGATCGTCATCTCTTTTTGTTTTGGAACTGTAGGTGAATTAGGTTAGCGAGGTGGACCCTCAGTTGCGGGTACGCTACGCCTTCAGGGAAGCCGTTCGAAGCAATGGAATGCACTAAACCGATCCCTTATATCGAGTTTGCGAACGTCTCCGTTCATTACAACGAAGAGGTCACCGCGCTCAAAAACGTGTCACTTTCCATTGGAAAAGGTGAGTTCGTCTTTCTTCTCGGTTCTACTGGCGCCGGGAAATCAACCCTTCTCAAGCTTCTGACCAGAGACGTCTGCGAATCCTCTGGCAGGGTCGTATTTGACGGCCAAGAGTTGGGAGGAATGTCAGATTATCACGTTCCCACTTTGCGCCGAAAAATGGGAATTGTGCCTCAAGATTTTGCTCTTTTGGCACGAAAAAAGGTGTGGGAAAATGTGGCGTACGCCATGCGGGCGGTCGGTTTCACTCGGAAAGAAGCTCGAAATCAAGTGTCTGACATCCTTGAGCATGTCCGCATGGGATTGCGAGTGGACGCCTTCCCCCATCAGCTTAGCGGAGGAGAGCAGCAGCGCGTTGCAATTGCTCGTGCTTTGATTCATCGCCCAAAGCTCTTGCTTGCTGATGAGCCGACGGGGAACTTAGACCCGACACACAGCATGGAAATCATGGATTTGCTTCTGCAATTAAACGCCGAAGGTGCAACGATTTTGGTTGCAACACATGACATGCTTGTCGTTGAACAAATGCGTGAAGTCGCGCGAATCGTGACGCTTGAGGGCGGTCAAATTGCAAGCGACGAACGACCGATGCCGAAAACCGTAGACGCTCAACTAGCATTTACGGAAGTCGGAACGGAAGATGATGTTCCCGAGCCAATTGAACTCATCGAAACTGCGGAGGAACTGAATGCTTGACCGCCTCGAATTCGTGGTCGGCGAAGCCATTCAGGGAATGCGAAGGCATTTGTTGATGTCATTTGCCGCAATTACCACCGTTGCCGTTGCCTTATATCTGATTGGCGGAATGGGCTATCTGTATTTATCGCTTCAAAAGTACGCCCAAGAACTTTCTGGAAAATACGAAATTCAAGCCTACTTTCAGCAAGACGCTAAGATGGAAAAAATTCATGAGGCCGCCGAAGCCGCGCGAGCAATTCCAGGCGTTGGAAGAGTTGTTCACATCCCCAAAGAACAGGCCTGGAAGAAGACTCGACGAGAGAATCCTGAACTGACCGAAGGACTTGAAAATCCGTACCCAGACGCTCTAAAAATCAATGTAGCAAAACTAGAGAGAACACCAGGAATTGTTGGCGCGATCCAATCCTTACCCGGAATTCAATCCGATGCGGTCATGTATCACGATCCCACCCAGCGCTTCTTAAATGACTTGATGAAGCTGGTGCAATGGCTTGGATTGATTCTCGGAGGACTGCTATTTGCGACCGCTGGGGTGCTGATTTACAATGCAATTCGCTTGACGATTGATACCAGAAAACGTGAAATTCGAATCATGCAACTGGTAGGAGCATCCCATCTTACCGTTCGAATGCCGTTTCTAATTGAAGGCGCGACACAGGGAATTTTGGGAGGAGTTGTCGCGACATTTCTCTTGTGGGCGACGTACTCCACGATTTCGAACTACGTTCAGGCAAACTTAAGCTCAATGCACAAAATGCAGCCATTTGGTTTACTGCCAGTTGGCTTTTCACTCGTTGTTCTTGGTGTTTGTTATGGCCTGATCTGCTCGATTCTGGCAATTCGTAATCCAGCGCGCTTGCGGGGCGGTGCGATTTGAGACGATTCTTCACAATTCTCTTTGGGGTACTTCTTTTTGGAAGCCTGGTTACAGGGCAATCCTCCAAGCAAAAACCAAACCTTGACAAGCTCAAGGGGTCGCTAAAGACCGTAAATGACAAGAGATCAACTATTTCTCGAAAATTGAAGGAAACAAGGAAACAAGTCCGAGCAGTAAAGGGCGACATCCAAAGCCTCGACACCAAAATTGTTGATCTTGGTAATCAACTTGAAACCACAACGAATCGCCTTCAAAAGACAATTGTTGTCCAGAGACAAGTGCAAGAATCTCTGGAAGAGGCAACAAAAAGAGTAGCGGCAACAAAGGTCCAAGTTCAAAATCGCCTGCGATGGATGTATGTTCACGGCGAATCATCTATGGCAGATGTTCTGCTCGGCTCAAAGTCTATTGGCGAATTCGCTTCCAGAGGATTCTTGCTTCAAGAAATCGCGCACGCCGACCGAGACCTTTTTGAACGCCATACCGAAAACCAAATGCAAGTTTCGATTCGAAAGCACCGGGTGGATACGATTGTTCGGGAAGTCGCCGATTTGCGAGGAAGGCAAACTCAGCAACGAATTGGCTTGACAGACACTCGAAGTGACAAAGCTTCGGTACTTGGGCAACTTAGGACCAAGCAAGCCGACCTTGAAAGGCTCGTTCGACAGTTGGATCAAGAAGAGGCTTCAATTCAGGCGAGAATTCAAGCCTATTACCGAAGTTTGGGGGGCAAAAAGCCGTTGCCAAAGTTTACTGGCCGTATGGGGCGCCCGACTGCCGGCGGAGTGAATAGCGGATTTGGAATGAGGTTCCACCCGATCTTGCACCGAAACCGGATGCACACAGGCGTCGACTTCGCGGGCGGGTATGGTGCAGGTATCGTAGCTGCTGCTGATGGTGTTGTCATTGCCGCAACTTATGGCAACGGGTACGGAAAAATGGTGATGATTGACCACGGCGGCGGAGTAAGCACGTTGTACGGCCATTGCTCATCGTTCTCAGTGAGTTCAGGGCAGCGTGTGAAGCGGGGGCAACGAATCGCCTCGGTCGGTGCGACCGGCCTAGCTACTGGACCGCATCTTCACTTTGAAGTGCGGGTGAACGGCAAGCCGCAGAATCCGATGAAGTGGCTGTAGGGAATGAGCGATTCGCTTTTCCTCTCCTTTGAAGGAGGGGCAAGGGGTGGATGGCAATCGCTTCGACAATAAGCACCTAACCAATATCTCAAGTTTCCCTTCAAATGGAGTAAGAAATATGCGCCACCCATCCTCGATCCTTCCCTCAAATGAAGGAAGAATTAGCTCCAATTATCAGACATTCTGAATCAATCTACATAATATGAAAATGGCAAATGTAAACGAAAGCGTAATCGCCCTGATGAGCGAAGTGCTTGACGGATATCCGGAAGGTGCAGATGGAACCTGGTTTGTTGAAGGGAGCGAAGTTCTTAAGGCGACTCTTGCCGACCTCTCAGGAGAAGAGGCGTCTCGATCGTTGGGCGATGGCATCAACTCGATAGCTGCGCATGTCATACACTTAACCTACTATCTTGAACTCTCGACAGACGGAATGAAGAAAATTGAAAGAGAGAGCAATTGGGGTGGAAGTTGGGCGAAACAGGTGACGACAGATGCCGAGTGGGAAGTTGCAAAACAGAATTGTGCAACGAAGTTCCAAGAATTCTCCGAGATTCTGAGTACCCATGACTTAAGCGATCCAGATGACCTAACGTATGCGATAGCAAATCTCGGTCATGCTGCTTACCACCTTGGGGCAATTCGACAGCTGTTCTTGATTGTTAAATCAAAGTGAGCACTTGTTTCCCGCGTAAAATGACCTCATGATTCTCGTCATTGACAATTACGACAGTTTCACATACAACCTGGCTCAATACATCGGGCAGTTGGGATCTGAAGTCATAGTTCGCCGTAATGATCAGATTTCGCTCGATCAGATCGTCGAACTGAACCCAAATGGCATCATGCTGTCGCCTGGCCCTAGCACGCCGTCTGCAGCGGGGGTTTGCCTGAACATACTGGGCGTAGCATTGGGCAATGAAAAATCGTCTCACGCGAAATTTTTTGCATCAAAGCCAATTTTCGGGGTGTGTCTAGGTTGCCAGGCGATGGGATTTGTGTCAGGTGCGGAAGTTGTTCGAGCCGAAAACGTGATGCACGGAAAAACGTCACTCGTTCGCCACGATGGCAGGGGAGTGTTCGCTGGAATGCCATTTCCATTTAGGGCTATTCGCTATCACTCTTTGGTTATTGACCCAAGTTCGTTATCTGATGCATTTGAAGTGACAGCAACGGCAGAAAATGATGGAGCAGTAATGGGAGTACGGCACAAATCGCTTCCGATCGAGGGAGTTCAATTTCATCCCGAGTCTGTTTTGACTGAAAACGGCCTGCAAATCGTGAAGAATTTTGTGGATTCTTGCAGTTAGTTTGGAGTGAAACAGAATTGTTTCCCGAGTGTCACGCAAAGGCGCAAAGGACGCAAAGAGCTGGTTTCTAGTTGCTTCAGAACTTCGCGTAGGGAGATGCTATCCCCTTTGCGGACTTTGCGAGAAACTCAAAATGAACTCATATGCACAGGGTCAAAATGGAGGCTTAAGTGCTGCTAGTTTCGAAACTTGGCTTAGAATTTGTTTTTTCAACCTGAACTTCCAAGATCAAAGCGCCCCACTTTTTGGAATCCCAGAACAGCAAAATTTTTGATTTGGCCGTTCCCTTTGTGTGTTGCGAAGTAGCCGAAAAAGTAAAAATTTGGCCTTTGGTCCGGCGTCTCTTTTTGCTGCTTCAACGGTGCTTGCAATTGTAACCAAGGCCCCCAAATCTTCCTTAAAAATCGGAAGCCTGGCGCTTAAATCTTGAAACCATTGCTGTTCGTGCACTCTGGGATCAAGAATTCGTTTTAAGCTTGCTTCGCTCCAATCAACTGATAGTTTTCGAATTGCATCTTCCCCAACAAGCTTTGCCGTGCCTATCTCGATATCGGGCAAAGCTAGATCATCGTAAGGTTCAAACCCTATAGCATAGACGAGAAAACCGAGGTACGTAAGAAGCATTGCCCCGAGAACAAGAATCGCCATGCGCTGGAGTCCCACGATGGTTCAAATCGTACCAGTAATGAGGAGGAACTTAGGGCGCCAAAATGCTAGTCGTTCAGCATGTTGGCTTCGTCTAAGTCCAATGCCGTCGGAATTCGCACCCAAAAAGTGGAACCTTTCCCAACTTCTGAATCCACCCAAATCTTGCCCATGTGAACTCTTTCTACAAGGTGCTTGACAAGGAAAAGTCCCAGTCCAGTTCCATAAATTTTTCGATTGTCTTCGTTATCCACTCTGTGGAATCTTTCAAAGACCTTCAGCAAGTGGTCTTTTGGAATTCCCATTCCTTTGTCCGTCACACCAATAAGTAGGTCTTCGGCGTCAACGCGGCAACTTAAGATCACGTCTCCACCATTTGGTGAGTATTTGATTGAGTTGTTCAACAAATTCGTCAGGATTTGGTCGAACTTATCTTGGTCTCCCAAAATTCGCGTGGGAAGCGGTTCTGTGACTTCAAGCTTCAAAACGTGCTTGTGGGTGGATTGCTGCTGAACTTTAACAACCTTCTCTAAGATTTCGCGTGGACTGAATTCAGCATAACTCGGTTTCAAGGACTCGCCGGATTCGATTCGACTGGTGTTCAATAGGTCATCAATCAACCGCCGCAGTCGGTCACATTCGGAAACCACGATGCCGAGAAATTCTTTCTGCTCTTCGGGCTCAAACATATTGGTATCCACGCCTTCTAGCAAAGTGCTTGAAAACCCCTTAATGGCCGTAAGCGGAGTCCGAAGTTCATGAGATGCCATCGCAACAAACGCACTTTTCATGCGCTCGATATTTTTCATCTCAGTTATGTCAACCAATATTGAAACGACTCCCAAGTCTTTGCCTTCTTCGTTTTTGACCGCAGCAGCTTGAATTTGGTACACACGTTCGGTGCCTGCAATGTACACAGTGAGTTCTTCGTTGCCAACCTCTTCGCCGCGCATTGTCGCGGCATGAACTTCTGCAAAAACTTCTCCTTGAATGACTTCAGGGAAAGGCTTACCAATAGCCTCGGTGTTCACGCCAAAAATCGCACGAGCAGAAGAGTTGATCTGGCTGATTTTTCCTTCAGCAGAAACAAGAACGAGACCTGCGGCAAGAGATTCAAAAGTTTGCAGCAGTTCTTCGCGTTCTTCGATAACTTCACGATAAAGCTGCAAGTTGGCGATGATAGAGCCAACGTTTCGCGCCATTCGTTCCAACAGGCGAACATCTTCGTCGTTGAAATCCTCGCCGTGACGTTTGTTGCAGGCGTGAAGTACGCCAATAACGGTTTTGTCTAGAACTCGATTTTCATCGTCTCTACGCTCAATAATAAGTGGAACAGTGATTCCATTTGTAATATGAAGAAGGACAAACGGGTCCTTTTGAGTTCGTGGATCCGACATCACGTCGTGAAAAATTACAGGTTCGGCATCGCGAAACACTTGGCCAGAAATTCCTGTCGTCGCACGGACTCGAAAAATGGAAAGGTGCTCATCATCTACACCGTATGCGGGCGGAATCCCCTTCAATTCTCCAGCCTCTCGATCATAAAACATGATTACGATCTTTTCAGCTTGAAGGATCATAGCAATGCGTTGGACTAAGCGCCTTAACGTTGCATCGGCCTCATTGAGGGGAGCGACATCCATTCCCGTGTCCATTTGGGAGCGTACGGGCGTGTTAGCCTTAGCATCTGATGATGCGGATGACTGTGTTTGCTGCTGCTCAAGTTCTACAATTCGTTGTAATGCAGCTTCTAGTTTTGCTGATAAATTCTCGTTGTCTTCCGCCAACAGTTGGTCTCCACTCAAAATAAAAGTCACTGCCTGTGTTCTCCTTAGCTTACCTATTTGCAACCTGAGCTAGTTCGAGCACCATCGGTAGGCTCATTATTGCAAGCACTTGTTAAAAAATCAACAATTTGATCCCAATGCATGACAAATCAGGTGTGTTGTTGACATAATTCTTAGGCATGTCGGAGCAACACTTAGTTAAGATTCCGCTATTTCCGCTTGAAACAGTGCTGTTTCCGCACGCCACGTTGCAACTACACATCTTTGAGGACAGGTACCAGCAATTAGTTCGCGATTGTGGAGAACTTTCTGGCATTTTTGGAATCGTTTTGTTGCGTTCCGGAGACTTTGTCAGTGATACGGTTGAGCCATACATGGTCGGAACGGTTGTCGAGATCACACAAATGCACAGCTATCCAAATGGCCAAGTTGAAATACAGGTGCATGGTTTGCACCGGTTTAGAATTCGCAAATTCGATTATTCGCAGGCCTACTTGTCAGGCTGGATCGAAGGACTGGACGAGATTGATTTGGATCGGGAATCAGATTATGATCAATTGATCGAATCAGCTGAAAACGGCTTTCAAACGATTATTCAGGGGCTCATCGGCCAACCAGGCCATGATGTCCAGGTTATTTTCCCGCCGAGCGCAATTGCGCTCTCTTTTGCGATTGCAAATCTGCTTCAAATCGAAAATCGAGAAAAGCAAAGGCTGCTTGAGATGGATAGCACAGAGGATCGGCTTCGAGAACTCATTCCAGCAATGAAACAGCAAGCGCTTGCGATTGATCTTGACCGCGATGCCTTCATTGCCGAAAGGTCTAGCATCGTTTACCGTGTAAGCCCCTCTGATCTAGCTGACTGGACTGGGGCGAACTGATAGGAAGATGGAAAAAGACAAAGGGATAAAGGACAAAACCATTATCCCTTTGTCTTCAGACTAGCTCTGCTTCGCGTTAACGGACCAGATTCGAACTACCTTGTCAAGCCCAGCGCTCGAAAGAACAGTTCCATCTTCGCTGAAAGCTACAGTAAGAATTGGCCTTGCTGAGGCTTCCAAATTCGCTTGTCCGATGCCATCAGTTGCATTCCAAAGACCGACAATTCCGTCTCTAGCACCACTCGCCAATAGCCAGCCATTCGGGTGGAAAGCCAAGGTCTCAATCGGTTTAGTGTGACCGGACATCACTTTTGTGAGCTGTCCATCAACTAAGTTGAAAATTCGAATCGAAAGATCAACGGCAGCAACCGCAACACATTGGTTGTCAGGGCTAAACGCGAGCGCAGTAACTGTCGAACGAACAGGTTGGAACGTATAAATCTCTTTGCCCGTGCTTGCTTCACGAAGCTTAACGGTCGCATCGGCAGATCCTGAAGCCAAATACTTGCCATCGGCAGACCAAACAACGGAAGTAACCGCCCCTGTATGATCTGATTTAGAATAAATCGAATGTCCAGTGGACGTGTCAATCAGAACGACAGATTTGTGCATCGTTCCCATCGCCAAACGAGTTCCATCAGGCGAGATCGCCGTGCATGCCGCCCATTCGATTGCATAGTTCCTCCAAAGGTCGGAACCTCCGCCGGAAACTTGGCAAAAACTGACTTGAGCCTCACTTGCTCCTGCAACGAGGACCTTTCCTCCTGGAATCGAACGAATTGTCGAAATCAACCCGGATTCGAGCTTGTGCCGTCGGTTCAATTCGCCTTTCTGAGCATCCCACCAAATGAGCTCATTGTCAAAGGAGCCGGTAATTAGTTCGCCGGTTGTAATGTCAAATGCCGATGCATAGACCGGAGTTCTGTGCAATTCAAGACGATGGGAAAGCGACACTGAGATCGGGGCCTTTGGCTTTCGAACCTTTTTAACAGTTCCTACGCCAATGTATGCGCCGCCGAGTACTGCGTCGTATTCTTTACGTCTGATTGGGTCTATGAGGGTCTGAAACGCCTCATTGATTTTGGCCATGCGCTCATGCGAATTCGGGTCTGGATTTACATCCGGATGGAATTTGCGAGCGAGATTGCGATATGCGTTGCGTAGACTGTCTAAGTCTGCGTTTCTTTCTACACCTAAGGTTTCGTAATATGTTGTCACGGGTTTATTGCTCTGAATTGTGGCAGGTCAAGGTCTCAAAAGTCCAGTTTTTTTGGACAAAAGTGCAAAATTCCTACCTGCATTCTGAAATGCTGGTAAAAAATGCGATTGAGGACCGCTGCCTACTAATTGTAACAAGATCTAGCGTGAAAAGTTCACAGTTTTTTGAAACTGTAGGACTTTTTTGGGTCTTTTGGGGTTTCGGCTACAAGACTACTTCTTTTAAGCATTCAATATCCGAAAGCCACATCTCACTTCTTCGTCTTAGGCTTCTTCGCAGCCGCTTTTCGCCGAGCTACAGCTAGTGACTTCTCAATCCAAACTTCCAATTCGATCGGATCTGCCAGAACCCGGCTAGGCAACTCAAAGTAACCCATAGGCGGGGCGGTCGGCATTGGCCGCCATTGCTCGCTCCCCTCAATCTCATAATCTACCTGGTTCGATTCGTCTGCTTTGAACCACAAACGGTCGTCGTCAATAATTGCGAAAATCAGTTCGTCGGTATAGATTGAAATTCCGCCAAACATGGCTTTTGTACGAATTTGGCGGACTCCGGCGATCGTTGCTTCAGTCGCTTCACGAAATTCTTCGGTTACTGGCATGATTCGTCAGTATGTCAAATTTTTTTGGTTCAGATGGATTGTATGAACTTGGGTATAGGGGATGGTGGATGCGGTGCTGAGTGCAGAGTGGTAAGTGCTGAGAGCGGAAATTGGCTTGAGGAATGCGACCATTAGCGACGACCGACAACCAACAACCAACAACCAACAACAGATAATATAACTACCCAACGGAGAATCCCCCATGAATTTGATTTTGTTGCTCATGTCACTCTTTCCATCAGCTTGTTCGGCACCAGACCAGAAACCGATAACAGGCTCCGACGTGGATTACGTTGTGAACGGTAAGACCATGCAAGGCTATTGGTCCGCTCTGGCTAATTCCGAGTCTCGACGCCCAACAATTCTCATAATCCACGATTGGAACGGAATAGACGCATACGAAAAAATGCGCGCAGATATGATCGCCGGGCTTGGCTACAACGCATTTTGCGTGGACATTTATGGAAAGGGAATTCGCCCTACAAATAGCCGAGAAAGCGGTGCAGAAGCCGGAAAGTACTACGCCGATCATGCTTTGCTGCTTGAACGGGCGAAGGGCGGGCTAGACTTTGTGAAAGGACAAAGGCTAGCTAACCCTAACAAAATCGCGGCAATGGGCTATTGCTTTGGCGGAATGACAGTTCTCGAAATGGCTCGTGCAGGATTTGAATTAAAAGGTGTTGTCAGCTTTCACGGCTCACTTTCGACCAAAAATCCGTTGACTGCCGATAAGTTCATAGGCAAAGCACTCGTGCTTCATGGCGAGGCCGACCCAGTTGTTCCTAAGGCCGATATTGATGCTTTGAAAGCGGAAATGTCCGGTGCCAAGGTTGATTTCAAGTTCGTTTCATATCCCGACGCTCTTCATTCGTTCACGATCAAGGGCGGGCCGGTAAGCCCAGCAACCAAATACGACGAAACTGCCGACAAGGGTTCTTGGAACGAAATGAAAACTCTGTTTGGCTCGATTTTTAAGTAGGGCTTCTGGCAGTGTTTTCTGAATGCTGTGGCGGCTTCGTTCGTCTATTCGTTATGCTTCAATTGAAAAGGAAAATTACGATGACTGGTATGAAAACTTTGTTCAACATTGCCTTGCTTGCAACCGTTTCTGCTAGCGCTTTCGCAGATATTCGCGATTTGCGAACCTCAGCCAATGGAACTGCAACATTTGAATTGGATGGAAGGAAGTTCAAAGTTGACCAAGTAGAAGTTAATTTGGAGTCAAATAAGAAATTTGAAGTCGTAATTACTGGCAAAGGGCAGAATTATCAGTTTCGCGGGGATTGGGCTCCATTTGGAGATCATCGGGCGCTTCTTAGAATCAAATCAGGCAACCTGCAATCTGCAACTGGCGAAGGCCAGTTAACCGTTGATGATAGAAATCGCCTAACCCGTATCGAAGTTAGGGGCAAATCGAGATCAGGGGATTTCAAGGCATCGTTCGACATTAACAGAGATTCCGATGATGATGTCAAAGGCAAAGGGCCAGAGATCAACAGCACGATTCGAGGCGATGGTTTCTTACGAATCGGAGGGTCTAGTGTTGGGCTTCGTCAATTTGGCACAAAACTGAGCAGAAATGGCGTGCTTGACCTCTATTTCGTCACCGACAAGGGTGCAGAAATCCGTTTGCGTGGAAGATGGTTTGAGCGTCGCGGAAAGGCGTACGACCTATTGATTTCTGATATTGACAATTCTTCAAAAGTAGAGGCTCGTGGCGTTCTGGACATGTACAGCCGCAATGAGGTCGAAAAAATTGAAATTGACGGCCGTCAGGGAAGAGAGAGCTTTGAAGTCAGTTTCAAGAGCTCCGAACGAGATAATGATCGCCAAGGCCAGCCCGGAAATTGGAGTTTCAATACTGAAAAACGCGGCAGAGGCGATCTGAAAGCACGAAGCGATTCATACGACATAGATAAAGCAAGAGTTCGGCTGAACGATAACGGCGCCTTTGAAGTTTCGGTTTGGACAACGAAGGAGTACAAATACTCCGGGACATGGCGCAGAGATGGAGATGAAGCCAAGTTAATGGTGACTAAAGGTGGATTAGGCACCGGTTCAGTTCGGGTGAAGGGCAAAGACTGGAATCGCCTCAGCCTCGAAGTTCTTGACGATGGAACGAAATTCTCGATCCGGTTTGATGTGAAGTAGGGTTTATGGATGTTGGGTCATCGGGTTTTTGGGATTGCTGAATAGCGAAGCGCAATGTGCGGAAAGCGGAGTGTTGAAGCTTTCCACAAGTCCCACCAGTCCTAGGGCCGCCAACCGCTCATCGATAACTGCGAACTATCTTTTTGTGTATGTAGCCGAAGTCATTTGTGACCAAGACTCGCCGTATTGAACGTCCAAATTGAGTTGGAATCCGTCCTTCCCCTGGATCAATGTGAGGCGGTGAGGTTGCTTGCCAAAGCCAACCTTTGCTAGCTCAGAGTTGAGTACGTACTCGGTTTTGGATGACTGCTTGCCCGAAAATACCATTGGATCAGGGTTCATGCTGCTGAAAAACCAGAGCCTGTAAGCGGAGTCAGACACGTTGTACCGTATGATGATGTGATTCTCGACTTTCTGGCCCATTATCTCGTAGGCTTCATCTACGAAAATCGCGGAGGATTTCAAGCTATTTTGAATTTTTGCAGAAATCTCGAATTTGGGTTTGTTCGGTGCCATATGGAGAGTCGAAGTCGCTTTCCACTCGCCAAAGATGAACTGCAACTTAAATAACCCAGTTTCTTGGATTGTGCCAGATTGTGCAGATGCGAGCATCGCGATGGCTAAACAGAGTGTCATTCTTTCACCTCGATAACTGGCTTCCCTGCCGCCTTGAATGCCTCGTTAAGCTTACCCAAATCGTACTTGAGTGTCTCAGCGAGAGCTTTCAATTGCTCGTCCGTTTGTTTCGCCAGGATAGTGAACACTTCATACGATTGCTTAGTCGGCTTGTAGTTTCCGCCTTGAACAACCCCCAATAGCGAACCCAGTTTGTTGTTTAGCCTGATCGGATAATTAAGGAAATCTTGTCCACTGCGAGCTTTGGTTTGGTACAAAGCTTCTTCCACGCTAAGAATGTTGGCAAGCAACGGTTGTGCAATAGCGGTAAGACTAGCATCTCCTTTTGTCACTTCCTCGACCTTGCCACGAATAGAACGAATCTTGACTATCGCGTCGTTTGCCTCGCTCGTCTTGTTCGCGATTTTTTGAGAAAGTTCAAACTGGGCGACGAGGTCTTTATCAGACGATTTCGAGCGCGGGTCTTTGTTCCAAACTGCGTCAGCTTCAAGCACCTTTCCGTCAACAGTAACTTTAACCCGAAATGCACCTGGAGGAGCCTTAATTGAACCTGGTCCGCCGTCCCATTGCCGAAGCCCTGGAAAGCTTCGATAGCTTGGATATCGAGGCGAAAGCGAAGTCTGGTTAAATCCACTGTTTCTGCGTCCCGTACCAGTCGCCACCACGATTCCAGATAGATCTACCATCTCTAGCTTCACTTCTTTTGCATCTTTCGGCAAAAAGTAGTTGACTATCAGTCCTTGCATAGGATTTGCGCCCATTGGTTCCGTCGGTGCGCCAGGAGTCCTTCGACCGCCTCCACCTCCAAATCCTCCACCTCCCCAAGAATAACCTGGTGCCGGAGCGAACAATGTAGGTTCAGAAATCTTGTTGAACCCACTTGCTGCCCATTCTTGAACTGGAGTCAAATCGTCAAGTACCCAAAACGATCTGCCATGCGTCGCGACGATCAAATCTCGATTCTTCAAAGCTATGTCATGGATCGGGACGATTGGCAAATTCATTTGAAATGGATACCAACGTTCACCACCATCTGGACTAAAAAACATTCCAATTTCTGTCCCGCAATAGAGCAGATTCTTGATTCGGAGGTCCTCTCGAACCACTCGAACGAACGCATTGTTTGGCAATCCCAAGACTGAATTCGACCAACTTGAGCCCCCATCGCGTGTGATGAAAACGTATGGCGCATGGTCATCGTTTTCATGATTATCTACCGCAAGAATGGCTGTGTTGGGATCGTGCGGAGAAGGATCAATCATGCTGCATAGCCCATCCTTAGGAATATTGGCTGGTGTTACGTTGCGCCACCTGCCTCCTGAATTCGAGGTTACATGAACCAAACCGTCGTCACTGCCCGCCCAAATCAAGCCCTTTTTCCTAGGAGATTCGGCAACTGTAAAAACGGTGCAGTAGTATTCTACGCTCGTGTTGTCTTGGGTTAGAGGCCCTCCTGAAGTGCCTTGCTTCGACTTGTCGTTTGTCGTGAGGTCTGGGCTAATCACTTGCCAACTTCCACCACCATCTTTGCTTCTCATTACGTGTTGGGAACAGGTGTAAAGCGTGTTTGGATCGTGTGGAGAGAAGACAATTGGAAATGTCCACTGGAATCGGTGCTTGGTACTATCCGTTCCGGCTCCCATTGGGTTATCCGGCCACGGATTAACGGTTCGATTTTGGCTGTTTCTGTGATCCATCATGCTCAAATCGCCGCCATAGCTTCCGCCAAATACGATGTCAGGATCGTTAGGCTTTGCAGAAACATATCCGCTTTCGCCGCCCGCCGTGCTTGTCCAATCTAACGAGCCTATGCCCGAACCAAAAGTCCGGCTCAGAATTCGAATTGTCGAGTTGTCTTGCTGTGCGCCCAGAATTCGGTAGGGCAAACTGTTGTCGGTGGAAACATGATAGAACTGAGCGGTGGCTGTATCTTGGGCCGACCAATTTCGCCCGTTGTCAACGCTTGCGCTTGCTCCGCCATCGTTTCCACAAATTAGGTGAGTTGTATCGGTTGGGTCAATCCAAAAATCGTGGTTATCGCTATGCATTGCGTTTGTTTGGGTAAAGGTTTGACCGCCATTTGAGGACCTATGGAGCCCAACATTTAGCACCCAAACCGCATCAGCGTTTTTTGGGTCGGCATAGACTCTGGTGTAATACCAAGGACGCTGTCGCAAGTCAGGGTTTCCGTTGATCAGCTTCCAGGTTGCGCCTGCATCTTCGGAACGGTAGAGTCCGCCTTCTTTAGCTTCGATCATCGCGAAAACACGCAGAGGATTTGCCTCAGAAACGGCGATTCCCATTTTCCCTAAGACGCCTGAAGGCAAGCCTATATTGGAGCTAATGTCCTTCCAAGTTTCGCCGCCGTCGGACGATTTCCAAATTCTGCTTCCTGGACCACCGCTGTTGAGTGAGTAAGGAGTTCGCCAAGAAGTCCAAGTGGTTGCGTAAAGGATGTTTGGATTCGCTTGATCAACGGAAATATCTGCGGCTCCGCTTCGATCATCTACAAAAAGTACCTTACGCCAAGTTGTCCCGCCATCCGTAGTTTTATAGATTCCTCGATCCGAATGCGCCCCGTAAATGTGACCTAATGCCGCAACCCAAATCACATTTGGGTTCTTTGGGTGAATTCGAACTCGTGCAATCGTTTGCGTTGAGGCTAAACCAAGGTGGCGCCATGTTTCACCGCCGTCATCGCTGCGATAAACTCCATCCCCGCCTGAAATGTTGCCACGCAGTTCTGTTTCCCCCATTCCAACGACCACAGTTTTCGGGTTGGAACGGCTGACTTCGATAGCCCCTACCGAGCCATATTTGAAGAATCCATCGGAAACGCATTTCCAGTTCTCGCCGGAATCGGTTGACTTCCAAACTCCGCCGCCTGTTGCGCCAAAGTAGAACTCGTTTGGGCTTCCGTAAACTCCAGTAACTGCGCAGGATCGTCCGCCGCGAAAGGGACCGATTTCTCGCCATGAAATTCCTGGAAAGAGGTTTTTGGCTGATTGCGAAAGGCTCAATGAAGCAAAACCAAGCAAAAGTGAAGTGACAAAGAGTGCACGAAAACGCATAGCTGTTCATTTTGCACGGAAATGCGAACTTTTGGGAGTGCGCGGGCTTGACCGCGCTATTACGATCAATCAGGTCAAGAATATAGGTTCAAAGGCATTCGTAATGCAAAACCAAAGCGCGGTCAAGCCCGCGCACTCCCATGACCACTCCCAAAACTACCGGTCAGACGTGATATTCACTTCGTCAATACGAAGTTCCGCACCACTAGGCATTCCACTTGTAGTTATCGTTACATACACGGTTCGTTCGTCATCTAAGAATCGCGAAGGATTGGGAAGTGTGAAGACAGACAAGGTAGGAGAAAGTGGCGGCGTTATAGCACTCAGCTCCACAAAACTCCCATAAGGATACGAAGCGGAGCTCCAGTCGTAAACTCGAATTCTCTCAAGACTTGCCGCTTCGGTGCTTGTGTAATGCCGCCGTATTCGCAATTTCAACTCAGCCGAAAGTTGAACTTTGTGAAAAGTTGTTTGAGCAAAAATGATTCCATCGCTTTGACGCGTGCATCGCAACAGGTTGCCATCAGAAACGAGAGTCTGCAAGAATCCGCCAAACGTGCTTGCGCTTGGAGTCGAGGCCTCGCTCATCGGATAGCAAACGCGATAGGTTCTTGGCATGGTCAGATTTGAAATCTGAATATTGTTGACTTTTACTGCAAATGGGCCGAATTGAGGTGGTAGGTATTCAAATTCTATGTAATCTCGAGTCTGGTTCAAAATTGGAACAGGAACCCCAGATATTGAGGCTTCGACGGTGTTTGGAGATTGAAACCCGCGACCATAAATTCTCGAGACCAAAAAATTATCCTCTGGGTAAATCACGTCGTTGGGTTGATTTCCTAGCATCGAAACATAACGCACAACCGGTGTTCGTGCCTGAGCCGGAGTTCCTAGAATCGCTTCCATGGCTAATCTTGCGTTGACTTTTCCGTAGTTGCAATATTCGCCAAAAGGTGCCTGATTGACCGCCGTCGCAGTGTCTTCGATGGCATTGCGAAGTTCAACATTGGTGGCTGTTGGCCTTGCTCCAAGGAGTAGGGCTGCGACCCCAGCGGCGTGAGGGCAAGCAGCGCTTGTTCCCGCAAATCCCGTTGTGTATGCGCCGTTCAGAGCTGTAGAAACTACATTAGTCCCCGGGGCAGAGACGTCAACCCATGCGCCCCAATTCGAGAAGCCGGCTTTGTTTCCATTGGTGCCGTAAGCCGCCACACCCATCGAATTGTCATATGCTCCCGGATAGAAGGGGATTACTGAACTGGCGTTGCCCGCCGCGACAATGGGAAGCACATTGTTATCCCAACAAAAGTTGATTGCATCCCGTTCGGATGGGCTTACCTGGTCGGAAAAGAAGCTGCACGAAAAGATTCTTGCACCGTTATTTGCCGCATACAAGTATGCCGGAACGGTCATCGAATCGTAGAAATATCCGCTGTCAATACAGGCTTTGATCGCCATAATTTTGGCGCGAGGTGCGACTCCGCTTAGCCCTATGTTATTGTCGCCAACCGCAGCGACGATACCAGCGCAAGGCGTTCCGTGTCCAAAAACATCGTTTGGAATCGCATCGTTGTAAGCAAAATCGTAGCCGTTGATGTCGTCTACGTAGCCGTTGTTGTCATCGTCAATGCTGTTCCCAGGAATCTCTCCCGCATTTACCCAAATGTTTGCAGCTAAGTCGGGATGGGCGGTTTCTACGCCTGTATCAATAACCGCAACGATTGCTGAATTTGAACCCAGGGAAAGGTCCCATGCGGTGTTCACGTTCATCGAAGGAAGGGACCATTGGTCGGGCCACATCGGGTCGTTCGGCGTGTAGGCTGGTCGGGCGGCGCGGTCAAAAGTGACTTGTTCGACTCCGAATCCCTGGCTGAGCGCTTCTTTCGTTTCAAGTAGTTTTCCCTTTGGGACTTCGACAACGCACCATCGAATTTCTGGCATAGTTCCAAGTATCTTGCTTCCGCTCAATCGAATTTGGAATGGCATAATTCCAAGCTTGAGCTTCATCATCAGCCGTTGTGGATGACAGAGCATTCCGCCTACTTCAATCGGCAAAATGTCATTCGTTGAAGTGGCTAATACAAGTGCGGCAGCAAAAAACATTTCATTTCCTATCAGGGCTTATCTTATCCGACTGGTTTGCGCTTGTCTTTGGTTCGACACCCAAACGGAAGCAAATTTTGGAAATCTTGGAACAATTGCTAGGAATGGCTGGGGATTGCTGGGAATGGTTGGGGATTTTTACGAGAAGCACACTACTGTTCCCCATAATGCCCAGCTACTCCAAGCCATTCCCAGCAATCCCCAGCCATACAAAGTCAATCCACCGACCTCGGCATTCGCTCCATAAGCATATTGACGGCCTCTAGCGGCGTGACTCGCCCTCTTAGTACCGAGTCAATCGCTTCAAAAATGGGCATCGCAACTCCATTTTTGCGTGCCAGGACCAATGTGGCCTCAGCCGTTGAGACTCCTTCGGCAACCTGCCCGATTGAATGGAGAGCATCGTTTAGCGAAACTCCTTCGCCAACCAATCTGCCTACGCGGTAGTTTCGGCTCAAATTGCTAGAGGCTGTCGCAAACAGGTCGCCGACTCCTGAAACGCCCAAAAATGTTTCCGAATTTGCTCCCATTGCCTCTCCTAGCCGAGTTAACTCACCAAGTCCGCGTGCGAGCAAAGCACCCTTCGTGTTGTCTCCAAACCCCAATCCATCGGACATTCCAGCTCCGATAGCGAGCACATTTTTTAGCGAGCCTGCAAGCTCAACGCCAATCAAGTCTTCACTTGCATAGACCCGATACGTACGGCAGTTAAAAATGTCTCGAACTAGTTCTGCCAAGGCAAAGTTGTTCGAAGCCGCGACAGCAGCCGTTGGAATTCCACGTGCGATTTCCAGTGCCAAATTCGGTCCGCTAATGGCTGCAATGTTAGAATCAGGAATTGCTTCTTTTACAACGTCAGCAAGCAACATGCTTGTCGCGCTTTCGAGCCCTTTGGAGGCGATCACAATTCGAGGCGAATCGTGAGGAATTCGCGAGCAAACTGCGCGAACCGCATGGCTTGGAACTGCGATTACCCAAAGGTCGGCTTCAGGAAGAGTTTCTTCGCCAACGGCAACATGAACATTTTCGGGGAGAACGAATCCTGGAAGATATTGAATGTTTTCCTGGATTGAACCAAGAGAAGCGATGCCTTCGTCGTCTCGCCCCCAAAGCACGACATCATGCCCATTTCGCGCAAGCAAAATGGCAATCGCAGTTCCCCAGCTACCCGCCCCAAGAACGCATACGTTCATGGGTTCGATACTACCCGCGCTTTTTTCGGGTGTGCTTCCAAAGTCCACTCAGGGTCCTCAATTTCAGATACAGGTTTTCTGCAAAGTGATGCTTTGGAGCGCGGAGCCACAATCTCCATATTCTTTGAATCAACAAAGAATGAGCTCCGCATCTCGGTCGGCGGAGCCGCTTCAACGTCCTATCTGGAATGACGAAAAACTGAGCTCCGCGCTTTAGTTGGCACAGTTACAGTTTCCAACAATGCAAATCTACAAATCTTCGATTCGAACCCAGACGCATTTCAGATAAAGGCTCTCTGGAAATTGAATGAGGTGCGGGTGGTCGGGCGACTGAATCGTAACTTCTTCCAAAAACGCTAGCTTCCCTCGATCCCCTGCCGCAAGTCTTATCGTTTCGATGGTTTCGTTCAATGAAAGTTGGTACGAACAGTTGCAAACCACCATTCTTCCCCCTTCTTTCAGGTGGTCAATTCCGTGGTAAACCAGCTTCCAAATTGCCCATTTGAGAGAAGTTTTTTTGTCTTGATCCTTGGCAATTGCTGGGGGGTCGAGGATCATCCAGTCGAACTTCTCAGTAGATTCAGTTTCGCTCAGCCAGTCAAATGCATTGGCTTCTATGAAGCTGCAATTTGAACTCAAATTGTTGATTTCGGCATGATGTCTTGCTAGTTCGACAGCGGCAGCGTGAATGTCTACTCCCGTGACTTTGGCACCTTTCGAAGCGGCATAGACCGAACACGCACCCGTATAGCAAAAGGCATCGAGAACTCGTTCGCCTTTTGCAATCCTCTGTCTCAGGCGCCGCCTAGTGTCTCGTTGGTCGAGATAAAAGCCGGTTTTCAATCCGTTCCTAACGTCAGCTTCGAACTTGAATCCATCCTCTTCAAATTCGATTATTTCCGGCAAGGCGCCGAAAAGTTCGCCCACACAATCTTCGAGGCCCTCTTCCTTTCGGCCCGCCATATCGCTCTTTTCGAAGATGTAATCCAGCTCGAAAACCTCCCGCAAAGGCTCGATCCACTGGGGCTTCAAGAGCTCGATTCCGAGGCTGCGAACCTGAACGATTGCGGTGGAACCATATTGATCCACGATCAGCCCGGGAATGCCATCGGCTTCTGCGAAGATGATTCGCTTTGCGTCTGTCCCCGTGATCGCCATTCGTCGTTTCAAGCATTTTCGGAACCTAGTTGAGAACCAATCTGAGTCAATTTTGGTATCTGTCAGGTCGAAAACTTTGAACGGAAATCTGCTTTGGGGGTTGAATGTTCCAATCGCTAAAAAGCTACCATCGGCAGCAACAAGATGTGCAATCCCGCCGGGTTCACATTCGTCGGCGCGGCCCACTTCTTCGCGCTGCACCCAAGGGTAAGCAGATCGAATTTTCTTCTCGACTCCGCGCTTTAGATAGACTTTGGGCAACATGGATTTAGGAGTACCTTGGGGGTGCGCGGTCAAGCCCGCTCACTCCCAAAAGAGCTTAGAGTTGCCCCAGAACGCTACTCATTTCAATAGCCGCAAGTGCCGCTTCTCGGCCTTTGTTTCCAAGCTTCATTCCTGCGCGTTCAAGTGCCTGATCTTGATTCTCTGGAGTCAAAATCCCCCACGAAATCGGCGTCTTGTGCTCGATTTGCAGGTTCATAATCGCCGCGCCGACATCGTTGGCGAGAACCTGTGCATGAACGGTTGCACCTTGCAAAATGCAACCCAAAGCCACAATTCCATCCACCCTAGTTTTTCTTGCTAAAAGGCTTGAAATCGTTGGGGGAATTTCCCACGTTCCGGGCACCCAAACGACCTCGACATCGGGGTCGCCATGGCGGGCAAATTCATCAATCGCCCCTTCCAGAAGCTGTTTCGTGATGAACTCGTTCCACCGGCTTACGACGATGGCAAATCGCTTCCCCTTCGCGTCCATAGTTCCTTGAATCGTGCGCACGATGGTTATTATGGCGGATTTGGGGATTTAGACTAGGTAGCATCCGCTCTGGAATAGGTTCCTTCCCCCGTCAGAGGGGCACATTTTCGCTTACGTTAGGCTTATTTGACGGGGGAAGGCTAGGATGGGGGCGAACTTCAGCTTGGGTGAAAGCTTTGTAGATTGAAATAGTTGCATTCAAACCGAAATTGTCGTATTCTATTGATAATGGTCAAGTTCTGGCGATGGGTTGACATCTTTCTGGCTGGCGTTCAGCTGGCTATTTGGCTAATGTTCACCTGGTATTCGTTCGAAAACAGGTCGTTTGACTTTGAGAAGTTCTTAGCGGTATTGATGGGTAATACAATCGTTCAAGGACTCAGATTTCTACCAAAAGCTAGATACAGACTGTGGTTCGAGCATCTGCTGATTCGCTGGCGAGTTGTTGCTATCATTTGGGGTTTTGGTGTTCTTTGGGTATTCATCGGTCAGTTAGCAAGACCACTTTTCGTTACCGAAGATCGAGCGATTGCGCCTGCTACGTTCATCGCTTTTTTACTGCTAATTAGCGGGGTGATTTATTTTGCTGACTATGTTCATGATCGCGCGACCAACTGCCTCCGCACTCCTTTAGAGTGGGAATGGCTCGAAGAGGGGAAATTGAGTTTCTACAGGGGTTGGTTTCGGGTAAAAGTCTGACCTTAAAATTTCCCGCTATAGAATCCGCAACCCTAGAGGCCCGTCCACAACTCTCCCAATGCACGGATACCCTTCAATCTCCCCGTTCGTAAACAGCGCCAAGCCCCCGCTGCTCTGAGGGTCGAAGCAGACCTGGATCAGCCAATTTGGAACCGATGGCTCAATTACGCAAGCCTCAGAGACAAATGCCCGGTTCTTTGCTGAGCCGCCGGTCAAAAAGCCATTTGCAACCATTTCTTCGATCCCTGGGAATACAGGAAGAGCCGAAGTGTCAATTTCGATTGAAACGTCGCTCGCTCTAGCTACATTGTAAAGGTGCCCGACAAGACCAAAGCCTGTTATATCCGTTGCACATCGGACGCCATGCTTCAATCCAATTTCGCAAGCTTCTCGGTTAAGCATCATCATCGAGTTAATTGCGATCTGAGCCTGTTCGGGCGAGCACCCTTCAAATTTGATGGCCGTTGAAACGATTCCAGTACCCAACGATTTCGTGAGATAGACTCGGTCACCGACTTTTGCATTGGTGTTGGCAAACATGTGGTTAGGGTTCACCATTCCGGTGACCGACATCCCAAACTTCGGCTCATCGTCTATCACGCTATGCCCGCCAAGAACGAGAGCACCGGCTTCCGTTGTTTTGTCGTACGCTCCTAAAAGCACCTGGGCCCAGACTTCGGCAGGCGCAGCCTCTGGGTCGAAGCAAGCAATATTGAGCACCGTAAGCGGTTTGCCGCCCATTGCATACACGTCGCTCAGTGCATTCGCAGCGGCAATCGCACCATAAGCATAGGGGTCATCAACGATAGGCGTAAAGAAATCAACAGTTTGAACGAGTGCCTGATCTTCAGACAGCCTGAAGACTCCCGCGTCGTCGCGATTTTCCAGACCGACGAGCAGGTTCGGATGCGAGCTTAGCGGCAAATGTCGGAGAACCTCCGACAGCTGGGTCGGGCCCAGTTTGCTCGCTCAGCCAGAGCAGGAAACCATTTCAGTTAAACGCACGGGGGTAGTTTACGCTCTTTGGGGATGGGGTGATGGTGTGATGCGGAGTACGGAGTGTGGAGAACGCCAACCGCCAACTGCTGTACAGGCGGAATGAATTCCGTGGACCCGGATGCGGAATGAATTCCGCGCTCCGCCGACCGCTAACTGCCGACCGCCAACTGCTTGCCAATCCCTGGTACACAGGCACAGACTCTAGATTCCAGCAGCACGACATACGTTCTAGCAAAAGCGACGACGGTTCGCATAGAAAGGGAACAAATTCAATAACTTTCTTCGTTTCTCTGGAATGTGGAAATGATTTTGCCAGGACAATATCACTCCAAATTGATCCGGCGAGTCATCATGCCAGGATTTGAGGTTGCGATTACTGAACGCGAGCGTGGCTCGAGCGTCCCGATGCACATGCACGCATTGCCGATGATTGGAACGATTCTTGGCGGCAAACTCTCTTTCCCAAGACCCGATGGCACAATCATGCGCCCATTGCCGGGAGCTTGGTACTACACCGCTGCAAACGTTCCAGAAGAGCACATTGTCTGCCCAACTTCTATTCGCGCCTTGGGAATTGTTTTCAATCCCGAATCATTGAATTTGACAAACTTGCCAGTAGTGAGCACTTACGTAGATTCGCCGTACACATCGAATATTGCAAGGCACATTGAAGAAGAACTCGACCGCTCCGATAAAGATTCGCGTCTCGTTCTGTATGGCCTTTGTGTTCAAATAATTGGAGAACTCTTACGAAGCGGAAAGCCGCTTGAAGAGATTTCGCTTCCAAAATGGTTGGAAGAAGCGAGAGTAATTGTTCACCAACGATTTTTTGAACCCATCTCCCTCCAGCAAGTTGCAAACGAGGTGGGGATTCATCGGGGTCACCTCAGTAAAGAATTCCAACGAAAGTTCGACATTTCATTTTCCGAATACCTCTTGAACCTTCGTCTGGTGTCCGCACATGAGCGCGTGATTCAATCTGCCGACAAGTTCGGAACCATCGCCTCCGAAACGGGTTTTGCAGATCATTCGCATTTTTCGAGACAATTTCAGAGGAAGTTCGGATGTACGCCTACTGAGGCGAGATTGCAGCCAGTCCCTTTGAAAGAAAACTAAATCCATCCTCTCCGACGAAAGAACAGGTATTCCAGTAGGCTGACCACCACCATCAAACCAAGAGCAAATGGATAGCCCCACTTTTCTCCTAGTTCCGGCATGAACTTGAAATTCATTCCATAGATTCCACTGATTACGGATATTGACATCAGAATTGTGGAGATTACAGCCAAGAATTTCATAACTTCATTGAGCCGATTTGAAGCAATTGTAAGGTGAGCATCTAGCATGGAACTCAGCATGTCTCGACTCAAATCTATCAAATCGAGGGTTCGGGCGACTTGCTCGAAAAGGTCATGAAAATACGGCCAAAGTTCGCTAGGAATCAGGTCGTGATTCCGCCTCAAAAGGGAGTTTACGACATCTCTTACTGGGGCAATTTTCCTTCGAAGGAGCAAAAGTCTTCGCTTGTGTTCCAATGCTTCTCGAATTTGATCCGTTGTGCCGTCATAGAGCCTATCTTCAATATCAGACATCTCTTCTTGCATCGCATCGGCGATTGGAAAGTAGCTGTCCACAATGGAATCAAGCAGCCCGTACAAAATTCCCGCCGCAACTTCCTTCTTGGGCAAAGGCTCCAAAAGCCATTGGCTAAAACGTTTGCGGACAATCGGATCATCGTCAATGGAAATTGAAATGAGCCACCCTTTGGTAAGAAAGATTCCAATTTCAGAATACTGTTCGGACTCATCAATTCGGGTCACCATGGGGACTTCCACAAAAAGCACATCTTTGTGATCGTGAATGTCTGCTGTTTGAGTTGGATCAAGTGAGAGCGATACTTCGAGGTCCCGGAGCCCATATTTCTCGATCAAGACTGATTGTGCGGCTGTTGCATCAGTTGCGATAACGTGTATCCAGCCGATATTAGGTTTTGTCGGCAAATCGGGAAGTTCATATTGGTCGGCAACAGGCGTTGGTAGTCTTCCTGCTTCGCCAAAGCCTGCCAAAACTAAGATAGGAGAGTCCACAATGTATGTTGACGACTGAAGCGCCAACTTTGCAGGTCACAGGACTCACTTAGAACAAGTCTTTTATCGAAACGGACTCTGTTTCGGATAGCGACTCGAAGATTTCGGAAACGCCTAGCTGAAGGGCGTGAGCTTCGACAAGCAGTTCATTAGTCTGAACAAGAGCATGAACAAGCACCGAAGTACCTTCAGTAAGGTCGTGCAATCGCACTTGCCAAATTAAATCAAGATCGTCAGTTACAAGGGTTGCGTTTTGGCGGTCGAAAAACAGATTGGACTTCATAGCCCAATCGTCGTTCGTTTCGCACGAAACACAAGAGTAACCCTTTTGGGAATAAGACCGAATGGCTTGATTTCGCTGTCCTTGATCCGCCACGGCAATTACGGCAATTTTCGGATCGCCGTTGTCGGTTCCGTTCTTTGTTAATCCGCCAATGGGGGGCACAAATCCAATAAAGTCACGTTTGTGCCCCGTTTTCGTTTCCCTCGGTCCCTCGAGACCTTCCCAAGCGTCAGCGCATGCAGTCATTTTTGCCCTACATGCATTGTAAAGCAAAATTGCGGGAATTGCAATAGATTCCCCAAAAATTTTCATAAAAAATGCCCCGCCGTTGAAAGGCGGGGCTAGCGTTGGACCAGTAGCCCTCGATCTGTTGCCGAGGCGCGGAGAGATACAATTCGTTTAGCTGCTAGAACGTTGTCTGCGAAGAAATGTCGGAATGTCTAAGTCAATTTCATCAAGTTGTATTGCTGAAGTCTTCGTTCCGTCGTCGCTTGTTTCTGCTGAAGAATATTGCGATGGCGATTGATGGAATATCTCGCTTGAGCGTTCTTGAGGAGGGCGAGCCGGGTCCATCCCAGCTGCAAGCAGGGTCACCATAACTTCGTTGTTGCCCGTGTCGCGCATTACGTGACCCATGATAATGTCGGCATCATTTGCATCGGTGAACTGAAGGATGTACTCCATCGCATCGTAGGCTTCGCCGATGCTGAAATCGTTACCAGCGGTAATGTTGATAAGTAGTCGCTTTGCGCCTTGGATATTGGTTTCGAGAAGCGGTGAATTAGCGGCCTGCTGAGCTGCAATTCTGGCTCGCTGGTCGCCGACACCCCTTCCAAGTCCCATGATCGCCGCGCCTGCGTCGCTCATCACGCTTCGCACATCGGCAAAGTCAACGTTGATGATTCCTGGCAGAAGGATGATGTCGGAAATTCCCTGCACTCCCTGGCGCAAAACGTCGTCAGCGGCTGCAAATGCTTGTTGCATTGTCGTTTTCTTTTCGATAACGCTGAGCAAGCGGTCGTTGGGGACTGTAATCAAAGTGTCAACATGCTCTCGAAGCCGGGCAGCACCCGATTCCGCAAGTTTCTTGCGGCGAGGGCCCTCAAAAATGAATGGTTTGGTTACAACGCCAACGGTCAAAATACCTTCGCGCTTTGCCAATTCAGCGATGTATGGTGCAGCGCCAGTGCCAGTTCCGCCGCCCATTCCAGCGGTGATAAAGACCATGTCCACACCTTGTAGTTCGGCAAGAATTTGATCTTTGCTTTCCTCTGCGGCTCTTTGCCCTACTTCGGGATCTCCACCAGCACCAAGCCCTTTTGTTAGGTTGCTGCCTAGTTGAATGCAGGTTGTAGCTTTCGAAAGTTGTAAAGCTTGGGAGTCGGTGTTGAATGCGACAAAATGAACGCCTATAACACCTTCGTTGATCATTCGATTCACGGCGTTGCTTCCTGCGCCGCCAACGCCGAAAACTTTGATCGTGGCCTGATTTTCAAACAGATTATCTGGTCGCATACGAATCCTCTGAATATCCAAGCGACACACATGTATCACTGAATTAGTCCAAGGGACGCGATTCGGATTCAATTAGCTTCAAAAAGTTTTCCACAATTCCGGATGCTGTATTGAAATTGCCCTGCTCACTCCCAATGCGTCCTACGATTCGTTTCGGCTTACCTAGCAAACCTGGTAAATTCTGTTCGTACAACGCAATGCACTAAATTTTGCGAAACAGGATGGGTAGCAAAAGATATGCCTTTTTTTATGTATTCACCAATTATTGATGCTGATGCGGTCCTCGACCGCTATGTCAATTTCATGAAAAAAGCTTCAACGATGTCAGTCTCGATGAAGGTGACAAATTCGCGATTTCTGGGCGAAGGATCGGCAAATGTCACTTTCGCGAAACCGAATCGAACGGCTTTCTCATCCTCGTGGAACGGAAGCCACTATTCATTTTTTCAAGACGCTCGCCATGTGATTGAAATTGATCGAAGTGCAAAGAAATATCGCGAATGGCCGACATTTCGTACTTTTGTTGCACCCCCAAATGAAGTCACAACTCTGGGGCATTTTACGTTCCCAAGACTTCTCTTGTTAGGCGATTTTCGCTTCATTGCCGATAATTTGACAAAGCAACTGTTGCCAGCGCCGCCAGGAGCGCTTTCCCGAACTGTCCTCATAAAGTACGGTACCCAGAGCGGGCCAGCAGACCTTGAAGTCACGTTTGACGAACTTGGACGGCCTACCAAGACTTCGGAGACAATGATTGTTGAAGGGCGTAAAGTCTCGATCAAAGTCTCGTATTCGAACTGGATAACCAATCGGAAGTATCCAGCATCAACTTTTGCAGGAGATTTGGAGCCAGGGTACACATCCCAAGCACTCAATCTTGAAGACATACCCATTCAAGCAAATGAGAAATTTGCGTTTCAAAATTGGGTGAAAAGCGGCCGTTCCGGAACGATTCAAAGCGTTCTTTCTACCAAAAAATACATTTTGGTTGCTGTCCGTGGAGGGTGCGAATACTCTGAACGACTCTTGCGCTTTCTCGAGCAAAATTCGGCGGAAATCCAAATGCAAGGCGCCTCCATTGGTGTCCTGTCACTTGATGGCAGTACGCCAAAATCAAAGTTTCCAGTGTTTCTGGATCCGAAAAACAAAGGCACCGAAAACCTGCGAATCGCTGGGACACCAACTTTGTTTTCAGTTTCTTCAGCAGGAATCACAAAACAAGTTTGGTTTCCTGTAATAACAGATCAGTCATCTGTTCTTTTGAAGGAAATTCTAGAGTCTCTCAAATGAGCATCTGAATCAATTTGAATCAGGAGTATCTTCTACTTTGGGTGGAACGGCACGAGACTTTATCGCTTTGACACGATGTCTATAGGCCTCAATCACAATTGGGATAAGTGTGAATCCAATCAGTAGGTAAATCACAGTTGAGAAGTTGTCTTGAACAATTGGAATGCTGCCAAATGCAAATCCTCCGCCGACACAAACGGTAACCCAGATGAACGCTCCTAGAACGCTCCACTTAATGAACTTCTGGTAGCTCATTTCGCCCATCCCGGCGACGAAAGGAACAAAAGTTCGAACAATGGGAACGAATCGAGCAATGACGATCGCTTTATGCCCGTGCTGCTCCATAAATACGTGGGTTTTTTCCAAGTTTTCGTGCTTGAAAATCTTTGACTTCGGGCGATTGAAGAGCCTATGCCCAAAGTATCTCCCCACAAAATAGTTCACATTGTCACCGCAAAACGCCGCGACAATGAAGGTGAGATAGACAAACCAAAAGTTTAGCCCTGCATCTTGTTTTGCGATTACTCCAGCGGTGAAGAGTAGTGAATCGCCGGGTAGAAACGGCATGAAAACCAGTCCGGTTTCACAAAAGACAATAAGGAAAAGGATGCCGTATGTCCACGGACCAAAATCTAGAATGACCCTTTTCAAGTGGTCATCGAGGTTGATAAAAAAGTCGAGCACGTTGCCCATAAATGCCACGGAATTGTAGCTTGATTACGCCGTTCGACGCCGAGTCGTTGCTTATATTGCTTACAAAACAACTATTTCGCTCATTTCGATGTGGATTTCAAGTTCCGGATTAGATTCAATGAACTCTAGCACTCTTGCCCGTACGTCGCTTGCAAGCGTTTCGTTAGGTCCTGCGATGGCAATTCCGATAACGGCATTTCCCCAAAGATCGTTGTCTCCAATCTCAGCAACACTTGCTCCAAAGCGATTACGGAGTTTTTCCATGATAGGGCGAATTCGATGGCGCTTGTCCTTCAATGAATTGCACCCAGCCAATCGCAAGTGAACTTCCATCGCAAGTGCAGTCATATGACTTTGTGGTCCCAATTTACCGCTTTCCCGCGGTACATTCAACCGTGCCTGATCTCATTTTTCTCAAGGACTGGGCGATTACGATTGCCGGGCTTATTGCTGTTGTCACGTTTCTAACAGGCTTTTTGGAATACGCTCGCCGCGGGCGTCAAGAACGGGCACAAAACTTTGTTCAGATGCGTCGTCGGTTTTTGGAGACTCCGCAACATCGAGAGATTCTCGAACTTTTGCAAGCAAAAGACAAGGAAATCAGAAACATATCTATACAGGAAAAGCGCAACTTCGTTGGTTTCTTTGAAGAAGTTGCCTTAATGGTGAATTCAAAGCTGATCAAGAGGAGCGTGGCCCATTACATGTTTGGATACTACGTTCTGCTGACCTCGGATTCAGAGGACTTTTGGGTTGGTCTCGATAGGGAAAGCGAATACTGGACTGTTTTTCGCCAATTTGCCGAGCAGATGACAGCTTGCCGCTCTAACCCGGAGACGTTTCAAAAAGAGTTAGCGTTCTAACTGCTTTCCGATCTTTGGTTCTTCACCGTTGCAATGATAACTTTGGCCCTTTCTATTGCCGCTTTCAATGTGTCGCAGATGTTCTCATCGCCCAGATGCTTGTGAAACTGATACTGGTTGAACAGCCTTCGTGGCTGTTCTCGCATTCCGCACAAGACCATGTCACGCCCTGAAGCATGCAATTTATCTGCAAGCGATTCGAGTGCGTGCAGTCCAGTTGCGTCAATAGCTGTCATATTTCGTAGGCGCAGGAGAACGATTTGCGGAAGCGAGTCAAACTCATCATCAATAATGGACAACTTGTCGGTTGAGCCAAAGAGAAACGGCCCATGAATTCGGTAGGCGACCACGCTATCAGGCAACGGGTTGCTCTGCAGACTGTGATCGCGCCCGCTTTCAATGTATTCGGGCGTGACTTTTGCCACTGTAGTTGTAGCCGTCACCTTTTGAATGTAAAGCAATGCGGCGAGAGCCATCCCAACTTCTACGGCCACAGAAAGGTCAGCAAAAACCGTAAGCGCAAAAGTGATGGCCCAAACGGCCTTGTCCGCTTTACCCATTCGCAGAATGCCCGGGATTTCTTTCCATTCACCCATGTTGTAGGCAACGATCATGAGGATTGCAGCTAATACGCAAAGTGGAATGTGTTTAGCCAGAGGAGCGGCAAACAGGAGCACCAAAAGCAACGTTGCAGCGTGGACGATGCCTGCAACTGGCGTTTTGCCCCCAGCTCGTATGTTGGTCGCAGTTCTTGCAATCGCTCCTGTAGCTGGAAGCCCTCCAACGAGAGGCGATGCAATGTTGGCGATGCCTTGTGCAAAAAGCTCGACATTTGGATTGTGCTTATCTCCCGTCATGTTGTCGGCGACAACCGCTGACAAAAGTGATTCAATAGCACCCAGCATTGCCACGGTGATGGTCGGGGATAGAAGGGGAACGATCAGTTCAGGACGAAAAGTAGGAATATGAAATCCTGGAAATCCAGCTGGTATTCCGCCGAATCGTGTCTCAATTGTCTCGACGGGAAGACCCGCCATCCATGCGACGCCCGTACCAACAACAAGAGCAACGATCGCCCCAGGAATTCGCTTTCCAAATTGCAAAAAGAGGATGAGCATCGCGAGAATAGCAATGCTTAAGCTCGTTGCTTCCAGAGAATAGGATTGCCATCCCTTCAGCAACACGTCCATCCGTAACAGGAATTCGCTAGGGACCTTCGCGATTCCAAGGCCGAAGAAATCTTTAATCTGGGTGCTCGCAATTAAGACCGCAATTCCGTTCGTGAAGCCAATAACAACAGGTCGTGGAATGTATTTGACTGCGGTCCCAAGGCCTGTTACACCAAGGAGCATGAGCACTACGCCAGCCATCATAGTGCACATCAATAAGCCGTCAAGGCCGTAATTCTGGATTATTCCAGCGACAACAACAACAAATGCACCTGTCGGTCCGCCAATTTGAGTCGTGGAGCCTCCCAATGCGGAGATTAGAAAGCCGGCAACGATTGCACCATAGATTCCGGCTCCGGGAAGTACGCCGGACGAAATGGCGAAGGCCATGGCCAGGGGAAGGGCAACTAGCCCAACTGTTATGCCAGCAATAAGATCGGAAACAAACTTCGAGGCGTTGTATTCTCGAAGCGAAAGAAAGAGTCTGGGGACAAAGGCGTCTGCAGACGCCGAAACCTTCATGAGTTTCTATTTTGGCTGAAAACTGGAAATTTGTACGGTATGGCACAGATCGGTTCGGTTAAAAGTCGTGTGGCCGGACGTATCATGGCGAATACAAACAAAACTCGCATCGGTACAATCCCCAAATGCAGGTGCACTTTGGAGCCGAACTATTGCATCCCGAATGGGTTGAGTCGGTCGTATGCATTGGCACTTTTGATGGCGTACACCTCGGGCATCAACAAGTGATTGCAACAGCACGAGACATCGCAAAAAGTAAAGAGATGCCGTTGGTCTTGGTCACATTTGACAGGCATCCCGCAACAGTTCTTGCGCCTGAAAGGACTCCACAGCCAATTTCTTCCATTGCTGGAAACCTCAGGATGTTCAAATCCCTTGGCGTGGCGGTTGCTGTAATCTTGCCCTTTACGCTAGAACTCAGCCAAACATCTGCAGACGATTTCTTAAATGGCTTACTCGAGGGCACACTTGCAGCTACTCATATTGTTGTTGGGCACGATTTCGCGTTTGGTTTTCAACGAAAAGGAACTCCGGAATGGCTAACAGAACGAATTGAGACAACGGTTGTGCCTGCCTATGGACTGGAAGGAAAGAGGATAAGCAGCTCTCAGATTCGGTCCGCGATTTCCTCGGGCGATTTTCCCGTTGCAATGAATCTGCTCGGTAGGCCATGGGGAATGCCAGGAATTGTGGTTTCTGGAAAGAAACTGGGCCGAACTTTGGGCTTTCCAACCATCAATATTGCCAGAGCATTTGATCAGATCATGCCGCCTGACGGAATTTATGCCGGAATTGCAGAAACTGATCTGGGGAGTTTTGTCGCAGCTATAAGTATCGGAACTCGACCTTCAATTGGAACCACTCCAAGAACCATAGAAGCCTTTCTCCTTGACTTCCCTGGCGACCAGCTCTATGGGACTTCTGTCCTACTCCGGTTCCATCGCCGGATTCGAGATGAACGCAAGTTTGATTCTTTGGAGTCCCTAAAAGAGCAGATGAAGGCCGACGTAGCCCAAATTCGCGAGGTGATGAAAAATGAACTCTAAAGCAAAACTAGGTGTTTCCCTGATCGCGATTGGTTTGGGCGCAACAGTACTCGTAGGTTATCTTGGTACCAGAAAGTCGGATCAAGAGCTCATTCAGGAAGCACTAAATGCTGCCATAGCAGCGGGAAAAGAGGGCCGGCCCGGAAGCGTGCTTGAACACCTGAGCGCTTCCTTTGAGATCAATGGGCAATCTATCATGAATCGTGATCAGGTGGCGAGATTCATTCATGACAACAAGCCGAATGTTGAAATCACCACAAAAGTAGCGCAAGTTGACGGCGATTCTGCCTTTATCTTAACGCCTGTCAGACTCTCAATGTCAGGTCCGATCAATTTAAGCTCAACGATTCCAGACGTGCGGATCGAGTTTCAGAAGGAGCACACGACGAAGTTTCTGCTGATTCCTGATCGACAATGGAGATTGACCAAAGTAAGCGTTCCGGCGGAATCGTGGGCGCAAATGATGGGGTTTTGAGGGGCGGTTTGGTCGAAGGGTTTGGGGCTTAGGGTATGTAATTGGAAACTTGCAAGGCGTTCCATACGCCATACCCGCCACATACCCTACACCCCATGCCCTATACCCCGTACCCTACACTTTCCTCCACAATTGCCAAAATTTTGAGTGCACCTGATTCAGATTCCGAAACTAGCGGCAACCGAACATCGCTTCGTTCCAGCAATCCTAGCGAAGCCATACATGCCTTGTTCATTGCAGGCTGAGTCGAGTTACGAAGGGCTTGAATAGCGGGGAGCGCCAATTTGAATTTCTCTTCTGCAGAGTCGCGGTTTCCCTCAAACCAATCTCGGACAATGGCCGACAGAAACCGGGCGATGACGTTTGCAGCCCCGCTAATTGTTCCCGACCATCCAGCTTTCAAGGCTGGAAGAAGAAGCGTTTCGTCGCCGACAAACAAGACCTGATTTGAACTTTGAATAGCTTGGCGAAACTCGACTAAGTTCGGCTCATGCCCCGAACTGTCTTTGCAACCTGCAAAATTCACATGCTGAGAAAGCGGCTCCAACATTTCGCCTCGGAATGTTATTCCTGAAGCCTTCGGAAAGTTGTACGCAATAATTGGAACAGGGCTCTTTTCCAGAACTTCCAAATACCATTCGACAATGGCTTGCTCTGTAGCGGATTTGAAATAGTATGGAGGCATCAACAGGACGGCTGCTGCACCAAATTCTCCGGCCCTTTTGCAAAGCCATATCGCTTCATCCAGGCTCGGAGTGGCAACTCCTAGAATCAAATCCAGCGAGCCTTTAACTGGCTGAGCCATTTGAATCAAATCGCGTTTTTCAACTGCGCTTAGAGAGGGGCCCTCGCCGTTGGTTCCCGCCAAAACGACCCCTTGGCATCCGCTTGCTTCAAAGAAAGAGAGTAATCTTGCAACACCATTCCGGTCAATACGTCCTTTTTCTGTAAATGGGGTTGCTGATGCCGGATAGACGCCAGGTTGAATCATGTTCCGATTGTGCCAGGTTTTGTTGAAATGAGAACGAAATATGGAGGGTGATCTTTGGATTCGGCTATTCATTAGCTGTTTGCTTGTTGTCGGAAACGCGTTCTTTGTAGCTGCCGAATACTCCCTTGTAAGTGCCAGAAAGAGCAGACTGGAGTCGTTGGCGAGACGCGGAAACCGAAACGCGAAGAAGGTGATTGAAGCGCTTGACAGCCTTTCTGTCTACGTAGCTGCTATTCAAGTGGGAATCACGGTTTTCAGTATTGGCGCGGGTGCCCTTACCGAACCCCTTGTTACAGGCCTGCTCGAAAATGCATTGGGAACTACTGTTCCAAGGCAAGTGAGTATTGTGCTTTCTTTGGTTCTTGTGACCTATGTAATGGTTGTTATCGGTGAACTCGTGCCGAAATACATCACGTTGAATCGGCCAGAGCGGATGGCGATGTTTGTTGTCACACCGATGCGGCTATTTGCTTTGCTGTTAAAGCCGCTCGTGAAGCTAATCGAGATATCAGGCTCCATATTGGTTCGGCCGCTCGGCATTCGAATAGATGCTTCCTCCAGCGCAGCGATCCCTAGAGAAGAACTGCTGCTCTTGGTGAAAGCAGGCTCCAGCGAAGGAATGATGGACAAGGTACACGCGGACATCATTTCCCGCGCAATGCAAATCGACCGTCTGATGGCGCGAGACATCATGGTTCATCGGCTAGATATCAAGTGGCTTCGGGCAGATTTGAACAAAGAGGAAGCTCTAAAGCAACTCGCGAAAATCGCGCATACACGCATCCTCATTTGCCGAGAAGACATAGACGATGTGGCTGGAATTGTATACATCAACGACATCGTGAAACGCCTGCAGGAGCCAAAACTGGACCTCGTGGCTATCGCACGACCTGCAATTAGCGTCCCAGAGAACTTAACCCTTGACCGTGTCGTGACGATGATGCGAGAAGAAAAATCTCAAATCTTGCTAGTTGTAGATGAATATGGCGGAACCAGTGGAATTATCACACTGGAAGATGTGGTCGAAGAAATATTTGGCGAACTTGAGGATTCGCTCGAAAGCGAACGTGAGCCAATCGAAATCAATGTGAGTGGGCGAGTTTCCGCAAAAGCCGACGTGCGCTACGACGAACTTTTGACCAGGCTCGGAATCGAATGGGACGACGAACCGAACACCAATACATTGGCAAATATCATGATCGAGGAACTTGGCAGAATGCCAAAGCTCGGCGACAAAGTGACAAATTCGCTTGGAATCATGCGAATTGAGAACATGGCGAGACGAAGGGTCACGCGTATCTCAGTTCAGCTCAATCAAGAAATCATGATAAAGCTGACTCAGAATCAGGTCGAATAATGGAGCCGCTCATGTGCACTCGCAGCCTCTTTGCGATCTCGACTGCATGATCGGCGATGTGCTCAAGCGCATGAAATGAAGCGATGACTCGAATGAAGTCCCGCGTTCTTTCAGGATGTGCTTGAACCATTTCAGTAACTTTTGTTCGGGCATTTTTGTACCTGAGATCAATCTCCTGGTCGGCATCAATGATTGTTTCCGCGAGTTCGTCTGAGTATTCTACGCAGAGTTTGAGTGCGCGGGCGAAGCAAAGCCGGGTTAGTTCTCCTAGCTCCGACAGCTCAACTTTGAGTTCGATGGGGAACTGCCCTGAAAGCTTGACAAGTCGCCGCGAGAGCTTGACCGCGTCGTCTGCGGCTTGCTCGATTTCTGTTACAACCCCGAACGTTGCTGTCAGCCATCGCAAGTCGCTGGCAACCGGTGCTTGCCGCATCAGAATTCTTATAACGAGATTGACGGTTTCATTTTCGAGCTGATCAACAACATCGTCTTGCTCGATCACTTGTTTCGCTAGCTCAATATCGGATGTGACAATGGCTGTGCACGCTTTTCGAATCATCTCCTCGACGCATTGCCCCATTTGTACGATGTGCTGTTGAATTTCGGCAAGCTGGTCATCAAAGGTTGAACGATTTGACATGATTTTTCGAAAAGTTGGACGTGAAGTTCCTAATAGTATTGCACCAATTGCATGCTTTGTCCCATTCGATGAGTCGTATGGTTCACAATGCAAGTTGGATGAATCGCCTCAATTCAATTATTCTCTACAACTTTACGCACCTCATTAGATTAAGTATTGGGGCTTGCTTTGCTTTGATATGCGGTTCAGCAATGGCGGATAGGTTGATTTTCATTCCTGTTGGAAAGAAGGTCCCTTTCAAAGCCGTCAAGCTCAACTATATGTGGGATTCAGAGAACAGCGATCTAAATAGAAGCACTTTGACGGCTGGAATTGGAGTCAGTTTCGAGTTCGCGGCAACTACAAATTCTAACTTCCTAGGCGATGACGATTCGATCTTTGACGTTTCGTACAGCATTTCCGACCCTCTGGTTGATTACGCACCCGGAATTACAGTTGGCATGAGGGATATCTCCAACAGTTCATCAGATGGCAGGTACGTATTCTTTGCCCTTACATTTCGGCAGGGACAATCAGGCGTTTGGAATGGCGAGTATCCCGCCGAGGGCACATTCGGATTGAAGTACGGCGCAAATGGGCCGCAGCTGATGATGGGAGGCTACGTGCCATTGGCTTCGTTCTTGGCCGTCGTCGCAGAAATTGATCACGATCGCGTCATTGGGGGTTTGCAATTGAACCTGGTGCCTGATCTGGAGCTTCGGTTGCTTCAGCGCCCTGGATTGAAGATATATTCGGCATCGTATCAGGTGCGATTCTAAGTTCATAACCTTCTTCATTGCAAAGGCTGGCAATTCTCTTCGCTAGTTCTTGTCCAAATGCTTCTTTGGACTGCGTGAAGTCTTCAGGTCGCATCGGTTCGCCAAAGCGAACAGTAACTCGGTTCCAAAGGGCCAGTTTTCGGCCTTTGCCCCATTTCCTATGGTTGCCAATGATTGCCGTCGGAAGAACCTGCGCCCCTGACTTTCGAGCGAGCATCTCGACGCCGCGGTTCAGGGCGAGCATCGTGCTGCCGTCGTTTCGGGTTCCCTCGGGAAAAACCAACAGAGCATGCCCTTCGCTAAGCAGCTTTGTGGCAGTCCGAATGGCCTCAATGTCGCTGGAACCTCGCCGCACCGGAAAAGCGCCGACGCTTCGGATCATCGCACCAAACAACTTGTTCTTAAACAGGCCGTCTTTAGCCATAAAAGTCACCATGCGCGGTAAAGCGCATGCAACTGCGGGCGGATCTAGATAGCTCCCATGATTGGGGGCAACAATCAATGCGCCGGTTTTTGGAACAAGGTGCTTGTTCACAATTCGAAATCCACCCGTTAGAACAAAAAACAAGTTTCGCACCAACGATCGAATTAACCAATGCCAGGCGGATTTCATTCGGACGTGAAGTATATCTGGGTAACGGGACGGGCGGATGAGTTGTAAGGATTGGATGGAGGGTGGGATGATGGGTACAGGGTACAGGGTATAGGGTAATCGCCGATCACAAACCGACAACCGAAAACACTTACAGTTTAGAATAAGCTATGGTCGGATATTCAGGAACTCCGCTAGCCAAAAAGCTGGGAATAAAAGAGGGATGCCGCGTTTTGTTGCTGCATGGACCAGGTGACTTACGTTCGTGGCTAGATCCTCTCCCACTTAATGTCAAATTCTTGAACGATTTAGATGAACGTGCTGATGTGATTATTGCGTTTTTCGATTCAGCAGACCTCTTGGCGCCCTCGATAGATACGTTGATTCAGTCTTTGGCCGTTGACGGTGGCCTGTGGATCGCTTGGCCGAAAAAGGCTTCAAAAGTGCCGACAGACATAACTGAGGATTTGCTTCGGGTTCTGTTTCTAGACGTAACGCCGATGGTTGACAATAAGGTGTGTGCGATAAGTGATATTTGGTCGGGGCTGAGGTTTGTGCGCAGGAAGCATTTGAGGGGATAGCTCATTGGGTCATGCAGGTTCTAGGGTCCTAAGGTTTTGTACTTAGGATGCTCATGTCCCATGAGTCACCTCTGTCCCTAATGTCAACTTTCCCTAACAAACTCCGCCAACATCCAACAAGCAACAACCAAAAACCAAAAACAGGAATCCTCCTACCCGCGTCGAATCCACTAAACAATGCCCGAAATCCCTTGGTGGAAAGAGATGAGCCGCTATCAGTGGCTCGTTTTAGTAGTTGCTTGGCTCGGCTGGGTGTTCGACATCATGGACACCGCCCTTTTCCAAATGGTGAAAGTGCCGATGCTCACCGATCTTTTGGGCGGAAAAGCAGCCTATGATCTCCACGGAAAAGTCATCGAGGGCCAAATCCAGATGGTCTTCATTCTGGGTTGGGCGATAGGTGGAGTCCTTTTTGGCGTTTTAGCGGACAAATGGGGCAGAACGAAGACTTTGGTCGCCACGATCCTAATCTATTGTGCTTTGACCGGATTGACTGGGCTTTGCCAATCATGGGAACAGGTTGCAGTGATTCGTTTTCTTACTGCAATTGGCATTGGTGGCGAATGGGCGGCTGGCGCTGCATTGGTGGCTGAAGTCGTTCCGAATCGAGCAAGAGCCGGAGCCGCAGCGATTCTGCAAACAGCGGCTGCCATTGGCCCGATCTTGGCTGCGCTTGCAAATCAAGGCTTGGCAGGCGAAAGCTGGCGATGGATGTTTGCTATCGGAATCGTGCCTGCAGCGCTTACCATCGTCATTCGAATGAAGGTCAAAGAGCCAGATCGTTGGATCGCCGCCGAACCAACGGCACAATCGGGTTGGCTCAGCCCAATTCAAGAGCTGTTTAGCGAGCCTCGCTGGCGTCGAAATGCAATTGTTGCTATGGTAGTCGGATTGGTTGGAATCGCTGGTGCCGGAACGGTTACCTACTGGATGCCGAACTTGGTCAAAGAAGTTTCAGTCGGGCTTTCCGATGTTGCCATTCGAGAGAGGACGAGCTACATCACGTACTTTGGACATGCAGGCACAATTCTTGGTGTTTTGTTCTTTCCATGGCTTTGCGAGAAAATCGGGCGTAAACGGGCGCTTCTTTCGTTTTTCATTCTCACGCCTCTTGCCTTGGTTGTAGCACTATATTCGCCAGCAACTTACGAATCCCTGATGTGGAAGGCACCGATTTTGTTCTTTTCCGCTATCGGGTTGACGGCTGGTTTCGGGCTTTACTTCCCTGAACTGTTTCCCACACGTCTCAGGGCAACGGGTGCAGGTTTTGCCTACAATGTTGCGCGAATCGGGCAAGCCCCAATGCCAGTGATAACAGGTTTCCTTTCGCAGGCTGCGAATTCTTCGGCATACGGGGTGCTTGTTTCGGGAGGGATTTACTTGCTCGGTCTCGCGGCACTTCCTTTTGCCAAAGAGACAAAGGGGCAGGGGTTGCCGGATAATTGAACTCCAGACTAGAGGGCCATCAAAGACCTTGTCAACTTGTTCGACCCCTTTGCGACCTTTGCGTTCTTTGCGAGCAATCTAAAATTGCTCACTTTTGTCGCAAAACTAACTTGATTTATAAGTGTTAGGCTTAACGATATCGACCGCGGTTTGCGAACCATCAGAAATGGCTCGCAAAGAACGCAAAGGTCGCAAAGGAAAAGTTTCACAGTAGAGGAGAATCGCCACAGACAATACTGCCTGTAACGATTCTCTTAGATATCAACCACTTTCGTTTGTGAAACCCGAGCTACAGAGACTTGATGCTCATCACCCCTTCAATTTGCGCGAGTTTCTTCAGTGCATCTTTGCTGCAAGTTCCAACGGCAATTTTGAGACCTTCGTCGAGAAGTGCCACCTTGAGTCCAGCCGCTTCGAGTTTGGCTCTCATGCCAGGCGTGACAGTCTTGAAGTCAATCTGGATTTCAAATTCTGTCTTCTTCGATTCCCGCAGCTCCTTAGCAACTCTTGTTAATAGCAAGTAGCGAACTCGCTGAACCGGAGAGAGTGCCTTTATCGCGTCGGCCTCTGCCTTCGTTCCTGCGATGGCGCTGAAGGTTTCCAACTTTGCATCGGTCAGTTTGTCAAAGTCCATTGGATTCAGCGGGCTGACGATGATGTTGTAGTCAAGGCCAGCAGCCCGTTCTGCGGGAGACGTTCCCTTCGTCGCTGGTGGGTTTGCACTAGTGGCACCTCCGCCTCCACCGGTTGTACCGCCACCAGCACCGCCGCCGAAACCTCCGCCACCTTGTCCTCCAGATCGTAACCGCCGAACTGGAGCGTTTGCAGGCAATCCAAGTGATTGAGTGGCCCTCATTTTCGCCTCGTCGCCGGATATCCCCTCGTAGCTCACGCCATCTGCCATTTCAACAGGAACACGAATCGTCCTTTGCTTTCCGCCGATATTGACCACCCGATTCTCAACCGCCACAAAAGACGTGTACTGCGTCATGATTCCGAATGCCACGCCTAGCCTTGTGATTTGCTGGGCGGCCTTCGATTTTCCATCGCCCCTTTGCATCGCAAGGTAATCGGATCGAGCGACTTCGTTCACCATTTCACGCGCCCAAAGCTTAGCAATTGACGAGCCGTTTCTAAGCGGAGAACTGTCGGAGACTGTATGGTCTTGCGGAGTCGGTTCAGGATCGTTGGAAGCTTGCAAATTCTCGTCAAGCGAGAACGCTCCACCCGGCAGATCGGGCAAATTTAGCGCAATCTCGTTTCGCCATTCCTGGTCTCCGCCAAGAAGTCCTGATACCACAATCTTGCCTTTTCCTGGAGTCAAATATCGTCCTTTGACGATAATCGGATGGTCTCCGAACACATCAGGAATCTGTTTAGGAAGAACGTCAGCCACTTGAACGCCTTGAAACTGCACGTTTACATCAATCAGAACCGGATTCTTAGTTCGCTGAAGGAATCGCTCGACCGCTTTGTCGGCTTCTTCGGCAAGCGTCACGTATTCAGCATCGCCGCGCCCTTCAAGCCCCATAGAGTCAATCAGAAAACGGTTGACAGAATTACCAATTCCAAATGTGAACATACGGCTGTTCTTTCCGTTCTTTCGGATCTCTTCAAGCACTTCATATTCGTTACCGATGTAGCCATCTGTGTTGAAGACGATGAATCGGCGGCGTTTCGGGTCAATGGCTGGAGCCAACGCACCCTTGACAGCATCAATCAAATGCGTTCCGCCGTTGGCATCAAGCCCGCTCACGAATGCCTTTGCGGATCGAATCGTTTGATCGGAAACATGCTGCGGCTCTTTCCAAAGATAGTTGCAAGTGTTGCTAAAACTAATCACATTGAACGTGTCACCAGCATTTAGTGTGTCAATGAGTTTGTGGGTCAATTCTTTTGATTTTTGAATCGGAAATCCGCTTTGGCTGCCCGATTGATCCATCACAAAAACGATCTCTTTAGGCGCAATCTGCTCTGGAGTCGGGTTCTTTGGCGGCATCAAAATCATCGTGAAGAATCCGCCCAATTTCGGATCGGCATACGCCAAAAACGCCGATTTCATCTGCTTGCCAGCCACTTGATAGCGAAGGATGAAGTCTCGATTGAGGATTTCGTCTTTCTTCGCCAGCCGAATCACGGCTTGAGAATCGTTCTTTCGGCTGATGTTCACGTCATGCAAAACCGAATTGATCTCCTCAATCCTCATTCCGGCATCCACGTTCACCGAAAGTTCGATTCCAGCACCAGTTCGAGTGCCTTTGGGAGTGATAGGCGGCGTGATTTTGGCGGCGTCAATGGCGCCCTGTCCAGTAAATCTGTACCCGACTACCATCGGATAATTGAACTCGTAAGTGCCGTTTTCAAACTTCAAAATCTGTATGTAGCTGATCTCGACTTCGATGCCTTTGCCTGGCATGATGTTTGCAACCGATTGGGTAAAAATGTTCGGTCGCTCTTGGTCGAGCAAAGCTGCTGTGCGGCCAGAATTCTTTGCTTCGTCGTAAATCCTGCGAGCATCTTCGCGCGGCTTCACTTGTCCATCAATGATCCGGTCTCCGACCTTGATTCGCATTTGGTCAACGGTGGCATCGTTGGGAAGCGGAAATGTGTAAATCGCTTCAATGGGAACGTTTGACGGGTTAGAAAACGACTGTCGAACGGTCACCCTCGTGGCAAAGCCAGAAATGTCTGCATTTACGGTTGTGTTTTTGAGCGGGCAAAAGACTTCTTTGCCCTCATTTGAAAAGAGAAGGCACCCAGATGTGGGTTCCTGCGGGGCGGCTTTTGTTGGCGTCTGCAAACCCAATATCAGGGTCGCGACCGCTGTGGCTACGGTTAGCATAAGAATTTCCCTCCTGTAGCCTTTGGAAGTTTTAGAAGGCAAATCGTTACGAAAATCCTCGTTTTTGTGGGACTCTTTACTCATAAATGTTGGTGTCGCACGATCTTCAATTCGTTCAATTTGGCGTTTAAATTGCCGTCCCAGGTACATTGAATGCACCCCATGCTCGACCGCCAATCCATCGTCCAACAGCCCGATCTTGTCAAAGCAGGCATCGCCAAAAAGCGTCTCTCAGCACCGATTGACGAGATCATTGCCGCTTATGAGCAATGGCGAGTTGTGACGACTCAACTTGGCGAGATGAATGCGAAGCGAAACGCAGTCAGTAAGACTATCGGAGCATTAATGGCTCAGGGGAAGAAAGATGAAGCGGAAACTGCCAAAGCCGACGCCAAAGAGATTAGCGATGCGATTCCAGAAGTTGAAGAGAAGGAACGAATTCTCGATTCCAAGTTGAGAGAGCTTGAACTTTCCTGCCCGAACATGGCTCACGAATCGGTGCCTGAAGGGGCTAGCGAAGAAGATAATGTTGTGGTTCGCACTAGGGGCGAGAAACAAAGCTTCGACTTCGAACCAAAAGCCCATTGGGATTTGGCAACTGCGCTTGGAATCTTAGACTTCGAACGAGCCATTAAGATCAGTGGAAGCGGCTATGCCGTTTATCAGGGTTGGGGTGCCAGGCTTCAACGAGCGCTTTTCAATTACATGATTGACTTGCACACCATTCACGGTGAATATCTAGAGGTCTATCCGCCCTACGTGGTCAATACGGCAAGCCTTTTGGGAACTGGACAACTGCCCAAATTCGAAGAGGATTTGTACCGTGTGGACGACGACCACTTTCTGATTCCGACCGCAGAAGTGCCCGTTACTAACCTGTACCGTGACGAGATTCTAGACGTTTGGCAATTGCCTATCAAAAACGCGGCGTTTTCTGGTTGTTTTCGAAAAGAGGCTGGGGCGGCTGGCAAAGACACTCGTGGCATACAGAGAATGCACCAATTTGACAAGGTAGAACTCGTCAAAATTTGCTTGCCAGAGAACAGCTACGACGAGCTCGAACTATTAGTAACCGATGCAGAGAGGGTATTACAGTCACTAGGACTTCACTACCGAGTTTCGCTTCTCTGCGGACCTGAAATGAGCTTCTCGAATTCGAAATGCTTTGACCTCGAAGTATGGGCGCCAGGCGTTGGCAGATACCTAGAAGTTTCAAGCTGCTCTAACTTCGAAGCGTTTCAAGCGCGAAGGGCAAATATTAGATTCAGAAGAGCGCAGGGAGAAAAGCCCGAATTTGCTCATGTGCTTAATGGTTCTGGCGTGGCAACACCAAGGTTATTTATTGCGATTCTCGAATCATACCAGCAGGCTGACGGAAGCATCGTGATTCCGGAACCTTTGCGGCCATATGTTGGCACAGACCGGATTGAGCAATAGATGTGAATTACTGATAGAGCGCGGAATTTATTCCGCACCCCGATCCGCCGAACTTGTTCGGTCAAAAACAAAGGAAGCATGAACTTGTCCGGGACGGCCAAGCTACAACTCAGAACCCAGCAACCTCAGCAGTAATACAGGAACCTAAATGAGCCGATCAATGGAATAGCATCTTTGGAAGCTAAGAGGGAGTAGGGTTTTTGAGCAATTTTCGGCCAACACAGCACATTGATATCCGGCAGATCGTTCGGGTGGACCCTTCTGTCGTTTTGCGGAGCAAAATCTTAGCTTTGCCTCAGTTCGAATTAGAGCAGGCAATTGACGCCGAACTTGCCGATAATCCTGCGCTAGAAAGGCTTGATACCGACAACGAACCCATAACTGACGAACAAATTATGAAGGCCGTGGCTCCTCAAGAAATGAGATCTAGAAATGAGGACGACGAGAGATTTCGCTGCACAGCGCCAGACGACCAAGTTGCAGATTGGATTGATATGGCAGCGACAACAAATTCGTTGCAAGACCACGTTTTTGCCCAACTCTCTTCCGGCATCCCAGAATCGGATCGTCCGCTTGCTTGGTATTTGGTTGCTTCACTCAACGAGCGCGGTTACTTAGATTCCAAACCGGAGGATATCGCAAGAGTGTGCGATTGTTCTTTTGCTCAAATCGAGGCAATGATAGCAAAATTGCACCAATGCGAACCAGCTGGTGTCGGGGCTCGCTCGGTTACCGAATGCTTGCTTCTTCAACTGAGAGATGCCGAAACTATAGAGGAAAACCTTGCTCGCGGGATTCTTTCTCATTATCTAGATGAATTGGTCGCGAAAAGAACCACTAAAATATCACGCAAATTCAAGGTTTTGCCAAGTGTTGTTGAAGCCGCCTTTACGGTAATTACCGAACTGAATCCAAATCCTGCGGAAGGTTTTTCGACATCTCCCGTTTCACTCATGACATCGAATTCAGTTTCGATTACACCTGACTTGATTATAAGGAGATCGGAAATCGGCTGGGAAATTGAGTCAGTCGGCGGCGACCCAACCTTCCTCACGATCAGCGAATCGTATCGGAAAAAATCTCTTTCAAAGCAGAGAGATTCTGACCCCGACGTGGCAAAGCACTTGCAAGAATATGGCCATAGGGCAGAGCAATTCCTTCAATGTCTCAAAGACCGAAGGCGAACACTTCGGCAAGTTGGGCTTTACTTGGTGGAGCACCAAGGCAGCTTTGTTTCAACAGGCCGATACGAATTTCTAGCATCTCTGACACGTAACAAGTTGGCACAAGATGTTGGCTTGCATGAGTCAACGATAAGCCGCGCAACCATGGGTAAATTCGTTCAAATCGCAAACGGGGATATTGTCCCTTTTGAAGTGTTTTTTAAGCCTGCACTTCGAGTTCAAAAAATGATCGAAGAGATTCTAAATACAGAAAATCCCAGTTCGCCTCTAAGTGATGAAGCGATTGCCAAAATTTTGGAAACAAAAGGCGTTCAGGTTGCACGTCGAACGGTGAACAAATACAGGGATAAGACGCGGATGCTGAATTCGCGGACGAGACGGTCGGCGTAGATTTTGGGAGTGCGCGGGCTTGACCGCGCTGTTCCAGGAGATCTTGCGAAAATCTGTGTTCAGGAATTCCTAAGGAAAACAAAAGCACAGCGCGGTCAAGCCCGCGCACTCCCAAAAACGGTTAGTGCTTGCACTTTGAACAGCAGCCGCACTTTCCAGATTTCAGCAGATCGTCTCGTCGGACAAAAACTAGCTTTTCCGAAATTCGGCTCATGCGCACAATAGCAAATGGCGAATGCCACTTACGCTGTGTCTTGCTGCCTGTTTCTGGCGGCTTTACTGCGTACATCACATTGAGGGTGTGCTGCCAGGTTCGTTCGATTCCGACAATCTGTAGTTCGTATCCCGTTGTTGGCATGCTCCCCAAATGAACTGCCAAAAGCTGCTCTCTAGTCCAATCCACTCTGCTTTGAGGGATGCGGCGTTCGTCCATTCGGTGCTTCGACAAATAGTCTGCGTATTGGCGTTCTGATTGAATCACAAATGCATCTTCGCGTCCGATGTCTGAATCTGTCCCCGAATCGAACGGTGCAAACGGAACTTTGCCAAGGGGCCGAATTCCATAGGAATTGTCAATCGAATACGGTCCAAGCGGAGTCGGGTCGTACCAATTCTCCTTGTTTGAATTGCACTTGCACTTCGAGCAGCCGCAACAGCTACCGCCTTTTCCAAACCCCGAAATCGGATCAACTGAAGTCACCTTTCGAAATTGCCATTCTTGAATTCCTGGACGTTCTATTGCAATCAAAACCCACGGCTGAGTAAGGGCTTGAGTACTCATCGAGCCTTTGCCCGGCGTCAGTTCAACAGTAGCAATGATTCCTGTCGCTGGTGTCGAACGAGCCACAGTTTCAACATAGATTCGGTAGCCGCCCGTGTTCTTTTCGCCCAAATAAATCGCAACGCAAAATTCTTTGTTTGGATCGAATTTGTAAGGAACTGTTTGGGCCCCTTGACCGGAATGCTTTGCCCACCAGGTTTGAATGTCGCCAGAAGTGTGCAAAAAATGGTTTTCGGCTTTCTTGATTTGTGAAGTCGTGCCTTCAGCAACAGTTCGCCATTTAATTGGCGGCATGCCAACTGTTTGAGCAGATGATTGAGCCAAACAAGCGAGCAAAATGGATAGGGCGAGAAGCAATCGCATAGTTTTTTGACGGGTTGAGGCGGGGCTGGTTTCATGGAACTGCAGGGTATGGGTTGTATGGTTTGGATAGAGGATGCAGGATACGTGGATCCGGGGATGCGGGGATGCCCGCTAACCACAAGCTTTTCATGGACTTCTTTGCGAGCTTTGCGCCTTCGCGAGAAATCAAGGCCTTGAATCTCTTGCGGTGGCTGCAAAGAATTACGGCGGTATTCCAACGTAGCTGCGGGTCTGTTGCGTGAAACAGTAGTGTAATTTCAATCTCTGGCAAAGGCGCAAAGTTCGCAAAGAAACACGTCTGAACAAAATTGAACTTGCGACTGCTTGAAGACCACTCGCCAACAACCAACAACCAACAACTTACAACCTAAAGTAGTTGCCTCAAAACGTATGGCAAGATTCAGGCGTTCTTCCTTGTCAGCCTGACAGGATGAATCCTGTCCTACGCATTACAAGAGTTGCCTCAAAACGTACGGCAAGATGCCGCCATTCTTGTAATACTCAAGCTCTTTCGGAGTGTCAATGCGAACGGTCGCCTCAAATGCCTTCACATTTCCGCCCTCATCGGTTGCGCGAACCGTGATAATTTTCCCATGCCGAAAGTTTTTGTCCGCCGCCTCCGAAAAACCGACCAGAGAAAATTCCTCTTGTCCTGTAATCCCTATAGATGCCGCACTTTTTCCGGGCATAAATTGGAGTGGAAGGACTCCCATTCCGATCAAATTCGAACGATGGATTCGCTCGTAGCTCTCTGCAATAACTACTTTGACGCCTAACAATGCTGTCCCCTTTGCCGCCCAATCGCGGCTGGAGCCAGTTCCGTATTCCTTGCCCGCGAATACAATCAACGGTGTTTCTGACTCCTTGTACAGCATCGCTGCATCGTAAATAAAGGTCACTTCCCCCGTTGGAAGGTAGGTTGTGAACCCGCCTTCCGTTCCGGGAGCCAACATGTTTCGAAGTCTAACATTTGCAAATGTTCCGCGCATCATTACTTCATGATTTCCCCGCCGGCTGCCGTAGCTGTTGAACATCGCAGGCTCGACCCCGAGGCCAGAAAGATATTGCCCGGCAGGCGAATTTGTCTTTATGCTTCCGGCTGGAGAAATGTGATCGGTTGTTACGCTATCACCAAGGAGGGCAAGTGCTTTCATCCCGCGAAAATCTTCGACGCTTGTTGAAGCGTGGCGAGCAAGATTCTCAAAGTAAGGCGGATTCTTAATATAGGTCGAGTCATCTGACCATCCAAACCGGTCGGATTCAGTAACAGCAATCGCCCCCCAACGTTCGTCGCCTTTGAAAACATCAGCGTAATTCGAACGGAACATCTCGGCATGGATGCAGCTTGCGACGACGCTTGCGGTTTCTTCATTGCTCGGCCAAATGTCGCGCAGATAAACGTCGTTCCCTTCGTTCGATTTTCCGATTGGGTCATTCAAAAGGTCAACTTCGACGCTCCCAGCAAGCGCAAAGGCAACAACTAACGGAGGTGACATTAGGTAGTTTGCTTTTGTATCTGGGTTCACCCTTCCTTCAAAGTTTCGATTGCCAGAAAGAACGCTGGCGGCGATCAATTCCTTGCTCTGAATTGCATTTGAGATCGCATCTGGCAATGGACCGGAGTTGCCGATGCAGGTCGTGCATCCGTATCCAACGACGTGAAAATTGACCTTCTTGAGCTCGTCGAGTAAACCCGCCTTTTCCAAATAACTAGTCACGACTCGTGAACCCGGCGCAAGCGAAGTTTTTACCCACGGCTTTGGCTTCAGCCCTAAAGCTGCCGCTTTTTTGGCAACTAGTCCGGCGGCGACCATGACGTAAGGGTTGCTCGTGTTTGTGCAACTTGTGATGGCGGCAATAACGATGTCGCCATGCTTCAAGGTTTCGGCAGCTATGGAAATTGCCTCGGCTTGCGGGTTTGTCCATCCGCCCGAGGAAGGCGATGCCAACGCGCCAGCCATGATCGGGGCAGGTTTTGTCGCAAGGTGTTTCTTAAACGCAGTTTGGAAAGCTGATTTGGCTTCAGAAAGGGGGATCCTATCTTGCGGCCGTTTCGGCCCTGCAATGCTAGGAACCACAGTTGAAAGATCAAGAGCCATTGAATCCGAATATTCGGCTCGCGGAGTGCTCTCGTCATGCCAAAGCCCTTGCTCTTTGAAATACGTTTCGACGAGAGAAACCAAATCATCTGGGCGGCCCGACAGCTTGAGATAACGAACCGTTTCAGCATCCACTGGGAATATGCCGCACGTCGCGCCGTATTCCGGAGCCATGTTGGCAATCGTTGCCCGATCCGCGAGAGGAAGCGAGCTTAGACCGGAGCCAAAAAACTCGACAAATATGCCGACTACGCCCCTCTTTCGAAGCATTTCAGTAACCGTCAAAACCAAATCGGTGGCGGTCGCCCCTTCTCGCAATTTGCCAGTCATTTCAAATCCCACAACTTGTGGAATCAACATCGAAACCGGTTGGCCGAGCATAGCGGCTTCGGCTTCAATCCCTCCGACTCCCCAGCCTAAAACGCCAAGGCCATTGATCATCGTTGTATGGGAGTCGGTGCCAACGAGCGTGTCTGGGTAAACCTCGTTAGTTGCATCGTTAACAAAAACCACCCTTGCCAGATTTTCGAGGTTGACCTGATGGACAATTCCTGTATTCGGCGGAACGACCCTGAAATTGTCGAAAGCGTGCTGCCCCCATTTCAAAAATTCGTACCGCTCTTCATTTCGATTGAATTCGAGATCTCGATTGATTTCAAGCGCGGCGTCCACGCCGTAGGCATCCACTTGAACCGAGTGGTCAATGACCAATTCGACTGGAGCAAGCGGATTGATTTTTGTTGGATCACCGCCTAAAGCCGCTATGGCATCGCGCATCGCGGCGAGGTCAACTACGCAGGGTACGCCAGTGAAGTCTTGGAGGAGGGTTCGGGCGGGGGTGAAAGCGATCTCGGCGTCTGGCTCGGCTGTTGGATTCCAGTTCAGAAGGGCTTCGATATCAGCTTTGAAAACAGAGCCTTGGCCTTCGGTCCGGAGAAGATTTTCTAAGAGAATTCGGAGAGAAAAGGGGAGCCTAGTGAGGTTTTTGTCTTGAGCTTCGAGAGCTTTCAGACTGAAAAAAGTGACTTCGCGACCATTGTGGTTGAGTTTTGATTTGGTATTGAAGCTGTTCATGTTTGGTTTGAGAATACCGCCTAACTAACTTGCTCGGGTTTGCTTGGTTAAGTTCAGTGGCTCGGGTACAAACGGCTTCCTACCACAACTCAAGTAAGCGCTTAGTTTACGTTTCAAAACTTAGCGGTCCGTTGCGTGAGACTCAGAGTGCGATTTATTAGGGTGCCAAGTCGAATCAGATTGTGGTTTGCAGACGTAATACGAAGTGAAGGGCGAAATTGAAATCGCAAGAGGGCATCCGTGAACTCTGAAGAAGCCAGCGAACTAAACCAGCGGTTAGACCGCATCGAAAAGCTCATTCAAGATTTAGCGGCCAGAACTGGAAATCTTGAGCAGTTAACAGGACAAGGACCTTACAACATCCGGCGGTCCGGACCCCCTCCGGTTATGGGTGCATCTGAAGCCAAGCCCGCCCAGCCCTCCACACCTTTGCCGCCCCAACCGCCGCCGCTAGCACCAAGCTTTGGAATTCAAACCGCGAACGATGCACCCGCAACCGATCCAATAACCCAAACTTCTGTCAAACCAAGGAGCGACGGGTCCAGCGTTGACGATGCCGAGTACAAAATCGGCTTGAATGGGCTATTAAAGGGCGGCGCTATCATTGTGATGCTGGGAATGCTATATCTAGTTGCGCTTGGCATTACACGCGGCTGGATAACGCTGGCCACGCAATTCATCGGCGAAATTTCTCTTTGTCTTGGTTTCATCGGAATCGGTCACTGGAAGAGAAAAGAACGGGAAGAATTCGGGCAAATTCTTACAGGAATCGGCTCATGCGGGCTCTATTTTTCGATTGCAGGAGCCCATGCTTACAAGAACCTGTATGAAGCTGAGGTCGTCGTCGGGTTGTTCTTGGTGCTGAGTTTGGCGAATCTGGCATATTCGTTTTGGCATTCATCAAGGGCGTTCTTGCTGATCGGAATGATTGGTGGTTTGATTGGCTCCATTTTGCCAATGAAAGAAGACCGCACAATTCTTACGACTGTTCTGCACTTTTTGGTGATTCTTCCTTCGGCGGCAATCATCATTCGAAATAAGTGGAGCGTTTTTGCCGTCGTGATGTCGCTGGTTTCGTCGGTGGCATTGATACCGGTCTTCCTAAGCCACGAACCGTGGATCACAAGAATCATCGTTATGTACGGCGCAGCCGCGATTTCTTGCTTTGTTTACGCAAAAACCTTTGAAAAGCAAAGTTGGGACCCAGTTGCCGCGTTTATTCCATTTACTGCATCTTGTGCTGCTGTCGGTGGGCTTCTCCTCGATCACATTGCGGTACGAAACGTGGCGGGTTCAACCAACCCAGCCCATGGCAGCTATCAAGTTCTGTACCTAACAGCGATCTTAGGCGCATTGGCATTCTACTTTCGAACAGACAAGCTGATTTGCGCAGTTTTGGCGATCACCGCAACTGGTATCGCGGCGGTTCTTGCTCCAATTGGATTGGAACGAACTCCAGAGGCGTTTACATTCCTTGCGCTGTCCATGCCGCTTGCCTTTGGAGCACACAAATGGAAGTCTGCATCGCTTTCCACACTGGCTTGGATTGTGTACGGACTCGGGTTGACCGCCTACATAGCTTGGTGGTCTACCGACATTTTCAATCCCAAACATGAGACCCTCTTCTTGCTCTTTGCAATGGCTGGAGCAGGAGTTCAGTCGTGGGTAACGCACAAGATGGGGCAGAAGTCAGAAGCGGCATCTCTGATTACGAGCCTTCTTTGCCTCCCAATGCTTTTGCGAATGAGTGAGCTTTGGATTACGCCGATTTGGGATCATAACACTGGCCGAGGAATGATGGCCGGCTTTGCGTTCTTCTCAGTTGCTTCGCTTGCCATCAGTTTAAGAAGCAAATGGGCTGGATTTGCTTTCTTTGCGGCGCTTGGAATTCTGTTTTCTGGGTTTGCTTTCATCGCCGGCTTGCCGTTTGGCTTAGGCGAAGAGACGATCTTACTGTTGTTTTTCGTGGTCCTGTTAGTAGGATTCAGCGCGGTTACAGGAACGCTAAAGAGCGAAGCGATGCCGTTCCAGGTTGGTGCTCCTGCAATACTCATTACTCTCATCATTAGTCGCCTTAGCGTTGTCATTCTCGAAGGGCCGAATGTTCCAGCGGGCTCTGCTGCGGCGATAGGGTTACTTTCCTCTGCCTTTCTTTGGGCTCAAGTGTCGAGAAGGTTTTCTTGGATGGGAGCACTCGTAGCCGGTTGGCCTGCCGCATTTTTTGGAGCACTCTTTTCATTTTTCACCGATGAAGTGATCAACTACATCAATGGGGCATCTGGCCTTCATCCATCGAGGCACATGACGTTAGAACTCTGCCTTCTGGTTACCTCCATTTTCGGGATCGTTGCAATTGGTGCTGCAACAAAACCGTACGACACCAAGTCGAGGACAATTGAGCAAGTTTTGGCGCTTTTCCTCCTGCCGATTTGGACACGGATTTGCCACTTGGTTCTATCTGAATTGGCAGGAGCCAGTATGCAAGCATCCATATCTGCCGCATGGATCGCGTATGCCTGCATAACGATAGCTATCGGGTTTCGATTCAAGATTCAAGCTTTGCGCTACTTCAGCTTTGCTGTTTTTGGAGTTACCGTTGCTAAGGTTATGCTTTTCGACCTGAGCGGGCTTGATCCTGGCATTCGAGTAGTGATTCTCCTCGCTCTGGGTGTGGCGATGATTGTTGGCGGGTATTTGTATATTCGTACGAAGAGTGAGCAAGAGAAATCCAGTGCCTAGTTAGAGTTAGGTTTGGCATCAGTTTTCGAGCACCATTAAGGTGCAAATAACAAGGAATTCTGTGCAAATGTCGGCATAGGGCAGGTTCTGACTCGCACAAATTTGAACAAGGATAAATAAGTTGTCATAAAAAACTAAAAAAGTACAGAAAACACTTGACATTTGAGACAATCATCGCTACAATACAAATTGTGAGCAGAGCAGAGCAGAGCAGAGCAGAGCAGAGCAGAGCAGAGCAGAGCAGAGCAGAGCAGAGCAGAGCAGAGCGCAACGCGGATCAAATACGGCTTGCCAACTTTTGTGACCGAATACTGTTACTGAGAAGCGCAGGTGATTTGCGGTGATTGCGAAACTTGCTCTATTCATGTTGCTTTGCACATTCGTTGCAATCTTGAATTTTCCGGCGCTACTAAAGTGGCACGATGAGTTGGGAATTTTATCTGAATGGAGCCCGTCCGGTTCCTTTTCAGCTCCTTCAATTGATGAGCAGGGAAAGACAATTGGTAGTGGCACCTATCAACTTTTGGTTATGCCCGATTGCGACTCCTGTTCTATTAAGTCAATAGATTATCAGAACATTTTCAAATCTAGTTCAAAGACAAACTGGCTGTTGGTGTTTCAAACTAAGTATGCTCATATCCCTTTGAAATGGAAGACTGTCCGTCGAAATATCTTTGTGTTGACTGATCAGAAGACTACAATTCCAAAAGAATGGCTCATTAAAGCACCAGTCTTTGCACGAGCGTCAATCGCTCTATTGACTAGAGACACGATCGCAGTTACTGTGGGCAACGTGAAATGAAACAAAGAGCGGTGACCTTAATCGAAGTCCTCATCGTGGTTGCAATAATTGCAATTATTGCGGCATTGTTGTTCCCTGTCCTCAGTCGTTCAAAAGAAGCATCCAAGGTGACGGTGTCCATTTCGAGGCTCAAGCAATTGCATTTGATGACCAAGCTGTATCAGGCGGACTACGATGGTGATGGCAGGTACGGACTCCCACAAGACATGGGACTTCCGCTGCGCGGGCCCGAGCCGGGAACTGCCGTAATGTCCAGCTTCAAGGCATACGGATTCATAACAGAACTGATACTAAGCCCTTGTGGTTGCCACCCGCACAATATGTGTGGTGAAGAGCAACATATGCGATTGGTATGGAGCGAAACATGGTGGGTAGAGGAATCGCAAACATATCGAGAAATGATTCCGCTGTATTCGGATTTCAACTGCAATTCTTGGGATATCCATCTCTCGAATGATTTGATTTCTAAGCGAGGAATCACCGTGCTCTTAAGTGGTACAGCGCGTACCAGACAGTCAATTGGTAATCCGTTTAAACCCGAATTCTTTGTAAGACGAGACGAAATCTCAAATTAAATGATACAGGAGTTAACAAAATGAAACGCTTAATTATTTCATGTGGCCTCGTGCTCTTTGCATCGGCTTCTTATGCCATTTGGTGCCTAACGTGCAATCCCCCGACGTGCGCTAGTGGTTGGAAAGCCCAATTGGAGACAACTCCGTCGCGATGCGGTGCTGAAGATGACGTGCCCAATTCAGCGTGGTGTAGGGAATGGTGGAAGACACTTTGGTCATGCAAGAATGGGACACAAGGCTATCAGACAAGTACTGAAGATCATCACTATTTGGATTGTACTAACCAAGATCATTGTAACTGAACCTTTAGGTACCAATTACCCTAACGTGGCAAGTCAAGAATCTATGAAGCGGCCGCCGATCGTCGTGTATTTGTCGGCAGGGCTGGCTGTCTTTGCTATAGTCGCCATTATTGCGTTGATTAGAAAAAGGGAGACTTTAGAATCAGTTTGTGAGAAAACCACTCATGCAATCATAACTGCGGACGGCAGAACATATCTTGAATATATGAGCAAACTTGAATCTGAAGCCTATGGCCTTAACGCGGAGCAATGGTCAAAGGCAATCGAACACCTTTGTGGAAAACAGTTCACATCATGGGTGAATGTGTCAACGCCAATACTCGAATACAGTGAGCCAACGGAGACCCTTAATTATCGGCAAGTTTTCATTAGACCTTCCGGGGAATCTGTCGAGTTAAGTATTATGGTTGGTAGAAGCGATACCGTACCAAAGCATTACCTCAATCTAGGATCATTAATTGCGACCATTTCTAAGATGAAATACCCGCAGAAGCCTGGAACTGACAAGCGTCTTTCTGACTATTATTCAGTCCGTGATTTATTGGAGAGCGAAGCTGAAGAACTAAGAATTCTTGGACTGCACGGACTATTCGATTCGCAAACTCAGAGAATAATGACTTGGGATGAGTTCAAGTTGGTAATTGATACGCGAATCAAGAGAAGAGAAAGTACGAGATGACTATTAGTAGATAAATTGCTCTGTTTAGTAGCCAACTGATCATCTAGCCGGCTGTAATGGGAGCTTCTTTCCAAATCAGTTCAGTGGGGATTTATTATGATTTTGGTACGAGCCAACCCAAGTACAATACTCATATGCCCTTCGCATCCATCCCTGAAGCTTTAGAAGAACTGAAGAACGCAAAAATGATCATCGTCGTGGATGATCCTGACCGGGAAAATGAAGGCGACCTGATCCTCGCAGGCGAATGCTGCACCCCTGAAGCTGTCAATTTCATGATTCGTGAAGGACGCGGCGTTCCCTTCATCCCGACAACCCCTGAAAGGCTCACTGAGCTTGGAATCCCGATGATGACCAAGCAAAACACTGCCCGCCTGGGGACAGCCATGGCAGAAACCGTGGACGCCCTTCATGGAACAACGACCGGAGTTTCGGCTCATGATCGTTCGCGCACCGTTGAGGTTTTTTGCGACCCGAATGCAAAGCCTAAGGACCTTGCACGACCGGGTCATGTGATTCCCTTACGTGCAGACAAGGGAGGTGTATTGAAGCGCGCCGGCCATACCGAGGCTTCGGTTGATCTGGTCCAGCTTGCCGGGTTCAAAATGCCCGTAGCTGTCGGTGTTGAAATCGTTGATGAAGACGGTTCGATGATGCGGCTAGATGGCCTGACAAAGTTCGCCAAAAAGTGGAATCTCAAAATGATCACGATTGCCGACTTGATCGCTTATCGCCGCAAGCATGAGAACTTGATCCAGTTGAGTGCTGGGCCGATTGATTTTCCTACAAAGTTTGGACACTTCAAATTATTTGTGTATGAAACGACAGTTGAACCGCATCCATATTTGGCAATTGTAAAGGGCGATGTTTGTTCTGAGGAACCCGTTTTGGTGCGAGTTCATTCTAGCTGCCTGACAGGCGATCTTTTGCAGTCGCTTCGATGCGATTGCGGCGATCAGCTTTCGATGGCTCTTCAAAGAATCGAGGCTGAAGGACGGGGCGTAGTGATCTATATCGCTCAAGAAGGACGCGGGATCGGGCTTGTTAATAAGCTAAAAGCGTACGAACTACAAGACACCGGGTTGGATACGGTTGAAGCTAACGAGGCCCTTGGTTTCAAAGCTGATTATCGAGATTACGGGCTTGGGGCGCAAGTTTTGGCGGATTTGGGAATCCAGAAAATTCGACTCCTGACTAATAATCCTGCAAAGCGGGCGGGGCTTCAGGGTTACGGGCTTGAGATTGTGGAGAGAGTTTCGTTAATCGCCGGGCCAGAAGAAGAGCGGGCGGGCTATTTAGAGACGAAAAAGAAGAAAATGGGGCATTTTTTGGAAGGTTAGCGTCGCCACTCGGTATACTCCCCATTGAGATAAGGCGACAGGCCAAGGGCCGGCGGATCCTCGAAAAGGGATCGCCGGTATTTTTTTGAATCCCGGCAAGAAGGAAAATTATGCCGACTTTAGTAATTGTAGGTGCGCAGTGGGGCGACGAAGCCAAGGGCAAACTCGTCGACGTCTTGGGATCAGAAGCGGACATGGTTGTTCGCTACAGCGGCGGAAACAACGCGGGCCATACCGTCATCGTGGGTGATGAGGAGTTCAAATTCCATCTCATTCCAGCGGGAATTCTTCACCCGAATGTGACCGCTGTTCTTGGTGGAGGAATGGTGATATGCCCAAAAGCGCTTTTGGAAGAGTTGGCGACAACTCGCGCTAAACGCGAGAATTTGGGAACCTTAGTAATTTCTCCTGCAGCACACGTTGTCTTCCCTTATCACCGAATCATCGACTCTCTAGAAGAATCGCTTCGCGGCGAAAACAGCATCGGAACCACTTCTCGCGGAATCGGGCCAGCGTACCAGGACAAGGTTGGACGGTTTGGCATTCGAATGGGCGATTTAGTGAAGCCAAAAATTTTCGCAAAGAAGCTGAAAATTGCCGTCGAATTTAAGAACAGGCTCATCGTGCTATTGGGCGGCGAACCCATTGCTTATGAAGAAGTTCTAGAAGAATTCACCGGCTATGCCAAAGAGCTTGCGCCGTTTGTTACAGAAACCGATGAACTTGTCTCAAATGCCGTTTCTTCGGGGAAAAGAGTCATGTTCGAAGGCGCACAAGGCACGTTCCTCGACCTCGATTGCGGAACGTATCCCTTTGTAACCAGCAGTCATCCAGTTGCTGGTGGAGCCTGCCTGGGAACGGGTGTTGGTCCTCGAGCAATTGAAAACGTACTTGGTGTTTGCAAAGCCTACACGACTAGAGTTGGCGCAGGCCCATTTCCAACGGAACTCAACAACGAACTTGGCGACCATATTCGTGTAGTGGGTAAAGAATTCGGAACTACCACAGGCCGAGGTCGAAGAATCGGCTGGCAAGACACCGTTCTTTTGAAAAAGAGCGTGGATGTAAATTCACTATCAGGGCTAGTTCTCACTCGACTTGATATTCTCAGCGGTTTGGGAGATGTTTCGGTCGCGACAAAGTACGAGCTTAATGACCAAGAAATTAGCTATGTCCCAATGGATGGCGAGGCGTTTCAGGAATGCGAACCAATTTATGAAATCTTGCCTGGATGGGATGAAAATCTCAGAAATTGCAAGTCTTGGGAAAGCTTGCCGGCAAATGTGCAGAAATATGTCCGGTTTATAGAAGAACAAACTGGCTGTCCCATCGTTATGCTTAGCGTTGGGCCAGCAAGAGACGAGACCATCGTCCTACGTCCCGAACTCATTTGGAACTCATAACGTACTTTCAGCGGCTAACCGGCATGAGCGGGTTGCCCGGAGGTAAGTTAAGTTGTCCATGTCATCCATTATGAAATTATCCCACTGGAGTTCCTGCGTTGGCTTTGTTGCATTGGCTGTGCCTGCATGGTCGCAGGCGGAAACATTGAGCCTAAATGAAGCTATTAGCATGGCTCGCAAGAACAATGGAACGATCCGTTCTGCGATGCTAGATCATGAAGCATCAAAAAGCCGGGTTGCTTCTTCATTTTCATCGTTTCTGCCTTCTGTTACGCCTAGCTATCGCTACGATAGCTCACGGTCTTCAACGACATCCGGCGTGACCAATCTAAACGATGGCTATCCGACCGTTTCGGCGAGTTGGCAATTAATTGATTCTGGGCAAAGAGAATTGTCGTTTCGAGTCAGCAAACGGTCCGCCGCCCAAGCTGGATCAAACGCCTTGCAAACGATTCGGCAAATCCTGTTTTCCGTTCACGAACAGTATTTGAACACTCTCAGGGCGCAAGAACTTGTTCGGGTCAGCGAAGCTTCGGTAGAGCGAGCCGAAGAAATTCTAAAAGCTACCGAAGCGCAGATAGCCGCAAAGCAAGTTGCCGAAAAGGACAGATTACAGGCGCAGGCAGATCGGCTCAATGCAAAAGTAGATTTCCTTGGAGCAAAAAACCAGCTTTCTGGTGCAACCGCATCGCTGAAAGCCAGCATCGGCTGGGAGGCGCTTCGCCCACTTCCCGCGCTGGACAGAATGATGGATGCTGCTTTGATGGAACCGCTTGGCGAGCTCGCAGATTTGATCAAATCTGGAATTGCGTCCAGGGAAGACTTACGATCTAGAAGGTTTGGAATCGAGGCGCAAAGGCTGAGCGTCAGTCGCGCACAAAGGGATGCAGGAATTTCGTTCTCGCTCGATGCAAATTACACCAGAAATTGGAGCGACACGGAACTTGACAGCAGAAGCATTACGTTTCTAACTTCAATACCCCTGTTCGATGGAAACGCAAGGCGCGAAGCGGTTCGGCAAGAAGAATTTGGACTTCGTTCTGACATAAGTACATACGACCAGGCTGTCCGCGTGGCCTCGGCTGAAATCGAATCTGCATACCTCGAATTGGCACAGAATCGAGAGCGAATCGAAGCTGCGACCGCCGCGCTCGAAGCCGCTCGTTTGAACTACAAAGCCGCAAGCGAAGCTCAAAAACTAGGCGCAGATGGCACAAGTGTGATTACTGTTCTAACTGCGAAGATTTCCCTGGTTACAGCGGAATCAAATTATGTGGACGCGCTGTACGATGTAAAGATTTCGGAGGTTCAGCTGAAGCTGGTAACGGGCCAGCCTATTCCGGGCGAATAAATATCTATGAAAGCATCTTGGATTTTTGGTGGCATTGGGGTCGTCGTCGTTGGCGGCCTATTTATGTACTTTCGTGGCGGCGCAGCCGAAGCCGACGACATCGAATACCGCTATTCCAAGATTCAAAAAGGGGAGCTAATGCGCTCGACAACGGCTTCGGGAGTCCTTGTTGCTCAGACTTCTATTGATGTTCGGTCGAAGGCGGGTGGGACAATCGTTCAGCTCGCCGTAGATGCTGGCTCAATCGTGAAAAAAGGCGATCTCATCGCAATTATTGACCCAAGGGATACCAGAGCCCTGTACGATCAAGCCCTTTCTGATGTGAAAACTGCCAATGCCAGAATTGACCAATCGAAAGCCAATTACACGATGCAAGTAGCAAATAGCTCTAGTTCAGTTCGAGATGCTGAAATTGCGTTGGAGCAAGCCAAAATTCGGCTCGAAAAGGCAAGAATTTCTGATATTCGAGCACCGATTTCGAGCAATGCTCAAATTGACATGGCGCTGGCCCAATGGGAAACAGCAAAAGAAGAGCTGGATCGGTTTTTGAAAATTACAGATCCTCAAAGGACACGTGACGCCGAGGGGGCGCTCTACCAAACGAGAGCTTCGAACGAGGCCGCGATGCTCGAATTGGAGCGCCAAAGAGATTTGTTGTCAAAAGGCTATGTGTCGCAATCGTCCGTTGACCGAGCCACGGCTGCATTTGCGGCAGCCAGTGCTGCGTACGAAACCGCAAAACTGCGGAGAGAGAATCTTGACCAAGACCTCGCGGCTGAAGAACGAACTCTAAGACTCTCCGTCAATCGTGCCGCTGCAGCACTGGACGATGCGAAAGCACAAGGGAGCCTGGTAGAAACCTCCAAACGAGATTTGCGTGAAGCGCAAGCAGCCGTAAAGGCGGCGGAGGTCAATCTGCAGCGGGCAAAGGACGCGAGGCTCACAAACAATGTGAGGGCAGGAGAGCTTTCTGCTTCGCAGTCGGGTGCGGTTCGAAGCAGAGTTGCACTCGACAACGCAAAAGTTCAACTTGAATCCACAACCGTTTTGGCACCTCGCGATGGCGTAGTAACGCTCAAATATGCCGAAGAAGGCACCGTTATCCCCCCAGGAGTCAGCCAATTTTCTGCTGGCTCGAACATCGTTCAGCTAAGCGATGTCACCCGCCTTTTTGTGGATTGCGCGGTAGATGAGGCGGACATTTCAAATGTGAAGGAAGGCCAAAAAACACGAGTCGTAACAGAAGCTTTCCCAGGCGTCCAGATTGACGGAGTTGTGAGGCGCGTTAATCCTTCTGCCACAACTGCAAACAGCATTACTGCAATTACCGTTCGAGTCGAATTGCTTCCGAAGCCAGATCAAAAAGTGCGATTAGTGCCTGGTATGAACGCGACTTGCGAATTCATTACTCTAAGCAAGCCAAACACAATTCTGGTTCCTTCGCAAGCAGTAAAGAGCGATGAATCGGGCTCATACGTAATGGTGAAATCCGCCGACCCTAAGAAACCTGAAAAGCGAAAGGTCGAATTGGGCGAATCGGGCAACGATGGAGTGGAACTCATTTCCGGGTTGAAAGAAGGCGAAGAAGTCGTAGTTGCGGAAATCAACTTGAAACAGCTTCGCGAAACGCAGCAGAGAATGGTTGAAGCACAGCAAGGCGGTGGCTTGGCAGGCGGTAGGCCGAATATGGGCGGTTCCCGCGCAACGGGTGCCACTGGCGGTGGCGGCGGATCACGTCCTGGCGGTGCAGGCGGAGGCATGGGCGGCGGCGGATCGCGACCTGGCGGCGCAGGAGGAGGAAGGTAGCCATGACACTCGGCGACAGTTTCAGCAGCGCCTTAGGTGCGATCATAGCCAACAAGCTTCGTTCAGCTCTAACCATGCTTGGCGTTGTAATCGGTGTGGGCTCGGTTATAGCCATGATCGGCATCGGCGAAGGCACAAAAAAGAAATCCATCGAGAGCCTCGAAATGATGGGCTCGAACATGATCACCGTTATGCCAGATTGGCGGCGCGGCGGCCAGAACATGGGTTCAAACACAGGCGCATCCTTAAAGAGAGAGGACCTCGAAGATTTAAAGAAGAATGTTCAAGCAATTTCTTTGATCAGCGGCGCCGTTCGAGGAAACAAGCCCGTTCAATTCAGTGGCAAGAGCGCCCAAACTACCATCATGGGCGTCGAGCCACAGATGGCAATCATTCGAAATGCAACGAAAATGCAATCGGGAACTTGGTTCACAGATGAAGATAACGCGATGCAAAAACAGGTGGCTGTTTTGGGCTACCAGGTTTACGACACGCTCTTTGCGGGAAACACGGCAGTAGGCGCAACGATTCGAATTGCGGGCCAAAACTACGATGTAGTCGGAGTGATTGATTATAAGGGCGGTTCCGGAATGATGAACCCCGACGATCAGATTTATATTCCGCTCGAAACCGCTCAAAAACGCCTCCTCGGTAAAACGAACCTAGATCAAATTTCGGTTCAAGTCATGGACTCGACCATTTTACTGATCACGCAACAGCAGATCGAAGATACGCTTGCGGTAAAGCGCAAAAACGCTTCTGGCGATTCCATGTTCCGCGTTTTCAACCAAGGCGAAATGCTCCAGCAAGTCGAAGACCAAACTCGGCTGCTCAGCTTGCTTTTGGCAGGGATTGCGTCCGTTTCGCTTTTAGTTGGCGGAATCGGAATCATGAACATCATGCTTGTCAGCGTCACGGAACGAACTCGCGAAATCGGGCTTCGAAAGGCGATTGGCGCGAAAAGAGAGAGCATTTTGACCCAATTTTTGCTCGAAAGTGTAGCGATGTGCCTATCTGGTGGCGTATTAGGCATCGTGTTAGGGTCGTTAGGTGTTCAAATAGTGGCGCGAGTAATGAAAGTGCCACCTGCTGTAAGCATTCAATCCATCATTTTAGCGTTTGGATTTTCCGCTTTGGTAGGAATCTTTTTTGGACTTTATCCGGCAATGCGCGCCAGCCGACTTGACCCTATTGAGGCATTGAGACACGAATGAAGCCAATTATTGAAGCCAAAACTCTTAGCAAAGACTATGTGATGGGCGACCTCGTCGTTCATGCCCTCCGAACCGTTGACGTTACGATCTATGAAGGCGAATTTGTCGCGATCATGGGTCCTTCAGGAAGTGGAAAATCCACTTTCATGAACTCGATTGGCTGCCTAGATAGGCCGACTAGAGGCGAATACTGGCTTAGCGGACAAGACGTTGCCGGATTGAGTGAAGACGAACTGGCTTCCATTCGAAACAAGTACATCGGCTTTGTTTTTCAAACCTTTAACTTGTTGCCGCGAACATCCGCACTCAAAAATGTCGAATTGCCCCTAATTTATGCCGGAGATCGAAATCGTGCAGAAAAGGCGATGGCCGCACTAAAGATGGTTGGTTTGGAGCAAAGAGCGCACCACCGTCCCAACGAGCTATCCGGCGGGCAGCAACAGCGTGTGGCGATTGCCCGAGCGATTGTGAACAACCCAGTTTTGATTCTTGGCGATGAGCCTACTGGAAACCTAGATTCGCGAACCGCGGAAGAAATCATGGCTCTGTTCCAAGACTTAAACCGAATGGGCAAGACGGTTGTGATCGTTACCCACGAAATGGACATCGCGAACCACTGTAAGCGAATTATCAAGTTCAAAGATGGCAGGGTGGTTAGTGACGAACTAATCGAAAACCCAATTGATGCACGGGAAATGCTTGAGAAAATGCCCGATCCAGACGCGGTAACAGTTGCTTCATGATTTGAAGGAGCGCGGAGCTTCGCTTTCGCACTACTTTAATCTAGGTGAGCCTCGGCTCCGCATTTTGGTCCCCGGACGTCCACGTCCGGCAGAGCAAACATGGCAACTACCATAGAGGTTTGCAATGATTATGTTATCAAAAGCGTATCTCACAAGCTCGTTTCAAGCAGAAGATCAGGAGCCGTCGCCGATTCGTTTGTCTCGCCGCCATCGTCCCGAAAATCGCTGCCCAAGCTATACAACTTATATGATGTCGCCGTCGGGAAATAGGCGAAATCTTTGCCAGTGAAAGGATCTATTCGCACAATTGTTGGATAGCCGGAAAGAGTCTCCGGAATAGTTTGGCCCCGCGCCCTCAAAGCGATCAATTGAGTCTCAATGGCAAGCATTCGCGTTCTTGCGATCGTTCGATCTCGAACGGCAAACAGGTATTTTGGAACTTGAAAAAAGTGTTTCGACCAGCGTCTCCATGGTCGGTCCTTGTCAAACTTTGGAGCTTCTTTGGTTGACCTTTGGCGCGCATTGAGCTTCGATGATGCAATAGCCGAAGCGGTTATTGCGTCGGCCTCTGCTGCCAATGAATCGAAGAACTCAGTTCGCTCCATAGAATTTGGCTTTAACGCTTTGAGGAACTTGATGGCAGGAATAATTTCATTTCTCAGCTCCGTTTCGTACACTTTCCAATTGCCTTTCCGGTAATCGTCTTGAAGAGTTTGAACGGCAAGGCGCATCGAAGTTCGCTCGTTTTCAAGAGTTTGGGATGGCACAGGTATTCGCTTCAGAACAGATTCCAAACCGGCAGAAAGTGTGCCCAACTGTTTCGGGCTGAGGCGCGAAACAGTTGGAAGAATTGCGTTCCTTGCTTCGTCAATGATTCCAAATCCAAGAGTGGCATCGGAGCAATCTCCGCCGGTCAAGTCTGCGCCAAATCGAGAAGCGGTCAGCGTAAAACGAACCATTGCATCGAAGTCCTCTTGCCGTTTTGCATCTTCGATTCGCCAAACCATTGCCTGTCCCAACAGCCGCCATCCGGAACGGTATTTCTTCGATTCGAAAGGTGCCGTGGGCTCATATTCGAATCGAAATTCTTTGCCCGCTAAATTATCTAATAGTTGTAGCGGCTGTTGGCAAAGAACAATGACCGCCTCTTTTTTGCCGGGCGTAAAATTCGTACGGGTCAGATATTTCTTAGCATTCAATTCAGCCGCGTTGGCGGCTTTCTCAAATGTTGAAAAGCTGGACACAGAGTCGGAAATTGTAGGTCCAGTTGCCTGCATAAAATTTGGATAAGGTAAATCTGGAGCGGTGCCGCATCCAGCCAACATCCATAAGGCTACAATCGCGACGACACCACAGCCATCCTTGGCTTGGTTCATAGGTTTATGGTAGCACGGATTCGTTTGACGCACTATTTTGGGACGATTCGAACCAATGAAACGTGGCAATCAAGACTATCGCCGTTCGGTAGCTTGGGGATAGCTGCCAAGCCAGATTAACTCTAGTGCATGCGACTTGAGAGATTCCATCGCCCGATCAACATTTGGATCTGTTCGATGGCCTTCAAGATCGCAATAAAAGAGATATTCAAATGTGGTTCTGGGAACAGGACGCGATTCGATCATAGAGAGGTTAACGGCTTCTGAATCAAGGATTCCCAATGCACGATAGAGTTCGCCTGGCTTGTTTCGCAAGTTAAAAACAATGCTTGTTTTGTCTCGGCCTGTCTTGATCGGTTCATTGAATCCAATGACAAGAAACCTCGTTTCATTCTTTGCGTTATCGGCAATAGCTTCTGCAAGAATTCCTAAGCCGTTAGACTCAGCGGCAAGGCGGTTGGCGATGGCTGCTCCGTGTTCGTCTTTCGCCGCTCGTCGTGCGGCTTCGGAAGTCGGCATGATCTCGACAACTTCAGCTTTTGGCAAGTTCTCGCGAAGCCATCGGCGGCATTGGGCAAAAGGCTGCGGCCCCGCATATACTCGTTCGATTTCACTCAACGACTTCGCATTTGAAACGAGCAAATGCTGGACCATCACATAGTTTTCTGCGCAAATCTTTACATTGGTTAACGGGAACATGTCGAGGGTTTCTGGTACGACACCTGCAATAGAATTCTCAATTGGCGCGACGCCGTAATCTGCAATTCGATTTTCAACAGCTTGAAAGACGCTTGCAATGGAGTCTAGTGGGTGAAATTCGGAGCTTGATCCAAAAGTTTGTGTCGCAGCAAGATGCGAGTAACTGCCTTCCGGTCCCCAATAAGCGATATGAAGCGGCTGTTCCGCGGCTCGGGAAGCTGAGATAATCTCGCGAAAAATCCCGACGAGCTGTTTTGTTTGCAGAGGACCCTCATTTCGCTCGGCAAGGCTTTCATAAATTTGCCGTTCGCGTTCCGGAGCAAAGAAAGGCGCATCGCCCTTTTGCTTGATTTTTCCGACTTCAATAGCCAGTTGTATCCGGCGATTGAGCAGCTCAATGACTTGAGCATCAACATCGTCAATAGCGATTCGAATTTTGGAAAGCTGGGCTTGAATTTCGTTCATGGTTTGGAAAAAGGATTACGGAAAAAGGAAAAAGGACAAAAACTAGAGCTAATTCATTTTCAAGGCTTTATCCATTATCCCTTATCCTTTTTCCGTCAAAGTGCCCGACATACGTCCTGATTGCAAACCTAAACCATTACTTCAAGCTACAATAAGCTAGACCGAGCCAAAAATTGGAAGAAGCGCTTCGTTCGTTCCAGGTATTCCGAACGTTTTCACCTGATAGTGTGAGAGCGGTGTTCGATATTCTTTGCGTTTCTTATGTCATCTTTCGCCTGCTTGCACTCATTCGAGGACCTCGGGCCTGGCGAATTCTCGGTGGGATCGTTGTTTTTGTCATCCTCCTTCTTGCCAGTGCAGCGATGGGAATTCGCACGCTTCATTGGCTTATGGACAAGGCGACCATTTTGGGTCCCGTCGCGTTAGTCATTTTGCTGCTTCCCGAACTCAGGCAAGCCTTGGAAGGATTTGGAAAACTGGGCTTTTGGCCGCAACAATCGCCAATGACTGAGCATGGGATTGAAGCGAGAGCATTAGAAGAAATCGTTGCCGCCGCAACCGAAATGGCATCGTCGAGAACGGGTGCCCTGCTGGTAGTTGAGCGCGGCACAACAATGGACGAAACGATTGGAAACGGAGTGCCCATTGACGCAGCTATTTCAGGACCGTTGCTAACTTCTATTTTTTACGGGGCAAATCCACTGCATGACGGTGCAGTTATCATCCGGGGAGAGCGTGTCATGGCAGCGGCTTGCCGTCTGCCGCTTAGCGAAAACCCCAGGCTCGCACCATTTTTGCACATGAGGCACAGGGCGGCAATTGGAATTTCCGAAAATCATGATTGCTTGGTAATTGTCGTTAGCGAAGAGCGCGGCACGATTGGATTTGTCAGCGATGGCAGCTTAAAGCCTGTTTCTCCTCAAGAATTGCGCGAAGAACTGAATCGCGAACTTCGCGGAATGGAGCAACGTACGCGACGAACGATTCGACGCTTGAAGCCGAATCGCGAAGTTAAGGAGGATGAGCTTGAATCTCGCGTCTCTTAAAGCTGATCTGCCGCTTAAGTTTGTTGCGCTGGGGTTAGGGACCTTCTTGTGGGTGTACGTGCAATCGTTGGAATCTGCGAAATCTACTAAAACTTTTCAAATTCCTCTCATCATTGAACGGAACAATCCGGAATTGGCATTTGTTTCGGCTTCCGATGGAGACGGCCGATCAAAGCGAACAATTTCTGTTACGATGAAAGGATTTGCTGAAGAGCTTGCAGACCTTGACAATGCAAAAATTCAGAAGTCTCTTTTCACTTGGGTTGACCTCTCTGAAGGGCAAGCAGGCGAGGTTTCATATCCCGTAAAGTTTCGAGTCGCGCCCGAATTTGCCCGTTTCGAATGGGAGTGGGATCGTCGAGTGATAATCGAAACGGAAGCTGTTTTACGGCTCGAACGCTCTGTAACTGTTTTGACGACTGGATCACCTCAAGTCGGCGCTGATTACAACAATGCAGCCGTCACTCCTTCTACGGTCGAAATCGTCGGTCCGGAATCGCAAGTTCAAAAAGTTCATACCGTTCGCGTATTGCTTGACTTACAGCGTGCTCAAAGCGGTGTCGAGCAAGACGTTCCGGTAGAGATATTAGACAAACTAGATAAGCCGATTCAGGGAGTCACTGCCAATCCAGCAAGTGTTGTTGTCAAACCCGTGCTGTCGCCTGCGGCGCCATGGCGCGAAGTGTTTGTCGCGCCAAAGTTCGTTGGTGTACCGAAACAAGGATTTCGTGTCGTCTCGTATAACATTGACCCCTATATCGTCGAGATTCAGGGCGATCCGAAAATTCTACGAACGAACGTCACAGCCTCCACAACGCCCGTGGACCTTGAAGGACAATCCTCAACGATGCAGCGAGAGGTTAGGCTTATTCTTCCCAAAGGATTGAAGCTGAGAAAGCCAACTCGATTTATTGTTAGAGTGCTGATTGAAGCCGAACCACCTATTGTAACGAAGCCTTCCGGTGCTCCATGATCGAAATCCGTCCGGTAGCCAATCAGGAATCTGATATTTTCCTGAAGTTGCTTTGCGAGTCGTTTTCCCTAGATATTGAACGAGCCAAATCAATTTTCTATAGCGAGCCTTACTTTGACCTAAAGAGAAAATGGGCTTTGTTTGAATCAGGACAAATGATCTCAATTCTCACGACCGTCCCGCTTGAATTTGGGTTCGGCAATGCTTTTGGAATTGCCGGCGTAGCGACAGCCGAAAAGTCCAGAAATCTCGGATATGCACAGAAACTGATTCAAGCGGTCATTGAAGATGGACATCGGCGAGGCGAACCTACGGCGTACCTATTTGCAAGCAATCTGCAGGTCTATTCGAAGCTTGGCTTTGAAGTTTTGGATTCAGTTATTCAAGCTCCAATTGAGACCGAAATCGCTACATTTCCCGGGACAATACTTTCGTTTGATGAAGTCAGACAGAATTACGAATCTTGGATGATTCAAGCTCCCAATAGGCTACGCCGGGATGATCGGCGGTGGAGATACTGGCAATGGAACTTGAGGATTTGCACGCAATCCGGAAGCGGATACATTTGCCGAGAAGGGCCATCAATTCGTGAGGTTATCGAACCAGAAAAGAGAGCCAAGTGGATTTCCCATGAACCTTCGATTTGGACAGGCCTTGAATCTGTTGCCAAAACGTTAGAGGTGCCGATTGGGCCCGGCGAAATTCAGACCCATTTGATGGGACACAAAAGCCCGGCAGTGCCTTTTCTCTTCTTAACAGATCAATTCTGACCTCCTAAGTAGTAAAAGGTGCCCGGTCTTTCGACCGGGCTATTAGGAGAGAGACACCAGGGAAATGGTGCTTATTGTCGGGGTTGAAGTGTTCCCGAAAGCGCAATACCGTTCGCGTTTCCGATTGAAGCTGGAGTTCCGGTACCTGCGTTCCAACGTCGAGCGCCTCTGTTGCGGGCTGTCCATTCAAAGGCACCGAAACCGTCAGTTGTGGCTTCTCCCACTTGATTTCCAGCCAATGTCAATAGATAGGTTGTATTTGGGGCGAGGTCTTCGCCTTCGAATTCAAGCTCTTCTTGAATTTGTCGGCCAGTACGGTTGGCAAATTTGTATTTTGCCTTCCCGCTTGCGGCACCGTTGCTCATTCGGGCTTCCCAAATGAAAACCCCAGTTTGTGCGACGAGGACGGCAGCAATTCCTACTGCAATAACAGATGCGATAGCTTTTCGATTCAACATAATTGTATGCTCCTTTCAGTGAACCCTAGTAGATTCACATGCTCTAACGAGTGAACGAAAATCCGCTGTGATACACTCTTTTGCATATGCTCGCCTCAAACGACTTAGAATCGCTTGTAAGAAAGTGCATTGCTGGCGACGGTAGGGCATGGAGCGAGCTTGTGGAGCAGTTCCAAAACTTGGTGTATTCGGTTTCTCGAAGAATGCGGCTTACAGAAGAAGATGCTGGAGATGTCTTTCAGACAACTTTCTTGGCTTTGTTTCGAAATTTGGATCGTATTGAATCAGTTGCGACTCTTCCAAAGTGGCTTACAGTGACTGCAACTCGAGAATCCTATAGGCTCATGAATTCGAGATATGCAAAAACCACGACGAACCAAGGTGATACTGATTTGGATGCTGTATTGGCAGATGAGGATCATTGTGTTGAGGAGCAAATTGAATTGGCTGCAACTGGCGAGGCCTTGCGCCAAGGCTTGGAAAGACTAAAAGAAAAGTGCCGCGAATTGCTGACGATGCTCTATATTGAGGAGGATGTTTCATACCAAGAAGTTTCAGATCGGTTGTCGCTCCCAATGGGTTCGATAGGCCCAACCCGTGCCAGATGCTTGGACAAATTGCGTTCGATCCTTGCAAAAGATTCTTTTTTCTCTGAAATGTATCAGGACAAAAGTAACGCTGCTCTTCCAGTTTGAATCATGAAAATGCGCGTTAATGACAGGTTGATTGAACTCGTGGATGTTGCCACTGGGTTACGATCTGCATCTGAGCTAGGTGAAATTTCACCCGGAGAGATGCGAAGGCTTTCTGAACTTCGCGTAGTTTTTCAGGCATTTTCAATTCAAACCGAATCCGCGCCAGTTTCAGCTATTGAATCGGTAAAGGCGTTCCTTCCAATCAAACCGATTCAAATTTTCAAAGCAAGGTTGGGACAAACCTCATTGGCGACGGTCGGAGCGCGATTTGAAACTGCCGATCAATTCCAAGCCACTTATGAAACCGATCAGCATGAAATTAGGATGAGCTTTGAGCGCACTACGATGGGTTGGAACGTGATGGGAAAATTACCAGAAGGAATCTGGGAGATTCGAGCGAAAGATATTCTTGTAGTGTCCGATGCCGCGGGCAGATTTGAACTCCAAATAGACGACATCTCAAACGCAGAATGGCGAATGAGAACTGTTTCCGCAGAGATAGTGTTACCCTCGCTGAGGAAGGCGGTGTCGGGTGACACTGCCTGAGCTAGTCACATTTATTGAATCCGCTCCGGACGAAGAAGCTCGAAAACTAGTGCGCCAAAATTGCGCGGAAGTTGGCTTTACGAGTGAATATTATTGCGAAATTGTTTCACGCTTAGGTTCTGACCCGCATTCAGCCAAAAAACTGGCAAGCTTTTGGGAGGACCTTGGCGATGGAGACGACAAGCAATACGATTCCCAAAGGGTTCGCGCCCTCTTTGAAAGGACAATGGGCCAATGGTTGAGGTCGGCAGAGGCGACAATCACGGCCTCCAAAGCTGCCCCTGACGACCTCCATCGGTGGCAGTGCATGATTGGCGCAATTGACGCTTTTGGGCGAGCAGGAGCAGTGGATCGGGCCAATTCTCTCGCAAAGCAAGCCTCGCGAAAATTGAAAGAACTTGGAGACATGGAATCAGCCGGACGTGCATGCATCAATGCAGGTAACGCCCTTAACTGGCACGATGAATTCGCCAAAGCTCGAAAGTGGTTTTTGAAGGCAGACAGCTACTTAGCTGGGTCGGGGAACGAATTCGCCAAGGCTTCCATAAAGCTTGGTCTTTCGACGTGTTACTTATTTACTTCGACGACGAAGGAAGCATCTGATACAGCACAATCCGCAGCGAGAGAATTTTCAATCCTGGGTCATCACTCTTACGCCGCTCTGGCAAAGGTCAATGAAGTTCATTGCTTCTTGCGCATGGGACGAGCGGATGAGGCCAGGGCACTCTTGCTGGAAATACGGGAAGAACCACTTTCTGAATTCGATCGAGTCCGCGTTGAGGAGTTTTTAGGAGATGCCTACCTTAGATTGAACCTATTCGAAGAGGCACTAGACGCATTTGGAACGGCACTGAGCAGTCCGGCGATGGCATCCTTGCCAATGAACAGGGGCAATTGCGAACTGGGAATCGGAGAGGCTTATGCATCAATGGGGCAAACTGATCTTGCGATTCAGCACTTCCAAAATGCCAAGAAACTTTACTTGGGGTTTGGAAACGAAATTTGGGCGGCTTGTGCCGAACTTCGAGTTTTGCAGGCCAAATCATATTCATCGGCGAGCAAAGCACTTCAATTGGCAAAGTACTTTGCAACGCAAAAAATCCGATTGTTAGAGGTCGAAGCACTCTTGCTTGCTTCAAAGGCGCGAGGCCATATTGGAATTGAAGCGCTAAAGAAAGCAAGGTCTCTTATCGAATACTGGGGATTTGAGCACGTCCGATGGCAGGCTGATCACATCGTTGCTCTACATACTGTGGGGGCACTGCAATTAAGGGCGTATCGCCGTATGTGCAAATCAATTTTGCGCGCTCGAGAATTTGTGTCTTCAAGAAGCGGATTGATGGCTTTCTACCGTGACAAGGATGCAGCGATCTCCGAATATCTCGATCTCCTGTTATCTTCTGGATCAAAAGTCAAAGTTGAAGAAGCAATCCGATTTATTGGCGAGACACGTTCGCAGGCGTTGTTGGATGAAGTTCGCGCACGTTCAGCCCACCTAGACCCAAAAGTTAGCGAGAGAATTGGCCAACTTCGACTTTCCATTGCGGACTCGCTGAATGACGACTTACCCGGAGGACCGGCTAGACGAACATTTTTGGGTGACGCTCCTGCGATTTCGTTGCGGAGAGCTTGGATGGAGCTGGATTCAGAGCTGATTCGTTCAAATGAGCCAGTTAAGTTGAATTCTAGTGCTGCGTTGGTCTTTGCAAGAGGCAAGAATTCGTTCTATGCGATCAGAGATGGCGCTTCGACCCAGCTTCCTATTCCAGCCGATGCACTCGCAAAGATGATTCGATGGTTGCGTTTTGAGATGCTCGAGCCCATGATTGCCAAAACAGCAACCCACGACTCAGTCGAGGCCATCGTCGCACAGCTAAAAGCCGTTCTCTGGGATCCATTTGTAGTTTCACGCAGGATTGAAAGAATTTGCCCCGATGATTTCTTGTGGCAAGCTCCGTGGCAACTCTTTGCTGCAATGGATTCAATGGAATCTGAAATACCCATAAGCCCGTGGATGTCTCCTCTTAATACCGAAACTGGTAATTTTGCTAAGAAAGTTGGAATTTGGTACTTTCCGAATCCCGAATTGCCTCTTATGAAGCGTGAGGCAGAAGAATTTTTGAGCCGATACCCGGATGCGGAGGTATTTGCGACGATAGACGAGGCACGAAATTGTTTGGAAACAGGGGATTTTGATTTGTTGCACATAGCAGGACACGCTTCGCTCCATCGCACAAATCCAATGTTTAGCGCACTTTGCGGAGCCGAGGGAAAGATTTTTGCGAAAGAAATCGCAACGTCAAAATTGAAGGCTAAAACAGTCGTACTTTCTGCTTGCGATACCGGTGCAACTTCGGGCAAAAGCAGAACGGAGATTGACGGGATGACTCGAGCATTTTTTGCGAGAGGAACTGAAAAAGTGATCGCAACGCAATGGCCGTTACACGACGAATCTGGGGCCATTTTCATGAGTGTTATGTACAATGAATTGGGTGCAGGCAGTCCAATTGAAAAAGCTATCGCTAGTGCGAGGTGGCAAACAAATTTAGAATTTGCCCACCCATATTATTGGGGTGCGCCCATTCTCTATGGAGGATTCTCATCTTGAAATCAAGACAAGTCAAACAATCGCTAGCCATTTTGGCAGCGTTGTTCTTAACTTCTAGCAGCTTTGCTTCAAGCACCATCGTTGCCAAACTTAATCCTGGATTTGATCCGCACATTGTTGCTGCGACCCTTGGAATAACTTACTTGGATTCATCACAAGGGGGGCGTTACACGCTGTTCGGGACAAGCTCTGAATCGCAATCAGAGCTGGTTGAAGCCCAACTGATTTCCACGCCAAATCCGATGGCTGCTTGGGCTGAAGACGATGACGAATTGACTGTCACCGAGTCCACAAACGGCAAAGGTGGAGGTGTGCCACAACTCCGACGTTCGACGATTCAAACTCAATTCTCCCAAGGAAGTGCTCATGCCGAAAATACAGCAATGCTTCAACAGATTCGTTGGAATTACGAGTCGCTAAGCAACGATCGAGGCATTCGAGTCGCCATTTTAGATACGGGACTCTCGCCTCTGCAACCTGCGATTTGGAATCGAGTTGTTGCATCGGCAACAATGAATCCTCGCGAAACGAATGCGTGGGACAATCGTTTGTCGCCAGGTACGAATAATTCACACTTGTACCAAGATATTGCTGGACATGGAACGATGATAGCTGGCCTGATATATATGCTGGCCCCAGATTCAGAACTGATTATCGTACGTATCTGCGACAACTACGGAAGATCGGATACGTGGCGAGTCATAAAGGGAATCGGATTTGCATTAGAGCATGGCGCTGTGTTGGCAAATCTCAGTTTTGGCTCAATTTCGCAAGCCCACGCTCTTAAGGAAGTCATTGAGGATGCTGAAGCTGAAGGACTGCTTTGCATTGCTCCCCTCGGAAACAACGGCAGTCAGATGGCGCTTTATCCGGCCAAAGAAGATCAAACGTTGGCTGTAAGCGGCGTTGATCATATCGATTTGAAAGCCAGTTTTTCGAACTGGCACTTTGAAGCGGATATGTCCGCGCCTTCAACAGGGATCCGAAGCGCATGGTGGAACGGTCAAATGGCTGTTTGGAGTGGGACTTCGTTCGCTGTCCCGATCGTAACGGGTTGTCTTGCTGAAGCTTTGAAAAACCGAGGTCCAGTAGTTCCCGAAGATATTATTGACGCTGTCAACCAAATGGGCGACAACGTTGATCCATTGAATCCGAATTATACAGGCAATCTTGGGCGTCGAGTTAACATGATAAAGATGCGCGCTGCGATCAAAGCCTTGCCGTAGCCTGCTCACATCTAGCAACCTGAAATGGCCTAGTTCGGGTACATTTCAACCTGACCCAATGACTGCAATGAGAATTTTTACTTCTGAAAGTGTTAGCGAAGGCCATCCTGACAAGCTCGCCGACCAAATCTCTGACGCCCTTCTCGACGATTGTTTGCGACAAGACCCCAATGCCCGTGTGGCAATTGAAACGCTGCTAACGCGCGGTTTAGCTGTCGTCGCAGGTGAAGTTACCGTAGATGGCTACATGGACGTTGCCGAAATTGTTCGAAAGACCATCGTGAACGTAGGCTATACGCATACCGATTTTGGATTTGACGGAGCGACCTGCGGAGTCATGGTCGCCATTCAAGAGCAGTCGCCCGATATTTACGCAGGCGTTGTGACAGGCGGAGCAGGTGACCAGGGAATGATGTTTGGCATGGCGACTAATGAAACGCCAGAGATGATGCCGCTTACCATTGCTCTAGCCCATGCCTTGACTCGAAAACATGCTGAAGTTCGTGCAAAGAATCGCAGCCTTGGAATCTTGCCCGACGCAAAGAGCCAAGTTTCAGTGTGGTATGAAAACGGAGTGCCAAAGAAGATTGACGCGGTCGTTTTTTCAACCCAACATGCCGTCCATTTAAATCATGCTGCGGTGGTGGACATCGTTCACGATTACATTATTGATCCAGTGCTTAAGGAATATTCGAGATACGTTGATGGCGAGATCAAGTTTTTTATAAATCCAACTGGAATTTTTACGATTGGCGGTCCTCAGGCAGATACGGGTCTTACTGGACGAAAAATCATTGTTGACACCTACGGCGGAATGTGCCCGCATGGCGGCGGCGCTTTTTCAGGCAAAGACCCTACAAAAGTTGACCGTTCAGCAGCCTACATGGCTCGTCACGTTGCGAAATGCGTCGTAACAGCTGGCCTAGCAGACAAAGCACAGGTGGCATTGGCGTATGCAATTGGAGTTGCACAGCCAGTCTCGGTCAACGTGGATACTTTCGGTACGGAGAAAATTGATCCCGACGAAATCGCTAAACGAGTCGCAGATTCATTTGACTTGTCGCCTACCGGGATTATCAAGCATTTGGATCTTCGAAGGCCGATTTATCTGCCAACCGCAAAAAACGGCCATTTTGGCAATCATGCTTTTCCATGGGAAAGTGTTGTCGAAGCTGATCGGCTGAAGTGATTGGGTCGAGAGGGTATCGGGCATTGGGTATTGGGTATTGGGTTTTGGGTTTTGGGTTGCTCGAAACAACTAGTCCGCGAATCCGTCTGTGACGCGTTCTGCGATCCATCAAGTTAAGTCGAAACCCCCATACCACATACCCTAAACCCAATCCTCCATAATCTCCAATAATGCCCACAACGCTGACAACTTCGATTCCGGGGCTTGCTCCGCCAAAAATCGGCAAAGTTCGGGAAGTTTACGACCTCGGCGATCAGATTCTCATCGTTGCCACAGACCGTATTTCAGCATTTGACGTCGTCATGGCGAACGGAATTCCTGACAAAGGGCGAATCCTTAATCAGATGAGCGCGTTTTGGTTTGAGAAATTTCGAGACATCTGCCCAAATCATGTGATCTCGATTGACGACGAAGAGATTTCAAAGGCCTTGGCTGCCGACAACCGCCAACCGCTAACCGCCAACCGCAAACAAGCGACCGCCGACCTCGCAGGAAGATCAACTCTTGCCAAAAAGGCAAAACCATTGCCAATTGAGTGCGTAGTTCGCGGATACCTCGCTGGTTCGCTTTTCAAAGAATATAAATCCTTTGGAGGTGGAGTACATGGCCTGAGTTTGTCACCAGGATTGCTCGATGGAAGCCAATTGCCGGAGCCAATTTTCACACCAGCCACAAAGGCCGAGGAAGGCCATGACGAAAATCTAAGCTGGAATCAGGCTGTAAGTATCGTTGGAAAGGAAATCGCAGAAACAGCTCGTAATTGGTCGTTGGAAATCTACACTCTTGCTTCAGAATTTGCGGCGAGTAAGGGCATTTTGCTCGCCGATACCAAATTCGAATTCGGCGAAACCGATGAAGGGCTCATCTGGATTGACGAGGCACTGACACCAGATTCGTCTCGATTTTGGCCCGTTGAAACATATCAACCTGGCGCACCTCAGCCGAGCTACGACAAACAGTTTGTCCGAGATTATCTAGAATCAATGAACTGGAACAAGCAACCACCTGGACCGACATTGCCTGATAAAGTTGTGATCGGCACTCGCGCAAAATACCTCGAAGCGTTTGAGCGATTGGTCGGTAAACCACTGGTTTTGTAGATGATTTGGGTCTACAACATTCTGCTGCTCCTCCTTTCACCAATTTGGCTAGGGATCATGTGGCTAAAGAATGCCAAAAGGAAAGAAAAAATTGACTGGGCTGAACGGTTTGGGGATTACAAAATTCCACTTAGTACTGATCGAAAGCGAATTTGGATTCATGCAGTTTCAGTTGGAGAAGTCATGGCCGCCAGGCCAATTGTCGAAAAAGTAAGAGTACTTCTCCCCGAATATGAAATCGTTTGCACCGTCGGCACTGGGTCGGGATACGCGACTGCAAAAGAGCAGTATTCGGATTGTGCAGACTACGTTTTCTTCATCCCAATTGACCTCATGAGGATGCAATTCAATGCCCTTCAGCGCGTCTTGCCCGCCGTTGTTGTCTTTATGGAATCTGAGCATTGGCCGAATTTTATGGCAATTGCCTCGCAAATGGGAATTCGCAAAATATTGGTAAACGGAAGAGTTTCTGATCGAACTTTTCAACGGTGCAAATGGTTTGGATGGTTCTTGCGTTTGGCTGTTTCGCAACATGATCGCTGCTTAATGCAAACCGAAACCGATGCGGAGCGAATCAAGTCAATCGGTGGGAAAAGTGTTGAGGTTTTTGGGAACTCAAAATTTGATGAAGCCTTGCCAACTGATCCAAATTTGGCTTCAAAGTGGCGTGAAATTCTCAAGATTCCATGTGACAAAAAAGTTATTGTGATTGGCTCAACTCGTGGCGAAGAAGATGAGAGATTTGTGTTCAAAGCACTCTTGCAATCCGATCTCGAAGGAGTTGTAGTCGTTCACGCTCCACGCCATTTAGAGCGTGTTGAAGCCATTTCGGCGTCCGTTGTTGAGAATTTTGGGAACGTTGCTCTTCGCTCAAAAGGTGAAACCGGAAACTACATTCTGCTCGATACTATGGGCGAGTTAGGAGAAGTCTATTCCGTGGCTGATGTAGTGATCGTCGGCGGAGGATTTGCAAATTTGGGCGGGCAAAACATTCTTCAGCCTTTGGCACACGGGAAGCCGGTCATTCATGGACAATTCATGCACAATTTTCGAGATATAGCTGCTGCGGCCATGGCTTCTGGTGCGACTCAGGTTGTTGAAACCCCTGAGGATTTGTCTACTTCGCTTGAACGTTTGTTAAACGACGATGCGGAAAGAAATGAGCGAGGAATGGCGGCAAAATCGTTTGTAATGGCAAACGCAGGGGCCAGCGATCGCTATGCTCAAGCAATCGTTGATGAGGTTCGAAAGTTCGAGTCCACCTTGAAAAAGTGACGGCAAAGCCCCGGTACACTCCACTCAATGAGCAATCCAATCGTCGGCATCATCATGGGCAGCAAAAGCGACTGGCCCACCATGAAGGAAGCTGCGGAAATGCTTGCTCAGTTTGTGGTCGAGCACGAAGTCGAGGTCATCAGCGCCCACCGAACACCCGACCGAATGGCGGACTATGCCAAGTCTTCACGGGAAAGAGGTCTCAAAGTCGTCATTGCAGGGGCTGGCGGAGCCGCACATTTGCCGGGAATGGTGGCTTCCATGACCACTTTGCCTGTAATTGGAGTTCCCATCCAGTCAAAGGCACTTTCTGGCGTAGATTCGCTTCATTCCATCGTGCAAATGCCAACAGGAATTCCTGTTGCCACCGTAGCAATTGGTGGAGGCGCTAACGCTGGGCTTTTGGCACTGCGAATACTAGGAGCGTTTGACGCGGAAATCGCCGACAAATTGGAAGCCTATCGCTTGCAGCTTGAATCAAACGTGAAGCAGATGAATGTTGAAGTTCAGGAAGAACGGAGCTAGTGCCGGAGTGGGGAGTGCAGAATGCTGAGAGCGGCACCGAAATCCGATTACTGAAAACATACAAAAAACTGCCGCCTACCGCTAACCACAACTTGCCAACAATCTGCAAACCACCTGCCGACTACTTGCCAACAACTTGCAGACCAAATTCAGTCGCTTGCCCGTTTCGCCATTCTAGTCAAAATTTCATAAGCCTGCGGGTCAAGCAAAATGTCCTTGATGTAGAACGATAGTTTGAAGTCTTCGGTCGCAGTAGCGGCATCATAACTCGAATCGTAAGCCTTGATGTCAATTGACTTGGACGCAACCGTTAATTGACCCTTGTTCCACGATTTTTTGATTTCAGCAAGGACAATTTCGGCATTTTCTCCGGCGGCAATCTGCCTTCGAACTGAAAATGCAATGAAGAGCTTATTCATTTCCTTCAGAAAATCAATGCTTGGGACTTTGCCTTTGTCAGCGCCATCGGCAATGACCCCATCAATTCGCCCTTCGTACTTGATCAAATCATCAGCCTCAAGCCCTTCAATTTCCTTGACCTTTCTTCGACATTTTTCGATCGGCCCGAGCAAGCTGTTGATCTGCGATTTCGTCAAAGTCAACGGCAAAAGGTGGTTCAGCAAATCAAGTTGACGAGCTTTTTTTAGAATTGCATCGCTGCGTTTGGCCTTGTCCGACGTTTGGGCAAGAGTCATTGACGATACCGTCGCTAAAACGACGAAAACACACAAAAAGCGAAATACCATTTTCATTTTGAAACAACTTCCTTCCCGTCAGACGGTGCTGAATCTGTTGGAGTTACGGTTTCCAATACGATTCCGAGCAACAAATCAATTGCCAAGACTTGAAGCCCAACAAATGCGCAACCAACTAAGCACGCCAAAAGCCATGCCAAAAGTGTTAGCGAACCGTTGGAAATTCCGCCCATCGCCTGCAATCCAATAAGACTTGCAAGCAGTGCAACAGCAGAGCCAACCAAGATCAGGGTTGCCAAAGCAATTCGTTTTCCTCGAGAAAAACCTGAGAAAAAGCTCATTTTTTGGCACTTTCGAAAAACGAAATAGCCGAATCCGAGCCATACCACAAAGCAAATTCCAACCTGGATTCCAAGCACGATCAAATAGTACCTGTAGGAGTTAGCGGTTGTTGGCAAGCGGCTGGCAAGTGGTCGGCAAGTGGCTTAACGTAAATGTGACGAAGGGGACATAGGCGACTTAGGGGAAGATTGAACACACCAGCAATCCACAATCGGCAATCCAAAATCCAAAATGTGCCGCTCTCCGCGGTAATCTTTGCGCTCATGATTCTTGTTTTCGGCACTCTATGCCTCGACCGAGTTCGGCGAATCGCTTCCTTGCCCCAACAAGGGGGTTACGCGGAGGTGTACGACGAAGAGGTTTTGCTTGGCGGCGAGGCCGCGAACACTTCAAACGCCTTGAATCAGTGGAACGCTAATTTTTCTCTTGTTGGGAATGTTCTAGGCGAAGGCGACTATGCCGACCTGCTTCTCAAAAAGATTGTCGAGAAGGGCCTACCTACGCACCAACTGAAATTGCGTCCGGGAGTCACCCCGCTTTGCGACATCTATGTAACCCCAGATGGCGACCGAACTATGTTTGGAGTTGGCTTTGAATCGCTTTCAGCTACAAATGAATTGGAGGCGATTCCATATGAGGCAGATGGCTGGTTTACCGTTGACATGAATCTTGGAGACGCCGGCAGGTCTGCTGTATGCCAGGCTCGAGCCGCTGGGATGAAGATTTATCTGATGGACTTTCTTCGGCCAGACGATCCAATTGACGAACATACCTATTGGCAATCGAGCACGGATTGGGCAGGTGTGCGTGGCAACACCCAGAAGAATGTTGCATATGTGCAAAAACTTGTTGCCGAGCGGGGTTGCTTTGCAGTGCTCAGCGACGGCCCAAATGGATTAGTTGCTGGTTCGCCTGAGATCAAAGTAAGGCACTATCCGCCTTATCCAACGGTTTCCTACGTTGACTCGACTGGCGCAGGAGATGTTTTTCGTGGAGGAATGTTGTTTGGGCTAGATCAAGGCTGGCCAATTCAAAAATGCTTGCAATTTGCGTCAGCCGCGGGTTGTCTCAAATGTCAATTCTTGGGTGCGACCATGTTTTCGGCTTCAGTTCAAGAAATTGAAGAGCACATTGAAAACAACTCCGAAGTGAGCAAGAGGTATTTGTGAGCTTCGATCCAGCAGTCACCGAAGAACGGATTCGGGTTCGGTATGGCGAGACGGATCAGATGGGACACGCCTATTATTCCAACTACCTCCTTTGGTTTGAGCAAGCTAGGGGAGCTTGGTGCCGAGACCGAGCATTCACATACAAGAGTTGGGAAGAGCAAGGGATTTATTTGCCAGTTGTTGAAGTTCACGTGCGGTATCGAGGAGAAGTCAAATACGACGATTGGATTCGAATTCAGGTTAGGGTTACCGAAGTGAAGAGGGCAGCGATCCAGTTTTCTTATGAAATTTTGAATGAATCAACAGGAAAAATCACAACCGAAGGTTACACTTGGCATGTATTTATGGGAACTAAACGCACGTCAATTTCCATTCCAGAGAGTATCAAAGGATTGCTGACTAGAAATCCAGCTGAGTTTGAAAAGTTGGACTAAGTCATTGAATGCAGTCGAAATGCGATGTCGAGTTTATTTGAAAGTTGTCCCTCTAGCAACCATTTTGAACCAAAAACTTTGAGCCGAGAACGGCGAGACGCCATTCAACACAGAAGCGGGCGGGACGCCCGCGCTCCTATAGGGGAGCATTTCCAAATCAATTTCGACGTATAGTTAAAGAATAATCTAATGGAGTCTAATTGTCTTTCCCTGAAAGATGCGTTGCTGGAGCTTGATCAAATCGCTCCTGGTGCACCGCTATTAGCTTTAGGGCAGACTGTTTTGTGGGACGAGCCGATGAAAGGCGGGGCAGCGCTCGCCTTGCGAGAAATAGGCTCCAATAGAAAGCTCGTTGCAGGCGTTCACGATACGGATTTCTTTGCCAAATTGCCATCTGGTACTCGCGAAAGGAATGCCTTCAAGGCGTTTCCACATAACGACACAACAACTCGCGGACTTTGGAGCGCGGCTGGGGAGTTTCGAGCGATTTTTGGAAGCGAAACCGTCATTTCCAAGCAAGAATTGACCCAGGCCGGAGCACGGTTAGAGAAGTTGGCGCGTGCTAGGCCAGGGGTCCTGGATGAAGCTACAGAAGCCTTCGGCTGGCGAGGAATTGTTAGCCTGGATCAAGATGCTCCCCTTGCCGGCGAAGTATCCATATTAGATGTCTTCGATCCTCTGCAAAAGACTTTGGACTGGGCGATTGAATCCACAATTGAAGCTGTTGGCGAAAACTCCAGGCCTTCAGCAATCGAAAAGTCCAACGAACTTTGGACGACAGTATGCAACTCGTATGCAATCGCTGAACGGGGAACACTAACTGATTTCTATTGCGATTTACTTCCTTCCATTTACAATTTTGTAGCCGGAGAAGAGGTGCCGCTTGAAGTCACTCGCACAAGCCGGTTGCTCCAATTCAACAACGAAACTTGCAACAAAGATCACTTCAAGTTGCTTGATCTGTTCTTACAGCCCGAGTCTCGCGAAAGAGCGGTTTCAGCCTACAACTCAGCAGTTGAGGGCACAGAGGTCTACCAACTTGAGCGATTTGGCACCGGAGCAATTCCGTTTGACTTGGTGGTTCCTGGACATGGGAGGGGAACAATCCGAATCGGCAAGAGAGGATTAGTGATCGCTGGTGCGAACCCACTTTTTGCTTCGTTTAAGAAGCCGATAAATTCGGTATCCGATTTAGCAGAAATCATCGAACGTAAATTCGGTCCGAGTTGCGTGATCATTGGCAAGGCGATTACGCTCATCGGCATGCTTGCTACAGAGTTCGTTTTTGTCTTCCACGAAGGTGCGAGCGGATATACCAAACAGTCTATGAAGTTTCATGATGGCTTGATTGGAGCCGGATTTGGCCTCAAATGGAATCCAATATTGCGAATCCGGTACTGCCCCTGGACAGCGTTGGATGCGCTAAAGACTTGGATTCATTTGCCAAAGCCGCTGCAAATGGCGTTTGGAACCGAGGACGTTTGCGCAGCTAGTTTTTCGTCTCGTTGGGAAATCGTAGCCCAGGAACAAACTGTTTTACTAGCCGAACTTAGTGAATTGAGGCGCCCAGTTGAACTGATACATTTTCTAGATCAGCATGTTGGCGGAGCTTGGAGTGCATTGGCAAAAGAATACGAAACCATTCACGAGAGAATTTCGGGCGCACTCGCGAAATTGCAAGAGGAGCACGGCAAGCGAATGACCCTGTATGGCAAGCTTCGGCTTGCTAAGTCAAATCGAGTTGAATCGGAAATGGCGAAGGGCGACCACTTTCGAGAAACAATTTTTGAGAAAATGCCAAGCTCCTCTGATCTTGAAATGAGGCACTCACTCACCGAGAAGGTCGTGAAGTCAATCTTGGAAATCAATTATCTAAGAATGGAAATTGAAGAAAGCGTGCGACGGCAAAGGGGCATTGCTTCGAGTAAAGAGATTGAATTGGCACATGAGCGCCGCAGATCAATCGAGCTGGAAGCTGAGCTAAAGCGAGTTCAACTCATTCGCAATGCAATTATCAGTTCAAAGGGACTTCTTCGAGCGGGATATCGGCCTAGCGCATGGTGGTTCCCATTGCTTTCGCCAAATGGCGATTGGATAAGACGCACTTGGGAGACATCTCAATGTTATTTTGAGAGCTTAGGACAAAGTCCCAACGAATCCCTTACAGGTACCTTTTAGCCGATGTCTCCCGCCCTTCGCCAACGAATTGTTGCATGGGGATTTTGTCTGCTGCCATTTTTGTGGTTTTGGATGACAGGTCTCTTTGACTTGGATGAAGGCTACTACGCCGCTGTTTCCGACCGAATGATTCGAACCGGAGATTGGATCATCCCCAAGTTCGATGGTGTCCCATGGCTTGAAAAGCCGATCCTCGTGTATTGGATTACAAATCCGATGCTATTGGCGTTTGGCGATGTATTTGGCCCGAGACTTTCTTCCATCTTTTGCAGCCTCGGGACCATCGCGTTGGTTGGCTGGTTTGTTTCAAAGCTCGTGGGTCGGGAAAGGGGCGAAATCGCCCGCTGGGTTCTGGCTGGAACCGCCTTATTTGTCGTTACTGGAAACATGCTCATAACCGACCCAGTTATGTTGCTCACGTCAACCGCAGCCATGTTGCTATTTGTGGGTTCGTTAGTGTGGCAACCTTGGCTACGATGGGTTTCCGCTGCTTCGCTTGGATTTTCCGTTTTGGCTAAAGGGCCGTATCCGGTCGTTGTCCTTTTGGTTGTTGTTGCTTGGACGTACTTTTCTGAACCAACTTTGAGAACCACTTTGAGACAAGGCTGGACCCGATACTTTGCAATTGTCCTCTTGGTTTGTAGCCTTTGGTATGTGCCAGTTTATTTCCGCGAACCTGAGACTTTTGTAGATGAGTTTCTGATTCGACAAAACATCGGTCGGCTGATGGGAGGGGACGTTGCCCACAATGTTCCATGGTGGTCGCATCCAATCTATTACATTGCGGTCTTGGCAGTAGCAGCAGCACCTTGGCCGTTTATGCTTCGTAAAGTTTGGCCCAAAAAGGCAGAAGTTGACGACGACAATTCTTTGGTTCGAAGATGGCTTGCAAAGTGGGCCGTCGCTGTTTTTGTTTTGTTTACGATTGGCGGCACGAAACTGCCGCATTACATCCTTCCGACTCTGGTGCCCATTGCGATGTTGCTCGCAATAGGCTGGCAGGATATTGGCTTACCAAAGCTCTCAAGAATTGCAAAAGGAATGTGCGTCGTTAATTCTCTTTTCATCGTGATTCTAGTGACTTTGTATTACAAGTCAAGCGGTCAGCTCGAAGTTCATCGAATCGCAATTGCTGCTTATAAGGCTGGTTTTCCAATAGCAACTTTTCAGCTTGATAAGCGAGAAGGGGGCTCCATAGTTCAGGTGAAAATGCAGGAGACACTGCTCCCATCGCTTGCTCTATATGCTCACCAAGATGTTCCCGATTTTGAGGGATTTGCAAAGTCCTTGATCCCAAAAAACGATTTTGTCTTGATTACCAGACCTGGAAGATTGCTTCAAAAAAACCTTGATCAACTGGATAAGCTTGGAAGGAGAGCGACGAAATGGGATGCTGTTCCGGATTCGGAAAAGTACGAGGCATATCTGATTTCCTCTAAAACCAGAAAAGAATAGGCACCTAGAGTTTTCTTGCCACGACATGAAATATGTGCCAATACTTTGCTTTGTTTAAAATGGTCTTCCCTTCACGATCCACTTCTTCCCAATACAGTATTTCGAATTCTTGAAGCAGATTTTCAAGCGAACGCGCAGAATGGATCGTTCTTTTGCCATCGTTCCATTCATCATTTTTGCCCAAAAACTGGGCCGCTATCAGCCCTTGCGGTTTCAAGGCATTTGAAATTGAAGTCCAGGCTTTCTTGAATCGCCATTTTGGGACAAAGAACAGGCTGAATCCGGCGACAACGACATCCGAAGTGGGCAGCTCCGTTTTCGAAAAATCATCTTCGACAACCCTGACAAGAGCATTGTCTGCGAATCTATGACGGAGCCGCGCGATCGCTGCTGGGTTATTGTCAATCGCGATCACTTTGTATCCCCTCTCGGAAAGCCATTGAGACGCTGTCCCAACTCCAGCGCCTAGGTCAATGGCAGTTCCGGGCGAATTCAAAAACGGCTCCAATTGGGAAAGAATGGCATGAGGAGGCATTTGTTCCGAAGCACCAAAATAGGCATCGTCTAGCTCTGGCTCGGTTTGTCGGTTGAGAAATTGCTCAGCCATTCTTTTGAAAAGGTACTACAAGCGCAGAAACTTCCGCATTGCCGCAAGTTTTTTTGAACCAATGCCCTTCACTTGCAACAATTCGTTGATTGAAGAGAACCCTCCGGTCTGATGGCGATAGTCGAGAATTTTTTGCGCTGTTGAGGGGCCAACTCCCGGAAGGCGATCAAGTTCAGACTTTGATGCTGTGTTCAGACTAATTGAACCGAGACTTGGCAGCTTGCTTGAGGGCTTAGTTTTCGGGCTCCGCGCATAAGGGCTCGAAGCAGAACTTATAGCAACATAACTCGAAGCGGGCACTTCTGGCGTTTCAGGTTTTGCTCCCTTTGCTGGAACGACTAACTGCGTTCCATCAATTAACTTGGCAGCAAGATTGAGTTCGCCCAGGTCCGCATTTGGCTTAGCGCCTCCTGCCAATTGGATTGCATCTTGCACGCGCGAGTCACTATTCAGAGTCAGAACGCCAGGATTGTTCACTTCACCAACCACATGGATCAATACTCTAGTGCTGTTTTTAACTGGCGTCGAGTTCGTAGAAGTTTCAATCGCGTTCATCGCTTGAGGAACTGGCTGCTCGATGACTATGGAAGCTGGCTGCTTTAATTGGCGTCCTCCCAAAAAGCAAAGGAACAACAATCCACCAATCCCTAAAGTCGAGTAGACAGCTCTTTCCTTTGACGACATGGTCGAAAGCACGATAGTCGTTTCTACGGTCGTCTCCAACTATCCTGCTTAATCTAACCGTTCCAACAACGCATGACGCCATCCACGAGTACTTACGAAGCATCCGCCTCCCCTTATCGCGAATAAGAACCTCTCAAGAATGAGTGCACCTCCAGGAAGCGTTTTGCCTCTTCCGGGTTCGATTCCAATAAGTGATTCGCGTTCTGCGATGTTCATCGAGTTCAGCCAACTAACTGATTTGCTGATTTCTTCGTATTCGAGCCATGAGCCGTGGACAATTTCAGGGCGCCATTTTGAATACTTTTCACGAATTGAAACAAGGTTGGTTCCAGTCGCGCCAAGGGTCACCACGGTTCCGCATTTGCCCGGCAAAAAAGAAATTCCAAGAACTTCGTCAATGTATTTGCAGGCCCTCAACTGTTCCGAAGCATGCGGAATCTCATTTTGAAAATAGTCGGACAACAATCGTAAAGTGCCTACTGGAAAGCTTCGTTTGAAATCAAGGGTCCATTCGCCACTAAGCTGCTTTGTGGCGGTAACAAGCTCAGTGCTGTGCCCGCCTGGATCAATGATCGTAACCGGCGATGCGCTTGCAAATTCCGGGTCGTTTGCGACGGCATAAAACCCTAATTCAGCTTCGTCGTTTGCTGAAAGGACCCGAATTGGCGTGCCTTGAGCTTCCGCAAAATCTAGAATCTCTTGAACATTGGTTGCCATTCTGGCTGCCATCGTCGTAGCCGCGACGATGGCTGTAGCCTCTAGGTTTTCTGCTTCGTCCCATGCGATTCTCACCGCCTTCAAAGTGCGACTTACAGCGGTTTCGTTGAGCAATTTGGTCATGCTCACTCCTTCGCCCAATCCGGTAACTGCAGAAGTTTCGAGAATGGGAACCCAGCGACCCTCGACATGTTCGCAAACAGTTAGCAATACGGAATTGGAACCTACATCAATGACCGCTTTTCGCACAGCGCGAAGTGTACTTGAACCCAGAATCTTGCTATGATTCAGTGATGAGGCTGATCGGAATTGATGTGGGGACGTCTTCCACAAAGGCGATTGCCATTGATGGCAAGGGAAGTATCCTCGCCGATGCTTCCGCCTCCTACCCGATTTATCAGCCTAAGCCCGGTTGGTTTGAGCAAAATCCTGCTGACTGGTGGTCGGCAGTTCAGCACTGCTTGGCGGAACTAGATGCGAAGTCGAGCGATGCGATCGGAATCACTGGCCAAATGCACGGCTCAGTCTTTTTGGATTCACGTGGCGAAGTCATTCGTCCAGCAATGCTTTGGAACGATTCGCGAACAGTGGCCGAATGCGATGAGATCGAAACGAAAGTTGGGTCAAAGCGATATGCGGAGATTACATTCAATCAGCCTGTTCCCGGACTCCAACTTCCCAAAATCTTGTGGTTGAGAAACCATGAGCCAGAATCCTTTGCAAAAGTTAGCAGAATTTTGCTCCCAAAGGACTATATTGCCTTTCAATTGACAGGTTCAATGGCGGCCGATCCTCACGATGCCTCTGGTACGGGTTGTTTGGATTTGGTTTCCAAAGATTGGTCGGCTGAAATTCTGGACAAGCTAAATCTTAATCGAAAAATACTTCCTGAAATTGTTGAGTCAACGCAATCTGTAGGTTCATGGCGCGGAGTTCCATTGTTTCTAGCAGGCGGAGATCAAGGCGCAAATGGAGTTGGGACTGGAGTCGTTGATTCTACGTCCGTCGGGCTCGCATTAGGGAGCAGCGGAGTTACATTTGGAATTTTGGATAAGCCACGATATCATGATTTAGAAACGCTCAATTGCTTCTGCAATGTGCCATGTGGCTATCATGCCATGGCGGTAACCCAAAACTGCGGAACAGCAATTGTTGCAGCTTCCGAGTTCTATTTTGACGGGATGAGCGCTAGCGATTTGAGTAACCTCGCGATGACAGCCAATGAGGACAGCCAAATTCTGTTTGCACCATTGTTCAGTGGCGAACGATGCCCAATTCGGTGCCCAAACCCAACACATGCCCTATCCGGACACCCCGAAGGCGACACCTCCGCTGAACTTGCACGCGCCGTTTTTGAGGGGATTACATTTTTGTTAAGCGATGGATTCAATCAATTACTTGAGATTTGTCCAAAACCTTCTCGAATTTCAATTTCAGGCGGTGGATCGGCAAGCCGATTTTGGGTGCAAATGCTTGCCGATGTCTTTCAATTGCCAATTTCGGTACTCGCCACAACCGATGGCCCTGCCTTTGGTGCCGCTTTGACGGCGGGAGTAGGGATTGGAACCTGGGATTCGTTTGGCGGAACGGCAAACGTAATTCAAGTAATTTCCACTGTCCAGCCAATTCCCAATTCGTTAATTCTTGCAAAGTATTCGCGATGGCGCAATTGGATGGATACCGCACCATTTGTTAAGAAATAAACGTCTTAATTTGCCCGGCTTTTTTGCGTTCAATTGAATCGGGTATAGTTGACCGACTTACAATTTGTCACGAGTAAATTATCTATGACCATCGACCAAACCCCGATGCCAACTGACGAACAGCCAAATCAAACAGAAAGCTTAGAATCAGTAGCATCCACAACTAATGAACCAATGGCAGAAGCCATTGAAAACTCTGAACTTGTTTCCGAAATTGTAGAAATATCGGAACCTACGAAAGCCGAAACTGCACCTGCAGAAGCTGATTTGCCCGAAATCGCATCTCAAATGGAAGCTGAAGCACCTCCTGTTGAGACCCCAGAATCAGCCGAGCCAACAGTAGCCGAAACAGCTCCAATGGAAGCTCCTGATCCTGCTCCTGAACCAGAAGTTGAACAACCGACGATTGAAGCTGCCGAGATTCAGCCAGTTGCCAGTGTTGAAAAAATTCAAGCTGAAACAGTTCAACCCGAAGTTGTCGAAGAACAAGTTGTTCCAGAGCCTGTGATCACCTTTACGGCACCTCAAGCTACACCGCCAAACGGAGACGAAGATCTATTCGCGGCAGCAATGAGACAGCTAGAAACCGGCGAAGAAGCCGGCGATTTTCGAAGGCTGACAAAGGGCGAAAGAGTTGAAGCTACCGTCATTCAGGTTGATAAAGATCGAGTATTCGTAGATTTAGGTACGAAATCGGAAGGTATTGTTCCGCTTAACGAATTGACTGCCGACCTTATCGAGCACGCTAACGAACACGTTCAAGTCGGCGACAAGATTCACGTTATTGTTCTTCGTCCGGAGAATCGAGAAGGCAATGCCATCGTTTCGAAGCGAATGGCCGACTTCGATAAAGTTTGGGATCATGTTATTGCCGCATTTGAAGCTGGCGAAATGTTGAAGGCGACTGTAATCGAGCGAGTCAAGGGCGGACTAGTTGTAGACATCGGCGTTCGTGGATTTGTACCCGCGACTCATGTCGGCATGGGCAAACTTCGTAACATCGAAAAATATGTTGGGCAGCAGCTTGACCTTAAAATTATTGAATTGGATCGTGACCGAAAGAAAGTGGTTCTCTCAAATCGCGAGGCCGAAGAAATTCGCCGAAAAGACGCCAAAGAGCAACTCTTTGTGAATGTAAAGCCAGGCGACATTCTTGATGGAACCGTTCGACGACTGACGGACTACGGCGCGTTTGTTGATCTTGGCGGAGTAGACGGATTGCTTCACATCAGCGAAATGAGCTGGATGCGAATAAGTCATCCGCGCGAAGTTCTAAAAGAGGGCCAAAAAATTAAGGTCATGGTGCTTCGGATTGATGGCACTGCTGGCAAAATCAGCCTCGGCCATCGCCAAGTGCTTCCTGATCCTTGGAATTTGATTCGGGAAACATATACTCAGAATCAGCGGATTACCGTGAAAATCGGCAGGCTGGTTCAAAGTGGAGCTTTTGTCAAGCTACCGGAAGGCGCAGAAGCATTTTTGCCTCTCAGCGAAATATCTAATCGCCGATTGCGAAAGCCCGATGAAGCCCTTGAAGAAGGCCAAGATGTTGAAGTTCAAATCATTGACCTCCGGCCTGATGAGCGAAGAATGGTTCTATCTATTCGCGCCATTGGTGGCGGAACATCCGGTGCTGATTTTCGCGCACCTGGTACTCAAGCTTTCGATGACGATGACATGCGAAAGGGTCCGGGCGGCAAGAAAGGCAAGAAGGGCGCAAAGGGCGGAAGAGGCCGAGGCCGAGATGACGACGACATGGATGATATTTCCAGCCGTCGAGGATTCACGTCTGCCGGTGCCACGATTGGCGAGCGCTTAGGGCTGTTGAAGGGATTCAAGATTCAAGACATGGACGAGGACGACGAGGTAGAGGCCGAATCTGCCGAAGCCGTTGTTGATGCTACACAGTCCGCTCCAGAAGTCGAAGCTCCAGTTTCGACTCCAGTTGTTGAAGAAGCCGCAGACAAGGCGGAAGAAGCCACAACTCCTGAAGAATAAAATCAGAAGTCAAAAAGGAAAAGCCGCGAATCAGAGTTCTGATTCGCGGCTTTTCTTTGTTTCGGTGGCTAGGCCTTAATTCCGTCCCAATTCTTGAATTTTTGACCGAGAACGGATTCAGAATCTCCGCCCATCCAGTTGTCTAGAGTAGCGGCATACACTTCGCGGAAATCGGTTTTCCAGCGAATGTCTCCATCAACCAGGTCATTCAGGTCAGGGTTCGAGCCATGAAGGCCGCCTTGGACATTTTTGCCAATGATGAGCATTGGCCCGCCTTGTCCATGATCCGTTCCTGCGGATGCGTTTTCATAGCATCTTCGACCAAATTCTGAAAAGACCAAAACGAGCACTTTGTCTGCCTTTCCGATCTTCTCCATTTCCTTTTGGAAAGTATTTACGGCATCGCCAAAGCCTTTCAAAAGGCGTTGGTGCGAATCTGCTTGCCGAGCGTGAGTGTCAAATCCGCCTGCGCTAAAGTAGACAACTCTTGTAGCGGGAGAAGTCGCTATCAACTGCGCAATCTGCTTAAACCCGTTCCCGAAAGCATCGGTACCATAAGTGCCTGTCGGCGAATACCCTTGAAGCTTCTTGCTCAATTCAGCCATTGCATCAAGTGCCGCTCTATTGGCATCTTGTACGATTCGTTGATTCGTACCTGCCGGAGCGTCCTTTCCCTGAATCTGGCGAAGCATCCGTTCTGAATCTGGGTCCCCAACCATGTTCTGGACGTCCACCAGGCTTGCAAAACACGGAATGCTTACTTGCTTTGCGTCAAGTGCGCGAGGCTTTTCAGTCGAGAGCCCAAGTGCTACAACCGGATTCAACGGGCCATAGGCAAGCTGCTGTTCAAAATGGCGACCGATCCAACCGCCTCGCATTGCAAGTTCGGGGCTGGCAGATTGCCAAATATCCATTGACTTAAAGTGAGATCGGTTCGGATTTGGGTATCCGACATTTTGAATAACGGCGACTTTGCCTTGATCGTATAGTTCTTTTAGACCCGTGAGGCCAGGGTGTAGCCCCATATCATTGTTGAGCTTGATGATCTGTGCTTCAGGAACGCCGAGAACCGGTCGCATCTCGTAGTACTTTTTACTGGCATACGGAATAAGCGTGTTTAAGCCGTCATTGCCACCAGAAAGCTGGCAGACAACGAGCACGGTGTCTTTGAGGGCCTTGCCGCCTTTGGCAGCCTGGAGGACGTCTGCGTGGGCTAGGGTGGAAAGCCAGCGGGGTGCTGTAAGACCAACAGCGATCATGCCGCCGGTGCGAAAAAGGTCTCGTCGTGTTAATAGGTCACTCATATCTTGTGCTCCTCGAATGTCTCTATGCTATCACAGACGAACATCCATTGCTAACGTTCAGTGACAGGTAATCTTCTAATTAGTGGGAATTCTTCGAACTTGGGCACCCTCTGTTGTACTTACGATTTTGGTCGGATTTGTTTTTTTTGTGTTGAGGGGCTTTGGTCCCGAAAGTACGCTCCAAGAGTTCCATATGGCAGCCGTGAATGGCGACTTCAAGACTTTGCAGAGCTTAAGCACGGCAGATTCACCCCAAAGCGCCTTAGTTGAAATCCAAAACCAGGTTCTTGGATTTGCTCAGCGTGGCTATCGCTATGAAGTACGTTCGATTCAGCCGCAAAATGGTTATGTGATCGCAGTCGTCAATTATGTGGACCCAGCGGGGCAAGCCGTGATTCCAATGCCGTTTGTTCTTGTGAAACAGTCGGCCCGATGGGTCGTAAATCCGCTGGCATCTTTGAACTTGCTGAGTCAGGTTTCTGGGGCTGCGGGAACTAGACATTGAGCCTTCTTTGTTAACTGAATTTCATGGGCGAGTCGTTTAAGGCTAAAATGGAGACTGAATGAGCCGATTGTTGAGAATTCATTGGATGGTATATGTGGGTGTAATTGGTGCATTGGCAATTGCATACTTGTTATTGTTTAGCCAGGCGGGACCCGAGATGGTGGCCACTCGATTCATGAGTGCACTGGTAGAAGGGAATACAGACAAGCTGACTGAATTGTCATATTATCAAGGCGGATCCAAAAAGGAGCTAAAGGACAAATGGGACTTCTCGACGAAAGTCGCTGGAAAATACTATGTATTCGCTTGGAAGATCAAATTTTCAAAACTAGCCGATGAGAAGTCAGCTGGCGTTGCAATGGAAGTGATCCGCAATGCGCAAAGCCCTTCATCGTATCCTGAAAACTTTCAACTGCCACTCGTGAAACACGAAGGGAATTGGCTTGTGGACGTTCGCTCGATCAGCCGCGAAATGTACCCGGCATTGCCCAATTAGGCCTAATGGATACAGGCGGACGAAGAGACGATATTGGGAAATATCGAGTTGTAGAAAAGGGCGATTCGCTCATCGCGACAAAGCCGAAAAGCACTTCTTGCCTGATCGGATGTCTTGCTCTATTCGTACTTCCAATACTTTCGTACGGAATTCTATTGGGCTCTGCTCTGCTTGGCAGACTTTCGGAACAAACTGGAATGCTTGCGCTCAGCCTTCTTGTATTTAGTCTTGCCGTCGTTCTATTTGGCATATTTTTCGGTTACGGAAGAAAGCACATTTTGGAATTTCGGCGAAAAACGGACGAGGTCTTTTTTAAGGGGAAAAATATTGGCAGGATTTCGGAACTCGTAGAAATCGTAATCGAGTATCGTCAAGTTGCCTTTGGCTATGGATCGCGAAAAGTTGAGCGTGACCAATACCTAGTTGTTTTGGATCCCTTGAGTAGATCTCTTCCCGTCGCGTTTTTTGTTAGGGCCGCTCCAGCCGAGCAAATGGCCCGATTGATATCCAATTTTTCAGGCGTCCCATTTCGGCATAAAGTCGTGAAAGGGAAATCGGATGACGACGATTTTGATCCCGAAGAATCAGGTTTCAAGACCTAGATTGGGAACGACTCTCGAAACATCTTCTCTAGCAATTCAATTGGAAGCCCAATTACGTTTGTTCGAGAACCGACAATGGATTCGATGAACGATCCGCCGACGGCCTGAACAGCGTAGGCCCCAGCTTTGTCCATCGGCTCGCCAGTCGAAACGTATTCAGCGATTTCGGTTTCACTGACCTTTCGAAACCTGACTGTTGAAGCATCATGATTGACAACTTCGCCCTCCGGCCAAAGTATCGCAATTCCGGTAATCACCAGGTGCGACCTACCCGAAAGCAGGTTCAACATTCTCCTCGCATCTTGAGCGTCTGCGGGCTTTGACAGTTGATCAACTGTCCCGTCCTTGTTTGGAAGTGCGACCACAGTATCTCCGCCGATAATCAGCTTTTTTGGAAATTCTTCTTGAACGTGCTTTGCCTTGACATGAGCTAGTTTTTCAGCCGTTGCAAATGGGTCAGAAACTGTTAAGGCATCTTCATCTATTCCAGCCACGCAAATCTCAAAGTCACGAATCAACGTGCGTAGCAGTTCTTGACGCCGGGGAGAGGCACTCGCAAGAACAACCGGAAATGGCAATTCGATCACTAGGTAACGGTACCGAAACCAGGCAAGAACTTTCTGTAAAAAAATGGCGTTATCAAAGTTAGGCCTCAACGGCGAGACCTGAAATTTGCTCAACGATTCTGCATGGAGGTGCAACATGAACCGTTCAGGAATCAGTTTATCGACAAGGATAATGATTGCGATTGCAGTACTGCCGATTCTCCTTGGTTGTTTTAGTCTAGAGTTTTCGCCTGATGGCAGAAGGCTCCTCTTTATGTGGATTGACTCTTCCTCGCCTAGTAAAACGACCGTAGCTACGTCAAATTCCGATGGCTCAGGAATGAGAATCATTCCAAACTCGAAAGATTCGGCTTTCGGCCACTTTTCGCCGGATGGCAATCGAATTTCATATGCAACCGATAAGGGTTTGTGGCTGTTTGACTGCGAAACGGGAGTTTCGAAGATGGTCTTTAAGGGCAGTGCGGGGCAATCGGTTTGGACATCGAATACTGAGATCGCTTTCCTGGTTGAACATGGCGATGGCGAAAACAAAATTGTCAACATCAAGTGGCTCAACCTCAATCTGGGAACGATACGCCAAGAAACAACAGTTTTCAAAGACGCGGCAAGCCTAGTTCCTGATTTATCTGGGCTCGGAACGAACCTTGTTCCAATTCCGAGGACTGATGGCGTTTTGTCTTTGATTGCGGGGAGTCTCGTTTTGGCGGAATTTGGCATAGCAGAAAGTATCACGACTACTGGCGATGTCGTGGGCTTTGCTTTAGACAAGGACGGGAATCGAGTTGTCTTCGCCCGCCGAAGCAACAATGCCCAATACATTTTGCTCTCGCTATACGAATACGATCTTCAATTAAGATCTGTGAAGAAGTTGCCGTTTCCGAATCGGGTGCCAAATGTGAATCCCGTTCCTCGCCAAGGACCGAAGGAAGTGGTGATGGTCAAGTTTTCTGTCGATTTGCAGCACATGCTTGTTTTCACATTGAGAGATCAGATATCCATAAAGACAGCAGGGATATTCGACGGACTCTATTGGGTTGACATTGCAGGCAGCCAAGGAATGAAGTTGGTGAGCGTTGATCCGTCAAATAACGGCCAGGGAGTAATGGCTGCGATTTCGCCAGACTCTAAAACAGTTGCAGCACTCTACCTAACAAAAAACTCAATCACTCTAGCAAGCTATCCCGTGGATGGCGGTCAGAAGCGCATTCTGCAACGGTCAACTACGTCGAAGAAGTAGTGTGCCTGTAATCGTATCTAAACACTTTTAGGTCAGCGCAGAGGTCGCGGAACTAACTTTGCATCCTTTGCGCCTTTGCGAAAGATTCCAAGCTTGCGTTTTTTACGCGGAGGACGCGGAATTACGCAAACTCAACGTTTCGAGACTTTGCCGACGACGCGTGAGATTTCAATCAATCATGTTTCACGCCAAGACGCAAAGGACGCAAAGACCAATCCACGCGTTTCCAATGCTATCGCGTGAGATTCCTTGAGGGTTTGGCTCAAGTAGCGAACGAAGAAACCTGAGAACAAAGGCAACGGTTTCCCCGAATACGATAAACTCTCCGGAGCGGTTTCCCCCCAATCTGCAACGAGGCTGATATTTTTGAGAGTTCCTTTTTACGATATTCGAGCGCAATACGACCAACTGAAAGAAACGATGGACAGTGCCGTCCACGAGGTGCTTTCGACCGGTGCCTATGTGATGGGCAAGTATCACAACCGGTTCGAGGCTGAGCTTTCTCAAACTCATGGCTGCAAGCATGGAATCGCAGTGAATTCCGGAACTGATGCTCTTCGGATTTTGCTCGATGCAAACGGCATTGGGGCTGGCGATGAAGTTATCACTTCTGCGTTTACATTTGTAGCGAGCGTTGAGGTTATCCAGCAAACCGGTGCGCAATCGGTTTTTGTGGACATTGATGAAGACACATTTATGATTGATGTGAGCAAGATTGAAACTGCGATCACGGCAAAGACCAAGGCGATCATGCCGATTCATCTTTTCGGCCAGCTTTGCGAAATTCGCAAAATTCAAGAAATCTGCAAGCGCTTCAACTTAATCCTGATTGAAGATGCCGCCCAAGGCGTATACAGCCACCATGAAGGCGATTACGCTGGTGTTTTTGGGGCTGGAGCAGGTTTTAGCTTTTATGTAACCAAGAATTTAGGCGCCGCTGGCGACGGCGGCATGATCGTTACCAACGATGACAAAGTTGCCGAAACTTGCAAATCAATGCGGATTCATGGTATGGGGCGCGAGCGATACTACTACGATCATTTGGGATACACAAGCCGACTCGCGGAAATTCAGGCCGCCGTTCTGCACACCAAATTGCAGGTGCTCGAAAAGTGGAATGAGCGGCGAACTGAACTTGCAAAAATCTACTTTGAAGTCTTACAAGGAGTCACGGGAATTCACCTTCCCAAAACCCTTCCTGGCAACAACCATACTTGGCATCAGTTCACGATTCGGGCTGAAAAGCGCGACGAATTGCAAACTTATTTGAAGTCAAAGGAAATTGATTCGATGATTTACTATCCGGTTCCGCTGCACTTCCATTCGCCGTACAAGCACTTGGCGAATGGGGTCGGGTCGCTTCCAGTGACTGAACGTGTTTCAAACGAATGCCTTTCGCTGCCAATCCATCAGCATTTGTCAGATGAGCAGGTGCGATGGGCGGCGGAATGCATCCTTGGGAGTGCGCGGGCTTGACCGCGCTTTAGCCTCGCTTTCAAGAATGCTTTTGAACCTAGATTCTTACCTGATTGATCGTAAAAGCGCGGTCAAGCCCGCGCACTTCCAAAGACTAGAAGTCATCAAACACATTTACTTTTTCGGTTTTGAAGGAAAGCACCGACTCGACAAATGGACGGTCGCCTCTGTTTAAGAACCAAGCCGCTGAACAGTATCTATACGACTCTGGCTCTGTTACCAATCCATGTTTTACAGGATTGGTATGAACGTAGGCAATTCGGGCCATAAGAGATTTCTCGAAAGTTAATCTTGTATCCCAGCTCCGATACCAAATGTTTCGACCAACCTGCTGATCCAACTTGTTCAAATCTCTGGCGGATAATGTATGCACTTTGCCCGTCAAGCGCCTTACTGCGTTTGGAATACCGGGGCTAATACCAACAAAATGGTAATGGTTTGAGAAAACTGCCCAAGCAAACGGGGTCCAATTTTCCTCTTCGATCGCCAAAAGCAAGCGATCATGAAGTAGTTCTAACCGGACGTCATCACAAAACATGTGCTCTTTGTGATACGTCCCGCCCGTAATAATGTAAGTACCAGGAGCTGTTACGTTCTTTGAAGGAGCATGGGGCCATGATCTCATTCTCACATTATAGAGAACTTGAAAAGCGCGGTCAAGCCCGCGCACTCCCAAATAGTCATCCGTCACTTTACAATTGAGGCTAGAATTCAAATTGTATGCAATTAAAGGAAATCTGGCGAGGCACCCTTCTAAACACGTCCACTGTCCTAGTGGGCTCAACTCTCGGCCTCTTAATCGGCAGCAGTCTTTCTGCCGAACTCCAGTCCATCGTACTCTCTGGCCTTGGACTCATCACCATCTGCATGGGGATTAAGCTATTTCTAGGCTCGAAGAACATTTTGATCGTCGCCGCCGCGCTTTTGATCGGCGGAATCATTGGCACGCTTTTGCACTTAGAAGGCGGAATTGATGCCTTCGGAGATTGGGCGAAGCAGGCGTTTGGCGGGCAAGGGTCCGCCACGTTTACCGAAGGCGTGGTTACTGCTTCGATTCTCTTTTGCGTTGGGCCGATGACTTTGATGGGATGCCTTCAAGAGGCGATCGAGGGCAAGATCGAACTCATTGCAATCAAGTCCACATTGGACGGATTTGCCGCCTTGTTTCTTACCGTTGCGCTTGGCCCCGGCGTACTTGTATCCGCAGGCGTGGTCTTGATTGTTCAAGGCACCCTGACCTTGCTCGGCTCACGGCTAAAGCGATTTGCGGAGAATGAGTCGCTCATGGCCGAAGCAAGCGCGGTTGGCGGACCCATTCTCTTGGCAATTGGGCTTGGGCTGTTAGAAATCAAGAAGATTCCAACTGCAAACTACCTGCCCGCACTGGCTCTGGCTCCATGTTTTGTTTGGCTCTTCCAGGTCGTGAAAAGTAACACAAATACAAAGATTTTGAAGCCATAGCCGTACCTGAATACTTTTTCAGCTAGTAAATGCACTAGCTTTTCGCAAATGGGCTTGGAATATGAATCAAGTTCATGTATCCTATTCAATAACCCCAACTGAATTTGGTTTCTAAAGGGTTGAAGGAGACTAGTTATGAAATTTAGATTTTTTGCATCGGCTGGTGCGGTAGCACTGGCAGCGGCTTCGCAGGCTGTCCTTGTTATGGACCAGCTCGGCCCCAATTTCACTTTTACCGATGCCCCACAGGTCGGTCGCGCATCCCAAGACTTCGAAGCGGCCAACAATGCGTTCGACGTTGCGATGATTGATGACTTCAATGTTTCGGCAAGCACTTTGCAGCTGAATCAAGTCCAGGTTGCAATTGGTTTATTCGGTGGCGTAACACCACTGCACTCGAACATCACAGCATATCGAGTCGAAATCTATACAAGCGTCGCAGCAGCTGCGGCAAATCTCGTAGGCAACGCCGGTAGCCAAACCGTTGCATCAGGTGGAGTCACAACTGACCTCACCGGCTATACGCTGAATGCTGCTCAGCCACGTGCACGAGTCACAATTCCAATTAACATCGTATTGGGTGGTGCAGGCACTTATTGGATCGGCGTTATTCCCGTATTCAATTTTGGCGGCGGCGCTGGTTTCGGGCAATCAGGCGTTATTGATTCCTCATTCGCAGGTTCACCTGGGGGTCTCAATAATTTTCAGGTCAATCCAGCTGGCGGGTTCGCGATTCCTGGCGGGGCAAACCGTCTGAACAACTCTGGATATCAGATCAATGCTGTTCCAGAGCCTGCTTCGATGGCAGCTCTTGGATTAGGCGCTCTTGCTTTGATCCGACGACGACGAAGCAAATAGTCTTTTCTCAGGAAAAGGACATGATGGAAAATGGACAAGGGAGAAATCCCTTGTTCGTTTTTTTGTTGTGGGCTGTTGGTTGTTGGTTATTAGTTGTTGGTTGTTGGT
>JANNQV010000016.1:0-10992 GCA_031400935.1 Armatimonadota bacterium
TGAGTGTCTGAGTTTGTCCACATCGGAAAGGTCGGATTTTGTTTGAGTTTTCAGGCCCTCAATTAGAACCTCCATTGCCTGATCAAGCGCGCCTTCCGGCCCATGGAATCCTCGTGCTTGGATGACTGGATCACCTACAATTTCACCGTTTTCGACATCTACGACTACGGTTACCGCAATGATTCCATCCCGTGAGAGATTGGATCGGTCCCGTAACGTCTCGTCTGTAATGCCAGGAGTGCCGCTGTAATCAACCAATACACGCCCGCAGACGACTTTAGTGCCTTCCTCGGCACTTGTAGCGCCAATCTCAAGCGGAATGCCGTCTTCGAGGCAAAAAAGGCGGTGTTCAGGGAATCCCATTTCCATCGCAATCTGCAAATAACGATGCTGATGCCTTGGCTCGCCGTGCACTGGCGCCAGATAGTACGGCTTGAGGATATTGATCATCATCTTCAGCTCCTCTTGATAGGCATGCCCTGAGACATGGATGGGAATTGCCGAATCGTAAATTACTTTTGCGCCTTGGCGGAAGAGCCGGTTAATCGTTCTCCAAATTGCTGCTTCGTTTCCTGGAATCGGTCGGGCTGAGTAAATCAGAGTGTCGCCTTCTCGAATCTGCAATCTGCCATATTCGCCTTTCGACATCTGTACAAGCGCCGACATCGGTTCGCCTTGGCTTCCAGTAGTGAGAATGGCAAGCTGGCTTGGTTCGTGCTTTCGTAGTTCGTCGAGCGGGATACGGACTCCTTTAGGAATTTTGAGGTAGCCCATTCGTTCGCAAGAATCCGTGTTCTGCTCCATCCTGCGCCCAACGACCGCCACTTTTCGGCCTGTTTCAGAAGCTACGTCGTACACCTGCTGCATCCGGTGAATGTTGCTTGCAAAAGTTGTGAGGAGCACACGTCCTGCGGCTTCTTGAAATACTTGGCGAAGCCCGTTGCTAACTGATCGCTCGCTCGGCCCCCAGCCTGGACGTTCGACATTTGTCGAGTCAGACAAAAGGCAAACAACTCCTTCGTTGCCGATTTCTGCCAGGCGATTCATGTTTGTTAACTTGCCATCTACAGGCGTAAAGTCGAATTTGAAGTCACCGGTGAAGAAGACAATTCCATGATTCGTTCGAACCGCAAAACAGGCGTTTTCAGGAATCGAGTGAGTAACCCTTATCGGCTCTACCGAAAGCGAACCGACTTCGATGATGTCCCCGAAGGCGTAGGTTCGCAAGTCGAGGTTTTTCAGCGAAAACTTTTCTTCCAGTTTGTTGCGAATGAGAAGTTGCGTGAATTCAGAAGCAAAAACAGGCACGTTTAGCTGAGCCAAAAGATATGGCAATGAACCTACGTGGTCTTCATGGGCATGGGTAAGAAAGACGCCTCTAACCCGGTCCTTGTTTTCTAAAAGGTATGTGAAATCTGGAATGACGATGTCCACCCCAAACATTTCCTCGTTCGGGAAGGCAAGGCCGCAGTCAATGACAATGATGTCGTCGCCTTGCTCAACTACCGTACAATTCTTTCCAATTTCGCCGACGCCGCCTAAGGGGATGATCTTTACTTCACTCATTCGAACTTACAGGGTACCTGGAGGGGATGAACTGGGTGAAGTGAGTGAAGCGGGTGAAATGGATTAAGTGGGTGAAGTGGATGGGGAATCCTCAACGCAGTGTCCTACCTGTCCTCGCAAACCCTAAACCCCAAACCCCGCACCCTGCACTCTGAGCCAACCCTAAACTTTGTGCAAAAAAGAACCCCGAATTTACTTCGAGGTTCTTGTAGATGACGATGACCCTTACTTTGATTCTTCGGTAGCCGGTGCGCTTGTCGAAGCACCATCCGCAGCCGCTTCTTCTTTCGCACCACAACCAGCTAAAACCATTCCAAGCGCGCTCAGCGCCATGGCGATTAGTAAAATCTTCTTCATATATATTTGCCTCCTGATTTGTTGAGTTTCCGTGCAAGCACGGTTACTCGTTATACCACTCCCATTGCCTCTTGCTCTAGGACCAGTATCTATTTCAACGAAAAAAATTAGCAAAAAGTTGCAGGTCAGGCTCAAAATTGATTTTTTGAATGTTGTGAAAATGTGGAAAAGTCGCTAATTTAGGCTTCCCTATCTTTCTCGTTGTCAATCATTCCATCTTCAAACATCTTTCGAAGCCGCTCTCTGTCGGCTCGTTCTTGCTCCCTCTTTCGAACATCGGCAACGAACTCTGGCGAGGTTGACATTCCCGAACGAGTCTTGGTGCTTCGTTTCGCAGAACTTGTTCTTGCACCGTATTTGATCGGCAATTGATCCCTGGCAAAAAGCGCCGCCAAAATCAACGGAAGCGCAGCAAATATTGCCAATGCAGGATTCGAACCGAAAAACACTAGGCCGACGGACAGCAAAGCAAGCCACTTTGCTTTGATTGGAATCACAAACATGAAAAGCGTTGTCAGGTTGGGATATCTGGTTCCCCAAAGAACCGTGACGCAGCTCAAAATCCCCCACGCTCCTACGAGAACACCCGAAATTCCTGTAATCGCCGAACCTAGCCAGAGGCACAATGCAGCCAAAACTGTGTACAAAGCGAGAATGGATAAAAACCGGGGACTATGGTGGTCTCGCTCGATGGCAGTTCCGATATTCCACATCCAAAACGATGCAAAGAGCAATCCGATGAGATCATAGCTAGGAACCAGAAGATAGGTAAACAACTGCCAAGGTTTTGTTGCTGCAGTTTCAGTATTGAAAGCAATGAGCGATGCAATATCCTTTTGCGTTCCCCAGCCAATCAAAAAACTTGCCACGATCAAAGCGATAAATGAAACCGAAACAATCTTGCGATCCCGCACTAAATCTTGAACAAAATTTCCCTTTGACATTACTTTCCTTTCAACCTATCGGGCTAAGATTCCGTTTCCTTCACGTACAATAGACGAAATGGATCGGCGGCTGCTTCTTTGGGAGTGCGCGGGCTTGACCGCGCCTTTACAAAAATTCAGCATACCGCCAGAATTTGAGAAATCTGAAAGTTAAATAAGCGCGGTCAACCCCGCGCACTCCCAAAGCAATGAACTACTTTGTAATTTGGCCCGATGGGCAGCGATTCGGCCCAGTTGATCTCGCCACGCTTCAGCAGTGGCAAATCGAAAATCGTGTGGACAACAACACGATCTTAGAAGATGCCAAGAACGGCAACCGAATTCGGGCGGAATTGGTTTTAGGTCAAGCTGGAATTCCCCCAACGACAACACCGTTTTCACAGCCGAGTCAGACTCAGAATCCGTACGTTGGCTATCCACGGAATGTGAGTTACCCCAGTTCAGTGCAGGTTGCAAATGGAAAAACAGAGCTAACGGTGTCGTACATTTGCGGTGCACTCGGAATTGCACTTGCTTGCTGCATTCCAATAGTTGTACCAATCATCGGGCTAGTCCTTGGAATTGTCGCGAAAAACAAGGGGCAGACCGGTGCTGGAGGGGCAATCGCGCTGAACGTAGTCGGGCTCGTCATTTCTGGCGTCCTGTTTCTCTTTGGAATGGCGTCTATGTTCACCGGATAGAACTTCCGCTCACATAGTAGAATCACGAGATCGTGGCGATACTTCCAATTCTTCTTTGTGCTTCCGTATTCTCTGCTCCAAAGAGCTTTGACTTCTACCCGCACGGCCCATACGACTCTACGATTCCAAAACCAGAATCAATCCTTGGATACAAGCCTGGGGAGAAGCACACAACATTTCGAGAGCAAGAAATCGTCATTAATGCGATAACCAAGGCTGCTCCGAAGCGCACAAAGATCTTCGAATTCGGCAAATCATGGGAGAATCGTCCGCTAAAACTCATTGCTATAGGAAGCGAAGAGAATATCGCCCGATTGGAACTCCTTCGAAAGCGTATGGCAACCCTCGCTGCCGGGCAGCAACTGAAGCCAAACGAAATTGCCGAACTTCCCGCCTTCGTCTGGATCAACCAAACGATTCATGGGAACGAATCTGCCTCGTTTGAAGCGGCAATGTGGACTCTATACAATTTGACGGCCTCAAAGGGCAAAGCAATTATTGATGCCTTTAAGAATACAGTCGTGCTTTTGAATCCCGTTTACAACCCGGACGGGCACGAGAGATTTGTAGTTTGGAACCGCTCGCTTGCCGTTTCGAGCGACCATCCTCAGGCTTTTGAAGGATTCGAGCCGCGGTGGGTTCATGGTCGAACGAACCATTACCGATTCGACATGAACCGAGACAGAATTGCCTTTTCGCAAGCAGAAACCATTGCCGAAGTTCGTGAATACAACCGCTGGACGCCTCAGGTTTACATTGATCAGCACGGCCAAACCGATGAATATTTCTTCCCTCCAAATGCGATGGCAACCAACGTGAACGTGGATCGCGACCGGCTGGAGAAGTGGACGCAGATTTTTGGCAGAAGCTACGCCAAGGCTTTTGACAAGCAAGGGTGGCTCTACTACGTTCGAGACGGGTTCGATTTTTACGCGCCGTGCTATTTGGACACGTACGCTCAGCTTCTAGGCGCAATTGGCATGACCCACGAAACCGATGGCGGCCGACGTTTGAATGACACGAAAGATGATGGATCTCCGTTGACGGTTGAATTGGGAATGGCAAAGCATTTCACAACTGCTATTACGACCGTTCTAACTGCCTCTGCAAACCATGACGACTTGATGACTTCATTCATTTCGTACCGGGCAAAGGCAGTTTCAGGAGATCATGCCGGAAAGTTCAAGAGAGTGGTGGTTACATCGGCGGATTCACGGCCATTGAAACGGCTTGCCGCTCAGTTGTCTCGCGCAGGCATTCAATCATTCGTCGCAAATTCAAACTTCACCAGCGATTCGGCACACGATTATTGGTCGGAAACAGTCGGTGCAAAGGAGTTCCCCGCTGGAAGTTTGGTCATTGACATGGCTCAGCCAAACGGGCAGCTTGCAAAGACCCTCTTAGAACCCGGGCAGGACTTTGAGAAGGAGTTCATTGCAAATCAAATTCGAATTGGCGAGAAGATTGACAAAAAGGAGCAATATCCTGATGCCGAGTTTCCAGAGTTCTACGATATTACTGGGTGGAGCCTCATTTATGGGCACAACCTTTCGGCTTGGTGGTGCGAGTCTGAAACGGCGATCCCAATAGTTTATCGGGCTACAAAGTCCGAATCCCGACTTCCGGATATTGATTCAAGTGACGTGGGCTTTGTCCTCGAATACACTGATCAGAACGATATTCTCGCAGTCTTTCATTTGGCTTCCGAAGGAGTCAAGTGCCGTGTGATGACGAAAGAAATGAAGCTTGGCGAGAGAACCTTTGCCAAGGGGACGTTCTATTTCTTGAAGGGTAGAAACGAGGACGATCTTTCCAAAAAACTCCTGGAAGCCGCTGGCAAATTTCCTGGATTGAGGTTTTCCAAGCTCGAAACCAGTTTCCCGGAATCGGGCAGGAACTCCCCCGGAGGTCCCGGTCAACAAGCCATTCGCGAACCCAAAATCGGCGTGATTTTTGGCGACAATTCTTCGACTCAGGATTTTGGAAGCCTTTGGTATTTACTGGAACAGGAGTTCAAAATTCCATTTGTGCCGCTTCATAAAAACGCTCTGAACGGCGATCTGAGCGAATTCACCTGCATCCTCTTTCCTGGAGGATCGAATATTGTCAGCGACAAAGTAAAGACCTGGATTCAAGCAGGTGGATGCGCGATAGTTCTAGGCTCGCCGGATTGGGCAATTGGAGAAGGCAAATTTGCGAAGCTTGACAAAGTCGGCGATGACAAATCTTCCCCAAAATCAATTCCCGGTGCCTTTTTCCTAGCTGAATTGGATCCAAAATCATTCTTGAGCAACGGATATCCACCAGTCAAAACCGGAAAGATGCCATTTGCCATTCAAGCGGATGGCAACGACTTCTGGAAGGGCGGCACAGGAGGTTTGGGAGCTGTCACATTCGGTGATTCGGAAAAGAAACTACTTTCTGGCTGGTCATGGCCGAATGATTCGGAGAAGAATTTGAAAGGCGTCCATGCAGTTTACGAGATGCCTATGGGAAGCGGAAAGGCAATCATCTTTAGCTGGAACCCCATAGAGAGGGCCATGCTTCCCGGGCAGAACAAGTTGCTCTTGAATGCGATGCTCTTGGGTCCGGGGTAGAGCCGTGTGGCTGAATGGGTATGTGGATTTGTCATATGTTAATCTGACTAATTAATGCAATTAGTCAGATTAACATATGACAATACGCACTAATATGTCATAATAAAAGTTGACATGGATGCAAATTCACGAAAACTGAGACGAACTCAACTAGATCAGCAACTTCTCCATCACTTCAACACCGAAATACCGCCAACTCCACGAGGAGGATGGATACGTGCAATTCGTCAAGCGCTCGGTATGAACTATGAAGTGCTAGGCAAGCGCCTTGGTGTTTCAAAGCAAACTGCTCACCAACTCGAGAAAGCCGAATCGAGTGGATCACTAACTATCAATAGAATGCGTGCTGCTGCGAATGCCCTCGAATGCGACCTGGCTATATTGCTCATTCCACGCCAATCCCTCGAGAAAACCATACTCGAAAGAGCCACAGTGGTAAGTACAGTCGAAGTAATGTGGATCAAACATGCTATGGCATTGGAACAGCAGGCAATATCTCAGGACAGAATTGAACAAATGATAGTTGACCGGGCATCAGAAAAAATTGAAAGAGGTGACCAGGAAATTTGGGAATGAACGCTGAACAACATAATGGCGCAACTCCAATTGATCCAAACGAAGCTGAAGGACTGATTCCAAGCTTGTCTACACAGGCAGAGTTGAACGAATTTGAAGCCTCAAACATGGATTTTGCCAAGATCTGGGCGAACAAGAGCACCAAAATCAAGCGCAATCTTCTAGATCAGCAGACCCTCAAATTACTTCACAATCGAATGTTCGGCAAGACCTGGCGTTGGGCAGGCAGTTATCGAAGGACTCAGAAGTCAATTGGGTGTGATGCGTGGAATATCGCTGCCGAACTGAAAAGCCTCTTAGATGATGTTGACGTTTGGCTCAAGAGCAAGGCTTACACACCAAATGAGATAGCGGCACGCTTTCATCATCGCTTGGTTTTGATCCACCCGTTCCCAAATGGAAACGGACGTTTCGCACGCTTGGCTACCGATCTCCTCTGCCAGCAGCAGGGTTGGAAAGTTTCGGCTTGGGGGCATTCTAATTTGATAGCTGGTGCGGCACGCACAGAATACATAAGTTCATTGAGGGCGGCTGACAGTTCCAATTACGAAAGCCTAATATCGTTCATGTTTCCAGAAAACTGAAGAAATCAAGAGCAATCCGGTCAAATAATTGGAGCGGGCGACGAGATTCGAACTCGCGACTCTCTGCTTGGGAAGCAGACACTCTACCACTGAGTTACACCCGCAAATACTCGAACAACAAATTCTTGGAGCGGGCGATGAGAATCGAACTCACATGGCCAGCTTGGAAGGCTGGAGCTTTACCACTAAGCTACGCCCGCTCGCGACTATCATTGTGGATTGCTAGAGCAGGAATGTCAAGGCTGCACCCTAAAGTGCAGCCTTCACTCATTACTTAGCGGTTTGCAAAAACGCCTTCAAGCGTCTTGTCAAGTGCCGCGCCTCGCAAACTGCCAACATTTGCCAGAATTTTTCCTGTATTTCCATCCACCAAAAGGCAGAAAGGAATGCCTTCAACGGCATACTGTGCGCCGATCGTCGTGCTCCAATATCTGCCCTCGTAAATTTGAGCCCACGGCATATCGTGCTCTTTCGTAAACGAATTCACTTTCTCAGCCATATTCGCTTGATCGAAGCTGATTCCAAGGACTTCAAATCCTTTGTCATGATATTTTTTGTAAGCAGCGATTACATTTGGAAGCTCTGCAATGCAAGGCCCGCACCAGGTAGCCCAAAAGTCCATCATGACAATTTTGCCTTTGTAAGAACTTGGAAATTCCATTTTCGTCCCGTCAATAGTTACAGCTGAAAACTTCGGAGCATCTTTCCCGACCCCTAAGTCCGGAGGTAGGGGAATTTCGTCAACAGTTTTTTCAGATTTGACTACTGTTAACGATCCAGACTCAGCTTTGAGTTCGTACGTTGTACCGCCAAAATTGAATGGCATCGTGCTTGAAATCGTCTCGCTTCGTCCGTTGTTCTTCCCATCATTGTTCCGGTCAACCCAAATTCTTGAAGCACCTTGCAAGGGTCCAGCCAAACCTACGGTCAACAAGTCTTTGCCAAATTTGAGTTTGCCTTCATAGCCAAAATCGGCGTAGTACAGAACAACCTCTTTGAGCGCAGCCCTTTGAGGATCATTTGGATCAAAGCGGTAAGCGTTTACAGTGCCCGATTTGCCAGCCATTGCGACTTGGAACGAACCAGAATACATTGTAAAGCCGCCTTGCACTTTCGGTGTCCAAATAACCGCAGAATCATCTCCAAAATTGCCGTTCTTGTTCGAATCTACGAAGAGTCGAGCTGGCTTGCCCTCTTGCTCATCTAAAACAAAATCGAAGCTATATTCCCCAAAGACGAGTTTTCCTGCTTTGCCAGCTGAAACCCCTTTGTCTGCAAGGCCACTAAAGGAAGTCCCAACAACCATGTTCGCTCGAATCGGAACGTATCCACCCATTTTGGATGTCATGCCTTTGGAAACGAATTGAAGCCCACCGCCCTGGAGCGCAGCGCCTAAGACAAAAAGAGTTGAAATGCTCATAAGGTTATTCTACGCAAATTTTGCTGAAATTGATTACGATATATGTGCTTTGCGAAATGCTAGCTTCATCGAGCCAAATTCAACAACTCATTTATGTCAAGCGGATCAGTGACCATTGCCAATTCACCATCAATTTTGGGCCATTCGCTTTCTGGCCGATCCCAATAAATTTCGATTCCGTTTCCATCGGGATCATGAAAGTAAATCGCTTCGCTGACTCCATGGTCGCTGGCGCCGTCAATTTGCACACCCATTTCTACCAGCCTTTTTAAAGAAGCAGCTAAGGCTTTTCGAGTTGGAAACAAGATTGCAAAGTGGAAAAGTCCTGGCGAAGATCGGGGAGATGGGCTTCCGCCTTTACTCATCCATGTATTCAGCCCAAGGTGATGATGATAGCTGTCAAACGAAAGGAATGCCGCTGAATCGCCGTATATTTGAGTTAATCGAAGATCGAGCGCATCCTCGTAAAACTTGATGCTTCGTTCAAGGTCGGATACCTTGAGGTGTACATGGCCGATTTGTGGGGCTGGTTTCGAAATCATTTCTTGCATCCATTTGGCAAAAGCGGGGAATTAGGTGCAATGTTCCCGAATTCAGGCGGTGGTTGTTGTCAATTTCCCTCAATTGGAACTTTTCAAGGTGCAACTTGTTTGCTCAAAAAGGCGGAGCTGACCTTGCCGTTTTCGCAAGTCATTCTTGAATGTGGCTCCGCGGACCGGGATGCGGAGCTTTAGCTTCCGCAGTTGAAATCACGGCGTGTAAGTGGCTCCGCGCTCCTTTCACATACTCACTTCCTAGCAACACCCAGCCACTTCCCGTCAATCCCTAGCTACTCCCAGCTCCTCCCTGCTAAACTAAAGAAATGAGCACGATCACAGCTCCCCCATACAATCGCGTCTTCAATTTCTCTGCTGGCCCATGTACCTTGCCCGTTGAAGTTCTCGAAGAAATTCGAGATGAAATTATGAATTTCAGAGGCTCTGGAATCAGTGTAATGGAACTTTCGCATCGCGGAAAAATCTATGACGATGTTCATAACGAAGCACTGGAATCACTTAGAACCCTTCTGAATGTGCCATCAAATTACAAGATCCTCTTCCTGCAAGGCGGAGCGAGTATGCAGAACACGATGATTCCCATGAACCTATTGGAAGAAGGCAAAGTTGCAGATTATGTTGTTACTGGCGAATGGGGAAAGAAAACTTACGAAGCGGCTTTGTGCGGCTTTGCAAACAAATTGCTTTGGGATGGCAAGCCATCGAATTACTCAACCGTGCCTGATATTGCCAACCTCGATTTCAGCCCGAATTCAAGCTATTGCCATTGGACGAGCAACGAAACGATTCAGGGCGTAGAATTTCAAGGCGATATCCGGCTCCCCGTGACCAGTGTTTGCGACATCAGTTCCAATATCCTTTCGCGTCCAATGGATATTTCAGCTTACGACATGCTCTACGCTGGCGCTCAAAAGAACATGGGGCCGGCGGGTGTGACGGTTGTGATCATCAAGGATGAATTGCTGGATCGAGCACCTGCCAACTTCCATCCGATGCTCCATTACAAGACCCATTCCGACCAGAATTCGATTTATAACACTCCGCCGTGTTTTTCCATTTACGTTTGCGGCTTGGTTTACAAGTGGCTATTGCGTAACGGCGGACTGGATTGGATTTATCCCATCAATGTCAAAAAGGCAAACATTATCTACGATGCCATTGACAATTCCGGCGGTTATTACCGCGGCCATGCTGACAAGTCTTGCAGAAGCATCATGAATGTCACATTCAAGACTCCTAGCGAAGAACTGGACAAGCAATTCCTCAAAGAATGCGATGCCAACAAACTGGATGGGCCAAAGGGGCATAGAGTGGTTGGGGGAATCCGCGCGAGCATCTACAATGCGTTCCCGGTTGAAGGTTGCGAGGCACTAGCTTCGTTCATGACGGAGTTTCAAGCGCGGAATGGGTAGGTAGGGGAAGGGTATAGTGTTTGGGGTGATGGGTGCGAAATGTTAGCAAGCACGCGAGTGCATTTCAACGGTGAGCTACACTTTGGCGGAACTGCTATTCAACTCGGTTTACAAAAAAGGGATTACCCTAAACCCTGCACCCCATACCCTGCCCATCAACCAACAACCAACAACTAATAACCAACAACCAACAGCCCACAACAAAAAAACGAACAAGGGATTTCTCCCTTGTCCATTTTCCATCATGTCCTTTTCCTGAGAAAAGACTATTTGCTTCGTCGTCGTCGGATCAAAGCAAG
>JANNQV010000017.1:0-145470 GCA_031400935.1 Armatimonadota bacterium
TATCGGCTGAGTTGTCGCGCTGAATGCTCCCAAAATGAGCGTCGGAATTGCAAATCCTGCGGGTACGAACCATTTTCGATTTTTCAAGTTTCAACCTCCAATCACACGCCTCGTTGGACGTGCTTGGGGCTGATTGTGCACTTTGAATCTGAGGAAATTGTGAGGAATGGGAATTTTGGATTGTGGATTGCGGATTGTGAATTGTGGATTGTGGATTGTGGATTGCGCATAACCTATAACCTATAACCAACAACCAACAACCAACAACCCACAACCAACAACCAATAACCAATAGCAAAAGAAGTACATAAAAATGCCCCAACAATTCGTTGAGGCATTTTTTGTGAGGAGAGTTTCGAGTTTACTTGCGTCGTCGTCGAATAAAGGCAACTGCGCCGAGACCGAGGGCAACCATTGTTGCTGGCTCAGGTACTGCTGTTCCCCTAACGATGAACGGAAGGTCCTGAAAAACATCAGGCTCCGTAGCTGGGTTTCCGGCGTCGAAAATGGGTACCCATGTTCCATTCAACTGCAGGGCATTCGCACCAGCAGGACCGCGGGAATCTTGATGAGTGGTCGTAGGACCAAATGCTGTGCCAAGATTCGTTGCCACTACTCCCCAATCAATCCAATACGTTCCAGCAACAAGTGTCTGGCTCATATTCCAAGTTATTTCGTGAACACGTCGAGTAGTGCCAGGAGCCGTACCAGGAGCAGGTGAATTGGTGCAGAAAATGCGATTCACGATTCCTGAAGCACCAGATGCATCCCAAACGATAGTGCTTGATGCACCACCATAGGTCGCTGTTCCGACGATACTACCAACACCAGGAGTACCGTTCCAAACGTTCATCGTACCGCCGCTAAACGGGCTCGTCAACGTTCCGGTTTGATAGGCATAGGTTCTGAATCCCGTCACGTTCCATCCAGCGCCTGTGACTGTGAAGTCGTCTGCCAGGCGAAACGCACCTGTAACCGTTGAACCAGCATTGGTGTTGGAACCCAACTGAACGCCAGCACCATTGGCTTGGACCTCGCTCCATCGTGTTCCAGCACCTGCGGCCACACCTGAGCGAGTCGTTGTGACTGCGTTAAGTGCAGCAACGTTTACGTTGCCTGATTGATTGCTATATAAGTTCTGTGCAAATGCGCTAGCCGAAGCGACAGTCGCTAATGCAAGAATAGTTAAATTTCTCATTTTTCCTCCCATACAAATTCCCGGAGGCCTAACAAGACCAGCCGATTCCCTATTCTATGTCATTTTTGAGCGAAAGTACGCCAGAAATCGAAAAACCTGGTACGTTTGCTAGTTAGAAAGACCACTGGCTGGTATTTTGGTGCCTTAAGTTGGAAGATGGCGGTTGGCGGCTGGCAGTAAGCGGCTCTCGGAAACCCGACAACTAACAACCAACAACCAACAACCGATAACCAACAACAAAAAGTCCCCAGAACTTCTGAGGACTTTTTGTCAAACTAACGTAGAATCTACTCGTAGATCTTTGTAATCGTTCCAGCACCGACCGTTCGGCCGCCTTCTCGAATCGCGAACTTCGAACCGTGCTCCATCGCGATTGGGTTGATCAGTTCAACCGTCATCGTGATGTTGTCACCAGGCATACACATTTCGACGCCAGCCGGAAGACTGAGCGTGCCGGTAACGTCCGTCGTTCTGAAGTAGAACTGAGGCCGATATCCCGTAATGAACGGAGTATGGCGTCCGCCTTCTTCTTTCGAAAGAACGTAAACCTCGCCATCGAACTTCGTGTGCGGCTTGATGGAACCTGGCTTGCAGATAACCATTCCACGCTCAATCGTACTTCGATCTACGCCTCTAAGAAGCAATCCAACATTGTCGCCAGCTTGGCAAGTGTCCAAAAGCTTTCGGAACATTTCAACGCCCGTACAAGTTGTCTTTTTGGTGTCATGGATGCCAACGATCTCAACTTCAGTATTGATGTTGAGCGTTCCGCGCTCGACTCGGCCGGTAGCAACCGTACCACGACCAGTGATCGTGAAAACGTCTTCCACAGCCATAAGGAATGGTTTGTCAACGTCCCTTTCAGGAGTTGGAATGAAATTGTCAACCGCTTCCATAAGCTCGAAAATCGAGGCAAATGCTGGATCGTCTACCGATGCGCCTTTCTCAAGAGCTTCCAAAGCCTTTACAGCCGAACCTTTTACGATTGGAGCGCCCTTGAAACCGTACTTGTCAAGCAGGTCAGTGATTTCCATCTCGACTAGCTCGATGAGTTCAGGATCGTCAACAAGGTCAACCTTGTTGATGTAAACGACGATATATGGAACGCCAACCTGACGAGCCAACAGAATGTGCTCGCGGGTTTGCGCCATTGGGCCGTCGTTTCCTGCAACAACCAGAATCGCGCCGTCCATCTGCGCCGCGCCAGTGATCATGTTTTTGATAAAGTCAGCGTGACCAGGACAGTCAACGTGGGCATAGTGCCGAGTCGCGGTCTCATATTCTTGGTGAGAAATGTTGATGGTGATACCACGCGCCTTCTCTTCAGGTGCTGAGTCAATTTCAGCATAGGAGACTTTCTTGGAAAATCCCTTGAATGCGAGTGCGCCAGTGATAGCAGCCGTCAACGATGTTTTGCCGTGATCAACGTGGCCAATAGTGCCAACGTTAACGTGCGGCTTTGTTCTTTCAAATTTTGCTCGTGCCATTTTGTGTAGTGAAACCTCTAGGTTTGGTGAAGGAGGGCGACCCGTCGCCCAGATTTCGGTCGTTATCGTTCTAATCGTTGACGATTGCGACCGAAAAAGTATACCAGCAGTTCGGGTTGGTTGCAAGGGATTTTGGGAATTGGTTATTGGTGTTATCGGTTGTCGGCTATAGGTTGTTGGTTATACAAGCGCAGACTTCATTTTTTAGAAAATCCAACAGCTTAGAGAATTTCACAAATTTCCCAATAAAGTCCATTCATTCCTTCCCTGATAGACGTACAATGAACCATGACCGATTTGATTTTTGAAGTACGCGAAGACCCAGAAGGTGGATTTACCGCTCGTGCTCTTAGTGCTTCACTATTTACAGAGGCAGAGACCTTGGAAGAACTGCGCGAAAAAGTACGCGACGCTGTTCGTTGCCATTTTGACCCAGGCACAGAGCCAAAGGTAATCAGACTGCTCATTGTCCGAGAAGAGATCATCGCCGCGTGAAACTTCCTCGAGACGTTTCTGGAAGAGATTTGGCGAAGAAGCTGACTCGCTTGGGATATGAAGTTACGCGAGAATCCGGAAGCCACATGCGTCTCACGAGCCAACTGAATGGAGAACACCACTTAACTGTCCCAGACCATAACCCACTGAAGGTTGGCACTCTTTCTGCGATTCTCGCTGACGTCGCCAAGCATCACAATCTAAGTCGCACAGAGATACTCTCAATGCTTTGGGGCTAGGCGCTTGACTAAACATCGAGTTCAGAATCAAATACTCTGAACACCTTTGATCATGGGAGGATCAGATTGAGCAATTCGTCTCACAAACCCTTTAGAATCTTCAAAATCCTCTCCCAAGCCGAGTTCCTACCCTTCACGTTTGGTTCTTGTGCATCAGGCATTTGGCCAGCTCGCATAAAACCATGTCCAGCTCCCTCGTACAAAACTGGCTCATAAGACTTCCCCGCCGCCTTCATCGCCTTTTCGGTATCCGGAATAGTGGCGTTGATTCGCGCATCGTTGCTCCCATAGAATCCATAAACGGGCGCGGAAATCTTAGACAAAAGGCTAGCATCGGTGGGAGCAGAGCCATAAAACACAAGCGATGCCTTCAGATCATTTCGCTGTGTGGCAAACCGGAAAGTCTGCGTTCCACCCCAGCAAAATCCGCCCACAACCAGCTTGCCATTTGAAGCTGCAAGAGCCTTACCATAATCGCAGGCTGCGTTTAGGTCGCCAGATACTTGCTCGGCTGGGAGTCCGCTTATCGCTTCTCGTGCTTTGCCAACGTCAGGAAATGAGTCGGTTCTTCCTTTGCTGGGCCCCATTTCAGAAAGAAAATCTGGCGCGATGACGATAAAGCCTTCCTTTGCCAGAAGATCGGCGGTGAGCATGACCCAATCAGTCAGTCCCATGATTTCGTGGATGAGCACGACAACCGTTGCCTTTTCCTTGATTTCGGGATAAACGACGAACGCTTTTACGGTTCTTGCGCCGCTTTTTAGGTCAACCCATTCTTGATGCCGAGGCGAACCCTCCATCAACTTCTTGGCCCAGTCTTGCGCGGGAACCAGTGAAGCTAAAGCAAAAATGGCAATAATCAGAGTGCTACGCATGCGCGCATTTTACACTTCAAACGGAACTTTTTCGAATGAAAGTGATTCAACCGGATTTTGAAACAGGATGAATCCTGTCCGACTAAGGCACCGCAGAAAACCTCTTCCCAATTTCGTCGAGCCACTGAGTCAGCACAGATTCAGGAAACCAGTTGCCACGAACCATCACTCCTGTCCTCTTTTCAGTCGCGGAGATGTCTGCCAAAGGATTCTCGTCAAGCAATACAAGATCGGCTCGCAAGCCAGCTTTGATTGTGCCGAACTTCTTGTCAACCTTTAGGAATTCGGCAGGTACTCGGGTCGCTGCGCTAAGCACTTCGTAGTTCGTTAGTCCGGCTGCCTTTAGCGCTTTTAGCTCTCTATGAAGTGCAAAACCATACACATGGAATGCGTCGGGCGAATCTGACCCTGCCATGATTTTTCCGCCATTTCTCAAAATCAGCACAGTGAGAGTATCTCGAATTTGCTGGTATCTTTGCCGCCGTTCGATCGAGGGTCGGATTTCATTGATCCGCTTTAGCGCGGGAAAGAGTCTTGCAGAATTCTTTTTCGGAGTAAACAGGAAGTCCGGGCGACTCCGTATCTGCTCCTCAGTCTCTCCTTCCACAACTACACTTTTGAAGAAGTTCAATGTCGGCGTCGTATAGGTTCCCGATTCGGCTGTTGCCTTGGCAATCGCCTTCACTTTCTCATCATCCACATAGTCTAGGCTGACCCAGTTGTCCTTCCGATACACATTCCGGTCTGAAACAGAAACCTTAATGGGAGAATCATCTTTTAGTACTGATTCCATGTACGCATCGAAGTGCTCTAAGTTCTGCTTTTGCTTCAAAGCATGAGCGACGCCCGTGCTGGGATCAACGTGCCCCACAACTCGAATGCCTTGCTCTTTGGCTGCCTTGATCGCTGCGTCGTAGTATGGCTGCACGAATCCATCAACGAATTTTATAAAGTCGTAACCAGCCCGTTTGAACTCCTCAACCGCACTTTTTGCGGCTTCTGGAGTTGTAGCGAGCCGTCCGTTCGATTCGGCACTTTGGGGCCGGCCGGTCAAACCCGGACTTGCAACAAAGAGTGTGGGGCCAATCATCTTGCCTTCTTCGACTTGACTGCGATACTTTAGATGCTCAGGCGTTCCTAACATCAATCGGATCGTGGTCACACCGTTAGCGATCATCACTTTGAGTTCGTCGCCAGCCATCTCTTTCGGAAATTCATCGTCGGAAAAGAGGTGCGTGTGCATGTCCATCAATCCGGGGATCAGGTACTTGCCACGTCCGTCAATTTCGACAGAGCCCACTGGAATCTTGATCTTTGAAGCATCCCCAATGAATTTGATCCGGTCGCCTTCAATCAATACTGTCTGGTGTGAGAGCACGACTTCCCGGTTCATCGGCACAACATTTACATTCAAAAAAGCGTACTTTGTTGCTTGTTGCGAAGAAACGCCATGCAATGGCAAATCTGCTAAAACAGCAATCAAAGAAAAGGTTGTCGCAATCATATTTCTCTCATCAGTCCGTAAGCGAATCTGACTCGCCCTTGGAGAGAATACGCCAGACGTATGTCAAAACGCAAAAAAGCCGCTTCAATTGACTAGTTTAGAGAAGAAATGGTCAATTTGAGGCCACATTCGATAGCTTCATACGCCCACCCAAACTAAAACAAGCCGGAAGCGAACTTCCGGCTTGAAAGGTTGAGGAGAGTTTGAGAATTACTTGTGTCGTCGGCGAAGGAATGGAATTACGCCTAGACCCAGAACAGCCATAGTAGCGGGTTCAGGCACGACGCCATTGCACTCGATCTGACCACGAATATGACCGCCTGGATTTGCTGCCGTGTGCGCATTGATGTACGAATCACCGTTGATCATTCGGGTGAGAAACGCCTGGTTCAGGGCATTTGAACCAAGATTCATTGTTCCGTTAAAAACTACTACCCAAAATGCTCCAGCATTGAAAGGAGAACCCGCAACCTGGTTTGTCAGAATGTTGAATCGAACTGGGCCATTTACACCAACTGCTGCATCGTGAATGTGCATTCCCGTTAGGGCCGTCGGGGCGAGATTCCAAAGATTCACTGAACCACCTGTTGCCCAGGTTTGATCATTGATCGTAAACGAGGCAGTTCCATAAGCAGTTGTTGAAACTGGTGGAACTTCTTGATTTCCTGAAATTATCGGTGCTGAAAATCCCCAAATAAGTGCTTGACTCTGCGCAACGATTGCCATCGCCGCTATTGAAACTAGAACTTTTTTCATCTTTTTTCCTCAAAACCCCAAAGTGCGAGCGAGCTGCTCGACAAAAATACTCACAGTGCCTTGTCGTTAGATTGTAGCTTCAAAGTTGGAGAGTTACTCTAAATCCTGTAATTTAAGTGCCAAAACAGGTATTTTTGCGCGGTTCAAACCTGAGATTTAAAGCAAGCCACTTCTAACAACGCGAATTCGTTTTGAGCCTTTGCGAACATTGCCGGAAGGAGTTTCCATATTTCCTCGTCCTTCCATAACCGGACGTAGACGTCCGGGGACCAAAATGCGGAGCCGTATGTGGTGATCCTGTGAGTGATGCGAAAAAAATGCTCCGCGCTCCTGAAGCACTGCCAAACTAAGCATCTGAAGCGCAAGCTCCGGATCATGTTTGTTTTTTCCGGAGACAGGATAAATCCTGTCCTACCATTTCGTTTGTGATTGATAACAGGTTAAATCCTGTTCAACGCCCTATCTTCCGCCTTGAGCCTTGGCAATGATTTCCGTCGCAATGTTTCCAGGAACCACTTCGTAGTGCGAAGGCGTCACGTTCGGCGTGGCACGGCCTTGAGTCAAAGATCGCAATGTCGTAACGTAGCCAAACATTTCGGAAAGGGGCACTACGGAATTGATCACAGTAGTGTTACCCATCGCAGATTCTTGCCCCTCGATGCGCCCTCTACGCTTGTTGAGATCGCCGATCACATCACCCACGCTTGCTTCAGGTGTGGTGACTTCAACGTGCATGATTGGTTCCTTGATGACTGGCTTCGCAGCCTTCATCGCTGCCTTAAAGCCGAGAATCGCAGCCTGCTTAAATGCATTCTCGTTCGAGTCAACATCATGGTAGCTGCCCTCTAAGACAGCGACTTTTATGTCCACAACAGGATATCCAGCAATCGTGCCATTTCGAATCGCATCTCGAACGCCCTTCTCAATCGCCGGAATGTATTCCTTTGGAATAGATCCGCCAACAACTCGATTTTCGAATGAAAAACCTGCGCCTGCTTCTTGAGGTTCGATTTGAAGCCAGCAATCGCCATATTGACCGGAACCGCCAGTCTGGCGGACAAATTTGCCTTGAGCCTTAGAAATGACCGTCGCAGTTTCGCGATACGCAACTTGCGGCTTGCCTTGGTTTGCTTGAACTCCGAATTCTCGATTCAGGCGATCTACGATGATTTCAAGGTGTAGTTCGCCCATTCCAGAAATAATCGTTTGCCCCGATTCTTGATCGGTAAATACTCGGAAAGTGGGGTCTTCTTGCGCCAATCGGTGCAATGAGGAACCCAATTTCTCTTGGTCAGCCTTCGATTTTGGCTCGATTGCAATTTGAATAACCGGTTCCGGAAACTTGATGGATTCAAGTGCAATCAGGTGATCTGGATCGCAAATCGTGTGCCCAGTGTTCACATCGCCTAGGCCAATCACGCCAACGATGTCGCCCGCATTTACTTCGTCAATATCGCTTCTAGAGTTGGCATGCATTTCCAAAATTCTGCCGACTCGCTCGGTTCGAGTTCGAAAATCGTTTGTCGAAGGTTCTCGGTAGGTAACTTCAATCTGCGAGCCCTTTTTGAGTGTTCCGGAATAGACTCGAATGAAGGTCAAACGGCCGACATATTTGTCGGACATGATTTTGAACGCCAAGGCCGAAAACGGCTGCTTGTCGTCTGGGTTTCTTTCAATCTTCTCTTCCGTATCAGGGTCAACGCCAGCAATCGCACCCACATCAAGTGGCGAAGGAAGGTAATCAACTACGCAGTCAATCATGGCCTGTACGCCCTTGTTTTTGAAAGACGAACCCGAAATCATAGGAACGATTTTGTTTGCCAAGGTTCCAATTCTAAGGGCGCTTCGAAGTTCGGCTTCGCCGATCTCTTTGCCATCTAAGAATCGCTCCATGATCGAGTCATCGCAATCCGCGATGGCTTCAATCATCTTTTCACGATATTCGGCGGCAATTGCACGCAAATTCTCAGGAATCTCTGTTTCGCGGAAAGTCTTACCCTTGTCGTCATCAGTATCGTAGACCGATGCCTTCATCGTGATCAGATCAACATAGCCAAGGTAGCCGCTTTCGGCACCAATTGGAATCTGAATCGGGGCGGCGTTAGCTCCCAATCGGTCCTTTGCGCGAGCCAAAACCGAGAAGAAATCTGCGCCTAACCGGTCCATCTTGTTCACATAGATGATGCGTGGGACTTTGTATTTGTTCATTTGGCGCCAAACCGTTTCGGTCTGAGGCTGAACTCCGCCTACTGCGCAAAGCACGCAAACCGCGCCATCGAGAACGCGAAGCGAGCGTTCGACTTCAACTGTAAAGTCAACGTGGCCGGGAGTATCAATAATGTTGATTTTGTGCTCGGGCTTGTCGCCTTGCGAACCACTCCAGAAGCATGAAGTTGCGGCGGAGGTAATCGTAATTCCCCGCTCTTGCTCTTGCTCCATCCAGTCCATAGTTGCGGCGCCTTCATGCACTTCACCCATCTTGTGCGACTTACCGGTATAGAACAGAATTCGTTCTGTTGTTGTTGTTTTGCCAGCATCAATGTGCGCGGCGATTCCGATGTTTCGAACTACGTTTAGAGGATGTGTACGAGGCATAGTGTTTCCTTTCTCCTAAGAGATTAGAGTGATTGGCGAATTAGAATCTGTAATGAGCGAACGCCTTGTTGGCTTCTGCCATTCGGTGCGTATCTTCGCGCTTTTTGATAGCAGCGCCTGTTCCGCTGAAGGCGTCGAACAATTCGCCTGCAAGCCTATCGGTCATGGTTTTGCCCGAACGCTTCCGAGCAGCCTCAACTAACCATCTTAAAGCCAAAGTCCTTCTTCGGTCTGGGCGAACTTCCATAGGAACTTGGTAAGTCTGTCCGCCAACTCGGCGAGGTCGAACTTCTACGTTTGGCATCGCGTTTTGGATTGCCTTGTCAAAAACTGTTGTGGCTTCTTCGCCCGCTTTTTCAGCGGCGGTTGCAATTGCACCGTAAAAAATTCGTTCGGCAACTGTCTTTTTGCCTCGCATCATCATTCGGTTGATGAATCTCTGCATCATTTCTGAACCATACACTGGGTCAGGCTTGATTTCTCTTTTGATTGGTGGTCCTTTTCTTGGCATATCTTTCTTGTGGCTTGGGCGTCCCGCCCAAGTCTCTCGTTATTGGTTGTTAGTTGTCGGTTATTAGTTGTCGGTTGTCAGTTTTTGGTTGTTAGTTGTCGGTTGCAGTTATTCAAATCCAAAATCCACAATCTAAAATCCAAAATGGTTTACTTTGGCGCCTTCGGCCTCTTCGTGCCGTATTTGCTTCGGCCCTGCATTCGGTTGTTGGTTCCTGCAGTCTGCTGAGTTCCTCGAACGATGTGATATCGAACGCCGGGAAGGTCTTTCACACGTCCGCCTCTTACGAGGACGACGCTGTGCTCTTGCAAGTTGTGGCCGACGCCAGGGATATAGGCTGTAACTTCAATTCCATTGGTCAATCGAACTCGGGCAACTTTTCGAAGTGCTGAGTTCGGTTTCTTAGGCGTTTGAGTTCGCACGATAGTGCAAACACCCCTTCGAAACGGGTTCCCCTTGAGTGCAGGCGATTTCGATTTGAACTTCGGCTGCGTTCTTCCTTTGCGTACCAATTGGTTGACTGTCGGCATCAATTCTTCTCTTTTGTTCTTGGTTGTCGGTTTTCGGTTGTTGGTTATTGGTTGTTGGTTATTGGTTGTTGGTTATTATTGTAAGTTATCAGTTGTAAGTTATCGGTTGTCGGTTGTCAGTTATTAGTTCTGTGTTGTCGGTTGTCCGCTCTCCGCACTCCGCTCTACTCCGATTCCTCCATACCATCCATACAATTCATTCTAGGAGGTTTTCAACAAAAAACCCCTTCGATCTCTCGACAGGGGCGCGGCTTTTTTGAATCTAGCTATGGTTCATTTCTTTGATTCCTGAAAACCTGCCTTTCAGCTGCCTCCCTCGACGTGACTTGCCCTTCCCTCTCCAAGAGTTCTGAGCAATTCAAATTATGGCGAAGTTGTTGGGAGGTTGTCAAGGGACAGTCCACAGTAGTCAGCACGATTTGCATTTCTGTGCGCTTCACGTTCTTCACTTAATTTATTCGTCAATTCAAAAATCGCTACAACCGATTGATAATTTGCAGTGGAATCATTGGGCGATCTCCATCTGAAATCACGACGTCTTCAATATCAATCCATTGGTTCCCAACCTTCACCTTTGGGGAACCAAGAGGCATGATAATTGCACCTTGTGGCCGATTGATCATCGTGCAGGCTGATTGCCTATTGACGTTGATCGAATATCCGCAAATCTCTGACCACCGTTGTGCATCAAGGTGGATTCGAACATTACTTGCCCTCCGGCTGTTGACACTTTGATTGCCGACAGCGTGCGTTGATGGCGAATATGCTTCTGCCGTTTTTGTTGCCAACATCCAGCGAGCTACTGCTTCGACCATTGCGTAATCGCTTTGGTCCACTGGAGACGCTGGTTGAGCGACTCCGTTTACACGCTGATACGAAGTAATAAGGCTAACTAGGACTCGAACCTTGGAACTTACACATTGGATATCAACGGTGCCAATTCCGGGACTATATCTAATATCTCTGCCGAGCAAAAAGTTTGTGGGCAAGGGGATACCAGGATTATGGGGTCCGAACGCGCGTGCTGAGCCTCTGTCAACAGTCGATTTCAGAATTCGAGACAATTGATCATCTGGTGTTCGAACTTGATACACACCATTGAAAAGCGTATGGTGTCTTTGACGGTTTCGCCAATCGCCATCTTGGTCTCTTGAGAATCCATGGGCGATAATCAGTTGATCATATGGGCTTGTCGTTTGTAGCAAAAGTAGCACAGAAATGAACATTGGGTTACTCCTTTGAATCTTTTATCATTAGCCTGGCGGGAAATAATAGTCGTACCCGTCAATATCAAAAACGACTGGACCTGCCATGGCAGTTGGTCTCGCTGGGACAGTTGGGTCTGGCAACGCTACGAGAAAGGGATATGGAGGATGGGACTGTTCCGTATCGCCACTGACCACATCGCGATACACAAGTCCGTAACTCAAGTTTCCGATCATAGTCTGCCAATAACCAGGCATAGCCCAATTTGCTGCCGGGTTCATATATGTTTGTCCGCCTAGATCCCATCGATAAGCCAGAGCGGCATCATGTACAAGACTGCTCGATCTAATAAATTGCTGATGCATAGTGAAGAAAATATGAACGTACAGCCCAGTATCGGCTCCATTCGAACCAATAGGAACAACTTTGTTCGTAATGAAAGGTGCTGGTGGATCGCTACCTGACCTGAATAGCTGCTGCAAATCTCCACTAATTCCCAGTGAGCTTTGTAGAGTAAGTAAGAACGTAGAAACATCAGAACAGTTTCCAGGCTGAATTCCCTCGTCGTACATATGGTTTAGCAACTTGCGCAAGCCGAAAGTTACCCCTAAGTCGCTACTGTCTGGGTCGGGCCAATTTACCCAGACGGCACTTACGTCAGGATCACCAAGATTGTAAGCAAAATCGTACGCCCAATAGAGCCCAAATGTAACGTCGTGAGAAACATCAGTAGGCCCAGCTTTTCCATAGCCGTAATTGCAGGACTTCTCTAACACATCCGTCCATGGAACCGTTTGATGTTCAACTGGTGCTTCGTCGGTCAAGTAAAGGCGATAAGTTTCTGTTCCAGTGGAACCAATCGGATCTTGAATAAGGTCAAGTCCTGCGGGAGCCCCGCTAATCGCAAATAAATGAGAGCCATAGTTCAGCCAACCGAGTGCCACATAATTGGGAACTCCCGTGATTGTAACCGTCACATCGACAGTTCCTCCACTTCCAGGTATGGAAACGAAAGTTGGAGCAGCGTTGGTTAAATAGATAGTTTGCGCAGGACGGTCAAAATAGGCAGGCACTTCAAGGCGTGCATTTTCCATCGTTAACGTTCCAGTAATGGAGCTTGGGTTCTTGTTCGTGAACCTTCGCCTTAAAGTTACTGTTGACCCTCGGCGATAGACAATTCTATCGGTCATTACGGCACCTGGCACATAGTTTTGCTCTAAACTAGGATACTGTCCACCACCAACTGGAGGAGATTGTGGCGATCCATCGGGGTTCGAGTAATACCAATACCGGTTTGTAGCTGGAAAATTACCTGTAAAGTCAACCTGCGTAACGAATACCCACAAATTTGCAGGTGCTAGTGCGACGCACAAAAAGAGAAGAACGAGAACGCTACAGAGCTTGCCTTGCCTTGCCTTGCCTTGCCTTGCCTTGCCTTGCCTTGCCTTGCCTTGCCTTGCCATAGCAATATTGTACAGCAATTTTCAGTGGATGTTACACATTTCTCAAAAAACTTTCAAAATGGACTCTTTTTCCAAGTTTCCTAAGTTGCATCGAAACTTGGTACAATGCATCCATCTCACACAAGCGTGGAGCGCGATCAGGTGCCGGGGAGACTCGGAAAGAGAGCGAGCTGCAAAGAGCGGACGGCGGAGAGTGGAGAGCGGAGTCTTTTACCGTTCAATTCCAGACGAAACCGAACCAATCCGAACAAAACCCCTACGCTTGAAGGAATAACCTGGAGCATATATGGCAGAACTCAGCATGAAAGACTTGCTGGAGTCAGGCGTTCATTTTGGACACCAGACCCGGCGATGGAACCCGAAAATGAAGCGCTACATCTACGGAGCGCGAAACGGGATCTATATTCTCGACCTACACCAAACGATGAAGCTTTTCGAGGAAGCCCTCGAATTCGTCAAAGGCATCGCCGAAAACGGCGGCAACGTCCTCTTCGTTGGAACTAAAAAGCAAGCCCAAGCCGCAGTTAAAGAAGCTGCTCAGAAATCTGGAATGTTCTGGGTCAGCGAGCGTTGGCTTGGCGGAACCCTTACCAACTGGAAAACGATTCAGCTTCGAGTGCAAAGACTTAAAGAGCTTGACCGAATGGAAGCCGAAGGCTATCTTGCGCGACTTCCTAAAAAGGAAATGCTCAAGAGGCTCGAAGAGCGAGCAGAGCTCAACCGATTCCTCGAAGGCATTCGAAACATGGTTACGATTCCGGAATGCATGGTTGTGATTGACGTAAACAAAGAAGACATTGCGATCAAAGAAGCACGAAAGCTGGGAATTCCTATCGTTGCAGTAGTGGATACGAACTGCGACCCAGACGTTGTGGACTACGTGATCCCTGGAAACGACGACGCGATTCGAGCCGTAAAACTCGTGACAAGCAAGATCGCAGAAGTGATTTTGGAAGCTAGGCCGCTAGACGAAGCACTTACAGAAGGCACATTGACCGAAGATGGCGAGATCGCTGAAGACGAAGACAAACCAGTTGAGTTTGGAGCGGTCGAGCAGGAGTTGCTGCGAGCGTTCGGCGCGGACGAAGTGTTAGAAGGGGTTTAGGGTGTAGGGGTTTAGGGTTTGGGGTCGAGGGTTTATAGGTTTTAAGGTTTTAAGGTCTTACAAGTCCAACAAGTCCGACCAAACCACCCCAAAAACCCAACACAAGGAGAATGAAATTATGGAAATTACAGCAGCAATGGTAAAGCAACTGCGCGACGAAACCGACGCGCCAATGATGGAATGCAAAGCCGCCCTAACTGAAGCAGGCGGCGACATGGATAGGGCAAAAGCACTTCTGCGAGAAAAGGGCAAAGCAGCAGCAGCAAAGAGGGCTGATCGAACGACTGCCGCCGGGGTAGTCGCCATGTCAACAAGCGCCGATGGTAAAACCGTCGGTGCAGTTGTTTTGGAATCGGAAACTGATTTTGTATCCAAAAATCCTGAGTTTGTGGCAATCGCTCAAAAGATTGCCGACATTTTTCTTTCAAACGATCCTGGTTCCGACCCTACATCCGTAGCTGGCGTAAAGGATTTGGCAGAAAGCGGCGTTGCCCTTTTTAGAGAGAATGTCAAAGTTGCAAAAGCAGTCAGAATTACCTCCACAAACTCGATAGCAACATACGTTCACCACGACAACACAAAGGGATCAATCATCACCTTTGCTAGTGGCGATGGTGCAAATGAAGCGGTCAGAAAAGTAGCTGTTCATGCAACTGCCTTTCCACCGGAAGTCATCCGTAAGGATCAGTTAAGCCAAGATCGCTTGCAAGCAGAACTAGCCATTGAAAAGCAGCGCGCAATGAACGAAGGCAAGCCTGAACAAATGGCTGAGAATATCGCTCAAGGCAGAGTGAATAAGGAATTTGTTAAGAGCGCAGTTCTTCTCGAACAGCCTTTCTATATGGATACCGCCCGTTCAGTAAGCCAGTATTTGGAGCAAGAAGGCAAAGGCGCAACGATTGACGGGTTCGTATATTTGGCTGTTGGGCAGAACTAGGAAGATGGTATAGGGTGCAGGGTATTGGGTATAGGGTAAAGAACAAACTTCCATGCCCCATACCCCATTCCCGTAGCGATCCATGAAAATCGTCGCAATTGTCAATCCCAGAAGCGGCCGGGGAGCCGGAAAGCGACTCGCATCATCGGTTCAGGCATACGCAGGAGAACTCGGACTTGACTTTCAATTGCAGTTCACGGACGGCGCAGGACATGCGACAGAACTTGCTACGATTGCGGCCTCAAAGGGAATCGAATTCGTTGCAGCTTGCGGCGGAGATGGAACGATCCACGAAGTTCTCAATGGCTTGATGGGAACTAGTTCTATCCTTGCCGCCATTCCTCTCGGAACCGGAAACGATCTTTGCCGCACCCTAGGTTTCGGTACAGATTGGAAATCCGCTTTAGATGCTATTGCTAATGGTCGAACGATCCTAATGGATATTGGTGAGATCGAAACTAACGATGGATCGCGCTATTTCCACAACATCGCAGGATGCGGGTTCGATGTTGCGGTCGCCGAAAAAATCAATTCTGGATTCAAAAAACTAAGAGGAACGACCGCTTACATCGCAGGCGTTTTCAGCACGTTCTTCTCCTATCGAGCCATTCAAATGAAAATTGAAATTGATGGCGAAACGATAGAGTCTAAAGTTATGCTTTGCGCAGTTGCAAATGCGATCAGCTATGGAGGAGCGATGAAGATTGCCCCGATGGCAAGAATTGACGATGGACTTTTGGACATTGTCATTGTCGAAGAAACCTCCCTTTTAGAATTTTTGATGACTTTCCCAAAGGTGTTCAAAGGCACTCATTTGTCGCATCCTAAAGTCAAACACTTTACGGCTAAGAGCGTTAGAATTGAAGCAAGTACAAAAAGTTCTCTCCTTGCCGATGGAGAACTTTATTCAGTTACTCCGGCTACCTTTACGATTTTGAGTGGCGCAATTTCGATTATCGTCCCGGCTAGTTTTGAGGCGACATGCGGCTAGAGAATTACTCCTGAGTCCGCCGGAAATATGAGCCAAGGCGACTCAATCTTCTCATCGCATACCAAATCACCGGGTGCAAATGGACTGCCATTTGCATAGCGAATATCGGCACTCAGTTCGCTACAAATTAACATCGCAGCAGCGCAATCATAGAGCTTTTCGTTTTTGCCGATCAAACCTCTCAACCGTTGAGTTGCCACAAACGCGCCCGAAACGACAAATGAGCCAAAGTCCCTTCTTTTCCAAGGCATCGGCACCGAAATTGCAGCAGCGGCAGATTCGTTAAAGCATACAAGTTCGTGTTCCTCAATTTTGCCCGAGGGAATTGGGATCATCGGCTCTCCATTCAAAAACGAGCCTAACCCAAATCCAGAAATGTAAAGCTCATTCAAGTCGGGAAGGGCAATGCATCCAAGCTGAATCTGCCCTTGCACAATGAGCGCAATGCTAACTCCCCATAGCGGCGAGCCAAATGCGTAATTCGAAGTCCCGTCAATTGGATCAACCAGCCAAAGTCCTTCTTCGCCTTCAGGCTCAAATCCAAATTCTTCACCCCAAACATTGGTGCATCGAACTAGATTTGGGAGTTCCTCGCGAAGATACTTCTCGACTTTTCGGTCAGCTGAAGTAACGATGGAGCCATCTGGCTTCAGTTCAGTGACTAAGTTCGCTCGCTCAACGCGTGCCATCTCACCGCATTCATGCCCGAGACAAATCAGCGGTTCAAGCAGTATTGAGTAGGGGGACACGAATCAATTATGCCATCCAAGCACGGAAACTTGAAAACTCTCCAAACACCCATTTCCCCGATGACCCAATGACCCAATGACCTAATAACTCAACGACCCCCGATCACATCTCTTTGCCGCTGAGCATAGACCAAATCGTTTTCACCTTCCCGGCAAGACCTAATTCCAATTCAGTAGGGGCCAATTCTTCCCGATTGTCGGCCAAAAATTTTGCGGCACCATAGCATGAAGCGTACTTAGCTGATGAAATCCTCGTCTTTCCTCGCATCTTGCCAATTGAAACGTTGTGCCCTGCCAAGACATCGGTAAACAATTCTTGAATCCCCTCCATTTCAGCGCCGCCGCCCGTTATAACGACTCCGCCTGGAAGCATCCCTATGTGTCCCGTCCGTTCTAGCTGTTGATAAACGAACTGAGCGATTTCACGCAATCTGCTTTCAATAATTTCGCACAACACCCTTCGTTGCATCGGGCGGCCATGAATCTGTCCCAATTGCATAACATTGATAGAATCATCTGGCGGAACGAGCGCTGCGACCGCGCATCCGAATTCCAGTTTCAGCTTTTCGGCTTCCTCCGGTGAAGTCTTTAGCAGCTTCATCAAGTCTGAAGAAACGTGCGACATACCTAGCGGAACCGACGAAGAGGAAACGACGCCCCCATTGCTGAAGACGGCCAATTCGGTCGAAGTTGCTCCGAGATCAACGACAAGCGAACCGACTTTTCTTTGATCCTCGCTCAATACGGCAAGCCCTGCAGCAAGCGATCGCAAAACGTACCCGTTGACTTTAATTCCCGAATTGTCGAACGCACGTTCAAGATTTTGAAGTGCAGATCGCTGAGCGGTAACCAAAAGAGTAGAAACTTCGAGTCGGCTCCCATTTAGCCCAATCGGGCGATTGATCCCGTTTTGTCCGTCAATGGTAAAAGACTGAGGAATCGCTTGAATCTCCTCTCTGTCAGGAGGCAAAACTTGTCGGCGGCTATGATTGACCACCTGCATTACATCGTCCCTTGAAATTGGCCGAGTATTCGGAACAATAGGCTGCATTCCACGAACCATTCGCGAATCAACATTTGATCCACCAATCGTGATCCAAACTGAAGTTGGGCTTTCGCCCAAATCGTCATTCAGCCCTCGAAGGCAATCAGAAATAGCCCGCTGGGTTTCCTCAAGATCAACAATTGCGCCCTTCTTAACACCCTTGTTTGGCGTCTCAAATGTGGCGAGAATCTTCATTTCACCGCTGTCGTCAAAAGCTGCTGCCATAGCGGCAACTTTTGAGCTTCCTAAGTCGAAAACTGCAATTTGATCCATTTATGAGTTACTCTGCGCTTGTTGTGCCTGCTGTTCTTTGAGGCGTATCCTATCTTGCGTATCTTTCCATTTCGTCAAAACAAACCGCCGGATCAAGCTCAGGTTCGTGTAAATCCTGCCACCCATCACCAAAACAGCCACCAAAAATAAGTCCAAACCGATTTGATCGCCAAGCCACGCCAAGAACAGGGCAATAATCACATTTGCGATGAAACCAGTTACGAACACATCATTATGAAACTTTCCTTCCAAACCCGACCGAATTCCTCCTAGAACCGAATCAAGCCCTGCCAAACACGCTACCCCAATATACAGGCCATAGAAATTCGTGATTGGCCCTGTTTTGAAGAGGAACGGAATCATGAATCCAATTACCAGTGCAAGAACAGGCAATAGTATCATTCGCCTTTGTCCCTTGTCTTTCCTTCCGTACTTTTGGCAGTAACTGGAATCGCGAATTCTGCCTTAGTCGGCCCGCCATAAGCTTCAATGTGTACCGATTTTAGTTTTTCAATTGAAACCATGTCGGGAGACGTTTGACGAATCTCATCCAAAACTCCTCCGGGCAGATTAAGACCGCCAAACAATGCTTCCATGTTCCCTATTGCGATGATGGTGATGGGAGACGCAATGGGAATGTTGTCCACATGAATGACTGGGCCCACACATCGGAACGAGGATCGAGAAATTACACGGTGCCCATTTACAGAAATCGCCTCCGCGTGGGCGGCGTGCAACTCGTTGACAACTCTCATAACATCTTGGTCGTGAATGATCACATCTTGTGCGGTCATGTCTCCGGATTTGGCGTCGGAAAGCACAATCTTTACTCCCTGCCCTTGAACCGGAACGAGGCCAGCAAAAAGCTTCGCCTCCTGCAAGTTCTCATTTAGCATCTTGCTTTCTTGATCGCTGCTTCCCATCGAATTTTCGAGTTGCGTAACCTTCTTTTGAAGGGTTGACATCGCTTCTTGCATTTTCGAATATTCGCCGATCATATCTATTGCGCCAGTGCGCAAGCGATCACCCTGGAGCCGCCCTACTCGTTGCAAAACTGCACTTCGATTGGTCGAGGTGATCCACGCAAAATTGAGCATAACGCCAAGAATCAGTGCCATAATCGAAACTGGAACAACCCAACTATTTTGTCCTGAAAGCCGAGAGAGAAAGGGGTTCATATTTTTGTTATCGAGGCGTCCATAGCGGCCGTTCCGGCACTACGAGATTGATGGCCTTCACACGTTTCCAAATGTCTGGCGATTCTCCGATCAGCCGATCTAAGGTCTCTAGCTTGCTCTCAAAATCGTAAGAAGAGCCCAGCCGAATGGTTACGCGCGAATTCGTTATTAAGGATACAGCACCGCTGGCCTGAACTTCTATCACGGAACGCATTCCGAAGTCATATTTTTTACTTTCTTTTGCCAGCCAAGCGATCCTGCGACTCGGCCAAAGACCGGTTTGAGTTAGCGTTGAACGTAAACCGCCTTCGTAAAGGTCAATTTGAGGCAGATTCGATACAGGAGAAAGAGATCGAAAAACTGTTCCAGATTTGTCTAAAAAAAGTTCTTTGTTCGATTCAAATTGTGCCACTGGCGTACGATAGGAAATGAGTAGCTTGGCCCGGCCAAAAACATTTCTGCTAAATTTTGCGGATTCGACGGCTGAAGTCGCAAGAATTTTCCCCTCCATAGCGATAGAAGAAATTTGCAACGCAGGAACTCCGGCTACCTTTTTGATTGAAGTGCGAATATAAGGGTGATATGGCACTTGAGCGCCGACTATGGTCACTTTGCGTAACGCGGTTGAAGGTGAGTAGTAGAGGCTCACACCTACAAGCCCAGCGAACGATGCCCATAACAGGCTTACAATTGGAAATCGTTTACGCCTTTTTGGCATGGCACCTCATTGCGTCTACAACCATCCATTGGCAAAGTTCGGGCATCGAGATACCCATTGCATTGGCAGAATTTGGCAACAGCGATGTTTCCGTTAATCCGGGAAGTGTATTGACTTCTAGCACTACAATTTCGCCTTTGCAATCTTCACGAACCATCATGTCGGTTCGAGTCGCTCCACGACAACCAAGAGCCTTGTGGCACTTGAGGGCGATTGCTTGAGCTTCTTTCAGTTTTTCTTCCGTCATCCTTGCGGGAATAATCTCCTTGGTGGCGCCAGGTAAATATTTGTTAGCGAAATCGTATTGCCCTTGAACAGGTTCAATTTCGACGGGAAGAAGTGCCCTTTCACCAAGAACAGGCACTGAAATCTCCATTCCTCGCACCCACTCTTCAATCAAAGTGTCGCCGTAGGCGAGCGATCTCTCCAATGCCTTTGGCAGATCGTCACTGATTTCCACAAATGAAAGTCCGACAGTGGACCCTTGTGCATTTGGCTTTACTATCAAAGGAGTTTCGATAGAAATTTCTTCAATTTTGGATCGAATCATCTGACCTTTTGGAACTCGAATTCTATTGCGTTCCAAAATTGCCTTCGTTAAAGACTTATCCATCGCAATTGCGCTTGCCTGAACTCCGGAACCCGTATACGGCAGGTGCAGCAGCTCCAGCAATCCCTGAATTGCCCCATCTTCTGCGTTCGTTCCATGTACTGCCAAGAAAACTAGGTCAACACGATCCTGGCCAAACAGCCTCGAAAAACCGCCTTTGAATCGAAAAGCTGAACTCTGAGCCTTTCCGCAAAGCAGATCCGTGAAGTCAATTAACTTGACAACGTGCCCTTTCGATTCTAATGCCTTCTGAACTGCCAATCCCGAACAAAGCGAGACTTCCCTTTCCGCACTGTCGCCACCGTACGCGACCACAATGTTAAGCGATGCACCGCTTTCGATTTCGAGAATGGTTGGCTGATTCAAAGCGTTCGCTAACTGAGGCGCAAATTCAGATATGTTCCCCGCACCCATGCCGACGATCACGTCGTTGCTTTCAATAGCCCGCAGCGCTTCTTCAACTAAGAAGTGCCGCGAAGGCACATAGTGGCACGGTTCGGATAGTAGTTCTGCGATTCGGTACGAGCTGATTCCTGGCATCGGAGCTTCACGTGCCGGATAAATGTCAGTTAGCAATACAACATCTGCCAGATCAAGGGCAGAAGCAAATTCTGGAATCAAACCCGCCGTTCGGCTGTAGAGATGCGGTTGAAATGCGACCACCAATCTGCGGTCTGGATACCTTTCTCGAAGTGCGGAAATGGAAGCGCGGATTTCAGTCGGATGATGGGCGTAGTCGTCAATAATTGTGACTTCGCCATCGTGGATGACTTGGAGTCTACGTTCGGCACCTTGAAAGGCTTCAATTCCAGGCAACGCATCATCTATTCGATAGCCTGCAAGTTCAATTGCAGCCAATGCACCCACAGCATTGAGCCGATTGTGATCGCCCGGCGTTGACAATTCCAAGTCCTCTCCGTGCGAAAGCGAATAGCCGATCTTCTTTCCTTCAAATTCGCGTGCGATCTCCGATGCACCCTTGTCGTCGGAACAATAAACGAGTGCGCCGACCGCTGGAATCGTCGCGACAAAGCGCGATACGCTCGCTTTCAAGTTTTCCCAGTTCTTGTGAAAATCAACGTGGTCAAGCTCTAGATTTGTCAGGACAACGATATTTGGAGCTAAATCATGGAAGCTGTCGTATGCTTCGCAAGCCTCTACAACAGCCCACTCCGAATCGCCTTCGACAACAGGACCGCCGAATTCTGGAACTGAAGCACCAACAACAATTGTAGGATTGGCGCCTGCGGATCGCAAGCCCGCTCCAATCATTGAAGTCGTTGTCGTCTTTCCATGCGTACCTGTCACGCAAATCACTTTTCGATCCTTAAGCAACCAGCCGAGAAGCTGTGACCTACGGAAAATTTGGCAACTCAATCTTCTAGCATCAGAAACTTCAGGGCTGTCTTCCAAGACGATCGCATCGCTCAAAATCACTTGATCGCCAGATTCAATCCGTGACGATTTGTGTCCGATTTCAACAGGGATTCCAGCCCTTTCCAAGGAATCGGTCGTGTCCGATGCCGTCGAATCTGACCCTCGTACTGAGATTCCTCGCCGTTTGAGCATTAGGGCAATTGCGCTCATGCCAGCTCCACCAATACCGACCAAAAAGAATGGTTTTGAATCCGAAATCAAATCGGTTTCGTTGAATTCTGTTTCTATCTCTAAGGGAGTTCTCATTTCTTCGAATCAAAAGCAAATTGTATCAGTTCAAAAATCCTTTTGGAGGCGTCGGGCATATCCCAATCGGCTAATCCGGCGACCGCAGTCTCGATTCGCTTGGGATCGTCCAGCCATTCGCAAAGTCGTTTTTCCAACTCTGAAGGATGAATTTCGTTTTGCTCGATCAGCTCTGTCGCGCCAAAATTTTCAAACTCCCTAGCATTATGGTACTGATGGTTCGCGTAAGCATGTGGGTACGGACAAACAACGCTTGGCAATCGAAATGCCGCCAGCTCGCTGAGTGTCGCCGCTCCTGCTCTTGCTACGACGAGTTGCGCATTCTTGTAGCCTTCTGCCATTTGTGCGCCATCTAAAAATGCGAATACTTGGTAGTTGTCTTTCAGTCCCAACTTGTCATAGGAAGCATAAACGTCTTCGAAGTGCTTCGTTCCCGTCGCATGAATCCAGTTCAAAGTTCGGTCCACCATTCGCTTTGCTGCGCCTAGGGCAGCTTCATTGAGCGATTGAGCACCTTGTGAACCTCCAACGACTAGAATGAGCGGAATCAGTTCCGGTTTGCGAACCGCAGCGGCGTCTCGTAGCTCCTTCCGAACTGGCAACCCTGTTCGAACGACATTCGAGCCAGAAAATTGCTTTTGAGCGGCATGGAATGTTGTTGCAACTGCAAACGCTTTTGGCGCAAGCATCTGAATCGTTCGGCCCGCGACTGCGTTTTGTTCGTGAAGAACGTATGGAATTTTGAGTGCCTTAGCGGCACTTATTACGGGCGCAGCCGAATAGCCACCTGTTGCAAAGACAACGTCAGCTTTAGCATCCTTCAACGCTCGAATCGCCATCGAGCGAGCTTTTCCCATTTTCAGAAGCGCAATCATGCCCTTTACAGATCGAACCTTGTAAATGGGTTCGCTTGGGAATCCGGCAAACGGAATTTGTGCTGGCTTGCAAAGCTGGCCTTCTAGCCCTCTGTTTGAACCAAAATAAGCTACTTCTGTACCGCAATCCTTAGCAAATCGAGCGACTTCAAGCGCTGGAAATACGTGTCCGCCCGTGCCCCCACCCGTCACGATGAGCCTCATTGGTTGCCTCCGTTTTCACTAGAATTGGCTGCATTGCAGCTTGCGACACTCCTAAAGCAATCCAAAGCGCAATTAGGCTCGACCCACCCGAACTGTAAAATGGCAAAGGAATTCCGATAGCTGGCAAAGTTCCATTTGCCATCAGGATATTGGTCATGCTTTGAACGGCAAGCCACGAGCCTGTTCCCACCAACACCATCGAACCGAATTTTGTCGGTGCTTGTTTCGAAAGTTGTAAAAGCCGAACGCATAATGCTCCAAGGGGCAACATAAGAATGCTCCAGCCCAAAAATCCAAATTCTTCGGCTACGGTTGAAGTCACAAAATCGGTCGTCGCCGCTGGCATGATGTGTTTTGCCCGTCCTGCGCCAACGCCAACGCCGGTCAAACCGCCTGAACTCATTGCGAGTTCTGATTGGACAGTTTGAAACCCTGTGTCGTCCACATGTTCCGAATCCCACCGATTCAAATGATTTGTGATGCGATCAACCCGATAAGGTTCCATTTTGATGGCAATTCCACAAAGCAGAACACAGACAAGAGTTCCCAAAACTAGGGACTTGCGAGTCACTCCGCCGACGGCAAACATGAGCCACGCAACTGCCGCCAAGATGGCCCCAGTGCCTAAATCGGGCTCGATTACAATCAATCCAATCCCAAAGAACGCAAGAATTCCCGGCCAAAGTCGCACGATTTTATGAGAGTAAATGTTCTCAAACCGCTGAGCAAAAGATTGGTAGTTCGGAATCTTCTTCGGCCAAGCCTTCCAATGATGCAGAACAGCAGCAAGATACAAAATCACTGTCACTTTTGCGAATTCAGCAGGCTGAATCAAGATCGGACCTATCTTAAACCAACGTTGTGCGCCATTCAAAGTTGTGCCAAACAACATCACTAGTACAAGGGTTACGAGCGTGGCGAGCCAAAGCGTTTTACTCCAAGAAAACACCAACTTGACTGGTTTTGAAGCGAGCCAAAGCCCGATTGCTACCGAACCTATCAACGTTATTCCTTGAATCCAAAATTCTCGAGGAATCGCACCTTTTCCGGCGGCCATGCTTCGCGCGTAGCCCGCATCGAATATAACTAGCAAACCAATTATGCTGCACGTAACTGCCATCCACAGCACCATTGGATCAAATCGTTTCAGTCCGTTTTGCATTCTTCTAACCACTCCTTGGCCATTTTTGTAAATTGCTCTCCACGGTCTCGAAAATCTTTGAACTGATCCAAGCTAGCTGCGCCCGGAGCCAGCATCACAACTTCTCCGCCTTTCGCCCTCTTTATGGCAAATTCGAATGCCTCTGCCATCGTGAGAAAGACGGGCAAATCGTCGCCAAGTTGTCGGCGGATGGTCATTGCATCTGAACCAAAGAGATACACATCATGGTTGGATGCCTTTAAGTACTCGCGAAGGATGGCAAAGTCCATACCCTTGTCCACTCCTCCGACGAGCAGATGTTGTTTTTGAGAAAGGCTTTGGCTCGAACCGGTAAGGCTTTGGCTGGATGCCACGACAGCCGCAGGATTCGTGCACATGGAGTTGTTAATGATAAGAACCCCGTTTCTACTTCGACCAATGTGCTCCATGCGATGAGACAGGCCCTTGAAAGCCTTGAGTCCAGGAAACAATTTTGCGACATCGAACTCATATTCAATATCAGACTCATTGTTGAAGCAACTTGCAGCGAGGAGCGTTGCCGCCATCGCATTTTCGTAATTGTGACTGCCGCCAAATGGTAGTTTAGAAAGTTCAATTGAGTACCCACGAACGTACATTCGGTCGTCAATCAACCAGGCTTCACCCGACTCAATTCCAAAATCAAATGTGCCAATCCCCTTGTATTGTGGAGGCTCACAGTTTGGAAATGCGTTATTCCAAACTGCGGAATCGCCTTCACCCATATTCTCAAAAATGCGGTGCTTTGTCGCCGCATAGTCTTCAAAATCTTCATACCGATTCAAATGATCGTCTGAAAGATTCGTTATGATCGCCGTTTTCGGGCGAAACTGGTCAATCCACTCCAATTGAAAACTGCTGACTTCAGCGACGAGAACTTGATCGGGCGTTGACTCCATTGCGGCTTCCGTCAATGCAATTTCGGGATAACCAGAGCCAAATATGTTTCCGCAAAGAACAGCATCAACCCCCGCAGCTTTGAGGCATAGGTAGGTCATTACTGTGGTCGTGCTCTTGCCGTTGGTGCCGGTGATGGCAATGATGGGCGCTTTGCTGGCTCTGTAAGCGAGTTCGATTTCGGAAATGACTTGGATTCCATTTCGAACTGCTGCCAGCAATTTCGGGTGGACTTTCGCGACCCCTGGCGAAGTGACGACAAGATCGGTTTCTTGCGAATTCCATTCGTCGTCGAAACCGAGTTTAATCTGAACTCCAAGTCCTTTGACATCTTCAAGTAGTGGAGTTAACTCAAATTGCTCTAGCGGCTTTTCGTCATAAATGGTCGGAATCGCACCCATTTTCAAAGCCAATTTCGCCGCTGAAACGCCGGAACGTCCTAGACCGAAAATTGCAATTCGAGTTCCTTTCATTTGCCAACTTCCAACGTTTGGGAAATTCGAGCCTCTCGAGCTACAGCCTCTCCTTGCATAGCAATCGTCCAGCCCAAAGCAACACAAACGACCTGAGTCAAAACAAATGTCCAAACGATTCTTGATTCCGGCCAGCCTTTGACTTCAAAAGCATGGTGAATTGGAGTAGCCGGGAAAATTCGTTTCTTGGTTCGCTTGTAATATCCGACCTGAATCGGGACCAAAACGAGTTCCAAAATCAGCACAACATTCATTACGATAACAGCGGCGACAACCCACCAATTGGCTTGGCCGGGATCAAACGCAGCCCGAATCCCTTGCGCAAATCCAAGTCCCAAAAACGCCCCAATTGGCAGTGAACCGACATCTCCCATGAATATTTTTGCAGGGGGAGCATTCAGATATAAAAATGGAATCGTCGAGGCAATAAGAGCCAATGAAACAAGCGCTGAACTTTGACTTACTGCGACCATACCAAGACAAAGAACGACAATTATTCCGCCGGCTAATCCATCTAGGCCATCTGCGAAATTGAACGCATTCGAGAAAAACAGAATCAAAAATGCGCCAATTCCAATCCACAACCAGCTGGGATTCAAGTCTGTTGAAAGATTAGCTGCTCCGACTGCAACTAAAAGCTGCATCAAAATCTTTTGCTTCCAGCCCAGCCCTCGTTTGCCTTTGACTAATCTTGGAACGACAAAATCATCAATGAAGCCTATGAGCATGAATCCTACGACAGCGATAATCATTCCGTAATCGTGCTGGGTGATGAAGAGCGCAGGCAGCCAGCCGATCAAGATAACGAGCCCGCCCATTGTGGGAGTTCCCTGTTTCTTTTGATGGCCTTCGGGGGCAAAGCTGTCAATGGTCTGGCGCGATTTGACGGCAATCAAGGCTTTGTAAATCGGGAAAGCAAAAATGGCACTAATTCCGAAAGCGAGCCAAAAAACGAGTATTGGATTTGTGGTCATGCCTGTTTCGCCTCTTGAACTTTTAGAAGAAAGTCAAATGCCTTTTCAAGTTCGAGCGCACGACTACCCTTTACCAAAACCGTGTCCCCAGGTTGCAAATCTAGCATTTCTTTCGAAATATCGTCGAGAGACTTCGCAAAGCTAATGTTTGCGGAACGCATACCCGAACCTTTCGCTGCATCCATAGCGAAATACATTTCATCGCCATAGAAAATGACTTTGTCAACTTCAGCCTTCGCTAATGCAAAACCAACTTCATCATGTCCAGCCTCACTCGCATCTCCAAGCTCTTTCATCTCGCCTGCGACAACGATGCGCCTTCCGGAGCAAGGCAATGACGCCAGGGTTTCTATCGCGGCAACAAAGCTCTTGGGAGCCGCATTGTAGTTGTCCAGCACAATAGTTGCGCCGTTGACGGAAATCGGCTGCATCCGCATTTCGGGGAGTTCAGTTTGCGCTAGAGCTTCGCAGGCATCTTGAATTGAAACGCCGAGCCGCACAGCGCATAGAATGGCGGCCGCTGCGTTTTGAGCCATGTGCTTTCCAACGGTTGGAATTGTTGCGTGCGCTACTTTGTCGTCCATTTGAATTGAAAACTTTGACTCTTGCCAAGATATTGGCTCATACGAATTCAATTGAGCATCCGATTCCCCGCTCCAACCAAAGGTCGCTAGTTCACAATTTGCCGCTTGTCGGAGGGATTCTGCGAATTCGCCATCATGCTCATATATTGCTAAACCCTCTAATGGCAATGCCTCAAAAAGTTCTGACTTAGCCTTTACCACTCCGAAAATTGAGCCCACTTTTTCAGCGTGATTCGAACCGATATTTGTGATGACTCCGACGCTTGGCTTAGAAAAGGCTGCCAAATGCGCGATCTGGCCTAACCCTCGCATGGACATTTCAACAATCATGATTGCTTCGTCGCCTTTCAGCTCAGCCCAAGCGAGAGGCACGGTAAATTCGGTGTTTCTGTTCCCTGATGTCTTTCCTATTTTTCCAAGAGGCGAAAGTGCCGCCGCAAGAAATTCCTTAGTTGAAGTCTTCCCGGCGCTTCCTGTGATTCCAATTACAGTTCCGTCGAACTCATCTCGAAATGTACGAGCCATTCTTGCTAAGGCAGCCACTAAATTCTCGACCAGGATGTGCGGCCCTTCGACTTCGTGTTCGACAACTACTGTGACCGCTCCATTTACAACAGCCAATTCGACAAAATTATGCCCATCAACTCGCGCACCTTCTATTGCTAAAAACAGGGAGCCTGGACCCGCGTCTCTACTGTCGAGGGCAAATCGGTAAAACGTCGTTTCTGGCTCGATCCCAAATAGAGTCGCTCCTGCCCGACGAGCAAATTCACCGACAGTCATTGGCATCATGATATGGCCACCATGAATGTGTCTCGTCCGTCCCGGACGAGTTCCAAGTCGTAACCACGCCCACTAGGCTGGAGATACGCAACGCTCACGACCGGGACGGGCAAGACACATTTGCCCCGCAAGATTGCCCATCTGATCATGCCAGCGCCTCCACGGCATCTCGTACCAATTCTCTTTCATCCATTGTAAACTTCGTGTGTCCCACAATATGAAAATTCTGATGGCCTTTGCCTGCAAGAATCACCACATCGCCTGGCTCTGCCTCTGCAATTGCATACTTGACTGCCGCAGGGCGGTCAACTATCGAGACAAACGCTTTTCCAGGCACTATTCCCTTTTCTACGTCTCGTAGAATGGATTCGGGATCTTCGGTTCTTGGATTGTCGCTCGTGATCACCGTAAGATCGGATTCTGAACTGACTGCCGCCGCCATGATCGGGCGCTTGGTCCGATCTCTATCGCCTCCGCATCCGAAGACTGTAATAATGCGATTTGGTTTAAGCAATTTGACGCTTTGAAGCAGTTTTTGAAGAGCGTCGGGAGTGTGGGCGAAATCGAGAATTACGCTTACTCCGGGGATGCTGGGGAGAACTTCGAATCTTCCTGGAACAGGGCGGAGTTTTGGGAATGTAGCTGCAATCTGTTTGAAGTCCGTTCGCCAATCTCCAAAAGTTTGGATGGATTCGGATAACGCATAGACTCCAGCAGAAGCTGCCAAAAGATTTGTGACATTGAAATGACCACCAATCGGCGCAAATCCAGCGCCATCAACATTAAACATCTTTCCAATTGAAAGCCGAATCCTATTGAGGCCAACTTCTTGACAAACGCCATAGATTGTGGCTCCGACCATCTCTGGGTCAAACGCGGTTGAGTTGTGCCCAAAAGTATCCATATTGAGTTCCTTTGCCCATGCAACACCTATTGGGTCATCAAAACTCATCATTCCAACAAACTTCTTCCTTGAAGCCTTTGGAAAGTCCGTAAACAGCCGCTTTTTCACAGCCGCATAGTCTTCCATCGTGCCGTGAAAATCCAAGTGGTCTTGCGTCAGATTCGTAAACACCGCCGCATCGAATTCGACTCCGTCCACCCGTTTTTGGGCCAAGGCATGAGATGAAACTTCCATTGAGACGACTTGAATTCCCCGATCTCGGCATTCCGCCAACATTCGGTTAATGTCAATTGAAAACGGAGTCGTATTCAGCGCCTCGTGTTCTTCGCCCAACAAATGAAATCCTAGCGTCCCGATGTAAGCAGTTGAAATGCCAAGTGCTTCCAGCATATCTCGCATGAGCCAGGCAACCGTCGTCTTTCCATTCGTGCCCGTTACGCCAATGATCTTCAAATCCTTGCTAGGATCGCCAAAAGCTACTTTGGCCAGGCGCCAAATCGAATCTTCGAATTCAGATTCTCCAATAAAGGCAGTTGGCACCTTTCCCTTCCAGATTTCGAAAGCTTCCAAAGAATGAACGATTACAGCCGACCCGCCTTTATTGACCGCATCGCCAATGAAAGAATGGGAATCGGAGTTTTGCGAAGGCATGCAGACAAAAACTTCGCCCGGCTTTATCGCCCTCGAATCAGCGCAAAGCATCCCGATTTCAGCGTTTCCGATGATTTTGTCTGGGGTTACGTTAGCTTCGAGAAACAACTCCGATAACAGCACTACTGCCCGCCTGCCTTCTCCAGTTTGGGTTCAGAAGTCGCTCGTTTTCGGTCATTGGAAGTTGAACTTATATCTTTTGAGCCAATGCGTTTCGCTGACACGTTTACGACTGGCTTCGGGCGCTTCGAAGGCACTTGAATGGATTCAGTTTCGGGCGAAATCAATCTTTGAACCGGGACGCTAACTTCTTGCAGAGCCGTCCTAGGAATGTGCAAGCGTTCAATCGTCTTTTTAGCAAGCTCAACAAAAACCGGCCCAGCGACCTCGGCACCATAGTACTGCACTTTTGGATCATCCACCATCACCAAAATTACAGCTCTTGGATTCTTTGCCGGCACAAATCCAACAAAGCTTGAAACGTACCCGCCGCCTTCAACCGTTTTTGTTTTCGTATTGATTTTTTGTGCGGTGCCCGTCTTGCCGCCAAGCTCGTACCCTGGAATTCTTAGCGATTTTCCGGTTCCATGGTCGGATTCAAAAACCTGCGTCATGCACTCTAGCAGTGCCTGGCAAGTTTCCCTTTTTAGAATTGGTTGAGATCCGCGGATTGGATACTGAGTTTCAGAAACAGATTTGACTATCCTGGGCTCCATCCGAACGCCGCCGTTTGCAAGCGTCCCAAAAGCCGCAACGAGTCCTACCGGCGTAACATTCAGTGACTGGCCAAATCCAAACAAAGCCAACTGCAATCCCTTTGCATACTCTTTTCTATCGTATGTTCCGGATCGCTCTCCTGGAAGTCCGAGCTTAGTCTTGGAAACAAGCCCTAAATCTTCCAAATATTGAGTCATTGCCGGATGACCGATTTTCTTTGCCCAAATGGATGCGGTTACGTTACAGCTTCGAGCGATTGCTGCGGTTGAATCAAGAGTGCCATGCGCCCTCATTCCTTTGTGCATCGCGCAATTGATTTTCTTGCCTGTCCAAACCTGAATTGAACCAGTGCATGAAACTGTATCATCCATGTTCACAACGCCCATATCAAGCCCTTTTGCGAGCGTCATGATCTTGAATGTCGAACCCGGTTCCCAAGCCGACATATAGTTCGGGTTCATGCCAGCGGCGACCCCTGAATCGCCTGCTTCATTGAGCGGCTCATCAGGATCAAAACTTGGCCAATTGGCCATAGCAAGCAAGTCCCCGTTCCCAGGATCGAATACGATTGCGGTTCCCGATGTCGCCTTATTGGCTTCAACTGCTTTTCTGATAGCCTGACTGGCGCAAATTTGGAGCTCGCTATCAATGGTCAAAGTGACTGGTTGGCCGTCAACTCGCTTGACTGATGAGCGATCTAACCGCATTGGCAAAAATGAGCCATCCCGGTCTACCATTCCGATCGTTTTTCCAGGCGTTCCAGCCAAAGCAGAATTGAAAGAACTTTCAAGGCCAAATGTAGTCCCGCTCTCGGAAATTCCACCCAAAATGCTCGATGCTGCCGCGCCTAATGGATACTCTCGCACTCCTCCACGATGGATTGAAAGTCCGTCGGCTCTCCAGTCCGAGCGTACTTTTTCAAGACTTCGAACTTGTTCGGGGCTCAATCTTGGTCGCCATACTCGGCTGCGAATTTTTTCGTCCGCAGCCAAACATTCCAGCTCGGTTGCGGAAATACCAGTCGCTTCGCTTACTGCCATGAAGAAGCCAACGCTGTTCGGTACACGGTCGAACCGAATCCCTACCGTTGCTGAATTCTCGTTTTGAGCCGCGATTTCACCATCGGAAGTATAGACTGTGCCTCTCTTGGGTTCGTCAAAAGCTGTGAAAATGTATCTTCCGCTCTTTTCTCCCCTCTCAAGGATTTCTGCACTTGCAAAAATTTGCTTATGACCTTGCGTTGCCGCGACTGCCACGAAAGCAAGTACAGCTATGCCAGGCAAAAATTTGAGAGTCTTTGACTTATCTGTTGAACGCGACACGACTATTCCTTGATGACGTTTGGACGCCATACTCTGTCGCTACATAGCCGTGGATTCTTGCCCAATTCGCAATCTTTCGGCCTGAGGTCATTGCGATCACTTGTCTTTGAAGCGTTGCCTGCTGCTCTTGAGCGGCCAAAGTCGTTCGAAGTGCCTTCTTTCCATCTGAACGCGCTTGTTCCAACATCACGTTTCCGACAAGGCTTGAAGCCAAAAATGTTGCACCAGAAATGGAGACGAAAACAAATAATCGAGTCAAAATTCGTTCGCGGGTTTTCACTTGCTCCAATTTCGTGGCACGCGGATTTCGCGCGTTGGTTCTTGGTGACAGAGGGATAGGTATTGCACTCATGATTAACTCCAAGCAACTATCGAGAACCCAACGGCTCACGACGAAGCGAGCGAAGCTTTGCGCTTCTGCTCCTTGGGTTCATAGCCACCTCACTAGGACCAGCCATAACCGGCTTTTTGTGAAGGTCCTTGAACCCATCGCGACCTAAGTCGCGGAAAACGTTTTTGACGATTCGATCCTCGCCAGAATGGTAGCTCAGCACCGAAAGCACTCCATTTTCGGAAAGGCATCTGGCTGCATCTATCAAGGCTTGGTCAAGCGCCTCTAACTCGCGATTCACTGCAATCCGAAGCGCCTGGAAAACTCGAGTCGCCGGGTGGATTCGCAAGTCACGAAACTTTGGAGGCACCGCTTCAAATACACAATCCAAGATGTCGTTTGTTGTTCGAATCGGGAGTTTCTTTCGCCTCTCAATTATCACCATTGCGATTTTTCGTGACCACTTTTCTTCGCCATATTCAGTAAAAATTCGATCCAATTGAGCGGCGGTCATTCGGTTCAAAAGTGCAGATGCAGGCTCTCCGCGAGTTCGGTCCATTCTCATATCTGCTGGCGAATCAAATCGAAAGCTAAAACCTCTGGCTGGGTCGTCCACTTGCCCGCTATTCAATCCCAAATCGAGCAAGATTCCATCCGCCCGCATTCCCATTCGGTCCAAAACTTTGCTGATCTCGCGAAAATCGTCATGAACTAACACGACGTGAACATTTGTTGGATTGCCGATTCGTTGCCTTGCAACAGCGAGCATTGCTTCGTCCCAATCAAATCCGATGAGAGTCCCGCCAGGTTTTATGACTTCAACAAACTTTTGGGAATGTCCGCCGAGGCCCAAAGTGCCATCAACAACTGTGGAACCTGGATGCAAATTCAGGTCAGACAAAATTTCGCTGACCATCACGGGATCGTGATTTGGCTCGATGACTGAAAAAAAACCGCCCGAGTCAGCTTGGGAGGAGGAATCGCTGTCCGGGCGGTCGCTCATCATTTGAGCAGTTGCTTCTTGTGGTTTTCCAGATGCAAATTGTAAGAGTGCAGAGGTCATGCGGAAACCTCTAGCCTTGTCGCCTGACGGCTAAACAACATTTGACTGTATGAGTTTTCAATGGCCTCTCGACGTTCGGCATTGTATTTTTCAGGTGCAAAATTGAACTTCACCCATTCGTCGCGATCCCAAATTTCAACTCGATCTCCGCAGCCGATTGCATAGAGCTCGCCTGTAAGTCGGGCTTCTTCCCGGATGCGTTTTGGCACAACCATCCTGCCTTGTGCGTCAAAAGTGATTTCATCAAATGCGTTGCCAAGAACGAGTCGCGTGTACTCTTCTCTTGCAGGGTTCATCGTGTCCACGCTGAAAACCTCCTGAAGAAGTTGATCAACGATGTTGGAAGGGTAGCAGCTGATGCCGCCGGATTTGCCGAGCATCACGACAAAATTTTCGCCAAGCCGATCTCGCTTAGCTTTAGTAATGAGGACGCGGCCTTTGTCGTCAATGCTGGTTTCATCGGTGCCGATGAGCGGTTGGAATCCTTCTGGTAAGTGAGGCATTTTTGTTTCGGAACAGGCCAATTACGGTATTACTATTAGAATTGAAATCACTAACCCTTTCCAACTACCCCCTTATTTTCTTTTTTAGATGTACTCCTGATTTTTTGAGCGAGCGACATCGCTTCCTTGCTCCGTCGCCCGCCCCAATCTTTGTAAGGCGCCCGCCCTACCCCTTTGTCTTGCCAATCCCTAGCGCAGACTCAAGTGACAGGTATCTTACTATGAAAATTGGCAAAGTCAAGCCTTTTTTGGAAAAAAAAATGGACTTTTTTAGGGATTTAGAATTTTCTTTCCACTATAAGTAGACGTAAGTCTATTATAAAAATTAGAAAAACGTAGTGTTCATGTTACATAGAACAAAAAGTCGGAAAAATGGCGCTAATAAGTCGCCACTCCAACACTCTATACAGTAACCAATCAATTGATCCAACAATACAGATTATAGAAACGAGGTTGCGCGATGCGAAAGGCTTTCACCCTAATTGAGCTATTAGTTGTCATTTCAATCATTTCCATCTTGCTGGCCATCCTTTCGCCAGTCATTGTTGGCGCTCGACAGGTTTTCCAAAGGTATGTCGGCTCGAACGGTATGCGCCAGGTTGCCATGATGACCACCATCTATGCCAGCGATTACGATGAAACTTTGCCGCCATTTCGGATTTTAGGTAGTACCGGCGGCATGTGCGATCCAGAAACGCAATGCATAAATCCCGATTACCAAAAGGCTGTCAAGTCGTACGGACTTACAGTTGCCCAGGAATATGTGGGAGAGCGTGTGCGCGACGCTTCTTACTTCTATCATCAGATTTGGCTGTATGGTGCCACGCAGCGGCTGCTTAGCTGTCAGGGAAATCCAAAAAGCTGGGTGGGACTTGACAAGCACGGAGTATCAACGGATGTTCCGGAATACCAAAGCCATGGCGGGCAAAATAACTATGGAGTGAATTGGTATCTGTTCTCAAACCCAACTTGGTACACGCCAACGGGCGGCGGCCTATCCATGAGCCAGATTGACGCCCAAGCTTCAACCGCGCTGTTGTTCGATGCTTCGTACTATGTAGTCTTGCCGCGAAAGCCTCAACCTTTAGTTGGATCGGGCTATCAGACGTTGTGGGTTTGCTACGGAGACTACGCCGAGTATTGGAAAAATTTGGGGAATTCGGTTCTTTTCTCTCCACAAGGCCGACCGACCGATGAACAAGCCGAAATGTATGGGGCGCAACGTTGGGGCGGGATGATCAATGTTGTCAACTTGGATCAAAGTTCGCATCCACGAAGGTATCTCGATGTTTTGAACAATTTAGAAGTCAAAGGTCCCGACAGCTATTGGGATCCTTTCAAGCAAGGCACGGCTCCTTGTCCGGCGAATTGAGTTTGGGGATGTGGGGGATGCGGGGGATGCCGTAAGTTTCCGCTCGTCCCTGCATTCCAGCATCCAAGCATCCACAATCACAAAGTGTCTAAGGGCAGCACTTTCAAATTGGTTCACAACCTATTTAGGAATTCTTCTTGCCCAATTTCAAATGCGCCCAAACTCGCCAGATGCGGATTCATGATCTGCGCATCGAACATAGAATATCCGCACTCCCGACACCGGTTCACCATCGCCCATAGTGCAATTTTGGAAGCATTAGTTTCGCGGTAAAACATGGATTCTGCGGAAAAGCACGTGCCGATTTGAAGGCCATAAATTCCACCCACTAGTTTTCCATCGAGCCAAACTTCACAGCTATGCGCCCAACCTTCGTGATGAATGAGCGTGTAAACCCGAATCATCTCTTCTGATATCCAGTTTCCATCTGGACGCAAACAGCAACGCATTACTTCTTCAAATTCTTGATTGAAAGTAACCGAGAACTTATCGCTCTTTATCACTTTGGATAGCGACTTAGACACGCGAATGCCCTCAATAGGAAACAGTGCCCGTTTATTGGGAACGTACCAACGAATCTCGCCGCTTGGCTCTGCCATAGGGAATGCTCCTTGGCAGTAGGCTTCGTGGATCACATACCGTGTGAAATCGGGATTCAGGCTTTCGTCCATTCGTACACGATGAAGTTCGGAACTCGCAAATTGTCGGCAATGGCTGGGCGAGCTTTTGCTTGCTCTTCCGTCGGTTTTGGTTCAATCAGCTTGGTGAGCGAAAATCCTGAATCCAGGAACGCTCGAAAATAGGCTTCTTGCGGACGATGCCAATTGAACACTCGAATCCCGCTCCATTCGGCAACTTCCCCTCTTTCCTCAAAATAGCGGTCAACCCTCCAATGCAGTTTTTGGCCTGCCTCATCTTTGACCCAACCTGGAATCGAAGAAACCATCGGATGTACGTTTGCGACGATGCATCTTCCTTCTGGTCGAAGAACTCTTGACATTTCAGCAATCGCTCCACGAAAATCCTCGATGTCTAAAATCGAAAGGTAGCTGATCACCAAATCGAAGGAATTTGTAAGATACGGCAAATGCGCTCCATCGCCCAATGCAAAACTCCCAATTTTCAACTTTGTAGCCGCTTGGACAAAGCTTGGAACCACGTCTATGCCAAAGCAATCAGCACCGCGATCTGCCAATAATTGGCAAAACCTTCCGTTTCCGCATCCAATGTCCAATACCTCTTGACCAGAGACGTCATTGCACAGGTTTAAAAGAATGGGATCAAGCAAATGTGTTCGGTTCGGATCGGCTTCCACAGTTTCAAGCCAAGCTTGCGCCGAAGACTGCCAGCCAAAGTGATTTGAAGCATCGAATTTGGCCATGGCAAATGATCGTACCTAATGGAACTTGACTCTATCGCCAAAATGTTGCATAATAGTTCTTCCTTGCAGGAGTACAACCTTTGATTCATGTTTCCATTCAGCAAAACGAATCTATAGATTCCGCCCTTAAGCGCTTCAATTTGAAGTTGCAGCAAAGCGGTTTGCTACGAGAATTGAAGGAACATTCTCATTTCGAGAAGCCTAGCGAGAAGCGGCGACGAGCAAAGCGACGCCGTGTCAGCAGAATGTAGGCTCCTTACCCTTCAATGCTACATCAAACTGCCGATACTAATACCGTGAATAACGACTCAACCGAGTCTCGGACATTTTGCCATGCGGCGACAACCCAATTTGGAACGGGTTTTGTCTTGTTTTTTCCCATGCGCAACATCTAATTCCTAGAGCCGGGTATGGCTCATCCTATGGAACCTCCTAGTCCTTATTTTCTTTCAATCCGCAATGAAACCGGCATTCGCGTTCCGGCCACTTTGCTAAGGCAAGCTGCTATTGCAACGGCAAGTCGCCACGGACTGCCGCCAGGTGAAATCGCCTTAGTACTTTGCAGCAACGATGAAATCCGTACGTTAAATCGAAAGTTTCGAGAAATTGACGAGCCAACGGATGTGCTGACTTTTCCTGCGCGCAATCTGCCAAAAACGCCTCGCCAAGGCAGATATCAATTGGGTGATTTAGCGATTTCGGCGGAATATGCCCAAGTGCAGGCCAACCTTCGAGGCGCTTCCCTTAAAGATGAGCTTGCTTATCTTGTGATCCACGGCGTGTTGCATCTTTGCGGATTCGATGATGAAAACGAAGCTGACCGACGAAAAATGCAAATCGCAATGGCAGAAATGGGCGATTTTTTGGGGTTAAAGCATGACCCAACTTGGACAAGCGCGCTACATGCCTTGGTAACCAGCGAGGATCCAAGATGAGCCGAAGCACTAAGGATGCGTTAGGGCCATTTAAGGTAGCTCTGAACGGGCTGGTTTTCACCTTTAGAACGCAAAAGCACATGCGAATTCACCTTTATGTGGTGTTTATCGTAGTGCTCGCCGGAATCTTTTTCGGTCTTCGATTGAGAGAGCTACTTGTACTTATCTTTACGATTTCACTAGTTTTGGTTGCTGAAATGTTTAACAGCGCAATCGAAGCCACGGTGGACCTTGTGCAGCCCAACTATCACCCCTTGGCTAGATTTGCCAAGGACATTGCTGCCGGCGCGGTAATGATTACGACGATTGTCGCTCTGGTCGTTGGAGCGTTAATGCTTCTTGGCGACAATCGCTGGGAAGAAATTAAGCTCAATTTCGCGGCGCCTAGCATTGGAATTCCGTTCGCTGCCCGATTGATTGCCGGAACCGTACTTCTATTTGTCATTGTAGTAATCGGCAAGGGACTTGGGAAGCGAGGCTCCGTTTTGCAAGGCGGACTTGTTTCCGGCCATGCGGCTTTTGGGTTCTTCTTTGCCACAGCAATAATGTTTTTAAGCGATAATTTTCTTGTTTCAGGAATTGCTGTTTTGCTGGCTGGAATCATAGCTCAAAGCCGATTTGAGGCAAAGTTCCACTCAATTTTTGAACTAACTCTTGGAGCCACCGTTGGAGTCATGACTGGGCTGATTTTATTTGGGATAGCACCAAAATGAAACGACTACCATCTAAACTTCAACAGGCAGAGGTTCGGTCATCCGATACGATCCGAAAGTGGCAAGACCGCTTCGCGGCTGTACTCGTACTAGCTTTTTTGACCGTGCTTGCAGCCCTTGGGCCCATGGGGACAAGGCAGGAGCTTTCACAGATTACGCTAAGTGGCGTGGACGATTCGCCAAAATGGATCACCCTTGCAGGGATTTTGGGGCTCATCATCCTGAACGGAATCTTCGTCGCTGCTGAAACCGCAGTCGAACACCTGAGAGCCGTCCATCTGAAATTCTTGAAGGAGCAAAACGAACGCCAAGCCAAACGAGTTCAAGAAATGCTCGAAAACCAAGTTCGATACGCTTCAGCCTGTTCGCTAGGCTCGCAAACTGTCCGCCTGCTCATGGTGCTTGCTTGCTTCCTCTTGGCTCCAACAGCGACGAGATTGATGAATTGGGAGTTAACGTATTGGAACATCACGTTGGCGACGCTAATCATCGCTTTGCCGATCGGGGTAATTAATCTCGTTTTTGGAGAGCTGATCCCTAAGAGTTTCGCTTCGTTGCACCCCCCACGAATCTCAGTTGTGCTAAGCAGATTCATCCAGGCAGCTTCCTTTATCTTTGCCGCACCGCTTTGGCTGATTACCGTAGTAGCCAACTCGTTTACTTCGCGTTTTGGCGGAAGGGCAACGCTGACCATGCTCAACGCCGCGGAAGAAGAAATCAAGACCATCGTTGATACTGCCGAGGTCGCTGGCGAGTTCGAAGTTGAGGAAAAAGAACTGCTGCATTCGGTATTTGAGTTTGGCGACACGATTGCACGAGAAATAATGACGCCGCGAGTTGATCTGGATGCAATGTCCGTCCGGAGCGATCCAACAGAAGTCATGAAGCTTATTCAAGAAACCGGCCATTCCCGAATTCCGCTTTTTGAAGACACCGACGACCAGATCGTCGGCATCATTCACGCCAAGGACATGCTTACCGCAATCGTAAACAACAAAGCTCCGAATTTGCGAACGCTGATGCGCCCTGTGCTATTTGTGCCGGAAAGCAAAAACCTGCATGAGTTGCTAAAGGAATTGCGACATCACCGAACTCAGATGGCGATTGTTCAAGACGAGTTTGGCGGCACCGCGGGTATTGTCACGATCGAAGACATCGTTGAAGAATTGGTCGGCGACATCATTGACGAATACGATGTTGAAGAGCCCGAAGTGCAAGAGATTCCAGGCGGATGGTTGGTGGACGGCCGGGCGCATGTGGACGACGTGAATTCAGAAATAGGCTCCGATTTCGAGAGCGAAGACTACGACACTATTGGTGGGTTGGTTTTTGGAGCTTTTGGCAGGCAAGCGAAACTGGAAGACTCAATTGATGTTGAAGGGTTCCGTTTCACCGTTGTTGAGACAGATGGGCGAAGACTTTCTAGGTTGAAGGTCGTAGTTGCAACTGAGCAATCTAAGGCTGAGGGGCTTGTTTCGAGGGAGTAGGGAGTGGCACTCCGGCGAGGCATAGAGCTCGTCCAATTGCTTCTCGTACGAGGTTGCTACAGCGACGAATACGATCCTATGATGAACGTGTCACACAAATAGATCTCAATCCAACTTGTTCTGTGCCTTGGCAGAAAATCTGTACTCTATCCGCCAAACGAGCCAAGGCTTGGGGGAGCAGGAACACCGGAAGGGGTCTCGACCTCGGGTTCGTCGCCTTCGTCTCCCCCGCTCTCCGTTTCGCCTTCTGCCTGTGCGAAACCTGGCATCCTAATCGTCGGCTTGGCCAGGGCCGTCGGGCTAGCACCGGATTTCGCCTCCTTGATTTCCTGGCGCGCTTCCTTCAGATCATCCTTCAACTTTGCGATCTCATCGGTAAGGGCGACGATTGCTTTTCCAAAAGTCTTGTATTCGGCAGAAATGCCGTCTTTGGCGAGGTGTCGCACTCTGTCCATCAGTTCGTTGTCCATCAGTTTAATAGTTCGACACTTTCCATTAGTTTCCCTTCAAGGAATGTCGTAAATGTCCTGGATAAGTTCCGGTCGCACCAAAAGAGCGGTTGCACGAACAAGAAGAGCCTTCATTCGAACTAACTCCCAAACTCGGGACGTTTGCCCGTGCTAACTTCCCAATATTACTTCAATCACTCTCAAAGCTCTCCAAATTCCTCATTTTCGCCCGACTCCTTTCAAATTGCCGCCCGCTTCAGTTAAACTGAAACCATGGCCATGAAGTATTGGATTTCTCTTCTCGCTCTTGCGACTGCATCGAGCACATTTGCCCAAGGCAACCCCGACATTTTGAAAGCGATTATCGAAACCGGAAAATCGCAAAACCAGACCCGAATTCACCTTGAAACGATCACCGAGCAAATCGGAGCACGGCTCACAAGTTCCCTTGCCCTTGAGCAAGGCTCGATCTGGGCGATGGAACAGTTCACCAAATTCGGCTGCACGAACGTTCACCTGGAAAATTGGGGCGAGTGGCCGGTTGGCTTTGACCGCGCCAAGACCGGACATGTGGGAAGAATGACTTCGCCATCAGTTCGAGATTTTCAGTTCACTACGGCAAGCTGGATGCCAGGAACCAAAGGGCTTCAGAAAGGACGAGCAGTTATGGAGCCGTTGACAATGGACGAATTTGTTAAAAATCGAAGCTCTTTTCGAGGCGCATGGATGCTCATGTATCCTGCCGGAACAGCAAATTTGCAAACCAAAGAAATCCGCGACGCGATTTTAGCCGAAGCGATCAAAGCTGGCATCAAAGGGCAAATTTCCGGTTCCAGGAATGAGCTAGTTCTTACTGGCGGAAGATACAGCATCAAATGGGAAGAATTGCCCAAGGACGTAAAAATCACGATCCGCAAGAGCGATTTCGAGGCAGTTACGACTGCAATCAATACTGGCAAGAAAGTTGAACTCGAATTCGACTTGAAACAGAGTTTCCGAAAGGGACCGATTGTTCATTCAAATGTGGTTGCCGAAATTAGGGGTTCTGAAAAGCCCGACGAAATCGTCATCGTCAGCGGACACTTTGATAGTTGGGATGGCCCAGGTTCACAAGGTTCGCTGGACAATGGAACTGGAAGTAGCGTTGCTTTAGAGTGCGCTCGCATTTTGAATCTAGTGGGCGCTAAGCCAAAACGAACCATAAGATTTATTCTCTGGACAGGCGAAGAGCAGGGGCTGTTTGGTTCCAGAGCATACGTAGAGGCTCACAAAGCCGAAATGCCTAAGATCAGCGCATGCTTAGTTGATGATGGCGGGACGAACTATTGGGGCGGATTTGTTGGACTTGAAACTCAGCGATCCTACTTCCAACCTTCCATTGACCTTTTGGTAGCTGCATTCCCAGAACTGCCGATGAGATTTAACGCCACTGCGCGAATGCCTCGCGGCGGCGGCAGCGATCATGCGAGCTTCAATGCAGTGGGTGTTCCTGGATTCTTCACGATGGAAACGGGCGTGAGCGACTACAACTATGTTCACCATACTCAGCATGACAAATTGGCTGCGGCGATCAATGCGTATTTGATTCAATCAAGTACTGCGGCGGCGGTAACTTCGTACAATTTGGCATGTGCAGATTCGATGTTGCCGAGAGATGTTGTTCCGACAACACCGCCTCCTGGGAATTAGAACCGGACTCCACCCCCAACCCCCTCCTCATCTTCATTCTTCGGATAAGTAGGGGGCTAGCGACTTCACAATTCTCTCAAATTCATCATTCTCATACCTGTCGAGATCAACCAAGGATTGACTACCATTAACCCCACCGGCCTGAAACCACGCCTCAAGCGCCAAATACAGTTTCCGGTCTGGGTCCAATTCGCTTGCCAATCGAATCGCTTTTAGAGCCTTCGGCTTCTGTTCTGCGCCCCAAAAAGCGACGGCGGATTTCATGAGAATGTAGTCGTCCCCAGGCGACAAATCGTGCGCCGCTTTTAGAGGCTCCAAGGCTTCTGAAAATTTTCGCATTTCCATTAGCAAATCGGCGAGCCAGTAGTGATAAAAGGAATTCGTAGGATCAACAATGGCGGCCCTTTCAGCGGCACGAATTGCGCCGGAAAGCATCTTTGCGTCTCTGCAAACTTCAGCTAGCTTGAAATGGTAGTTCGAATTGCTCGGCTCCGTTGCGATTGCACGTTCTAGTTGGTCTATAGCTAACTGAAACTGCGAATTCCGGCGATGAATTTCTGCTAAAACAACTCTCGCCTCTGCACAATCGCCATCAGATTCGATTACTCCATTCAATATTGCCAGAGATTCCTCTTCTCTGTCCGACATTTCAAGCGCTATCGCCAAATCTACACGAGCCGATGAACTTCCCTTGGATTGTTCAACTGCTCGCCCAAAGTGCTCTAAGGCTAGCTTCGTGTTCCCTGCTTCCAAGGCCGCATTTCCGAGTTTCTTAGAATCCTCGGGTGTTTTCCCCTTTTTTGAAAGCCATGAAGGAGCTGGTCCGGCGTTTTTCGGGTCAAATTGCACAACACCGAACAAGTCGCTCAGATGCTTGCGTTCGTCGCTCATAACTTAAGCTTACGCGAACTCGAAATATCCCTGCTTGAAGTTTCCAAAGGTCGAAATGCGAGCGTTATCGGGTAGCTGCTTCCAGAAAGCGGAATAGTCTGCAAAGTAAAGAGTCTTGAAGCTCCAGGCTCTAATCGAAGCCTCAGGATCCTGCGCTCGTCTTTGGGTTGAAGAAGCGGGGTACGAAGAATTTGCCCATTTACTGCAAACAGTGCCCCTGAATACCCTGCACTAGCTTCAAATACAACTTCCACATCTGCGGCAACTGATGTTGGATTTTCAACTCGTGCTCGAATCGTGTAGATCACGCCAAAATTGCCATCGAGGTACATTTCACCGCTTGAATTGGCGATTGGTTGCTGTCCAATTCTTACAAAACTGTGCCGCCCGCCGACCAAATAATTGACATCTAGTTCCTTAAATGGCACAGGGTAAATGTGAGGTGATATCAGCGTACTTTCGCCATCATCCCCCCGAATCGGCATCGCACCTAGAACACGCCAAGGGGTATTCGATGCCAATGTTTGCGACCACCGGTAATCGGGTTGAAAAGGCAGTTTCGCATCTGCTCGAACCATCACAGAATTTGGCCCGCCTTCCAATAGCGCGAGGTAAATCAGTCCGCTAACCGTTTCGTGCGGAGCCAATCGCTTAAGCGAAATCGGCAACGAGCAATGAGGAGGAATCGTAAGAATCTCTCCCGAACTGCACATCCAATTTCGTAAAAACGAACCGCCAGCTTCAATGCCAGCAAATACAGGATTCTTGTCAACTTGCGAATCGCCAGGAATCAACAAGACCGTTGCGGGCCTATCAGATTTGTTTATAACTTGTGCGTGAAACAGAAGTCCCTTTCTAGCTTCATTCACATGGTGAAATAGCATCCGAACGGGCTTGCCGGATTGAATTCGCCCGCCAAAAACTTGACCGATATTCTCTAGCGTTTCTGGAAAATTGCAGTACCAAAGTTCAGTTTCACTCTGCACAACTTTTGGCGCATTTCGGATCACTACGTAAACGATGCCTTCACTTGTTTGAGATTCGGGTGCGGAAACATTGACCCGAACCGGAATCGTCTTTGCTTCTCCAGGAGCCAAAGAACCAATTTCAGGAACGTCAAAGCGAATTTCTGAACTAGGCGTTGTTTTCAATTGATTCCAAATTGCAGATTCAACCGCCCCTTTGCAAATGGAACCGATCGCAGGAACCCCAGTTACAGTTACCGCGGCATTTTGGGGAAACATTGCCGCAAACGGCATCACTCGCACTGAAATCGTTGACATTTGCGAACCTGAAGTCACGACTATCTTCGCTGAACCCGCCATGCCGCCTGTCAAAACTATATTGCCTGGCACTCTTCTAGCACTTACAATTGTTTCATCAGAAGAGGTTACTGATGCTTTCAATGCTAATCTTCCCGTCAACGGGATTCGAACATCCTTTCCATTCCCTATAGAAACAGATTTCGAGCCAACGGAAAGCGGCGGAAGCGAAAGCGCCTTGTTCAGGTTCGCCGCCCATGATTTCGCAAGGTCAAGCGGACTTGTGTTTGCCGCTTCGGAATCTTCGGTCTCAACCCGAAAAACGCTTCGGTCATTCAAAAAGATTTGTGCTTCTGAACCTTTAGATTCGGCGCGGGCTTTCGCGCCGCCGGAATAACGATTGAGCGAAGAAATGAAGGATCGGGTGCGGCTTGTGGGGTTTCCAGATCGAATCACCAATACCGGAGATTCATTCACATAAACAATGTTTCCAAAAAGCCGAGCCGGTGCGGCAAAAGCATTGCCACACATAAGCCCCAAAATAGGCCCAACCAGCCAAAGTCCCCGTTTCCCCATAAGTAAGCACCTAGAGTACCTTTCCCAGTACTTATTCCATGTATTGTCTGGAAAGTTAGATGGATTGGATGGGTCGTAGGGTTTGGGGTTTGGGGTTTGGGGTGCAGCCCAATGACCCGACACCCTACCCTATACCCTGATCCCTAAACCCCAAACCCTACGACCCAATTACCCTATGACCCTTTGAACCCGAATTCAATCAATCTCCAACGACCGAAACCTCTTCTCCGTACCGTCTAGATTCTCTGTTAAAACTTGATGAGCCGTGGCAACGCGAAGCTGAATCAAGGTCGCTTACTCTCTTTCCATAGCATCAACTGGAAACCGTTTTGTGTCTGCGCAGCCGTTCATCTCAATTTGTTCTGTGGCTGCCGCAACCCAATTCCGTAGCAGCAAGGGTTAAGTTTAAGAGATTGAACGCCGGTTCAGAAATCAAGGATTCATTGAGTTCAAAAACCTGGTATTTCAAATATCAACCTATCCCTTATACTGATACTACGTGCCTATTTCTGAGGGCGCGGAAGGAGCTCGAAATGATAAGAGTAGAAACTAATTTATTGACGTGTGTTTCCGTTGTTTTGGCGGTGCTGGCAGCACCATTTGCAAGGGCGACGATTATTGTGCCGACTAATCAACCCACAATTCAAGCCGCAATCAATGCCGCGCTGCCAGGTGAAGACATCTTCGTCCTGGCTGGAACCTATCCCGAAGGAACGATCAACGTGACGCTTCCTGTGCAGATCTATGGACCAAATGTCGGCGTGACTCCGACACAGGCTCGGGCAACGGAAGCGCGGATCTTGGGGGGATTCGTGCTGACGTCTGACAACGTAACCATTCAAGGTCTCGAAATTATGGAGTGGGCCGCAGATCCCTTTTCGTTTAGACGTGCAGTTTCGGGGCCGCAGGCGCTTAATGGGATCGACATTTCCTACAACTGGATGCACCAGCCCATCGCCGCCGGTATAACCGTAGCAGTGGAAATGGGCGATTATAATCTCGGTGTCCGATCCAGCAACCTTGCGATCCGATCTAATCTTATCAACGACCAAGTGCCTGGAGTAGGCACAGGAATATTTTTGTATGCATCAGACGGCGCTGAGGTCGTTGGCAACATGATCGTCATGGCAACGGTAACGACAGCAAATGGAGACTATGGTTTTCCTGGAATTGTCCTCGATGGAGTCCATAGCGCAATAGTGGCGAAGAACGACATTGACGTTGGCCAATCAAATCCAAATAACAGCAGTGCCGCATATGGAATCGGAGTTCAAGCTGGCTTAGACGATATCCACGATGTGCGCATCGCGAACAATCGGATCAGGAACTGTGTTTCGGGAGTGCTATCGAGCAGCCTAGGATTTGCCGTACGTAATCTTTCGATCTCAAAGAACGAAATCGTCGCCAGGATGTTCGGAGTTCAATTTCAAGCAATAAACGTTGGGACAAATGCGGTATCTCACGATGTCGTGTCAATCAACAACAATCACTTTACGGCCGGCAACTATTGTGTCGGCATTTTAGGAGGATCAGCGCCAAGTCGAACAATGTCGGATTTCGTGATTCGACGCAATTGCTTCGCCGCCACAACAGGTTCGACCGGAGTGTTCGGCGTTGTCCTTTCCTCGAACGCGACCATTCCGACGAATGGAGGCGTCGTGGATGCGAGGTTCAACTACTGGGACGCCGCGAACGGACCCTCTACGGTTGGCACCGGCTCAGGTTTAAGAGTAGGTACGCGAGTGGATTTCAGGCGTTGGCTCGAAACCTGTCCGCATTAAAAGGACTTGAAGGCAAGTGGGACATAGGGGACGTGGCAGGCGCCGAAGCCGTTCGTCCCTTTTAGATTCCTTAGGGAAGCAAGATGCGCAGATGGATTGGATGGTTCGTAGGGTTTAGGGTATGGGGTGCAGCCCAATGACCCAATGTCCCGACACCCTACCCTATACCCCGAACCCATTCACTGCAGTGACTCATTTACCCAATGACCCGACACCCTATACCCTGAACCCTAAACCCATTTGCCTAACTGACCCAGTGACCCAATCACCCCGTCAGTCAATCTCCAGCGTCCGAAACCTCTTTTCAGTCCCGTCCAGATTTTCCGTAAGAACATGATACGCCCATGCCACGCGCCGCTGAATGAGCGCTGCCTGCTCGCGTTCCTTCGAGTCCACTGGGAAGCGCTTTGGATCTGCACGGTCGCTGAGTTCGATGTACTTTTTTCGGATTTCGACGAACTTCGCTTTCTCCGGCACTCCCAGTAGCTTTCGTGCATAAGCGGGCCTTTCAGCATCGGTCAATTCGCGAGTTGTGACGATGTATTCCTCTACCTCTTCAGATGGACGATGTGATCTAGGAGACTTTAGTGCCTCTTCAAGCTCCTTTTCCGCCGATTCGTAGTCAACTCCAGATATGCGGTCCCATTCGCGGCCAACATAGCCGCGCAAGATGTCGTACGCTCGCTTCCCTTCGCTCATGATTTGACTCCGAAGACCTGTTCGGCTTCGTCAAATGAGTTCGTAAGTGCATGAAGTTGAGATAATGTTTCTCGCATAGTTTCCTGTTCGCCTTCGCTTCCTGAAGTCGCTGCCAAAGCAAGCCTTGTTCTCAATTCTGACAAAAGTGCGACGGCTTGTGAAAGGTTAGCATCAATCCCTTGAATTGCCACTCTAGCCCTCTGCACTTGTTCAAGTTGAGATTCGTGAGCTTGAATTCCTGATTCTAACATTTCGCGCTCTGGTTGGGTTGTTGCCAACTCTACATTTGCCCGGAGCCGAGTGATCGTTGCCTCAAGATTTGAGGAGCTATTCAATGCGCTGTTCAATTGGTCACGAGTGTTCAACAGCTTAATTGACTGCTCCATTAGATTATCGCACTCTTCCTGAGCTTCCTTTCCCATGACTCTGACGAGTCCATTATCCTTATTGATTTCAATAATCTCGTTGATCTCTCGGCCTAGCTTGACAAGTGGCATCAGCCGAGATCGGTTTTCATTCTTGACTTGATCTAGCGGATGTGAGTTGCGAGATTGAGACGACAATTTAAAACTGCCTGCAAGTATCATAACGACGAATCCGCCAAAACCGAGCACCATCATCTCAGGGCGTTGAAGGATCAGACCCATAAATCCGAGGCCAACAAACATCCAGCCTACAGGATGAATCTTGAATTTCAAGGTTTGATCCTCAATGATAGAGCAGCATCAAAAACTCTGCCTTCTTTGAAGCGTATGAACGGTTCTAAATATAGGCCGTCCTTAACTGCGAATTGTCCTTTCAAGCGAAGGAGTGTCGAAACTGATTTCCACTCATGCGTGAGAGCGATCGTTGCAAATTGGTCGGGTTTTGGCATCCAAGTAAGCGAAACATCTGTGACATCGAGCAGCTCGTCTTGAGATGTCTCACCTCTTCGAAATGAAACATGATCAAGGGAAACGCTAACGTTCGGTGCAATTGCAATTCGTCCGTCAATTCCAAAAGTGCGCTCATATCCGCGGCCCCTTCCGGGCGAATCCTCTGGCCGCCGAATAACAGTAAGGGCAGTCGCGTTTATTGCCAAATTGTGCCCTTCCATTATGGTGAAACCAACTTTGTCTCCGATTCTCGCCATGAAGCCTCGTTGACGTCCTTCTCCAGCATCCGCATACGCGAGAACAAACGGATAGGCTCGGTCGCCGACTGTCAGTCGAATCGTTCCGGCGTAAACAGATTCCCTCAAAACAATGGACCGGCCAAACTGCAAATACTGCTTCCCTACTTTCCAATAGCCTTTATCCTCAATGTAGTATTCGTCAAATGAATCAGGGTCAGCATCGTTCGGAATGCGTTGAAATTTCTGCGAAACAACGACGTTGAAGCCCGGTTCAAGCGTGAAATCAAGTGCAACAGTCGAGTAGCGGCCCATCGGGTCGTATCCCTTCATGCCGCTGTCTGAAGAAGGCTGAAACCGATATTGAAGAGTAGCATCTAGCCGGATCAACACGTCGGGGCTTTGAGCAAAAGACCGTGATCCGAGTATTACAAGTCCGAAAGCAGCTAGTCCGCAGTTGCGCATAGAAACTCAATTGCCTCCTGTGTTGGAAGCGTTTGTTGGGAAGAAGTCCTGAGGTCTCGAATCGTTAGCGAATCTGAATTCACTTCGTCTTCGCCGATTATACAAGCGAATCGAGAATTGTGACGATCTGCTTGCTTCAGCTGGCTCTTCATGCTCCTGCCATCGTAATCCATTACAACCGAAATTTCTCTGCTTCGAAGCTGATCCGATACGTTTCTACCCAAATCTAGCAATCCGGGTTCAGCGATAACAATGTAAACATCTAACCCGCTGCGTTGCCAAGAAATCCCAGCCGCTTCTAGCGTCAGCAAGGCTCGTTCGATGCCGATTCCGAAGCCAACGCTTGGTAAATTGGGGCCGCCAAGTTCCTTGATTAGATTGTCGTACCTCCCGCCTCCGCCGATAGCACTCTGGGCACCAATCGTGTCCACTTGCAGTTCAAAAACGGTTTCCGTATAGTAATCAAGACCCCGAACTATTTGCGGAGCCACTTCGTATTGAATACGCGATTGATCAAGAATCCGCTGCAATTCCTCAAAATTTGTCTTGGACTCTGGCTCCAGAAAATCCAGAATGCTCGGTGCGCTTTTCATAAGTTCAACTGCTTCCGAATCTTTGGAATCAAGGAGCCGAAGCGGATTCTTGCGAATTCTGTCCTGAGACTCTTCGGCCTGTCCGTCAACATACGACTTTGCATAAGCAAGCAATGCCGCCTGATACAATTCACGGCATTGTGTGCGGCCGATCGAGTTGATGAGCACCGAAAACTCAGTTAGCCCCAATGTTTCATAGAATCGAACAGCAATTTCAATCACTTCGGCATCGGCTGCAGGCGACGAACTGCCAATCAGTTCAATCCCAACTTGGTGGTGCTCGCGCAGTCGCCCCTTTTGGGGCCGTTCATACCGAAAAACTGGCGTAATGTAAGAGATTCTTTGCGGAATCTGCTGAAGCAGATTGTGCTCGATCATCGCGCGCATGGCTGGCGCGGTGCCTTCTGCTTTTAGCGTGTTGCTTCGCCCTCCTTTATCGAGAAAATCGTACATTTGCTTTGTGACGATGTCGCTGGTTTCTCCTGCGCTCCGGAGAAACAGCTCTGTTTCCTCAAAGGTCGGTGTTCGAATTTCTTCGTAGCCGTATTTGGCGACATGGCTCCGAAATGTGGATTCAAGTCGTTGCCAAGCATGGGACGCTTCTGGCAAAACATCTTCGGTGCCTCTGGGTGCTTGAAATCGCATAGGGATTATTGTGACTCAAAGCAGGATAGCCCCGAAGTATCCTTCGGGGCTATCACGGTGCTTCAGTTTGCCTTAATCTACTGGATTTCCCAAACCCAGCGATCAATCGCGACCGTCCATCCATCTATGTCAGAAACGTCCTGGTTCGTCACAGTGAAGTGACGTGTTCGAATCGCACTTGCAGGGCCGACAAAGTTGGCCAGAGTGCCAGTTATGTTGCCAATGAAGGCTACATCTGCGATTGTCGAAACGCGTACGTCAAATGACACATACGTATTCGTGGTGTAGTTCCAAGCTTGACTAAAACAAGTAAGGTCGTTTCTCGAGCTTTTGAACTCGCAATGCACCTTGATTGAAGTCGGAGCCGCTATTGGCGATGTTGAGTCGAACTGAACACGCGAAGTCGCATCGAATTCATCGAGTAGAACGAAAATTGGGTCATTGTCGCTATTGAACAAACTTGCCAAACTGCCACCAAAATCCAGTCCTGAGACAATTGTGTAGGAAGCAGGATTAATGATTGCCGCGTAGTTATAGCGATTAACTAATCCGTTCTGATCTGTAAAATTCGCATAAGTTCCACCTGTGAGGTAAACGCTTGAGCCGTCAACCGTCATGTCAAGCCATTGATCCCAGTCATTGCCTAAGCCGTTATAGGTAACTACGGAATCTTGAGCCAAAGTTGCTGAAGCATATTCGGTCAATACGCCGTCGCAATTTGCTGGTACAGGTGAACCGTCCAAGAAAGAATATCCTGCACAAACAATTCTGCCGCTTGCGAGTATTCCGACTGAAGAATAGAAATCGCCAAATCCGCCGTCACGAGTGTTGCTTACTAAGAGAGTTCCAGTTGGGCCAAGTTTCCGAACGTACTGGTTAGCATTAGCATCTAATGTACCGCCAACTGTGGTTTCACCTACAAAGATCGCATTGCTGGTTCCATCTACTACGATGTCTCGTGCTGTCGTGATTCCGGTGGCATTGCCATCGTAAATTGTGGTGTATGCAACAGTTCCTGTCGTTCCATATCTTCGAACCCAAGCCTCTTGCCGAAAACCGGGCGTGTCTTCCTTAAATGTGATACCAGTTACGAAAGCGTCTCCTGTCGAATTGAGCGAGAGAGCGACCGCCTCAGTATCGTTAAATGTAGAACCTGTAGGAGCGTACGTGTCATTGAACACGATGACATTGGCGGGTGTAACTCGGCAGACAATCGCGTCTGCATTTGTGTTGGAAATCAGCCCACAAGCTACAGCGTCACCGTTTGAAGCAACGGCAATGTCTCCTAGTGCATCATATTCCAAACCTGAGCCAGCGAAAACACGCTGCCACACAAAAGCTCCCGCGGCGCTAACTTTGTATATGGCCGCATCGTATGGCACAGCACCCGTAGCACCGGCTTCGCCAGCAATGTAGCACTCGCTTAGAGCGTTGACAGCGATCTTGTAAGAATACTCATCTACATTGTTCGCGCCTGGCACATAAGTAGTAGCAAACGCAACTACGTTCGCGGTTGTGACTTTCAATACGAGAACGTCTGTGTTTGTGCTCGTATTGTCAAGGGATGAATATCCGCAGACATACACGTTGCCAGCAGAATCAACTTTTGCATCGAATGCCACATCGTCGAAACCGTTGCGATCGTACATTCTGGTCCACTGAACTACGCCAGCGCTGTTGTACTTTACAATCGCAATGTCTGCAAAGTCGTTGGGCGAGGCACCGTTTAGAACTGTGCCGACAGCATACGCATTGCCTGCAGCATCCGTTCCAGCAGAGGTGAAAAAGTCACCACCGTCAGCCGTTGAACCTGCTTGCGTGTTTGTCCACACTAAAGTCGGTGCTGCAACTGCTATATTGCAAGCCAAAACCGCACCTATTGCCAAAATCGAAAAACCCTTACTCATTCTTTTGCTGCTCCTTGATCCCGTTCGACCCATAAAACGGGAAAGATTAGATATTATTGTAGCAGTCCAAACCAAAATTGCAATGCAATAAATTACCAGGATTGCTTTTTTTTAAAGAGAGTGCAGATTCGAGAGATGATACAAGAATTTGCGATCAAAGGCGTCTTAGTCCAAGTTTCCGTTTAGAGAAGATGCCAAAAGGCGATCAAAGGCGGAATCTGGCATAGGTCGCACCGTATTCAGAGTCTTGGCAACCATCAAAATTTGAGCCACTCGTTCTAATGTTTCCATCCTATGGTATGCGTCGAACAAGTTCTTCCCAATCGTTGCAGCCCCATGGTGGGACAACAAAAACACCTTGTGGTCTTCTAAAAACGGTTCTAGAGCAGTTGGAACTTCATGGGTACCTGGGAATGCAAAAGGAACCGTGGCAACACTCCCCAACACAATTGCCGCCTCCGGAAGTACGTTGTCCGGTATGTCTTCCCCAGCTACTGTAAATCCGGTTGCAATCGGAGGATGGGCATGGATAACGGCTTTACAGTCTTTTCGTGCTCGGTACATTGCCATGTGCAGCTTGATTTCAGAACTTGGCTTTCCAGAATTTCCAACTGGAGCGCCGTTTGAATCTACAATAACTATGTCATCCGGCTTGAGATGCCCTTTGCTCATCCCAGAGGGAGTGCAAAGAAACTGACGGGGACTAAGCCTGCACGAAATGTTGCCTTCGGTCGCACCAATCAGGCCCCGTTGCCACAATCGCCTGCCTACTTCACAAATCGTAGCTCTTAACTGTAGTTCAGTCATCGCGACCGATTATGCCATTAAATCAGAGCAAAATTTGGGAATTACAGTTTTGCTTTTGGAGCGAGTTCGAGCGCAAATCGCAAAACATCGCTTGCATTCTTCAGGAATTGAGCTTTTAATTGGCTACGAATCTCCTCAGGCACATCTTCCAAATAATCCTTGCGATTTTCTTCTGGAAGCAAAACTGTCGTCACTCCCGCGCGAACGGCAGCCAGGACTTTTTCCTTCACTCCGCCAATCGGCAAGACTTGGCCGGTGAGTGTCAATTCTCCCGTCATTGCAAGTCTAGAAATTACCTTGCGCCCCGTAAGCAGGGAAGTTAATGCCGCAAGCATCGTTACGCCCGCGCTGGGACCATCTTTTGGAACCGCTCCAGCTGGCACATGGATATGAAATTCATTCTTTTCAAATACTTCAGATGCAATTTTAAGTTCCATTGCATGACTTCGTACGTAACTCATTGCCGCTGTCACCGACTCCTTCATCACGTCGCCAAGCTGACCCGTGACGATGAGTCCCTTTGTGCCTGGCATCATGGTTGATTCGATGAATAATATATCTCCGCCAACCGGAGTCCAAGCAAGCCCTACGGCAACACCGGGCACTAATTCCCTTTCCAAAACTTCTTCAAATTGGAATCTTGGAACGCCAAGCCCCTTTTCAACAAATTTCTTGGTTACTTCAACCTTGGCTTTGCGGCCTTCGGCAAACAATCGAGTGGCTTTCCTTGTAACAGAAGCTATTTCCCTTTCCAAATTTCGGACTCCAGCTTCGCGGGTGTAATTTGAAATCAGATATTGCAGGGAATCGTCTCGAAATTCGATCTGGCTTGTCCTAAGTCCATGCTCCTCGATTTGCTTGGGAAGCAAATGCCGCTTGGCAATCTCAAGTTTTTCATGTTCGGTATAGCCACCAAGCTCAATAATTTCCATTCGATCTCTTAACGGTGCCGGAATTGTGTCGAGCCGATTTGCAGTTGTGATGAAGAAAACATTGCTCAAATCGAATGGCGAATCAATGTAATGGTCTCGAAACGTGCTGTTTTGCTCAGGATCGAGCACTTCAAGCAGCGCTGAGCTTGGATCACCCCTGAAGTCGCTTCCCAGCTTGTCAATTTCGTCGAGAACGAATACTGGGTTGCTCGTCTCAGCCCGCCGAAGCCCTTGTATGATTTGGCCGGGCAAAGCGCCAATGTAAGTTCTTCTATGGCCGCGAATTTCTGCTTCGTCACGCATTCCTCCAAGAGAAATTCTCACAAATTTCCTACCCATTGCGTGCGCGATTGACCTGCCTAGCGAAGTTTTTCCAACTCCCGGGGGCCCAGTAAAGCACAAGATCGGCTGGCGAATCTTCCCATCCTTCTTTACCTTTCGTACGGCGAGAAACTCCAGGATTCTCTCCTTCACCTTGTCTAGGCCGTAATGATCCGCATCCAATGTTTCTTTTACAGTTGGCAAATCCAAAATATCTTCCGTTGAATTTTGCCACGGCAAGATAACCATCCAATCAATGTAGGTTCTAGCTACGGTATATTCCGGTGCTCCGGGCGACATTCTTCTGAGCCGGTCAAACTCCCGATTGACTTCCTTTAAGGCTTCAGCAGACATGTTTGCCTTGTCAATTCGCTCCCTCAGCTCGTCTAGCTCTTCCCCTCTTTCATCGGTCTCGCCAAGTTCACGTTGGATCGCCTTCAATTGTTCGCGAAGATAGTAATCTCGCTGCGACTTGCTGAGTTCTGAATTGACTTCGCTTTGAACTTTTGAAGTGAGCTCGAGCACTCGCACTTCCTTGCTCAGCATTTCCAAGAGAAGTTTCAAGCGTTCATGCACATTGAGTGTTGTCAGAATTTGCTGCTTGTCTTCTACGCTAAGAGTCATGTGGGCGGCAACTAGATCAGCCATGACATTTGCTTCTTGGACAGCCTGCGTAAGCGTACGAAGCTCATCGGGAAGTTGGGGAGAAAGCCGGACAGCTTGTTCAAAGAGTGCTGCAATTGACCTTCTGAGCGCTTCGACTTCTTCGCTTTGCTCTGGAGTTGGCATTTCGTCTTCAAGCAACTCGATTTTCGCCCGTAAATACGGCTGTTCTTGAAGTCTTTCGACAATTCGAAACCGGTGAACACCTTGTACGATCAACCTCACGGCATCCGGCATCTTTACTAAAGTTCGAATGATCACCGCGCAACCGACATCAAATACATCGTCAAACGTTGGAGCGTCGGTTTGGGGTTTTCGCTGAGTGATCGCTCCGATGATTCGATTGTTGCCCACGATGGATTCGTCAATAAGCTGGACGCTGTTTTCCCTTGCCACGGAAAGTGGGGCGATCAGCATCGGGTAAATGATCGAATCTCGAAGCGGCAAAATGTTTAGCTCAGATGGAATTTCCGGCTTTTCGTCGTCAAGCAGCACCCCGTCCCCGGTCGGCCCCAACAATTCAGCCGCAAGAAGTTCGGGAATTACGCTTTCATCAAAATCTGGATCAAATTCGGTCATTCATTAAGCCTTTGTAACTGTAGTACGTATATGTTGGACTCGGTGTGCAGATTTTGGAACTAAAACGTACAAAAAACCAGATCGGTACGTTGCTCGGATGCTCCGTGGCTCGACTGGAATGTTCGGAAGCGAAATCTCTCTCAAAAACTCTCCAAAATAAATTTCTAACTGATGGCAGCCTTTCTTTTCAGCGCCCGGAAGTTCATCCTCATGCCGAATTCCGCGAATGATCAAACTATGCTTGTCCGGCACGTAAATAATCTGGATATCTTCTGCCCGAACACCCGCCAATTCAACTCTCATGATGAAATGGTGATCGTCTTCAAAAAGGTCGGCTTTTGGCTCCCAAAACTGCCTTCTTAAGCGAAAATTCAGATCAACAGTCTGGGTGATGATCAACTCATCCCCAGAAACCTGCCAAAACCAATCCTCAAGGCTTCGGCGTGACATGGAATACATTCTACACGCTTCTGCCTATCTTTTTTGAAAAAATTTCACCGATAAATTACGTATCAATGAGATACGATCACGTCTCTAATATAGTGAAGCTGCATGGCGGCGATGCTGTGCTTCAAAGGAGAAACTATGAAAAACTTGCTACTAATGCTCTTAGCTGTTGCGGCCCTTGCGTTGGCCGGATGTGGTGGAGGCAGCGGAGGTTCCGCATCAAACGCTGATGCTGGATTCTTCGCAACCGACAACCTTTCTGACAATTACGATGGCGTTTGGGTAACGATCCGAAAGGTCCAACTTCGCAAAGCTGATGACTCCTTCATCACAATTTTTGACGACGCAATCGGCAAAATTGTCAATTTGCGCTCCCTCAACGATGGTGCTGAACGATACGCGTTCTTCGGCGAAGACAGCGTTCCACAGGGAACTTATACGGGTCTTCGAGTCGAACTTGATCGCGATGTCGTTTTATTTCCAACAGGTTCTTCCACTGGTCAAAACCGAGTTTTTGATGATGCATATGGCAACGATAGAGCGCGCCTTGACCTAATTTTTGGCTCAGCAAAAACCGTGGGTCCAAGTGGCTTGAACTTTGTTTGCGACTTCGACCTTTCCGCTTGGGAAGATGTTGGTGGAGAAATTCGCAACGCAATCATTGATGATTCGCCAGGCAATGGGATGAATGATCCTGATCGCCACGAAAATGAAGATTACGACGGCAGAATCAACGAATTAGCTGGAACAGCTCCAAACTTCACATTTGTACTTACAAGCGAATCCAACAATAAGCTTGAGGTGGAAGCAAACTCGGACACAGTTGTTTTCAACAACAATGGACAACCGAACCCAACCTTAACTAACGGGGCAAGAATTGAAGTACGAGGAAAGTTCAACCCTGCTACAGGAAAACTTCTCGCAACTTCCATCAAAATCAAGGGCTCCGGCGACGACGATGAATTCGAAGTCAAAGGGGTTCCCAGTTTGGCAAACGCCGCGGGCCGAACATTTAAGGTAACGACTAGAGAATGCGAAGGTTTTATCCCTGGCGGAACACTTGTGAACATCGTAGTTACCGATGCAACAAGGTTCTTTACTGACAATGGATTGGTTCTAACGGAAGCTCAGTTCTTTGAATTGTTGCCGATTGACAGTGGTGGTTTAGAAGTAGAGGTCGAAGGCGCAGTCTACAACTTTGAAACAAATACATTGACAGCCAAAAAGTGCAAGATCGAACACGAAGGCGAAAATCAAGAGCATGAAGCCGAAGCACGAGGCGTGCCAAGCAACTTGCTTCCTGAGCCTGGAACATTTGACATCGCCCTCACAAGCTGGGAAGGCTTCAGTGCAACAGCCGCCCAGATCATTCACATCACGACAAACGGTGAGACCGAGTACAAAGATGGCAACAACGAAAAAATCTCCAAAGGAGCATTCTTTGAGTTACTTGCCATTGCTACGACGGTGAAAGTAGAAGGAAGGTACGAAAACGGAACCATTGCTGCACATGAACTCACTTTGCGAGTCAATAGTGGCGGTGGAGGCGGCGAAGATCCTCACGAAATCAAAGGCTCGCCTTCCGAAATTGATCTAGAAACACGTTCTTTCTCAGTTTCTCTCGTAGAGTGGTTTGGGTTCAATGGCCAGACAGGCCAGCAGATCAACGTCGTGATGAACTCCAATGCAAACTATAGGGACAACAACGGCGAGACGATGACGAAAGAGCAGTTCTTTGGCAAGCTGAGCGAAGGCTGGCTAGCCGAAGTGGAAGGAGTCGTTTCGGGCTCGAATATGGCTGGCGTCAAAGCTAAGCTAGACGACCACTAGGTTCACATTCCTAATCCATTGCGTCAATCCCTATTGGGATTGACGCAATCCATTTTTGGTTGACATAGAATAGATAAATGAAATTCCAAGTGATTTTTTCGTACGAGGATGAATACGCTGGCTATGTAGCTGAAGTGGAGCGCGGAGCCACAAATGAGCAACACTTCCAGTTACATGGGAATTAGCTCCGCATTCAGGTCCGCGGAGCCACAATTAAGTTAGATTGCTAACCACACTAACGTAAGCTCCGCGATTGAAACGCGAGCATCCGATTAGTTGGGAGAGTAATAGCAGCTTTCTGAATTTTGATCATTGGTCGTTTGTTGACCCAATACCTAGCCTGTTTCGATATGCAGAAATTTAGGTTCAAATGGTATAGTTCAGAGCTAAGTTGGCGCCGTGCCCAAGTGGTTAAGGGAAGGGTCTGCAAAACCCTCATTCAGCAGTTCGAATCTGCTCGGCGCCTCCAGATTTTTTAGGGTTTAGGATTGTGGATTGTGGATGATAGCGGAGTGCGGAGTGCGGAGAGCGAACTACCGATAACCAACAACTAATAACTAGTAACCAAAAACCAACAACCGAACCGTTCTAGCCGCCCTCTTTGATTCCCTCAGGCTTTTGTCCGAGCCAACGCACTTTCCCAGACTCGATATTGTAAACACCGCCAAAAATGGCAAGGTGCCCCTCTGCGACTTTCTCCCGGACTTCCTTTGACCTTTGCAAAATGTCTTGGATGGCTTGAGCGACGTTTTCTTCAACAGCGGCTTCAACCAGTTCGGCCTCTGTTCCGCTCCCATGATGGGTTTTCGCTCTTTGAACTGCTGGAATGATGTTGTCAACCAGCCACCGAATATTTTGAGAAACTTGTGCGTTTTGCACCACAGCCTTGACTGCTCCGCATTGAGAATGGCCAAGAACGATGAGCAATGGAGTTTTTAGATGTCCAACCCCATACTCGATAGTGCCGATTTCGTCGGTGTCAGCAACGTTTCCAGCTACTCGAATCGTAAACAGATCACCAAGTCCTTGGTCAAAAATGAATTCAGGAGCCACTCGCGAGTCTGCACATGCCAAGACGGTCGCAAATGGAGTTTGTCCCTTTGCTGTTTGCGATCTTCGAGTTGGTCCGACTCTTGGGAATGAGTTCTTGCCTTCGATAAAGCGACTGTTCCCCTTTTGCAGGTCTGCCATCAATCCGCTTGAATTGATCGCGAAATAATCGCCCGACTTGGCGACTGCAAAGCCTGCAATGAGCGCTAAGGCTGGAATCGTGAGCTTGGTTTGAAGTGCTGAAAATCTCATGAGTTGTTTCTCCTTTCGAAACAGGTAAAAACGTGCTACTTAAATAATTGGCAGTTCCTAGCAAGATTTGCAGGGTTGGTGTGGATAACTTTGGGGCGCACATCAGGTTCCAAAATCGTCTTTATTCGAGCGATGGCAGCCCGTTCGCGACAAAAAGACTCAGATATTTCAGTCGTGTCGGCGACTGGGGTAATTGTTGCTACGCCAATTCACATCGAACTTCCACAGTTTTCTGGTTCGCTTTCGATGCTGTTCGGGTGCGTTCGGGATCGCAAGGTTGACCTTTCGACGGTTCCATTGCAACCTATTTGCGAAGCGTATTTGCTCTATCTCATCGAAAATGCCGCTGTCCACCTCGATGAATCTGCCGCCGCGCTGTCCGCGTTGACTTGGCTTCTCGAACGAAAGGCATGGCTCCTTTTGCCGGTTGATGAAGAACCTGAAGAAATGGAATCGCCGCTTGCATTGCCTGAGGCGATGGATTACGATTTTTGGCCGGCAATCGAGGCGCTTCGGCACTGGGAAGAAGAGCGGTCGCACCTCTTTTTTCGACCGCTTGATGCTGGCCCAGAGCCTTATGAACTTCCGTTCAATCTGGAATCTGTTTCTCTGGATGACCTTGCACGCGCACTCGAAAGAGTCATCCTTCGTGCAAAGCCCGAACCCATTGAGGTCATGGGCGCACCTCGCCGATCTATTTCCGAGCAAATGCACATTGCGCTCGTCACTTTGACGCCGAAATGGACAAGCTTGGACGTTCTACTCGGCGAGGAATTTACAAAAACAGACGCGGTTTATTGGTTCTTGGCTCTATTGGAACTCATCCGGATCGGGCAAGCCACCGTTCGAGTTTATGAGGGAGATGTGCAGTTCGCACGCCCTAAATGAAGATTGTCGAACAACTAGAAGCTTTGCTATTTGTAGCTGATTCGCCTGTCAGCCTTCAGCAATTGGCTCGATCGCTAGATGTTACAGAAGGGCAAACCGAGCAAGCCTTAGAAGTCCTTCAGCAGCGATTGGCGGAGCGCGGAGCATTGCAAATCGTTCGTTTAGCGGGAGGTTATCAGCTCAGCACAAAACCTGAGTTTTCAGTGCTCGTTGGCAATTTTTTGAAACCCCAACGAGGCCGCTTAAGTCGAGCCTTGCTTGAGGTATTGGCGATTGTCGCCTACCGGCAACCGATCACTATGGCGGGGCTTGACGAGATTCGAGGTGTCCAATGCGATTATTCCATTCGTGGACTTTTGGATCGGGGGTTGATTCATGAAATGGGAAGAGTCCATGCGCCTGGCAGGCCGATTTTGTACGGCACGACGAAGCAGTTTTTGCATCAATTCCACCTGAACGACCTGGAAGACCTTCCCGAAGTGACGGGCCTCGATTCAATTCAAGTGATCTCGACCGGAGAGCCTCAGCTTTTCGATCCGGTGTCGCATGAAGTACACTAGAGGCATCCCATGCGCTTGCTTTTGCCGCTTTTTGCCATCTTCTTGACCAGCCTTGCAATCGCGCAAGAGCCGGTCCTTGATGCTAAAAGTGCAATTCTGATTGATGCAAAGTCTGGTGTAGTCCTTTGGCAAAAAGATGCTCATGCCATTCGATATCCTGCCAGCACAACCAAAATTCTAACGGCAATATTGCTACTGGAGCACACTGAGCCGGACGACATCATTACCGCGCCGCTAGATACGGAGAAAGTGGAAGGCGCGAGCCTTCACCTCAGGCCCGGCGAGACATTTTCTGCTTCAGACCTTCTCAAATCCATGCTTTTGAGAAGCGCAAACGATGCTTGCCATGCTTTGGCTGTTCATATCTCTGGTTCCGATCTTGAGTTCGGGAAGCTGATGACTAAGAAGGCCAAAGAATTAGGGTGCCTTCATAGCCACTTCATGGCTCCGCACGGACTCCATAACGACAAGCACTACACTACAGCTTACGATTTGGCATTGATAGCTCGGGAGGCGATGAACTACCCTGAAATTCGGGACATCGTAGGAATCCGAAAAGCCACCATATCGCGAAGCATTAACACGCAAGACACTTTGCTCATTAGTAAGAACAAATGGCTGGAGCATGATACATCAGCGACAGGAATCAAGACCGGGTACACGAAAGTTGCGCGTGCAACGTTTGTCGGAAGCGCTGCACGAAATGGTGTAGAACTGATTACAGTCGTGTTGAAGTCTGAGAAGTGGGAAGACGATCAGAAGGCATTGATCAACTTTGGATTTGTGAATTACAGTCGAACAATTGTCTATGCAAACGGTGCATCTCTTGGCGTCGTTCCAATTGTAAACGGGGATCGCAAAGAAGTGGCCGCCGTAATTGGAACCGGTGTCGAATACGCGCACTTGAAAAACAGTTCGCCAACAATCAATTTAGAATTGAGGCCAGTCTTGAATCTCACTGCACCGATTGAAAAGGGAGCCGAAATCGGTTCTGCGATCATTAAGGATCAGAACGGATGGACTTCTGAACTCAAAATCTATGCGGGGGAATCGGTGAAAATTGCTCCTTCTTCAATGGCGCTCCGCTACCTATTCGGAATCGGCGCTCTTGCCCTCGGGGGCGCATCCATCGCCATGCGGCGCAAATCTCGCAAATGGGCTACAAGTTTCGCAGGAAAATCATGACATTAGAAAGACTTCATAAACGAATTGCCTCAGCCGGAGTTTGCAGCCGAAGGGCCGCCGAAACCATGATCGAAGACGGTCGCGTAAGCGTCAACGGGGTTGCTGTGTCTGAAATGGGCGTCAAAGTTGGCCCTGATGATCGGGTGACGGTAGACGGCGTTGTCCTGGAATATGCCCAAAAATTCTATCTCGTGATGAACAAGCCAAAAGGCGTATTGACGACGATGTCCGACCCTCAGCATCGAAAGACCGTTGTGCAACTATTGCCTAGGCTAAAATCGGTTGTAAAACCTGTTGGCAGGCTCGACAAGGAAACGGAAGGGCTTCTTATGTTCACCAACGACGGCGAACTAGCTCAACGAATGATGCATCCGAAATATGCGCTTGACAAAGAATATGTGGTTTGCGTTAGAGGCATTCCCGACATCAAGCTCTTCGACAAACTGTCAAAGGGAGTCTGGATTCCTGAAGGCGGCAAAACACGTCCAGCAGCGATCACGGGAATTCGGCCAGACCCTGAACACGACCGATGCAATTTTCACATCACGCTTCATGAAGGCCGAAAGAGACAAATTCGCCAAATGTGCGTCGCCATTGGGCATCCGGTTAAGGACTTAAAGAGAGTTCGAATCGGACCAATCGAACTCAAATCACTGGGTCGTGGAGTGTGCCGAATGCTGACCGATCCAGAACTTGATTCCATACTTCAAGCCGTGGGAATGCAACAAGCGGAAAGCAGGCCGAAGCTTCAAAACAAAAGGCGTCAGACCGCTTGAAGAAGGGCGAATTCGCTGTCCTCTTCGCTGTGTTTCTCGACATGGTAGGATTCGGAATGGCGATTCCAGACGTTCAGCTTAGAGCGCAAGAGTACATTCGTGCCAATCCCGCAATTCAAGCATTTCCCTACAAGGTTGAAGGCATCATTATTGGGCTCCTTCTCACAAGTTATTTTATGATCCAACTCATAGCGTCTCCAAGATGGGGCAAACTGAGCGACCGCATCGGGCGCAAGCCCGTTTTTCTTGTCTGCACCGCTCTTTCTTCCCTCTCAATGGTGATTTATGCTTTTGTCCCAAGCCTGATTGGAATTCTGATTGCACGAATTCTGGGCGGATTGGCGGCTGCCAATGTAGTTGTCGGACAGGCGTACCTAGCGGACCTAACGGATGAAAGAGAACGTGGGGCAGCAATGGGGAGATCAAGTAGCGCACTTTTGCTCGGATTGGTCGCGGGTCCTGCGATCGGCGGACATCTCGCGGCGACGGGCGGTTCGTATCTTCTCGGAACAGTTGCAGCGACAATGTCTGCACTTGCATGTGTTGCTATCTTGATTTGGATTCCTTGGCAAAAGCCAACGGAAGAAAGAGCGCCGGGAGTTAAGAACTTTGGCTTCGATTTGAGCCTATTGCGAGATATTCCAGCCTTGCGAAGAATATTGGTGATTGCGGTTTCCGGCTGGTTTGTACTAGCATGTTTGGAAGGCACATTTGGTCGCCTAATTCAGCACACGCTTGGATATGGCCAACGGGAATTCGGATGGCTTTTCAGCTATGAATCGTTGTTCGCCGCTGGGATCGGCCTCATTTATGGTTTCCTTTCAAACCGGATTTCCGTAGGCTGGATGCTACGAATCGGGTTCATTTCTGTTGCCGTTGGAGTGGCCCTAACTCCGGTTGCCCCAAACCTTTTGGGATTGGCGTTGGCAAGCTCATTTTGGGCTTTTGGACTTGGTTTGGCTAATCCAACGATCAACACATATTGCAGCGCCATTACGCCCGAGGATCGGCAAGGAGAGGTTTTCGGGCTGATTCAGTCATCGCGAAGCATTGGGTTCATTGTTGGCCCCATCCTTGGCGGTGTGCTTTTCGATTTGTTGCCCGCACTTCCCTACTACTTTGCTGCGGCCGTCGCATTTGTAGCGGCGCTCTTTGTGGGGAGTCCAAAAATTGCAAAAAAAGCGGCGATCCAAGAAACAATTTGAAGCTAGTCTGTCATTAAGCTAAGTTCAGTCATTGGTGTCGAAGCTCACCACCCTACACTTTCCGATTCTTTCGGTTCGCCCACCAAAGGACTCCAACGACTGGGAGCCAGAATGGCGAGTAGACAAAGATGAAGATTACGACGCTGCCGAGAAATTGGAGGCCCGCTTGCAAGCCATTGACGGCAGTGTTCCACGTCTCTTCGAATGCGCCTTTCGGTTCTTCGACGGCTTCCCGTTTCTTAGTCTTTTCTTCAAAAGTCGCAGTAATTGTCGAGAGTGAGGCAAGGTCCTTTAGCGAAAGAACTTGAGCGGTCAGGCTTTCGATCTCTTGTCGAACACCTGACAGCCGCTCCTTGATTTCGAGCATCTCGCCGACTCTTCGAGCCGCGCGAAGCATTGTGATGTAACTTTCTTCTTCGGCTTTGAGAACCTTGATTCTGGCGCCGGTGTCGGCGACTTGAGCAGTTACATCTTGCCCGCTGGAACTTTCGTTGATCACATCTCCAAGCGCCCGAATCTGTTTCATCGCAGAATCAAATCGAACGGCAGGAACTCGCATCACAACCATTCCTGTTGGGTTTTCGCCCTTCAGATCTGAAGAATTGCTGTTGATAACGAAACCACCCAGGCCTTCGGCAATCGAACCTGATTTTGCCATAGCATCGGCGACGCTTGGGACTCGGCAGTTTACATCTGCATTCTTGACGACAAGTCGGTTGGAGCCTTTCATCGGAACTGTTGTTCCGGGTTGTGTTTCCCCTTCCTTGTGCCACTGATTAGTTGCTCCGGTCTTGTCACTTGTTTCGGTGCGAACTCGAGATTTCGCATCTAGCTCAGCATTTTGCTGGAATCCAAGTCCACCAGGTATTCGCCCATTATCACTTGGACCACCACCGGCATCGCGACCATTCGCAAAGGCGTATGGAGCTTCCTCAGCGGGGCTTGCAGTCGCTGGCATATCGGCAGACTTGTTCTTTGCCATTTCACCAGCCGCTGCCTCTTGTTTTGCTCGCGAAAGAGCAGTAGTTCTCAATGCCCCCGACTTCGACTGGGCAAAGACAGGAAAGAAAACTGCGCCAATAAGCGCACAACAGCCAATAGCAATCGCCGTTTGAAATGCAAACGGCATTTTTAGGAATGCAAAAGAAGCAAATCGCCCATTCGCATTTCGCACTTTCTCAATGGCAAATGCCCTTCCAGCCACTTCTGGATCTGCGGCTGCACGACGAATCTCAAATCCTAACATCTTCATGAATTCTGCCTCCTGCGCAAGCTCGGGGTCAGCGGCGATGGCAGCTTCAATTTCGGCGGCGCGAGCCTCGCTCAATTCGCCGTCAACATAAGCCTTCAAATCTTCTCGAATATCGTTCATGCCATTGCCTCCGCTCCGATGAGCGCTCTGCGCAAAGCCATAAATGCGTGGTGGAGCCTTGATTTGACCGTTCCCACCGGAATCCCTAATACTCCAGCCGCCTCTTCATAAGTGAGGCCGTCAATCTCGTGCAAAAGCACAACCTCGCGGTGCTCTTCGCTTAGCGTTTTCAGGGCCTTGCGAAGCATTTCCCGGTTGATCAGCGTGCTTTCTGGGTTTTCGGTCGGTTCGTTCATGATCCAATCCACTGGTTCGACTTTGCGTTTTCGAACGGAGTTTCGAACATGGTTGTGCGCGATTCCAAAAAGCCAGGTTGCTATGGTAGACCTTCCTTCAAAGTTCTTGATCGTTTTCTGCGCGGAGATGAAGGTCTCTTGCGCCAAATCTGGGGCAAGCTCTGTTCCAACCCGCCGCGCTAAAAAGCGAAAAACAGCGTCGTAGTTTTGGTCCACCAGTCGAGCCATCGCATCGCGGTCGCCCTTTCTGGCCAATTGAAGATCGGCATCCATGTATGTCCGTTCTGGAAGGTTAGTGTAGGGACGTTGGGAAAGGGTTCAAAGGGATTGCGGAATTTGGATCGTTGGCGGTTGTCCGTTGTTGGTTGTTGGTTGTCAGTTACCGCTCTCCGCACTCTGACCTCCCCTCGCCGCCAACTGCAATCCGCTAACTGCCAACCGCAAATCAAACAACTCAAAAAAAGTGCAAAAATGATTCCGGCATGGCATTCCGCCCAAAAGTAACTCTCTCGAAGTCGAGCATCGGTCTATATGAAGAATGCCCGCGAAAGTGGGCGCTCCATTATCAATGCTATCGCACCCCGATGGACATTCGGCGTGAAGTCATGTTTCAAAAACGGCTGATGGGGTATTTCGCGCTTGTAGGGCAAGTTGCCGACGATGCGATTACCTATTCTCTTCGCAAATATGTCGAAAAAGGCGAATGGCCCAAAGACTTAGGGAAAGGCATTCGGAAACTGGTTCAACAGTATCTCGACGAAACGCAAAGATGGCAATACTTGCACGAATCAGGCTCAGATGAGCCCGGCGACGGACGACGTCAGCCGATTGACCGATATTTTTTTGACGGGTTGCCGGGCGAGGAAGAAAAGGAAGAAATCGCACTAAAGGTAGCCGAATTTGTGGACGCCTGGTTTGCCTCGCAAGTTCCCCAAATGCTCATTGATTTTGGCGTTGAAACTTGGGAAGTTCCCATCGTCAACATTACTCCAAACTTTCAATTTGAGAAAATTACCATCTGGGCGAAGTACGATTTTGCTATACGAACCAAGGAGGAAACGATCCTGTTCGATTGGAAAACAGGCCGGGTTTCTGATTATTCTGAAAACGAGATTCGGGACCAACTGCACACATACGCAGAGTTTGCTATTCGAGAATGGGGAGCGGAGCCAGGCAAAATCAAGCTCTATGGAGTTTGGCTTGCTGCAGGTGCGGAAAATTGCCTAACGCCGTATCCGTTTGAAGAATTTCGATTGGGGAACCTGGAACGCGAATGGCTCGCGAAGCATGAAACTTTCGTTCACCTCTTAGAATCTGCAGGCAAGAACTTCGAGCACCTCTTTGATGTGTTCCCAATGACACAGCAAGTTCATCGTTGCAAGGGATGCAAATTTCGGGTTTGCGAAGGGTTCAGCCGCGTCGAAATTTGACTTGGACTTATAGGACAAAAAGAACAGGTAGGACAAATTTGTTCTACCTGTCCTACCTGTCCTACTGGTCTGCTCTAGCCAAGCAATCCTATGGAGGAGGAGCCTCGAAGCTTGCTTCAAGCTGAGCAAAGTCCACCGAGTACAGCCACTGCGTTGTTCCGCCAGCGCGGTTCACTGGAATGTGCCCGCGAAGCCGGATCGAGACAAGTCCATTTGAATCCACATAACGGTTCATGTTTGCAACCGTTACGACAGAGTCGCTTTCCGTTACTCGTGTGGGGAAAGACTTCTTGAAGTCCCAACGGTTGAACTGATAGTTCCAAAGCCATACCATTCCAGTTGAGGCGATGGAAGACTTCGTTCGGAACTTGAAGTTGAAGTCGAACAGTTCGTTCAAAGGACGATCAAGCTGAGCAGTCATTTCGATGCCGCCTTGCGAGCCTGCGCGGCCTTGCGTAGCCGTGATCATCTGAAGGAACGTGCCGTCTGCGAATTCAAGATCGGCTGAGCTTCCCGTTGAAGAAGTTCCCACGAACATATCGGCTGTAAGCATAGTAAGCTGGGTTTGGGCGGTGATTGTCGTTGACAAAACAGCCGTATGAGCGTTCACTCTGCCAAAGATCACATAGTTGCCTTGCACTGGATCACAGGAGTCAGTGATCGCATCAAAAACGTCTTGCGAAGTCATGCTTGGTCCGCCACGCGACCAGATAAGTCCAGCAACGCCTGCAACAACTGGGCAAGACATTGAAGTTCCATCCCATGATTCATATCCGCTACCCAATACAGTGCTCAAAATCTGAGAACCAGGAGCGGTTACATGCACCCAGTTTCCATATTGAGAAAAGCTCGAGCGAGAATCATCTGGGTCGCTTGATGCGACTGCCATGCAACCAACTAACGCGGCTGGATATGACTTTTGGGTCGTTCCATTGTTGCCGGCGGAAGCGCAGACAAAAACATTATTGTTTCGCGCATAGGTAACGGCGTCTTGCTCAGCTTGCGAAGTTCCACTACCGCCAAGTGACATGTTGATTACATTTGCATTGTTATCAGATGCCCAGATTATGGCTTCTAAAAGGTCTGCTTCCGAGAAGCCAAAGTCACCGGCTCTAATTGCCATAACTTTGATGTTATAGCCAACTCCAGCAATACCAACTGAATTATTGGTCCCCGCTGCGATGATTCCTGAGACGTGGGTGCCGTGGCCAATTCCGCCTTCATCGGTCGGATCGTTGTCATTATCAACGACATCCCTCGAATCCGACGTAAATTTCCCAAAAAGGTCAGGATGGTCTAACTGCACGCCTGTATCTATGACGGCGACTTTTACGGTAGGATCGCCTGTTGTTATATCCCATGCCTCCGGCAAATCAATCCGATCAATCACCCATTGTTGACCAGTCATAGGATCGTTTGGCAAAGCGGTTGGAAACCGAAGCAAATTCTTTTCCACTCTAGAAACAAATGGAAGTCTAGATAGGGCAGTAGATGCTTGACCGATTGTACGGCCTGCTACTGAAAACCGAACGCGTACCCACCCGATTTGCGGATACCGCTCCATTTCAGTCATGCCGACAGCCGCCAAAGCAATTACCGTCGAATTGGCATTTGGCTTCAATTTGAACAAAAGCTCTCCGTCTCGCCATTGCGTCAAAGCATGGCTTGCAACAGAAATCCCTGCTAAAGCAAGGACGCATATAAATTTTCTTGCATTCATGACAAATTCTCCTGATTAGAACTCAGATATTAATAATACACGAACTTCTATCAAAAAGTCGCAATTTCAACTCAATAGATGATAGATAATTTGCAATTGTTCCCACCATCTGTTCTGTTCAGATTCCCCTTGGTACAATAGAACCTATGGATTTTTCCCCTACGTCCGAACACGAACTCATTCGCGAATCGGCATACCAATTCGGTCAGAAAGCGATTGTTCCAGGTTTGCAAATGCGGGATCGGGAATCGAAGTCTGACCCGGACATATTGAAAAAAATGGGGGAATCAGGGATGCTTGGCGTGAGCATTCCCGCCAAATACGGCGGAAGCGATACCGACTACATCAGCCTCGGAATTGTCAGCGAGGAGCTAGAACGAGCGGACACTTCGGCTCGGGTTATCATTTCAGTTCACAGCGGGCTGCACAGCATGACACTACTTCAATGGGGAACTGAAGAACAAAAGCAAAGATGGCTTCCAAAGCTCGCAACGGGAGAACTCGTCGGCGGATTTGGATTGACTGAGCCAAACGCAGGTTCCGATGCAGCAAACCTCAAAACAACTGCAACAAAAGACGGCAACCATTACGTTTTGAACGGTCAAAAGGCATGGATTTCGCTGAGTGATTACGCCGATCAGTTTTTGATTGTCACACGACTTGCTAAGACAGATGCAAAAGCACCTTTCGCTGCGTTTATTGTTGATCGGAATCTCGCAGGGTTTTCTAGCAAGCCAATTCATGGCAAATTGGGCGTTCGCGCCGGGAATACTGGCGAGCTATTCTTTGACAACATGCGAGTTCACAAAGACTGCATGTTGGGTGAAGAGGGCGATGGATTCAAAGTCGCGATGAGCGCTCTCGATCATGGGCGGTATACCGTTGGGGCAGGTGCTGTTGGAATCATCACGGCTTGCCTAGATGCATCGGTGAAATATGCGAACGAGCGAACGGTCGGCGGCGAAGCGATAGGCAAAAAGCAGCTTGTGCAGCAAATGATCGCTGCTATGGTTCAGGGACGAGAAGTAGGAAGGCTCCTCTATTACAAGGTCGGCTGGATGAAGAACACCGGTCAGCGTCATACGAAAGAAGTTTCAATGTGCAAATGGGTGAACTGCGCAGCGGCATTTGATGCTGCGAACAAGGCAGTCGAGATTCATGGTGCCTATGGATTTTGCGACGAGTTTCCTGTCGAGAGGTATTTCCGCAACTCACGCGGTGCGATGATCTATGAAGGGACTCACGAGATTCACACGCTTATGCAAGCGGAATACGAGTTGGGTTATCGAAGCGATAAGCCGATTGCAAGAGTTCTGCCGCCTTGGCCGGTGAGGTGAATTGATTCCCCCTCCTCTTTCTCCTTCGTCGAAAAAGGAGGGGGCTAGGGGGTGGAGTTCCGCGAGTTACCTCTGCCATGACCAAACCTTAACTGCAACCTCAGCTAATCGCTCCGAACGCTTTCGAACCGCACCTAAGTTCCACAGTCCATCGTGATCTTTCAGATCTCTCGCCAACGCCGTAATCTCCGAATAAGAATTCACCTTTGTAACAAAAATACTTTGACCCGCAAAACTATTCGCTGGTAGGCTCACGAGGCAGAGATTTCCAATACTGTTGATCAATGTCTCAAATTTCGGATGCTCGACTTCAGTGCCCAAATAAACCGCCCAAGAACTGTCGAGGGTTTGCGGAATGACATGTTCGATAGTCCGAAGGCTGCTGTAGTCCGGGTACTGGTCGTGTTTTTGCATTCCGCGATCTATTTCGGACAGCACCATTCTCCCGAAAGCAAGGTCGCGAGTACGATAAAGCGCTTTGTTGACGAAGGCTTCGACAAATTCCTGGTCCGAAACCCAAACTTCGTTCTTTTGAAAATGTTGGTGTAACGCCTTGACCGGATCGGCTTCGTGAGCAACCTGTACAAAAAGCCTTGGGAACATCGTGTCATACACAGTTGTTGGCTGCTCGGTCATTTTGCGCCGGACCAGCATAGTGAGCGTTTGGTCCAGAAGTCGCACAGCTAAGTCTTTACCGATGGCTTCTTGATTCAAATTCCGGATGAGGTCGAGCAAAAACGGCGTCGAACTCTCCATTCTCGTGTTGGCAATGTGCTCCAATATTCTGCGAACATCTTTATCAGGGTAAATGTGCTCCTCTGGCTCAACAATACAGCCGAATAGTTTCGCGCTGTCGTGGATCTCCTGAAGCTTCTGCCGGGCGACTACAGCATCGAGATCCTTATACCGATTTTTGAAGTGAACGTAGACCTTTCGGCTGGTGCCCACCATTTTACGTTCGCCAATTGAGAACAAGTTTCGGAGATATTCCTCGAATGTACTTCGATGCCTGAATTCTCGCAACGCCGCAAGCCAAAGATGGTTGTGAAGCTCCTCAAAATCGGAGACTTCCGTAAGCGGCCTGAAAAGATAGCTGCAAATCAGCTCGCTTGCCGATAGCGGCATGCCCTTATCGTTCAAGCTTTCGAAGATAGCTTGTGGGTCGTCTTTTCCGTCCTCCAATGGAATCCAAACGATTTTGAGGCAATCGAAAATCGCCGTTGCCAACTGCCACAATTTCGACACATCCTGAAAACCCAGCCGCATTTTCCTTTCGGCATACGCCACAAATGCATCCACTTGATTGGCCCCGGGCTGATAAAGCTCGATGTCGGTGTGATAGTGTGGAGACCGAGGATTATGCTCTGTTCCGAATATCGCCCGGTAGGTCGGCAGGCGATCGCCCTTTATGGAAAATAGCTTCAATTTTTGATAATCGTCGTCCGACGAAGTTTCATTGATTAGCCACTTTCCGATTTCAGAACGGTACTTCGAGGCGTCGCTAGATTTGGTTTGCAAGGCTTCGAGACGGCGATAAATGATTCCCAAAAGCAAGTAAACCGTGGTTATGCGCTGTTGCCCGTCAATAACAAGAAATCGTTTGATGCCGTCATTGCTTCCCTTCTTTTCCAGCACGACAATTGGGCCGAAGAAGTGCTCAATTTCACTGGCATGGTCGCCTGCTTCGAGATCGGGAATGATGTGGTCGTTGATGTCTTCGAGAAGCTGGTCCCACTGCCGCCTTTCCCATGCGTAGCCTCTTTGAAAGAACGGGATTTCAAACTGAATGTCATCGGTGAATACAGAGCGGAATGTCCGGTTGCCGATTGTTTCTGTGCTTTGTTGCCTTTCAGTTTCAATTGTCATTTCCATTCTTTTTACACCCTGCCCAACTCCTCCATCATCTTCATACCTCAAATAAGGGAGGAGCTCCCGCTCACTTCGCCCCACTCCTCAATATCGCATTGAAAACCAGCTTAAAAGTCTGAGTTGGCTGGCCACGGAAGAGCACTTCGGGCCCGAAAAGCACAACCCTTCCCTTCCCCAGCGGAACATCGGCAATTGCGATTGTGTCTTTCAAAATCTCTTGCCCCCATGCCCAGCCAGAACGAAGCGGCTTGGCGGTATCGAATACTGCAACAGTGCTATCGGGAGGAGGAGTTGGGGTCGTCCACCGAAACGCAGGGCTGTTATCGAACATGGAGTCCACATAATCATTCAGACCCCGCGTAAGGCCGGAAGATAGTAATAACTGTATTCGAAGCACCGAGCCTGGAACATAGAATTTGGTGTTCGGAAGTCGGCGTGCCGTGCCATCTGGCCCGAGTTCAGTCAAGGCACTTTCTAAAGGCAATCCAAATGGCCTCAAAAGGTTCTGTGCCGAATCTCCGATCGCGATGATGTGTCCACCATTTTCTGCAAAAGTCTTCAATTCTGCAATCGCCTTCGCGTTCATGCTGCCCATTCGGGCTCGCCATTCGGCTGGAATGGTCTGATCGTTGCTTTGAGGTTCCCCGCCACCGCCAGGTCCTCCACCACCTTCACGAACTGCGCCTGGAATCGCGCCAGAAGGAAGCACAATTACATCAAATTTGTCCTTCAAATTGCCCTTCTCAAAGTCGGGCGGGAAGACAAGCTGAAAATCAAATCCAAATTGTTCGAAGACCCAGCGAGTCCAGCCGGAGGTCATCGAACCGCCGTAGCGATCCCAAAGTGCAATTCGAGGCTTGCCAACTTGCCTCGGAGTTGTTGGACCTGTGTGCAAGAATCCCCGTCCGGATGCACCATCGCCACGCAAAAATACTTCAGTTCCTGCGTGAAGGGCAGCATTTACTATCTTATAGCTGTCGAGATCGTGGAAACTTTGCCACTCAGTGAGATTTGCGAACGTAGTCACCCTTTGCCCGCCGATTACAGCCTTCGTTTCCAAACTCACTGGATCAAGAACCCTCTCAAACTCGATCCCCATTTGAAACGCCAACGTGTACCCGGCATTGTCATAAGGCGGAATCGGTGGGCCGCCGGGAAACTGAAAGTCGTTCGGATGGTCCTGAAACTCGAACATGTCCAATATTTGCGGCCGATAAGCCTGATTGCAGGGAATCACATATGACCCAGCCGGGCAGTTCTTGCCATTGACAGTTGCCGCCTGAGTGAGCTGCTCGACCTCGACGCCGCAATCCATCAGCCGGTCTACAAACCACCGCATCGAACCTGGATCGCGTTGATCTGCCGGCAAAACGTACATCCGGGCATCGCGCAGTTCTGGCTTCTTGATCGCATCGGCTCCCAACGCCATAACTCGGCTCGAATATCGGGTCCAAGTGTCTTTGTTGCCTCGATCAATGGCGTTCTTTGCGGCTTGATAGGTGTCCAGCAGCAGCCTTTCTCGATACCGTGAAGCAAAATCCAAAATCGCATAGTTCGCCTCAACCTCATAGCGCAGAGAATCGCGCAGATGCCATTCGCCGGGCTCGACAGGCTTCGGAATATCGGTCGTCGGCACCTGGCGATTGTTCAAGAATGGAATCATCGTTGGGTTTGGCGAACCAAAAGTCTCCGTCAGAATCCCGATCATGTTGTGATAGTAGGTCGTCGTTCTCAGGCCGCCGTTCCACCAGGTCGAATAGTTCGCTGCGTTCCGCATCACGGTTCCGCCAAGCCCTTGCACGATCAGCCGTGTGTGCATGTGCATCGCGACCGTATCCGTGGCGACCTGAATGATCGGATCCACATGATAGCTGAACGGATTCCGGAATGGCGGGATGAACATAACCGTCCCCGCAGGAGCAGATTGATGGTGGTTGTACAGAATCTGCGGCGACCATTCTTTGTAGAGAATCCGGTTCATATTCCGCGTTTCGCTCATGTTGTTGGCGTAAAAATCGCGGTTGTTGTCGTGCCCGATGTACTTTTGATACAGCCTCGGAACGCCAGCCAAAGACCGAGTTTTCGGGTCGGTTTTGCGCATGTACCAATTCGAAACCAGGTCCATTCCATCGGGGTTGGCATGGACGACCAAGATGATCACGTCCTTCAAAATGCGCTTGTTCTCAGGGTCATTTCGGCTCACCAGCTGATAAGTGGTTTCTAAAAGCTGCTGCGCGCCGAGCACTTCTGTCGCATGCAGCCCGCCATCGATCCACACTACGGTCTTCGCGGTTTTGGCGAGCTTTTCAGCATCCAAATTGTCTTTGAAATCTCGCGCCATAGCGAACTTGCGGCTAGTGGTTCGGTGCTTTTGAAGGCTCTTCAGGTTCGCCGGATCGCTGATGATCGCCATGTACTGCTCCCTGCCCTCTTCCGTCTTGCCGATGGACTGCAGCATCATGCGGCTGGATTCCTTGTCGAGCTTTTGCCAATAGGCGGTGAGCTGTTCGTAGTTCGCAAGCCAATAGTCTTCGCAAACCTCATGCCCGAAGAACTGTTTGGGAGTTGTGACTTGGGCTTGGGCTGAAACGACAAATGCAGCGAGAGCGAGGAGGGGCAATGTACGGCGGAGAACCATAGGAGTAAGTTCGGCGAGGGAGGGCTGGATTCCTGCCGGTTGTGTGGACACATTGTGCGTACTGATCCTGGTGTAGAGCGAGAGTAGGTTCAATATGTTGACTAACGCGGCACAAATGACTTCCACGGCATGAATGCCTCACCGTAAAATGCTAGGTAGCGAAGTTTTGCGGCGACCAGGTCTCGAAACGACACATCACCGGAAAGGCAAGCTTCGAAGTCATCCACGTCCATAAGCAACACATTTTTCGACGGATTTCGCTTTAGTCCATCTTCAACGTGCTTTGACCAGCCGGACATTGAAATTAAGAGACCAAACACCGTGCTGCCACCACGCTGGGCTTTCATAGACAGGACGTCGCAAGTTGCGAGGTCTTGTTCCTCTTTATGCCATTTGCATTCGGCAATGAATAGGTGCGAATCCAATTGAAACGCTCCGTCAATTTGCTCAGAGCGGCCGTGCCTATCAAAACTCTTTTCCGCATAAATAGCTTCGATCCTCAATAATTCGTTTAGGATCTTTTCAAGTTTGATACCTCGCGGAATCGGTTTCAATTTTTTTGCATCATCGTACATTCTCACTAACTTCGACCTTGCATCGGATCTGAGCGAACCTAGTGATGGGTCCGCCTTTACCGCAATGTCGATAAGACGCCGAAAGCAAGGTGAATCTGGACCAACAATTGAACGTATATATGCCAAGTGGCCAAGCGCAACGAGCCGAAATTGACCTAGATGAGAAGGATAACGATGTTTCTTATCATATTTAGCGTGAAACACTTGCTCAGCATTCTTCTCGCCATATTTGTCCCAAGCATGAAGCATTCCCCTAACTTTTGCTTCATATTCTCTTTTCACATTGACTTTGCTGTTAACTACTAGGCCTGTAACTACCTGTCGTTGATACCACGTCCGAAGGCGAGTCTTGCTTTCGTTTACCTTAAACCCTTCCTTTAAGATTATGCCAACCAACAATTCACTTAGCTCTATTTCTGGTTGAAGAGTTGCGATAAACTCGTGACCAAATGGGCGGTTGCTTGAAAACGTAATGTCATCGGCATATCGAGAATAGCGACAACCTCTCCTACTAGCAAGGTTCTGCAATAATTTGTCAAGCCTGAAGCAAATTGCATTGGAAATAATTGGCGAAGTTGGAGCTCCTTGTGGCAAAACACCAAGATTGCAACAAATCCGAGCCATGACGCGTGCTGCATCTGTATCTAAATTAAAGGGTTGACTCTGCAATAGACCAATCACCCGTTGCAAAGTGATGGTTGGGAAAAAGTTTGCTAAGTCAAGATTCAGCACGAAGCGCCTTCCCACATGCCGAACAGCGTTTTTATGTATGCCTCCACCTTTAATGAACCCGCATGTAGAATTCCTTGGTTCATATCGATTCTCAAGGAAAACTAACAATCGCCTTTGAAGCTGCTTTAGCGTCTTATCGGGGGCAAAGATCTCGCGGGATTTACCTTTCGCCTTAATGTTAAAACTAACGTACTTGCTCGCCGGCGAACGCGCCGCATGGTACCGAAGGTTCTTTTCCGAAGTGCTCAGTTCAGTAGCAACGTCAGCTACAGTTAGTTGAGAAATTGGGGCAACTTTGGAGAACATATCGTATAGTGGAGCCGTTCATCTTTGCGCAAGCCGATGCATAGCGCACAGCAATCTGCCGGATGTACCCTTGTTCAATATCGACGCAGTATCTGCGTCCTCAAGCAACGGCTCCGGTCCGATCTTACCCATTTCTCGATCAGACGTCAGCTCACAAAAAAAATTGGCAATAAATTAAGAGCTTGCTTTTTCTTACCTTCTATACCAGGACGAATCGCTTTGGTTGTTCGAGCACACCAAGGTCTTGAATCGTATCTCGAATTGACATTTCGAAATAGCGAACATAACTGGGAAAGTTGCCCCGAATCAAGGTCTCCATCGTTCGAGCGTCACCTTCCGATCTGAAGCAAAGAATCGCCCCTAAACGCCACGGCCCGTTTCCTTTAGTTGCAACAGCACCACGCCCCAAATTGTGCTGCCTTATACGTTTCGACACATCGTTCGAATACCCAACATACACGAGTCCTTCACTATTCACAATTACGTATACACAGAAAAGTCGCCCAATTACTGAATCTCCGTTGATCTCTTTTCGAACCGTCTGCACTCCGAAATACTCGCCGTCAGGACTTTTGCTCGGCGTGGCCTTGATGTTCGGATCGGTATTGAAAAATGCAAGCGCATTCTTCTGTAATCTCGCCAAAATTGCAGATTGGCTCCGCCCAAAAGTGCACGAAAGCTCGCAAACGGAAGCTCCACGCCGATACATTTGAACTAGGTTTCTCTCTTCCCCTGAGGACCATGGCACATAAGCTCGGTCATTCATTGTCTTGCCTGAAACTAATGAGCCTTCCCCGCGTTTGCAGCTTTATAAGCATCTGCAAAGATTTTCACTTGCGCCATCACACCGTCTCGAATCTCGGCATACTTACTAAGAGATGCTCCAAACAATCCATACGTGCCGGTATCCCACACTTTTGCGGACTCATATCTTCCTGGGAAGATAAAAACTCCGCGCTGAACGGCAACTTCTATCTTGTAAAAGGTCGTGCCAAGGCTGTTCTCCATTGCACCTACCCGGACATACAAGAGAGTACTTAGGAGGTCATTTCTTCTTAAGACCTCAATCTCCGTAGTGCCCTTGTCATTTCGAAATGCCTCGGTCTGCTTCGTGCTTTCAATAGACGTCATTCCTGACCGTTCTAGGGCTTCCTTAACCCACCCTTCAACAGATGACTCTGAGAAACTCACTTTGATTGAACTTGGCAAGTCCTCGACAAGAACGCGTATTGGACCTAGTTTTTCAAGCACGCTGATCTCTACGGGAAGTGTGCCAATGGTCGGATTCGCAAGTATAGATGTGGTATTTGTGTTGGGTCTGTTTTCTGTTGATTTAGCGGAGCCACCGGATCCCAAAATGCTGATCGGCACTCCGTTAACACCCTTAAGCTCTTTCGAACTCACTGCAAAGTTGAGTCCTTGGCTCCCTTCTACACCTGATGTGACCATACCAATCACATCCCCCATCAGGTTCAAAACTGGGCTACCGCTACTTCCATGATCTACTGCCGCAGAGAGCTGTAAGATGTTTCCGGACTTGATTGTGCGCTTTGCAGAAACCATGCCTTCTGTAAGCGTTCCTTCCAAACCCAGCGGACTTCCAATTACTAAAATCGTTTCGCCAACTTTGGAACTAGCATAATCACCCAATTTGGGGCCCAACTCACGCTGTTGCCAGCCTTGATAGGCTTCGGTCAGCAGGATAGCAATGTCATTAGCGATGTCCACGTCCTTTACCCAAAGTGCTCGGACTTCCTTGCCGTCAGAGAACTTCACAGAAACAGACTTGGAACCTTCGATTACATGATAGGCTGTGTAGAGATCACCTTTTGAGTCGAAGAATCCTGTCCCTCGGGAGCTTTCGGTGACAATCTGAACTACTGACTTACTATACTTCTCATAAATGTCCTTCGCAGTTAAGGTCTTTGTTGCTTGTTGAAATGGAACCAAGTTCGTTGAAAACAAGCATATTATGGGGACAAGACAAGTCATGCCCAAGTATAGCGATAATTGCGTGAAAGTTCAATTGAAACAACTTGGAATGGTCGTCATTCTATGAATTTCTGATATGGGTTCCTTTTGTGCCTTCCTGAATCTTGAACGTCCCAATCCTCTCTTTCCCCGGGCTGAACACCCTCAACTCAAACTGTTTGGCGGGCAGCGATTCAATCGGAATCTCCACCCAATACCACCGGCTGTGAAAATCGCCAAACAGCCCTTCAAACCCCTTCGGATCGGGAGCTAGAAATTCGTGAGCCATTGCCTCGGCGATTGGGGAGCGCTGATGCCATGGAAACGGTTCGACATCGCTCTTTTCTCGCCCTCGAAGTTCTGCGAGAAGATAGGCATGTGGGGCAACTCCCTTAACTTCCCAATCCGAACTGATCTTGCGCTTGAAGAACGGATTTGCTTTGACCAAATAGCCCTGAGATTCGCGGCGCGGAAGCTCCTTGCCATCCATTGTGATAAGAAATCGAATCTGATCAATTGCGAAAAGTTCTGGCTTTTCGCCATCTTCATCCAGTAATTTTCGCTTGGGATATGCGGAAAGGCGCACGATTAGGGTGATCTTTCCATCCAGAATCTGGCTGGTTGCGTTCCAGCGTTCTGCCCTTTGCTCTGCTGACCATTTCTCTTTAGCGGCTAAGTATCCGTTCCATCGTGCCATCAACGCTGGGGAGAGCCAGATCGCCTCTTCTGTTGCGTGATGCCGGGTTCCATCGAACCAGTTTCCGATCACCTGCCGATCTTCCATCCAGCATCTTTCGACGCCTTTGCCTTTGACAAAAACTTCGACCCCGCGCTTGAACTGAGCAGGATCAGGCGTATCGCCAAATCGCAAAGAATTGAGCACCAAGAAGCTCAGAGGGATTGTGAACACCATGCAAGATTGATTATCGGAAGATAGAATGAAGCTATGCAGTTCGATTTGGTGCTTGCGGGCGGGGAAATTGTCGCGGAAGGGCGCGTCGAGGTTGCCGACATTGGCATCATCGAAGGCTCGATTGCAGCAATCGGTGACCTGCGAAATGCGCCAACTTCAGAGTTAGTTGATCTTAGTGGGCTCACTGTTTTGCCGGGGCTGATAGATACGCAGGTTCATTTTCGCGAACCTGGAATGACGCATAAGGAAGACATCGAGTCAGGAACTCGCGCTGCAATTGCAGGGGGCGTGACAACCGTTTTGGAGATGCCAAACACGATTCCGCCAACAACAACCGCTTCCGCTTTGCGGGATAAATTGGAACGGGCAACAAGTGGTGCATGGTGCAATATTGGCTTTTTTGTCGGGGCTGCTTTAGACAATTTGGAGCTGCTTTCTGAACTCGAAAATCTTCCTGGAACGCCGGGAGTAAAGCTGTTCATGGGTAGTTCAACTGGCCCGCTACTGGTTGGCGATGACGAAGCCGTCAGAAAGGTATTGCAGAACGGACGAAAGCGGATGCCGGTTCATTCTGAGGATTCGTTTCGGCTAGAAGAACGCAAGAAATTGATTTCGACAAATCCTTCCGTTCACGAGCATCCCTATCTAAGAGATGCTGAGTGCGCCAGGCTTTGCACCGAGCGGTTGCTTCGTCTTTCATTGGAAACCGGGCGGCCTGTTCATGTGCTTCACGTTTCTACTCTGGAAGAGATTCCGCTCATTTCCGAGGCTCGGAAGATGGGGATTGACGTGACAACTGAAGTCACTCCACAGCATCTTTGGTTTTCTTCTCCCGAATGTTATGATCAGCTTGGAACTCTGGCTCAAATGAACCCGCCGATACGCGGTATCGAGCATCGAGATGCACTTCGGCAAGCACTGAAGGACGGTTTCTTCACCGTGTTTGGAAGCGATCACGCCCCACATACATTGGAAGAAAAAGTGCTTCCCTACCCCCAAAGCCCAAGCGGAATGCCAGGGGTTCAGACGCTATTCTCGGCTCTCTGGACACTTGGGGTTCACAATGAGCTTTTTGATATACGCAAGTTCGTAGAGATGGCTTGCTCTCGTCCTGCTACGCTGTATGGAATTCAGAATAAAGGGGAGATTCGTGTCAGTTTTGATGCTGATTTTGCCATCGTGGATCTCAAATCAGAGTACGTCTTTGAACGTTCCATGGTGCAGTCGAAGTGCGGCTGGTCGCCATTTGAAGGGGCGCGGTTTGTGGGAAAAAATGTGCATACCCTTGTTGATGGAAAGTTTGTACTTCGAGACTGTCGAATCTCCGGATCGGCATGTGGTTCGATTCCGAAATTTGTTTGAATTTGCACGGACTGAGCGTCCGTGGACCTTGTGCGGGCTGAGTGCCCGCGCTTCCTTGAAAGATCAAATTGAAACTTCCTTACCTTGAAACTCGTTTCTTGATTCAATGCCGACCGAAGCCCCTATTTCCAAAAAAATTGATGCGCCTGGCGTTTCTGTGATTGTCGTCAGCTTCAACACGTGTCCCGAACTCGAAACCACCCTCTCTAGAATCGAATCACACCATGAAGTCATCGTCGTAGATAACGCTTCTTCTGACGGCTCAGCAAAAATGGTTCGAGAAAAATTTCCAAACATAAAACTCATTGAGGCAGGAAACAACCTCGGATTTGGTGCCGCAAACAACGTTGGATTAAGGCATGCAACCCATCCGCTAACCCTGTTTCTAAACTCTGACTGCTACCCTTTTGAAGGTGCAATTGACAATTTAGCCCTTGCTTTTGAAAATCCAGAAATTGTAGTTGCAGGTGGCGCCCTATTTCATCCGAACGGGAAACTGCAAAACTCAGCGGCAAACATGCTCAATCTTTGGCATGTTTTTCTGGAACAGTCGTTGCTCGAAAAGCTCATTGGAGGCTATTGGGTCAAGCCAATGCAAGATTCGACAACTTTGGAAGAGGTGGGCCAAGTAATGGGAGCCTGCATGATGATTCGCACAGGTTCTGCCAAGTTCGACGAGTCATTTTTCTTATATTGCGAAGATACAGAACTGGAAAACCGTTTGAAAAAAGAAACGGGTCGAAAAATCGTTTATGTCCCGAAAGCCATGTTCACCCACGAACTCGGAGCCAGTTCAAAAGGGGCAGATCGCTGGGTTGCCGTTGCACGATACAATCGCGGTAAAGAGCTTTATTTCAGAATCCATTTCGGCATTTTTCAAGCTTGGATCTGCTGGTGGATGAACCGATTTGGTGCATTACTACGCTTGGGAATTTGGTCGTTGCTTTCGCTCGTTACTCTGTTTCAAATGAAGAGTATTTCTGACCAGATTGGGCTCTGGGGGAACGTGGTTACAGCGCCTCTTTCGGGGCCGCCTCGTCCGACTCGTACCGAGCCATGATTTCTTTAGGGTCGCCTTCTGCATGAATCAATCCCTGCTGGAGCCATAGGCAGCGGTCGGCAACTCGGAGAATATAGTCTGCATTGTGACTGACGAAGAGAATGCTCCCACCCTGAGATCTAAATTCTGAAATTCGATCAAAGCATTTTTCTTGGAACGAATTGTCGCCGACTGCAAGCACTTCGTCCACTAACAGAATCTCCGCATCAACATGAACTGCCACTGCGAAACCAAGCCTAGCGAGCATTCCTGAAGAGTACGTTCGAACTGGCGAATCAATATGCTTTTCGAGTTCAGAAAAGGCAATGATGTCGGGCAAGCGATTCAAGACTTCCTTGCGAGTGAGCCCCAAAATCACTCCGTTGAAAGTTACGTTTTCAATTCCTGTAAGGTCGGGATGAAAGCCTGCTCCAAGCTCCAGCAGCGGGGCAATGCGTCCTCGAACATCTATCGTTCCGCTTGACGGTTTATAGACCCTTGCTAATAGAGACAGCAGTGTGCTTTTTCCAGCTCCGTTCTTCCCGACAATGGCAATTGTTTCGCCCTTTTGGAGATCAAAGGAAATTCCCTTCAATACTTCAAGTCGCTCAATTTGCCTCTTGCGCCACCAGAGCAAAGCAGATTTTAGCCCTCCAGCCCCCGAATGGCTGAGCAGAAACGACTTGCGAAGCTCTTCGACTTGGATAACGACTTCGCTCATGGACGCTCCACGAACCTCCATTTGAGCCGATTGAACACAGCATATCCAATCACTAAAAGTCCAATCGAAAAGACTGCAGTTAAGCCGAGCAGTCCCCAATCAAGCGGCAAGGGATCAATCTTCACGTTGTTCGAGATTATTGGCTGAGGATCAAGCAAGATTTTCCTGTAACTTGTACAAAGCGTTGCGACCGGATTCAAATGATACAAAACGTATTTCCAACTCGAATCTTTGAAACTAAATGCCACATTTTCACTGAAGTACATGATCGGGCAGACGAAAAAAAGCAGATACATCACTACGGTCACGATGTGCTTCACATCTTCATAAAATGTGTTTAGAGCGGAAATAATCAGCGATATTCCCGTCGAAAGTGCCAGATGGATGAGCAAAACTATTGGCAACAACAAAGCGGTACTTGGGATAGGAAAATCCGAAGGATGTCTGAGCCAAACGTAAAATATCAAATATGCAAAGAAGACTAGCAGCGCCAAAACCAAGTGAACGAAATTGCTGAGTACCATTGCCAACGGCAAAATTTCCCGTGGAAAGTAAATCTTCCTCACCATCGGCAGAGCAGCCAAAATTGATTGCGCCGAGTCTAATACGCACATTTGAAAAAACAGAAATGGCAGGTACGCCGCAAGCATGTATGCGCTAAGATTTTCTGTACCGTTGTTGAGGAAGTTCTTGAAAACGACGGTCATCACGAGGACCGTGATTAGTGGATTCATCAGTGACCAAAAGAAGCCTAAGAAGCTGTTTTTGTATCGAATCCGCAGTTCGCGCTCAACCATTGTAAAGAGCAATTCGCGAAACCGCCAAAGCTCCTTCAGTTCAGCCAGCATCGGTTGAGTCTACCTTTCAGTCAATTTACGCGCCAGTGGCTTTGCCCTGACGATCTGGCGCATTTTCAGTCGAACGGTTAGGTTTGAACTAAGATTTGGGAGTACATCCTTCCCGATGAGCGCAAATCTTTCTTCCTCACGGGCCATTTGGTGCAATACGATATTCCATAGTCCTTGCGATTTCACCCTGATCGTCATCGGAATGCCCCTACGGCTTGTATCTACGAGCACATTTCCGTTTGCATCAACGACTTTGCAATCAAAAATTGCAAGGTCGCCTTCCAAAATTGTGCCGCCCTCACCAGGATTTAAGGCTTGAATCCAGCTACCAGGGGCGCGAATCATCGCGACTTCAGAGGCATCCATAAGGCCGTAGAAATCGCGAGGCATTGGCTGAAAACCCAGCGATACTAGTCCGATATTTCCTGCAAGGGCGATTAGGTAGGTCATTTTTGGGAAGGTGTCAAGGTTTTAGGGTTTTAGGGTCTAGGGTCTAGGGTGGCGGTTATCGGTGTTGCGATTCCCATCATCTCTGCATACCAATCCTACAATGCCAGTCTATCCCTGAGACGAATCGGGCCGATGAGAAGGCGCAAGGTTTGCAATTTCGCCGGTCACCATAAATGAAACTCGCTCTGCGATGTTCACAGCATGGTCTGCAATTCGTTCTAAATGATGAATTGCCAAAAGCACCCAACTGTCCGAAATCACGGCGTCTGGTTGAGCCTTCATGTGAGCGTGAATCTGTTCTCGGAGATCGCGATAAAGGTCGTCAACTTCATCATCTTTTAGAATAATCTCGTTCACAAGTGCGAGGTCGCGGCGAACAAATGCTTCGATCGAAAGCCGAATCATTATTCGGGCTAAAGAGGCAATCCGTGGAATGTCAACAATCGTCGAAGTGCCAAACTCTTTTTCAATTTTCATTCCAGCTTTGGCGATATCCACTGCAAGATCGCCAATTCTCTCGATATCGGTAATCATTTTCATCGCCGTGCTAACTACACGAAGATCGCCAGCAGTGGGCTGCTGAAGCAACAAAAGTCTCAGGCAAAGGTTTTCGATTTCGACGTCTCGCGCATCTATTTCATCGTCACGCACTAGTACTGCCTTAGCTTTAGCAACGTCCAGTTCGAGCAGCGATTCGACTGCCGTTGCGACCATGGATTCAGCAATTGAGGCCATCTCCAAGAGCATGTGTTCGAGTCGTTGCATTTCAACGTCGAGTGCATGTCTTGAGTGGCTTGGTGTTTCCATTGAATCTTGATTGGCATAAGTATCGTTACAAACATTAACGACAATATGTTAAGACGTTATCAACATCGCGTTTGCACCGGTTCCAAGGGGAAGTTGCACGAGAACCTCAATTTCCCATTTACCGTTTCGTTTGGATAGGCATTTCGACATTCTTCCTGAACTCGTGTACAGCGAGATGCAAAATGGCAGCCAACAAGTTTTTCAAACGGATTCGGAAGCTCTCCAATGGCAGCACCTGGAATTTTTCCCAAAGTTTCCAAAGTTGGAGCAGATTCTATCAGTGCAGAAGTGTACGGATGGCGCGGATTCTGAAACAAATCCTCGGTAGGACCGCATTCGACGATCTTTCCTAAATACATCACCGCCATTCGGTCTGCCAAATAGCGAACTGTTGTCAAATCGTGCGAAATGTACAAGAAGCTACATCCAAGGTCGCCTTGAATCTTCTTTAGCAAATTCAAAATCTGCGCACGGATGCTCAGGTCAAGTGCCGCTGTTGGCTCGTCGCAAATGATAAGAGGTGGGCGTAATGCAATAGCACGAGCAATCGCTACGCGCTGACGTTGCCCTCCGCTCATTTGATGGGGATATCTCGCAAGGTGCTGTTCTGAGAGTCCAACTTCATCAAACAAGGCCTCGGCATCAACCGATTGACCTTGCAACGCAGCAGGTTCCAAAGCCGAACGCTCAACTGGCCAACGTGGGTCTAAACTTGCAAACGGGTCTTGCCAGACCATTCCAACTCTTGATGCACTATCGGGGCTCGCACCGTGCACTTCGCGCCCTAAAAGAGAAATTGTGCCTCCAGCCAAAGGCTGCAACCCTAAAACAGCCCTTGCAAAAGTGGTCTTTCCGCAACCCGATTCACCGACGACAGCCACGATTTCGCCAGGTTCAACCGTAAGACTCACTCCGTCAAGCGCCCTCACTGTTCCAGCATTTGAATGAAACTCGACCGAAACGTCTTCTGCCACCAACAAGCTCATGGTTTGCTCCCGTAGCTTGCGTTCACGCCGTAAAACAATCGGTTGGATAGCTTTTCAAGAAAATCTTGTCTTTCAACACAAACCAGGCGAGTAATTAAAGGTGAAGCCTTGATTTGCACTTGATCTCCGGTTAACAAGTGTAGTTTGGTTTGCCCATCAACCGAAAGCACAGCATCGCCAACAGATTGAATTCCTAATGTGATTTCAGCTTCTGCCCTAAGGACCAATGTTCGTGCATTCAATGTGTGCGGTGCGAGTGCCGTGAGCATCATTGCTCTCATTTTTGGGTCTACAATCGGGCCGCCAGCAGACAAATTGTATGCCGTTGAACCAGTTGGCGTCGAAATAAGAACTCCGTCCGCGGGATAGCTTGCTATCGGAAGCCCATCAATCATCACATCAAAAACCATCATTCGCGACGTAACTGCTCTTTGCAAAACGGTCTCGTTCAGCGAGTGCATCGTGGCAACAGATTTGCCATTTCGCATGAGGTCGGTTTGAAGCATCATTCGTTCTTCGATTGGTGCCTTGCCATCTAAGACCATGCTAAGGATGGCTCCAATTTCTAACGAGGTCGCTTGCGTCACGAATCCAAAGGAGCCAAAGTAAATACCGAGGACTGGAATCCCAGAAATGCAAGCGGCGTGAGCTGTTCGGATCAGGGTTCCGTCTCCCCCAAAGCTCATTGCAATATCTGAAGCTGCGATCGCCTCAACCGAGTCGCCGGGCAACCCAAATTGATCGGCCAATTCCGGTTCGACGCCGACTTCGATCCCACGTCCAACTAAGCTAGTTGCAACTTGTTGAGCGGCTTCAACCGCGTCTGAGCGACGGGGATTGACTACTAAACTGATTCGCACTACTTATTGTGACCGACCAGTGAGCCTCAGCAAATTCTTTTTCGCTTCTTCGTAATTGGGATTCACCTTAAGAGCTTGCCGAAGTACAGCGATTGCATCCTTTCTCTTGCCCATTCTTTCTAAAGTAACTGCCAAATTGTTGTACGCAGGCATTTCTTTTGGATTCGCCTTGATGGCATTTCGGAAATACGGCTCGGCTTCGGAAACTTTATGTCCCAAGAGCTTCTCCAATCCGAGTCCGTTCAGCGCGTCAGTACTGTTTGGATCGCCTTTCAAAATGATTCGAAATTGTTCTATCGCTCCGGCCTTATCGCCAGTCATCCAATAAGCGTTTGCAAGATTTGTTCGAACGTCAAGACGATTCGGCTTTGAATGTAGGAATCCTTTCCATAGAGCTATGGCTCCTGTTAGGTCATCCGTATTCAGGCAGCAGGCAGCCAAATTTAGCTTGGCTTCGAGGTTGTTTGGATTTGCGTCATGAATCTTCTTGAATCGCTCGCCTGCTTTGGCAAAGTCTTTCTTTTCAACGTAAACTAGTCCAACGTTTAAGTCAATTGCCGGATCGTTTGGATTCAGTTCTTCGGACTTAGCGTACGCTTCTAAGGCACCGTCTAAGTTCCCGGTTTGCTTTCGAAGCACAGCGATGTTGAACCATAGGCTAGCATCTGCAACGCCTGCTTTCGCGGCATTTTCGTAAAGTTCGGTGGCTCGTCCTCGTTGGCTCGTTGAAACGTAAGCATTACCTAGGGCGATGATGATCTCGGTTGAGTTGTTACCGAGTGTTACTGCTCGCTCAAGAAATGGAATTGCTTCCACAGATTTCTTCATTCGCACGTAAGCAAAACCTGCGTTCGTCGCGAAGCTTTCATTGTTCGTTCTGTAATCTGAAGCTTTGCCATAGTTCAATGCAGCGGAAGCGGATTCGCCAAGCCCTTCGCACGCTGAGCCAAGATTGTTGAGCGCAAATGCGTCATCCGCTCTGATTTCTAAGGACCGGGTTAAAGCAGCTTTAGCTTGAGGATATGCCTTTGAACGCAAGTGAATCGTCCCGATGTTATACCAACCCTCAAAGGATGCTGGACGTAGATCAACGAGCCGTGTGAAAATTGCCATTGCACGGTCATGATTCGTTGTCAGCATTTGTGCGCTGCCTAGGTTGACCATGATTTCAACGTCGTTTGGGCGCTTTGCATAGGCAGTTTCAAGCATCGGAACTGCATCTGCGGGCCGATCTGATCTCAAATAGAGAAATCCTAGCCAGGCGTTAGCGTCGGTATCTTGGGGGCGGGATTTTTGAAGCAATTCAAATTCTGAAACAGCTTCGGACGTTTTGCCGCTCCGATACAGTGCGACTGCAGCTTGAATATCTTGCGCAAATTTCCTGTCGGCTTCAGTTTGAGCAAATGCTCCCGAGGCTAACATGATCGCAAGGGTTACTACGCAAAAAATCTTGTTTTTCATCATTTGAATTCGCTTATTCGAAAGTTCTGAGGCGTCGTATATCGGAAAGTATAACTTACACATTTTATGCCAAAAGTCGTTTTTTGGTTTTGGGTTGTTGGTTGTTAGTTATTGGTTATCGTTTTTCGGCGAACGGATTCCCCTCTCCGTGGAGGAACGAGAGGGAGAGGGGGCAAGGGGTGAGGGTTTTCGATTCGCACTATGGTTTTCGATGTTTCCGCATCCAACGTATCCCATTCATACAATTCATTCCATCAAGTTTGGTATTGCATTCTCGTATGCCGTTCTCAAGGATTCGACGGATGAGCAAATTTCTATGTTCCGCCAATTGATGCTAACTTGTGTAATTTCAGATTCAATTGCACCTAAAATAGACCCATTCAAACCAGCTTCTTCGATGAGCCTAAAGACCCGATCCAGATTTGATTCGGTTACTCCAACTAAGACTCGACCCGGCAATTCGCCAAAGTAGGCCGCAATTTCAGATTCGGCGTAGTTGAATTCTGATCCTTGGAGCACAATTGAAATTCCGGCATTAGAGGCAATCGCCACTTCAGCCGCAGCAAATGCGATGCCGCCTTCGCTGGAATCATGAGCAAACTCGATGAGCCTCGCAGAAGCAAGGTATGCAAGGAGGCTACAGAGTTTTCGTTCTCCTTCAAGATTTGGTGGAACTGGCAACCCATCTTCGATTCCACAAATTTCTGCGGCAAAATCTGATGATCCGAGCCCTTGTTGGCGAACGTCACTTAGCGGAGTAGAAATGAGAACAATTGAGGCCGAATCTGAACTGCACTTCATTGAAACAGCATTTGAGGCATCTTCTAACACGCCTGCCATGCCAATCAGGGGAGTCGGCAAAACTTCGAGACCTAGAGCCGAATCTTCGTTGTAAAAACTTACGTTTCCGCTGATGATCGGGGTTTGCATCGCTTCTGCTGCATCCGCGATTCCCTTCACGGCTTGCTCGAACTGCCAAAAAACGTGGGGCCTTTGCGGGTTCCCAAAATTCAATCCATCTGTTGCGGCGACTGGCTTTGCTCCAACACAAGCGACGTTTCGAGCCGCTTCGCAGATCGCCAATTGCCCCCCTACATAAGGATCGAAATACACGTATCGAGCATTGCCATCAATCTTCAACGCGATTCCTTTTTTCGTGCCGCGAGGAGCCAAAACAGCCGCGTCGCCAACTCCGCTCACGATTGCTGTTTGAGTCAAAACTTGTTGATCGTACTGCTGCCAAACATACCTTTTGCTTGCCAGGTTCGGACAAGACAAAAGTTTCAACAAGGCTTCCGTCGGGTCTGCGGTTGGCAAGCTACTTGGGTCAAATTCTTGCGCTTTCCTATAATATTCTGGGATTTCTGATGGCGGCGAATACGTTGGGCAATGATCGGTGAGAAACCTTGGATCAAGGTCAACTTCCACATTTCCAAATCGCTTGACGACTGCCCTGCAAGCCCCATGTACTTCGCCAACTTGCACGACGTGAAGTCCCCACTTTTTGAAAACGCCTTCGACTTCCCTTTCTCTTCCACGCCGGACTACGGCGAACATTCTCTCCTGGCTTTCGCTGAGCATAAGCTCGTAGGCGCTCATATCGGATTCGCGCATTGGCACTTTGTCGAGGTCAATGTGCATTCCGACATCACCCATGCTCGCCATTTCAACTGTGCTGCAAGTCAGGCCAGCTGCACCCATGTCTTGGATTGCTACTATTGCTCCAGTTGCCAGAGCTTCAAGTGTTGCTTCGATTAACTGCTTTTCTGCGAACGGGTCACCGATTTGGACATTCGGACGCTTGTCTTCGTCATCCTCTGTAAAGCCAGTACTAGCGAACGATGCGCCGTGAATTCCGTCTTTTCCAGTTGCCGAACCAAGATAATAAACTGGGTTCCCTTCGCCGCTCGCCGCGGCAGTTGTGATTTCGTCCAGATTCAAAATGCCGACGCACATTGCATTCACCAGTGGATTTCCGCTGAATCTGGAGTGAAAGGCTACTTCTCCGGCGACAGTTGGAACACCGACGCAATTTCCATATCCAGCTATTCCGGCCACTACATGGTCGAAAAGATAACGGTTTCGCTCGACTACCTCTGGAGCGGCTTCGCCGTCTCGAATCGGACCGAACCGAAGCGAATTGAGCAAGGCGATGGGCCTTGCTCCCATCGTCAGAATGTCGCGAATAATTCCGCCAACACCGGTTGCGGCACCCTGATACGGCTCAATTGCGCTTGGGTGGTTATGCGATTCCACTTTCATCGTGATGCCAAGTCCATCGCCGATGTCAATAATTCCAGCGTTTTCTAAGCCCTTTCCTTCGATGGCTTCTTTGTATTTTTTGAAGTAGGCGAGAACGGGGCGCGAGTACTTGTATCCGCAATGCTCGCTCCACATCACGCTGAACATGCCAAGTTCAGTCAGAGTGGGCTCGCGTTCCAAAAGCTCAAGAATTTTTGAGTATTCCCCGTCATTCAGCCCCATAGACGTGTACACTTCGGGGGTTATTGTGGGCATTGAGAAGATTTTACCGCTTAGCGGCGTTTGTGTCCTGGCACTTCTGTGTCTTTTCAACTGCGGCGGGCCATCGTTCAATTTCGTCGGCGAATGGCGAGGATTCCGAGACATAAAAGCCCTTCCCGGCGAAGACCCCACAATCCTTCGCCAGTTGGCGAAACTCGACCTCACAATCAAGCCAAACGGCAAATTTGAGCTAATAGAATCCGGGCTGCCGTACGAGGGAAACACAAGAGAACAGGGTGGGAGCATGTACCTGCGAATTCAATATGTGCTTGGGAAGTCAGTAGAATCGGAACCATCATACAAAAAAGTTGGGGAAATCGAACTCGAGCTAAAACCGCTTGAAAGCGGAAAGCTGCAATTCACTGATCCGGCTGGGTTCGACAAAAAGCCAATTGTGATGGAAAGGTTGAAGTTAGGGGAGTAGGGTATGGGGTTTAGGGTTTAGGGTTTAGGACCGGCCGGAAGAAAAGTCGGCCCGATTTTCGAAAAGGCCTCTATAGTTGCCCCATGACTGAGACTCAAACCCCGAACCCTGTACCCTGAGTCCTAACGAAACCGAACGATAGTAAACTCCGTATGCATCATTGAACGTCCCCTAGACGTCAAAAGGTATTAACATGTGGATTGTCGTATTTATCGTGCTCGCGCTCATTTTAGTTTGGGCGATTGCAACTTATAACGGACTGGTTTCCTACCGCCAGCAGACCTCAAATGCTTGGGCGCAGATTGATGTGCAGCTCAAGCGCAGATATGACCTGATTCCGAATCTGGTGGAGACGGTAAAGGGTTACATGAAGCATGAATCCGACACGCTCACTAAGGTGATCGAAGCGCGAAACATGGCGCTTCAGGCTAAAACTGTGGGTGAAAAGGGCAAAGCCGAAGCAGCAGTCGGCGCAGCTTTGACTGGCATTTTTGGGCTGACCGAAGCCTACCCCGACCTCAAAGCGAACGAAAACATGCTGTCCTTGCAAGAAGAGCTAAAGAGCACCGAGAACAAAATCTCCTTCGCCCGGCAGTATTACAACGACATGGTCACCCGCTACAACATCAAGATCGAGGCGTTCCCTTCGAGCATCTTTGCATCCGCTGGCGGATTTAAGCCGAAAGAGCTTTTCGAGATTGAAGACGTGAGTCAGAAAGAGCCTGTGAAGGTTAGTTTTTAAAGACATTTTGTTACCGTTTGTTGCCATTGGTTCCGAAGTGATGGAGCGGATAGAACGTTGAGCGAGCCTTTGCAAAATCGCAATCGGTTCCTTGTCATAAGCTTTATCTGGTTTGTTGTTCTGCTTTCTATTCAGCTAAGAAGCTCTCGTCCACACGGCTGGTTTCTCATTGGTGCTTACGCCCTCATTTGTTTCGGGCTGTTTCTTTGGCGGCCGAAGTGGAGGAAATGGTAGCAATTGAACTCGCCAACTCCTTTCTACTCGCCACCCGAGATCCCACCTAATGATTCGGACATCAAGTGGTATCACCGACCATTATCGAGACAGCGGATGCTCGCATTGGGTCTCTTTTGGGCTTCGATGGAACTCTCGATTGGCCCTCTTGGCTTGTATAAGGTCTTCGATGGCACAATACAGAACAGTCTGAACTCGGACCTAGTACGCGACTATTCTGACTTCAATCCTGAATTCGCCAGAGTATCCAAAAGGAATGATATAGAAGTGCATAAGTTCCGAAAATCTGTTCTCACTGTCACGATTTCTCTAGATACCTTAGCCTATTTGTCTTCGATTGCAGTCGTACTTTTGGACAAGAAGAACAGTTCGAGGTGCAAGAAAATTGCCACGACTTCGTTTGCGCTAATAACACTATTGATCGTCATTAAATGGGGAGTACTGCCTTTATGAACGAAATGCGAGCACCTGTAAATGGATCAACCGGAATACATAAGTGGAAACTGGCCATTTTGGCTTGAAAAAGATTCTGCCTAGCGTATACTTAACTCATGGAATCGCAAAGTGACAAGAGCCTGAACGATCTGATTTGGCAGGATGCCGATCGGATGAGTGGAGCACTTTGCATATTTGGAACTCGGATTCGAGTTCAAGATTTGTTCGACTGGATGGCATCGGGAGGTTCAGTTGACACTTTTGTTGAAACCTATCCCCATGTTCCACGAGATACGGCCGTCGGCATACTTCGGTTGGCCGAATCTGATCTGCTCAAGCATTTCGAGGCAGCGTGAGACGTGTTTTTCTCGATGAAAACGTTGATCTGATTCTAGTTAGTTCGTTGCCAGACCATCATTGTGAATCTGTGCGTTCTCGTGGATGGTACGGAATTTCAAACGGTGAGCTGATTTCAAAGATTGAAGTCGAATTTGACGTATTAATCTCCCATGACCAGGGACTCGAAAAGCAGCAAAACTGGAAGAATCGCAAACTTGGGCTGATTATCATCATGGCCACGAGCACAAGTTACGACGCGTATCAGCATCAAGTCTCGAGAATTCAGGATGCGATTGCCGAGATCAAAAATGGTCAGGTTATTCACGTGAACCTTCGCGACGAGTGAAGCCCAGCTAATCCTTACAGTAATTGTTCCTTGACAGCGAGTACACCGCACTCAACACCCCTTCCATCTCGATCTCCATTTCAAACGACAGCCCGGCGCTCATTGCCGTTCGGATCGAAGCCTCATGTTCCGGGTCAATCAGGGCGATCACTTTGGGAAGGCGAAGCTCGGAAAAGGCGTAGCCAACCAAACCTTTCGCCGCCTCTGAACCGAAACCTTCGCGCCACCGTGATTTGTCAATCATGTAAGCGATCTCGATTTCCAATACCCCGTCTATGGTCCATGGCAAGAGTACGCACCTTCCAATAAAACGATTTGAAGACTTTTCAATCGTTGCCCAGAGCCCTAGCCGCAGATCGTCGGGATGCCCTTCTAAAAACCATTCCAACTCTTCATTAGTCTCTTCGGCAGTCCGAACCCCGTCTGGGAAATAGCGGCGGATATCGTGGTCGCTGTATAGCCTGTATAGGTCATCGCAATCCTCAAGCGTAAGGTGCCGAAACCAGAGCCTTGGCGTTTCAAAAATCGTCATTTCGGAGCATTGACCCGTTTCAACTCATTGATCAAAAAGTCAATGTTCATAAACGGATCGCCGCCTGTACGTTTCCAACGAACCTTCCCCGCCTTGTCAATGAGAATTGTTGAGTGCAATTCCATTTCCTCAAAGTCGTCATAAGAAGAGAAACGCCTTGCGTTTTCGTGGTTCTTGTCGGCAAGAAATGTGACATTGACTCCCTCGAGTACGGTGGACTTGCTGAAGGAATCTGGTGCGGCACTGCAAACAGCCAAAACAACCGTTTCCTGAGTCGTAAAATCCGCCATTCGGTCGTTGATTGACTTCAATTGGCCGACACAATGAACGCATGCATCGCCTAAAAAGAAGACGAGGACGACGTTTTTGCCCGCATAATTTTCGAGGGTGACTTGCTTTCCCTCACCGTTAACGACGTCGAGTTTTGGCGCATTGAACGGTTTCCAGTTCATCGGTCCCAATGTATCAAGCTCAACAGGGCGATAGGTTCGTTCTTTCTCCGGGGTTTCGGCAATTGGCTTCAATTTGAGCCCAAGTTTTTCAACATCCATAAGCCACTTCAGGTCCTTATCGGCGTTGGACCAGACATAAGCTAATCTTCCGGCAAAATGCTCTGCTCTCTCCTTGTTTCCAGAAGCAAAATGGGAGAGTGCTAAGCCAGAAAGTGCGAATCCGTCGTTTGGCTCATTCTTCACCGCCCGCTCATAGCATTCGATCGCCAATTTGTGATCCCCTTGCTTTCGGTAGTGGTCGCCGAGCAAGCGCATCACCGGCCAAGGTTGCGATGGCGGATCGTTTTGAAATGCATACTTGTCGCGCTGCTTCTGCTCGATGTCCGCGGCATTTAGTAACGCTCGCTGACCTTCCAAAAACTTCGCTTCTCCTAGAGAAACCAAGCCCTCTGCAGTTTGAACATAGAAGGTTGTCGGCAAAGTTGGATCGTCAAGGTTTTTGGCATCAGGATTCAGTTTCTTAGCCAACGCTTTCAGGTCTGCCAGCCTTTCCCTAGCTTCCTTAGACTTTCCAAGCCCGTTGTATGCAAGCGCTTCGACGAATGCCTGTCCGAACTTTCCAAATTCGTCTGCTGCATTCCAACTGATCGTCCCCGGCGTCAATATTTCGTTCCATTTTTCAAATTTGATAAGTGCGCGAATGAGTGCCTCTTTTCCTTGAGCAACGATGTTCCCAGTCAAATCGGGGTTGTATTCTGGATCCCTGGGAGCTGCTAGCATGTCCATCGCACCTTGCATGGAGGCATCTGCCATTCCCAATTGCTCCTGAATGTAGCAAAGGTAGTTCCGGTTGTGGGGGTAGTTCCAGGTTTCGAAGGGCAATGCAAGCCGATCATTCATGTATCGGAGTTCGATTCGCGTGGCTGAATCCATTGCGATCGCGGCTTCGTGCCACATTCCAATTTTGCTGTAGATGTGCCCCGGCATGTGGAGCGCATGGCCGATTCCTGGCGCTGACTTGCCATACAATTCACAACTTCGGATAGCTTGTTCAGAAGAAAGTCCATCCCAGTTATGGATGCTCGCGTGATGTGCACCTGGGTGCTTTGGATTCTTTGCCAATACTTGTTGAACCACAAGTTCATTCGCAAACGCGCTACCGTTGCCAATGTCAAAAAGGGCGAGGAGGGCTTTTGCCTCAATGTCGGCAGGGTACTTAATCACGATAGCTTGAAGGTCTACAACGAGCAACTTGACCCGATCGGGCATTGACTGATCTACAGCCTTTTCCCATGCTTCAATGTACATTCGCTCTCGTTCAGGAACTTGTGATTTCCTCTTTACCGCTTCCTTCAAGAAGACCTTATAACGGTCGAACATTTTGTCGTCAAAGTTTGGAGCAGCCATGCTGAACCAATTCAAACCGCTCCTAGCAAGGCCCCAATATGCCATCGCGCAATCGGGATCGAGTTTGAGGCACCACCGAAACGAGCGTTCTGCTTCTTCAAACCAGAACGAATGGAGCAGCACATTGCCTTGGTTGAACCACTTCTGAACTTCAGAATGTTTTGATGTGATTGGAAATGGAGCGGTGCCAATTCCCGGCATTTCCCATGGCTTCGTCCTCATGCCTGAATCGAAAGCTGATCCGTGACCAGAATGGCCCTGTTTTTCAGGTGCCTGGCAATAAACCATGGAGGCAATCAGGAGCAAACCAAAAAAGGAATTGATTCGAAGTGAAATGCTTGTTGAATGAGTTCGAATAGGTGTCATGGGCATGGCTAACGTAAGTTACCCCAGAGACCCATCCAGTTTATGATTGAAGATTCCATCCCACCCAAACAACCGCACTACGGCGACAGAGCATATGAAGGCTGAACTATCAGCCTCATGGAGGAATCCAGGATGTTTGAATTTGCGAGATTTCGCAGTTTTGTTTGCTTAGCTTCGTCAGGGCTCGCGCTGCTCTTAGGTGCAAAGGCCAATGCACAACCCGTACTCAACGACCCCAATCTAGAAGCCGTTCCGTTCATTTCGGCATTGAATCAACCAGTAACATTTGCGTTTTTGGATGCAAATCAGATGTTCCTTTGCGAAAAAGCATCTGGACAAGTCAAGTATTTTGTCAATGGAGTGCTTATCGGGGTTGTCCTTGATTTAGCGGTCAATTCAGCATCCGAAAGGGGCTTGCTGGGAATCGCTCTCGATCCAAGTTTTGCCAAGAATCCGAAGGTCTATCTATATTGGAGCCAAGACAGCACGGGCGGAGACACGCTCAATGCAAGCAATGTCGCACTCTTGGCGAATCGAGTAGATGCATTCGATTGGAATGGCGTCACGCTGACTTTCAGCCACAATTTGTTGCAACTGAGGAGCTTTCAAGCCGACGCGGGCCAGCCAGTCCGAGGAAACCACAACGGCGGTTCGATGAGGTTCGGCCCCGACGGAAAGCTTTACGTGCTTCAAGGTGACACGGGACGACGGGGATACACGCAGAACAATTTGCAAGGCCCAGTGCCTGACGATCCATTCGGCGGACCGGCACCTGACGCCGCTCACACAACTGGCGTTATGTACCGGATAAACAAAGATGGCACGTCGCCAGCCGACAACCCGTTTTTCAACACAACGCCTTATCCGAACATGAACAAAGTGTTCGGCTACGGAATCCGAAACGGTTTCGGATTGATGTTCGATATCGCCACGGGGCACCTCTGGCTCCAAGAGCACGGCGATGACACATTTGACGAAATGAACATCATTCGAGCCGGGCATAACGGAGGCTGGATTCAAACCATGGGGCCGTTGAGCCGAGTCGCTCAATTTCGAGACATTGAAATCAATCTGAATACAGGCGGGCTGCAGCAGCTTCGTTGGCCGCCGACTATGATTCAGACGAGCCCAGTTTTGGCGTACAAGCGAATGGTTCACTTTAAGGGTTCGCATTATGCGGAGCCTAAATTCTCCTGGAAATACGCAGTTGCGCCAGGCGGAATAGCGTTCGTTGATACTTCAAGTTTGGGCCCAGAATATCAGGGCGACATGATCATGGGCGAGTCACGAACGACACTCCTAAACGGCTACTTAATGAAGTTTGAAATGAATCCAGCGCGAGACGCATTTGCGTTCTCAGATTCGCGTTTGAACGACCTTGTGGCTGACAACTTTGCCAAATTTGATCCAATTGAAAGCGAATCGCTAATAATGGGATCAAATTTTGGAGTCGTTACCGATATTGCGACCTCGCCAGGCGGAAGGGTTTTTCTCGTATGCCTTGACCGCGGAATAGTTTACGAGCTGAGAAGAAGGGTTTAGGGTTTCGGGTTGGGGATTGTGAATTTTGGATTTTGGGTTTTGGGTTGCGGAAAGTGGATTGCCGGAAGATGCGTTCAACAACTAACAACCAACAACTAACAACGAATAAAGGAAAACAATATGAAACGAACAATTTTTGCATTCACTTGCCTGTTGCTGATCAGTTCAGCTTCATCGCAAATTAATTTATCCAATGGAAACACGACGGCAACCATTGACCCGACAACGAATCCCCTCAGCTTCCTTAGAGGCATGAATTCATGGGAGGTTGACGGTGTCGACCAACTGTTTCAGCAGTGGTATTGGTTTAGAATCGGAAATACTGCCGAGCGCACCATTGATAGCGGAGCCGCGCTGAGCGTCAGTGGCTTAACCGCGAACACTGCTACGATTACTTACATTCATTCTTCGGTTCGATTCGACTTGACTTTCACTTTAGTCGGCGGAGTTGCGGGTAGCGGAACTGCCGATGTCAGCGAGATCATGCGAGTTACTAATCTTACCAATCAGGTTCTTGATCTCCATTTGTTTGAATATGACGATTTCGATTTGGATGGCACTTTCGGCGGCGATTCGGCAGTTCGATTAGACCCATCTTCTATTCGACAATCAGATGCGATTTCATCGGTTACTGTTGGAGCTGTTCCTGCCGCTAGTCATTGGCAGATTGGCGCAGTACCGAGTATTTTCGATGCTATCGAAGACGGCGTTGCGACAACTTTGAGTGATTCTGGTTCCCCGTTCGGACCTGGCGATGCGAGTTTTGCGATGCAGTGGGATGTTTCGATGAATTCTCATTCCAGCTTTTTGATGAGCAAGAACAAGATCGTCACCGCGGTTCCAGAAGCGGCTTCAATGGCGATTTTGGGACTGGGAACTGTTGGTTTGTTGAGGCGACGGGCAAAAGCCATCAAGAAGTCCTACGACTCGTAAGTATTTTGAACTCATCATCCTCAGGCCCTTCCCCCTATCGGAGGATGGGTTCCCTATTTAACCCTTCAAAAACCTCTTCTTAACAACCAAGCCAGGCTCCATCTTCCCACGAATATCAACTTGGCAATTAACGCCAATCGCCACATCTGGATTCAAAAACGCAAAGGCAATTCCACAATCCAGAGCAGGAGAATACACTCCGCTGCTGACTTCGCCAACTTCCCTGCCCTCTACAAACACTTTCATTTCAGGCTGGGCGACACGTTTGCTTTCTAGCTTGATTCCTTGCAGCTTTGTAGGAGTACCATTCGCCCTTGCATCTTGAATGATCGAAGAGCCGATGAACTCTTTGTCCTTCTTGATCACCCATCCGAGCCCGGCGGCGATTGGGGAAAGTTCGTCGTTCAATTCATGTCCGTAAAGCGGCAATCCTGCCTCAACGCGGAGCGCATCGCGAGAGGCTAAGCCGCATGGCGCCACACCGATACCAACCAGAGTTTCCCAGAGTTCTGGGGCATCCGAGGCTGCGCAGATGAGTTCGAATCCATGTTCGCCGGTATATCCGCTGCAAGGCGAAAAGCACGAGATTCCGCCTATTTTTACTGAGTTCAACTGGAACATCGTTGCGGTCTTTAGAGATTCTGGCTGATCACAAATCTTCCCCAATTTCTCGGCCGTGGCAGGGCCTTGAACAGCGATCATTGCGGTTTCATCCGTTTCGTCTTCAATCTCGACGCCAAACAAGTTTTGCGCTTTGAGCCACGCAACATCTTTGGCATGATTCGAAGCATTTACCACCATGCGAAACGTAGTCTGATTGACACGATAAACGATGATGTCGTCCACACATCCGCCTTGAAAATTGGGCAAAAGCGAATATTGGCCATACCCGTCGGTCAGCTTTCCGATGTCGTTTGTCGTGACCCATTCAAGGAATTCTATTACTCTCTCGCCTCGAAGCCAAAGCCTCGCCATGTGGCTTACGTCGAACATACCAGCCGATTCGCGAACGACCTTGGATTCTGCAATGACCGAACTGTATTGAACTGGCAATTCATAGCCTGCAAACGGAACCATTCGCCCACCCAAAGCGACGTGATTTTCGTAAAGAGGAGTTCGGGCAACTGCTGTTTCGGTCATGGGGATAGTTTACTTGGGGAGGGGAATCGTTATTCGTTATTGGTTATTCGTTATTGGTTATTCGTTATTCGTTGTTGGTTGTTGGATATTGGTTATCGGTTATCGGTTGTCGGTTTTCCGCTCTCGAGAAACCGCATCCCACAACCCCGGATTCACTTCCCTCGGAATCGCCTTCAATATCTCGTCGGTCTGGGCCAGATACCGCTTCAATTTGTCTCCAGTGCGTGATCGTTTGGCGTCAATCACATTCGCCAGGCGATCAGCAAGTTTGATCGTCATGGCTTCGGGGCTCATCGTGCGAATTCCGTCGAGCAACATTTTGTTTCGCAACTTGTAAAGCTCCTCAGAATCAATGCTATTCCAAGTTTCCTCATCCGGCTCTGCCCTTGTCAGCTCAATCACCAAAGCCGTTGCCCGCTTTCCTACTGCTTTGCGAAGCTGTGCAGGCGTAGCATCGGTTTCTTCCAAAGTGTCATGCAGCATCGCAGCGCAAAGCATCTCCACATCCGTCACCCCTCCACCATGCCTCAAGTTGAGCAAAACTTCCATCGGATGCGTGATGTAGGGCAGCCCGGCTTCCCCGTCGCGATACTGCCCTTCATGGAGTTTGGTCGCTAGGCGAATGGCGCGTTCGAGTTTCTTGGACATGGAATATTGTGGCGCGAATAAGAATTTGAAACCTCACGCAGTGGTCGCGAAGGTACGCAACGCTAACGAGGCGTATTCTGCGGCCCCGACGTGAGATTCCAAAAACTTCGTAGGCGACGCCGGTCCAACTCGGTGTCGAAGACTCCGCCGAACGTAAATGTCGCAGACCCCGCAGTAGGGAAATGAGCGTGGCGAATCGGGGAACGAAGTGAATCAGAGGGCACAGCCCTCTGAAAATCAGGTTGGGGAGAAGTTCAAAAAACACTAGAGCTGGATCAGCTTTCCAAGCACACGACTGATTGGCAACAAGCCCCATGATCTACTGTCAAATGATCCATTGCGGTTGTCGCCCATCACGATGATGTGCCCTTCCGGAATCGCAGCAGGAACCTGTTTGATCAATGCCGCCCCTTCGTTTTCATCATCCAGCCAAAATTTAGCATCTGTTTTAGAACCCGAATTGGCAACCGAGTCCTCAATAATGAGCGGAATAATCTCGCCTTTGTATTTGACAAGTTTGAAATGAAACATCGAATGAGACGCAACAAACGGCTCGGATACGATTGCTCCGTTTCGATAGAACTTCGATCCATGAATTTCAATCTTATCTCCTGCAACTCCCACGCATCGTTGAATGAACATATACTCTGCCATTTCGCCGTTTTGGATGAAATCAGGCGGATGGAAGACGACGATGTCGTTGACTTTGGGCGATTCGGATTTGTATGCAAAATAATTAACGGCGTGTACCGATTCACTCTTCAATGTCGGTTCCATGCCTGCTGAAGGAATACGAATCAACGGCTTTGAAGCAACAACTTTAGCCATGTTGGCAAAGACCCAGATCGTGATGCAAACACAAGCCAAGAGAGCGGTCAAACCAATTGCCAAACGAATTGAGATTTTTGCCTTTCGTAGCATGGATCAATATACCGCTCCATTCCCGTGCCAAATAGCTTAGTTTCTAGGCGGATATCACATTCGAGCTTTTTGGATATTGAAATTGTTGGAGGCTTCCTCGATGCCGTTATCGACGCTTTGCACGTTGCCGGTGCGCGAACGCGGCGACCAGCCAGGCTAAAGAACCGAGAACGACACTACTGGCCAAACTAGTCTGCCACTCACGTCTTTTGTCAAAGAAAAAACCGATGGAGAAAACGATGAGCGCAAACGTAACTCCTGTTGTCCAAGGCCGTTTTTCCATCCAATCATTTACTGCTTTCATTGCCTTTCAAGAGTGCGCGAACTCATCCCCGTCGGGTGGCCAGAATATTTTGGAATCCCCTCGAAACGGGTGCCACGTTTATCCGAGGGACGAGGATGTGCGTGCTCATTTCCCTATCTTACTCTCGTTGCACTGACAAACTCGTTCCTCGTTTGACAGTGGCACACACATGTGGAGTTATACCGGGCACTTGCGGTTGGTGATTAGACCGGGCGGAGCCTGTCGTCTGGCGGCCTCATATCTTCGTCCTCTTCGCGCATGAGTTCTGCAACCTCATCCAATTCCGCCTCGGTTAGCGCGTAAAACCCAAAGACTCTCATAAGGAGCCCTGCTATGAGGGACGCAAAGCCGAATGCTACTACAACCATTGAGGCGAAGGCTGGTAGCCAGATCCGACTAACATTGAGTAGAACGCCGACAATCATCAAAGCCCAAGCGATGAAGAGGTGCTTTGAATTCTGTGAGTTAGGCATGTCACAATCCCTCGACTCTCTTCTCGGGAGCGAAACGACGGGTGGGCAGGATACCTTTCAAAACCCTCCCATCGGGTGCCACTGTCTTGTGAGGAACGAACAACGCAGTGTTCATTTCCCGATCTTACTCATTTTTCCGTTACTCACTGCTATTCTCGTTCCTCGAATAACAGTGGCACCCACAAAAGGGAATTACAAGTTAGGCCTACCACCCGTCCGGCGTTCGATACGTAGCAAAGCGGGGACTATTACATAATGACAAAGTGAAAATGCTGAATATGTTGGCATAAGACTACATTTGTCCAGAATTTATATTGATCTGCCCCAATGAAAGCCAATGGACGAAATCTCAAAATCCCTGTTCAGTAATGGTTTTATTGGGGAATATCGGGATCCGAATGGCACTTTCGATATGGAAAATGCAATTCTGTCCGTTTTTGGCAAGAAACTGTCTCCCAACGAACTAGCCGACCTGATTTCAGCACCATCTGGATGCGAAACTGAGGTTTTCTTGGAAAAGTCAAAGTGTATCAACCAGCTAGATATAGTTTGTGTCAATGCTGTGCATCCTGAGACTGGACTGCTATTGAACCGACAATTCTATAGTCATAATGGTTATAGACTTGTATTTCATAACGGATTTATGCGAGGAGATCATGTCAAAGGAACTGGAATAAGGGTACTAGCCAGAGAAGTTCGTAACTACCGGCAAAGAGGATTTCGCTTGATTTCGACGAAAGCAGGTAGAAATCCTGATCAGCAAGGCAATTGGAGAGCAGAGGCACCACATGTACAGGAAATCGGTTTTTGGTTTTGGCTTTCACTTGGATTTCGCGCTGACTTTGAAACTCCGTTACTAGAAAAGGTTCAAAGCGAGTACAGTTATGCAACAAACTCGCACGACCTTTTTGAATTGGATGGCGGCCTGGAATGGTGGAAACAAAATGGAGAATCTGTATTTGCGCAATTTGATTTGAGTCCCAAAAGTCATCATTCGCAAATCTTTGCAAAGCAATTACAGTCAAAATTGGTTGATATTGAATTATGAAAGACAATATAAACATTGAAAATGGCTTTGAAGATGAGCTTGACCAACTGTCGACAATACAAATCTGGACCTCATCTCGCACAATTCGTGCAGTTAGTTCAAGCTTGGGCACCCAAGATGTTCCGAAAGCAGAGGTTCTTTATCGTACTGCAGCAGATTCGTTTGCTGAAATGAACCGATTGGCGTTGCAATATTTAGAAACAGAAGAGGCAATTGCAAATGAATTTCAAGTCGAGATAAACTCGGCGCCTCATGCATCTAAGTACGCTACTGTCGAAAGTAGACCGTTAATTGGCGCGCAAACAAATGCTCCACACTGGATAAGAATCGAAGCCATTACAGCCGGGCGGGAGCTATTTTCGGCACCAGTCTCGAAGGGACTCGGGAGCGTCAGGTTTGCCAAGCCAAAGGCAAGTACACAAACGATACAAGTGCAACAATGAAACTTGGATATGTTCTCTTAGCAGAAAAAATATTACTTGAAATGGACGTTTTTACGCCCACCGCAATAAACATACTGGATGAAATTGGAGCATTTCAAATGGGACCAAAAGTCGAACCAACTCCAGCTAGGATCGTCCTGCCGTTCCCTTGTTCTCTACTAACGTTCTGGAAGCGAGAAGATTCGCCAGCAGGAACTTATCCAACTGAGATTGCTTTCATTGGTCCAAATGACATTGAACTGGATAGATTTGATGGTCCAGAAGTTGTTTGGGGAGGCAAAGACTCGCCATGGCGTTTTTATGGACGACAGAATTTTTTCGGAATTCCTACCGCTGGTTCCGGAGATCATAGAATTGCTGTCTATCTGAAAGGTGAGGCAATTCCTGTAGGAGAATGGCAATTTAAGGTTTTGATTACAACCGAGGCTCCCGAAGGTTTTCAAGTGCCACGAGAAATGAAGCCGAAAGAATCAGCCAAATAGCTGAAGTGTTTGATCTCTCAACGTTTGGTTTTCGTTCTACTTCGCCTTCATCCACATCGCCTGCAAAATCCCTCTCGGATTGGTGAACTTCAGCCTCGACTTCTGGTTGGAATAGTTCCCGATCACCATGAACCTGCCGACTTTTGGATCGTTGCCATAGCCCAGAAGGCTGTACCTGCCGCCCTTGCTCAGCACGAGTTCATCGTCATCAACCGACCACGTTCCAGCGTCCTTTTCGCGAATGTTGCCTGCCGCACCAACTGCCATGAGCGTTCGCTTGTACGAACCATCTCCACCAAGATTAAGGTACGAAGCGGTGCTGATCGTGGCGTTGCCAGCGTACGCCCCGCTTCGCGTGACGTAGGTTGCGTATTCGGTGCCGGATTCGCTCCATTCGCCCGCCAAGTTTGCAGCAGAAAAGAGTTTGACCTTAGCTGCGGATGCGCCCGGAATCTTAGCCGTGTCCAAGAAATTTGCGATCTCATTTTCGACGTCGTTGTTCATCATCCAGTCAATTCCTGTACAAATTCCCATTACCGGAACGACCTTCCCGCCATGGGCGATCATGTAAAGGGCAACGGTTGCCGTACTTCCATTTTTGGCTGTCGCGCTCCGTTCGCCATCAAAGGCGCAAGCTTGCCCGGATTTCAGGCGTACCAAAAGCGGAACTGGGGCAATCTTTGTCGTGTAATTCGGGGTCACAAAGTCGTTCCAATAGCCTACAAACTGGCTGCGAAGGTCCGCACCTAAGGTTTCGGTTGGGAAAATCAGAAGGCTGACTCGGAACTTGGTCCACTGCTCGTTCTTTTCTTTCACCAATAGCGGGTAGCCGTTGATATCTGATTTTGTCCAACCTGGCGGAACAGAATATTGAAGATCAACGACGCCGGAGCTTGCCGGTGCCGCAGCAGGAGCTACAGTAGTTGCGGTCACACCCATTGCGCGAATCATGGCGGCGAAAGTGTCTGCATATTGTGTCATGGTTTCGATGCTTTCAGAAAGCACGATGACAACTCCGCCTTCATCGCCTTTTTTGACAGCCATTAACTGAGAAATGAGGCTCTTGCCGCCAACTTCAATGGTTCCTAAAAGAAATTTGTAATCCCATCCGCCATCTGATTTGGACTGCTTGGGATCTATTGCCGCTTTAAATGTTCCCGTTTCTGCTGCCATTGCCTTTGCGGAATCGAGGAGCGAATCGAGGCTAGCTGCTTTGCCCTCTGTAGGGGTAATCATCACGACATAGAACTTTCCAGCGCCAACATCCCCAGGGGTCAAGATAATTGCTTTGTCTTGCTTTTCGGTTTTCCATCCAGCGGGAGCTGTGATCGGTAGGTCTGCAAAATCATTATCGGTGGAAGTGATTCGAGCAGGATTTGGACTCGAAAAGGCTATAAATGCACATATTGCGGCTACCAGATTCATGGTTGAATTCTCCTGAGACCTTCTCGGTAGGTCTTACATTGCAATTATAGCAAGGGTTGGGAAATGGTTTGGGATTAGGGGCTAGAGCAGGGAATTGTGGATTGTAGATTGTGGATTGTGGATTGCCGAAAGATGCCTATCACAAATGCAGCTCTACCAACAACCGAGAACCGACAAAACCAGCGTCTTTAGCCCAGTTTCGGCGACCAAGGCGGCTCAGTTAGAGGCTCTACAAGATGCCTTCCCGTTTGAACGTTATATTCCTTCAGCCTGCCAAAAAGCTGGCGAACCTTTTGCTCGATCAGTTCATAGTTCAATGTTTCAAAGATGGCGCCGGTTCGGAAGTGGCCTTCCTCGTCAGGGATGTTACGCGATTTGCGAATGCCTTCCTCTACCTTGCGAAGGCTTTCCACGCCCAATTGAGCCAAAGCGACTCTGGCAACATCACGACTGTAATTTCGTGGGCCGTAGACGCCGATCCTCATGACGGTTTCAGCAAATTCTGCGAAATTAGGGATGATGTCAGCCGCTGGCATGGCGAAATGACGCAAGACGTTGCCAAGTGCTTCCAGCGCTTTCACAGGAAAGAAATAGAGTTGAAGACGGGCGCATTCAAGAAAGAAGTGGTAGTGCGCGGCTTCGTCGGCAGCAATGAGCTTGCAAGCGTGCTCAAGCACGAGGTCAGTGTCAGCTTCCCCGCTGAATCCCTTTCCACGGGCAAGAATTCCAAGATTTAGGTAGTTGACCTGCGTCGCTCGCTCCTGGAAAACCGTGTAGAAGAGCATGTGCACCGGGTCTTCCCAAGGAAGGACCCACTCATTGTTTCGAAGGGTCTCGCCGTATTCATAAACCCATTCGGCACTTCGCCTATTTCCCCAAAGGATGGCGTTACGCCATAGCTCCATGTGCTTTTGCTCCTCTGATCCCCAGCGAAGTTGAAAATGCGATCGTCCATGAGACTTGCGAACAGTTTCAAGAATCCTGTTGGTATAGTCCGGCACATATTGTTCAACGGCGAAAAACCCTTCAATCGCAATATGGCATTCTTCCGTATGGTCCTGGCGCATGTCGCCCCATGCGATGGTGCTGTCTGGGTTCCAATTTCGGCTTTCCTGAGACCTAGCTACATACCATCGGTATTGCGAAACGATCGCGTCTTCAAGCATTCGATGGCGTTCGGCCTGCGATAAGTTTATTACAGGTGGAAGCTCAAGTTCGGGAGGAGTAAGTGATACGGAAGGAGTCATGTGATCGTCCAGACGGCGGCATAAGCTGAGGAGTGGGGTTTGCCATTTCCCGAAGATACTTACTATTGTAGACCACTTACACGCTCCAAACGTTGTTGGTTATTGGTTTTTGGTTATTGGTTGTTGGCTATCATCGCTTAGCAGTTCTCAGTATGCAGTTTGCGATTTTCGGCAATCCACAATCCACAATAGTGCCCAATCCAAAATCCAAAATCTAAAATCCGCTCTCCACTCTCCACTCTCCACTCTCCACTCTGCACTTTCCCCTTCCCCAAGTACACTAGACCCATGTCACGGGTGTTCGCAACAGCAGATATTGGAAGCAACACCGTGCATCTTTTGATAGCTTCGGTTGAAGAGAGACGGAATTCGGGAGCGGGGAGCGGAAGGTCGCCAACCGACAACCGACAACCCCAAATAGTTACCCGAATCGAAAACCAAAGCGAATGGCTGGCGCTTGGCGAGGCAGTAGCAAGAACAGGCGAAATTCCACTGGATCGTGCGGAATCGCTCATTCAACTGTTAAGAGATTATGAAGATTCTGCGCAACGTTTCCAGGCGGAGCGGCTGTACGTCTTTGCTACAGAAGCAATGAGAGCAGCGTTAAACAGCAGTCAAGTCTTAGAACGAATCCGGGTCGAAACGGGCATTGTAGTTGACCTCATTTCGCCTCGCAGAGAAGCTGAACTTTCGCTAAAGGGCGTGGGAATGGAATCCACTGCGCCACTTGGACTTTTGCTGGAGGTCGGAGGAGGGTCAGCTCAAATCGCCATTTGTAACGACAAACTAATCAACGCAGAGTACTCATTGCCGATTGGAACCGGGAGGCTTCAAGCCGATTTGAAACTTTCGCAACCCGCAACCAATCAAGCTGTCGCCAATATTCGTGAAATCATCGTTCGATCACTGCAAGCGGTTCCAAAACAACCGATAAATGGACTAACAGTTGCAAGCGGAGGCATTGCGCGAGGACTGTGGAGAGCACTGCATCCTGATGGCGAGCAAAATATCGCTTTGCCCGAGATCGAGTTCTTGGAATGGACATGTGCCAGGTTGACACGCGATCAGATCGGCAAGAGATTTGGGGTGAAATCGAAGAGAGCTGCCGCGATGCTTCCAGGGGCAATTGTTTACGGATCGTTAATGAGGCACTTTAGAATTGAAGAAATTTTTGTAAGCGAGTTTGGGGTGCGTGAGGGCGCGATTTTGGAGATGGCTGAGGATTAGAAGCGAAGGAAACTCTTCTGGAAGTGCGCGCGCTTGACCGCGTTTTTCGGCGATATAGAATGAAAACTAAATTCAAAAGATAGTTAATAGCGCGGTCAAGCCCGCGACTCCCAGAAAACATGAGACGAACAAAACGACCGAAAAGAGAGGCCTCACCAGACCAGTACATCAACCGCGAGTTGAGCTGGCTGGCATTCAATCTTAGAGTTCTTGCAGAAGCTCGCAATGCTGCGAACCCATTGCTGGAAAGGCTCAAATTCTTGGCAATTTTTGAATCGAACTTAGATGAATTCTATATGGTTCGCGTTTCAGGATTGATCGAACAACTTGAGAGTGACTATTCAAAACTGACGCCCGACGGACTGACAGTTTCTGAGCAGCTTAAGAAAATTCACGAAGTCGCAGTTCCAATGCGTCAGCATGCAACGCAGGTTTTTCAAAAGGAACTGATTCCAAATTTGGAAGCTGAGGCGATTCGGATCATTTCATACACCGATCTTTCTCCCAGAAAGCGCCGCGAAGTTGACACATATTTCAAGAACGAAATTTTCCCCGTTTGCACCCCTCTTGTTCTTTATCCGGCTGCCACTACGCCGTTCATTTCCAATCGAAGCTTGAACCTAGTTGTCGTGCTTGAAAATCCATCGGCAGAACTCTGTTTGGCGCGAGTCAAGATTCCAAGCATTTTGCCACGGGCAATTCGGACATCTACACGAAACTACGATTATGTGATGATCGAGGACATCATTGCGAACAATCTCGATGCACTTTTCCCAGGTGTAGAAATTCGTGGGGCCTACCCATTCCGCGTAATTCGAGATGCCGACATTGAAATTCGAGAATTGGAGGCCGCCGACCTCTTAACTGCAGTCGAGGAGATGACTCGAAGGCGCCGTTTTGGAGCACCTGTTCGAATTGATTTGAACCCCAAAATGCCGCAAAATGTTCGCTCCCGATTGCTGACTATGTTGGAACTAGACGAATCAGACGTTTTTGAAGTTTCTGGTTTGATTGGCCTCGATTTCCTTTGGGAGCTTGCGGCCTTGGACCTTCCAAAACTCAAATATTCTCCATTCGCGGCGTTTCATCATGAATCGCTTTCGACTTCAGATGCAATTTTTGAATCAATCAAAAAGGGTCCAGTAATTGGTCATCAGCCGTTTGACTCTTTCAGGCCTGTCGAAGAATTCATCGCCTCGGCAGCCAGAGATCCTAAAGTTATCGGAATCAAACAATCGCTTTACCGGGTCGGATCTCATTCACCCATTGTGGAATCGCTTCTCGCAGCCGCAGAAGAAGGCAAGCAAGTAGCTGTAATGGTCGAGCTGAAAGCCCGATTTGATGAGAGTAATAACATCGTTTGGGCGAGGGCGCTAGAGCGTGCGGGAGCACACGTCAGCTACGGATTCAGTGAACTAAAGACCCATTGCAAACTTTGTTTAATCGTGCGTCGAGAAGGCGGTTCCATGCACACATACGCGCACTTAGGAACAGGCAATTACAATCCAGCTACCGCCCGGCTCTATACCGATTTGGGGATTTTCACTGACAACCCAGATGTTTGCCAAGACATTGCCGAACTGTTCAACTACTTGACCGGCTTCTCTAAGCAATCGAGTTATCGAACCCTGTTGGTTGCTCCGATCAACTTACGCGAAGGCATTATTGAACGCATTGAAAGAGAGATTGAACACCACAAAGAAACAAAGAATGGAAGGATCATTTTTAAGCTGAATTCGCTTGTTGATCCGGAAGTTACCGATGTTCTTTACGATGCCTCAAGGGCTGGAATCAAAATTGATTTGATTGTTCGAGGCATCTGTTGTTTGCGACCTGGCATTGTCGGTTTCAGTGAAAATATTACTGTCACAAGTATCGTCGGCAGATTTTTAGAACACAGTCGCGCTTACTACTTTGGGAATAACGGCGATCCAGAATTGCTAATCGGAAGTGCCGATCTTATGCGGCGCAACCTTGATTTGCGAATTGAGGTTCTTGCGCCAGTCCAAAGTGTCGATCTCGTGCGCCTCGTTAAACAAGAAGTTCTCGATATTTGTTTGCGAGACAACACGAATGCTTGGAAACTCCAATGCGATGGAACTTATGTTCGGCGAAAACCGACGAAAAACGAGCCTGCATTCAACTCCCATTTGTGGCTGCTTGCAAACCCGACTTCCAAGAGTGCGTTCGAGAAAACTCGGTCTGATATCCCTGTAAACACACAATCTTCATAAATATTTTCAATATCCATGAAACTGTTAGAGGGTACCAACGTCCTGGTATCGAATCAAGAGTTCTATGGAGGGACTTCACTCATGTTAGCTACTTGGCTGCCCATCGCGGCGGCGGCGGTCTTTGTTCTTGCTGTTTGGTCTGGCAAACGCCAAATTTCTGAATCACCTGAGTCCAACAGACTGGGCAAATCGGCACATTTGGGGGGCGGGCTGTGCCTTGCAATTGGACTACTCTCGGTTTTGGCGGGATTCACTTGGCAAACCAGTTTCCCAGGAATTCTGCAAGCTGGCATTGGTGCGCTTATCGGCTCGTTTGTTGCAGCGATCGCAGGCTTTCTTGGTTCGCGATTTGATTCGAACCATGAAAACCGATACGCACCGATTGCCCTTGGTGCTTTGGCTATTGCGCTTTGCGCTTTCTTCCCTGCCGACGTGCGGAATTCGGGCATTCTAGGCGTTTGCTTTGGAATATCTACGGGTGCATGGATTCTCGGAGTCGCACCAAGTGCATGGCCTTCTTCTGCAGCAACAAGCGCTTTTGGAATCGGTATTACTTCGATTTTTGGGACCTACGGTTATGGTGATTTGGCAAGTCAGTTCCCTATCATCTTTGCTTTGGCTATCGTGGTTGTTGGCATCGTCGCCGAAACCGCCGTTCCAAAGTCGGCTGCCAATCGCTCCTCATTCCTTCCGATAGTTCTGGCCGTTTTTGGCGCTGGAATCGCCTATTTGTTAGCAAGCAAATTTGCGGTTGTCGTCGAAGTTGGAAGTCCAGCAACGCCGGTAGAAGGTGGCAATCTTGGAACTCTAGCCATGTTGGCTGCCGGAGGCGCTCTCGTGACTCATTGGGTTTTGCCTTCCAACCGAAACGCGAATGGAGCGACTTCCGCTCTCGCCGTTCTTCTCTGGATCGGATTGGCAACCATCGCATTCGGAATCCAGAGTGGGTTTGGCATCGCCACGCTCTTTGTTTCGGCTTCCATTCTGCTTCTGTGTTTCGGCAACGCTAGGGCGATTTTGGCACTCGGTCCAATCGCAGCGATAACAGCCTTTCGGCTTCTGAAGGAAATGTCGGATTCCACAAAGGCTCTTGACATCGGCCAGCATTACGGCATGATGGGGCTTGTTGTCGGCGCGACAATTGTTGTAATTGGTGTCGAATGGCTGCGAAGCATTGAAGCAAAATCAGACTCAAAAACAGTGATTGCAGGAGCTTTGTGGACCGGAATTTTCATTTCCGTGCCCGCGTGCATCGCCATCGTATTGGGCGCAAAGGGCTTTGTTGGAGCGGTAGCCGGAATCGGTTTTGGTTCGGTGATTGCGCTCTTGATCGGTTCTAATCGAGCACTTCCCTTTCAAGCCCTTACTGCCCTTTTGCCTTTAATGCTTCTGGAATACCCTTGGCTTACTGAAAAACTCGACCTGACCAGAGACCTCAAAGTGCAAAGCCTAATTGGCTTTGCAGTAGTTCTCGTAACTCTCTCAGCCGCTATCGGCTGGCTATCTCGTCCGGAATCAGCTCCTGATGGAGCGTAAAAAAATGAAATCATCGTTCTTAAAATCTGTTTTGCCGATTGCAGTCGGCATTGCCGCTGTTCTTGGCGTAATGAGCCATGGAATCACCAAAGAAGTCCCACTCGGAGGGATTGTTGGCATCGTGACAATGAAGGAAAATGGCCGCGCATTGCCTCATGCCTTTGTCGAGTTAAGGCCGATCTTTCTCTACGCACCAATGCTTGATGACAAGATGCAATCACCACAAGGTGGAACGCAAAACTGGAACGAGACCGATGAGCGCCGCGATCATTTGCGATTTGAAGCTGATCAGAAGGGTCACTACTCTCTTCGCGATGTTCAGGCAGGCGATTACGAAATTTCAGTTACGACCGCAGCCCACAGAATGGAAAGCCAGTACATTCATATTGACGAAGGCAAGCCGCAAAACTTTGACATTGAGCTCGAACCCGTGAACGATTATCTGAATTTGATTTGCAATCAGCACGCTTACATGCCATCCGAATCTGTCGAGTTTTATCTAGCCGGTTTTGGAAAAACAGATAAGGCCAAGATTAGTGTCTACCGACTTGACAAAAACAAGGTCCTTGCTGCGGAAAGCATTGCCGGGGCGCTTTCGCCAATTTCATCGTCCACGTATCGAGACCGCACAGAGGAACCAAGTTCGCAAGGAGAATTGGTCACCAAATTGGAGCCAGGCATCGAGTCTCGCGACTTTGAAGGCATTTTCAATGAAGCCATCAAACTTCCTTCACTCAAACAAGGCACTTATTTGGTTCAATGCAAATATGGCGATCTAGAAAGATCAACATGGATCAGCGTTACTGATTTGGCTCTGGTCAGCAAAGAGGCGAATGGCGATCTTCAGATTTTTGCCACGAATCTAAAGTCTGGAGCGCCGGTATCTAACGTTTCGATTGGCTATGCGCTGAACGGCAAATTCCGAAAGGTCGCTTCAACGGATTCAAGCGGCATTGCCAAATTCCATGTGGATGCAAATGTAAAGAAAAATGGTGTGCTGATGGGGCAATCTAGCGATTCAATCGCCTTTGTCAACCTGCAGGTTTCTAAGCCTGCAACAACTGAAACCGTCGGGTTTATCTACACAGATCGTCCGATTTATCGTCCTGGCGACACCGTCAGTTTCAAGGGAATCTTTAGGGAACTTGATAAAAGCGCCTACCGACTTACAACTAAGACAACTGCTCAAATCGAGATTCGTGACGCAGACGATACTTTAATTGACAAACGAACTTTGCCAATTTCCAACAAGGGCGTCATTTTCGGCAAAGTTGACATCTACAAAGAATCAAATCCGGGAGAGTTTCGAATTCGAGCGTTCGTCGGCGACGACGAATTTTCCCATTCATTTTCCGTTGCTGCATATCGCAAGCCAGAATTTTCGATCAAAGTTGAGCCCGCGACTAAATTTGTTCTTCGTGGAGACACTGCTGAAGTCGTTGTTCAATGCGAATACTTCTTTGGCGGCCCAGTTCAAAACGCGGAAGTTACGGCGACGATTTATCGGTCGCCGATTTGGTCTTACGGGCCTTCCGCCGAAGATGAGGAAGGATCAGAAAATTACGATGGCGGAGGATACGGCGGCGAATACTTTACAGAAGTCGAGGCCAAAACTGACAGTTCTGGTCGCGCGATATTGAGATTTCCAACGGTTCAAATCGAGGAACAAAACGCAGAACCACGAAGTAATGATGAGAATTTTCAGGTCGCAGTTAGCGTCACAGATGGTAGCGGGAAGTACTTCGACGGAGAAGGCTCTGTTCGCGTGATTCGAAGCTTATCGGCTGCCCGAATTCAGACGGACGCATACGTTGTCAAAGCCGGCGATCCGTTCGATTTTTCGATTCAATCGTACAGTTCCATAGACGACAAGACAAAGGGCGGCCAAAAAGTCGAGGTCGAGGCTGGCTATAACGTTTGGGAAGGTAAGAAATCGAATTTTCGGGCTTTCTCAAGGCAAACGGTAACGACAGACAATGATGGCAAATGGGTATTTTCCGTGACCCCAAACAGAGGTGGCCAGCTTGAGCTTCGTTGCAAAGTTACAGACGAAAACGGACGAAAGTCCTTTGATTCGACCTATGTTTGGGTAGATAAACTAGGCGACATCTATGGCGACAATTCTGCAAGCGAAGCGGAATGGAGTATAAAGCTCGACAAACGAAGCTACAAAGCTGGAGACAAAGCAAAGCTAGTGATTCAATCTGCCTCACCTGGGGAATCAGCGTGGGTAACCGTGGAAGCCGACAAAATTTATCACTCGGAAGTTGTAAAACTCGAACCGAGCGTGACTGTGATTGAGCTACCCGTAAAAGCCGAGTACCTTCCTTCCGCATACGTCCATGTGACATTTGTGAAGGATAAGAAGCTGTTTTTCCGAGAACGAAGGCTGACAGTGGATCTAGGCGCGAAGGCTTTGAATGTAAAAATCCAGAGCGACAAGCCAACTTACAATCCTGGCGAAACGGCAACTTATTCGATTCAGACAAAAGATGAGAAGGGCAATCCTATGCCATCTGAAGTCTCGTTTGGTTTGGTAGATGAGTCCATTTACGCGATTCAAAAGGACGGAACGAACATCGAATCGGCGTTCTATCCCATCCGGTACAACGAAGTTCGTACTGGATATTCGTTTGAAGAAATCTATTTGGACGGCGGTGACAAAGCACCGAAAAACATTGAAATTCGAAGGCGGTTCAAGGACACCGCCGATTGGCAGCCCTCCATTCAAACCGACGCCCAAGGCCGCGCCCAATTGTCCGTAAAGTTGCCAGACAATTTGACATCGTGGAGAGCAACTGTTGTTGCTATATCAGACGACACTTCGGTCGGTCAAACCACGTTGAACGTGAAGGCACGAAAACAGCTGATGGTTCGATTGGAAGCACCGGCTTACTTTGTCGAAACCGACAAGCAAAGACTAGCCGCTTTAGTGACCAACGACTCTGGAAAAGATGCCGATGTCAATCTCGAAATCTCCGCAATTTCGCTAAAGATGAACGGCGAATTGAAGCAAAAAAGGCGAATCGCGAATGGAGCAACCGAAACATTCGAATGGGAAGTCGAAGCCAACGTAACGGGAGAGGCCGTTGTAACTGCCAAAACTTGGATTGACGCGAACATCAATGACGGAGTCGAATTGCGAATTCCAGTTCAGCCTCACGGCAGGTTGTATACCGAATCTACTGCAGGGACGATTGGCAAAGAAACGCGCCTAAAGTTCGTAGTCAGGGACAATGCGGACCAGAATTCTGGTCGCTTGAGATTGACGATTACGCCAACTCTGGCGGGCAATTTAGTGAGTTCGCTCGATGAACTGATTGACTACCCTTATGGTTGCGTCGAGCAAACAATGAGCCGGTTCTTGCCGACTGTAATTGTTTCGCAAGCTGTTTCAAAAGCAGGATTGCCATGGCCAAAACGTTCGGCCGAGATTCCAGAAATGGTGGCAGAAGGCCTGGCCCGGCTCAAAAAAATGCAGCATGCTGATGGTGGTTGGGGCTGGTGGGAATATGACGACACTGACGAGTTCATGACTGGCTATGTTTTGGAAGGGCTGGCCATTGCCAAAGATTCCGGGTTCGAAGTGAATCAGTACATGATTGACAATGCGCTCAAATACTGCGAGGACCAGCTCAAGGAGCATGTAAGTGTTCGATGGGAGGCCAAAATCAAGGACCTTCAATCAGAGACTTTGCGGTACACGGCTCAAATTCGCAAAGAAGCGATTGCGGCAAGGATCCAACACGTTTACGGATTAGTTCGTTTTGGAAAGTTGAAAGGGAAAACCGACGCTTTTGACGGCCTTGAACCTGAGGATGATCAAATTGGCGCAATCGCAACTCTCGCACTTGCTCACAATTTACGAGGCGACAAAGTAAGCGCGCAACTATGGTTTTCCAGATTGAAGTCGCTTGCAAACGAGTCCCAGGGACTTGTCTATTGGAATGAAAATTACGGTGTCGAAGAGACTGCCCGCGCTATGCTCGCTTATCTCAGATTTACGCCTGACGATCCCGCAATTTCAAAAATCAGCCGATATCTCTTGACCAAAAAGCGCGGGGATTCTTGGTGGAGTACACGCGACACTTCGGCGGCGCTCATCGCTTTGACAGGCTATTTGGAACGAACTCGCGAGATTGGAACAACAGGGCAAATGACCGTTTCGGTCAACGGCGAGAGTGTGAAAACTTTCGACTTCAATCCAGCTACCGTCTTCGAGCCCGATCAGTGGATCGAAGTTCCTATTTCAAAGCTGAAGCCAGGCTCAAATGAAATCACGTTGACCAGTTCTTCAGGCACTGGCTATTACGCAACCGATCTAAGACAATATGTCAGACAAGAAAGTTTAGGCGCCTTACTTCTCAAAGACGATTTGAAGGTCGAAAGGAAATACTACAAGCTCGGAACGACAAAGCTCGAAAACGGACAACTAACACTAATGCCCGGAGAAACTGCCATCAACGATGCCGAAGCAGGGCAGATGGTGAAAGTTGTTTTGACCATTGAAACGAAATCCTATCGGCAGTTCGTGATGGTAGAGGACCCAATCCCCAGCAATTGCCGCATCAACGATCGAGGCGATCCAGGAAGCTTTGACGATTGGGGCTGGTGGTGGGCGCAAACGGTCGTGCGAGACGACCGCGCGGCGTTCTTTATTACTTCGTTGCCTCCAGGAATACATCGGTTGACATACGTTATGCGAGCGGAGAATCCGGGAATTGGCCATGCGATGCCGACGGTTGTGTCAAATATGTACGATCCAGATTCTCGGGCTTCTTCTGCTGAGACCTTCCTGAAGGTGGAGAAGAAGTGAAGCTACCTGGCGTTGCAGCAGGAGCCTTACTTCTTGCAGGAGGCGCATTGCTCCTTTCTCAAAACCCGCGCGAAGTTTGCCTCGGCGACTTTTCGACATCTCTGAAAGGCAGAACAAAGAATCAAACGCACAACGCGATTCTGTCAATGTCTAAACTGAGGAAGGTCAAGGTCGCTCCTGGTGAGTCAATTTCCTTCAACAAAGTTGTGGGGACATACACAGTAGATGCGGGCTACAGAAAGGCACCTGTGAGCTACAACGGAACGCTTTTGGACGGTTGGGGCGGAGGAGTTTGCCAGACTTCGACAACGGTCTACAACGCCGCTCTTCTTTCGGGAATGGAAATTGTGAAAAGGGGGAGACATCGCTTCGCGCCCCTATATGCCCCGCCAGGAAGAGACGCAGCCGTGGCGTATCCGTACATTGATTTAGTCATCCGCAATCCGTTTCCTCATACCGTGGAGCTTAGGGGTAATTGGAGCCATTCGCGATTAGAAGCCGGGTTTTTCGCCGAAAAGCGATCCGGACTCAAGCCACAAATCGAGACACACATCGTGGATCAGCAGAATCCGAGCAGCTTAGTTTTGGCATCTGTGGGCAATACGGGAAGGCTGCGGAATTCCGGAAAGAAGGCATTTGAAGTGATTACCTATCGGATTACGGGAAATGTAAGAGAACGAATCTCGCATGACTCCTATCCGGCAATGCATCGGTATGTTGAGTATCGGTAGGGTTTGGGATTTGGAAAACTCATTTTCAGATTGGAACTAGATTACGAAACCAGTTATGTTCAAGGTGATTCTAACAGCTTCATGGGTACTAACCGTTGCTGCAGTGTTCTTGAACTCAACCCTTGAACACACGTTACCTGTTGGTGTTCGTGAGTACGTTACTCAGCGAGAATCACTAGATACGACGGTGACCGACACTATCTTTCTAGTCGTTGGTGCCCCTTTGGCCTTTGGGATGATTGCAAGCTACGTCGGACATTACTTCTGGAGACGATGGGCTAGAACCTTGTTTCTCTGGACACTTCCTCCTATCTATCTTTTAACACTCCTTGACCTTGGGCCTGTCATCGATATAGGAATTGCAAGTTGGCTCGGCGAATTTACCTGTCTCTTGGATGGCGTCCTAATTGCGGCATTATTCTGGATTGAGCCGATTCGAATGAGATTTGATGCGCCAGCAGAAACTGTGTTGCAAACTGAAATAACCGATTGAGGGCACTTTTGAGGGATCACCTTCTGCACATGAAATGTGCCAGCCTGCTGAACAAAATACGTGAGACTAACTTCGATGCAGACCCTCCATCCCCAACCCCATGCCTCCCAGGGGAGGAAGGGGCTCATTGCCCTTCCGCAATCGCCTTAAGCCGATTCAAGGCATCCGTCCACGCATTTCGCAAGCCATCGGCCTCGCCTCGGGTTTGAATACGCGAGGTCATCACATTCATCAATGTTTTGCCCTTGGCGTCTTGAAACATTACGTCCACCGTCATTGGGGCCGTGCATCCGGGATGCTCCCAAGTGAACCGAAGGTCTTTGTTAGGGCGCACTCGAAGGAACGTGCCCTTGCAACCGCCATCGCAGCTTAGAGTTCCCCCTTCATCTACTTTTTGTTTGCCGTTGTCGCCGAACATTTCTGCGAACTTGGCTGGGTCAGTCCAAACGGAATAGGTCTTTTCAACTGGAGCAGAAATAGTCTTCGTAACGCAAATCGAGTAGCCCTCTTGCAGGCCGTCCTTCTTCACGATTCCTTTGTGCTTTTCATATTCGACATAGATTGTCGGCGGCCACCAGATATGAGCAAATTGTGAGTTAATGTGCTGACAAGAATCTCGCCTTCCTAATTTCAAACCATCAACCTTGTCTAGCTCCGCAAACCACTCGGTTAACGATTTTCCAGTTGCAGCCTTGCAAGATGCCTCCGAGACTTCAAAGTCTGGTGTGTTTGTAACTTTCATTGTTCAAATTGTACGAGATTGGAGGAGGGGGATGTTAGCGGTTAGCGGTTGGCAGTTGGCAGTTGGCAGTAAGAAGTTGGTGGCAAGCAGTTGGAAGTAAGCGGTTGGCGGTCGCCGAGACTTGGATTAGGCAACTGGCCATTTGCCATCCATGGGCCAGCCACTTGCCGAGCACTTGCAAACAACATGCCGACTACCTGCAAACTGCTAACCGCTTACCGCCAACTGCCGGCTATATGCCGACCAACTGCTTACCGCCAACTGCCATCCGCTAACTTCCCCCTACCAACTCGCCAATTCAGCGCAATACTTCCGAATATCTTCGGCATACGACGGCGGCGGGGTGGCAGATTCGCTCAATGCATATCGCAAGATCGCAATTTGCCCCGCGTGATACGAATCGTGATGAGTCATCATCCGAATGATCTTCCAGGTCGGCCAAAGCTCTCCGCTGAAATGTGGAACAGAGATTTCTAAATCGGTGTCTTTCAAATGCGACCAGGTTCCCATAAAGTATTCGTGGGCCTCGTTCAAATGCTGAATTCCACTGTTCCAATCAGGTTCGAAGCTCGCAATATGATCGGCGCATTCGCGCCAGCGAACTTCTGTATCACGAAAAGCGATGCTCCCGTACATGATTTTGCAGCTCGCAACATGTAGCAAGATTCCTTGAATTGATCCGTCGGTGTGCAAATATTCGGCTTCAGGGTTCGCCCCAGGCATCGTCGCCCAGGCAAGCCCTTCGCTCAATCCTTCGATTACGAGGAGAAGTTCGTGGAAGGCAAGGTCTGATTCTTGAATGAGAAGGTCAATGGTCGTCATCATTGGGGTTTGATTTTACTTTTGTGACGGTGCAAAAAAATGCATGAGGATGACAAACTCATTACTAGGATTTTGAGAATTGCAGGTTCTTACTGCTATGAATCGTGATATGATAGTTAGGAAGTGCCGCATAAGGCGTTGTCGAGTTGCTATGAAAGGGTTTATAAGTGCAGTTTTGTTATCCGGCCTCTCGGCTTCGGCCCTTTGCCAGATTCGCGCCGCATCGAATTTCAACTCAAGCCTCGAAGGCTGGGTAGGCGATACCTGAAACCACGGATATTCCTGGCAGGAGCTAGGAGGTAGTCCCGATGGTTGGATGAAATGGGTAGAGCCGTGCGGTTCAACTTTCGTCCTTGCGCCGCCTCCATTTCGAGGCGATTGGCGAGATATGAGCGGAGACGGTGCTATTGATTTCGAATTTTCGGTTTTAGGTATCGAGCCTGGCCCGAATCCGTTTGAAGTTGTTGCCAGCGGACCTGGCGGTTCGATGAGATGGACGACTGCGAATCCGAACACTTTGTTGCCGTGGACACATTTTAGAATTCCCATTCGGCCAACGTCGTGGAACGTAACAAGCGGAGATTTCGCGAGTATTTTAGCAAACGTTACTGACTTTAAGATTAGGGTTCGAATCTTTAGCGATGAGGGCTGGGGAACTGCAATTGGCATTGACAGCGTCATGCAAAGTGTCCAAGCAAGTCACCTAATGCCGGCCACCTATGCTGTGCAACAAGGTATTTACTTTGGAGGCAATTTAGGGAGTCTGTTATTTAGCGATAATGACCCGCTTTATGTTCTTTGTGACGAATTTGATGCTAACAGCCAAGTCGAATTTACAACGACTTCCCCGTTTTTGAATCCAGCAAGTCTGAAGTTCGTGACGGAGACTGGCTCAAGCAGAAACGATCAAGTAGAGATGCCTCAACTGTTCGACTTCAATGCATCAACTTGGGTGTTAGTTGGCGGCGGAATGTCAACTATAGTTGACACTCGAAGAACGGGTGCTGCAACGGGCGATTTAAGTCGTTTTGTTCGTGATTCTGACAGTCTTATTCGATATCGGATCACCGATATTCCGACCGCGGACATTGCAAACATAGACGGTTGGACGGTAAGAATTGATCAGGTTGACATTCGGATCGCCAATCAACGTGACTAGTCATTGTTGGGCGGCTTCAGCCAAGGTATTGGTTTCAGCTCAATCTTCTTGATCGATTGAAGGAGGTCCAGCACTTTTTCAGATCGCTTCTGTCCGACTTGAGCGTGAAAATGAAGTGTGAATCCGTGCGGCCCTTTTGCGTCAATCAAGTTAGGCTGAAGAGTTAGGAACGATTTCACAGCTTCTACCTGCCCCATCATTGCTGCGCAAAAAATATCTATCCGAGCACCCTTTTCCAGTAAGAATTCAACGATGTCGTGCCTTCCCATGTGAGATGCACCGCCGAGCCCGCATTCCCAATCTCCGTTCCCCCAATCCATCGCCGCATTCAACAAGGCTGGTTCGCGTTCGAGAAGCTTTTTTACCATCTCAAAATCCGAATGGGCGAAAATCACAAAGTCGGACACCATGCTACGATTCAGTTGCTTGTTACGCCACTTTGGAGTGAATCCAGGCGGATCATATTCTCTCTTGAAATCAGCTTCTGTTGGACCTGCTTGCGTTGCCTGTCCTGCCAATGCAATAGCTGCTGGGCCGCTCAATAGAACCGCCGAACCGGTTGCTAAGACCCGTCTTCGTGAAATTGAATCAGACATTTTGAATTTTCCTCTTTGTTGGTGAGACTCAACACCTTACGTATTATGAGTCAAGAATCCTCACCAAGATAAATAAAGAAGCCCGATGGAAAATTCCACCGGGCTTCTATTTTCTCGATGAACCGTTGAATTACGGTACGTCGAGAGTAGTTGTTCGATTGATGTTGAACGATCCGCCGCCGCCCAATGAACCAAACCAGTTTCCGCTAAACGTGATGGTTGTGGTTCCATCCGCAGATCCTAGTGTTAGTGCAAATGTTCTTGCCGGAAGCGCTCCGAACACGATGTTTGCGCCTGATAGCGAGTCGGTTGAACCAAGCTTGTTGGTCAATCCGAGTTCGCCAAGTGGAATTTCGTGTCCTGCACTATCCAAGAACCGTGTTGTGAAGTTGAACGGAGTACCGTTCGAACCGGCAAAGGCTCCTGCTCCATTCACGATTTGGGCACCGCTCGAATCATCGGCTCGATAGATCAACTTCGACGGATTACCAAATACAGCAATCGTAAGCAGATTTGATGGCACCGGAAGTACACCGTTTGCACCCGTTACTTGAACAGTTACTGTTCCTGCTACTGCGCCAGCAGCCAATTGGATCGAAGAACCTGTAGTCGAACCGCTAATTGATGAAGCAGACGTTGACTGAGTCGTCAAATCGCCAGCATCGCCAATCTGGGTTGCGCTATTGTCAACGTTAATTACTGCCCAAGTAAATGGTCCAGCCGGAGTTGCAACAGGGTCGAGGTCAACGTCCACGCCACCCGTGACACGGATATTTTGTGGAAGAAGAGTGTTTGAAGTTGTCGTTGTTCCAATGTCTACTCTAGTTGGGCCAACGATTGAGACCGAACTAAGCGGACGAACGATTGTAACAACAATCGTATTGGAGTTAACTGCGCCAACAAACGCTTGAACGTTGTTGATGCCTTTAGGCTGTTTGTCGCCTGCCGCCAACGGTCCGACAACCGAAATTGGAGGACTAATTATAGCTGCAGAAAGGCCAGCAGGGTCTGTAACAGCGAAAGCTCCCGAGAACACAGCACCCGCAGATGGAGTATTCCAAGTGTTAGTTCCTGTATTCACAAATACTCCTGTATCGCCTGCATCGGCTTCTGTACATCGCCAATCAACAGTTATTCCAGCCATAGGTGCGGAATACTGGTTCCTGACGGTTGCGCCCATTCCATGATTCGTAACTGCTCCAACTTCATGCCATGTAAGTATTGGGTTAGAGCCTGAAACAGATACGGATGACACAGTTCCCTGAGAGTAATCGGCATCGTAAGACAGTTCAACTGCCGCACCGACCGCTTCACCAATAGTAAGCGTTACTGTCGCAGCCGTCTGAGCTGTTGCTGCAGTCAAGAGGTTTGCAGCATAGGTAACTCTAGTTACATCGTCGCTTACGACCGATGGTGTGATACCGCTTTTTGCAGTTCCATCAGCATCAAAGAAAGCAACGTTTACATCGTAAGTGTTTCCGCCAATCCATTCGCCGCCAGTAGCAGCTTCAGGAGCTTTGAAAATCTCTGTAGAAGTTCCAGGATTGCCTTGTCGGTTTCGCAGCCAAGCTTGAATAGTAGCTGTTGGGCCAGGCGTATACACACCTGCATTGTTTACATTCAACGCAAGAGTAGTCCCGTTATTCGCAGTTGTTCCAAGCGAAACGTTTTGCGCACCGCCGAACGATCTAGCAATTCCGTTTCTGAACAGTCCGGTTGCACTGATCGTCATGTTGAACGGCGCTGAGTTCTGTGTTACTGTCGCGGCGATTACGTTGCCGTCGGACATATTAAAGATTTCAGAATCTGGAGCGCGAGTAACTGTTCCGTCCGCAACGGAAATCGTAACCGAACCAGTTGCATCTGGTATTACATAGCCGGTTGGCGGAACGTTGCTCGGTGAAATAACTACATCGTTTCCTGTTCCGGAACCTGCAGTTCCCTCAACATAAACGAATCCAACAACGAGGCGTGTTACAGCACTCGTATTGCCGTTCCCTCCGCCACCGCATCCCAACAAGCCGACAACGACTGCTGAGAGAGCGATCAATAATCCTAGACCTTTTTTCATTAAAAAATTTACTCCTCGCTTGGTTGCAGATTCAATTGTAACAATTTCTTCCAGCATCCATGCCTTGCTAGTAATTATGACGGCTTTTGTCAGGTTTTTGAGGCTAACTTCTTATGATTTTGCAAAAAAGGTCATATTGTCTCGTTTTTGATTGGCCATTTTGAGGATTCAAGAAACAACTAGTACAGTAATTGCTTCGAAATCTGAACTAATCTGCAGGCTCGTCAATCTCGATAAAAATTGTCCAATAACTTGACTTTCGGCTCCGGCGGTACAATCCGCCACCATCGTTTTGGCTCCCTGAATCGCCAGGATTTGTGTTGCCCTCATAGGAAACAATGTTGCCGGAATTGGGAACAACCCCGGCGACGATTCCGATATGCCGATTCTGGCTCTTCTTCCCATTTGAATTTGTAACTTGCATCACTCGCACGGCAAGGCGCCCACGGGCAGGTTTTTTTCGTGTTCGGCTGGACTGATCGCCCCAACTGCGCCACTGTAGGACCGCTGCTGCAACACCTGGTTTAGGGCCGATTTTCACGTCTGCAATTTGAAAGCAGAATTCAATACTCGCAGCGCACCACGCAGCGCCTTCAGCAGTACGAGTCGAAGCGAGGATTTCCTTCACATTTGCGCCTTGATTGTTGCCGCCAACCTCGCGAACTTTGATGTCGTTGGCGAGCACTGACATTGCGAGTAGTACCTTTTCGCCGTTTGCGGACTCGTTATAGTTTGGATACCGCTGTAAAAGTATGAGTTGAACTTGGTCTTTCAAAGTCGCCATAATTCAATCGTTATGAAAACGATCCGATGTCAACGAAATCTAGGTTGTTTCATGAATGTTTGGATTCGCCGGAGCTTCAATTTAGAACAAAAATGCACTTTTTGCACTTCCGAACCCGTCGAATCCATTGAGGCAAAACAAAATGATTGCAGAACTGCTGATATGCGCAACAATTGTCGTTCAGTCGGCACCTGATCGGCTAACGCATCAGAATTACGAATCAATAAAGCAGCACATTTCGTTGAAGCAACGAGATTTGGGATTTCAACAAATAGATTGGAAGTCGAGCGTATTTGATGGTGCCGTTGCCGCCAACCAACAAGACAAGCCTTCGGTGCTTTGGCTGTACTTCGGCGATCCACGCGGCGGATGCTGACAGAACGGAGTCAAGACCAGGCAGTTCGTCTGGTCCGATCCCCAAATTCTCGATTTCGTGTCTAAGAATTTCGTTGCGGTTGCTGCAAACGATGTTTCCTATTCGCAGCATTCAGACAAGAACAATTGGGAATATCGCCTCTTGGCAAGAGTGTTTGAAAGCGAAGGCTACGGGATACATCAAGGAATTTTTGTCGTAACGCCAAGCGGGAAGCTTATTCGTAACCTCAGATACGGTTGGCCGGCACCCGACCCCGTGAGAACGCTTCAAGGGCTTCGACAGTCCTTATCTGAGTACCAATCTCAATCCAAATCTGAACGATTGCTTGCCAAAGCGCCGAATCCCTCAACTGACAGGTTGAGATTTGAGAGCGAATCATTTGCGAAGCCCGCCGGAGTGCTTGACTTGAGAGTCGTCAAACGAAGTTATCCATTTGCCGGAATGACAGCGATGGATGTCCGAAGCCCAGAGTACTTTTCGATTGATCGGCTTTGGTACAAGCCTTCCGAGTATCGGGCATTGGTGCCAACGAAAATCGCAATTGGCGAATCTGTTTTGGTATCCGCGCCATTTGCACAAAGACTGGTCACGCTTTGTCATTTGATGGTGGATTGCTCGCCGTGGCGGCCCGACGAAATTCAAAAATCCAGCCTGACAAGCCGTATAGAAAAGATTGAAAGCGATATCGTTACCCTTGCCTTTTCGGCTGATTATGCGATGTCGGCGAATTCGCAATGGAACAAAGGGCGATACAACGGCACTTCTTTAGGTTCTGCGAAGTGGGATCGGTCGAAGAGTTCGTTTGTCAGTTTCGAACTTGTCTCCTACGGAAAACACAACGTCGGCGACATGAAGCCAAACATGCATGTCGGATCGGCTGAGACGATGGTCGGTTCTATCATAACATTGAATCCGGCGGGATCCGATCCTGACAATCAAATGATTCCAACTCATTGGAAAAACGGTTATCCGAAGGGTTGGGCTGCAGGAGGCTAGGTGCCTAGCGGATGGCTTCAATTCTGCCTGCTTTAGGGCATAACTGGCTCTTTCCATTGCGATTCCACATTCAAATCGTGCACCATAATCGTCATTGATGTAAGTTACGAGTAGAAGAGCCGAAATTCGGCAAATATCAATCAGGAGATTTTCAATGAAAAAGTATTCAATTCTCGCAATCGCAGTTACAATTTGTGCATTAGGCTGCGGCAAGGCAGGCCGGTCTTTGACGGGCGAATGGAAGGCATCAGGAATCAAAAATATGCCTGAAGGTGCTTCAATGGTTTTTACAATGGCTGAACCAGATAGTCTCAAAATGACGATGGATTTTAGTCAAGACGTTCCGGGAGGCAAGCCTATCGCAATTCATGGCGACGTAACGGGATCCTATAAGCTAGAAGGCGAAACGATGACAATCAAAGCAACAGACGTCAAGTTCTCGGCTACCGGCTTGCCCGAAGCTGCCAAACCAATGTTTGATTCGCAAATAAAGTCTATGAATGAAGGCTTGAAGAAGCAAATTAACGAGGATGGGGCATCAAAATTCAAGTGGGTCAACGATGACTCATTTACAATGACTGGGAAAGATGGCTCTCCAGCGACATTTACAAGAAAGAAGTAGTTTTGATTGCCATATACAAAGAAAACGGGCACCTCAATTGGTGCCCGTTTTCTTTAACTGTGCTTAGCGCTTAATAGCGTCGTTTGTCGTTGTAGTCGCCTCGGCCACCGCCGCCGCCACCACCAGATCGGTTGTAGCCACCGCCGCCACCGCCGCCGCCGCTTCGCTCTTCGCGAGGACGTGCTTCGTTAACAGTCAAAGTTCGACCGTCCATTTGAGTTCCGTTCATTGCGGTGATTGCATCTTGCAATTGTTCGCCGTCAACGTCAACGAAACCGAAGCCTCGACCTTCAACGATGCGAGCATTTGCTGCGCCGTATTGGGTGAAAGAAGTGATGAGCTGCGATTCTGTCGCAGAGTAGGGCAAATTGCCTACGTAGAGTGTTTTGTTAGCCATTTATGGCCTCCTTGTTTTAGATTGTTGCGGGTTCGAGTCTGAGAGATCGTTTGAACCTGCACGGATGCTGTAACAAGGCGATATCAAGGCTGGAAAGATCGTAACGAAAGTCATTATACCCTTTTGTGGATAATCGGGTAAATGGGGTTTGGGGTATGGGGTGTTTGGGAAGTAGCGATTGGCTTTAGCGCTTCTTGTACGCAAATGCCGAAACGGCAATCGGATCGTTTAGTTTCATGCTTTTGTGGCATGTTAGACACTCTTTCTTTCGAAGAAAAATCGCCTCAGCGTAGAGTTGCCAATCGCCGATTTTCTTCTTGAAAGTTCCTTTTGGGCTAGCAGTTAGAAGCTTGACGGATTCGTCGGCAAAATCAAGCAACCTTTGATTGGTAGTTCCCATAGAGCGATTTGAATCTCGGAAAAGGCCCTCATAGCCACGGAGCCCGTTGCTAGTATTCCAGAACGAAACTTTATTGGTTTGCTGTTCGCGATTTCCTAACTCGATTGAAGAAGCATACAATGATTTTGGACTTATCTTTGTCCAAAGCTCCTGAATTAGAGTAAACACCCCTTCTTCCATCACCCAACCGTCTTTGGCAAGCTAGGCGCGCGATTTTAAAAGTTCGTTTTCAATCGTAATTTCGGACTCTTTGCGGAAGCCTGAATGAGAATCGAAAGGATTGTTTCTAACACGGCTAATTGCGCCAGGCCCGTACTTCCAAAGAAGTTCCAAGTCATTGAAAACGGCATCGTACCCCGCAGCCATCAATGCCCCAGGCTCAGCAGAAGTTGGCACCTTCTTGTCAGGCACTTTGTCCTGGGTTGGAAGAATTGCAAATCCTAAAATGGCAGTTGCACCTAGTCCAATGAGAATTTCCTTCACCATAATTTTGTTATACGATAGCACCTACCGATTGTTGTGTTCTTCGTTCATTTACGGTTCGCTTTGCTCCTGCGAAATGGTTGCAAATTTCCATATGATGAGTAAAGTGTCCTGATTGGATCATCTCGTTGAACAATCCCGAAGGGATCAAAATCTATCGTCCATCCAAATCTGTTTGCTAACTCAAAATCTTTGTCTTATCGCTCTTTCGGCTGAAACATGCACCACATTGAAGTTTCTCCCAAAAAGCCCGAGCCGACTAGCTCGTATCCTTTGCGCTCATACAAACGGCGACTGTTTGCATTCGCAGTTTCTAAATACACTCCTGTCGAATTCGAATCATGGGCAGAGAGCTGGGAAAACGCATCCAATAGTCGCCCGCCAATCCCTCGTCCTTGCGATGCAGGATCAACACCCAATACGCCTAAATAGAAGTGAGGTTCGGATGGCTGAAACTGGTCGGAAAGTGCGTGATACGCCTCGAATCTACTTTCGAGACCAGGAATAGATGATTCGAATAGAGTCCATTCAGCTTTGAGGTCCTCTGGCCATTCTGGAAGCACTGTCCCATATCCCAGCGTAGCACCTAGGACTTCCCCGCCCTCTTTCGCCGCCAATGCAGGCGATTCGAGGCGAATTCGTGCTCTTGAAAGCAATCCAAAAAAGGTCTCGGCGCTGGATAGAACTCCACTCTCTGCGGTTTCAAAAAAATAGCGGATGATTCCATCGTTCTCAAATGCCCTGGCAAGCAATTTTGAAGACGCGAGCAGGTGGCCTGGCTGAAGCGAAACAATTTCCATTGATTTCGTTAACTCAGATTACCATTGCGAAAGACTCCAGGCAACCTGTTTTCAAGCAGAAGCTGCGAAGGAACGCAGTCCAAACCGCGATATTGCGATCAGGAATTGAAACCGCAAAAACGCAAGCCACTTTATGGCCCGCAAAGTCGCCAAGAACGCAAAGTCTTAATTCTCGTTTGTGGACAATTACTTGCTAGAATTCGCAATGCTCACTTTGCGGGCTTCGCACCTTTGCGTGAGATTCCAAATCACCTCATCTTCTTTCCGCCAAGCATGAGCATCATCGTCGTTTTGGTCTGAATTCGTGGAAGCGGCTGCGCTTTATCTAAGGCCGCGCCTGGACCATAGCCAACCAAGTTACCCATTGCAAAATCAGCATTCTGGAAAATCCCCGCAGGAATCGTGACCTTTGTCGCTTCCCCAGGCATGAAGATCGTTTTAGCTACAAAATCCCGAACTTCAGCCATTTGCAAAAAGCCCATTTCGCCCATCAAACCTTCTGTAAACACTTCAGATGAGCTCCACAAAATGATCGTGCTCTTCCCTTCCATTCCCATTGCAGATGCATTTTGACCGAGCAAATTCGGAATGGTCGGCCAGGTGAGTGCGATGAATTTTTTGAGGTCCATTCGCCTTTCCAAATCTGGCGACGTAATCGAATACGGTGCTAGGAAATTCACGTTGGATGGAGCTTCGATGTCCACGTTGCCTGTGTAATTTGTGGTCAGCGAATATCTGCCGATGAGCGAAGCGTCTTCGGCGATGTTGCCAGCCTGTTTCTTCGTCGGCCAGAAAGCAGTTGTCCAATTTGGTTTGTAGAAGTAAGAGCTTGCGGCTTGGGATTCCCTGACCTTTTGGCGCATGACAGCTTTCTGATCCTCCGGCATCCCTGCCCATGAGATGACTTTTGGTTGGCCTTCTCTTACAGTTTCCGATGAGCCCCAATAGATCTTTATTGTGAATTCAGGATTGGAATCTGGATCAAAATCTTTGATTTTTTCTGATCCTTCTGAACCCGTTGGGCGAAAAAGTTCAAGGTCGAGCTTGGCACCCTGTTTCAAGCCAGCAGGAGCAGCGATCGTTGCCGTTGCATCAGCGGGAGCAATACTTGGCGACCATAGGCGGATATTGAGAATTCTCGAAGCTCCACCCATGAACATCATCGCTTCTGGCGGAAGCTTGATTCCTGCTGGAAGGCTTTTCAGGTCCATCATCGGCATTCCTGCCATTCTGCCGACTTTTGTTTCCGCTAGTAGGGCTAGAAATGCCTGGTCTTCTGCCGTCGAAGTTGACGTGGAACCGGCAGTTAACGCAATAATACAAGCAGTGAAAATCATGGTTTTGAACTCCTATGTTGTGAAACAAGCGTACCCTAGCCAAGAACAGGCTACGGCATGGTCATGGCGCTCACAACTGCGCTCAACGCTCCATCACGAATCTCGTTTGAAATGCCTTGTGCGCGAAATTCTCTGAATTCGGGTTGACCAATCACTCGTGGGCGGCGGTCGTCAATGTAGTCAATCGTCTTGGTAATTCCAATTTCGACCCATTCACCGGCTTCGTTTCGCGAATCTATAGCAACCAAAGCGTAGCCCTCGCGGTTCACCACGAGCCGAATCTCCGATTGCCATAGAACTTCAACTTCTAGGGACGGGGTTCCTGGAGGCGGAGTTTCAGAGCCGTGAATTCGATAAGCCTCGCCGATTTCCGGCGTGTAACTGGCAGCACTTTTCAGAATTCCAGCCAAAACCAAAGTGCGGTCCATTATTCCCGGCAAAGCGTTCAAAGCAACAATTACGGGTTCCGGCGGGGTCGGCGCTTCTGGCATCGCTGCGTTTATGCTTCCTTCCAAAATTAGATTCGTGTATGACTGCACGCCCTTGTAAAACGCCTCCGCTTCGCTCAAATAGCTCGCGACAATCCCGATTTCGGCATCGTCTATTCGAATCTGGGTTACTTGCTCTTCGCTGAGCCCATCACTGACGCCTGTAGCAGTCGCCTGGGTTGCAAGATTCCTATGCCAGGGAATTCGTTCTGCTAACTCAGTTGGATACCATTCTGCTGACATTTTCTTATCCCCGTGCGATCAACAACTTTGTGCCGCTTCTACTTATACGCCAAACCCCTAGCAATGTCCTTCTTTTTGCAGGCAATTTGTCGTAGCCTTGCTCCTAGCAAATTCTTCAAATTGAGTCCGGGAGGTAGTCTTGAATTCGAGGCTTTACAATTTTGAACTTAGATTCGAATATCCACAACTTGCATCAAGCAAACCGAGAAGGTTGGAACGAAGGCGCCCAAACCTACGAAGAAGGCATCGAAGAACGGACTGAGTTTCTTTGGGGAGGCGGGCAGAATTTTTGCGCTCCTGAACTTGAGTTTTTAGTTGACCTCGACAAATGGTGCAATCGTGCAATTCACTTGCAATGCGCTGGCGGCACCGACACGCTTTCCTTGTGGAATCGAGGGGCTAAGGAAGTCATTGGAATTGATATCAGCGACCGCATGATAGAAGTCGGTCGCAAAAAGAGCGAGGCACTAGGGGCACCCGCAATATGGATTCGATCGGACATTTTCGAGATTCCTTCCAGCCTAGATGGAACTGCGGACTTGGTATACACCGGACGTGGTGCCTTGTGCTGGATCATGGACATTGATGCTTGGGCGAGAGTCGTTGCAAGGCTCTTGCGGCATGACGGCAAAGCATACATTTTTGAAGGACACCCGGTTTCCGACTTGTGGACACTAGAAGATGATCATTATGCGCTTGACCCAGAATATGGGGACTATTTCAACTCAGAGCCGATTGCTTCATCCGGTTGGCCGACAACGTACATCGGCGATCTTGGAAAGCCTGTTGAAGAGCACGCGACCAAATACGAACGTATTTGGCGAATGGATCAGATAATCATGGCAGTTATCAATGCCGGATTGAAATTGGAAGCTTTCAAAGAACATCCCGATCTGTATTGGGACCGTTTTCCAAATATGCCAGCCGACTTGGTACGTAGATTGCCGCAAACATTTTCCCTAGTTGCAAGGCGAAATTATTGATTTCGCCTTGCAACTAACTTGTTACACACCCTGAGAAATCATTCCCCGACAGTGAACTTCACCGATTCCGCGACTTTGTCGTTCCAATACAAGTCAACCCGATATTTGCCAGCTGGCCAACCTTTCGTGGGTTTCGTTAGTGAGAAATTGCCATTGTTGACTCCAGGGCCAATCACAATTGTAGCCGCATCAATCTCGTAATTCGGCGGAGCCTCTTTGGACTCTTCGCATACCCATGCGCCTTTGATCTTGTCGCCGACAGGAACATTGCTAAGTCCAAAGGTGACGAAAATTTCAGGGGTATTCATGTTGAACGCCGAATCTGAAGTTGTGGAAGTTTTGTCGTCGGTAAGGATGATGTTGGTGAATCCGGCCTTTGACGGCGTTGCCGTGTTTTCGACCTGAGCGCTGCATCCTGCTAGTGCCAGGATTGCAGCAAATAGAGCGAAGCCAATTGTGGTTTTTGAACTGAAGATATTCATTAATTGGAACTCTACCAGTTTTTTTTGCCTCTGATTCAAGCGTTTTTGTCAGTTCGGACTATGTTTGGCCACAACCCTTCAAAACAAGTCCATTGCTTTCACTCGCCTCGTAAATTCAAGAATCTTGGCAACAACGTCTCGAACAAAAAGCCCACCAGTAGTATCTATCCAATTCTGAATGTGGACACGTCCATCCTGTACTGTGACTCCTTCACGAGCGGCTGGTGTTGCGGTTCTTTCCCATCTTTCCAGCTTATTGGCATCCGGGCTTCCCAAACAGGCAACAAAGAATCCAGCCCTTGGCCCGATCATTCCTGTGAAATATATTGGCAAGCCCATTAGCTTCGCACCAGTGCACCAACCTCTCATAATATCATGTGCAATGCGCTTTCCCCATCCCAATTGCACTCGGAGATAATCTAGGTCTTCTTGCTCTATAAGTTCGAGCTTTGCATAAAGGTCGAGCGGTGCCTTTCCGATCTGGTTGAGGCTCTCTGACGGCTTTCCTCCCAAGCGTGCAATCTCGTGTTTGAGCTTACGACTGGCATCGAAGAGTGCCTTCAAGTTCGCCCTAATTTCAACCAATTTATTGGAGTAGTGGAACACGTGCGATTCCAAAATCACTCTTCCTCCAAGAAATGAATGCATTCTGAATTTAGTCAGCTTTTCTCGGACCTGCCAGTCCACCAGTTTCTTGTTTTCGAGTGTACGTGGTAGGTCAAACTCGATTCGGCACGAGGCTGAACCAACGAATATCTCCCTGATTTCTCCTCCACCATGCATACCGAGCCATACTTCCAGGGACTGCGATCCGTCGCTGAGGCTCAAAGATTTTTGATCGTTCGAGAGGGATGCTTTGTACCCAAAACCAGAAAGCAGATTGCAGAATTCGTCCTTTGCAAGTTCGCCAATCGGTTCTGATTGCAATTGAAGCAATGCGAAAATCGCTGCCGAAAGTGAGAAGCCCATGTCGTGCTGACGATTAAGAATGGCGGGAGTTACCTACGCATTGCCTCGCGAATTCCATATGAAATCCAATAGTGGCGCAGCCTAGTTCCGATGATGATTCGAGGTCTCATAGTGCTCCGCCAAGGCATCTCTGCCGAAATCGCCCTTGAAGTCCCGCCAAACCGCGTGAACGTGATTTGCATTGTTCTGCGTGTTGTCATATTCAATTAGGAATGTCGGACCCTGAATTCGGTAGTAATGCCCTTTGCCAGGCTCGATGCTTCCCATCCAGGCAAATCGGACTTTTTCCCATCCAGACTTTTCTATTTTCGCCAATCGTGCTTTCGCCTGGTCTGGTCTTTGAATGTCTGCAAATAGCTTCACGATTTCCCTCATGGCTACCGCCTGCACTTTGTTCAGAGCCGGAAACGGTATTCCCGTGACATCGAGAACGGCTGCGACACGCTGGTTGGAAGTTACAATGTCTGCTGGGGCGGTTTTACCAATTATTGCAGAGCTCTTTTGTTCTAGCGAGAGAGAAATCACGAGCTGCCTTCCAAGGCCTTCCTCTTTTCCAAGCACTCTTAAATCTTTGTGGGGACCTTCGAGAACGCGGGCTGGATTTGAACCCAAGAATTGGGGCGATGTCGCAACTAATCTTCCATCCAAGTAGGTAAAGCTAAGCGAAACATGATGTCCTTCAAATCGCCATCCCCACCTCCCTTTTGGCGAAGGTTCGCCGAAAAAGGCGATGAAATACTGTTCTGGATCTCTTCCAGGATTTTGCTCCATCTGCCTCAGCACATCCTCTAAATCTGCGCGAATGGATTCAACTTTTTGGAATCCAACTTCGCTGAGGCATGATTTCAGCAGTTCCTTTGCAGCTTTGCGCTGTGTTTCGCTCATCACTTTCAGCGTAATGCCTGACCGGTTTCCTGGAACATACATCCAAGAAGTGCGGGCTTCGTCGTCAAAGCTGAGCAGGGCTTGGGTTTTCTGGCTGCCGGTCAAAGTGTCTAGAAAGGTTGAAGCCAAATCCGTACTTTGGCTCGTTGGAAGGCTGTTTGACGCGAAAACGATGAGAACGCATGATGCTAGCCACTTCATAGGTGACTTTTACCCGACTTATGTATTGCTTGGTAGCAAATGCAAAAGCTTCCTTCTCTGCAACCCAACCAATTGCTTTCTCGTCGGTTAGTTTATGCTGCCAACAGACTTGCCTGAGATGATCGCCGCCATGGCGTGTTTTGGCGTGATCGTAGTATGCCCTTTGGTCATGCTGCTTCTTCGGCATCAGCGCCAAATGGCAGAGCTAATGCATCGCGGCCCTGTTGACAATTCACTGCAGAGAATTGAAGCATTAGAGCATGAAGTTCGAGAGCTGAGAGCTACACAAAATGAGCTTGTTCTCAAATGCGACGACAAGAAGAGCCTGGATCCCGGCAATGATTCGTAAGAAGTGCGCACTTTATGAGTCTGCTGCATAAGGTTTGAGGAGCAATACGAAATGGACTGGCCACAGCACATGATTGATCCAAAAACAGGCGATGTTGAGTTGCACCTATACAAATACCAATCGCAGCGGCCGCCGCCAAATTGACGATCCAAGAACTGGACACTTACCTAGAAGGCAAAAGGACAGCCGACGGACTTCCTTACCCACTCGTTCCGGATGCCGAACCAATAGTGATTCGATTGCGTTCTGGAATGACTCCTCAAGAGATTGCCGCAATTTCGCCGTTGACTTCAAACAGTTCGATTGGCAAAGAATCATGGTCAAAATGGGCAGCATTTGCGCTTACGCCCTTTGGATGGTCTTGTTGGCCGACCCCTCACTTTAGGTGTAACAGGCTGTTCCTGCTCACTCTTTACGGTGGAAGTGGAGAAGAAACTGTGGGTCGTTTTGCTACACTTGTTGACTTTGTCGAACGCGAGTTTGGAGAACCCGGAGAGGGAATGAAACAGGGCTGGTTTCGCACCAAGCCTGCAAAGCCAGGTTCGCAACCTAACCTCTTTCGTTGGGTTAAATCGTGGGGCAAAGTAACGGTACTACTAGAGCCGCGTGACGGAGAGCCAATGTTGTGGATTGAATGGAAGTCATCGGACAAGTCCTAGCACTTTCGCAATCTTCGAGTTACACAAAACGAGCTTACACTGCAAAATGACAACAAAAGGGCACTGGGCCATAGCGATACCTCCTAGGAAGTACCCAAAATATGAGTCTTTTCACTCCATTCGTAGTACATAATAATCCAGAGGTGATTCAGAAATGAGCAATCCCGTAATGAGAGATGGTTACTTTGATAGCGAATATGCCGATTCCGTCGGTCCGGCAATGACATTGGACGGCACCGTCCAAAAGATCTGCATTTTGTTTTTGATTGTTTTAGCAAGCGCGTTGCTGGGCTGGGTTGTGCCTATCATGCCTGCTGCAATCGGCGCTTCAGTTTTAATGATCGTCTTGAGCCTTGTTATCTGCTTTAAGCCAACCACAGCTCCGACCTTGGCACCGATTCATGGCATCTGCATGGGGTACATGGTGGGCGTTATGTCACTGGTCACTGCGGCAATGTTGAAAGACTCAAAGATCGGCGGGCTGGCCATTCCGATCGCAGTAGGAGGCACGCTGGTTACGTTTGGCGTAATGCTCTTCCTCTATGCGCGACGAATACTGAGGCTCAACGAAACGTGGAAGAACGTGATCATGGGAGCTACTGCCGCCGTAATGCTCACGTATTTGTTTACTTTTGCAGCTTCTTTCATGTTTCCGCAGTGGGTCAACGGGCTCGCCATTTACGGCAACGGACCTATTGGAATCGGCTTCTCATGCTTCGTGATTGGCCTTGCGGCGTTCAATTACCTAGTTGACTTTGACATGATTGACAAGGGCATCGAGAACCGGGCACCAAAGCACATGGAATGGTACGGAGCTTTCGCTCTTGTCTTTACAACGGTGTGGCTGTACCTCGAAATCCTTAGGCTTTTGCGAAAGCTTTACTCGCGTTGATTTGTTGGCAGGAAGTGATATCTTACTTCTAATCTATTCGAGTGTACAAGTAGCTGAAGAACGAGGCTTGGAATTGACGAACCCAATTTCTATTATTGCATTCTGAGGCCTATATTCAAGTGTTATTGTAGGCTAGTGATCACTTCCAAACGAGCCGAAATTTTGACGCCTTCTTTCAAGCTTTCGGCCTTGCGAACGCTGGCTTTGACGGGAACAATGTAGGCTCCGTCTTTGGGCCAAAGTGCCGTTTTGTACTTGGTTTTGCCGATCTTCACTTCGACCGGAATCATGCCCCAACCGTAGGTCGCCAATTTTTCGATTGCCTTGATTTCGCGCGATTCCTTTGCGGGAACTTTGATGAAACACCAAGGGGCAGGTCCTTTCCAGAACCATATTTTGCCAGAGATCTCAACAATCATCTTGACAGTATAGATTTATGCGCATAATTCCCTCTGCGATGAACGATTCTGACAAGCCCGAAAGTGAAAACACAATCTCAACGATTGGTTCGTTTTTTCGCGCCTCGGAAAATCGGGGGCTAATCCTTGATCTGTTCGTCTTTCTGATCAATCTGACCGGGATGGGCTACCTGTCTGCTCTCTTTCTCGGCACAATCCAAAAGGCGAATTCAGGAGAAAAGGGTGCCGCTTATCTGCTGTTTTCCATGGCGATTGCCATGTTCTGCCTTGCGCCCATCGGGGCGACGCTCAAACGCTGGAGCTTTCATCAAAGCGTTCATCAGGAGTCAGCCAAGGAGTTCTCAGAAGAGCTCGGCGGGTGCCTGTTCAATCCGATCTTCTATTTCTGCCTGACGGCGGTAATTTTCGCCTCGATCAACGCCTTTATCTTGCAAACGGTTTACGGGAAAGAGGAGCCAGATGGCGGGGTTTTCGTTTCGTCCATCTTCTTAGGAATCGGGCTGATGATCGCTCACACTATGCTTGTATACAGGTACTTTTCAGCACCCAAGAAACCGCCTCGGATGGCATTTCTTAAGAGCCCTGTTTCGGCTTTTCTCGGCGATGCCTGCATCTTTGCCAACATGACACTGTTCCAACTCATTTGGAACCTGATGGGAACGGTGGATTGGCCCCGCCCGACCGGGGTTTGGGACTTCATTTTTCGGTTTCTGATGCTCTCATTTTTGGCGTTGCTGCTGTACTTCCCGCCGCGCATGTTCTATCTGGCGGGAGAAACGAACAAGGGGAGGACGTGGGCGACGATCTTGCTGGCGAATTCTCCGATTTTGTTGAGGCTGATGCTGGGGGTGGGGTAGCAAGAGGGCAATTGGAACCTGGTGATAGTGGTAGGGCACAGATATTAGATGAGGTTGACTCTGAAAACCAAAGGCATGGAGTCACAACCCAGACAATCATTTACGAATTGGGAACTCCTGGTGATTTACTTTGGTACTAGTAGAAGATGCAAGGGTCAGCTTCGGCTTTGTCTGCTAAATCGGAGTTCAGCGCATTGATGAATTTATCCGATCCTCGTTTGTCCTGGCGCATAGCACGAACATTCCTAGCTGGTTTAGCGGTCAGTGTTACTGCCATAGCGTTGGGCCAGGAAGTTCCAATCGCCTCGAACCCGCCCCAGGACAAGAAGCCGAATTCTTTAGGACCAATCTCTTTTCGGGCGCACAAGGTTTTGGTGCCCCCGCTGATTGACGGAATTATCGGAACGGAAGAATGGGCAAACGCTTCGACCGCCAGTAGGTTCATGGACAGCCAACATCGGCCCGAGCAGGGCAAAACGACTTTCTATCTTCAGTACGACGAAAAATTCGTTTACTTTGCGGCGGTAGTCACCGACTCTCATCCGCCGAAGGCGACGGCAACTGGAACGAACGTCCCGTTCGGAATTGACGACATCTTTGTGTTGCAACTCGATACGTTTGGCGAGGGAAGGTTCGAAGGATATAACTATTGCTCGATCAATGGCTTGGGAGCCACAAATTTTCGGAAAGCTGGCGGCAGTTCGCAAAAGCGGGAGTGGCGCGGATCGTTCGATGGTGCCGCCAAAATCGGCCAAGACGGTTGGGCAGTTGAAGCCAAAGTCCCATGGTCTATTTTGCGAGTACCGAAATCTGGCGTCAGGGATCTTCGATTCAATTTTTGTAGAACCGACTCGATAGCGGAGCACCCTCATTGGTACTTCCTTCCTAAAGAAACCGAAAACGTGAACGGCGCGATTTGGGAGGGGGTTGATGTTCCTACAGTCCAAACGCGAAATCTCTGGAAGTTTCTGCCCTCAATCAGCGCCATCACTGGAGAAGAGCAATCGAAGGTTATTGCAAGCCTTGATGTGCGCGGGTTTCTGAACGACAAATTCGAGTTTTCGGGCGTCCTCTTTCCGGATTTCAGCCTAGTAGGCAGGGCCGCTACCCAGCTCGGGTTTTCTCACTTCGAGATACTCCAACCGGAAACTCGGCCGCTGTTTCAGGAAGGAAGCGGTTACTTGAATGGTGCGCAAAACATTTTCGTTTCCCAAAGGATTCGGAAGTTTGATTTCGGAGGCCGATTTTACGGCAGTCCGAATCTGTCCACGCGAATTGGCGTCAGCAACACCTTTGCATTCAATGGCGAAACGACGTTAGCGGCAAGTCTTTCGGCCAATCAGGGTCCAAACCAGAGTTTCTCGCTTGGCTTCGCGTCTCTGATGAGCCCTTCGCAGCCAAGCAACCACGCAATGTCGGCCTCATTTAGCCGCACGAGCGGGGGATGGAATTTTGGCGCGGAGGGCGCGCTGACGAATGACCAGGAGGCCAAGACGGGAACCCAGCTCAGTTTTTACTCTTCGTATTTTCACGGAGGCTTTTCTGCGAGCGCTTCCGGCGGGCAGGTTGACGAGAACTTCATGCCGAGACTCGGATTTGTGCCAGAGACCGGGGTTCGAAGGTTTGGGCTTTCAACATCGTACAGCTTTGACGCACTAAAGAAATGGCTCACTTCGGGCCACATTAGCGTCTTTCGAGGCGAGACCTGGAAAACGGATGGACAGCTTGCCCATGAATCTACTTCCGCTTTTGGATACATCGGAATCAAGAAGACGCTTTCACTTGGCGTTGATGCTTCAAGCGGTTCATTCGACGGAATTGGAGAGCGGAGGTACGGTTTTTTCCTTAGCTTTCCAAACTCGAACGCACCATGGTCGGTCTCTTTGAACAATTCGATTTCCAAGTTTGGCGACGTCGACACCGATCTTCGGTCGGCAAATGTAAGCTACACCGAACCTGGGAGTCGCTGGGCGATTTCGGGCGGCGCGACGCAATACACGGCGAAAGAGGTTTTCAGGCAGCGTCACCTTTCGTTCGCGTACAAGCTGGGTTCTTATGACAACCTCTCTCTCAGCATGTTGAATGACCAAGGCCAAACAAACTTTTCAATCCAATATGCGAGGCACAACAATGAGGGCGCCGAGTATTGGTTCTCGTTCGGCGACCCTAGTGCTGCAAAGTTCAAGCCGACCATCATTGCTCGCGTCGCGTTCCCAATTAAGTAGGTTGCGATTGGGGTATTGAAGAAAGTGATCTTGATCAGGCGGGAGGTTCGGGAAAACGAATTCCAAGCGGGGAATTAACCATGTAACTCACCGATTTTGGTGAGGCTGATGTGGTGATCAGCAATGCGTATTTGACACGAAAAACCTTCTTATTTTAATGGCCATGTTTTAAGAGCCATGAGTTCGTTTTCTCGCTTCGTTCCGTTCGCGACGAGCCATTTCTTGATCGCTTCTGAGGTCGAACTGCCGTAGATTCGATGGCTGTAAACCAAAGATGCGCCTAATCCCTGCAGCAATCGAAAGCGGGCAAACGCGGCTTCGGAAAAGGTAGGGCGCACAAAAAAGACCGCCACAAAATGCTCGGCTTCGCGCGATGCGGTTTGAGGAACAGAGTTCGTGCGCATTGCCGTTGCTCCGGCAGTTTTATAGTTTTCCAAAACGGCATTCGCGATTTTGGCTAGGCCATCCCAATCCCGGACACCTTTGTATAGGTTCAAAGTCAACATATCGCCAAACTTGTTCAGGTCAAGCTGGTCCTTCGGGGTGAATTCGTGCAGGTCTCCTTGCGAGAATCGGTGGACGTAGGCCTTCCCCGCAAACGTGAAGGTTTTCGGGGGGCAGAGAAGTATTGTTCCAAGTACGAGACTAGTGATCACCGTTCAATTATGATGCAGTTTGAACGTTTCGCACGCCCGCAAAGCGAAACCGAGCAGCCATCAGAAATGCACATTCTGATCGCCCCAGCATGTTTGCAAGTAGTCAATCTGCGCGGCATGGGAAAAGGCATGCGTTCCAGGCAAATTCATAAGGGTTGTCATCGGCAAGGACCAGCCCAGCGAAGTATCAAGAGAAGAGCCGATCAGTTCGGGGGTAACAGTATCAAGGGCAGCGATCACCTCGTCCGTGTTCTTGCGGAACAGGCTCTCCATCTCGGCACGGCTGGTTAACGCAGCCGCTGCAACATCTATTCGCGCCACAAAATCGGGTATTTCATCGCCGGATGGTAGCTTCCGATCGCGAATCATCATTGCAAAGATGCCGGCATAGAGCGCAGTGTGCGCAGCAATCCGGATGGCAGACTTTGCAGTCGGCGACGGCGTCCAACTCAGCTTGTCGTCCGGTACAAACGAAAGCGTCTTCAAGAATTGCTCCATTCCCCCAACTGCGCTCTCTTTACATGAAGTAACAAGCTCTTTCAATTGTGTAATCCTTACGAATGATTTCGAATCAGTTGTATTTCGGTTGCACGACTAACAGCTTGTGCAACCGCACCGATTAAGCTGAATCGTACCTGTCCTACGATGCATTGTGACTAGGACCTGTGATCCCTATCTGAGTGCCTCGGCGGCGGAACGTCCTGATTCGCGCCACCCCATGACCTGCGCCGGATAGGCACCCGTCTCATTTTGGCCGAGACTCGATAGCAACAGTCATCTGGATCATTTCTGGCCCTTTGGGCACCTCGCTCACCATCACACCGCGGATGGAATGAAGCTCACTACTTTGTAGAGGATATCGCAACACGATATCCAGTTTTCCGGAGTAGCCGGAACGGCCGCGATTATCCAATTCGAAGGTTACGTCACCCTTTACCAAAAGGTACCGGAAGTCGTCGTCCTTGCCCGCTGGCGAAGCGATGAGCTTTCCGGTGATCTTTGCAAATCCCCCAAATCCGTCCATGATCGCCGGTGGATACATCTGCTCCAACCAGGGCTGGATGTCGGCGATCTTGATCTCGTGCTCTTGGCTAGAATAGCTCAACGATTTCCGCAGCGCATCCGTCATCGGCACGACTTCCACAGTCGGCGTTCGATAGTGGTTTAGCCGGTTTGAACCAAACGTCAGATAGAGTCGCACGCCAGCGGGCTGGCCCTCGCCGATCACGTCGGGAAGGTTCAGTTTTGGCTGAGTTTGGATTTTCGGCAAAGGCAAATCCTTGAGGAGCGAATCCAACTGGGACTTGAAGCTGCGGCCCTGAGCAGCCGGATCGAATTGAAAGGCGGGCGGCTGAACGAATGGCACCGTTGAGCGCAAGAGCTTCCCTTTCTCATCTACTACGGTAAGGGCGAGATTGATGTGATTCGTCCCGAAATTCGCTTGGTCATAGACAGCGCGGACATCGGACGGCATGTCAGAGATCGTTCGCCCGCTCCACCAGGTTACGATGAATGGTCTCAGAACATCGAGCGACTCGGGCCAAGCGAGGGAACTCCCCCGCACATGATCCATATTCGCTCATGTATGCCCGGAGAAAAAGTTTGTCCCCGCCGAAATGTTAGTATTGAGAATCAAAAGGATTGGCCGATGTTCCTTGGAGGCTCGCTGCTTCGCTTCGGATAGGCTCATTGCCCAATCCAAGGTGAAGAATCCAAGCTGCTCGCGGCCCGGCTTTGCCGCGGCAAAGAGGTCGAGCACACGCTGAACCGGCTCGGGAGTACCCGAGGATGCGATTGCAAGCATGGTGACGATGGCGGTAATCATGCCCTAATGTTACTGGTTCCTTATGTGAATTCTGTGAGGAAACGGCGATGGGTGGTCAGGACAAACCCCAATTGACTCTCTACCATTGCTTCGCATGAGGGTAAAGGGATGAACAATCAACTACACAATTCGCGTCGTTTGGGAACACTTTTACGTATAGACCAGTGTCAATACAGAGATTCAAATGAATACAAAGCTGTACCTACTCACCCTCATTGCCGTTGTTATTGTTGGCTGCACCCCAGCCGAGAAGGCGCCGGAAGCATCTGCAAGCAATCCCACCGTTAGCAACACCGCGTCACAGACGGAGGAAAAAGGAAAGTGCGAGGGTTGCGGTGCTGAGGTCGCGAAAGCCGAACTTGCGTCTCACGAAGGCAAAATGACGTGCAAAGATTGCATTGCCGCGCACAATCATTGAGACTAATGGGGAGCCTGATTTCTTCCTGAGACGGGTGCAATGATCTGTCAAGTTCACACGCCCTGCCACACCCTAATACTGTCGCCAGTCTAAACTAACGACGCTATGAGCAAGCGATGGCCTGAGCTGGTTGTTAGAAAACTCTTTAGGCTTGGATGCAAGCCGCTGAAAGATGCGAAAGTCGTAGTTGTCTCGCGTATCCTCAGCCGGAATGCCCATATAATTCGCGAACTCAATCCAGTTCGGGCCTGCGTCTTCGTGCACCGAATTCAGATAGATAAGCGTAGCATGTTCGGGTTGCACTTTGGTGAGAACGGCTTGGCAGTATTCCGCCAGGCTCTTGATCTTATCGGTCGCCCTCGACTGGCCGAAGAAATAGGAAAAAACGAAGACAAGGCCCTTGGCGCCATCTGCGAATTCTACGATGGCGGGCACGTCGGCAAGGTTCCAATCCTTAGCGTATGTCGTCTTAAACTTCTCGCCGAATACGGGGCAAGCTTCAAACTCGGCAGCCAGTTCGAGCACATAGTCGTTATCGTCAATGCCCAAATATCGAGCGTCAAGCGGCGCTCCGGAGAATTCGTTTGTTAGAGTTCCGAGGGCTAAACCCGCGATCAAAGGCCCGCAACCGAAATCAACGATGAGGAGCTTGCCATTGTGGTCGAGGATGCCCTCTTGGAACAACTTTCGGTTCAACGAGAGGACGTGCTTCATCGCGTCATGGTGGCTGAGCACGTAGCAATACGCATAGTAACGCGCCATCAGCAGACTATCGCTCTCCCGGCGTCCTTGATCCAGAACGACCGACAGTAGGTGCCGGTCAAAATCTTTGCCGTGCCTTTCGAGGAGTTTCTGGGTCTCCTCGCACTTCCGCAAAGGTTTGAGAATGGCTTCCTCAATGAACTTGACAATCACATTCCTATTGTGTCAGATTGGGGAGCAAGTGGCCTGTCCGAGTGTTTTACCAATCCTTTTTTTTCGCTTACAAGGGCGGAAACGTCGAGCAGTTTTTGTACGGCGAATAGGGAAAATATGGCTGGAAAAGGCAATTGGAGTCGAGGGTACAAATCAAATCCCTTACCTGAATTTCCAATAATGAACTGCAATTGCAGCAAAAATGAGAAGCGCAAGAGGAATATAGGTTATGAGCTTGATCGTGTTCGTGAAGTCTGAAACTTTTGGATCACGCTTCATTCCGATGGGGCAGGCGATAATTGAAGCCAAAACGCTCAGGGATGCCAGTACTAAGTCGGCTAGGTCGTTTTTGACAAAGAACATAGCAATGGTTGAGGCTAGACTTGTATAAACAAGCAAATCAGCAAGCTTGATTCCCAACCACTCGCGGAGCTCTGCATTGCGCCTTTCGGCATCATCAATTTCATGAGACACCTTAGTATGATAACGTATCCAAACGAGGAAGTCAAGATTTTAGGCTGAAGAATGAATTGTTGGCGATTGGCGTGGACCCCGATCAGTGTCTGTTGAGAAATGACTCCGGAAGAGTCAAAGCCCAATAGTCTGGGGTCGAACTTGAGAGACCCCAGGTTCAAATATCGCCTCGCTTCTGCATCCTGGAGGGATGCCAGCTACGGATACGGCGCTTTTCAACATTCTCCGACCAAGGTTGACGGGGCAGACATTCCTCGCGAACATGTGGAAGGGGCGTTTAGATGGGTTGCCAATCCCGTATCGGTTTGACAGTCGCGCAACAGGGCAGGCCGTCTTTTGCTTTGCCAGGCAGAAGGATTTCGATTACATGGCCCGAGTCCACCATCGCTTGATCAATCGTCTCGACGTAGATTTTCGCCCGGCGGCTCACCACCCCCGTTCCGTCTCGCCACACGATATAGATGAACCTGCCCTTGCCGTCCTTTTGGATCGCCTCGCCACGCAGAGGAAGCTGCCCGTCTCGAACCTGGGCATGAGCCACGAACCTTGCTTCCGCCCCATTCATCCGCTGCCAATCCTTAACAAATCCAGCCGAGCCGGAGCCGATCTGAACTCCGCCCAACACCCCGGGCGTGGTGGAATCTAGGATGATGTGAAGCTCGACGTCTCGTATTTCAGGCATTTGTGTTCATTCTAGTCGATCCGGCGCTGAGACCCTTGAAAAGCTTGTTCCGAACAAGCATCATCCATAATGGACCATGCTTCCTTTATTAGGTGCTTTGTGGGTTACTCTCTCGCTTTCACCTGTATCAAATGAGAAAATCGAATTCACTAAAATCATATTGGATAAGCGATTTGTTGCCGAGGGAGTAGCAGCAGGCGATGTCAATCGTGACGGCAAGCTCGATATCATTGCTGGAAATGTGTGGTATCAGGCGCCATACAAAGTTGGTTCAAACTGGCAAACTCATGAAATTGCACCTGTTGCATCCCTGGATCCCAAGACTCAGTACAGTAACTGTTTTCATACATGGATGGCTGATCTGAACGGAGATGGCTGGTTAGATCAGATTCTCATAGGGATGCCGGGCGAAAAGGCTGTGTGGCGGGAAAACCCTAAGAATCCAACTAAGACATGGAGCGAGTATTTGCTCAGCCAGAGCGCATGCAACGAGACTCCCCTGTACGCCGACTTGTTTGGGAACGGTAGAAAGGTGCTGATGTTAGGGATCTACAGCGATTACCTAGCCTGGCTCGAACCAGCTGCAAATCCAACAGCACCATGGGCGATTCACCGAGTAAGCGGACCCAAAGGAGCAGGTTCGCAGCGATACTCTCATGGTTTAGGCGTTGGCGACCTTGATGGCGATGGACGCAACGAAATCCTAACGACAGGCGGATATTACGTCATGCCGAAGAACCCGGTCGACAGTCCGTGGACCTTTGTGAAAGCTGACCTGGGACCGGATTGCGCAAACATGTTGACACTGCGAATGGTGACGTCAAAGCGAACGCGAATTTACACGACCTCTGCCCATGCGCGAGGAGTTTGGGAGTTTTTTCTTGACAACTCAAATGAGTACAAACGATTGCTCATCGATCAAAAAATTTCGCAAACCCATGCGGCCAACTGGGGGAAAATGGGCTCCTCGCTCTATCCAAACTTAATCACTGGCAAACGAAAATGGGCACATCCTCCTGGTGTGGACGTTGGTTCAGAAGAGCCATCCGTTCTAGTTCGGTACGAGTCAGTCGATAGTGGACATGGGTTCGGAGTTTGGGATTGCCATGTGATCGATGACGACTCCGGAGTTGGCACGCAATTCGTTGTTCAGGATGTAAATGAAGATCGTCTTGTTGACATTGCAACGGCCAACAAGAACGGAGTCTTTTTGTTCTTGCAAAGACCGAAGCAAAAGTGATTTTCTGGGCTCGTGCGGTTATACTTAGCCTGCCATGTCCATTCTCGTCGCTATCCCGATGATCGCCGCGTTCACCATTGCGCAAGGCTCTGCGAATTCCACTTCCGGAGGCGTTCTCAAGCTCGAACAAGCCGCCTATGACGTCCAGTCGTACGACATCTCCATCAAGGTCGATCCAGCGAAGAAGACGATCAATGGTAGGACCATCTTAGAGGCCAAGACCGTCATCCCCACCGCGTCCATCCTGCTTGACCTGCAGGCGCCTTTCACGGTTTCCAAAGTCACCGATGGAAAGAGCCCTTTGCGCTTCGATCGCCTAAAAGACGCCATGCGCATTCGCTTCCCGCTCTCCAAACAACCGGGAGACCCGATCCGCATCGAAATCGAGTACGCGGGCGCGCCGCAAGTAGCGCGCAACGCACCCTGGGACGGAGGCATCGTATGGGCGAAGACGCCCAGCGGAGCAGACTGGATTTCGGTCGCCCTTCAGGGAGACGGTGCCGACATTCTCTTTCCTTGCAAGGACCATCCATCAGACCGCCCGAACCACGCCAACATGCGGCTGACAGTGCCGGACCCGCTCATCGCCGTCGGCCCTGGTCGGCTTGAGAAAGTGACCAAGAACACGGACAAAACCTCGACCTTTTTCTGGAACATGCCCTTGCCCATCAACAATTATTCGTTAGTCTTCAATGCTGCGCCCTACTCGCTGGTAAAGGACTCGCTAAAGTCGGTGGGGGGAGAGACGATCCCGATCCACTTCTACGTCCTCCCCGAAAACAAGGACAAGGCTCCCAAGCTCATTGCAGAACAGAAGAAATACCTTACGTTTATGGAGAAGTATTGCGGCCCTTTCCCGTTCCGAACCGTGAAGTGCGGCATCGTCGAGACGCCCCATCTCGGCATGGAACATTCGACTGCGACGGCGTACGGGAACCGCTATCGATTCGCAGCGGACGGATATGACTGGCTCCTACTGCACGAGTTCGGCCACGAGTGGTGGGCTAATCTCGTTTCGAACGCCGACTGGCGTGATATGTGGATCCACGAGGGCTTCCAGAGCTTCATGGACACGTTCTACATTGAGCAGATCCGCGGAAAAGAGGCGTACTTCAATGCGATGAAGGGCCGGCGGCGGAACGTTCGTAACGCTGCGCCGGTCGCTCCCCGGGAGGAGACCTCAAGCGAGGCCTACGGGGGCGACATCTACGACAAAGGCGCCCTCACCCTCCACGCACTCCGCTATCTTGTCGGCGATGCGGCACTGCTCCGCTCGATCCGCCGCATGGCGTATCCCACACCTGAATCAGAAAGGTGGACCGATGGCCGCGCCCTCCGATCCGTGACGACAGACGATTTTGTCAACATCGCTTCAACTGAGGCGAAGCAAGATTTGCGCTGGTTCTTCGAAGTGTATGTTCGCCAAGCCAAGCTTCCCTCACTAAAGGTCGAGGCATCCAGTGGCGTTCTGCGGCTCGAATGGGTGACGCCCGAAAACCTCCCATTCCCGATGCCTGTCGAAGTCTTGAAGGATGGCAAGGCTGTTCGCGTTGCAATGCCGGGCGGAAAGGGCTCAGTAACATACTCAGGAACAGTCCCAATTGTAGACCCGAACGGTTGGGTCTTGAAGCAATAATCCGCGTTGAAATTGGACAGATTATCCCCCCGCTTGCATTCGAATATCGGAAATCCCGTTATACGTTCCCCCGGCGTTGTACGTCCCGCCACCGGAGTACGTCTGCCGGACATAGCCAAAGACCAGCCATGGATTTTTTTGGCCAGAAATTTTGGCTAACACCAAAACACCCATGCTTCGATAAGTTGGAAGGTCATATTCGTTTTTGGTGATGATCCATTGGCCGGTGTCCAAACCTGACTTGAGAATCG
>JANNQV010000018.1:0-139154 GCA_031400935.1 Armatimonadota bacterium
TCGCGGCCCAAGATTTCCAACACGCCGAGAAGGTTTCCACCGGTAATCAACGGCCAAACAGAGATCGCTCCGGGCTGAAGGTAGCAAAACCTGCCTTCGAGATCGGCGGTCAGGGATTGCCCATGAACGCTTGGCATAAAAAACGGCTGGCGATTTGCGGCAACTAGTTCAGCCACACAAGAATTGCCGCCAAAGGCATTAAGCTTTGCAAGTGCCATTGTTCCAGAGCGATTTGCACCGGTGCTGGCGACGAGTTCAAGAGCGCCCGATTCTGGCGAAACCGTCCAGAGAAGCACGGCGGCAAGTTCCGCGACGCTCGCGATTTCGTGAACTGCGGCATAAGCAAGCGGAACGACCGACTGATTCATGTTTAAAGCTCGTCCAATTTTTTTGAGCGCATCGGCTTCACGCGAATGAAGGATGGCTTGTCGTTTGGCTTGCTTTTCTTCGCCGGCATAAGTGACCATGATCATTACACCGCTCGGTCCGTCAGCATCGTTTGCGGCGACATAAAATCGGTAACCGTCGTAATAGAGCGACCCATGAACCCCTTCAAAAGCGCTTTGAACTAATGGGCCAATTTCTGTAAGAAAAGTGCTTTCTCCAGTTCGAAACCAGCGAAGCCTCTTCGCTAGCCCCCACGCTCTCTTGACAGTTCCATGCGAGTCAAGCCAGGCGACGCCAAGCACATCGGGGTCCATCGTCCCGACAAGAGGTGGTTCGCTAAGTTCAAGCGCAAGCGGCGGATTATCAATCTGCCGAAGCAAAAGCGGAAATCCGTTCAACGTGTCGCGCTTGCGAGGATCAACCACCCGAAATCCATATTTTTGAAGAGCTGCCAGCAATTCTTCGTATATGTCGGAATATGCCACGGTACTGGAATTTTCGGCTTATTTTGGACTCGCATTGCTCGTAATGGTATTGGGTTTGATCGAAACAATTGATGCGCATTTGAAAATTCACCGAACCTTATGCGCTACAAGAGCATCAATCAAGCTAGAATGATCGGAATGCATCGGTTTACTGTTGGGTTACTCATTGCGCTGACTTTGCTTCTTTCTGCTGGTTGCGGCGGTAGCGGAAGTGGACCTTCAAACCTAAATTACGTTACGAACTGGAGCGGCACCGACGCTGGAGGGATCACAGGCGCTTCGCAACGCGTCGCCATGTATTCGCTTGACGGACTTTTGTTGTCTTCCGCTGTCCTTAACAACCCTGGCGGATCTTTGCAATCGTTTCAGTTCTTTTTGCCGAATGGCTCGTATCATCTATCGGTTGAGCTTTATGCATTAGCCAACCTAGGTGGCGCAAGAGTCGGCACGATTGACACTCTAGTTTCAATTAACGGGACAACAAATTTTCGCACCGAGGTCGGAGCAGCAATCGTTGGCGCACAGGTCACCCCTTCTTCAACAACGTTTCAAGTTCAAACCAGCAAACAGTTTTATGCCGCAGTGACTGCTGCATCTGGGCATGTAACTTTTTCTGAGCCAAATGGCTTCACATGGCAAGCGTTTGGCGGACACGTCACTGTCAATGAATCCGGACTTGCGCTCGCCACATCTGAAGGTTCAGGCTCAATTCGGGCAACCCATGGCCTTTCTGGAGAATTCAACAGCGCATCCTATACGGTCGAGCCCTTTGAGACAACAACCACCAAATGGACTGTACTTGTTTACATCAATGCAGCGAACGATTTGTATCCATTTTCGACCCTAAACATGAACCAAATGGAAGCGGTGGCGCAAAACTCCGAGGTTCGTTTCGTAGTCCAATGGAAGCAAAGCCAGAGCCTGTTCCCAGCCTCCAGTTTTAACGGCACCCGAAGGTATTTGGTCAAACCAGATACCACAAATCAGATCGCGAGCCAGCTAATTCAAAACATGGGAAGCGGTGTTGATATGGGGCAGCATTCAACTTTGCTTGACTTCGTTAATTGGGGAGAGACGTATTTCCCTGGCACGCGGACCTGCTTAATCGTTTGGAATCACGGTAACGGCTGGCGACGACGCCCAGCGCCAGACGAGCCAATTTCAAGGGCCGTCAGCTATGACGACGAAACTGGGAATGCAATTCAGATTTGGCAATTGGGGCAGGCACTTGGAAGCAACCATTTCGATATTCTTGCTTGGGATGCGAGCCTCATGCAAATGCTTGAAGTTGCTTACGAGGTAGAAGATCAAGCTTCATATGTAGTAGGCAGCGAAGAAAGCCCTCCAGGCGAAGGTTATCCATACGATCTCATTTTCCAACAGTTTCGTGACAATCCTGATAATTCGACGGCGATCTTGACGAAAGCATTTGTGGATGGAATGCTCGCCGTGCCTTCCTATGCAACCAGGAAGATCACGCAAAGCGTCTTAGACACTTCGAAGCTCGACGATCTTTCTAATGCTCTAAGCCAACTAGGCACGGCATTGCAAGCCAATGCGGGAGCCTTGAGTTCGGATACGATCACAATTCGCAATCAGTCGCAGAGCTACAGCCCAACTTCCAATCGCGTTTTTCGAGATTTGATTGACCTTTGCGACAGGTACCTGGCACTTTCTGGGTTACCTGTAGCCGTCCAAACTGCTGCAACAAACACGAAAGCGGCGGCACTTGCCGCGCTTGTTTGGGAGGGGCATAACTCGCATTCTCCAGGAAGCAAGGGCATTTCGATTGACTTTTCTTCCGGAGCTACATTCGCACCATCAGCAGCTGACTACGCCAATTTGAAGCTGGCTCAGTTGACTCAGTGGAACGAATGGCTGACCGTTGCTCCGTGATTTGGGTGAACTGGATGATTCGTGACCTGGGTGAAGCCTTGTATGCGAATCACCCAGGTCACCCACTTCACCCCATTCATCCAAATCACCCAAGTCAAAAAAGGGGGCCGATCGGCGAAATCGGCCCAGGGTTGGAGGGTATTTGGAGGGTATTTGGCGACTGTCGGCGCTGCGTTTAGCTTTATGCGCTGACATGAGGGTTGTTCCTGTATTCGGAGCCACAACTTCCTTCGATTTGTACCTGGACAATGAAAACGGGGAGGAATACGGGGACTCTCCATTTTGGATTGTAGATTGTGGATTGTTGATTAAAACGGATGGCGGAGAGCGGACCAGCGCAACCAATAACTAATTAACAATAACAGACGACGAACCTACAGCAACTTGCCCACCACCTGCCGACCACTTGCAAACCACTTGCCGACATCCAATATCCCAACAGGTACCCTTTCCAAATGCCCGAAATCGCATTCGACCGCTACTACCGATTCGATGAGATAACCAACCTTCTCAACGAATTCGCTTCTGAGTTTCCAAACTTAGTTTCCGTTGAGTCCATCGGAAAATCGCACGAGGGCCGAGATATTTGGATCGCAACAGTTACTAACAAGAAAACAGGAAGTCCGCTCGACAAGCCCGCATTCTGGGCCGATGGAAACATCCACGCAAGCGAAGTGAGCGCATCTGCGGCTGTGCTTCATCTTCTGAATAAGGTCTGCACGAGATACGGAAAGGATGAGCAAATCACTCGTGTGCTTGACACAAGAACGCTGTATCTCGTTCCGCGTTTGAACCCGGATGGAGCCGAATGGTCGCTAGAATCCCCTCCTCGGGTAGTTCGTTCCAGCACTCGCCCTTACCCTTATGAAGAGGAAGATATTGAAGGCCTAGAACGAAGTGACTTGGACGGCGACGGACGAATTCTTTCGATGAGAATTAAGGACTCGAACGGACCTTGGAAATCGTGCGAAGCGGAGCCTCGCATTCTGGTTCGTCGGGAGCCAACCGACGTTGGCGGCACATACTATCGCCTTCTTCCCGAAGGTCTGCTGCATAACTGGGACGGAGTCACCTTGAGGCCGAAGAGGATTCAGCAAGGGCTCGATATGAACCGAAACTTCCCTTCTGGATGGCGGCAAGAGCACGAGCAATTTGGTGCAGGGCCGTATCCGACAAGCGAACCAGAAATCCGGGCCGCCGTTGAAGCAATAGTTGACCGTCCGAACATCTGCGGGGCTGTCGCATTTCACACATTTTCAGGCGTCCATTTACGACCGCCAAGCCGATATGCGGACGACGAAATGCCGAGCGAAGACCTCTGGGCGTTCCAAAAAATCGGGCAGGTTGGCACGGAAATGACGGGCTATCCGGCGATCAGCACCTACCACGAATTTCGATACCACCCTAAAGAAGTAATCACTGGCGTCTTTGACGACTGGATGTATGAGCATCAAGGCGTTTTTCCCTGGATTACCGAAATTTGGTCGCCCCAAAGGCAAGCGGGCATTACCGATTACAAGTACATCGAGTGGTTCCGAGAGCACCCAATCGAGGACGACATCAAGCTCTTGAAATGGTCAGATGAAAGGCTCGATGGGCTTGGGCATATTGATTGGAAGGCGTTCACGCATCCCCAGCTTGGCGAAGTCGAAATCGGAGGATGGGACGCTCACTTTGCTTTTCGTAACCCGCCACCACAGTTCTTGGAAGCAGAGATTTCGCCGCTCGGAGATTGGATCATTTGGCAGGCGCTTTGTTCACCGAAATTAGAGTTGCGCGAGGTCAAAATTGAACCTGCTGGGACTGCGTTTCGTGTTCGGGCAATCGTTCAGAATGTCGGCTGGCTCCCAACAAACGTTACGGAGAAAGCAAAGAAGAACAAGCTTTGCCGGGGTGTTCGTGCCGAAATTTCGCTCAATGGACAGGCCCTTTCGGGAGCAGGGGAGAGTGCGCCAACTTGGCTTCATGGAGGCAAATTGAGACAGGACGCAGGACAATTGGTCGGTCGAAACCATGTGAGTGCGGGAGGATTTGGGTATCAGTTCAACGACACTTCTGATGTTGCAGTTTTTGAATGGGTAGTATCGTCCGGCGAGTATTCAATTGTGATTGAGCATGAACGGGCTGGGAAGATTTCAGCGCAAATTGTATGCGCGTAACCACGGACCGCTAACGAACGCAAAATCAGAAAATTCCGTCTAATTTGCGCCTAGGTTCTATTTCAATGTACTAGTTTTGCAATAAAAACACTCGTATTTTTGAAAAACTGATTGCAATTGTCCTCAAAATGAAGGACAATGTAGATTCCTATTGTGTGTTTTCGGGAGTAGAAATGATTTCAATTCTTGCTGGTACCTTACTTGCCGCTTCGGGACAAATTCCTGAGATCGTTGTTGATTCAACGAGAGCTGGCTCTATTGTTCGTTATTCCGATGGCCTTAGACTTCGAAGCACTCAATCCAAAGTCGCTAGTGCACGATCCATTGAAATTCCAGGCACGCCAGTCCGAATCGCGATGTGGAACGAAGGTTCAAAAGGCGCTTCTACGCCTTACTATGCGATTTCGCTCGATGGCCGAACTGTTCAGCGAGTAACGCCGACGAATTACAGCATAGTGCTACAGTATGGTTCGTTCGATCCCACAGTCAAACAGCCAACCGTTCCAAGCAATTTGACTGCAAATACGAACAACGAAGTCTTCATTGTTCAGTTTCATGTTCAGCCTCTTCAAGAATTTCGCGATGCAATTGAATCTGCTGGTGGAAGCATTAAGTCCTACCTGACAAACCATGCATATCTGGTTCAAATGGATTCGGATACAAAAGATCGCGTAGCGGCTCTAGGATTTGTGAGGGCGGTAGTTCCTTACCATCCTGCTTACCGAACGGATGCCGGGCTTCGCGCGAAAATTGCAAACGGCACATTGCCAGCAAGCCAGCTTTACAATATCCAGGCGATGGACTACTCCGAATCCACGATGAAGGAGCTAACTGGAACCATCGAAATGCTCGGTGGCGAAGTCACACGTGCCATCACCGCCAATGCCTTTTTGACTGCCCGTCTTAATCCAGAACAATTTGTTCAGTTACTTCACCTTAACGAAGTCAGCTTTGCCGATCTATGGTCAGAGCCGCAAACAGATATGAATTTGTTGAGGCAGCTTGGTGGAGTTGACGCCGTCAACACTTTTGGAACCTTTGCTGGAGCAGGACTTCGTGGGGCAGTTATGGATGGCGGAGTCATAACGAATCACATTGCGTGGGCAACCCGAATGCCAATCATGCAAACGGCCAACCTTGCTCCCAGCCAGTCGAACCATGGCACCGCCTGTTTTGGCATCAACTTTGGCGATGGGAACGGTAATGCTTCGGGCAAAGGAGTATTGCCTTTGGGCCAAGGAATATTCGCGGGTTACACAGGTTACTTGAGCGGTGCAGGAGACAGGAATTTGTTGACTGCAGGTGTCTTGACAAACGAAGGCTGTTATCAATCGAATTCGTGGGGTGATACGTTGGGCACGACATATACGACGATTTCGGCTCAAATGGACAGCATTTTGTTCAATAACGATATCGTTATACTTCAGTCCCAATCCAATGCAGGATCCACTTCATCTCGACCGCAAGCTTGGGCTAAAAACATTGTGTCAGTAGGTGGTATCAAGCACCTAGATAACCTCAACTGGAATGATGATAATTGGACAAATGGAGCATCAACGGGTCCGGCTGCGGATGGAAGAATAAAGCCTGACATCAGTAATGCGTATGACCTTGGAATCACGACATACACGACAACTACAACGGGCTACGCTAACTTTAGCGGAACATCACAAGCTACGCCGCTTTCTGCTGGACTATTCGGAGTTATGTTCCAGATGTGGGGACAGGGCTATTTTGGAAACTCATGTCTCGGGTCTTCCTTTTTTGCCAATCGTCCCAAGGCGCCATTGGCGAAAGCTCTGATGGTGAATTCGGCTCGGATGTACGATTCGGCGATCAATACAGACATCACGCGAGTTCGACAAGGTTGGGGTGTTCCAAATGTAGAGAACCTCTGGAATGCTCGGAACGGAATGTTCATCGTTAACGAAACAGATGTTTTGACAAACCTGCAAACCAGATCGTACCGATTGCACGTTGCTGCTGGCACACCACAGCTAAAAGTCACTATGGCTTACCTTGATCCAGCCGGAACGGTTGGTGCTGGCGTCGCAAGAAAGAACAATTTGAGCCTCAAAGTGACATCCCCTGGCGGCACTGTATATTGGGGCAACTTTGGAATGGGAACTACTTCGAACGTTTCGGTTTCTGCGGGTGCAATCGAGAATAATGTTGACACAGTCGAAAATGTGTTCCTTTTAGCACCAGCAACGGGAACATGGACAGTTGACGTGATTGGCAGCGACATAAATACTGATGCACGAGTAGAAACTGTCGGCACCATTGACGCTGACTTTGCTTTGGTTGTGTCAGGCGTGAATTATTCAATGGCCCCATCGAGCTTTACTGCTCAATTTGGATCGCTTACTTCTGGCGGACTTAATGAGCTAAATCGAAGCGAGAACGCCCACATGGTTTTGGGTGAACCAACAAATTCCGAAAACATCGAACAAACTCGCACTTTGATTACAAGAGCCACTTCGCCGACGGCAACGATTTCGAAAATCGAATTCCAAATTGAAGCTAGAACTGGACGCCCGCTTGGTAGGGCAAAGATCGAAGCCTGGAATTACTCGACAAATAGTTGGACAAGCTTTGGCTATGTGAACTTTGGATTGACAGATTCAGCAAGCACTGTTGGAACTAGCGTAAATGCAAGCAACTACGTGAACCCTTCTACCCGCGAAATGCGATTGCGAACTACGTTTGGCGACCCTGATACAGGAGTGGATGTCCTTTGGAGCGCAAATGTTGAGCAGATCAGATTCCTAGTGAATCCATAAGATTCTGCGTTCAAACCAAAAATCGGCAACAGGGCAACCTGTTGCCGATTTTTTTAGTCAAGCCGAGTGTTCCTGTACAAGATTGGCAACCTAGGATTCTAGTTTTGAAGGCCTTCCGACGGAAACGAAGTAGATCGGTATCCCGAAAAGAATTCCACCCAGAACCGCAAGCGTCAGAATTCGCGAAGTCGGATCAATTAGCGCATTCACAAGCAGCATGATCGTCGAAAGCACGAACAAAGCTGGCACGACTGGATAGAGTGGCGTCCGAACGGGCGGGTCGTAAGGCGGGCTATTGAGGATTGAGCCTTCAGCATCCGATTCAGCTGCATCTGACGCGATTGGCTCGATGTCCCCGTACTCCATTCTAACGCGGCCAGATGACTTCTCACGTGCTCGAAAAACGAAAATAGAAGCGACTGCAAGGCAATAAAACGGGACCATTGCGGTCACAAACGCATCTGCAAGGTCTCCGAATTTTGCAACAGAAACGTACACAATTCCTAGGCAGGCCGTCATTAGTGTCGAAACAAAAGGCGTCTCAAATTTTGGGTGGACCTTGGCGACAGCAGGGAAAAACAGCTTGTCTTCCGCTAACGCAAAGAAGACTCGTGGCGAAGTAAGCATTGATCCATTCAAAGTTCCAAAAGTTGAAATCATCACTGTTGCCACGATAAAGACAAGTCCAATTGGTCCAATGAGAGCCTGCATTACATCTGCGGCGACTTGAGGGCTCTTTTGAATTTGGCCAATCGAAAAAACGGATAAGTAAGCCAAATTGGATAGGAGATAGAAGGCAGTAATAATCAGAGTGCCCCATAAAATTGCTCGGGGTAGATTTTTACGCGGGTTGATTACTTCTCCTCCCACATACGTTACGTCAGACCAACCATCAAATGCCCAAAGCACTGAAACGAGTGCAAGTCCAAACGCTGAAAATGAAAAACTACCATCTGTAAATACGGGCGAAAAGTGCCCTCCTGTTTTGGGAAGACCGATAGCAAACGCCAATACAATGAGGACGAGAAGGCCCGCGCACTTCGCAATCGTCGTTGCGACTTGCACGGCCGCACCCCAAGTCACGCCTCGATAATTGACGACAGCAACAAGTACTATCGCTCCAATTGCTAGGAATGTCGAACTTCTTGCAAATTCGGCTGATTCTGGGTTTCCACCGGTCAAGCGCATCGCATATTCGCCGAAAACAAGTGCGACTGCTGCAATGGAGACTGGGCGGATCAGTACAAGTTGCGCCCATCCAAAAAGGAATGCTGTAAGCCTTCCATAGGCTTCCCGAATGAACACATACAGTCCTCCGGCGTAAGGAAATGCTCCGCCAAGTTCCATAAGGGTGAGCGCCCCGCAAAGAGCAAAGATTCCACCAAACACCCATGCCGCCATCATAGGTCCAGGCGCAGGAAGTTTTTCAGCAATGCCAGAAGGAGACCGAAAGATTCCAGAACCAATTGTGCTTCCGACGACAATGGCAATGGCGCTGACTGCGCCAAGTTTGCGGATGAGGTGGGGTTGCTGAGTATCCGAAGGCATGCGTTGCAGATTCGCCGCGGTATGTCGTTTTCCTGCTTGGTAGACTATTGAGACCTACTTATCTGGATGTTTTTCTACTTCGGTGCCGATGTGCTTCTTCACATGCTCACTAAGAATCTTCTCGATTTGCCCATTGACGCTCCGAAACTCTTGCGATGCGATTCGTTGAATCGCATCGAAGAGTTCTGGGCTTAGGCGCAAGGGAAACGTTTTCTTTTCTGACATAGCAATTTCATATCGCTAGTTCTTATGGGTATAGCGTGCCTGTGTTCACAACCGGTTGAGCCGCCGTTTCCGAGCATAAAACCACCATTAGATTGGAGACCATTGCCGCCTTTCGATCATCGTCTAGTGTCACTACATTTCGCGAACTGAGACTATCCAACGCCATCTGCACCATTCCAACTGCTCCGTCAACGATTCGCTGCCGAGCGGCGATTACGGCCGCAGCCTGTTGCTTTCGAAGCATTACGCTGGCAATTTCTGGCGCATAAGCGAGGTGAGAAAGCTTAGCTTCGAGCACCCTAATTCCGGCTCGGTCGAGCTTGGTTTGTATCTCGCTGAGCAAGTGCGCCGATACTTCATCGGTGTTTCGCATCAGCGAAATCATATTGTCATCGGCATCATATGGATAGCTCGAAGCCGAATGACGCAAAGCTGTTTCCGTTTGGAGAGCCACATACTGCGAATAATTTTCAACATCAAAGCTAGCCTTGTAGGTGTCGTCAACTTGCCAAATGATAATCGTTGCGATCTCAACCGGATTACCTACCGAATCGTTCACCTTCATTCGCTCTCCGTTCAAGCTTTGCGCACGCAAAGACAGCGATTGTTTGCTGTAAAACGGATTTGCCCAAAAGAAGCCATCACTCTTGATCGTGCCCTTGTACTTTCCAAATAGGACGAGGACTTTGGCCATGTTCGGCTGGACGACAAAGAATCCAGGCATGGTCAAAACGAAAAGGATCAAGAATCCAAACATCTTGATGAAATGCATAGCAGTGAGCCCTGGGCCACCTTGATCCGGTGCATTTCGAATGAGGTCTGTAAAAGACCAGACAAATCCTGCGAGGAACGCGATTACGGCAAGGATCATAACTCCACCGGGAACCGCTCTTGTTTCTTTTTCTTTAGTCATTATTTTCTCCTGACATCATTATGATACTAATTATACATCATTTTGGTTGCAAGATTTTTTTTTGGGAGCGTTAGCTGTTGGCGGTTAGCGGTTAGCAGATGTCGGAAATCATAAGCCGTATTGCCAAAATCCTTGAATGAGGGGGGGCAGGAGTTGGAAACTGAACAAAGTGATGTCATCCAGTTTCCCCAAACCGCTAACTGCCAACTGCCAACAAGACTGCCTCCCGGTAAACTCTCTCCCAATGAACTCCCCCGTCCAATCCCCGACCGAACTCAGCGATCATGCATGGATCGAGATTGACTTGAACCGGATTCGCCAGAATTTGAAAACGATTCAAGCGTTCATCGGCAAAGAATGCGGAATCATGGCGGTTGTCAAATCGGACGCATACGGCCATGGTATCGAACCCATCGCAAAAGTCTGCGACGAATGGGGAGTCGCCAGTTTCGCCGTCATCTCCCTTCAAGAAGCCAGAAGGGCGCGAAGCGTAAGCAATCGAGACGTGCTCATCATGGGCTATCTGACTGACAGCGATTATGGGCAAGCGATTCAAGAAGGATTTCTTCTCAGCCTGTACGAAGCGGATCTAGTCCCGATTCTAGAGAGTGCCGCGGTTACCGCTAAGCAAAAGGCGAGGGTCCACCTTAAAGTAGAAACCGGCTTAAATCGCCTTGGAATTGAGCCAGCGGAATCAATTCGTCTTTTGAAGGAACTGGATCATAACGAAAACTTCGTAGTTGAATCCGTCTTCAGCCATCTTGCCAATTCGGCGGATCAAAGAGAAAATGCCAAGCAGTGGGACAGGTTTCAACCCGTTTTAGATGCCGCAAGGGCGTTGAATGTGGAGATTTCAGCTCACCTTACTAAGAGCCACGCACTCAAACCATTTCCCGAAAGCTTTCTCAGCTTTGTTCGGGTCGGGCTTGCCATCTATGGGTTCGAAGAAGTCATTCCCGGGCTAGTCCCAGCCTTAACCGCAAAGAGCGTTGTCATGCAGCGCAAGAAACTTCGAGCCGGAGAAGGCGTTTCCTACCTTCATCTTTTCAGGGCGCCGCACGATATGGAAATTGCAGTCGTTGCGATGGGTTACACAGAAGGGCTGAGCGTTTCGATGTCCGAGAAGATTGACATGCTGGTAAACGGCAATCGCGCTAGACAACTGGGCCGAATCTGCATGAATCTTTCGATGATTGATGTCACCGGCATCCCTGCCAAACGGGGGGATGAAGTGGTAGTCATCGGCACACAAGACCGCGAGACGATTCGCGCTTGCGACATCGCTGAGCGCACCGGGCTGAGGCAGCACGAGATCGTGACAAGGATTGGGAAAAGTCTGCCGAAGAGGTATTTTGAATAGGTGCTGCCATTCATCGTGACAAATGTTCGACTAGCGAAATCCATCCGAAATCAGAGGAACCGCTCGGTATGTACACGATGTTGCATTCTGATCTCGAAATCGCAAATTCATGTTGATTTGTTCAAAATCCTTGTTGTAAAAGTGAATCTAAGGTAGAACTTTCGCATGGGAATCGCTCTGCTCGCATGTGGGCTCTCAATGTTTGTCGCGGGATCAACGCCTCAATCTGAGCAAGCCATCATCAACCTAGAGCGTGATGGCGCGCTTTCAAACCTTCGAGACGGCATCCCTGTTATTGTTCAGCTACGGAATCGCAGAATCAAATTGACTGGCGTGTCGGTGCCTATGAAACCGCTAAGGGCATCGGCTGGCAAACTCTCTGTAAGCATTTCGCCAGATGGAACCAATCTGGCGATCATCAATTGCGGAAAGGAGTCAACCATCAGCGTAAGAACTGTCAATAATGAGGCATTTGCAACAGAATCGCTTTGGCCAAATCATAAGAGCTTCAACGACGCTAGATATACGAACGGTTTGGGGGGCATGCCACGGTTTATGCAAATAGTCTCGTGTAAGTCAAGAATATTTGTTGTATTTCGCATCATTGCCGGTCACCAATCTACTGGTAACCAAAACACCTTCGCGTATGGGCTTCTTTTTGTTGAATCTAACAGCTCAAAACCGAAACTGATTCGCCTTTGGCCGTCCGGCGGGTACCGCGAAATGTTTCCAGTGCCTTGCATGACCACCTTGAACGGTAGAGCCTGGGCAGCCGTCATGGCAAGAGATAATACATTTGAGCTGTTCGATCTCGGTTCAATGAAAATTGTCAAGTCTGGATTGCCACACAACTTTGGCGCCTTTGTTGGCAATGAGGCGATTTTCTATGAATCAATTAGAGAATTGAGTGGGAATCTGGCTGATGCAACAATTGTCAACCTTGATACATTTCGAGCCCTAACAAAACGGGTTGAGCACGATGCGTTGGGTCCAATTGCAATCAGCATGGGCGGCGCAATCTTCTTTGAGTGGGGTTGGAAGCCGGTAGCACAATTTTATGATGCAGCAACGAGAAGATTTTATCCAGCCAAGTTTAAGGATGAGTGAACTGGCGTTTTCACTAACTAGTAGTACATTTCGATGAAAATCGGAATCCACTAATCAGAATCAGCAACTTTCAAGTTTCGAAACCTCTTTGGAACTTCCTTCCCTGTGATCGCCCGCCACACAATCTCCGTCTGCTCTTCATCAAACCCAGGATCGGCGATCAGCCGGGGGAACAGTTTTTCGCTCTTCTTCGCCCCAAAAGCCGTCGCCTTGTTTTGCTCTGCCATGATCTCTCGATCTGGCAGAATCGCATCAAAGACGTCGTCATTTTCAGGCTTCGCAGAAAAGATCGCCATCGGCCGAGCGACTGCGTCGAACTGGTTCATCGGCTTCATTCCCAGAATCAATTCCATAGTCCTCAGCACCGAATCCGTGTTGTAAAACCGGCTATCCAAAAAGTTTTTCTTTACAAATGGGCTTACCACGTAACACGTGGAACGGTGCGCGTCAACGCTGTCGTAGCCTGCCTGGGCGTCGTCTTCCAGAATGAAGATCGCCGTCTGCTTCCAAAATGGACTCTTTGAAACGGCTTCCACTAGTTGTCCTACGGCGTAGTCGTTGTCGGCAACCATTGCCCTGGGACTTGCCGATCCAGCGCGAGTTCCGGATGTGTGGTCAGTTCCCATGCGTACCAATTGGAGCCTTGGCATCGAGCCTTTCTGTACGAACTCATCAAATTCTCGTTTCCAAACGGTGAATCTTGAAGGAGCTCTATGCGGGCCGAATTCCTTCATCTGACTTGGAAAAAATGCGTTGTGCTTCAGATACGCTTCACCGTCTGCGTAAGCCAAGTCGTAACGCCGAAAATCGAGGCAAGTACTTCCAGTAAGAGCTTTCTTTGCTGGTTTCTGGTCAACGGCTCCAGGCGTGTTTCTCTTATCGCCTGGATCGTCAAAGGTGAGAAACATTCCATAATTGCGGAAGCTGACACCGTGCTTGATTGCTTGCTCCCAAAGGTAACCACCAGGAGCCCTTGCCACATCTTTGAATCCCAACAGATCAACTGCAACCCCGCTGTTCGCGCCTTCAAAGTCGTAATTGCGCCCTCTGCCGGAATAGTTGTAGACCGTGTTCCTAGAGGTGTAAGGATTCGCCATACCGGAAGTTGACCAATTCCATCCATCCGCAGAAACCTCAGCGCAAACATAGAAGTTGTCAAATTGCACGAACCTTTCCGTTATTGCGTGTTGGTTTGGAGTGACTGCCCTTGGAAAAAGGCAAAGGCTAGCGTCTCGAACGCCTCGCGGAATGTCGCTCAAAACCTGATCGTACGTTCTGTTTTCCTTAACGATATAGATAACGTACTTAATTCCAGGGTTAGTGAAATCAGGATGAGTTGACGAATTCAAGTTTGGCACGATTCGGTTGTTTAGCGCGACTGTTGCAGTGTGTTTTTCAAGCTTTGAAAACTCGGAAATTGGAATTCGGGAAACTGTTCCAACGATGACATCTTGAATATAGCGGCCCAAGTCGCCAACTGGTTTTCCGTTCGGATTTCGGGACTTGACGCCCTTTGCGCTAGCTACAATCACACCTGATCCGTCCGGATCGCAAGCAATCGCAGTCGGCAGCCAACCGGTTGGAACATAGCCTTCAACGGAACCCGAAACAGGATTCACTTGGGCGATGCAGTTCATATCGGAAAGGGCTACCAGAAGCTTCTTTCCATTTGGAGTCAGGCACATTCCAAGGGGAGAAACTCCTGGCAAACCGCGTAGTGCCGGTGGACGAAGGAGGGCGGTAGCTAGAACTCGGTCGTTCGAAGTATCAATAATCGAAACCGTGTCGCTACTGGCGTTCGCGACGAAAAGCCGCGATTGATCTGGGCTTAAGTACATCATCGTCGGTTGCGAGCCTGTTGCGATCATTCGATAGGAACGGCCGGTTTCAGGGTCATAAGATGCCACAACTCCGTCTCGCTCACTTGAAACATAAATCTTCTTGTCTTTTGCTGTGCCCTTTGTGATCGCGATGACTCCAAACGGAAACCCCGGAGTGGAAATTCTTCTCACCAGATTTCCGGAAGCTACATCATAGACGCCAAGTCCGCCTTGCATTTTTGTGAAGGGCGAAGTTTGATTCTGAGCCGCATATATCTTTGTGCAACCGGAACTAAGCGCAATTCCCGCAAAATGGAGCGGCAAATTCGAACCCTTGGTGCGTTTATCCGAGATTTTCTTGCCCGTTGCCTTCAGAATTCCTTCCCCGCTTAGTTCGAATTCCGAAATAATGTCTTGTGCTCCTTGCGAAGCGTAAATCAGAGTCTTTCCGTCAACATAACAGATCGCTAAGCCATAGTAGAGGCCGTTTCCTGGGCGGACAAATGGAATTTGAGAAACAACTTTTCCGTCGCTGATCCGAACCGAGGAAAGGAATTGGCGAAACCCAATGTTGCTCACAACGGCAAATTTGCCGCCATGCGCGATCTTCATATTGATCGGATAGCTGCCGATGTCGGCGTGTGTTCCTATCGGCGTGATTCTTTTCCCGGTGGAGTTGAGGTCCCAGTCGGGGAGGGGATTACTTTGCGAAAAGCCCAAGGCGGGAATTGCTAGCGCGATGAAGAGTAAGAGTTGGCGGATCATTGGTCTATGTAATTCGCTATGGACTATCGAATTCCTTTGAGAGATGTGTTAAGATTTGGTCAGATTAATCCACTTGATGCTAACTAGCCAAAATAGATTCGACTTCTCGAATCAAAACAGGCACACGGCTTTCAATAGCGGCAACAATGCGTTGAGGGCTGATCGCATCATAGCCATGTGCAATTACGTTTCTCATTCCAATGATAGCTGCAGCGTCAGTAATTTGGTTCAGTAGATCAGGATCAGCGTCTCGAATTCGCACCAACGCCTCGCCAATAATCTCAAACAGCCGTTCGATTGCAAGGGCATCGCGGCGCGAGGCCTAATAAAATTCTCCCTTAGGTCCTCCAATTTCTAGTATTTCTGTTGCCGACGCCCGAATATCCGCTAGAAATCCGCGCGTTTCAGGCCGCATAAATCTCCAGTGCTTGGCTGTCAACCACTTCCTTAAAGTTCTGTTTGCGAATCGCTTCACGTTCAACAAGATCAACTCGTCTGTTAAACAACTTCTCAAGCTCTACTTGGAGTACGAAAAGCTGGGAAAAGAGGTCAATTCCTTAAGGAGGCGGATCAAATTCAACTAGCAAATCAAAATCACTTGACTTTGGTTCCCAGCTTGATGAGAGTGCGGAACCGAAGAGCTAAAGTCGTCTGACTCCGAACTGCTTGCACAATTTCTTGAGTTCAACGCGAGAGCTCTCCAATGCAACTTTTGCGACCGGATTCATACCTGCTAGTTTACAGCTAATATCAAAAGACTAATTGACGCTTACTCCCAATTTCCTCTGATTGGAACTGATTGGGAAGGAGGAAGGGGAATCCGAACCTCATTAAGTTGGCGACAACTAGCCCCCGCCCTTCTTCACAGGCTCAAAACCAAAGTTCTGCCCCTTTTGAATTGCGGGGACTCCCTCAGCCATCCACTTTGGCAATGGCCCATCTTTCAGATAGTAATCAAAGAACTGGTGGAGCCGCATCGAGAGGTCTTTCTGGTTTGGCCGCTTGCTCAGATTGTGCTTGTCACCGTTGTAATTGAGCATCCAAGCTGTTTTTCCAAGCCTACGCAAGGCTGTGAACATCTCCACGCCTTGCTGGAACGGCACCGCGTCGTCCGCATCGTTGTTCATCATGAGAACTGGCGTTTGAACCTTGTCAGCATAGAATAGCGGTGAGTTCTCAAGATAGCGAAGCGGAAAATCCCAGATTGAACCGCCAATTCGGCTTTGCCCAACTTCGTATTGAAACTGCCGAACTAAACCAGATCCCAATCGAATTCCACCGTAGGCGCTTGTCATATTTGAAACTGCTGCTCCGGCTCCAGCCGCCGCATACAATTTCGTTCGAGTGATGAGGTGCATAACTTGGTAGCCGCCCCAACTTTGACCTTGAATTCCGATGCGCTTCGAATCAACATAACCCCGCCGGATGACTTCTAATGTCCCTGAAATAATTGCTTTTTCTGCACTTTCTCCGGGATAGCCAATTGTATATGGAATATCGGGCATGAAAACCAAATAGCCGTTGCTTGCAAACATCGTCGGATTTATGGTTGAAGCGCTTGGCGATGGAACTCGGTGCTGGTGCAGGTCCGTTGAAGAAATCTCGTAAAAGTAAACGATCATCGGATACTTCTTGCCAGGGTCAAAGTCTTCTGGTTTGATGAGTGTTCCCTTTAGTGGAACGCCATCAGCAGATAGCCAATTCACCAATTCCGATTTTCCCCAGTTGTAATCCTTTTGCTGTGGATTGGTATCACTGACTTTAGTCAAATTTGCAAACGATGTATCTGTTACGAATAGTTCGGGATAGTCGCTAAACGAACCTTTTCTAACAAGCATCTCATTAGAGTCAGCTGCTTTTCCACTAATTACAAATGAAAAGTTACCCATTACTAACGACTTAGGCGAATCCTTGCCATAAAATTGGTCAACGAAAACTCCATTTGCCATTGTGTCCTGGTTAAGAACTCTTAGCAAAACGGGTTGCTTCGAATTCAGTCCGACCACGTCATCTTCTCGAGGAAATGCCTGAATGGAGAATGTCCAGTTTTGGAATCGCCCCATGCCATCTGTAAAGCACGTTGGCCGCTTCGAGCCATCAATGCTTAGTACCCAAAGGTCCCGCGAATCCGAAACAACGAGATCGCCATTATCCAAATACTGCACCGGCCCAGCTGGCGTTAGCCTAATCGGATGGTCGTCCGTCGTATCCCAAAGTGGCACTGTGATACCTGCACTGACATTTACTGTTTTGCCGGAGGAGAGTTCAACAGACATATAATGCTTTGCTTCGCCGTCAAAGTAAACAAAGTGTGTTCCCGCCGGATTCAACGAACCATTGTCATAGAATGCTTTGCGAAGCAAAGACGTTGAGCCTGATTGAGTGTCGAAAACATAAACATCGTTTGGCGTTTCAGTCCAAGATGAAGCAGCCCGATATGGGTCGTCATCATTAGCGATTCCGTACCTGCCATCTCCTCGATTGCCAATCGTTACGTTTTTCAGAGCCACGTTTTCAACTTGTGTGACCTTGCCAGTGGCAACGTCTAACATGGCTTCATACGTTCGATTTTTCTCCGTCGTGGTTTGAAGCAACTGCTGAGGCATAAGCACTTTGTCAGTCCACGCCCAAACATCAACGACGGCTTTCTCTTCATCTGGATCTGCTGGCTTTGGCTCTGGAAGCGGCTTCGTGCCTGTCGCAAAAAACACACGATTTCCGCTGAACGAAAACCTCAAACTGCCTCGGCTTAGGACGACAAAGTCTTTGCCGATACTTGCGTTTCCATCTGCAGCTACTTCTTTAGATTTCGAATTACCTGTATTCCATATGTGCAATGCGAACTCAGAAGGGTCCTTTTCGTATCGGTCACGGTCAGTTAGAAAGGCCACGCGACCAGTCCCTTTATGAACAATCGCGTTCTTGTATTGTGCCTTCCCGGAAGCGATAGTCGTGGTCCTGTTTGCAGCTAAATCGAGCCAATACAAACCGTCTTTTTCGCCCGTTTTGTCCGAAACCGAGTAAACCGCAGCGCTCCCAGCATCGTTGAAAAGTAGGTCACCAACATCGGTCAATTTCACTTCTGTGGCGTCGTCAATCTTGCGAAGAATCCATTCGGAACCAACGGCGTGCTCCTTCTTTTTCTTGGGCTCGTCCTTCTTTGGTTCTTCTTTTTTGGGCTCCTGATTTGCGCCTTGAACTTCAGAATCTGACGGAGGTTTCGTTTCAGGTTTTGCAGGAGTAGGGGCGGGAGGGGATGGTGCCTCATCCAGTTGATAGGCAAACCAACCTGAATCCTTAGTCGGCAACCGCCAAGTTTTGACCCTTTCGATAGAAACAACCGTTCCGGTCGCCAAATTCAAAATTGAAAGGCTGTTTTTCGGCTGATCTTTGGCAGCTTTCTTTTCCTTCTTCGCCTTATCAACATCTGCCTTAGATGGCACGGTAGTAAAAAGAGCAAAATTGGAATCCGTGGTGAATCGCAATGCGGTTCCGCGAGGATATGGTTTTGAAGTTTTTGAATTTGAGTCCCCTACAAACAGGTTCCCGTCGCCGACTTGCGGATTGATTGTATACGCGAAATTTGCACCATTTCGCGAAATAGCTGTCCCAGCAAGTGCCTTCCAACTATCGTAAACATCATGAGTCAGCGGCTTCTTTACAGTTTGAAACGCAAAAGCAGCAGGCAGGGCAATCAAAAGGGTAAAAGCAATATATCGGATGCGACGCATTGCGAAAGGCTACCCAAATGAAGTAGGGGTTTAGGTTTTAGGTATTGGGCCCTAGGGTGAAATGGGTGAAGGGGTCATTAGGTGAAGCTATTGGCAAGGACGACAAGATTAGTCCAAAACCCAAAAATCTAACCAGTTACCCAGTGGCCCAAATTCTCCGAATCACCTTTCAGCGAATTCAATTTTGCCCGCATAGCCTTATGCGCCCGGTGCAATCTGGATCGAATCGTCCCGATTGGCTTACCAAGAATGCTCGCGATTTCTTTATATGGAACCTGCTCGATATCAGCCAGCGTGATGAGCAATTGCTGCTCAGGGCTGAGGGCATCAAGGGTCGTCTGAACCTCTTCGCAAAACGTATGGTTCATCAAAACTTTTTCGGGATCGAGTGTTTGGTCCGGAACATCAAAGTAAAGCTGATCGTTAGAATCGCTATTGAGCGGAGCATCATATGAAATTGTTGTAACGCGACGCTTTTTGCTCCGAAGCAAATCAAGAAATAGGCGATTCACGATTCTAAGAATCCAGTTTTCAAACGGCTTATCTCCTTCAAAATGCTCAAATCCGCGATAGGCGCGGAAAAATGCTTCTTGAGTTAGGTCTTCTGCATCCACACGATTTCCAACCAAGCGATAGGCCATGTTATAGACCTTTCGATAGCTTCGGTTCATCAAATCCTGAAATCTCTCTTCTTCAGGGTACGAGAATCGTGGAATTGTCATCGTGTTTTGCATCAAAAATCCCTAGAGCACCCGCGCAGTTGCTGGCACTCATAAAGCTAAACAGGTTCAAGCCCCCAGAAGTTCCGTTTTGGAAGGACTTTTGACCCATCTTCAGGCTCGAATGTCGGAAATTACTGGGTTTGCCGTTGCATTGCTCAATTGCGGGCCTGTACTTCGTAAATAGTGCAGCGTGCTCCTGTTCGTTATGATGGCTTGAATGCCATTGTAAAGAAAAGCCCACTCTTTCACGGACACAAATCAACCGACTTGAATCTTTGAATTGAAATAGCGTGGTCTGGAGTGAATCAAGTAGGGCATCGAATTGATCGGTGCCACGGAGTAAAAATTTCAACCCAGACAATCATCATCATTATCGTTCTCATACTGCCTTTCGGTGGCGGTGGCTGGTTCTACCGCGGACGTAATAGGTAGCTGAGAGAGGCAACTGAATCAAAGGACTTCCCGTGCCTAGGAAGCACATGCCAATTCAATGCAGAATTTGACGCTTCCTGAATACTAAAGGAACTTTGAATCAAAGAGTTGGTGCTCACTTATGGTCCATGTCGTTTGGGTCCTATTGCCGTAAGGGTACTTTCGCTAATGCCCGCCAGCCGTTTTTCACACGTACCGGCGTGACGATCAATGCCTGAGATGGCTCGCGAGTGCGCATTGCTGAAGTGATGCGAGGATCATCCGAGAACCATATTTCGCTCACGAAAGCACGCCCTGTCTTTACATGGAAATGGATGTGTTGGGGAAGGTCGCCCCCAGGGTAGCCGGCTGGGCGGATAGTAATCAGTGTTGCTTTGCCATCCGGTCCAGTTTTGACGTAAGCGAAGAGCCTGGCATACTTAACGTCCCCAGAGTTACCACTAATATGGACTCCGTTCGCTCCATATGCGCCTCTTGCATCGGTATGGTAACCGTAGATGAGTTGATCCGGTTTGCCGAGATCCAGTGTGAGTTCCAACCGCTCGCCTGGTTCAATCGGGGTTACCATTGTAACTGGCTTGCTACTTGCGTTCTTCTTGATTATGTCGCGGAAGCGCAAGTATGGGCGAACGGGGTCGTAATTGGCATTGGAAAGTACGGCCGTGACGCCGAGCGTAACCACTTCCTTCTCGGCAAGGTCAATCAGGGCCCGTATCTGCGGTGTCTCTGCACCCGGCGGATCCTGCCACTTGGGAACCTGGACCTGCGTGATGACTGTCAGTAGTAGAGCGATCATTACGCTGAGTTACGAAGTCAGGTTGCTAAGAGGTTCCAGAGCGCTCACGCATTGCTGCAAGCTAGCCGGACCTTGTTCTCTCGTCGAATTGAATTGTTATCTAGGACTACTCATACGAGCCTAGGTTCACTGCGATACATCTACTGGCTCAGTAATATCTCGGGAGTTTCACGCCGCCGACCGAAAATGCGGAGGCAAATACGCAGGAACTATCATCGAAGCGTTCTTAGGGGCAAGAACTACTGCCCGCTCCATAGTGTTCTCCAATTCCCTTACATTCCCCGGCCAAGAATAGCCCTGAAGCAATGAGAGCGTTCCCGTATCTAGCGCTAAAGGCTCACGACCATTTTCAGCGCAAAAAATCGATGCAAAATGAGCGCAAAGCGGTGCGATGTCTTCAACCCGTTTCCTGAGAGGCGGAATGCAAATTTCAACAACCTGCAGCCGGTACATCAGGTCAAGGCGGAATGTGCCTTCCTCTACTGCTTGCTGCAGTATGCGATTGGTAGCCGTAATGAGCCGAACATCAACTTTGGTCGGTTTGCTCGAACCAAGCCTCTCCACTTCACGCTCTTGAAGCACTCGAAGCAGCTTTACTTGGACAGTGAGAGGGACTTCGCCAATCTCGTCTAGAAATAGAGTTCCTCCATGGGCATTTTCAAATCGTCCCGGCTTCGCCCCCACCGCACCTGTGAATGCTCCTTTTTCGTACCCAAAAAGTTCACTTTCCAAAAGTGTTTCTGGCAGGGCCGCGCATGAAACGGCTACAAACGCATCGTTCGCTCTCGAGCTCCATTTATGGAGTGCTTTCGCGACGATTTCCTTTCCAACACCGCTTTCGCCAGTAATGAGTACTGTTGCCTTTGAATCTGAAACCTGCCTAACCAGTTCAACTAACTCTTTCATGGCTGGAGATTCCGCAATGAAAGAAAAATCGCTTTCCGTGCTTCGTTTTCCTTTGCCAGGTTTTGGACCACTATCAGAAACAGCTGACGCCACAACTTTTTTGAGTGTTGCAAGATCAACAGGCTTTGTCAGGTATTCAAAGGCTCCATTTCGCATCGAGCTAACCGCTTGGGGAATGGTTCCAAATGCGGTCAGAATGATAACAGGAAGACCCGGCCAACCGTTCACAACTTTAGAAAGGAGTTCATATCCAGTTTGACCCGGCATGGTTACATCGGTAATGATGCAGTCGAAGGCTTTTTGATCGAGTAGTGAGAGTGCCGCCGAAACGTTTTCGGCCGTATCAACAACATATTTGTCCTTTTCAAACGCAACCTGAAGCACTCTTCTAATGTGCGCTTCATCATCTACGACTAATAGCCTTTTCGATTCCTTCATGCAGCTTTTTCACCCCAATTCACAACAAACTCTGTGCCTTCCTCGACCTTTGATTTCACTGAAATCGCAACTCCATGAGCATCCACAATTTTTCGAACGGTTGATAGTCCCAGGCCAGTTCCATCGGGTTTGGTGGTAAAGAAAGGCGTAAAGAGTTTGTCCAATACAATTTGTTCCATACCAATGCCGTTGTCTCGAACCAAAAACTCACCGTTTTTGCATTCAATTCTTACAATTTCACCAGCCTTGCAAGCTTGTAAGGCATTGAGCAGTAAGTTTCTCGCTACTTGGATGAACCGATTTCGGTCCGCGGTGATGAGTTGAACAGGAGAGTCTAGGCTTACGACGAGTTCAACTCCTGCATCGGAAAACTCCTTCAAATGTTGTTCGGCAAGCCGCAATACGATTTGACAAAGATCGAACTCGGAAATCTGCAGTTCCAACGGCCTCGCAAAATCCAAAAATCCGTTGCAAAGTTCTGCCAATTTAGTAACTTCATCTTCAATAATTTTTCCGAATTCGGCGGCATGTTCTGGGGCAGTTTGGATAACTTGCGCCGCGCCTTGCATAGCCCACAATGGATTACGAATCTCATGGGCGATTGTGGCGGTCATTTGGCCAATTTCAGCTAACCTCCTGACTCGGGCAATTTCTCGCATGACGTGTTCATGTTCGGTGGAATCTTGAATTGCAATGGTTGACCCGCCGCCGGGAAGTGGGGATCCAATCAGGGAAAATGCTTGGCCGCTAAGCTCATCTCTCGCAATTGCCGTGCTCTTAGTTCCGCTCAAACTGCCGGATGCGACCTGTCGTAGGCTCGATTGGAGGAAATCTGGAGCTAGTCTGGCAAGTTCGCTAAACGGATGACCGATGCAGTGAACTCCGTCCACCAAGGCAACAGCTTCAGGATTGGCGTGAGTTACGGTTCCGTGAGATTCCACGACAACAATCGCCACTGCAAGGGAAGACAAAATTGTGTCGAGCTTGGCATGAAGTTGCGTTGCTTGGGCTACAGACTGTCGCAACTTGCTCAACAGCCTTCCATTCGCAACAGCGAGAGCAATATGACCGGCAATTGATCGGGCATAACGCAAATCTTCATCGGCAAACGTAGTCTCATCCATGGAACGCGACAAGTTGAGAACGCCGATGCACTCGCTATCTGGAGTCAAAAGCGGAACAACCATCGAGGAACCCAAACGCTGATTTCTGCGCTTCACCGATTTGGCCAAAGCGGGATGGGTCATCGGATTTTCCAGCAAAATCGGTTCTCGATTTACAATGCAGGTGCCTGCGATTCCGATTCCTGCTTCAATTTTCGCATCGTCAGGAACCGAACTTTCATGGCCGGCCTTTGCGGCGAGCACGTACCGGTTCGTGCCTTCTTCTAGCAAGAAAATTGAAGCGCCGGAGGCCTTGAACCACTCTGCGCATCGGTCAAGAACGACGGTTAGGTAAGCATCAAGCGTAGTTTGGTTAGCGCGAGAAGTATCAAAAAGCGTCCAGACATCGTCTACGTAACGGTTCAATATCTTCGTTGTATTTTGGCGCGGCACAGATTCATTTTCGGTTCGATAGCCACAAGGTTTTAGGGTTCTGAGGTTTTATGGTCTTGAGGGATTCAGGTAAATGAATTGCACATTGGCACCTTAACACCTTAGCAACTTAAAACCCTATCAGTTCTAGACCGCCAACCGCTAACTGCTAACTGCCAACCAATCCAAAAACTTCCAGCCCATTTACCAGCACCACCCCGTCACTACCGTGGAACAAACCGTTCGGCGAAGGCACCTGGCTAAGAACGAGATTGAAATGCCTCATGCCAAAAGCACTACGATTGTGGCAAACTGCCCGAGGCGTTACCATGGGGCTCGGGATTTGCCCGGTCGGTCGCAAAACTATAGAGGGCAAAGCTTGAAGGTTTTATTCGTGTCCGTCGAAGTGTCTCCATACGCCAAAGTTGGCGGACTTGCCGATGTTGCAGGCTCCCTTCCCACGGCGCTGGCCAAGCTTGGCCACGACGTTCGCACTGTCATGCCGCTCTACAAAATTGTAGAAACCAACCCCGATTTGAAGCTTAAAACCGTGCTTTCGGATGTCAAAGTGAGCATCAATCCTTGGTGGCACAAAAGGGCAACGGTCAAAGAAAAGCAACCGAACGGAGTCAAAACCTATTTCATCGGAACAGACGAATGGTTCAACGAAGTTGACAAGAGCGAAAAAATCTATGCGCCCGGAGTAGATGCCTACCTCTTCTTTGCCCAGGCCGTCCTTCGTATGTGCGAAGAATTGAACTGGATTCCTGATGTGATTCATTGCAACGATTGGCATTCCGGCATGATTCCCGTGCTTTTGCGAGAGCAAGCTGGCGAAAGATTCTCAGAAACTGGGACGCTTTTCACCATTCACAACTTGGCCTATCAGGGCGAATTCGGCATTGATACGCTCGATAAATTAGGCCTTTCTCGCCAGTTGTTCGATCATCATAGGTTAGAAACATACGGTTTGGTAAATTTTATAAAGTCGGGTTGCGCTTATGCCGATGCGGTGAATACCGTCAGCGAGAGCTATTCTAAGGAGATTCAAACTCCGGAATACGGTTGTCGCCTCGATGGAATGATGCGGCATCTTACAGATCATGGAAGACTTCATGGCATCCTGAATGGGATTGACCAAGATGAATGGAATCCTGCTACTGACCAGAGAATTGCGGGCAATTTTGATGCTGATCATCCTCAAATGAAGTCGAAGTGCCGTGACGCACTTTTCAAAGCCTTGAATTGGGAGCCGATTGAAGGTGCGCCCGTTGCCGGAATAGTGAGTCGGCTCAGCGAACAAAAGGGGATGGATCTCATTCTTCGCGCAGCGAAACGACTATTCGAGCTTCCCGTACAAATTGTTGTTCAAGGGCTCGGCGATCCTTGGCTTGCTGGCGAGTTCCGCAAACTAGAAAAGAAGTACCCAAAGTACTTTCGATTTGCACAGAAATTCGATGTTCAACTTGCACAAAACGTATATTCTGGCTGCGACATATTCCTCATGCCAAGTGCGTTTGAACCTTGCGGCCTGGGGCAATTGATCGCCATGCGTTACGGCACGATTCCAGTAGTTCGTGCAACGGGTGGGCTTGCGGATACTGTATTTGAATGCACGCCAACCGCTAACCGCCAACCGCAAACTCCGAACGGTTTTGTCTTCCAAAACCGCGACCACTGCGAATTCGCCGACTGCGTCGAGCGAGCTGCTAAGGCGTTTTCAACCAAGGCTCAATGGGCGCAGATTGTAGACAATGCGATGCGCAGCGACCATTCTTGGACCGTCAGCGCCGCCAAGTACGAACAGCTTTATTTGAAGTGCGTCATGGCGAGACGGTCGAGCGAAGCTAAAGCGAGCTAGCAAGACGGTTCAAAAGTTCTTGACCAGCAAAAACCGACCACTATTTATCCAGCGTAACCTTTACCCTCTCCCGAATCGCCGCCTGCGCCGCAGAAAGCCTTGCAATTGGAACTCGAAACGGGGAGCAGCTAACATAGTCCAGCCCTAACTCATGACAGAAGTAAATGGATTCTGGATCTCCGCCGTGCTCGCCACAAATTCCGCATTTCAGCCCTTCTCTAGCGGCTCGCCCTTCGGTGACAGCCATTCTCATCAATCGGCCTACACCCGTGAAGTCAATCGTTTCAAACGGGTTGATCGAAAGGATTTTTTGTTCCACGTAACGCTGAAGGAACTTGCCTTCGGCATCGTCTCTGCTAAAACCAAAAGTGGTTTGAGTAAGATCATTAGTCCCAAAGCTAAAGAACTGCGCGTATTCGGCGATTTCGCCTGCAGTCAGCGCAGCGCGTGGCAACTCAATCATGGTTCCAAACATGTACGGAATCTCGGCGCCTTGCTCTTGAACAATTTTCTTCGCTTCGCTTTCAAGCTGATTTTGAACAATTCGAAGCTCATTTACAGTTGAAACCAGCGGAATCATGATTTCGGGATAAACACGTTTTCCTTGTTTGATCAACTTTGCTGCTGCTTGAAGTATCGCTCTAGTCTGCATGATGACTAGGCCAGGCATAATGATAGAAAGGCGAACTCCACGCAAACCAAGCATCGGATTTGATTCCTTCATCGCCTCGACAGCATGCATCAATTTGACCTTTTCTTCTAGTACATCCGCGAGTTCATCATGGCCATGCACTATCCTTGTCTTTAGTTCGGTCGTTTCGCGAAGAAGAGTTTCGTAATTTGGAAGGAACTCGTGAAGAGGAGGATCAATTAGCCGAATCGTCACTGGCTTTCCTTCCATCGCCTCGAAAATCCCTTCAAAATCTGCTTGTTGCACGATTTGAAGTTTATCGAGGCAGGTTTTGCGCACTTCTTCGTCTTTTGTCAGAATCATCTGCTGCACGATGGGAAGCCTTTCGGCTTCAAAAAACATGTGCTCTGTTCGGCAAAGTCCGATCCCTTCAGCCCCAAATTCAATGGCTTGAATCGCATCCCGGGGGTTATCGGCGTTTGCCCTTACTTTCATCGTTCGGTACTGATCTGCCCATGACATTAAGGTTGCGAAATAGCCGCTAACTTCTGCATCAATTAAGGGAAGGGCACCCAGATAAACCGCTCCGGTGCTACCATCGAGCGTAACCCAGTCGCCACGATTGACCACGTTTGCGCCTACGGTCATTCGCTCATCTTCGGTGTTCACAGTAATCGAGTCGGCACCAGCAACGCATGGAATTCCGAACCCTCTTGCAACGACCGCCGCATGGCTGGTCTTGCCGCCCCGTGCGGTCAGAACGCCTTGCGCCGCGAGCATTCCGTGCACGTCATCGGGATTCGTTTCGTCCCGGATCAATACAACTCGCTTTCCTGCGCCGCCATGAACCCCCATTTCGGCAGCCGTGTCGGCATCAAAGACAGCTTTGCCAACCGCAGCGCCAGGCGATGCCGCAAGTCCAATAGCTATGGGTTTTGAGCTTGCAATAGCCTCGGGGTCAATTCGAGGATGCAAAAGCTGATCGAGGTGGGAAGCTGAAATTCGTAGAAGAGCCTCTTCCTTCGTAATCAAACCTTCTTCCACCATTTCTACAGCAAGACGAACAGCTGCTGGGCCAGTGCGCTTTCCAGATCGGCATTGAAGCATATATAGCTTGCCATGCTCAATCGTGAATTCAAGGTCTTGCATGTCTTTGTAATGCTTTTCGAGCAAATTGCAAAGGCGAATGAACTCGTTAAATACTTCAGGATTCTGCTTTTCAAGTTCGCTGATTGGGACTGGAGTTCGGACTCCAGCAACTACGTCTTCGCCTTGGGCGTTCATCAAGTATTCGCCATACGTGTGTCGCTCGCCAGTGCTTGGATCGCGAGTAAATGCAACGCCGGTACCGCAATCGTCGCCGGCGTTTCCATAAACCATAGACTGAACGGTAACTGCAGTGCCGATTTCTTCTGGAATTTTCTCAGTTCGGCGGTAGACAATGGCGCGGTCGTTATGCCAACTCTTGAATACGGCTTCGATGCTGAGCGCAAGCTGCTCCCAAACATCAGTTGGAAATTCTCGACCCGCATGATCCGAAACGTATTGAAGGAAGAGAGCGCATATCTCTTTAAGGTTCTCTGCTGAAAGGTCTAGGTCTTCTTTCGCGCCAACCCGGTTCTTAAATGCCTGAAAAATCTCTTGATCAAAATGGTGCTTACTGAGCCCAAAAGCCACGTCGGAAAACATCATGATGAATCTGCGATAGCTGTCATAAACAAAGCGGGCATCGCCCGTTTCTTGGATCAAAGCTTCGACGGTCATTGGGTTCAAACCTAGGTTGAGAACAGTGTCCATCATGCCTGGCATGGAGAACTTCGCGCCAGATCGAACAGATACCAATAGCGGTTTTTCCGCCCCACCAAACGTTCGTCCCATTTGGTTTTCAAGGTCTGCAATTGCGGCTCTTGTTTCAGAAATTAGACCGTCAGGCAACTTTGCGCCTTGAGCGTAGTATTCATTGCAGGTTGCTGTGGTAATGGTGAAACCAGGGGGAACAGGGAGCCCGATATTGGTCATTTCGCAGAGGTTTGCACCCTTGCCTCCGAGAAGATCGCGCATGGAAGCATTGCCATCGCGAAACAGAAAGACACGTTGAGTCATAGAGTTTCAATTCGTCCGGCGAGTTGAAATTGTTGATGCGGCGGCAGTGGCGCAAGAAATCTCGTCGGGAGGTTCCAGTTTACCGCAGAGCGCGAATTGCAGGCGAGTTGTCGGTTGCCCGATCAAATTCGGACCGAGCCGTGCAAGCCCGGTCAAACCCCAACAAAATTCTGGTGGGCGATGAGGGGCTCGAACCCCCGACATCCTCGGTGTAAACGAAATGGCATGGCACTGGGTTAGGGTTCGAAATGGTGGTTCTGAACCTGAAACGATTGCGGATTCGCCCGCAAGATGTTCTGGTGTGCGCTGATGTCTGCCTAAAGTTTATGCAAAGACTAACTCAGGAGGATTAATAGAGAAAGCAAGCGTCGAGTTCGAGAAGTGGCACTCGTCCTTGGGTCATTATGAACCCGAATTGGCACCATTGAGGTCGAATCAGTCTCCGATCAAAGCACTTTGATACGATCGTCACTTTCTGCAAATATACGCAGATGCCGACACTTTTTGCGACTTGCACTTCTTAAACTTCTCGCAATTATGATCCGTGTCATAGGCGAATCGCGCCCGACCTTCCTAATCTATTTTAGGAAAGTGATCATGTTCATAGTGCCAATTCAATTTCACCAATTTGACTTTACGCCATATCTCGATGTTCGATTTCGTGCAGAAAGACGGCTCAATCGCGATTTCTTTTCGCCAACTAACGACGATCGGACCGACATCTTCTCGCGATTTCGACCAGGCGTGCAGTGGAAATCCGGCAAAAACTGGTCAGGCGACCTGCAATACCAGTTCGCTGACGACAAGATTTACAAAACGGCTTCGACGACAAGCGACGAGTTCAGCGATCTCAATCTGGCGTTTGCCAAATACAAAGACAAGAAGATCGAGGTGACCTTTGGCCGACAAAAGATCAATATTGGCTCGGAGCGATTGATCGGGACCCTAGAGTGGGCGACAACCGCTCGATCCTTTGATGGAGTTCGTATCAAATCAGGACTGTGGGACGCGTATGCGTTCAAGGTTGGAGTTGCGCGACCAATGCCCGGGCGCACGCGAATTGTTGGTGCCTCTTTTTCAGGAAAAGCGGGCCAATCTTCGCTCATTTTTAAGAATGATGATCGCTCTTCTATTGAAATTTGGACGCTTTCCCATTTTTGGCAGAAGCAATGCGGAAAGTGGAGCTTCGATGCTGAGGGAGCAGTTCAAACAGGTAACGTGGCAGGGCGCGACCTCGAAGCTTGGGCTGACCATTATTCTGCAACTTACAGTTTTTCGAAAGCAACCCGCGGCTATATTGAACTCAATGCAGCCAGCGGCGGCGGAAATTCAACTACCTCGCGCACTTTCGACAACCTTCTTCCAACGAATCACAAGTTTTATGGCTCGATGGACATGCAATCTTGGCGCAACATGGAAGAAATCGCCTTAGGATTCGAGCATCAATTCAATCCAAAGTGGACTGCAAAGACGAGCATCCGCAGTTTTGCACTTCGGGATGCAAGGGATGCTTGGTACGGCGCAGGCGGGGCTCCAAACGTCGGCGGAGCAGGCACTTTTGTAGACCCTACCGGTGCATCTGGCCGTGATATCGGACGGGAATTCAACCTCGAATTCGGCTGCAAGCAAAGTTCAACAATGAACATTTCGGCGGGGTTCGGAGCCTTCTTACCAGGTGATTTCATCAAGATTCGGAATGGCGGTCAAGCGGACACGCAGTATTGGGGATACGTTATGGCTCAAGTGAGGTTTTGAGAAGATGGTTGACTCTGAAATGAAATTGCCCGTCTCCGACAATCCGGCCATCGAAATGGTTCACATAACAGAAGCCGAGTCGGAGCTAAGAGCGAAATTTGAGCAGGCTCTAGCTCCAGAACTGCTCTCAACGAATTCAGGCACCATAGATATCCATAAAATTCCCAGCAAACAGAGGGTCCACACCCTTTGTATCACGGTTCGATCGAAAGTTGGGAAAGCAGAAATGGATGCCTTGCCTAATCTCAAGTTAGTTGCGACAGGTTCCGTTGGAATAGACCATGTTGATTTTGCGGAAACGCGACGCAGAGGTATTACTGTCTGCAATGTGCCTGAGTACGGCTCTGCGGTTGCCGAATTCAATATCGCTCTGATGCTTATGCTGTCCCGCAGATTGCATTTGGCTTATTTGCAAACTTCCCAGCGTGACTTTTCTTTGAACGGCCTGCTCGGGCGAAATCTCGAAGGTAGAGTTCTCGGAGTTGTTGGCACAGGAAATATCGGCATGAACGTTGCCAGATTGGCAAATGCACTTGGCATGACGGTAATTGCAGTAGATCCGAACCCGCGACCGCATGATTTTCTGCACTTTGTAAAAATGCCGGAACTACTGGCGGCATCAGATATCATCGCGATTTGCTGCCCGCTGACCAAAGAGACAACCCATCTTATCGGCCCTGAAGAGTTTGAAAAAATGAAGCGAGGAGTTATCATCGTAAATACTTCGCGCGGAGCAGTGCTTGATACGCACGCTTTGGTTTGGGCGCTCGATGAAGGCATTGTCGAAGGTGCCGCGCTTGATGTTTTGGAGGGCGAAGTTCTTCTTCCGCCGAAGGCTCTGATGTCAACTTTGGCTGGCGAACCGACATTTGATCAGGCTCAAACCATCGCCGAGGACCTCACGCTGATGCGTCATCCAAAGGTCATCGTAACCCCTCACATGGCGTATTACACCCAGGATTCGCTGGACCGAATTCGGCAGGTCACCGTTGAAAATGTTAAGTCATTTCTTGCTGGAGACCCGCAAAACGTTTGTTGATTCAACTAAAAAGCTGGATTTCTTGGGCCCAGCATGACCCCGGTCATAGTGACAACCACTCCATGGTTGTCATCATTAGAGTATGAGCGAAAGAGCAACCTCAAATCGCGTTCTCTTTATGAACACTCTCGCCTTCACAGTCTGCTTTGCAGTTTGGACCATGTACGGCGTTTTGATCACTTTTTTGGTTGACAATCGCTACCTGATCGCCGACAAAGCGCAATTGGGGTGGCTCATTGGAATTCCGATTCTGACGGGCTCAATTGTCCGTCTCCCCGTCGGATTGATGACTGACCGGTATGGAGGAAAGCCTGTCTATCTTTCGGTAATGGTGTTCGCTGCGCTTTCGCTCTTCGTGACGAGCCAAGTTTCTACGTTTGCCGGATTTATTGTTGGGGGCCTGCTCTTCGGAGTAAGCGGCTCTGCATTTGCCGTTGGAATTGCCTACTCTTCTATGTTCTTTCCCAAAGAAAGGCAAGGTACAGCCCTAGGAATTTTTGGTATGGGAAATGCCGGAGCGGCAGTAACAACACTAGCTGCACCGACCATGCTGAAAAACTTCACGAACGGCGGCGAGAACATAGAAGGCTGGCGAATGCTTCCGATCGTTTACGGAATCGCTCTCCTCGTGATGACGGCACTCTTCGCGATATTCACAGTCAATCGAAAAGTAGATGAAGCTGGGCAAAAGACGATCGGACAGATGCTAACTCCTCTCGGCGATGTGCGAGTTTGGCGATTTGGCCTTTACTATTTCTTGGTGTTCGGCGCTTTTGTGGCGCTTGCACAATGGCTGGTGCCCTACTACCTAAATGTCTATGGAATGAGCCTGGCCATGGCTGGTTTGCTGGCTTCTGTATTTTCGCTGCCGTCAGGAGTGATTCGTGCATTGGGCGGCTGGGCGAGCGACAAGTTTGGAGCACGGTCCACGATGTATTGGGTGCTTTCGTTTTGCGCAATATGCTTCTTCTTGCTCATCGCCCCGCGAATGGACATCCGCTCGCCGGGCGAAGGCGTAATGGCCGATCGGGCTGGCAAAGTGGCCTCGGTAGAACAGAATCAAGTGGTCGTTGATTCCTCTTTAGTGAACCAAGAGACGATAAAGGTCGCCGACCTCAAGACTTACAAGCTGAAAACCGAAGTCGCACTCGACCCCAATTTGCTGGAAGAAGGCGTTCTCGTTTGGCCGACGTTCCGTTCTTGGCAAGAGCCCGCCGTCAAGCCGGGGCAAGTAGTCAAGAAAAAAGAACTTCTTGCTAAAGGCGTGACTCACGTGTATTTTCAAGCCAACGTCTGGGTGTTCACCGGGCTAGTTTTTGTTGCTGGAATCATGATGGGAATCGGCAAAGCGGCTGTTTACAAACACATTCCCGAATACTTCCCGAAAGACGTGGGAGTTGTCGGCGGAATTGTTGGCGTTATTGGTGGACTAGGCGGCTTCTTCTGTCCGATCCTGTTCGGATATCTGCTGAAGCTCACCGGCCTCTGGACGTCGTGCTGGCTGTTCCTTGGACTGCTGAGTATCGGGTGCTTAATCTGGATGCACTTAGTGATTTTGAGGATGACAAAAGACATGACACCCGAGAAGTGAACCTACGACACGAAGCTTTGATGATCGTGCCGTATGACAGGGTAGTCTGAACGCAACAATGGGAAAACTTGGGAGAGCGCAATCAATCTCCACATGTGCCGCGCTTGGCGTAGCTTTCCTAATTATGGCTGGCATCTATTTTGGTTCTGGCGCCCTGACTCGATTTGATACGCCATTGGCGGCTTATGCCGCAGCCACAGTTTTCGCCGGATTTGCAATTACTTACCGGTACACGATGTGGATTCAACGTCCGCCTACTTGGCACTATTTCAAAGCAGGTTGGAGGCTCTTTCTTCGGCCCAAGCATCTATTCCCAAATATGCTCAAACTGGCAGGGCTACTTTGGAACCAGATCGTTGCTCAAAGATTTATTGAACGAAGGAGCAGGCAACGATGGGCAGCGCACATGTGTTTAGCTTGGGGATGCCTGATTGCCTTTGCCATAACTTTTCCGCTGAGCTGGGGTTGGGTGCAATTTGGCATAGCCGAAAACGGGCGCGACTACGTGGTTGAGTTCATGGGGATTCCGCAAATCGCATTCCCGCCAGATGGTGTGCTGGCGTTTTTCATGTTCAATGGACTTAACATTAGTGCGGTAATGGTTCTCACCGGTGTGGCACTTGCAATGCACAGAAGGCTTTTCGATCGTGGATCTCAGGCCGTTCAAACTCTTGCGAATGACCTCATTCCCTTGTTTCTGCTTTTCGCGGTGTCTGTCACGGGACTAATGATAACGGCAAGTTACAAGCTGATGGGAGGAGAGAACTATTCGTTTCTTTCGCTATTGCACGCATTCACGGTTGTGATTTTGCTACTTTGGCTTCCCTTTGGCAAGCTTTTCCACGTCATCCAGCGGCCAGCTCAATTGGGTGTTGCCTACTATAAGGAAGAAGGAGCAAGGACAGAGCAAGCGCACTGCGTACGAACCAGGGAAGGGTATATGAGCAAGATGCATCACGACGACCTTGTGCTTGTTATGCGTCAGTTAGGAATAGACTTTGGGGAGCATCAAGACCTATCGCCAGCAGCAAAGCGGAACCTAATCGCTTTGAACCAAGCTACACTTATCGAAGGCCAGCCTTTTGTGGGCTGATTGAGGCTCATAACACTATCCCTCAGATAAAGTCGCAACGGTAACTACCCCTTGCGCATTCGGGTGATGCCTCGCAGCATCCAAAAATTTACGCCGAACAAGGCGATGCTTGCGATCGCAGCAGGTAGAGCCATCTCGGAACGGCCCCCGATTAGGCCCTCCAACACGCTCACGAAGAGCCAGAGCTGCAGGAGGATCAACACTAGGTTGAACAGCAAAAGTGCAACGATGACCGTACCATGCTGCCGTCGAATAGTATCGCTAGGCTTCATTCAATAACCTCGCTTCGTTTAACACCGACAGCCCACAATTCGCCGCCTCGTTCTTCGATCAGAATCTGAGGCAGCGGATGCGGAGGCGGCCCTTGTAGAACTCTGCCATCCTTCACTGAAAAGGCTCCATTGTGGCAAGGACAATACAATCTGTCCTTGTCAGGCTGGTAGTCAACTGGACATGAGAGATGCGTGCACCTGCGGGAGAAAGCGGCCACCGTACCATCCGAATGGCGAACCAGAATACATAGGTCGTTTTTTCTGGGATAAGTAAAAGCAAGTGAGGAGCCTGGAATAACATCCTCTAGCCTCGTAATACGCATCGGCTCGAAGTGTCGCTCATCCCGACTCATTTGCGACCAAGCCGCAAGGCCAACCGATCCGATTGCGAGGCCGCCACTGGCCAACGTCATGAACTTGAAAAATTCTCTGCGGGAAACGAAGCCGTCTTCCTCCCAATCAATAGGAAAATCTTCGATTAGCTTCTCGTCCATCATGATAACCTCGAAACTTGCAAAAGATCGCTTTTTCGAATGAGTACTTCCTGTTTGACTTCCAGTTTTTGAGTTCCGGCAGGCATCATTAGGTTCACCCTTGTCTTGATCGTTCTGACACCGAATACGAACTCGTTGATCGGGGTTCCACTACGTTGAGCCGCTATCTCCTCTGGTGTGCAGTACATGAGTGCTTGCGAAGGGCAAACGGTCGCGCACATTGGCTTTTTGCCTACTGATGTGCGGTCGTAACACATATCGCATTTCATCATCTGGTCAATCTCAACGTCGTACTTTGGTACCCCGAATGGGCAAGCGTAAACGCAGTTTGTGCATCCGATGCAACGAGGCTTCAGCGACGTCTGGACGACACCGTCGGGCGTACGCTTTATTGCGTCGGCTGGGCAGACCATCGCGCATGCAGGTTCTTCACAATGCATGCAGATTACCGGCGTGGTTTGAACGCTTTCACCCCGCTGGATGGTCTCGAGATGAATCATCGAGACTCCGGCATGCGTGTCGCATTCTGCACAGGCGGCCACACAGGCGTTGCAACCAATACACCTGCTCGGGTCAATGTAAAACTGCCTCTCGCTCAAGCGCTTGTACCTCCAACAGGTGGGCGCACCATGTTTGGCATCAACCCCCTTCGACGCTTATGGATGTTAACATAAGTTAACTCTCCCTGCGATGCATGAATGCTGCGATGGCAGCCCTTTGGAAGCACGACAATTGACCCAACACAAAGGGTAGTTGACTGGCCGTCAACTGTGATTTCGCCCTCTCCGCCAATAACAACCATGATGACGTCCACTTCATCGTTCTGATGATTTCCTACACCCGAACCATCGGTCCATCGCACCAATGTGGCATTCAAGTCTTCCGTTTCGGTACCCCAAAGAGCACCGTCTGCGCCATCCATGCTTAACGCTTCAACTGCGATCATGCAATGGCCTCCTGATCAGCAGATGAACTGATTCGGACAACCGACTTTTTGTATTCAGGAATCTTGCTCAGCGGGTCGAGTGCGCGGTTCGTGAGGTTGTTCGCAGACCGTTTGCCGGGCCAATGGTAAGGGATGAAGATGGTGTCGGGGCGTATCGTAGAAACCACTTTTGCGCGAAGTACAACCTCGCCGCGGCGACTCTCAACCTTCATCCAACTGCCGTCTTCAATACCGTAATCGGCCGCAAGCGTCGGATGAATTTCAACATACGGCTCAGGGCACATGTCAACCAAACCGCCGATACGACGTGTTTGTGTACCGCTAAGATACTGCGAAACGACGCGGCCAGTTGTGAGAATTATGGGATATTCTTCGTCTGGCTCTTCTGCGCTGAGGCGATAAGCCGTGGGGTGAAAGTGCGCTTTGCCGTCCGGGGTATGAAACTTCATTGTCTCGAACAGTCGCGGAGTGCCAGGGTGGCCGATCTCGGGGCAAGGCCAAAATACGCCCATCTCGTCCTCGATCCTTTGATAGGTAATCCCGAAATAGTCTGCAGTTCCGCCCTTGCTCGCAATTCGCAACTCGTTGAAAATGTCCTCGCTGGTCTTAAAGTGATCGAAATACTTGCCCCTGCCAAGCCGCCGGGCGAGTTCGAGAATGATCTCTGTGTCGGCTTTTGCTTCTCCTGGTGGATCAACTGCCTTTCGAATCCGAATCACACGGCCCTCTGCACTTGTGCTTGTGCCTTCCTCTTCTTCGTGCAATGAGCCAGCGAGCACGATATCTGCGTGGTGGGCGGTCTCATTTAGAAAGAAATCTATTGCAGAATAGTGCTCGAGTCTGCCAAGTGCGTCCCTCGTGAAGTTAGAATCCGGCAACGAAACCAGTGGGTTGAAGCAAATCGAAACGAGTGCTTTGATCGTGCCCTCATGGATCATGTTCATGATCTCTTGAGCGGTGTGTCCCTTTCCGGGCATCTCGCTCTCTTCGATTCCCCAAACAGAGGCTATGTACGCACGATGCTCCGGATTCTCGATGTCGCGATTACCCGGAAGCTGGTCGCATTTGTGGCCATGTTCTCGACCGCCCTGTCCATTCCCTTGGCCGGTAATCGTGCCGTATCCGCAACCGGGCTTCCCGAGTCTTCCGGTAGCGAGGACGAGGTTGATGCAGCCGAGCACATTGTCCACACCTTTGGTATGGTGCTCAATCCCTCGCGCATGTAACAGAAAGCTCGTCTTGGCTTCGCCCCACATTCGGCCCGCCTTCTGGATGTCCTCGACTCTGACGCCGCTAATCCTGGAGGCCTCCTCCAAGGATTGAGCAAGCGCGCTGGCCCTCGTCTCTTCCCAACCGCTCGTGTGCTCTTGGATGAATGCCTCATTCACAAACCCATCTTCGATCAGGACACGCAATATCCCAGTTAACAGAGCACTGTCTGTCCCTGGCCTTACCGGCAAATGCAGATCGCATGTCCGCGCTAGGGGTGTAACGCGAGGATCAATCATGATCAGCTTTGCACCACGATCCCTCGCCCGCCAGATATAGTCGGTCGTGATCGGAGAGCACTCCGCTACATTTGTTCCGGCGCAAAGAATTACATCCGCAAGGACAATGTCGTCCCAAGAATTCGCCGCGCGATCTATGCCAAACGCCTTTTTGTTGCCAGTCCCAGCGCTCACCATGCAAAGTCGCCCGTTGTAGTCTAATTCTTGTGTTTGCAGAGCAACGCGGGCGAACTTGCCCATGAGGTAGCTCTTTTCGTTCGTCAAGGAGACGCCTGAAAGCACTGCGACGGCATTCTTGCCGTATTTTTCCTGAACACGCTGAATCTCTCGAACTGTAGTGGAGAAAGCTTCCTCCCATGAAATCGCTTCAAAACCCTTTCCTTCAACCCTTTTCAAAGGAGAGGTCAGGCGATCTGGGTGGTTGCCTTGCATGTATCGCTTCACGCCCTTTGGGCAAAGCTTGCCTCTGTTGAACGGAAACTCCTCCCAAGGCTCAAAGCCGATGACCTTGTTCTCTCTAACTTTTAGTTGGATCCCGCATTGTTGGCCGCAAAAACAGCAGTGGGTTTTAACTAGTTTGTCCGGTTCGCCGCGTCCTTTCCATCCGCCCGGTGGAGTGTCATTTAGGTGAGGGCCAAAGGAGTCTATGAGTTTTTCGACGGCTACCGGTGGTCTCGCCATAATCTTTTCCAGAGTATACGCCAAAGTGAGTTTTCACCAAAAGGCGATCTGAATTGTTCGAGCGATGTTGGGTATTGGTCTGAATGCACCTACTGAGTTTTTTGATCCCAACAGACATGACACCGGCAGAGAGACCGGCAATGTGCAATGGCCGACATCAACAATGCTCGCTCCGCCCCCTCACCCCAAAAGAACATCAATCACGTCATCAGCGGAATACGATTCTGCCCCAGGCTTCAAATACCGAGACACATTAACCAAATCATCTCCGGCAGTAATCAGCGGAGGTTCATGAATGCCATTTCGAACCTGCCCGAGACCGATTGTTGCAGTCAAACCGTTGCAAACGCACTTCCTGCCCGCAGTCGCTGCCAAATCGCCCCCTTTGCTAATGTAGTCCTCGATTGGTTCTGCTGGACAACGGTAGCCGATTCCCCCATCGGGCTTTTGGTACAAAGTGCGTAGATAGCCAAGATCGCAAATCCGCTCTCTGTTTTCGGTAACACTCGGATCAGAAACTGATCCCGGAAAATCAACAACTTTGAATGGAAATCCTGTGGGGGACGCACTTGGGTCTGTAAACACATTTGCCACTCCAGCAAGACTTCGCCGAATCACCTCCGCCTTTATTTGGGGACAAAGACCTGACTCATTGCAAAAAGCGAATCCTGTGCCGACCTGAATCCCCTCCGCGCCAACTGCAAGAGCTTCCTCGAGCCGTTCATGAGTTCCGTAGGAGCCTGCAATCCAAAACGGAAGCCCCAATTCGCGAAACTTTTCAAATTCGGGCATGTCCCGTTCGCCATAAAGTGGTTCGCCTTGCTCGTTAAGTTGAAGTGCACCACGAGGCGGAGCATTGTGACCTCCAGCAGTAAAACCCTCGACGACAAAGCCATCGGCAGGCGGATCGCACTTTCTCGCCAGAATTTGAGCCAACGACGCCGACGAAACAATGGCGAAAAACTTGGGTCGCTTCAATTTCTGGCCCCAGAACACAGACGGATCAAAGCGCGTTGCGACCGGGTCGCCGCCCGCAACATCAACCTTGATTTCGGCGGGTTCACCATCCGCAAATTTGTCGAGAATTCCCGGAATCGCCCTCGGAATTCCTGCGCCCATCAGCACCACATCCACGTCTGCAAGCATCGCGCCGTAAAGTGAGGGCAAAGTTCCAAGCTGGATTTTCTCGAGCAAATTTATCCCGACAATCCCTTTATGCCCTTGCTTGGCGAGCCAAGTTTCAACGAAATTTGCAACAATTGTCAGTTCTAAAAACGCTTTGCCAGGATTAATTGTCGGGACGGGTTTTGACTTAAAAGGTGCGTCTTCAGCTTTTCCGCCGGGTACAAAATAGCGTTCCCAGACCCGCATCGCCATTGCTTTGACTGGGAAGTGGGCAAGAGCTTCGGCCATGTGACCGCCGATGTCGCCTAATTGAAGCCTTCGCGCAAAAACCGTATCAAGCGCAGTGCCGCTAATCACCCCCACTTGACCTCTCAAAGAGACGGCTCGAGCTAAGGGCCATGAGGAAACGGCGACGCCCATGCCGCCTTGAATGATTTGTGGGTAAGTCATGTATTATTCCTTTGCTGGCAAAAGCGGTAAATGTGGTGCTACAGAGGTTCGTTAGCGCAAAACATTTCCTTGCCTCTTCAGCCTTTGATACAGTGTATAACTCCAGCAGTATTTCTTCCTATGACAGCCGTCATAGTGCACGAGAATACTTTCGGCGAGAATGTAATTGGAGTCCATCCGATATGTCAACTGCAAACAACAAAGACACGATTGAAAACTGGCAACCAAACGAACCCGAATTTTGGGAATCTACGGCAAAACCGATCGCATGGAGGACTCTTTGGGTCACTACATTCTGCCTTTTGTTGAGTTTTGCGACCTGGTTCATGGTCAGTGCAATCGTTGTAAAGCTCACTGGAATTGGGTTCAAATTTGACAAATCGCAGCTATTTTGGCTCAACGCAATGCCTGGTCTGGCGGCTGGAACGTTGAGAATAGTTCACACATTTCTGATCCCGATTTACGGAACCCGAAAAGTCGTGGCAATCTCCACGCTTTTGCTCGCAATTCCGGCGATCGGATGGGGAATGGCTGTTTCTAACCCGGAAACCAGCTACAGCACGTTTATGATTCTCGCCTTCTTAGCGGGATTGGGCGGTGGTAATTTTAGCTCATTCATGCCCAGCACTTCATTGTTCTTTCCAAAGAAACTGCAAGGCACAGCGCTTGGGATTCAGGCTGGAATCGGCAACTTTGGCGTCTCCGTTGCCCAGTTCATGATCCCCGTTGTAATTGGCATGTCAATGGTTGGCTCCAGCCAGCACTTCGTTGACAAGAAGGGCGACAAGATCGTCAAAGAAGCCGACATCTTCCTTCAGAACGCCGCATTCATATGGGTTCCCTTTATTATATTGGGAGCGTTGGCGGCATGGTTCTGGCTCAAAAGCGTTCCGGTCCAAGCAAATTTCAAAGAGCAACTTGATATCTTCAAGGAAAAGCACACTTGGCTGATGACAAGCCTCTATATCGCAACATTTGGCTCATTCAGCGGATTTGCAGCCGTCTTCCCATTGCTGATAAAGGAAACTTACGGCAAGTTTCCAGACGGGCCAGATGCGCTGAAATTTGCCTTTCTTGGGCCACTCGTAGGGGCATTGGTTCGTGTTCTCGCAGGGCCCTTTGCCGACAAGTTCGGCGGGGCAAGAGTGACAACAGTGAGTTTGATCGGCATGTTCGGATTTGCGATTGCTGTCACGCAATTTACGCACCCGACCGACCTTTCGACCTGGGGCGGATTCTTGTGGTGCATGTTAGGGCTCTTCTTCTTTAGCGGAATCGGTAACGCGAGCACCTTCAAGCAAATGCCAATGATCTTCCCTCCGCGCCAAGCAGGTGGCGTAATTGGTTGGACGGCCGCCATTGCAGCATACGGGCCGTTTGTGTTCTCCGTGTGCTTCGGAGCGATCATCGCTCGAACAGGCAATGGAACGGCGTTCTTCTACTGCGCGGCAGTATTTTATGCAATCAACTTTTTCATTAACTATTGGTACTACGACCGAAAGAATGCGGAGAAGCCGTGCTAAGAATCGTTGATGAGGGAGGGCAGCAGTCGCCACATCTTCCTCCCGGCTTGTCGGAGACCCCGTTGGTCGAAATCGAAGGCATCTTTGTAAAACTAGAGTGCCTCAACTCGTGCGGAAGCGTGAAGGATCGCATTGCCGCCTATATCATTCGAGAAGCGACGAAGTGCGGCGATCTGAAACCGGGGCAACCCATCGTCGAAGCGACGAGCGGCAACACCGGCATCGCGTTTGCGAACTATGGACGACTTGCGGGGCATCCAGTGACGATTGTCATGCCCGAGCACATGACCGAAGAGCGAAAGGCGATCATTCGTGCGCTTGGAGCTGAACTAGTGCTGTGTTCTAAAGAAGGTTCCTTTGCTGAAGCGGCAGAGATTCGAGACCAAATTGCAGAAGAAACAGGTGCATTCAATCCTAACCAATTTGCAAATTTGCTTAACGTTGAATGTCATCAGTTGACAACGGGCGCCGAAATCGTTCGGCAAATGGCACACGCCGATGCGCCATTGGGGCAAGTAGCTTTCGTTGCAGGAGTTGGCACGGGCGGAACGTTGATTGGCGTGGGATCGGCGCTGAAGGACGCTTGGAACGATGTCAAAATCTTCGCTGTCGAGCCTGCGGAGGCTGCTGTAATGTCGGGCGGCCCGAATGGCCCTCACGGGATCGGCGGAATCGGAGACGGTTTCATCCCTGATCTTGCGAGCGATGGTGAGGGCGGCATGCATCCAATCATTGATGGCGTCGAAGTGACCTCGACTGATGAGGCGATGGCAGTTGCACAGGAGCTGAGCGAACGGCACACCTTGTGTGTTGGTGTTTCGTCTGGAGCAAATTTCGCGGCTGCAAGGCGGCTCAAAGTGCGATTTGCGACTGTCATAACCGTTTTCGCAGATGGGCATCAGAAGTATCAAAGCGCAGGGCTTTCCAAGCCAGATCAGGCGCGATGTCCGTATAGCCGCATTTGTGAGCGAAGCACTCTGAGTCAGGTGATGGCTCAAATCAAAACTGAGGAGTAGGTCCGCCGTCTTCTGTTGCCGCTTCGATGAACCCCTCCTTCCCCCGTTAATCGGATCAAGGTTCGATGACGTCAGATTTCCTTGGAGGGTTGGATGTTGAGATGGGGGCACGATTGGATTTTTTCGAATTCACCCCACGTCGGGTATTTCTGTTTCTCGCCCTGCGAAGTCACCCATCTGATACTAGTTCCCAGGCTCGGATAGGTCGTGCCCATCAATTCTGGCGATGACAATTCTGGACTTGTCATCCGTTTCGAATTGAATCGTCCATACATCGTCGGCTCTGGTTCCCCAGAAAAAGCGATTGCCCTGCTGGCCAAAGAATCGCTCAGCCTCTGATAGTGGGCGGTGTTCTGCCACAAGTTTCTTGCACCACTCTCTCACTTGTTCTGATTGAGTAATCCATCGGCTGGCGTCAAACGATCGGAGTGATTGGCCCACCAATATCAGAACGCCAAGCACAAGGTTTAGTAGAAGGCTCAATGTCAGCAAGACTACAAAACTTGACTTCATACATGCAAGACGAGCCTTTCGCAGTTGATGCTCCATTTCAGGTGCAGGGTAACCCAAGAAACTTGTCCACGACCGTTTCGCGAAGAAAGCGACGTGCAATCAAACTACTAATGCTCTGAAGTAGCAATCCCTTCCGGCGCAATGTGAACCGGAGTTTCCAAAATCCCTTTCATCGTCATCAGGCCGATGAGGAGAATCACAAAAACCCCTGCAACGATCACGAAACCTCGTTTCGCAGGGTGCCTGGATTCAGACTTGTCAATCCAAGGCAAAGCAAACATCCCTATAGTTATGGCTCCAGGAATGATGAGCGTTGCCACCATCTCCCATCCAGCAGGCATGATCTTTAGAAGTTCAAAAAGACCGAGGAAGTACCATTCCGGCCTTGGCGCAAATTCGGTTCCCGTTGGATCAGCCCTGCCCTCTAGGCCAGCAGGAAATGCATTCGCGAGAGCAAATATGATAGCAAGTCCCGCCACGACGACGACGGCGTCCTTGAAGAGCTGCCCAGGAAAGAACGGCTGCGGCTTGCCCTTTTGCGGAATGACTGGACCTGCGATGTGGTGACGACGAACTAGGTAAAGATGAATTCCTACAAATGCCATGAGAGACGCGGGCAATAGCATGACGTGCGCCGCATAAAAGCGAGTCAGAGTCAATGCGCCGACCTCGTTTCCTCCACGAATTAGCACCATCATCATGTCGCCAACGACGGGAATCGTTCCTGCGATACGAGTTCCAACAACAGTCGCCCAATACGCCTTTTGATCCCATGGAAGCAGGTAGCCAGTGAATGAAAAGGCGAGCATGACTTGGAAGATCAGAACGCCAAAAACCCAAGTCAGTTCTCGCGGCTTTTTGTACGATCCCCAGAAGAAAACTCGAAGCGTGTGCATGACCATTGCCACGACAATCGCCGTCGAGCCCCAAATATGGAGTCCTCGCACTAACGAGCCAGCCGTCACGCCCTCTGTGATGTGTTTGACAGAATCGTATGCCGATTGCGGGCTCGGGCTGTAGTACATCGCCAGGGCAACGCCGGTTGTAAATTGGAAAACCAATAGCGTCAAGAGCAAGTTGCCCAAAGTCTGCCACCAACCGACACCAGGAGGCATGGGCTCATCCAGATTCTTTCGAACAAATCCCCACCAGCCAATGCGCAGTTCAAGCCAGTCTTTGAGCCCAGGACGCTCACGGACCATCTGCTGCTCTGGCTGCTCGGGGCCGATTGTGACGATGGGACGTTCGATCGTCTCGCTTTTGGGTGTGGAAGTTGGTGGTTCCTTTATCATGGCTTATACCTTTCGGCTCACAAAAATCTTGCCGTTTTCGATTTTGACGGGGTGCTCGACAAGTCCAGAAGGCGGCGGTCCAGAAACCACTTTGCCGACTTCGTCAAAGACCCCTCCGTGGCACGGGCAGAAATATCGCTTCTGATCGTCTTGAAAATTGACTTTGCATCCCAGGTGGGTGCAAGCAGGATCAAAGCACTTGACATCAGATTCAGTTCGGTGCAAAAAAACTGTGTATTTTCGGTCTACGGCTTGGTAGCCATCTACGATGTTCATCACATACGAAACTTCCCTCGTTTGGCCGAGTGCAAGGTCAGCGTCGTCCAAAATAGGCATCCATCGTTCGGTTAGCTTTGTTGAAATTGGAGCTGCCGCGAAGCGTACAACGGGAATTGCGAGAGCTAGTCCGACCGCGATGTTTATTCCAGTGACCAGCCATCGGAGAGCGGTTCTGCGGCTTACCGATTCGACATGCTCAGGCTCAAGATTGGTGCCGCACGAACAAGCAGGAGGGCATCTCTTGCTTGGATCGGGTCCATCGGATTTAAATACATTCAGTTCTTTCATAGCAGTGATCTGTTAGGGGTAATAGCGAATCGTGATTTCCTTTGCCGGTTCGTCGTAGACTCGAGCAACGACGTCCTCAGCGATTCGAAGCGACTTGTGATGGCGTCCTGGGCTTGGTTCTCGAAGGAATCCAATTTCAACTCCGGAAGCTGTTACCGCTTCGGTCACTTTCGTTAGAGACACCATGATCGGGACAATCCATGCGTGTTGGAACCGTGTGAACGGTGCCGAAATCATGAGCGCACACACAAAAGCTAGGTGGTAGATGTAAATCGGCATTACCCAGCCAAATGCGGTTGTCCGATTGATTACGAGCGTGAGAATGCCGCTCAATACGGTTTGGAAGAGTAGGAATACAAACAGATAATCGCGGCCAAGAGTTAGCCCGTTGTCAATGTACTCGTCGGTTTTGTACCGCTTCATGACGTAAGCGACGCCGATCAAAACCATGACTCCGGCAAAAATCGGAAGGATCTTCAGGGGGTTACTCAACGCCAAATCGGCTCGAGTCGGATTGAAAATCTGCATCAAAATGTCAGCAGTAGCAAGGCCGATCATTCCATAGAGCATCAGACCGTGCATCGCCCATAGGTGCTTGCTCTTTCTCCAAAGGGATCCGACGAAGAGGCCGTCGAAAATGAGCGACTTCAAGGCAACACCGAGCGCTTTACCGTATCCAAACCTTCGTAGGGCTGGTTTCATATATTTGAATCCAGCCAGCTTCACCCAATAAGCGATTCCTCGAATCACGAAAATGAAACTGAACAAAGAAACTGCGAGGAAGATTTTGGCTACGTTTTTTGTAGTCAACATTGAGCCAACTTTAAAGGCAAGCGGGATCTGCTCTTCATTCCACGGCCTAGCTTTTACGTCATCGTAAATGGTCTTAGCATCCTCGTTTGACAGTTGTTCGACAGGCGTGCCCGGCATCATGCCCTTTCCGTTTCGAACTGTGTTGAGGAACTCGATTTGTTCAAGTTTGGTCTGTGCTAGGGGAGGTCCTAAGCCGCCCATTGCAGTCATTCCATGGCAGCCCATGCATGACGAGCTTTCAAAGGCATCTTTCTTTTTGAGGTCAGTCTGGGAACCTGAAATGGTAACAATTAGAATCAGTAATCCGAGAATTGAAATCAGTTTTCTCATGGTGCAACCTCCTCAAAAACTTCGGGCTTTGCCGCTTGACCAAGAGTCGAGACGTCTTGCGATGCCATCGGTCCAAGATATCGTCCCGATGGTTTTGTTCCTGCTTCTGGCAACAGGCAGAACGGATCACGATCCGTTTCATCCTGCTGCTCTTTGATGTACATTCTCAGTTTGCCTTTGGGGTCGTCTAGATCGCCAAAAATTCTTGCAGTTGTCGGACAAGCCACAACACACGCTGGGTCAAGTCCTTCATCTACCCGGTGAGCGCAATACGTGCATTTCCTCGCGATTCCAGAGTTCAATCTTGGCTTGACATTGTCCCTTTCATAAGGCTCATCTTCGTTCAAATACCAAAGTTCGGATTCTTGAAGAATGATGTTTCCGTACGGGCATGCGGATACGCATGCGCCAGTCCCACGGCATCGGTCTTGGTCAATCAAAACGATCCCATCGTGCCTCTTTACGATTGCCTTGTTCGGGCAGGCCTTTAGGCAAGGAGGGTCCTCGCAGTGATTGCAAAGGACTGGGATGTAGAGCCGTTTTACATTTGGATAAGTGCCCGACTCTACATTGATCACTCGCGCAAAGAAGACATCCATGGGGGTGCCGTTTTCTTGTTTGCAAGCCACCGTGCATGCATCGCACCCAATGCATCGGGTGAGGTCAATGAGCATAGACATCTTAGGCATTACTTCACGCTCCTAATGTCGACACGAGTATCTTTCCAGTGCTGACCAGGTGCATAGACAGCAGGTAGATAGTAGTTTTCGTGAGTTGCTTTCACCTTTTGATGGGTGTGGACAGAATGGTACTTTCCGCCTCCCAAATACCGGTCCCACCAACCGTGGTCAACGCAAAGCACACCGGGTTTGATCGTTTCCGTCAGCAATGCCCAGAGCTTGTAGGATCCGTTGTAATTGAAGATTTCGACCGGGTCGCCATCGCGAATCCCGCGTGCAGCGGCATCGCGCGGATTGATTTCGACGACGGCTCCCCGGTTCAGGTTGAGCAACAGTCGATTGTTGCTGTGAGTCGAGTGAACTCGCCACTTACTGTGGGGAGTAACGATGCTAAGTGGGAGTTTTTGATCCTCGACTGGCAGGTGTGAAAACGCAGGTTTGTAGATTGGAATTGCCTCGCCGAATTGGCGAAACACATCTTCCTCTTTGTAAAATTCCATCCGTCCGGTCTTTAGGAACTCGCGCTGAGCGCCTTCGGGGAATGGATACGCTCGAGGAGGGAACAGCTTGTCTTCCAGAAATTGCTCATCACATCCGACTTCAGGATCGTGAACATTAAGTCGAACAGGGCCCTGCAGAAGCTTTTCGTAAGTTATTCCTGCGACTTCTTTGCCGCCGCTTGCAAGCATCATGTCGATGATTTCCGGCTCTTCAAAGTCCATTTCTTTGAAAAGAGTTGGGTCTACTCTGCGAACAATTTCTTTAACCATCCAGAGTTCAGTTCTGCTATCGTATTGTGGGGAAACGACCTCCTGTTGGATTTGAAGGTATGGGTGGCACGATGTCCCAACCAACTCTTTCTTTTCCCAAAAAGTCGGGGCAGGAAGAACGACATCGCTGTAATCACACGTCGGCGACATCGAAAAATCAATCGTCACGAAAAGATCAAGCTTGTCGATCGATTCCTTTAGTGGCGTCGAGAATTCAGTGACTAACGGGTTTCCGTGAGAAACAAACAGTGCTTTGAAACCGTTTTTTGGATACTTGATCTTCGGGTTAATCGTTTCCGTCGGCTGACCCATCACAAAGTAGTGCATTGGCACACCGTTCGGTCTCTTTCCATCTGGGAACCACCATTTGCTCACATCTAGCCTAAAATGGTGTTGGCCGGAGTAAATGGAAACGGATTCGCCTGGCTTTCCGTGTGCACCCACCAATGCAGATAGAAGCAAAATTGAGCGAATAGTAAGGTCGCCGTGAAGTCTGTGATTGACGCCCATTCCAATGATGATCGAACTTGGCCGATTGAGGGCATATTCCTTTGCAATCTCACGTATGGTTTCGGCTGGTATGTCGCAAGTCTTCGCTACGATTTCGGGCTTGTATTCATCCCGCATGATCGTGTCTTCGAGCGTTTGGAAGACAGGCGTGACCTTTACTTGGTTTCCGCCAATGGTAACAGTTTGCGTTCCTCTAAAGGATGGCTTTAGACCTTCAGGAAGCTTCAGTGATTCGGTTGGCAGCTTAGCCAAGGAATCCGTTGTCTCATCCCAAACCATGAACTCCATATCGGTTCCCGATCCAACATCAGATGCCCGGAGACGCTGGCCGTTGTCTTCTCGAATGAGAGTGCAGACGTCCGTGTATTTTCTTAGGAATTCCCAATCAACCCAGCCGCCTTCTAGCACGGTGTAGCACATGGAAAGGGCTAAGAGTCCGTCTGTGCCTGGGTGGATCGGTGCCCAAAGGTCGGCACCCTTGGCAGTTTGGCTGCACCGTGGATCAATGACAATGATCTTGCAGTTGTTTCGCTGTTTGGCGACTGTAGTAAGAAATTTTGCGTCTGGAATTCGAGTTTGAAACACATTGCTTGACCAAAGAATGGCAGTTTTGGCGTGCCCCCAACTCTTGGTTTCGCATTCGACGCAGTCAATGCCCATGGTATGGGTAAAACCCATCGAAATGTCGCCATTGAAATCGTATGCTGTCGCAAAGCTCATCCCGAGAAGCGCTGCCATTCGTACTTGGGCGCCCTTTTGCACATATCCTGTTCCAACAACTTGGTTGAAAAGGAGCATACTTTCAGGGCCGTAGTTGTCCCGAATGTGAGTCATTTTGTCGGCGATGTAGTCAAGGGCTTCATCCCAGCTAACTTCTCGCCATTTTCCTTCGCCTCTCTCGCCAGCCCGAATGAGAGGCTTTTTGACTCGATCCGGCCCATAGATCAAGTGGGTCATCGCCATTCCGCGCAAGCAACCGCGAGGATTGTATTCGGTGCAAGGATAATCTGCAGCCGGCTTCAGGTCTACAATAACGTCGTCAACAACCGTCGCCAACCAGCCGCATGCGCCCGTGCAATTTGGACTATCGGTGGTGCGCACTACGCGAGTTTCGCCAGGTGCCTTGGTCGCGCCTTGTCTGCCGGGAACCGAATATCGAGTTGCCAAATCGTGTACTCCTCAAGAAGCGAACAGCTTCAATGAGGATATTTTTGTATGTTTCTGGCTTTCTGACCATGACCGTCGTCATATTTGGATTGTTTTGTTCGGGGAACAAGTTAAATGAGTCGGCTAGGACTTGCAGGTCAAATAGGACTTATTCGACAAATGTAACAGATGGCACCTATCTGTCTTACCCGTCCTATTTGACCAATAAGTCCTATTTTGGAAGGCAAACCCGAACCAAGCCGAACTAACCCGAACCTCGCCCTAATTCCTCAAAACTAGCTCAAGCGCATTTGGGTCGGCAATGGTGATGTGCTGATGCTCGGTCGTCACCATGCTGATTTTGTTCCACTTTGATAACGTTCGAATCGTTGTCTCGGTAGTTGTTCCAGACATCTCACCGAGTTCTTGGCGTGTGAGGGGAATCGTCAATCGAATAGCGTTTCCATTTTTCTCGCCATAAGATTCTGCAAGCAAAAACAAGATAGCGGCGATTCTTTCCTCGACTCTGCCAGTCGAGAGCCTCGCCATAAAGTCAAGCTTTGAGTGCATTTGTAGGGCGACTTTCTTGACAAGCCTTTGCTGAATCACCGTGCTTGCCTCATAAATCGGCGTAAAAACGCGCTTTGGAATCCTGAGATACTGCGTTTTTGTCAGTCCGTAGGCGCTTAGCGGGCAGCCATCGCCGCTTACAGTTCCAAGCAAGCCGAAAATCTGCCCCGGTCCCATGATTTCGAGGGTAACTTCTATTCCGCTCGAATTGCTGCGGACCATCTTTACAAAACCAGCCCCGACAAGTCCAAAAAAATCGGTCTGGCTTCCGTCAAACCAAATTAGCTCGCCGCGATCGCACTTTGAGAGGCGCGACTGTTCTGCCAATCTTTCAAAGTCGGCTTCCGAAATGCCTCCGAGAAGTGTATTTGAACGCAGAACTCTTCGAACCGAATTCTCTAAAGCTACGGACCGCATATTCAGTTAGTTTGGCATAACTAGATCAAGTTCATTCTTGAACGTGGCCATTCGCGAAATGAAGCTGCTATGCTGTCCCAGCAACAACTCCGCCAACGTGCCCAGCCCACGAGAGAATAAACATTCCGGCTGCGGCAAGAATGTAGTAGATGATCCTCATTGTGACGTTCATCTTCTCGTGCCGATGGACACGCATAAACACCAATGTCCACATTATCACCGTGGCAAGCAGAGTAAAAATCAAATGCTGCTGGACATTTCCTCGCAACGGGAACTTCATCATTACCATCGCACCCAATCCAGTGACAACCGCAGCCAAGGATGTGATAGAGGCAAGGACAATGTTGTACCAGCCTGCATGAAGCAGAGTTTTGTCTTTCCGTACCAACCCAAGAAAGTCTAAGAGCAATCCAGCGATGAACAAGGCAATTGGAAAGTGGACAATCGCCGGATGATGGGCTGACTTTGGAAGCATCGGGTTTTCCCTTTCTTCGGCTTCAACTGGTACAGAGGTTGTGGCCTTTGCACCACCAAGCTTAGGATCACCTGGAACTCCGCCATTTTTCCACTCGTCGCCATTCGAGACGCCGTCACCGTCTGAGTCCTCGGATTCAACTGCCAGAAAGAGTGCTGGACCCAGTTCCAGACCCTTTGTATTTATGGCGCTGCCATATTTGTTAAATTCAAAGTCATCGTTTGAAACATGGCAATTCGCACATTCCCGTTTTCCAGCATCCGACTCTGCCGAGAAATTGTATTGCTTTTTTAGTGCAACCAAATACTCCTCTGTTGCCGTCGAAGCCGGCATTAGAACTGCAAACAATAATGTGATTCCGATCCATCGGATCATTGAATTCCTCCTATTCCAAGCGCAAATTACGGCAAAACGTCCTTTTTGATGCTAGCTCCGTTCTTCACACCATCTCCATTTGAGTCAAGATTCTCGACAGCTGCGAGAATTGCAGGAGTCAACTTCTTCGTGTTAGCCGCTTTCATTGCGGCAGTCAAATCCTTGCCATAGCTGTTTAGCGGACCACCCTTTGCAGACATGTGGCAAAGTTTGCAACCTGCTGCTGCAATCGCCGAGCCTTCCTTGACTTCGTACTTTTTGTCAAATACTTTGTCGTATGAGGTCAATGCCATGGCTGCTGCAGCGATGCCAGTTAACAATAGTAGTGTTGCTATTCTTTTCATGATTTTTCTCCTAAATTGGTATGAATGGTCGTTTCAAAACTTCAAGTTCGCCGGATTCGACTTTCTTGGCGCGAACTGCGACTTTGCGAGCGACTCGGCGATAGTAGGCAGACATGAATCCACCCATCGTCATAATTGCTGTACCTAGCCACACAAGACTAGTCATCGGCTTCACATAAATCTCTAACGGGTACATCGGCTTGGCAAGCTGAACTTGCAAAGTAACCGCTTTTGTTGCTGCATCCATGCCAGTCATTTGAACCTCAAACGAGTCGCCCAGTTTGCCTGCGTGCTGTTTCGTGCCAGACATTCCTAGTTCCATTTTGGGAGTTGTTGTAAAGGCTCCCTGTGCTGATTTGACGTTTAACTCGGCACCGAATTTCGTCCCCGCCATACCTGAATCGCCGTCACGAACCATCTTTTTGTAGGTCATCGTATAGCCGGAAAACTCGCGCGATTCGCCCGGCTTCAAAGTGAAAGGCTCGGTTGCATCGCGCTGGGGCTCATGCATCGTAAAATAGAGGTCGTAAAACGCTGTTCGCTGAACGTGCGGCCACGCCATCGGGTCTTTGTGTCCGTCATCCTCGATGTAATAGAATCCAGGCGAAGCCACAAACTCGACTGGTTTTGAACCGTTCGCCGAAATGACTTCAAATTGCATCTTGTTTTCTCTATCGGCAAAGTTTGAAGTCATTCCCTTGTACCGAATGGCGTAATCCATGAGAGTTCCAGGGTGGCCGTCCATGACGAACGTTTGAATCTTGCGCTCGAATCCGCGGGAAACAATGAGTCCAGCCATAAGCATCGCGATTCCGCTATGGGCGATGAACGAAGCCCAAGCCAGCTTGGAAGCTTTGCGAAGCTCGTACATTCGCCACGCTGTACCGACCAAAATCAAAACGCTGAGTCCAGCTAAGAACACAACCCATGCAAGATTCGAAATTTTCAATCCAAACGGGAAACTCGAAGTACCCGTCAGATCAGCTAGCTTGCCTAGAGGGCTGAAAACGACAGCTAAGAGAATGAATCCGCAGGCTCCGACCGCAATGCAGAACAATGAATAGGCTCGCTTTAGAATGTCCTTCAAGGATGCGCCGTTCCACGCCACAAACGGAGCAATCGCCATGAGGATCATTATCGGCACGAATATCCAAGGAAGCACTTTGTGATAGGTAGCTTCTTCGACGACCTTTGGGGGCCTGCCCTGTAATGCCATAAAGAAGGGAATGCTCATCCCGATCATCGTCGCCAAACCCATGGTGCCCAAAAGCATCGCGCCAATGCGATAGATTCCTTCCCTGTGAAAGCCTTTGATTTCAGCGACAGGCGGCTCAACAATCTTTCGAGATTGGATGGCGCGAAAGCTCCAGAGTCCGAAAAACGATACGCTGGAAATCGCCATCACGCCCATGAGCAAACGCAGTGCAGAGCGATCCATTTCGGCAAAGCTATGAACGCTTGCTTCGGCGAGAAATCCGCTTCGGGTCAAAAAAGTCCCATATACGAAGGTCAGAAACGGCAGCCCTCCCATGAGAAGATTTGCCATCTTCCACTTGTTCTTTACAACTTGGACAATGACCCCATGAATGAAGGCAGCGCAAAGACACCAAGGAACAAAGCTCACGTTCTCGACGGGATCCCACATCCAAAATCCGCCCCAGCCGAGAGTCTCGTAAGCCCAGAATCCGCCCATGCAAAGGCCGACTCCGACGAGAGTTGTCGAGAGGATCGCCCATGGTCGAACGATTCCAATCCATGCGTCGTGTTTATTGGTGATTAGAGCCGCCAAGGCAAGTGCAAATAGAACGGTAAGCGAACCAAAGCCCATGAAGATAACTGGCGGATGAATCGTAACCCAGTAGTTTTGAAGAGATGGAGCCAGTCCTCTGCCATCGGCAGGAACAACGGCTGCCCCTTCTGACAGGATGAGCTTGAAAGGAGACTCGTAGGCTAAGATCGCTACAATGGCACCTAGGAATCCCGAATAGATAATGCTGTACCAGCGGCGATATTCCCCAGTTCTGCCTACCGCAAGTAAGCCAAAAACTGCTGCAGCGACCGCCCAGAGCAGGAAGCTGCCTGGCTGGCCGGACCAGACTGCTGCAAGCTTGTAAATCAGCGGGTTCCTCAGATCTGAATGTGCCCAAATATATTCAAACTCAAACCGATTGTTGAGGAAGAGCGTTGCCAAACTCACAAAAATCGCAATCGTCGACAGGCAACCTGCGGCAAAGGCGAATTTGCCGACTTTTTCGAACCGCGCATCTGACTTGCCGAAGAGCCATGCAAGTGCAGCGATCCCGAAAAACGCGACGGCGACGAGGACGCTTAAGCGTCCTGCGTCGCCGACGGTAAGAGACCATGCGGGCGGAGTAGCAACAGTTAGTGTATTGGCGTCCATGGTCTTTTCAGCTTGAGAATGAAGATCGTTTACAAGAGATTTGGTGGGTGCCGGTCAGGGGAAATGACCGGCACCCTCAGCGGTTAGTGATCATTCTCCGTCATATCCGCAACAGATGCTTTCTTCGCATCTCTCTCCAGTATCTGAAGCTTTGCAGCGACAGAGATGTTTGTTGGTCGAGCCGGAGGAATCGTAAGATCGTCCATGTTTTGGTTGGCAATCATGATTAGGTGCTTTGCATACGGAGCGTTATGGGCTCCATAGTCACCAGACCGGATGACGAAGTAGTAGTTGTGCCGTGAGCGTTTGATCTGAATCGGCACGCCAGACTGCGTTGGCGGCGTACCACCTTCAGCTGTGATGTTTGACGTGTATTCCCAATACAGGTCATTGCCATACGTAGTTGTTGCCCAAGCTTCCATGCGCAGTTTCAACGCATATAGCTGGTTTATGATCGTGTCCTTTTCGTTCTGAATACGAACAGCGGCATCTTGGGCCGTGTGGCAAGGCGAACAGCTCTTATCATAGCTAACCGTGAACGTATGCCGCGAATCGGGCATGTGGCACTTGCTGCATTGCCCCGGAATTGTTGCATGGGTCGTGTTGCGTTCCACCGGCCCAGATCCTTCAACACCTCCAAAACCCATCAGCATGTTGTATTGATTGCTGTCATGCATGCTCGGGCGGCTTGTACCTGAGTTCAGCTTTGCATCAGCAGGATCAGTACCCCTTCCGTTGTGGCATTGTGCGCAACTGTGATCGAATGTAGTGAAAGAAGCTGCTGTGCTGCTTGGGCCAACAGGTGTAATGTCCGTGTTGAACGTCTTTCGACGCAATTGCACTTCCTTTCCATCATCAGTCAGGTTTCCAGTTTTGCCGTGCGGATCGTGGCAGCTCACACAGTCAGCGACATGTGGAACTGGACCCATGGTTGCTCGGCAATACTCTTGTATTTCGGCATCCGTCATAGCCCCCAAATCTGCCCCATTGTTGATCGCAGCACGAACAACGCCGCTATGGCAGGCTATGCATCGGGACGTCCTGCCGTATTGGCCGGGATTCAAAATCGCATTTGCCACGGGGCTTGCAACGAGCTTGCTATGTTGCGAGACGTTGAATTGGTCATGCGCGGTCCCATGGCACTGGCCGCAGATCACTGGAGAAGCCGTAAGTGGGAAAGTGAGGATTTTGCCTACGGTTTCCGGATCAGCGGCATGCTCGCTTCCAGGCCCATGGCATCGCTCGCAACCGACACCTTTGTCGAAGTGAACCGTGTCTCTCCAATGCTCATATATTGTTTCTCCATCGGTTGCTCCACCATGGCAAACGGCAGTAGCACACGATTCGCTACCGATATAGGTTGCATCCCTTTGTTCCGGTGAAAGAAGTGCTAGGAACGCCGCAGTAGGTGCAGGAAGCCCTCCAGGATTCCCCGTCGGACCACCTTCGCCGCCACAGCTTTGCAACGCCAGCAAGGCCGCTGCAAAAGGGATGGCTGCGAACGCTGTTAAAAACCATTTATATTTCATTGCTTTTCTCCGCAGATTTGTCGCTTTATCATCAAATTCATTTTTCTTTTCAAAACTTCGTTGCAAAACTAACTGAAACCACCGTTGCGCGATAGCCCATTTGGCTTACGAGCCGATCCGTGTAGCTCCAAGGAGCAACAGTTACTTCAAACCGCCTGTCCTCTTTCAGCTGCTTTAGATAGTGCAGCGTCAATTGGGTGCTTCGGATGTTGCCACCATCCAACAGGAGAGGGTTTTCATTCCTTGCGAAGAAATGAGACACTCCTAGAGTCAGGCTCGATGTTGGCCCCAGCGTCCAAGTTGCCCCACCAGCAAGCGAGATGCCGGAAGGAAAGAATTGGTCAAGTCGAATTCCTGTTTCTTCGAATCCGTGGCTGACCGAATAGGTTTCTGCAATCATCTCCAAATATGCAGAAGTTGCCTCGTTGGCCAGCCAATTGCCGCCCAGAGTTAACGTATGGCCATAAACATTGACTGCCCTCGGTCCATTCTGATCGTAGCTAAAATCGTAAACTCCATAGCCGCTGAAATTTTCATTGCCGCCGTCCAACTTAAATTGGCCACGGATCCTTTCATCGAAGATCAGTTGCCTCTCGTCCCCGCCGATGGGCCGAGGAGGGTTGTTCGCGTGATCCCAGCTTCCCTTCATGGCGTATCGAAGATCGCCTGGGAGTTTGCTCGACCACTTGGCTTCTATTCGATCGAAGGACGGCACGTCAACGAATTCGAAATCGTCGCGAAACCGTTCTGATTCTTTATGGCGAATCCCGAACTGGAATGTGCCGTTAGGCTGTCGGTTTCGGAAACTGACGCCCGCATCCATTCGCTTGCGAACGAAATTGTTCTCAGCGTTCGGAAGTTCGAAACTCTCGTTTCTTGCATAAAAGCTGACGGTGGTGTCATCGGCTATTTCCATTAGTCCCTCGAGACCCCATCGGGTCGCTTGGCTGTCGAAGAAGAAGTTCTGCTCGATGTTCGTTCGGGAGTACGAGCCGCTCAAACTGAAGTTCGGGCTCACTTGAACGCCGTAAGACGCATTCAGGCTTCGCCTCGTCGAATTCGGATTCTCACCTGTTCGATCTAAATAGCGATAATTCGAGTAGGTTAACGCTGCATCGCCGCCAAACAATGTTCCCGAAATTCCGGCAAGTGTTTGTCGAGTTCGATCCAGAATCTCTTCTTTGGGAGGCTCGTAGTATCGGTTTTGGCGGCGTTCGTCAACTTGAACAAACGCAGAAAGCGAGGGCGTTACCGCATAAGTCAGACTTCCTTGCAATGCTCGGTTTCGGCTCTCTTCTATCGGAATTGGGGTTGGGTCGTAAGAGCGATTTTCGATCCCTTGCAACCGAGCGAAAATCCGCCCGCCAAACACTAGCTCGGCTTCACCTGCAATGTCTCCATCTGCCACTCCTCGAACGCCAAATCTGAATGAGCTTCCACGTTCGTTTGAGGGAGAAACCATCCCGAAATCGCGAAGCACGAAACCCATTGGAACCGTTGCATATTGGTTTAACCGATGGCGATTACCAGATAATCCGCTCCAATCCGCAAAGCCTGCGTCAATCCACCATCGCTTCGCAGGCTTAACTACTTCGTCCTCAGGCACTGGAACAGCGGGGGGAGTTTCTTGCGCCGCAGCCACGACCGCAAACGCCGTCACGGCGAGGATCATCGTGGCTTTTCGGTTACGGCTGGCAAACATCATAAACTCCTTAGGGTTGCAAGAAATGAGGGCTCGAGTTGCTACCGTGCGATGCAACATGGCACCCGGCAGTCCAGCAGGTTCGGCCAGGATAGTGCGATCCCAACTTTTCGGTATGGCATTGGGCGCAGAGACCGCGAGAAAAAGATTTCAGCATTTTGGGATTGCCGGAGCCGTGAGGCTTGTGGCATTCCATGCATCCTTCCGCACTATGTCCCGCTACCGGATCGTGCTCAAAAGCAAAAGGCCCTTCAAATTGACTGTGGCAAGTAACGCAGTTATCCTTTGTGTGCGCGACTTTGCCTTTTGCCGATTTCGAGGGATGAACGGTGTGGCAGTCACTACAAACCATTCCACCCTCTGGGACGGGGTGATGAGACGGTAATCTGAATTTGGCGACTTCGCTTGCATGGCATTGGCCGCAAAGTGTGATTTCGTCGGCCATCAATAGTGCTTTCGCCTTAATTTTTGCGACGTGCACCGCTTCTTTTGGATTTTGAGGCGGCGGCTTTCCAGATCGTGTAACCCAATTGGGTTCGCTGTCAGGGTGAATCTGATGGCACGAAACGCATGAGAGGTCGGCTTGGCTGTGGGAGGAAAGTTTCCAATGACGCTCGCTCAGCGTGGATTCGTGGCATCGGAGACAAGCTGCGGAGGACTCCTTTGGCTTCATAGTTCGGAACGCAATGACTTCTGGGTTCTCGTCAGCTTGGTGAATGAATCCGGCGCCGTGGCACCCTTCGCAACCTTGCTTTTCAAGCGGCGCGTTCGGGTTCTTCATATAGGCTTCGTGGCCGGATCCCAGAAATGCCGCAACTTTCTTTGCGTGGCAGTCATTGCAACCCGAATCGCCCATAAAGTCATCGGCCTTAGCGCGGGCAAAAATCTTTTGGGCTTGGCTAGGAGCAGTCCTTTGCTGATTCGCCGCAACGCCAGCGACAAGGAAAGTGGCTATTCCTGCGGCTAAGATGATTGCTTCGATTCGCACGAGATTCTCCTTGTTTTGCCGAACCTTTCTTTAGCTACACAACTCTCTTTCCATCTGGCTTTAGATAGGTTCGCCTGAACTCATTGTATCAATCAAGTTGGTGTTTTTACAGGTAGTTTGCCTCCATAAAACTATGAAAAAAAGTATAGTTTGAGGTTTAGGTTCAACGAAACAAATGAAACTTTACAATTCTTACATTTCAATAAATAGTGAAAGTTGAAATTGGTTGCAAAAGCAGCTCATTCGTTCGCTGTTTCCCTTAGACTTTGTCAAGCCGTCAGTTGGTTTCGCCGACATCCCGCGAAGCTTCTTCGTCAGGCTCGTTAACCGGCCAAGACCATTCCCTCCCGAGAAACGTCCTGTTGATCCAGCAAATGAAGTCATCCACGTACGTGTGCATGATCGGGATGTCGAAGAGGCTGAGGATCGTTCCCATTATCAGGCCGCCAACTACCGCCATAGCTAGCGGTTGGTAAGCATCTAGCCCTGTCTTTGGCGCAAAGGCAACAGGCATCATGACAAGGAGCGTTATGCCGACGGTCATGAGAATAGGGCGTAGCCGGTCAGGGCATGCCCTTATAATTGCCTCGTCTCTTGGAATCCCCTTGTCTCGATACCGCATGATGAGGTCAATCATCAGAACGGCTGTCGTGATGTCCATGCCCGTAAGAACAATGATTCCGAGTATCGAAACGGTCGAAAAAGCTTGGTGAGCCAGCCAAAGTGCGATGAAAACGCCTGCAAGTTCCAATGGAAGCGACGCAAGCATTTGCAGAGGCTGCAAAAAGCCTCGGAACTGGATGACTAGGACCAAATACATGAGCACCAAAGCTAGCCCAAGCCCGCTGACGAGGCGCCGAAAGCTGTCCATCATCTGAGTCATGTCGCCGCGCATTTCCATACCGTAACCGGGCGGAAAGTTGACTGGTTTGATCCCGAGTTTCTCGTTGCCACCGTATGCATTGGCGACGAGATTCATAACCACATCCATGCTTGGCAAGTCTCCAATTCGGTAATAGCCGGATACCCCCATCACCCGCTTCAGCCCGTCATGCTCGATTGCGGTCGGTGCGACATGGCGCTGGATTTCGGCTACAGATTTGATTGGAATCTGCTCGCCAGTTCCAGTCGTGATGTATAGATTTTCAAGATCGGTTGGGGTCTCACGATCCTCTTTGTCGTATCGCACAAGAATCGTGTTCTGGCGGAGATTCGGTAAGCGGTAGAACTCATTAGTCAGTCCACCGCGAAGTGCATAGTAAGCTTGTTGCGAAATGGATTCTGGGGAAAGCCCAACTTCTTGCGCTCTTTGAGGATCAACTTTGATCTGATAATCCGGCAAGCCCATTGACCATGTTCGCGACGACTGATACATCTCTGGCATCTTGTGTGCAACAGCCTCGACTTCTCGCCCAAGGCGATCAAGTTCGAAGAGGTCTGGGCCGTAGATGTTCACATGGATCGGCGCAGCGGCAGTCGCCATGACATCCGATCCCATTTCCTTAATCTGGATTCGCCGAAGCCCGGGAATCGTTTCCAAAGCTTCTTTGTGGATTGCATCCATTATCTGAAATATCGTTTTGCCGCGCGAATCCTTATCACTGAACGTCAACATCATTGCCGCGGCATTCACTTGTGGCATTTGGTAGCCCGTGTAAAACGGAGTCCACGTCTCAAACATGGATTCAGCACCGATTTCAATGCTCGCTTTTTCAAGCTCGGGGTGTTTTGCGATGATCGTCTCAAGCTTTTTGACTGCGTTTTCCGTACCCTTGTAGGAAGTTCCAGGCTCCATTTCCATGAACCCCACGGCTTGTCCAGTATCGGCAAGAGGCATCATTTCTGAACCAATAAAGTAGTAGAAAGAGAATCCGATTATCAGAACAGCAAGCACGCGCGTGAAGTTAAGAAACCGATGCTTGAGAGTCCAGGCAATAGCCCGTGAATACCAGCCCTCCAATCTGTCAAGCCCTTGTTGGAATGGGTCTAGCAAGACATAGAGCCATTTGAGAAGTGGCTTCTTTCGGTCTTCGTCCCGTGCTTCTTCGTGGCGAAGCAGTTTGGCGCAAAGCAAAGCGTTCAATGTGAACGAAACAAGCATCGAGGCAAGTAGCCCAAAAATGAGCGGCCAAACGAGCTCGACAAACATGAGCCCCACAATGCCGCCAGAAAATAGAAGAGGCAACAACGCAAGCACGATCATCAGGGTGGAAGCGATGACTGCCACTCGAACTTCAGCGATTCCATCAATTGTAGCTGTCTTTGGGTCTTTGCCCATCCGCAGGTGCCGCTCGACAGCGTGGATGTCAATGATGCTGTCGTCCACCAACCTGCCGATGGAAAGCAAAAGCCCGATCAAAGTCCCGCTATTGAAAGTCATGCCGAAGGGCAGCATCATCAGAATCGCAAGTGCCAAGGAAGTTGGCAAGGTGACCATCGCAATGACGGTGCCACGCCATTCCCCCAAGAAAAGGAGAACGGCAATCGCTGTAAGAAGAATCGCAAGCCCAAGCTCATGCCAGACGTTGTTAAAGAGAATTTCGACAAAACTTGCGTTGTCGTAAGCGACTTCGATTTTTAATCCCGGATTCTCGCTTTCAATTTGCTCAACGACCGTCATGATTGCTGGAACGACGGTAGCCGAACTTGCCCCTGGGTTTTGGATGATGGAGACTTCAATTGCTTCAGACACCACCGCTGCTTTATTTTTGTTTTGGCTGAGGAAGCGGTAACCGCTACGCTTTTCCCAATGCGAATCCTCAACCCGAGCCACATCCCTTACGTAAATGACCCGAGGAGATCGCTTAGCACCACCATTTGAATTTCCTTGAACAACCGAACTAGATGGAGCCGAACCGCCGCCCATTCCCATTGCTCCGCCTCCTGAGCTAGGTTGAATAGGAGTGACATTGCTTGTATCTCCGAATCCAGTAACCGGATAACTGAGCACATCTTCAGCAGATGTGGCACGTGAATCCACTCGAACAATTCCTTCCGTCGAACCTTGCGTAAGGGTTCCAGAAGATCGGGTCACGTTAAAGCGGTCAATGGCGTCTCGCACGTTCAAAATGGAAAGTCCGTACCCTGCCAGCTTTTCCCGGTCCACAACTACTTGCATTTGCCTGCGGTATCCGCCGAAAGGCACTACGGAATACACATTCGTCACTGCTTTCAGGCGGCGAACCATTTCGTTGTCTGCAAATTCGCGAACCTTTACGGGGTCCCATCCCTGCGCTTTATCGCCTGTCAAGGCAAGCGAGAGAATTGGCAAGTTCAATGGGTCAATCGGAACGACGAAAGATGGTTTCAGGTTTGCGCCAGTTGCAGGCAGATTCGATTGCGTGACGTTCATTAGCGTCTGCACATCAACAAGCGCCCGCTCCATGTTAGTCCCATAAGGAAACTCGAGAGTGACAATTGAAAACCCGTCTTGCGAAGTCGAGCGGATATAGCGCACGCCCTTGAGGTTTACAAGTTGTTCTTCAATCGGCTTGGAAATGTACAGTTCCATTTCCTGCGGAGACAAACCTGGCATCATCGTCACGACACCGATCATTGGGCTTTCAACATAGGGCGCGAATCGCCTCGGAATTACCCCTGTGACCGCCATCCAGGCAAGCGCAAGCACTCCAACATAGAAAGCGATGATCGCGTACGGATGCTCGATAGACCACCGGTGGATCATGTGCAGCGGGTTATGCCGCTTCGTTTCGAACTTTAGGGGTTCTCGCTTCAACGAACGACCACCTTGCCATCGAACATATCCATTCCACAAGAAAAGCGAAGGATGCCTTTTTTCGTTGGCGTGAAGGTGACTTCAACTGGTTTGTTCAAGGGAAGCGGCTTATTGATCTTTAGGTCGGGGAAAACGATTTCCGTGCCACAGCCCTGTTCCGATCTCCGGATAAATGTGATCGTGATCGGTTTGCCAACTTCAGCATCAACGGTGTCGGGTTTGTAAGAAACAGAAGTGACTTCAACAACGTTTCCTTTGGATTCAACCTCAGTAACTTGAGCTGAAACGGTTCCCCCTTCGCGCAAATACATGGCCCCAGCAGTTACAACTTGTTGCCCTTCTTTAACACCGCTGAGAATCTCAGTCAGCTTTCCGTTTGTCGCACCGGCTTCAATTTCGGCTCGCCTGATTGTGAATTGCCCAGCCTCCCCGTTAGGCTCGGCGATCCAAACATAGGGTTTGCCTCCTTCATCCCCCGGTGGGTGCTGGATTGCTTCCTTTGGTGCAACCAAAGCATCTTGAATTGCACTAATCTCGATGTTCATTGAAACGAACTGGCCCGGAAGGAAGCGAGCGTTTGCATTTTGCCAAACGACTTCTACCACCCCAGTTCGTGCTTGAGGATCAACCGACGGAGAGATAGAACTCACATTCGCTTGAATGTCCACACCTTTTTTGTCTCGGGAGCTTATCGTGACTCTTGCGCCAACCGTGATCTTTGCTAGATCGGCTTCAGTCACATTTGCCTGTAGGCGAATTGGAGAAATTTGCGCAACTTTTAGAACGGTTTGCCCAGGGTTTACCAGAACGCCTGGACTAATCAGCCGTTGAGTGATTACTCCATCAACCTCAGCTTTTAGCTCGGCATATCCCTCCTGAGCAGCAGCGCTTTGATACCCAGCTCTTGCCTGTGCAACTCCAGCCTGTTCCTTGGCAATGTTGCGTTTTGCAGCTTCGGCAGCGCTTTGTTTGCTCTTGATCATGGCTTCTGCCGCGCGGACGTCTGCCTGCGACTGCAATATCCGCTGCTTGGCTGCTGCGATCATCGCGACGGACTTTCTAACGCTTGCCTTTGCAGCGGAAACCTTCGACTCAGCTAGCCGCACCATTGAATTGGCCTGCTTCAGTTTTGATTGGGCTTCTGCTGCTTCCGATTCGGCTTGCTGTAGTTCCGATCGGCTCACTGCACCTTGAGCAAAAAGTTGTTGCGCCCGCTTGAGTTCATCGGTTCGGAAACGGGAATTCTCCGTTGCCGCTACTACCTCGGACCTGGCGGCTTCCAATTCGTTTTGCGTCGCCAAGACTTCGGATTCCATGACCTCTTTGTCCTGGAGTGCGGCTGCATGCATCGCTAGGGCCTCATCCACGATGCCTCGTTTTGCCGCAGCTTCCGCGCGACCTTGGACAATTTCTTGTAGAGCAGTTTGGTACTCACTCGCGGCGACTCCGACGCCTTGTGCCGCCATGTTGGTCATCGCTGCCTTTTCAGCGAGTTGTGGATTCAATTGAGAAGTATCAAGCCGCGCCAGCACTTGCCCTTTTTTCACCTTGTCGCCAACATAGTAGGGCATCCAGATGATGACCCCCGTTCCTCGCGGAATCACATCTTGCTCGACGAAACCAACGGCTTGTCCGGTGTAAGTAACCGTTTCAGAAAGCAGTCCGCGAGTTGCTGTCGCAAGTTCCACTGCGGTGCTTCCCGGAGGCGCAGGGGTGTTCATTTCCATTACTTGCGCTTCAAGAGGCGTCATCGCACCTTGGCGTCGCCAATTATTGACCGCATAGACTGCAATTGCCAACATCGCCCCTAAAAGGAGAACGCCGCCAAGGGTTCCGCGATTGAAAATACTCTTAACATCGAGTTTCTGACCGGACGCCCTCACGCGAACAACGACAAAGATAACTATGGCAAGCAAAACTAGCCACGGAATCAAACTCAAAACCGAAAAGCCCGCGCCAGATGTTCCACCGGTGTCTTGTCCGGTCTTTAGAGGAATGGAAGCCGTTGCAGCTCCCATATGTCCGCTTATTTTGAGGTCAACCGAGTAACGGCCTGCCATCGGAAACGCGGCTAGCATCGCGTACACCCCAGGTTCGCCAGGCAAAGAATTGGCTTTAAGCTCTCGCTCGCCCATAAACATGCCCGGCATTTTGGCAATTGCGCGGACATCTAGCCCCTCCATTCTTTTGCCAGAAGAATCCGAAATTGCAAAGACGAGTTTTGCCTGGCCAACTGGAATTACCTTAGGCTGAGTTGAGAGCGAAATTCGGTAGGGTCCAGCTTGCGCTTCAACGCTTGCTTGGCAAAGCGCTGATAATAGGGCAAGGAAAATGATGAGTAAGCGGTGTAGTTTCATGAGCTATTGCATTACGACGAAGTCATACGTGGCTTCGCCGGGGTGCCCCTCCTGATCCACACTCACCTTCGCCTGCCAATCTCCACCCATTGAAAGTTCGGCTTCGCCTTCATACATGCCGTCTTTCGTGAATTTCAAACGCACCTCTGATTCACCCATGTTCATCGAGGGCATCGAAAAGCTCAATTTCACAGTTGCTCCATCCGTAGGTTCGCCATGATGAAGGAGTTTGACAATGAACTTGGCCTTTCCGACCTTTAAATCGGTTGGCTCGGATGTCAAAGTGACCGAGAAGTGGTCTCCGACGACTTCGCTGCCCAAGGTGCTGCCTTTTTGAGCTATTGCCGCATCCGAAGTGCCAGAACTTGCTGATGCTTGAGGTGCAGCAGGAGGAATCTCGTCTGTAACTTTACTGCCACATCCTCCCAGGAAAATAATGGCGCTGACAATGATGAATGTTGAAATTGTTTGGTTTTTCATTTCTGATTTCCTCCAGATTCATTTGAGTCGGCTCTGCCGACGGCTCGATCTAATCTCGCGATGGCGAGCTGTTGTTCATAGTTAGATTTGGCTAGATTCGCCCTAGCCCTAGTTAAGGTAGCAAGTGCATCAAGCTGCTCTAGCTGGATCGCTTTGCCGCTTTCGACACGGATCGCGACGACGTCGTTTGCTGCCTTTGCTGCCACAAGTGCCAGTCGTGAAGATTGATAAATTGACTCAGCAGTTTCGATGTCGAGCCAGGCCTGGCGGACTTCTTTCGCGGTTCGAATCTCCATTCGTTCAACATCAGCCTTGGCTTTTTCCAGCATGGCACGCGACTTAGCAATTTCGGATCGTCGCATCCCTCCGTCAAATACCGGCAAGCTAAGTGCTAATCCGACTGTATAGCCGGAGTTCCTTCCCTCCATGTCTCGTGGTGAAAACGAATCGCCCATAGCAAATCCATAAATTTGTGGGTGCAGTGCACCCTTTGCAGATGTGAGTTCAGCTTGTGCGGCGCGTACGCGCTGCCTCATGGCAAGAAGTTCGCCACGATTCTGCTTTGCTGAGCCCAAGTTCGCTTCTAATGTTCCTTCGAATGCTCGAAATGCGGGCTCTTCAATCAGGCTTACCCGGGAATCGAGTGCGGCCCCCATTTCGGCAAGAAGATCAAGGATCATCTTTCGGCGATCGTTTTCCGCCATTGTAAACTCTTGTTTCGCTTCGGCAAGTTCAGCTTCAGCGCGTCGAACGAATGCCTCAATTCCTTTTCCCGCATCCAATTGGGCTTTGGCAACACCCACCATTGCTTCGGCGGCTTCCATTCTGGCTCTTTGTGCCTTAACCAATTCCGCTCCATAGAGAGCGCGCAAATACGATTCTCGAACCATCAATGCGACTTCTGCACGCATTCCAGAGAGTTCGTCAAAAGCTTCCTTTTCACGCGCTACTGAAGCTGCAACGATGCCAGACAACAACCCGCCGGTGTAGATTGGAGCCATAAGCATGAGGTTTGCATCAAGGAACTTGCCTTCAGGAGCAAGGATCTGTGCCTGAGGCTCAACCCCCATGGCGGTTTGAAGGATATTTGGCATATTGCTCTTTGTGGCAAAGCTGTTTAGCGAAAGTTGAGGCCGAGTTTTAGAACGTGCCGCACCAGTTTCTGCTTTTGCAGCATCAAATTCTGCTCTTGCCGCACGGAGCGTGGGACTGCTTTTCATAGCAAAAGAAACTGCCTCGGCAAGAGAGAGCTTTTCGGGGACTGCGACTTGCGAGAACCCATTGACCGAGATGACAAAAAAGAGCAACATAGAAAACGAGTGTCGAATTCTCATCGCTTTGCCTCCTTTTCAGTTTGTATTGTTGATTCTAATAATGCTTGTTGGTCCCTAGTCAAAATGGCTATTGCTGAGGTCCAAGACTTGTTTCGACTGTCGTTGTAAGTTCTCGAAAGCTCTGAATATCCGCTCAAGTTGACGTTTATTGTTGCCAACGAAATCTTCGTCGGGCTTCGTTCTCCAACTGCCGAAGCTGCAACAGCCATCTGCGATTCTAGTTTCGCCTTTTCCTTAAGCCAATCATTTGCAATCACTTCAATCACCTCATGCTGCTTCTTGGTGAGGTTGAGTCTTTTCGATTGAGCAATTAGGAATTGCGGTTCGGGTTTCCACAAAGGCGCCATTGTAGCGACAACAGGCGTCGAACGCTCGATCTGCTGTAACTGGCCCGACTTGTCGGGTTCAAAATAGAGCCTGTCAGGTGTTCTTGGTTTGCTGAGAAAGCTATAAGCTGCAATGAATGTGATGCCGATTAGCATCACCTTTGTTCCCAAACCTATGGGTTTTGATTTGTTTCTGTTCAACTGATGTCTCCAAGTGGATATGCGGGTGGCACGAGCCAGGAGCACTTGGATTTAGAACAGTTCGATCTGAATCTAGACGCAATGCCCCCTGGCGTTAAAAAACGCAATAGGCAAATTTGAGCCTATTGCGACTCAAACTCTTGGAGGAGCGCGTCCGAAATCCGGATGATAGGAAACAATGGGAGGCGAACTATCTCCCGAAAAGTGAATCTGGAATGCCACAATTGGCATTGGGCTAACAAGTAGTTCTATGGCTTCGGGCAGATCAAAAACAGTAATAGGCGAGGCCGAAGGCGTAATAGCTTCGGTGCTCAGAGTGCCCTGAGGAGCCGATCTAATCGCGCATTTGCATTCGCTTGACTGAGCCTTTGTCGAGACTGGCGAACTTTTGCTCTTTGAACCCGCACAACATCCGTGCGAATCTACTTTTGCAGGCTCCTTCTTAGCGTGCATTGAGCAACTTCCACCGCATCGGCTTGTGGAACATCCTTCAGGTCCAAATGCGCTCGCAAACGTCCCCAACATTACAATGAATGCAAAGACTAACCGCAACCCTATGGATTCGCGCACGATCTTCCTCAATATGTTATATGATAACTCAAATGTGATTCTAAGCGTTCCGCAAAGTCCTTTCGAACATTTTCAAAGAAATAGAGCCTCTTTAGTTATCCAAAGCCGACAGTCATCTTCCGGCACATCGCATTGCCATCATTGGCATAATTGAGTTCGAACCGGGTCGCTTTCAGAAGTTGCTCAAAACTCGTGAACGCGCATCAAATGTTTTCAATCGTCTTTGGCGTGCATCCCGCCGCCTCTTGTGAAATGAGATAGGCCTGTCGCAAGTATGCGATGTCAAATGCGGGTGAAACATCGATAGAAAGAATGTCTAGCTTCATTTTTCAGTCCTCTTTAGTAAGATTTTGAGGCTGAAATCCCTTGTCGATCTAGGTTCAATTGAATCTAGGTTCTGGTGGGCGATGAGGGGCTCGAACCCCCGACATCCTCGGTGTAAACGAGGCGCTCTACCAACTGAGCTAATCGCCCGGAACGATTCAGGAATTATACTCGGTTCGGGATTGGCTGTTGGTTTTTTGTTGTTAGTTGTCGGTTGTCCGCAGGTTGTCAATAGGGGATTATTGATAAGTGATCCTGCAAGGATCAAAGCCTGATAGCCCGGAGTCGAACTTGAGGCGCTCCGGGTTCACAGATTGACATACCCAGCATCCCCTAGGTGGTGCCAGAATCCAAAATTTGAGTTTATCAAAAGTCCCCTAGGTGGTCGGCAGCGACAACAGCGATTTGTAAAGAATTGCACCTATTTCAAACAAAACTCCGAAAAAACTTGCTTTTCCCGACAATTTTGCTTGTACAATGGCAATTACTCTTCTAATGAAAACCTGGATATTCGCTCTAGCACCATGGATGGTCGTGACGAATGCTCTGGCTCAGGCGGACGTTCCTCGTCCTGCTGAACTTGCATTTACACACCTTGGTAAGATTTCGACGCCTGCTTGGCAGATCGGGTCAGATTGTTTTGTCCCAGTATCTTCGCTTCGGAAACTGGGTTGGAAAGCAAAGCAAAACAAATACGATGTTACGATTACATCTGATTCAAGGTCAGTTACGATTCCCTTTCGAACCCAAGGCGGTCATCCTTCGGTAAACATTGGATTGGCGGCAAAGAAATTTGGTGCTGGCGGAGATTGGATTCCTGGTAGCGGAGTCTTTCAGGTTTATGGGTTTGTCCGATCCGCCACAATCCGTGACGGGCTTCTTTCAATCGAGGCAACACTTGCCCTGAAACCGCAGATCAGCTTCTTAACTGAACCTTCAAGAGTTGTTCTCGATTTTGAGGGAATGAGACTCGATTCTAAATTGAAATCGAACCTAGTTTCAAATGCTCGTGTCGGACAATTCCTACCTAATGTGGTTCGAATTGCCATAGAAACTGACCGCCGTCCTTCAATCCCTGCAAGTCAGGTAAGGGCTTCACGAGTTTTTGAACTGAACTATGAAATCGAACCTGCTCCGCCGAGCGAAGGCAACGAACTCAATATTCCAATAACTCCGCCTGTCAGCACTCCGCCTGGCATTGCACAAAACAACGATTTTGGAAGCATTTCGGGAACGGCAACTGGGCAGATTGGTACGGATTCACCCGTTACAAATCCTTTGCCAATGGCGCAACTAAGTGCTCCTGAACTGGTATTGGATGACGAAAAGCAAACGGTTATTCGATTCAAACCGAATTTGCCGTTAATGTCTTCTCCTCAGATTCGGAGAGTAGCCTCGGATACTTTGGAACTCGTCTTGCCTGGAGTTCAATACATTGGCGAATTGGAGCCAACTATCGAGTCTGACTCGATAGTTGCCGTTCGCGTTGCACAAGGCCCAGCAAGCGCGACGTTTACAATTGTTTGCAAACGTCCGATGGGCGCACAGATTTCGGGAGACAAGACGCAGATAAAGCTCATTCTGATAGCGCCAAGAGTCGGCGATGGAAAGCTTTCATCCAAAACAATTGTAGTGGACGCAGGGCACGGAGGCCATGACGGGGGGGCGCAAGCACCCGACAAGAGTGCCCAAGAAAAGAACATGGCATTGGCGATTTCTTTAAGACTTGCAAACGAACTGACTCAGGAAGGAGCAACGGTGATCCTCACACGTTCTACAGATGTTTTCATTCCGCTAAAAGAGCGTCCTGCAATAGCAAATCGCTCAAGTGCTGATTTTTTTGTAAGCATACATATCAATTCGAGCAAATCTGGCAAGCCAGTGGGTGGCATGACTTTCTATCACATGCAAGACCCTATCAGCCAATTACTGGGGGAGTGTATTCAAAGTGAAATTGCAAAAGTAAGCAAGCTCCAGAATCTTGGCGTTTGGAGCGATTCGAGGCTGTATGACACAGGTTTAGCAGTTCTTCGATATGCAGAAATGCCTGCGGTTTTGGTTGAAATGGGTTTCATCAATCAAACTGGCGATAGACTCCGAATGCTTCAGCCAGAATTTCGAGAATCGGTAGCAAAGGCAATTGTCAGCGGACTTAAATCGTACTTAGGAGACACTAATGAAAAAGGCAGGTAGCGCGAATCGAATCGGATTGTTAGCTTTGATATTGATCTGTCTTGCAGGAGTTGGCGGACTTGCTGCATATGTCAAATTTGCTCCTTCTACAATCGCTCCCGAAGAAAGAATTGATGCGGGTCAACATCGAAGAGGGACGGTCAAAGTTCCTGTGCCGATAGTTGACGAAAGTGCCAATCTAGAGCTTGGAAATCGTGACGAAAATGTTGGCAAAGGCGAATCATCATACTTGACCGCTGTCAATGGATTCTTAGCTACTCAAGATTCCAAAACATCGCTCAAAGCAGATAGCATCGAACTTGACAACAAGGTTGCAAGAGTCCATTTTCGAAAGGGATTCAGTACAGATTTTGGCTCAAGGGATGAAGCCACAGTATTGCTTGGACTTCGCGCAGCCTTAGGCCAATTCGCTGAGATTGAATCTGTAGAGATCTTTGTGGAAGGGCAAAAGATTGATGAGCTAGGCCATATATCTCTAGACATTCCAATGCCTGTCATTCGGCCCGAGAATTGGAAGAACCCGACGAAGAACGGTACAGGGCAAGACCCACAAGTCCAACGCTAGCCAACGTCCAAAGGGTCGCATAAACTAGTGGCGGGAGCGGAAATTCTCGACTCGCGATCAGTGCGTCGTTTTCAATTCCAGGTACAGCATTGATCTTCATCAGCACGAACACGGATTGGAGAGAATGAAGGCATTGCTGGAGTCCGAGGAACTGGACTGCAAAAATAAGCCCGTCGCCCTTCAATGATCGGCTTGCCATAAACAGTGCACCGATCCAAAAAACACTTGCAGACAACCCCACTATGTCTCCGCGAATCCAAACTGCAAGCCCAAACGCTATTACAATTCCCAAGGCAATCAGCATTTTTCTGGATGCATTTGCAGATTTCCCAGATAAAATCAGCCCAGCGCCAAAAAACGAAGCACCCAAATAGCCGGCTGACGCAATAATCAAATGAATGCCACCGCTCGAAGTTGTAACGCCGTTTCCAGCCGCGAAAACTCCAATTTTGTGCGCCATTCCCCCAGTTAAAAGTGCCGCAAAGGCATGGCAAAGTTCATGAACAATCGTGTTCAGATACATAAGCGGCAGAGTCAAATAATGCCCGCCTGGAATCATCCATAGCACCACCGTTGCTAGTGAGGCGTACAGTAGCATTCTGCTAGACGACTTCTGGATTTTCATCTGCTAACTCTTTTCGTTTTGGATTGAAACGGTTCTCGATCCATCTGTGTGAGAATACGACCAAGGTGCCGACGAGGATGCCAACTGTCCACCCCAGCAGGACTTGTGCCGGATAATGAACACCCACGTAGATTCGGGAAAGGCCTGTAAAAAAAGCAATTCCAGCCCAAATGTAGCCATAAGGACGAACAAAGAAGCACATCACGGTTGCAAGTGCCGCCATATTCGCGGCATGGGACGAAGCCGTTCCGAAACTAGTCAATTTGTTCACTCGAATGATGACATCGCTGAGTTCAACGCACGGCCTTGGGTCCATGAAAATGGCTTTCAACGAATCGCAAATCTCATTTGCAATTGGAACGGCTAGCAGGCTCAGGAGGATTGCCTTTCGGCCATTTTGCTTGCCAAATGCAATCATTCCAACGATGATTCCAAGCAGAAGAATTCGAACCAACCACCACTTGTTCCCTTCGCTCAGAAGCTGGAACAGCGGATTCAGTGTATCCGGCCATTCGTTGATGGCTCGGAATAGGGGTTCGTCAAAGCGCACGGTTTATTTTGGCTTGAATGGGCCGGGTCTGTTCGGACTTGATTCCTGTTATTCAGTCCAATCACGAACCAAAACTGTATAGTTACAACTAAATCCATCGTCAATATCAACATGCCGTTTGCCCGCCCGCTTGCACGACTTCTTTGGTTCGCCATGCTTTGGTTTATGAGGCGCCCTTGGGTTAAGGCTGCTCGGCGAAACATTCCAAATTTTGTGCCTCCAGCCAAACGAGAAAAGGTTTGGAACCGGATCAAAACCCAAGACGCTTGGGCGATGAAGCACGGACTGTTCATTCTTACAATCATAATGAATCTAGTGATAGGCTATGTCTTCATGGTTGCCACATATCTCGCAATTTTGAAATGGCAAGAGCTTCATCCTGGACCGATTTTTAGCACGAACCAGGTACCTTGAAACCATGCGAATTGGCTTTGTGGCGTTGTTTCCAGAGGTGATTCAGGCTGGACTTGGAGTCAGCATGGCGAATCGCGCAATGGAAAAGGCACTCGTAACATATCAGTTTGCCAATCCGCGTGACTTTGCTACGGACCCGCACAAAACCGTTGACGAAAAACCTTATGGCGGAGGGCCGGGAATGGTGATGATGCCCGACATTGTGGACATGGCTCTTCAATCCTTAGCTCCATTTTCAGAGAAATCAGCAGTCGTTGTGCCAGATCCATGCGGAAAGAGGTTCGTGCAAGCTGATGCCATCGAGCTTTCAAAATTCGAAGATATTGTTTTCGTTTGCGGTCACTACGAAGGCATTGACGAGCGATTTGTATCCAAAAGAGCAACTCATAGGTTCTCTCTAGGCGATTTCGTGATGACGGGCGGCGAAATCCCTGCATTGGCTATGGCTGATGCCATCATTCGACTCATTCCAGGGGTGCTAGGGGACGCAGAAAGTTTGAATATTGATTCTTATTCAGACGGGTTATTGAGCGCACCACAATACACTCGCCCTGGAACCTGGGAAGGCATGGAAGTGCCTGAGGTTTTGAGGTCTGGAGACCATGGCGCAATTGCAAAGTGGAAGAGGCAGGTGGCTTTAAGTACTACCCGGGAACTAAGGCCCGAACTTTTAGCGTTAGCTATATTGGAAAAAGGGGACGCAGATATGCTATCCTCTTAGCTCCCGTGTCCGATGTTGAATGATTTAGTACGGGTGGAGACAAACCATGTCACAAGCTACAATTTTGAAAAGCGTTGTTGAGGGCTGCATGAAGCCAGACTTGCCAGAGTTTCGACCGGGCGATACAGTCCGCGTTTATGTAAAAGTTCGCGAAGCAGGCAAAGAAAGACTTCAGATGTTCGAAGGCATTTGCATAGCGATCAAGCATGGCGGAATTTCCAAAACGCTGACAATCCGAAAAGTCTCCAATGGTGTTGGCGTCGAACGAACTTTCCCAATTCATTCGCCCAACGTCGGAAAATTCGAGATCGTACGGCACGGAATCGTTCGACGAGCTAAGCTCTATTACCTTCGTGATAAGGTGGGCAAAGCAGCTAGGATTCGAGAGAGACGAGTTAAGGCGTAATGTTTCCGTTCCTCGCGCAAGTCGCGGAGCCAAATGCATTCGCAGACAAGTTGGATTCGTTGGCGCGGACTCCGCTAAGTCAAGTTGTGATCGTCGTGGCGTTCTGCACGATTATTCGTTTGGCTGTTTTTCCAAAATTAATGAAAACGCCTCCGCACATGCGGTCGGGCACCTATTCGGGCCTTCGGATTCTAAACGAATTCATGGACGCCATCATCTATGCTGGCGTTTTTGTCTTTCTGCTGATTCGGCCATTTGCAGTTCAAACTTTCCGTATTCCATCTGGTTCGATGTTCGACACGCTCCTGTTAAACGATTTCATCATCGCAAACAAAGCTGTGTTTCGATATTCCGACCCTCAATTTGGCGACATCGTTGTTTTCAAGCCACCCGTTTATGGCAAGCCAATGGAGGATGAAGATAAGGATCTGGACTATATTAAGCGGTGCCGTGGGGTGCCAGGCGATGTTATAGAGATCCGAAATGGACTTTTTTATCGCAACGGGCAAGAGGTTCGCGAGCCGTTTGTAAAGTTTGGCGAAGGAATGGACCGAATGGTTTACGACTTCAAGTTGGTGCAGTACAAGGGTGAATATTGGCCCTTGCTTTGGAGGCCAGGCAGTCTCCCGAACTTGGAAAATCGGACTGTCAACAAGTATTGGGCGATGGATGACCAAACAGCACACCTTTTGGCTTCGCTTCCTCCAGCAAGCATTCCTCCTAAGCACTATCTGATGATGGGAGACAACCGCGAAGGCTCGTCTGACGGGCGATCTTGGGGACTTGTCGAGCGGGAATCCATTGTTGGCAAATCCATGGTTATTTGGTGGCCGCCATCCAGGTGGCAAGTTACTAGATAGCTTAGTTTTTGGAATCTGAACCAGGTTCGGAGACGACTTTTCGAATCATGAAGAGGGTCATTTGCTCCCCGCAATGTCGAATCGGAACCAAATCGCCCACGATAACGAATTCCTTTCCGCTTCTATGCAACGCAGGTACACCCTGATGCGGACCCATCCGGTGCGCAACTGGGGTTTCATGAAATTCGGCAACATGCTCTCGGTGCGCTTGTCGCAGCCTTTTTGGAACAAGTTGATTTACAGACAACGGCACGATCCGGTTTTCAGCATATCCAAACAATGCAGCTGCAGCTTGGTTCGCAAGGACTATCTCGAGATTGTCGTTAACAACCAGCACTGCTTCGGGCAGATTCTCAAACACCGAGTGCAGCAGCTCTGCTTCTTCATTTGCTCCGCGAAAACGATCTAGTTCGGCCTTAACCTCCGCAAATTCTGATTCGAATTTCGCCTGCGAAAATTCCATTTCTTCGTGCAAATGTATGGCGACCGCTTCAGTACGGCTGGAGGCATTAAGTTTTGCGCGAATGCGAGCCCAATAGGTTGCAACCGTGGCTTCAGAAATTCCAAGCCTCTGCGCGACGTTGGCATCAATCAAGCCTTCGGCAGCGAGGTCGAGAACTTCTTTTTCGCGTTTTGAGAGGGTCGGGTCTTGCATTTGGACTCTTGCAGATTCATTTTAGCAAATTGTCCTGCAAATCAATGACACGAAACAGCGGACTACAACGGAACAGTTTGTTGGCTATGATGAGAATGTAGACGAATCGAACCTAGGGACTCACTTAAGATCGAAGTTTACAAAAAGAGAAAGTTAACGAATAATGGAGGACAACAAAATGGCAACACTACTACCTAGCAACAGACCGCTCGGAGTTATCGACCGGTTCAATGAGATGATGGAAGATATCTTTGATACTAAGCTCATGACAACTCATTGGTTGCCAAGAGTGGATGTCAGAGATACAGAAAAGGAAACAACCTATGTCGTCGAATTGCCAGGAATGACAATGGAAGACATAGACGTGGAAGTCCTCAACGACATGCTGACGATCAAAGGCAAGAGGGAAATGCGAGATGAAGTTCGGCGAGACGACTATGTTCGCATCGAACGACAATACGGCAATTTCTTGAGGCAGTTCCGCTTAGTTGCTCCAACCGAACCCAATTTGGTTAAAGCCACGTACAAGGACGGATTGCTCACTGTAGCCGTGCCAAAAAGGGACGTAAAGCCAACTCATCGAGTACCAATATTGCCTAAGTAGGAGGGCGAAATGTCGCACGAGAGAAAGAAAGACGGAGAGAGAAAGGACAAGAAGAACAAACGCATGCATGAATCCGTTGCATTCCGACACGCAATGGCGGAACCGGAGACCCACCGCACCGACGAAAAGGATGTAGTGACGTACAAGCCAGGCAGCGCGAGGGACAAACTTCGGCACCAGCCGCCGTCGAACATATAGCTCGGCGCATTGTCCAGAAGGAGAGGAGTCATTGGCCCGGAATCTTCCGGGCTGATGGCTTTATGGAGACACGGCGTCTCTACCGATTGGCCTGCAATCTAACTCGATTCTCCGCGACTCTCGTGATCGGCGAATTTGCCTTCACATAGTCAACCAGGATGTCTATGTCCAATAGCCCAGTGTCGTATCGGTAGCCCTTAGCAATTTTGAGAACCGTGTGCGCATCTCCGCCACCCGCTGTGAAATTGTTTAATGCGAGGCGGTAAGTCTTCCCTAATTGAATTGGACTTCCTCCCACAACGATATTTGCAACTCTCTGACCTGATGGTCTAGACATATCAATAAAGTAAGATGTCCCAGAAGACGGGAGCAGCATCCCTCCCGAAATCTCGGTTCCCAGTGCAGGAGTTTCCAAAGCATCTTTCAATTCCTGTCCCGAAAGCTCTAGAATCATGAGAGTGTTTCGAAAAGGCTGGACTTCGTTCAGCTTGCCCAACGTGATGTCACCGGCATCAATTCCGGAACGCACGCCGCCGGTATTCATGAATGATGCAACTGCTCCAAATGCCTTTGCTGCTTCCTGCATCGCATCGGGAAGTAGCTCGCGCATGAGGCCGTTGCGATCCAAATTCACTTCTGTCTTGCCAATTTTCTGAAGCATCGTTGCGATGATCGGCTTTTGGAATGCAGCAATTAGGTTGGCGACTGTTGGATCGTCGGGGATTTTGTCGTCAACTACTATGGGTAAAGCGTCTCTCCATCCTGAAACTTGACCCCTGGAATCAAACTGAATTTTGATGTTGCCCAATATCTTTCCCCATTCCCAGCCTTGCAAAACTAGCGACCGTGAACCACCAACATGGTTGACAATGGTCGGATAAGGGCCAAGCGGAGTTGGCCAACCGTCTAGCTTGGGAAACGAAGGATTTGCCAAGAAGGAGTGGCTGTGCCCTCCGACGACCACGTCTATTTCGGGGATTTTTGCAACGATTTCCCTTTCGAGTTCATATCCACAATGGCTGACTAAGAAAATCTTTGAAATCTTTGCGACTTTCAATTCAGAAACCGCTTGACTAATACTTGCGAAAAGCTCCTTCATTTTCACATGCTGGCCAATGTCGCTGATTGTCGGTAAATCGGGCGTCACAGCTCCAATAACTCCAACTTTTTCCTTTCCCACATTGAGAATCGTCCAAGCTTTGATTCGATCTTTCAAATCTGGATCGTTGCTCACATCCAGGTTGGCTGCGAGCAATGGAAAGTTGGCACGTTTCACAAATTCTGAAAATGTCTTTGGGCCACGGTCGAACTCGTGATTTCCAACAGCAGCCGCCTGATATCCGACTTGATTCATAAACGCGAGGTCGCTCAAACCTTCGTATACATTGAAATATAGAGTTCCTTGGAACGTGTCTCCGCCGTTCAACAGCAAGAGATTCTTGTCTAATTTTCTGGCCTGATTGATTAACGTGGCTTGACGCGCGTATCCGCCGTAGCTCTTTCCGCGAATCATGACTGGCTCAGCGTGTGAATGCAGGTCGTTTGTATGAAGCAAGGTGACTTCAAAATTGCCAACGAAGGCTGTGGCGGCAAGAAGAGAATTCAAAAGCGAGAGCATGTGGATTGTATACCCAAAACGGGTCATTGGGTCATTGGGTGAGTTGGGTGAAATGAGTGACTTGGGAGATTTGAATTGAAAACTGAATAGTCAATCCAGATCCAGAAAATCAGTTCTGAAATTGAATCAGCAAATCGCCTGGTGCCCCCAAGTCATACACTTCACGCCTATCACCCAAGTCAAAAATTGTGGGCCTGGCGGGACTCGAACCCGCGGCCGAACGGTTATGAGCCGTCCGCTCTAACCACTGAGCTACAGGCCCTCAATGACTCTTGATGGTACCCGCCGCAGAAAAAATGACGTGGCTGACCAGGGTAACTGGGGTGAGTATTGAGGTGCATGAATTTCGTGACACTTGGGGCGGCTGCAAGGTTCGCAATTGTCTTCTCGAAACGGATCACTTGATTCGCCCTATGACCCAACAACCCAATAACCTACTTCACACAATGACCCAAGTCAGCCAAGTCACCCAAGTCATCGCCTTCACACATCCGGCCCCCGAATCTCAAACCTAGTCTGTCCGATCACGTCGCCGTTGTAAAGCAAGTCGAATCGAAAGGCCCCAGGCGACGGAATTTCTCTTTCGACACAGACTCTAAACCAAGAATAAACGTTGCTTGGCAGCATATCCGGGCGGCGATGAACTTCGAGACTAAGTTCGTTTCGATAATAAACCTGCCCATCAGCATCCACCATTTGCAAAGTCATTTCGTGAATTCGGTCGCCTTCAAAAGGGTCGCATTCGATTTCGATTGCCACATAAAACGGGTCTAGACGAGCTGGGAATTCATGTGAGCCAATAACCCGAAATACCCCAGCCAAAACCGGCGCACCAGTGGCCAATTGGGACGCATATTCGCACAATAATAGAAATCCGACTTGCACAATTCATTATGCCAGCCAAAAAGCCGTAAAAATGCGGCTAGGAATTTTTGAAAAAATGCGTTACGATATAGAGTGAACAAGAGGCGGCAAGAAATTTTGGTGAAGCCTCAATGAAAGAAAAGCCATTTCATACGCTTTCTGGACCCTGGTCGGGATGGTCCATCCAGGACGGCTTTCGGCTGTCTGAACGTTTGATTTTCAAAATTTCACGTTCGAACTCATGCTGCGATGGAGGAAGAAACTTCGCTGCGGCAGACTTTGAGCGTCACGAAGCCATAGAATTTGCTGCCACACAAATTACGATTATCGCAACCGGCACTGACGTAGACGGCGAATTCGAGATGGCAGGCACATTTGACCCTCTAACGAATGAGGTCCTGATGATCCGGCGCTATACGAGGGCGCCAAAAAATCCGAGTCAAGTTGGCTTTCCATTCACATATGAGGGACGCTGGAACGGCTATTGCATCTTTGGCGCATGGAGTTCTCCCAGCGATCCCGATACCTGTGGCCCGTTTGAAATGTGGCCTGAATCGCAAGGGGAAATCGAAGAGTTGAGCCTAGATGAATTACTCGCATCCGGTCCACTGCCTGCCGGGGTTTGACAAAGTGCGGGCGTGCCCTGGAGCGCGGGCGCCTCGCCCGTATCTGTGCTCCGGACGTCTCGTCGGGTGAAGCTTATTTTCAATATTCCAACAACATGGAACATAATTGACAAATGGCATTGATTCACTTCCTAGCACTAAGCGGAATTTTTGGACATAACTCCAGCGACATAGATTCCAAAATTGCAGCAGTCTTGCCAACAGCAGAAGAAAACCGCTGGCTTGAAATCCCCTGGCGACTCGACCTTGGAGTGGCCAGAAAGGAAGCCGCGGAATCAAAAAAACCGCTTTTCATTTGGATGATGAACGGCCATCCAATGGGCTGTACGTGAAACAACGGACTTTGGGACCGGCGGTTCCTCTTTAGCAATCCAACTATCAGCAAGCGATTGCGCGAGCAATTTATACCTGTCGTGGGAAACACCCACGAGCTACAAAATGGCAGGAGCGATGCCAGAAATTGGTTTATGGCAGCTTCGGAGACTGTAAAGCCCGATGTAAAGAGCGGTAGTACTGCCCAAGGCTTTTATGTAATGACGGCAAGTGGAAGAGCACTTGGATTTAACAACAATCGAAGCGTCGAGCGAGTTTTGCAACTAATGGATCGGGGGTTGGCAGCGTTCAAGCCTGAAACAGAGCCTAAGCCCGAAGATCTGCCGAAATGGGAATCAAAGCATTACGGACCAGAACCAACAACTTCGATTCTGCGAATTTTCGCTCGGGTTAAACCCAAAGTCGAAGGAGCCGATCCAGCAAACGATAACGTTGCGCAAGATCATGTCTGGTTTCTCAAATCGGAGATTCAGTCGCTCGTTGAATCTGGCTCATTGCCGGATTCAGCCACAAATCGCCTGTTCCGGTTTGCGTTTGTTGATAATGTTCGGGGTGAACCTGATCATTGGCAGCCAGGTGAAGTTAAAACAGCAATTCTCGATTTCAAAAGGGTCATCGAATTGGAAGGCAAAGTCACATTTGCCATAAGTGGACAATTCGCGATGGCTACTGCAAACGGACTGCGTGGGCTAGAAGGAACTCTAGAAGGTCGGGTTGTCGTGGATCGAAATGAATCAAAAGTTAGTGAGTGCAGAATCTATTCAGCAGCCAAGGCATGGGGACGGAGCACATACACTCCAAACCCGCCCGCCGGAAAATTTCCAATGGTATTCGCAATTGTTGAAACCAATGACGAAATATCGAAAGTTGTTCCGCCTCAGGCAATTTTTCATGGTTCGGAATATTTCAATCCTAAGCGTTAGCACTAGTTACTTTAGCCCACCCAGCGTTACGCCTTTTACAAAGTAACGTTGCGTGGCAAGAAATACGACTACACATGGGATCATAACAATGAGCGCCGCAGCCATTTGCATCGGCCAGTTCGTACTTCCATAAGAGTTCTTGAACACGCTCAATCCGACTTCAAGTGTTCGCATTTGAACGAAAGATGTCGCCAAAAGCGGCCAAAAGAAATCTGTCCAAACTGCGAAGAAACTAAATGCAGAAGCCGTTGCCAGTGCAGCCTTGCTCAACGGCATTACAACCGACCAATAGATTCGAAATTCACTAGCGCCGTCAATTCGGGCGGCTTCGCTTAGCTCGTTTGGAATCTGGGCAAAGAACTGTCGAAGCAAGAAGATGGAAAACGCGCTGCTGAGTCCTGGAACGATTAGCGCTACATAGGAGTCGAGCCAACCAAACGATCGAACCATTAGAAAAACCGGAATCTGGGTGACAGTTCCGCCGAACATCATGCTGAGCAAGAATGCTGTGAAAAGGGCGTCTCGCCCTTTGAATTTGAGTCTTGAGAATCCATAAGCCGCCAAACTGCTGACAAATAACTGGCCCAAAACTACCACGATGGCGATAAAAACAGAATTTAGGAAGAATCGAAATACGGGGAGTTCTGGCATGAAAAGCACTGTCGCGAAATTTTCCCAATGTACTGTTTCGGGAACTAGCTTGTCCAAAGTTGGAATTGCAGTTTTCGTTTCTTGAAGAGAAACTAAGACCATCCAAGCAAAGGGAGCTAACATAAATAGTCCGAGACCGATCAATAGCGAATAAGTTGCAACTATTTTAAGAACTTTGCGAATCATGCCGCTGCATCCTCCATTCTGGATTTCATCAATCGGTATTGAATGATTGCCACGACCAAAATCGCTAGCAATAGCAGAAACGATTGAGCGGAAGCCGAGCCCACATGAAATCGTCGCCAAGCTTCGTTGTAAATGTGATAGCCTACAACATCGGTAGAATCCATCGGCCCACCTTTCGTCATCATGTATATTGGTGTGAAAACCTGAAAAGCGCTAATGGTGGACGTAACCAAGACAAACAAAGTTGTGGGAGTTAACATTGGCAATGTGATCCGCCAAAAACTTCGCCATCGCGAAGTGCCATCCAGCTCAGCGGCTTCATAAAGTGAAGGATCTATTACTACCAAACCCGCTAGAAAAAGCACCATTCTAGGGCCTAAACCTGTCCATATTGACATGAACACAAGTGCCCACATTGCAAATGGCACTTCGTTCAAGAAGTCCGTTTTGCCTTCGAATCCGAATACTTTTACAATTGAGTTAATGAGTCCGGATTCGGGCAAAAACACATAAATCCATAGCATCGAAATGGCAACACCAGAACTAATAGCTGGCAAATAGAAAAGCGTTCGGAAGACTGCCATTCCTCTGATTTTTTGATTTACAAGCAATGCAACTGCAAGGGCGACTATCATTCCTAATGGCACACCGGTTATTGCGTAACGTGCAGAATTCCACATCGCATTCCAAAAGTTTGAATCTGCGAGCGTTTCTGAGTAGTTCTGTAATCCTACGAATGGACGAGAATCCTTTAGAAGATTCCAATCGTGAAAGCTAAGCCAGAGTGCATAGCCAATGGGGACAAGAGCGAATAGTAGTAAGTGCGCCGTCGCCGGGGCGACGAAAAACCAGCCCACTTTTCCACGCATTTTGACCCTCACCCCCTGCCCCCAAAATTCCCATTTCTCCCTTTTCCTGAACTTGGAAGTTCCTCGAAAAGGGAGAAAGGGGTCAGGGGATAGAGGGTTGCTATCATGTTGGCTGAAGCCTTGGTGTTACGCGAAAGCCCGTTTCTGAACGTAGAAGCCAAACCGTTACATTGAAATTCGGAAACCTTCACGCACTGCGGAGCGGATTCTTCGACCTGCCACCTCTCCCTCTCCTGGTGCTCTCGCGATCTTCGATGTCCCTGCAGCGGGAACTTCGACTGGGAGAAGGGGTTCCTGAATCCAAAACAATTCACCGCTTCCCCAACTCCACTCGAATTTCTTCTGCCGCCTTTCTCAATGCAACCGATGGCTTAACGCCATTTTTCATAACCGAATCCATCATTTTCTGCCCAATTTCCTCAACCAAATCGTAGCCGACAATTTTCGCACCCCATGGCCCACGTGCATTGGGAACAATGTCAATAAACGACTTTTCCAGCGGGTCAATCGCTCGTTCTTGGCTGACATCTTTGCGAGCGCAGATCGCGATTCCCGTGGCGTTGTACCGCTTTTGAACCTCATAAGAAGTCATGAATTTGATGAATTTCCAGGCAGCTTCTGGGTTCTTGCAGTACTTGCCAATCGCAAATCCGCTTTCGTACATTACGGTTTGAGATCTTCCGTTTTCACTTGGCATTGGGACAACGCCGAGGCGATCCATCTGAATATTCTTCTGCGCTTTCAATCCAACCATAGCCCAGTGCCCGCTCACTTGCATTGCGGCTGTGCCATTTGCAAATGGGTCAACCCCTTGTGCTGCTGTCGCGCTGAGAGAGGGCGAAACTTGGTGCTTAGTTATCAAATCCCGGAGCCAGGTTACGGTATCGATATTTTGGGGAGAATCTAGAACGACGGTGGGTGACGGGGGTGAACTGGGTGAATTTGATGATGGGTCACCCAGTTCACCCCCATCACCCCTATCACCCATGTCAAAAACGTCTCCTCCCGAATTCCATAGCCACATGATCCAGCCTGGCATCCAAGTTGTGAATACAAACCCATGCTTTCCGTCCTTCGTAAGTGCTCTTGCAGTTTGCAGAAACTCGGCACGGTTCCAATTCGGGTTCGGATAGGCAACTTCAGCTTCATCAAATAGTTGTTTGTTGTAATAGACAACCATTGGAGTGAAGTCGCCAGGAATAGCATAAAGCGCCTCCCCGCGTCGGGCAATATCCAGAACATTGGGATAGTAATCGTCGAGCTTGAATTCCCTATCAGACTCAATGTACGGGGTTAGGTCTCGAAGAACGTTGTTCTCGATGAAGACTGCAGAGGAGCTTGCGTCGAGGGTAATGATGTCTGGCGCAGAATGAGCGACATGGCTCAAAAGCACTTTGCTAACGTATTCTTGCGAACCTGGAATCCCCTCCACTTGAATCTTGATTCCGGGGTTTTCCGCTTCAAATTCTTCGTACAGTTTTCGGACAAGGGTATAAAATTCTCCGTCGTCCCCCGCCCCTCCCCAGTTGGCGACACGCAATACGACACCCTTTTCCGGCGCAACCGAACCGCATCCGTAAAGGATCAGGCTAGCCAGGAGTAACGCTTTGCGCATGTTCCTAGTTTAGATTGAAACTTTGTCGGTAAACACAGTTGGATCTACAAAACATGCAATTGCCACATAATGAACAGTGGAAGAGCCAATCGCTGAAGGAAGTGTGTTTCGCTTGAATAGCACTTGGACTATCGCTTTCAGATGGGGATTCATTGAGTTGCTCAGTGCAATCATAGGTACCGCTATTTATGAATCAGCATCGCTACTTCAAAGCACTGTCGACAGCAGAGATCACGGCTTGTTCCTTTTTCATAGTGAAGCTGGGCTCCTGTTGAGGGGAGTAGTGACAACAGTTGTTATCGCAATCCTCTCAGGGCGCATCATTCAGTTTCAAATCAATGAGTTTGACAAGAGGCGATGGCTCATTTACATTCTCATTGCTGAATTACTAGTTACGAGTACTAGTATTTTGGAAATCGACTTTCAAATCGATATTGTCCTAAGGGCTGTACTTAGTTTCTCAGTCTTTTTTGTTCCAGTAAGCCAGTGGCTTTGCCTTCGTCAGCACCTCAAAAATTGCTTATCATGGATTTTCGTGCCATTTGTATATGGTTTTGTCTTGGCATCTCCATTTTTCATATATGCGAGTTATTCGGGCGCAATGCCATCAAGACCATGGCTGGTTTCTTTTTCAATTCTGATTAGCCCTATACTTGGAATCCTCAGTGGTCTTCTTTTCATCTACTTGCTGTATCGAAACGGCATCGAAATCAAAAGACCACAAAGTTTCCGGGAATGGATTCGGCCGACCTAGCTGCTCGTCCCCGCAGAAATTGGCTCTGGCACTATCGTCTGAATACTAATCTGCTGTGCCAATGCACCTGCAAGCTGGTGGAATCGTTCAGCTTGAATCCGGTCAGGAAATGCTACCAATGCTGGTTTGCCCAAATCCCCTGCTTCGCTCACTTTTGGATCTAGCGGAATGCTTCCTAGATACGGAATCTTGTATTGCAACGCAAGCTCTTCTCCAGTCATTCCAGAAAAAATTTCACTCACCGTCCCGCAAGTTGGACAGGCGAATCCCGCCATATTTTCAATCACGCCAATGATCGGGGCGTTCAATCTACGAAACAGAAGAACCGATTTTCCAGCAATGTTTGCGGCGACGTGGTGGGGTGTTGTCACAATCACAACGCCACTCAGAGGAACTAGCTGAGCCAGCGACATTGGAGCATCGCCTGTACCAGGCGGAAGGTCTACCAATAGATAGTCAAGCTCGCCCCAATCCACATCTGCCAAGAGCTGCTTCACTGTTGCTGCTACCATCGGCCCACGCCAAAGTACGGCTTGCCCTTCTTCCAAAAGGAACCCAAGAGACATCATTTTGATGCCATACCGCTCGATCGGAACGATTTTCTCACCGTTCGTGAAAGGGCGTTCGTCGCAACCCATCATTAGCGGGATACTAGGTCCATATACGTCGCCGTCCATGAGGCCGACCTTTGCGCCTTGCTGAGCCAACGCAATTGCCAAATTAACCGCCACGGTGCTCTTGCCAACTCCGCCTTTTCCAGACGCGATGGCGATGCAGTGCTTGACGGTTGGAATTAGGTCTTCCTTTTCAGTTGATCTAGCGCGAACCCGCGAAGTCATTTCAATTTCTACCGATTCGACGCCGTGGATCGCCAGAACACACCCCTCAGCCTGCGCCTTCAAGAGGTCTTTCACTGGGCAAGCTGGAGTCGTCAGTTCAATAGAGAAAGCAACTTTCCCGCCGTCAATTGCGATGTCCTTGACGAAACCGAGCGTTACAATGTCCCTGTGAAGATCGGGGTCTTGAACTTGCCTTAGTGCTTCGAGAACTTGCTCGCCAGTTACTGACATTTGAACCTGATTCTACCAGTTTTCATTCGGCGCTATACCTTTTTCACAACTTTCAGATATAATTGAAATATATGAAAACAATAGCCCGTGCTAATTTCCCGGTTTCCAGGGCAGCATCGGTTGGAGGAAGGCCGTTTGAGTTTGCATTCCTCTCTGTATTGCTTCTCTATGCAAGGCTGGTGCTGTACTTGTGCCAAGCTTCGGGCAACTCGAACTCCAAAATTGGTGAATCGTGGCTCGAATTTGTTGGCTCAGGATTCCTCCTTTCTGCAAACTGGGAAAGTGGACTCGGGGTCGGAATACTCACCACAATTTTAAGCTGGCTCGGTTTTGGATTAGTCCAAAAGCGAATTGCAGACTGCAGATGGCATCCACTCTGGGCTTTGTTGTTCTTCGTTCCATACGCGAACGTAGTGTTTTGGGGGTTACTTTGCACGCTTCAAAAACCTGTGAACTCGAAAGCTGAATCTACTCAATCAGGACAAAGGTTGCTCTGCGATTTTCCGGTTTGGACAGCATTTATTGCAGCAATTGTTGGAACTGTTGTCGCAATGGGGCTGACTCCACTCAGTTTCTTTTCCGATCAACCGGAGCATTTCTTCTGGGAAACTTCGGCTTTCGGCCTCTTGGTCTATTCGACAGTTGCGGCTAGCTTCTTCGTGTCCATCATCTGTTCCGCACGAACAACAATGGGGATAGATGATTGTTTTCAAATTGGAATCCTTGCTACGACCTTCGCTGCGACAGGGCTAGGAATTGTAGGAATCGGGGAACCTTGGGCATTCTTCCTAGTTCCGGTTTTGGCAGTTCCATCTCTATTTGGAACGTTGTTGGGACAATTGTTTGCTGACATGATTCAGCGCGGTGTATTGGCAGTTTTGTTTGAATGGCTGGCGTAAATCTCTTGGGGTACTTTGGGACACCTGCGAAAAGTACACACAATTTGGCGCTATTGACCGATAGATCACACTGGATTACCCAAGGGAAACTACCTTTTTTAAGTCGTCATTTTACGGGGGACTCCACTGGGTATTTAGACCTATACAAAAAAAAAAATGTTAATGCAATTACTTGAAATCGCTGTAGAATGCAATCATGAAGATGAATAGATTATTCTTAAAAATCATTTGTTCAATGACAATTGGTGGTTGCTTGGGTCTAGTTACTGCATCCTATGCATCTATCGAGAATCACACTAACGAGGATGTTGGATGTAAATTTACTGGGTGCTACATCTGTGAACCCAATGGGTGCACCTTAGGGCCAGGTGAATGGCTTGGGGACATATTGAGCCAAGGTTGGGTCTTGAGGTGCGTCGAGTATGACGGGATTCCTCCCGCACATTGCGCGAACGTCTATAGAACGGAGTACGACGTCCTGCCTGACCATGGAACCTGCTATATGACGGATTGCGCAAACGGTACTGCAACGTCAACTGTTTGCGATAACCCTTGGATTCGTGAGACGGGGGGTTAATCCTCACAAACATTGGAGATCAAAATGAAATCAAACGCAAAAACAACTATTTTGGCTATCGTATTGCCTTGTGCCGTAAGTTGGTTCTTGTTCCATTCTGTGCTTACAGGAACTGCTTCAACGTGGCTTGGTAAACATCGGTTCGCTGGGGGAAAGGAAGGCGCAATCGAACAGACTCAAGCTGCCTTAGCCGCATACCGGAACTCAAATTGGAATTGGGATGCAGTTCCTGCTGACCTGAAGGAACTGACTGATGTTGCAATCGCAAAACAAACGCTTCCTAAGAACACGCCACTTCGCTCATTTGTCATTGGCGGATTTCCGACTGAGGACGAGATCGCATTTTACAGCGTTTTCTATGTAAAGAGAAAGCTAACTGTGATTAAGGGCATTGAGGGGAAAACGACAACGAGCGGCTTCTATATTGTCGCATATCGAAATGGCATTGTTACCGCCGTGCCAGCCGATCAAGCAAGAATCTTGTGGTTCCGGGGCCCCAAAGAAGTTTTTGGATTGAATGTATTTCCCGGTATGCGCGACTATGGCCGTTCATATCCTCTTGGCACTAACCCTCCTGACGATCTGATCCCAGATGCTCCTGCACGCCTAATGCGGCTTGGGGCTGGTTAGTAACTTTGCTTAGTAAAGAAATGCCTCCCAAATGGAATTTGCCAATTGGGAGGCGTTTGTCTACCCTAACGCCACCTGCAAATCTTTCTTTAGCAGCGCTCTCGCCCGGAACAGCCAGCTCTTAATCGTGCCTTCTGGCTTGTGCAATGCCTCTGCGATCTCGATTACGTCCATGTGCTTGAAGTGCCGCATCATGATGATTTGGCGGTATCGCATTGGCAACTTGTTCACCGCCGAATGCACAACGGCTGAATCGTAGCTCTCTTCAGCATGAGCTTCGAGGTCTTGCGATTCGTCCTTCAGCGCGTATTCGTGCTGATCGAGCGAACTTACGTCCTTCTTACGATTTCGAACAGCATCCACGCAGCAATTCGAACAAATTCGGCAAAGCCATGGCCGAAGCGGCCGATCTGGCTGAAAATCCTTGATCGCTCGAAATGCCTTCAAGAATGTTTCTTGAACGATGTCATTTGCATCTTCTGCATTTCGAAGCATACGCATCGCTTGTGCAAAGAGCGATGAACGGTGCATGTCTGCAAGCAATTCAAAAGCCACGGTCTCTCCAGAGATCGCTCTTTTTACAAGATGCGATTCCCAGCTAACGATTTTATTGTCCAAATTTTGTGCTGTCATTGTTTCCCTCGAACAGCATGATTATAGGACATTGTCGAGGCGGATTTGTTGAAATAGGACTTTTTCCCTAGTTCAAAACTTCAATTTTATTGAAGTTGTGGTTCGTTTTTCGTTCGTTTTTGCCATTCAGCTTCCGATTAACTGAACCTAACTGCTATTATTTTGGATAAGCAACAGACATTCAAGTTCAAATCGCTTTGCTACCGATCCAAGCGATACTTCTCAATAATCTCAAACGCCAAGCTCGAATCTTGCCAACCAACAACTTCAACCGACTTCTCTTCGAGCGTTTTGTAAACTTCAAAAAAGTGAATCAGCTCTTTCAGCGTATGTTCTTGCATGTCGTTCAGCGATTTTCGAAACGAGTACCTCGGATCCTTTGTTGCTACGCAGAGAATTTTCTCGTCCGGTCCTTTTTCATCGCGCATTTCGAGCACGCCAATCGCCTTTGCTTCGACCACGCAGCCTGGGAAAGTAGGGTGGCTGATGAGAACTAAGACATCAATCGGGTCGCCATCTAAGTACTTCGTTTGCGGAATGAACCCATAATCAAAAGGATAGAAGAGGGGAGAATACAAAACCCTATCAAGCATCATGACGCCCGTCGCGGCGTCCATTTCGTATTTGTTGGTGCTACCTTTCGGGATTTCGATGATCGTGTTGAACTCGTGAGGCGCACGCTCGCCGATGGGTACGTTGAGAAGGGACATCTAAGGAATATGGTACCGGGAGACGCGCATTTTGGATTTTGGATTGCGGAATCAGTGTACGGTCAGAAGTGAGAATGCTAGCAAGAATGTGCCATCGGGCCAGCCTCTCGTTAACCGCAATGTTGCAATCCAAAATTTCAATGTCTCAAATCCACAATCGGCAATCCAAAATTCCCGTCTAGTCCTTCTTCTCCTCCAACGCCTTGATCATCTCTGGAGTCGCTTTCGCAAGCAGAGTCGCGTATTCGGGGGCGATTTTGTCGTATTCGCGCATCAAAGTTTCTTGGTTTCTCTGTAGCTGACGGCCGAACGCCTCTAGCTCAATATGCCCATTCTCTAATCGGCGGCAAAGCAGATCGCGCCGGGCGTTGATTTCGGCATCTACTTCTGCAGTTTCGCTCGCGGTCAGCTCAATGGCTCCCGATTCCCAAAACTGCAATTCGAGGCTCCTCACCCATACCATCAGGGATTCGGTTAGCTCCTTATTGCGAACAACCATTCCCCGCAGTACGGTTTCGTTCACGTCAGCGGCAGTACGGATTCCTCGGTCAATCAGGTTGTCAATTGATTCACGGTAGCCTGGAGGCACATCTGCGATGGCGATGGAGTAGCGAGAGAGGTAGCTGCGGAGTTCGGGCTCGTGGTGCTTTCTCATGGCCTTCATTCGAAGGTTCTCACGGTTGATTTCCAGTATGGAGATATCTGTCATAGAGTTCAAGATTTCTTCTCGCTTTTGCGCGAAGAGGGAGAGATCGGCAGTGCGGTTCCATGAGTCCATGAGGGCTTCAAATCCTCCTTTGAGCTTTGGAAGCTTGGAAGGCATGGACCGAAGCCAACTGAGGAAACTAGGCACGATGAAGAATACTACGGGATGAAAGAAACTGTTCGTTCTTCCAAAATTTACCGCCAATAAATATATTGTTCCAGAGCCTAGCGTGAAAATGAGAGCTGTGATCACAATGTTTCCCAGCACTGTAAATCGCAACCAATCCCACCAACTCATCGCTACTGGCTCTTTCAACGAACTCTCCACTGACGGTAACGCTTCCATCAGAACAGGTTCTGGAATTGCCTCCAATGCCTCCTTCACTTTCGCGTAGTCCGGCAACTCTCTCTGCTCGACAACTACACTCTCCGAAGCAAACAAGGAAACATTCCATCGTTCCTCGAACTTGCACCACGGGCATCCTTCGGTATCCTTATGATGTTGGTGCGCTGTTGATTGCGGACAAGTGACTAAATCGGATTCCAAGGAAAGGAGTTGTTGGTGCCAATCTTCTGCCGATGGGCGTTCATTTCCTGGCACAAACGCCCGAACAAACATCTGCTGAATCGAATCTGGCAGGTAGGAAATATCCACATGCCTCGGCGGTTCGAGCGGACAGTCTCGATCATCGCCATACGCATACCAGCCGTTCGCAATCGCCGTTTCGAGCTCAATATCATTCTCGTCCTTGCGTCTTCCTGCAAACGGATGCCTACCAAAGACCAGCGTTTGAAAGATTAGTATGCCTAATGAAAAACGGTCTTCAATCTCGGTTCGAATTACCCCTTCTAATGATTTGTTCTGCAGTTCGGGAGCAGTGAGTTCTGCCTTGCCGACATTTGGCGGCAAAATGCCTTCATCAGTCGCAATCTGGAAGCTGTCCACATCAATCAGCCGCACTTTTGCGCCCGGAGTTACCAGCACATTGCTCTCGTTCAAATCGCCGATCACCAGACCTGCAGAATGGACGTTGTGAACGCATGCCGCCAAGTTCCTCGCAACCCGAACCAAAAAGCCGAAATCCCGACCTTTCAACTGCTTTTGTCGGCTCTTCAATTGGTATGCGGTGAAAAGAGGCTGAAAGCCTTGCAAATGCTCCATAAGGAAACCGCAGATGTTCCCGTTTTCGTCGAATAGCAAGTCCATGGGCCAAGCCGAAACTTCGCTTGCAAAGTCCGGCCGCACTTCAATCAGCTTCTTCAGCTTGATGCCTTTGATCCGCTTTTCTTCGGCTGTAGTGGATGGCTTGTAGAGCTTAGCGACAAGAGTCTGGTCGCCACCAACGTGATAAACCGAGCCTTCCCCTCCCGAAGCCACCCTTGAATGAAGCTCTATGAGCCTCCCATCGCTCGTTTTGCAGATTCCGTGGGTGGTGTCAATGCTCATGTCGCCGCGCTACAAGAATCGAAGTATCGTCATCAGTCCGATTTACTACGCCAGGTGAACGAAGGAGATTACTTAGCCATGCACCCATTTCCTTGTCTTCGCCTGATGAATCAGGATTAAATCGTTCGGAAACCGAATGGAAAAATTGCAAATGGGGCTCCTTTGATTTTGCATCGAGTACCAAGTGCTGCAAGCCATCGCTGAACATAACTAGCTCATCGATGGGAGGCAATCCTACTTGAATCTGAACCGAATCCAACGCATTTGCCGAAGTCACAAAGTGCGTCGTGTTCACAAATTCTGTCTCGGCAGGCCAAACGGGAATCGTCCAATCCTCGCCTCGGCGGACAACCGCAGCCCCATCGCCAATTTGCGAAATGTGCGTGGCGTCTGGTTCACAAATGACTCCAACTAGAGTGCTAGCAAGATCAGAATGATTGCAATTCAGGTCATTTGAAAGCCGCCGCACATCGTTTACAACTAGCCCGAAAATTTCCAAAAAACAATGGGAATCAATCGCGTGATCTTTGTTTGAATGGGAGGTAGCCAATCGAACAAACGACATACAAGCCGCTCGCGCACCGATCCCGCCGCCCTTTGTCGAACCAGCACCATCAGCCAAAACGGCGATAAGCACTCCGTTTGACGTCGCGCATATTGCAAAATCCTGGCACTCTTCATCGGCAGTATGGACCGCACCCTTCGCTGTAGACCATGCATACGCCCAGCCCATTTTCTACTTCCCTGCCTCGCCCCAGTCAATTTCAGGACGTAACGGAATCGAAGAGGAAGGCACGCCTCGCGAAACCGGTTTGAGCGACTGAGAGAGCCACAGGAACATGTCGCGATATTTGGCGCCCCGCAAATGGATAGGAGGACGAGGGTACGAAATCGCAGCGAGCACATTAAAGTCTGCGTTGTCGGTGCCGATGGAGAAAAGTTCGAGCCCGCCACGAACGATCTCAGACTGCACTAGGTCGCATCCCATTTTCCAATCATCAGTCGGCGCGCCGTCGGTCACCATCCATATCCATGGTCGGTAGTAGGGAATTCCCGCCTCCCTTTATGCATCCTTGCGAATTCTTAGCTCGCGTAATCCGACTTCAAGGGCCTCTCCCAATGGCGTATTCCCAGAAGCAAACAGCTTTGGCGGAACCCACTGGTCCACTGTGATGAAATCTTGCGCAAATCGAACTGGTCCGAAAGTCACGACCCCGATTTCAACTCTCTGACAAGCCAAGTGGTCTGCTGCGAGGTCAGTCTTAAGCGTCTGCAATCCGGCGTTGACATCAGCGATGAACGGTTCCATGGACGTCGAGGTGTCCAGAAGCAGCATGACGGGGCACCTGCGTTCCGTGTTCAGGAACATGTCATCGCTAAATGATTCGGGACGGATATTCACGCTACTACAATGTTACGTCATTCGAACCAAATATAGATGTAAATCAAGCCTAGCCAAGTGCAAACGTCAAAAGCCGCACCTGTTTAGCGCCTGCCTCAACAAGGGTTTTTGCGCATTCAGTAGCGGTCTGTCCAGACGTAGTTACATCGTCAACCAGTAGGACAACCTCGTCATTTAGATGGCGACTGGTCGAAAACGCACCGCTGAGATTCTTACGGCGTTCTTCTGGGCTCAGCCCGACTTGGGGGCGGGTTGCCACTCTTCGGCTTAGCAGATCAAGAGAAACCGGAGCATGGCGAATGCAGTCGCAAAGAAGCTCCGACTGATTGAAACCGCGGATGCACTTTCGGCTCCAATGAATGGGGACTGGAACGATGATATCTGCTTCGCACATGGAAGTTGATTCTGCGAAATCAGCTAGCAATTCTGCCATTGGATGAGCAAGGGCAGTCGCCCTTTCATATTTGAGCCGCTTGACCGCTTGGGCCGCTCGGCCTGTATAAACGAATAGCGAGGAAGTAGCATGAATGCCTTCTGGCGGCTGAGTCTCTTCGTCAGCGGATTCAAAATCAGCAAAGCACGAATCGCAAATTGCCCTTTCGCCAAGTAAATCACAAAGGGCACAACGCTTTGGAAAGACGAAATCGAGCGCAGTTTCGAAAATGCGATGCACTGGGATATTGTGGAAGGTAATTGGGTCAATAGGTCATTGGGTCATTGGGTCAATAGGCTGTTTGGCCAATCCGTCCCATTTGTCTCAAATGTCTCTTAAGTCCCCCTCCAAAGGAAGCCAAAAAACGAAAAAGAGCCCCGAACCGTCCGATTCGAGACCCCTTCTCCATCGATAGATACAACCTGCTATCAGGATTCGCCGCGCGTGTGGCCAAACGTCGGCTCGAAAGGAATTAATCCCAATCGAGTCGCGGCGCGAAAGGCCTGTACGCGATTATTAACCTGCAACTTGTCGTATATGTTAGCCAAGTGGAAATCGACCGTCCGCTTGGAAACGAACAGGACTTCAGCAGCTTCCTTGCTGCTATGACCCTGTGCAATTAAGCTCAAGACTTCAATCTCTCGCTTCGTTAGCCTTACGGCTCGCTTCCCTGCATCAGCTCGTGATGTGCTCGGCATTGGCATGAACCCACCCCTCACTATTTAATCTAACCGCCTACCAATTACATTCCATACCATTCGAGACATCTTGTGAACAAAAACAGATAATTTTTCGTTCCAGTACTCTTTTCAGGTCGCATTGATGCTGTGTGCCTCGCATTGGATGGCAACATTAAGCGTTGATTTGTGAAGGCCTCCTTTTTTCGTAGTGATAAAAATACCAGTCTACTGTATGAGGCTTTGACGCCGAACATGTTCCATAGGTCGTAAATCAGACCGAAAATGTTTGGATCGAACCCAAGTTAAGTAGGTCGAAAGGCTCGAACGCCATCTGCTGGCTTGCAAATCAAAAACGTTGGCTCGATTCCTGTCTTGGCTTGGTACCGATTTGAGACCGATCGGGTGAACAAGTCAACAGAGTCTTTACGAACAAGCGCCACGCATGAGCCACCAAATCCTGCCCCAGTCATCCTTGCGCCAATGCAACCTGGAGCTGTCCAGCAGCTTTCTGCCATTGCGTCAAGCTCCTTCGATGTCACTTCGAAGTCTTCTTTGAGACTTTCATGACTTGCTCTCATCAACATTCCGATGCGAAGTTCATTGCCATCTGCCAAAGCCCAAAAGAAACTCTGGCAACGATTGTTTTCCGTTACAACGTGCATGGCTCGCTTAAATGGAATTGGCTCAAAAGAATCTTGCTTGGCAAGCAGATCATCCAAAGTCGCATCCCGAAGCGTTGTCATTCCCAGAGTTTGCGCAGCACTTTCGCACTCTTGCCTTCTTTTGTTGTATGCCGAATTCTTGAGCCTTCGAGGAACCATCGTATCGCAGATTACGATTCGAAAATGGCTTGGCATGGTTACATATCGAACTTCCAAAGAGCGAATGTCAATGAACATTGCAGAATCGGCTTTGCCGGATGCGCTTGCAAGCTGGTCCATGATCCCGCAATTCACGCCCACATATTGGTTTTCTGCCATTTGCCCGATTTCCGCAAGGTCTACCGGTTCAAGCTCAACTTTGTACAACTTTGCCCAAGCTGCCGCAAAGGCGACTTCTAACGCTGCCGAGCTGCTCAGTCCTGAGCCAATTGGAAGATCGCTGCAAACCACACCGTCAATGTTAAAATATTCAACTCCCCACCTTTTTGCTAAAGTCCATGCGACTCCAGCGGGATAAACTCCCCAATCCAAATGCTTGTACTTGCGGTCAGGCGGCAACTCCATTTCATCGGCTTCTCCAGCCTGGAGTGAAAAGAGGTTCGTCTTTTTATCTGCTAGCCTGATGGCGACCGCAACACCGCGATCAATGGCTACTGGAAAAACGTAGCCGTCATTGTAATCGGTGTGCTCGCCGATTAGATTTGCGCGTCCTGGAGCAACTGCAATCACTTCCGGCTTGCCGCCAAATCGGCGCTCGAATTCTTCAGCGGCCAGGCTTTCGATCATGGTTCACATTGTTACCAGATTGCGCTTCAGTTCGGCATGAATGAGATTCCCAGTAACATTACCAGCCCTCCAAGTTCACTTGAATGGAACAACCAACTTGGCGTCGTGTCGAGTCCCAACCAGCCGCCCGGGCTCGTTCGGCGCCACTTTTTTTGTTATTCAGTTTAGACTGGTACTATTCGGCGGATGAATTCCGACCTTGAACGACTTTCTCAATGGCTTACGGCGCATGAAGCTGACCTGCTTGCAGACACTCAGGCTATGCTTCAAATTCCTTCCGTAAAGGAGGTCGCTATTATAGACGCGCCCTTCGGAAAACCTTGTGCCGAGGCTCTAGATTTTGCCCTCGCACTGTCAGAAAGATACGGCTTTTCAACTAAGAATTTAGATTGTAAGATTGGATTCGGGGAATTTGGAAGCGGCGATCCGTTGATTGTCTCGCTTGGCCATATTGACGTTGTTCCCGTCGGCCCAGGCTGGAAGTTTGAACCCTTTTCGGCCACAATTTCCGACGGATACATCTACTCCCGTGGCGCAGTTGATGACAAAGGACCAACGATGGCTTCGTTCTACGCGGCGCGAGCGATCAAAGAGTGCTGTCCTAATTTGGCAGCAAGAATTCGCGTTGTTTTTGGATGCGATGAAGAGTCAGGAATGACTTGTGTCGAAAGATACAATGAGACAGAGGAAGTTCCAACTTTTGGCGTCGCTCCTGATTCCATGTGGCCATTGGTACACGCCGAAAAGGGAATTTGCGACCTATTTATCGAAGTCCCCGTCCACGAAGGCTCTATCCAGCTTGTAGCCCTTTCGGGGGGAGACCGGCTAAATATCGTCATAGATCGAACGCATGCAACGCTTCGAGTTGATTCATCGGCACGAGATTGGGTAAGAGAGAAAGTAAAGGATTCTTGGGACAACAATGTTACGGCTACATGGGCTTCTGATGATACATTAGAAATAGAGTGTATTGGAAAAGCTGCTCATGGTTCAACACCATTCTCTGGCGATAGTGCCGCAACCAGGATTTTTCGTTTTCTAGCCGAGATTAGCCCAATCGAATCTCAACCGTTCTTTGCTTATTTATTGAAAATGACACATCCTTCAGGAGTTGGTTTAGGAATTCACGGGCAAGACGAAACGAGTTACGACCTCACAAGCAATACGGGCGTAATTAGCTTAACTAAAGGCTGTGTATGGTTGTCAGTTAATATTCGGTATCCGGTTACATGGAAAGGCGACCTTGTTCGAACAATGTGCGAGGCGTTTCTAGCTAAAGAGACCTTTGGTGCCAGAGTCACGGACTTTCATGATAGCCCTTCACTTTATTTTCCACTCGAACACCCGCTTGTTTCAATCATCGCCAACGAATATCGAGAGATGATGGGCGATTCGACTCCGCCAGGAGTCATGGGAGGCGGTACGTACGCCAGAAAAATTGCAAATACTGTAAGTATCGGAACAGGCTGGCCTGGGGATGGAGAAGCTCACCAAACCAATGAGAGGCTAAAAGTTGACCACCTATTTAAGATGAGCCAGATCTATGCCAGAATCTTGCTGAAGTTGGCACAGGCAGCCGCAAATTCATAAGGAAAACAAATGATTTTTACTTTTCTTGCAAATTTCCTGACTCACGTTCAAACGCCATCTACTCCTGCAGTTTCGGCAGAAGTTGTTTCAAAAATGCTTGTTAAGTCGCTATATGATTTTGAAGTAAATACAATTGACGGAAAATCCATCAGCATGAATCAGTATAAAGGCAATGCGATCTTAATTGTTAATGTTGCAAGTAAATGTGGCTATACTCCGCAATATGAAGGATTGCAGAAACTGTACGCTCACTACAAAGATAAAGGATTAATTGTCCTTGGGTTTCCGGCTAACAACTTTCGGAGCCAAGAGCCTGGTACCGATGATGAGATTCAAGAGTTTTGCAAAGCAACCTACGGCGTTACATTCCCATTATTCTCCAAAGTTTCGGTAAAGGGAACTGATATGCATCCGATTTATCAGTGGCTACTTTCCAACTCTGATCCAGCCCAAAACATTGAATGGAATTTTAACAAGTTCGTAATTACTCGTTCAGGCAAGATACAAAACCGATTTAGTCAGAAAGTTAAACCAGATTCACCCGAAATGGTTGCAGCTATTGAATCTGCAATTGTAAACAAATGACTCTTAGGAAATAACAGCATCGGCTTGCTGGCTTCGCCGATTCTTAACTCGTTCAGACAGAATTCTGTGTTCTGGCTTTGACAAATATGGATCGCTTTCCAAAAGCTTCTGGGCGGCGTGACGACTAATCTCCAACAGTTTTGCATCTTGAACCAAATCTGCAATCTTAAAGTCGAGATTGCCGCTTTGCTTGGTTCCCAACATTTCACCCGGTCCGCGGAGTCGAAGGTCTTCTTCTGCAAGCTTGAAGCCGTCGTTTGTATCCACCAAAACTTGCATTCGAGCTTCCGCATCCTCATTAGTTGAGTCAGCGAGCAAAATGCAATAGCTTTGAGTTGTGCCTCGGCCGACTCTGCCGCGCAACTGGTGAAGTTGAGCAAGGCCAAATCTGTTCGCATCTTCGATAATCATGACGGATGCGTTAGGGACGTCAACGCCTACTTCAATTACAGTGGTGCTGACCAATATATCCAATTTTGCTGATCGAAACTGATCCATAACGGTATCTTTATCCTTCGGCTTCATCTGGCCGTGAAGTAGACCAACTCTCAATTCTGGATACACCGATTCACTCAGTCGGTAGTGCAGTTCTTCTGCCGCTTGAGCCATCATTTTCTCGCTTTCAGCAACTAACGGGCAGACAACATAGGCCTGCCTTCCTTGCTTGATTAACTCTCTTGCCTGCTCATAAACTTTGTCCCTAGAATCCAGCTTTTTCCAATGAGTCTTTATGGCCACTCTTCCTGGCGGTAATTCATCTAGTATAGATACATCCAAGTCTCCATAAAGCGTCATCGTAAGTGTTCTAGGTATTGGAGTTGCCGTCATGACTAATACGTCTGGATTTATTCCTTTTTGGCGAAGTGCCGCCCTTTGCATTACTCCAAATCTGTGTTGTTCGTCAATAACTACTAGTCCCAGCCGGTCGAACGAGACTGACTCTTGAATGAGCGCATGGGTCCCGACCAAAATGTGCGCCTTTGCTTCTTTGGCAAGTCCAACGACTTCTTTCTTTTTGCCTGCCGATTGCTTGCCTACCAATAGCGCTACGACTATTCCCACAGGTTCAAAAATTGCCTTCAAATTTCGAAAATGCTGTTCCGCAAGAATCTCAGTTGGTGCCATAATCGCCGCTTGATATCCGCAACGAACAGCCGCCAGCATTGCGCAAGCCGCAACTGCAGTTTTCCCAGAACCAACATCTCCCTGGATCAGCCGGTTCATCGGATATGGACGTTCCATGTCTGCCCAAACTTCCTTTATTACGCGATCTTGGGCGTGGGTCAAATCAAACGGAAATAGCGATTTCGCTTCGTCCAAAAGTGTCGAACCATATCGCAATCCAGTGGCTTCCTTTACAAATAAATGTGGATCGCTTTTTTCAGTTCTTGAAGTTCGCCGAATTTCTCCAACTACTACTGAAGACTTCAACTGGGAAATAGGAAAAGAAATGCCCACTTCGCTGTGTGTTTCTAACCGCTTTTGCTCAAGGGCTAACTGCAATAAAAAGAATTCGTCAAAAATCAGTCGTTTCTTTGCTTCAAGCCGATTCTCTTCACTTTCTGGCATATGGATTTGGCGTAGGCTCCAAGCTAGTGGTTTTAGACGCTGTTCTTGCCGCAAGTTAGCTGGCAAGGGATCAATCACATCGCCAAGGTAGCGGTCAATTGCACTGACCGCGGCCCTTCGAACCAGAGATTGTCGTACACCCTCAGTCAACGGATAGACCGGGACAATTCTCGCAAATTCCCCTTCGTCAGAATCATCTTCGATCAGCTCATATTCCGGAGAACTAATTTCGTAGGCGAAGCCAGATTCTTTGACCTGCCCATACGCCAAAATCTCGCCCTTGTAGCCTTGGAGCTTGCGAGACACCCATGGTTGATTGAACCAAACCAAAGAGACCGTGCCTGTTTTGTCGCTTATCGAAGCCCGAATCACAACCTTTCCGCCACGAGTCGGCCTGCCATCGAATCCGATCAAACGGCCACGAACCGTCACCCATTGCCCAACTCGAATTTGGCCGATTGGAGGAAGATTTCGCCGATCTTCGTACCGGCGCGGAAGGCAGAACAGAACATCCTGAACTGTCTCCAGTCCGAGTTTTTGAAGCTGTTCAGCTAACTTCGGACCTACACCTTTCAGAAACTGAACTGGCGTCGCCAACTTGTCCGTGCGTGTGTCCGGCAAAATAGTGGACATATTGTTACTAGACGATACTCGAAGTTGAAATTTTTCTGCAAACGGATTGGGAGTGCACGGGCTTGACCGCGCTTTTGCCGCTCTCTAAGTTCAAAGCGCGGGCAAGCCCGTGCACTCCCAAAACAGACTCTGCCAAGACGAAGCATTTTTTGATCCCGTCCGTCTTAACCACCATGAAACGAATTTGCCTATTTGTTACGACACTCTTTTGCCTTGTTGCTGGAGCCCAGCTACTTTCAATGACAGCGTTCGCTGGCGGCCAAATCGGCCAAGAAAAGCTAGATGGCACTTCCTTAAAGTCAATGATTGATGGGCTAGGTTACACCGTCAAAGTTCTAAATTCAGATGCTGACAAAGAAAAGTATCAAATTGATCTTACTAAAAGCGAATTAAATATACCTGTCGCCCTTGAAATCAGTGCAAGCAAGAACTATTGTTGGCTAACCGTAAATCTTGGAACTGCACCGAAAGCGCCTAGCGACAAATTCGAATCGCTATTAAAGGAAAATGGCAATACGCAACCCAGCATGTTTTATATAACAAACAAAGGAAATTTGATGATGGGAATTGCGATGGAAAATCGTTATATTTCCCCCGCAAATATGAGAAGGAATATTGAAAAGCTCTCGGATGACGTGGGGAAAACCAAAGGTGTTTGGCAGTAAGCACTTCCATGGGCGGGGTAAAGGGTCACTCGGAACGAAATGCTTGAACCCTTGAACCCTTGACTCCAGACCCCATACCCTAAACCCTATACCCATTCTTCCAAACTCAAACACTCCCTTGAAGCGACTATACTTTCCTTATGCCCGACCCAAATGACGATTTCGACGAAATCGAGCAGGCGCTTCGGCAAGCCGCAAAAGACCATCGGATTGAATCGGAAGATGGCGACGACCCTGAAGAAATCAGGCTTGAACTTGGCAACTACGCCGACCCTTCGATGTCGAATGAAGAGCTTGCAAAAAAACAAGCCGTTCTGGAAGCCAAGCTGGCACAGATTTCTGGGGAGTCGGGCTTGCCCGACGTTGACGAGAATGCAGACCAATCCGAACTGAACGAGGTCGAAGTCGAACTTGATGAGCGACTAAAGAAACTAGAAACTTCGGCAAAAGCGGCGAGGGCAAACGAACACCTTCGAATCGGAGATCAGGCTCAACAGAGAAAAGCTGATAGAAGCGCAGCCCTTGGACTGGGAGTTGGAATGTCAATCGCATATGCGATTATTGGAATGCCCATCCTCGGGTTTTTCGTTGGAATGCTCCTTGAAAACTCATCAATCTTGGCAAATGGAAAGATGATTGGCGCGTTGGTCGGAATCGTCCTCGGGTTTGGCTTTATGATCATTCAATTGAGAAGATATTCCGACCGCCAATGAAACTCAGCCGATTTCAATGGTTTTGGGTTGCCTTCGCCGTCGCCACATTGGTTGGAATACTCTTCTTTCTATTGATTGGCGGAATAAATGGAGGGACTGCATTTCTACTAGGCGTGCTTTTCACATCCGCTCATTTCATCTCGCTCAAATGGCTTCTCCATTTGTGGGCGAAAATGTTTGTCAGTCCAGAATCTAGCCTAAAACCGACGGTCGGAATCATTGCCGCGGTTGTTTTCGGACTCTTATCCCTACCAATCTTGGTGGTTTCGGGGCTCTACATTCAACAGATTTGGCCGGAGCAAATGACCTGTTTTCTTTGGGGATTGTGTCTGGTATACTTTGCTCTGGTCGGGTGGGCGGTTTTGGACGCTAACCCGCCGATTTCACCAAAATGACGGACATTTTTTCGTTTGGAACATCCCTTCTCGCCTTTTCAGATGAGGCAGGCACCGCTGTCGCAGGCGCACCCGAGCACCACGCCACCTCGTGGATGGGTTGGTTTCTTTACACGCTTCTTGTCCTTGGAATCATTTTCTTCTTATTAGGAAGAGCAAAAAAGGGAATCAACAATCGCGTGTTCACGAATTGGTACACGCAACGGTTCGAACAGCTTTACCTATACATCGAAAATCTTTGCGTAGGCATCATAGGCCCTCACGGTCGAAAATATATGCCGATGATGATGACGATCTGGCTGGTCATCTTTTTTAGCAACTTGGTTTCGCTCTTTATGCCGTACGCTCCGACTGCGGACTTCGGATTTAACCTGGGCATGGCACTAATGGCTGTTGGCTATGTGCAATACGAAGGTATTCGGACAAACGGTTTTATCGGTCACTTTATGCACTTTGCCGGTCCGAAAATGGGAATCTACGGCTTAGTTCTAAACCTTCTCATCTTTGCAATTGAGATCGTTTCTGAATTAATGAAGAATGTTTCCCTAAGTCTGCGACTGTTTGGAAATATCCACGGTGGTCACGAAGCAGTAACCGCACTAAACACACTTGGTTCAGATATATTCTTGCCAATTGGCTTCTTTCTCGTCCCGCTCAAATTCTTGACCTGCGTAGTTCAGGCACTCGTTTTCACTCTGTTGACTTGCGTTTATCTCTCGCTAGTCACTCATCATGAAGAGCATGGCCCATCCACGGAGGCGGCACCTGCTCACTGACAATTTCGAACACAACATTAGGAACTCATCTCAGGAGGATATTTAGAAAAATGCTAGGAATCGGACTCGGACTATCAGCGCTTGGCGTTGGCATTGGACTCGGACTTATTGGATACGGCGCACTTACGGGCATGGCCCGTCAGCCAGAAGCAATCGGCAAACTGCAAACAGTTATGCTTATCGCTTTTGCGTTTGTTGAGCTTGTATTCTTGCTTACGGTTTTTGTTGCGCCAGCTTCGTTCAAGGGCGACTACAACCCTGCACCTGCAGTAAGCGCACAACCATAAGCTGAACACGTTTTGGTACCGAGTTTGCCTCGGTACCCCTGACTTTTTTGAACCGACTTATGAGCGAAACAACAGCACAAACAAAACGCAGCGGAGCGAGCATTCTGTTCATCTTCATCGGCCTTGCGCTGATGGCAGGTGGATGGTGGCTCGCGATGAATCCGCCCGAGGGCCTAAAGGGATTCTATGAATCCTTGGAGCATCAGGGTATTGCGCTTGACTTTGGAAAAACCGTCTCCGCCATTGGCGTATTCATGGTTCTATTCCAAGTCATCAAAGGCTTCTTTTTCAACCCGCTTGACGAGGCAATCCACAATCGTACAAGCGAACTGGAATCCACTTTTAGCGAGGCAGAAACTCTTCGCTCAGAAATCAAAACGATGCGAAGCGAATACGAAGCTCGGATCGCGAAAACTGAATTGGACGCTCGCGAGCAAATTCAAGCCCAGCTAAAGGAAGCGCAAGCTTTGGCTCAACAATTGAAAACCGAAGCTGCCGCTCAAGCTGAAGCAATGAAGCGTGCTGCATCTGAAGACATAGCGAACGAACGCGACAAGGTGATGCGAGAACTTCAGATCAACGTCGTTAACCTTACGCTTCAAGCAACTGAAAAACTGCTTGGAGAGAGCGTGGATTCAGAGAAGAACCGAAAGCTCGTTGAAGAATTCATCACGAAAGTGGAGGCTCCGATCTAAATGGAGCTTCGAGTTGCCCGCCGATATGCAAAAGCTCTCTACCGCGTCGCGGTGGAGAACAAAATGGTGGCGGCAGTCGAAGACGACCTGAACGGCGTGAACTCGCTTTTGGAAAACGACGAGAAGTTTCGAGACCTGCTTCTGGCCCCAACCTACGGAAGGGACACAAAGGAAAAAGTACTCGAAAAGGCATTTTCAGATCGAATTACGGGCGTGACGATGCAGCTTCTTCGCATTTTGCTCGTGAAGAGACGAGAGGAAGAATTCCCTGCCATTCGTGAAGAATTCATCCGAATTCGAAGATTTGAAGGGCAAGTACTCTATGCTGAGATTGGTTCATCCGAACCATTGTCCCCAGACCACAAAACATCTCTTCTCGACAAGCTTACAAAGATAACCGGAAAAACCGTGGAACCAAATTTCGTGGTCAATCCGAACTTGATTGGCGGCGTGAAAGTGAGCTATGACAACTACGTCTTAGATGGCTCGATTCGAGGCGGATTGAACCGGCTCCGCGATGCCCTCCGCTACGATTTATTGAAACAGAACTAATACGGAACTAGAAAAACTATGGCGATTCGACCCGAAGAAATTACCTCGATCATCGAGGCCGAACTACAAAAATTTGAGCGCAAACCAGGTGTTGAGCACGTCGGTACCGTGCTTCAAGTTGGCGATGGAGTAGCTCGTGTTTATGGCCTGCCAGACTGTCAAATGGGAGAACTTCTTGAGTTCCCAGGCGGAGTTATGGGCCTTGCTTTGAACCTAGAAGAAGACTCAATCGGTGCAGTTCTATTAGGTTCGGACGTTGAGATTCAAGAGGGGAACCCGGTTAAGGAAACGGGTCGAATCATTGAAATTCCCGTCGGCGAAGGCATCCTTGGGAGAGTCGTAAACACTCTCGGCCAGCCACTTGACGGCAAGGGCCCGATCGCAGCAACGGAATTCCGAAGACTTGAAGTTATCGCTCCAGGCGTTGTAGAAAGGCAGCCAGTTACAGAGCCGCTTCAAACAGGTATCAAGGCGGTTGACGCGATGATTCCAATCGGACGCGGCCAAAGAGAACTCGTAATCGGTGACCGCCAAACCGGAAAGACAACAGTGTGCATTGACACAATTCTCAACCAGAAATACACTCACGAACCTGGTCAATCGGCGGTTTATTGCATCTATGTCGTCATCGGACAAAAGATGTCGAACGTAGCTCGAATCGTAAACACGCTTACGCAATATGGCGCGATGGAATACACAACAGTTGTTGTTGCAACAGCTTCAGATTCAAATGCAATGCAATATCTGGCTCCGTTTGCTGGCGCTGCAATTGGCGAGTACTTCCGCGATAACGGAAAGCATGCCTTGGCAGTCTACGATGATCTTACCAAGCATGCGCAAGCCTACCGAGCGGTTTCGCTATTGCTTCGACGCCCGCCAGGACGAGAAGCTTATCCTGGAGACGTTTTCTATCTTCACAGCCGCTTGTTAGAAAGAGCCGCGAAGATGTCAGACGCTTTAGGCGGCGGTTCTTTGACCGCTCTTCCAATCATCGAAACCCAACAGGGAGACGTTTCGGCATATATTCCGACCAACGTTATTTCGATCACGGACGGCCAAATCTACCTTGAGCCAGATTTGTTCTTTGCTGGAATTCGACCTGCAATTAACGTGGGTATCTCGGTCAGCCGTGTAGGTGGAAACGCCCAGATCAAGGCGATGAAGAAAGTTGCCGGAAAACTCAAACTCGAAATGGCGCAATACCGCGACGTGGCGGCGTTTGCACAGTTTGCAAGCGACCTCGACCGAGCTACGCAAATGCAGCTACTTCGTGGACAAAGATTGACCGAACTATTGAAACAAGATTTGGCGACTCCATACGACGTTGTGGATCAAGTAATCGCGATCTTTGGCGGTACTGGCGGATTTCTCGATGAAGTTCCGAACGACAAAGTTGCCGAGTTTGAAAAAGCTGCAATCGCTTATGTTCATGAGAACTATCCAGACGTTGTTGAGACGATTCGAACGACGAAGGACCTTCCTGCCGACGCGGAGCAGACATTGCAAAAAGCGTATAAAGAATTTAGCGAGAAATTTGGGAAGTAAGGGTATAGGGTTTAGGGTGTCAGACAAGTAGACACGCCCAACACTCTGCACCCTACGCCCAAAACACCATATCCTAAGAAACCATGGCCACCCTCAAGCAACTTAGACAACGCATAAAGACAGCGAAGAACATCCAGCAGATTACGCGGGCGATGAAGCTGGTTGCCGCTGCCAGGTTCAAAAAGGCAACCGATAGGGTGCTGGAAGCACGACCATATTCTGACAAGCTCAAAGAATTTATGATGTCCTTGAGCGGTTCAGGCGATCTGCCAACTCACCCAATGATGCAAAATCGCAGCGGCGACAACTATGCGCTGATCCTTATTAGTGCAGAACGCGGACTAGCTGGTTCGTTCAACACCAACCTGATTAGAAGGGCTGGAGATTTTATGAAGGAGCAGTCTGGCGATGGCCAACTGATCACCGTCGGGAAGAAAGGCTACGGCTTCTTCAGCAAACGCGGCTATAAGATGACGCATCACGTTACAGTTGCAAGCGCTGGAGCAACACTCGCCGACGCCCAAGACGTTGCTGGAGTCGCTCGTCAGCTTTTTGAATCTGGCGAGATAGACAAGCTTTACGTTTGCTATAGCAAATTCTTTTCAGCGATTCGCCAAGTTCCGACGATTGTGCAAATTCTGCCAATCGAACCACCCAAAGCTGACGAAACCAAACCTTCTGGTGAAGGTAAGTCCGACTACATTTTTGAACCCGACGCCGAAGGCGTTTTGAACCAGCTTCTGCCACGCTATTTCTTCACTCTAATCTGGCAAGCGCTCTTGGAATCTACGGCGAGCGAATTCGGCTCCCGAATGACCGCAATGACAAGCGCGACCGACAACGCGGGCAAGATGATCCAAGAGCTTTCGCTTAAAGCGAACCGCACACGCCAAGCTGGAATTACGACGGAGATTCTCGAAGTCGTCGGTGGCGCTGAAGCTCTGAATGGCTAAGACTTAGCCCCCTTGCATCAGTTCTATTTCAAACTAATAGCCTATGGTGCTACTATAGTCTTATGCTGCCAATCGCAATTCTTGTGGCATCGTTAGTTCAGACTCAAGGGCTCGACCCGACAGCGGCGAACTTCGAATCGCTCCTCAAATTCATCCAGCCTGATGCAAAAGAACAAGCCTATAAAGAAATCTCGTGGAGAAACGAGTTTTGGCCCGCTGTATTAGAAGCAAAGCGATTGGGCCGCCCAATCTTCTTTTGGACGATGAACGGGCATCCGCTCGGCTGCACGTGAAACAACGGCGTCCGAGGACGCCAATTGGTCTGGTCAGACCCTGAAATCAAGAAACTTAGCCGCGAATTTGTAACAGCTGCTGACGAAGTCTACATGCTATATCCTGAAGATCCGGGCAATCTAAATCGTGTCAAAGACCGCCCGGAACATCAGTTTTTCAAGAAATATGGTGAGGCGATGCCGCCTGGAGCCTGGCACCATCCCGGAACCAAGCAAGGCATCTACATGATCGGCCCAAATGCGGAGTACTTAGAAGGGCGATTCGCTGCTTCGGGGGATGCTAGCGACATCCGTTCCCGAATGCAAACGGCTTTGCGAAAATGGGAAACACTTCGCAAGGAACAAGGCTACGCCAATCAGCCCGTTCCCGCAGTTACGTGGTCGCCTCCTCCAGGAATTTCTGGTGAACTGATTCTTCGTGTCAATATTCGTGATCTGCCTCGAGGGCCAGGCGATAAGAGCGGAGCGAGATTCGATGAGGTAGCAGGAAATCGTGAGGTCTTTCCCGACTATGTGAAATGGGCGTGGAACGAGAACTGGTTCGGGGCAGACCAAGCCCGCGCATTCGTCCCATCTGGAACAACTCGCGAGGAAGTCCCAACTGCCGTAGTTAGCCGCATGTGCCAAATTGTAATTGTGGACAATGTTCGGGGCCAAGCCGACAGATGGAGACCCGATGAAGTCAAAGAAGCTACGATCACTAAGCGATCTTTGGGCACTTCCGGTGGAGTTATGCAAATTGAATATGGCGGTCGAATATCACTTGCCAGCGGTTCGCGTTCCATTGAAGGCAAACTCTTTGGTAAAGGCGAATGGGACGAGAAAAGGGGCGAGTTCAGAAGCCTGGACCTTTTGGTTGCTGCAATGAGGCGCGGAGCATCACGGTTTAACCGGCGGGAGAGCGATCCGGGTCCAGCACCGATAGGATTTTCGTTGGCACTTCATAAACGGTAGCATTGCTGGCATGAAGTTCTTGCATTTTTGTTTTGCAGCACTTGCACTACTTCTAATCAGCTTTGGCTGCGGCGGAAATTGCAGTGACGTGCACGCTCGAGCAGTCTGTATTGAAAAACAAAGAGCACTTTATTACGGTATCGCAATTTATGCTGGAGATCATGACGGTGCCTATCCATTAACGGGTACTTGGCAAGACAGAATTCAGCTTTATGCTGGGCTACCTGACAGTGCCTTTGTGTGCCCGCAAATTGAATCAATAGGACCCAATTTTTACGGAATTGCATTTAACACTCATTTGGCTAGAATCTATGCTTCGACCATCACTGATCCTGCGTCGTATTCTTGCTTCTTTGATACTGCAATTCTCACGAGGAACGCAGAATCTACAGCCTCAACTTTGCCAATCCCAGTGCGGCATGGTGGAAACGTGATCTTTCGACTAGATGGAGCGGCAGTTCTGATTCCGCCACCAAATTAGACTTTTGAAACCTGAAGGGAGAAATGTAATTCAGACGTGAACAAAACGATTATCAACCTGTCTCTCGTAGCCATTGTTGTCTGTATTTCTATCATTGGCTGCGGAGGGAACTGCCTTCTGCCAGTTTCACGTTCCCTATGCGTTGACCGGCAACGGTCGGTTAACTCGGCAATATTGATTTACGCGGCGGATCATGATGACTTTCTTCCCTTATCAGGAAAGTGGCACGAAGGGGTCATGTGGTATGCAGGACTCTATCAAATTGCATTCGTTTGTCCCCAAATAGAGCCGATGGGTCCGAATAATTTTGGGATCGCATTTAACACAAATCTAGCTGGACTCAGAACTGTTGACATAGCAGAGCCAGCTACATATTCTTGCAACTTCGACTCAACAATTCTCACAAGGAACGCAGAATCAACTTCTTCGACGGTTCCATCGCCCTCGCGGCACGGCGGAAATGTGATTTTTCGGCTCGATGGTGCGGCGGTTTCGTCGCCTCCACCGAATTAACCTTTTACGAAACCCGTAGATCGGTTAGCTTAGTCACTAACCAAATACTCAGCAATCAGAAGCGCAGTATCATTAAGTGCATCTTTATGAGTTCTTTCATACCCGTGGCTCGTATCTACCCCCGGACCAATAAGCGCAACATTTGCGGCACCTCCAGCCTGCCAATAAACTGATCCATCAGATGAGTAGAACGGATACACGTCGGGAATCAAATCAATTCCAGAGCGTTCTGCTATGCCTCGAAGCTTCTCTGTAAGTTCCCTACTATAGGGTCCTCCAGAGTCCTTTACGCAAATCGAACAATGATACTCATCGCCTTGCAACCCAGTCCCAAGTGCAGCCATATCGAGAACGACATACTCCGTAATATCATCGGGAATTCCGTCATGCCCGCCGTGTCCAACCTCTTCAAAGTTCGAAAATAGAAAGGTTGTTCGTTGAGCAAGTTTCACGTCGCTTTCTCGAATTGCCTTAAGCCCAGCTAACAGGCATGCTACCGCAGCCTTATCATCTAAGAATCTGGAGCGGATAAAGCCAGATTCACTAACTTCTACGCGCGGGTCAAACATTACATAGTCGCCAACCTCAATTCCTAAAAGTTTCGTGGCTTCAGCGCTCGATGTCCGCTCATCAACCCGGACTTCCATCGTGTCTTCATCCCGCGGAGCCGATTTAGCATCCTTGTTTACATGGGCGGCACCGTTTGCTAGAACCATGGATCCTCGAATCTGCCGCCCAGATCGTGTCTGAATCCAAACGCCCTCGCTCTCGACGGTCGGCCACATGAGCCCGTTCAAACGAGATAGTTTCAGCCTGCCGCTGGGCTTGATCTCCTTCACCATCGCGCCAAGGGTATCTACGTGCGCGGTGAGCGCTCTTGGGCGGTCATCGCGCATTCCCTCCAGCGAGCCTATCAAAGCGCCCTTGTTTGTACGAAAACAGGGGATATTCAGCCCGTCGAGCTCTTGCTCCACAAAGCTAATCGCCCACTCGGTGTACCCGGTGGGGCTAGGCGTATTGAGCAAATCCACCAATACGCGAGTGAGATAATTCAGGTCAATTTCGAATCTTGCCACAGCCTGGTAGGTTTACCCAAGAGAAGCCAATTGTCGCATTAGTATCCATGTATTTCGTTCAAAAGCTGCTAAAAGGAAGGTGACTCGGCGTACAATAGGTCGAGGAGAAAATATGGGCCGCTTATTAGTGATATTTGTTTGTTTTGTTTGTTGTTGTCTTGGCGCTGCGTACTCCGTCATTCAAAGAAAATGGACTGTTCAAGGCCATATCGGCGATGCCCAAGTCGTAAAATACTCGCCAAACGGACGCTATCTCGTTTCTGGAGGAACGGACAACGCCATTAGAATTTGGAACGCTGACAATGGCCGATTCATTAGCCAAATCACCAATTTGAGCGACGTGGTGGGCGATCTTGCGTTTTCCCCTGATGGAACAATACTGGCAAGTATTTCCCATATCCCTGAAAACGGAGCACTCGAACACCAAATTTTCATCTGGAATTTCCCGGCGCTCACACCGATCACGCAGCTTTCAGGGCACGATATGAACCCGCAGGGAATCGCCTTTTCTCCAAACGGGCAATTCTTGGCGTCGGCGGGATCCGACAATCGACTGCTGGTTTGGAGCACGGCAACTTGGTCCCAAATAGCATGGATCGTTCCTGGTGCGACCAATCAAAATCGGCCATTTTTCAGTTCAGACAGCACAAAAGTGGGCTCTGTTGATTTCTCGGGCGACGTTTCGCTTTACAACATCTTTTCGCAGACTTTGGTTTACAACGCCGCGCCTCCCATTAGTTCATTTCTAGGTGGAAGCGTCGTTTCGCGAAACACCGACATTGGATTCTTCCACTCGTTTCATGTTCTGGCTCGCATGAACCTAGCTACAGGTTCGTTAATGGGGCAAGCTGCTTCTGAAATCATGCAGAGCTATGCTGGAAGTTACGCGAAGGATGGTCGGTCGTTTCTCATTGTTGGGTTGCCCTTTACATCTGACAAGCCAGAAATCGAGATTTGGAACACAAGCATGTCAAGGCTTAGTGCATACGATACGCAAGCCGGAGGCGCGATTCGTTTTCCTTTTTATGTTGATTGCCGTCCAGGAAGGTCAAACCAATATGCCGTCGCAATGAGAAATGGCGAGGTGTTTGTGGCGGAAAATCCGCATGTGAAGTTGATGGTGAGGTAGAGATGCGCAGGTTGTTGGTTGCCAGTTATTGGTTTAAACAAACACAATACCCTTACACCCTTCTCTGTTAGCTCTTATTCCGAATATGCAACAAATCTCCATCCGAATGATTCCCTCCCCCCTTTTCCGCGACGAAGGAGCTTGGAAAGGGGGAGAGGGCTAGGGTGAGGGAGCCCAATCGAAGAAAAAGTCCTTTCGGAATACCTAGCTCTTATTCCGAATATGAAGCAAATCCCCATCCTGAATCACGTATTCCTTACCTTCCAGAGTCATTTTCCCAGCCGAATACGCAGCATCAAGCGAGCCGAACTGCTCGTAAACCGAATAATGCACGACTTCAGCGCGGATGAAGCCTTTGGCGATGTCATTATGGATCGTTCCAGCGGCTTTGAGCGCACTCGACCCATTTCGCAACGGCCAAGCGCGAGTTTCGTTTTCGCCCGCAGTAAAGAACGTGATGAGTCCCATCGAATCGTAAACCGACTGAATCACTTTGTTGCTGGCTGGCTCGAAAAGCCCCATGGCTTCAAGAAATTCCGGTTGATCTTCCAAAGGCAATTGTGCAACTTCTTCTTCCAAAGTTGCACATACTGAAAACCCAGGAGTGCCTCTTTTGTTCAATGCTTCCATTCGAGTTTTAAGAACATCGCTTGGATTTGCCGCCTCATCTTCGCCCACATTGAAGCAGGTGACAACCGGCTTTGTGGTTAGGAACTGATAATTCCTGACGAACGTCTCCTCAATTTCATTAAACTCTTGCAGCCGAAGTGCTTCCCCATTTTCCAGCGACGGCTTTACTCTTTCGCAAAACATCCGCTCGTTGTATTCCGGCGATCCAGATTGCCTTGCTTGCTGTGTCTTCAAAAGCCGTTCTAGGCGCGATTCAACGATCTGTAGATCAGTCAGCACCATTTCGATCTCGATGGCTTCCTGATCCCTTAACGGGTCAATGGAGGCATGAAACGGTGCCATCGGCGTTTCAAAGCACCTGACGACATGGAGAAAGACTTCCATTCGCCGGGCTGAATCCAGAAATTTGGTCGAAAATGCTCTTCCCGCAGTACCCGTTGGCTCCAAATCGTCATGGAGCATGACCGTCGCCGGAGTGATCTTCTTAGGATGAACTTGGGCGACTATTGCATCGAACCTGGGGTCAGGAACCGGAACGGCAGTTATGTCGCCCTTTGCCTGCGCCCGAGACGCCGCCCTGTAGAGTGAGCTTTTGCCCGTTTGTGGGTATCCGATAAGTCCGACTTTCATGGTAATTCAGGGGAATTCCTATTGTACCGGGATGGGTATGTGGCTTGGCCGTCCCGGCCAAGCGTGGCATTGGCGTCCCGCCGATGGACAGCCGACACCTTGGGACATGTGCGGGACGCACATGATACAGTTGGCCGGGACGGCCAAGACACATTAAAAGACACATTACGCAAACTGCTCAAGAAACCGAATATCGTTTTCCAAAAAGTGCCGAAGATCATCAACTCCATGTGCCATCATAGGAATTCTTTCAACTCCTAGCCCGAATGCAAACCCCGAAAACTCTTCTGTGTCAATCCCATACGCTTCCAAGATGTTTGGATGCACAAGCCCAGCCCCGCCTAACTCAACCCATCGCCCATTAAACAATTTCGGCGATGAGATTGCATAGTCAACGCCAGGTTCAACAAACGGAAAAAAATCAGGGCGAAAGCGAATTTGAACTTCATCGCCGAACATTGCCCTAGCGAATAACTCTAGCGTTCCTTTGAGGTGCGCCATGGAAACCCCGCGATCAATCATGAAGCAGTCCACCTGATGAAATGTATGCGAATGCGTACGGTCTACGGCTTCGTTTCGAAACGTTCTGCCAACTGTAAAGTACCGAAGCGGAGGCTTCACAGTTTCCAAAATTCGCCCCTGAAACGCGGTGCATTGCGTCCGCAGAACCTTGTCCCCAACATAAAATGTGTCTTGTTCGTCCATCGCCGGATGGTCGGCGGGATAGTTCAGGGCGTCGAAATTGTATTTGAATTCCTCAAGCTCAGGCCCTTCGTGATACACAAATCCCATGCCGCCCAAAACTTCGATAATCCTGTTTGTAGCTTGTTGAAGGACATGCTCAATGCCAATTGGGGCTTTTCGGGAAGGAAGCGTGATATCAATAGCTTCCGCTACGAACTGGGCCTCAAGTTCGCCGCCTTTGAGTTTATTCTGGCGAGATTCAATTGCAGATTCCACCCGGGCGCGAGCTTCATTTACCGCCTTTCCGAAGTGAGGCTTCACATCGTTTGATAGAGTAGGAATCAGCTTCATGAGCCCCAAGATGCTCCCATTCTTGCCAAGATAGCTAAGTTCAATCTCGCGCAAAGCGGTTGTATTCTCTGCCGAAGCTATAGCAGAAAGGGCCAGCGATTCCAATTCGGCAATCTGTTCCATTTGAACTTACGTTGTGACTCATTTTGGGCAAGTGATGCAAGGGGCAGGGGAGATTTTGGGTTTTGCATTAGTTCGGAGTGCGGAAAGAGGATTGCTGCCAACCAACAACCGAAGACCGATAGCCAACAACCAAAAATCCCATCTCAAATCCCAGCCAAAATACGGAATAAACCCCTTGGCGAATCAGGCTTGGGAGGATCAGAGTGTTTAAGAAAAAACCAAAAGTACCGACGGAAGTGGTTGAAGGCGGCAAGAAGAAGAAAGGCAAGCTACCCGTGATTATTGCGCTTGTTGTCGTTTTAGGCGGCGGCGGCTTCTTCATGATGAAGGGCAAAGGCGGTAAAGAGAAACCGAAGGTCAAAATCGGTGCAGAAGTCGCGGAACTCGGCGAAGTCCTGGTCAATCTGAAGGGTAGTTCAACCTATGCTCGAATGAACATCGGCGTCCAATTCGTCGAGGGTTTTGATGTTGCTCATTTAGAAAAGCAAAAGGCGATCATTCGTGACGCAATCATCATGGTGGTTAGCGCTAGAACTGTTGGAGAAGTTAGCACACCTTTTGGCAAAGAACTTCTAAAAGAACAAATCGCGGCATCCATTAATCACAGTTTGCACCTGCTTCATCCACCGGAAGCGGGCGAAAAGGCTCCAGGCGAAGCTCCGAAAAAAGATGCTCACGGCGCAAACAATGGTCAGGAAGATGGCGAGAGCCATGGAATTCCTAGGGCCAAAAGAGTGCATCCAGAATGGGATTCTGATGAAGGTCCTGTACTCAAGGTTTACTTCTCAGATTTTGTAACTCAATAGCGATTTCGAAGTAGCGCGGAGTTACAGTTACGGCGATTTAGCAATTGTTGCAGACTTGACTCCGCATTTTGGTCCCCGTCCCGACCTTCGATTTCCTCCCGACTTCGTTGCCCTCTCTTCGTTCGGCGGGACTTGCAGCTTTGGCGGGATATTCGAGACATCCTGTCCGGCCAGACTTTGAAAACTCGAAGAAACCGAGCTAAATCCCTAACGCTTTCGCAACACTGGGACAAGCAATCAAATCGTCCAATTTACTCTCATCCATTGCCTCAAAAACTGCATCTAGCACCTTAATTTCGGAAAGATATTTCGACCGAATCTCTTTGCGAAGCTTGCCCTCTACATACCGAATCTTATCTTCTCGCGATTCGCAAATGAGCTTGGGAACAGGGACAGGCTTCCCATCTTCAACTGCCACCATGGTTACCCTAGCCGTATTCGTATGTTGACGATTGCCTTCTTTCAAATTGGTCGAGTACACATCAATGACGACCTCCATCGAAGTTCGTCCTGCAAACCCTACATAGCCTTCCATTTCGACAAGAGAGCCGACAGCAATCGGTTCATGAAAATCAACTCGATCAAAGCTCGCTGTGACGCAAGGATGGCTACTGAATTTCTGTGCTGTCGCGCTGGCAGTAAGGTCAATCATGGAAAGAATTGATCCGCCAAAAACATAGCCCAATATATTCGCGTCTAATGGCGTCATGATCTGAGAAAGGACGGTTCGGGTTTGGGAGACGGGGAGCTGTTTCATGATAAATTGAACTGGATGATTTGGGTGAAATGGGTGAGTTTGTCGGCTTTCAGTTGTTAGTTATTGGTTGTTGGTTGTTTGGTGGCGCAGGCAATTGGTTGGCAATCTGCTGGCAAACACCTAGCGACAACAATGACCCCGGCGACAATCCACAATCCAAAATTTCCTTCCCCTTACGCCGACTTCACAATCGCCGCGAACTCACTTGCATCCAAACTCGCTCCGCCGACCAATCCGCCGTCTATTTCAGGCTGGCTAAACAGTTCTTTTGCATTGCTTGCCTTTACAGACCCGCCATATAGAACGAGGATTTCATCCGCCAAATCCTGCCCATAATGCTCTGAAATCGTTGAACGAATCATGCCGCAAACTCTGTTCGCTTCAGCCGATTCGCACGTTTGTCCTGTACCGATAGCCCAAACAGGTTCATAAGCGATAGAAAGAGTATAAAGCTCCGAGACATCCAGGCCTTGAAGTGCTCCAAACAGCTGGTTTTGAATTACTGCATCAGTTTTTCCCGATTCTCGTTCTGAAAGTGTCTCGCCAACACAAAGAATCGGATTTATTGAATGAAAGAGAAGTGTCTTGATTTTGAGATTTACGGTCTCATCGGTCTCAGCAAAATAGCCTATGGTAGATTCAGGAATCTCCAATTTGCCAAACTTGCCACGGGTTTCGCTATGCCCTACAATGCAATAGTCGGTGCAGAATTCGTAGAGCATCGCGGCAGAAACTTTGCCAGTAAATGCGCCCTTCATCTCCCAAAAAACGTCTTGCGCCCCAACCTTTACATGAGTATTTTTGAGGTTCTCTTTCACTTTTGGCAATAGCATAAAGGGAGGGCAAACTGCGACATCAACATCAGTTCTAGATTCGATTAGTTTCAAAAATGCATCAACGAGAGCAATCGCTGAAGCGGTGGAAAGGTTCATCTTCCAGTTGCCGACCACAAGTTTGGTACGCATACTTCATTGTAGATGGAAAGTGGCTGTGGGTGCCAAGAAAACTGCATATTCCGAATTCGATTTGCTAGGACCGAGTGTTCGCGTATCTTATGCGTCCCGGTTTTCGATTTCCATTCGGCGGGATTTTTGAAACCGAGCTTTCGCGCTCCAAAAGTCTATTTTGCTACGGTCAGCAATTCCCCGGGCCACATGAACTTCGCCGCTTCGCTTTGCTCAACGCTTCTACCATGCTCGATGAAGTAGTCAAACTCTTCACGGAACACTCGAATCGCCCCCTGAACCGGCCACGCCGCTGCATCGCCAAGCCCACAGAAAGACCGCCCATCAATCTGGCTACAAATGTCCAGCATCAATTCGACATCCCCTGCCTTTCCGCCTCCTCCAACGATTCGATCCAGCGTGTTCAACAACCATTTCGTGCCCTCTCGACAGGGCGTGCACTTGCCGCACGATTCATTGGCATAGAACTTCGCCGTGCGCCAAATAAAGGTCACAATGCAGGTGTGCTCATTTAGAAACATACAGCCGCCGGAGCCAACCATAGACTTCACATCGCCCATTTCTTCATAGCCGAGAATCGCCTTCATTGTGTCTTCGGCATTAATCATCGGAACTGATGAGCCTCCGGGAACGCAAGCTTTGAGCGCCCCGCCCTTCATGCCTCCTGCCAATTCCAAAAGTTCGGCAAGCGAAGTCCCAAATTCAATCTCGTAGTTCGCAGGCTTGTTCACATGGCCAGAAACAGAGAATATCTTGGTTCCTCTCGAATTCTTTGTGGATGCGCCGAGCTTTGCATAAGCTTCGCCACCTTTATCCAGAATGTACGGCGCGCAAGCATAGGTTTCTACGTTATTGATGATCGTCGGCCGATCCCAAACTCCCTTCACAGTCGGCAGTGGAACATGGGGAAACTTGAGCCTCGGCATCCCTCTTTCGCCCATCAAACTGCTCATCAGGGCAGATTCTTCGCCGCATTCATACGACCCTGCACCCATGTGAACATAGAGGTCAAAATTCGTGCCTTTTCCTAGACAATCCTTCCCCAGAAGTCCGGCATCGTATGCCTCGTCAATTGCATTTCGAATCGCAATTGCAGAATCAATAAATTCACCCCGTATGTAAATATATCCGGCATCTGCCTGAACGGCATGAGCAGCAATTGTCATTCCCTCGATTAGCAGGAATGGCGTGTTCTCCATTAGTTCCTTGTCTTTGAACGTGCCAGGCTCACCTTCGTCGGCGTTGCAGATCAAGTAGTGTGGCCCGATTTTGTCCTTGACAATTCCGTTCCATTTGATCCAGGTCGGAAATCCAGCCCCGCCACGACCTCGAAGGCCAGAGGCCTTGACTTCGTCAATGACAGCCTGGCGCTCCATTTTCAGAGCCTTTTCAAGCCCTTTGTAACCGCCTTTGGACTTGTATCCTGCTAGGGTTCGGAACTTTGGGTCGTTGGTGTGTTCGAGAAGGAGTTTGTATTCAGCCATAGCCTATCTCCCACCCTTCTTCAAATGCACTTTCACAATTACATCTGCCATTTGCACCGCTGTTGATTCCTTTGTGGCACGCAATTTCTCAAGCAAACTATCAATGTCTTTTTCCGTGACAGGCCCAATATATTGATCGCCAACTTGAAGTACTGGTGCACGATCGCAAGCATCCAGGCATTCGACCTCTTCGAGCGTAAACATTCCGTCTGCAGTCGTTTCTCCATGTCCGACCCCGAGCTTGGATTTTAAATAGTCCCAAATTCGATAAGCACCTTCCACATGACAGGTAAGGCATGTGCAAACTTCGATCTTATGTTTTCCCACTGCATGATGAGTGTTGTACATCGAATAGAAAGTAGCAACCCCCTCAATCTCAGCATAGCTTCGATTGAGTCGGAGGGCCACTTCGGCAATCGCATTGCCGCTCAATGTTCCGTCATATTCTCGCTGGGCAATCCAAAGTGCTGGCAAAATGCAAGCTTTGATTTCTGGGTATTGGCCCTTTAGCGTTTCAAGTTCAGAAACGCCGACTGCCGAGAATCTCATCTCGACTTCATCTGGTTTCGGCGGATTCGGGCGTTGGTTGTGTGAGCCAATTTGAAGCAGTTCGCTCATGTAGGAATATCATGGCTCAAAATTGGTAATGATTTCATGAGCGCGAACCAACCAGGTGGCAAAGCACTCTTGGTTTTCTAAGGGCGAAGTGGCAAACAAGTCCGTTTTCAGATTCGGTGCATCCGAATGACCTCTCAAAAAGCGTCACTTGCAATTAGAAACGGATTGACAGATCAATTGTTAAATTCGAAAGTCCAGCCCGCATTAAATGGTTCGTTGAACGCGGCCGATCAAAACGATCTAGAATTTTTTGAGAGCCTGTGATCTAATCTAAAAAGATGCAGCCCCTCTAACAATTGTTAGAGGGGCTACAGTTTTTCGTTAGACCGTCCAGTAGGTCTAGCCGCCTGGCGGCTTTGTAGGCTCTGGAGCAGTTCCGACCTCGCCAACGGCTGCTTTCGATTCGCCAGATGCTGGCTCTCTTGGAGCGGTTACATTACCTGCCTCCGCAGTCGAAGACGTAGGGCCGCTACTATCACCGCAACCAACTGCAGCAAATGCAATCGTCGCTAACGATAAAAGTATAACGATCTTTTTCAACTAGTCCACTCCGTAGTAGTGCTCTCGTCGAATGTCTGTGATTGTGATCGCACCTTCGAGCTGAACTGGGATTCCGTTAGCTGCTTTAGCGCCGCTATATGCGGTGCCTTCAGCCATTGCTGCAGGAGACTTGGAAGCCACGTGACCGTCAACAAACGAAACAACCATGAGCTGGCGACCACGGAGTGAACCTCCGCCTGTCCAAGCACCTGCTGCTTCTACGTTGTTGAGAATTCTAACACCAGCCGTTCCACCATAAAAGGTGTTGTTATTCCAGCCAGCCGCACAATAGTAAATGTTACCAGGTGCATAGCAGTCAGGAGTATCTGCTGATAGAGTGATGAAGTAAGTTCCAATACCAAAGTACCATGAGCCATAGAAGTTGTTATATGGAGCAATCTGTTCCGAGTTCGAATACTTCTGCGTCAAAAACGCAGTATCCGCTGGTCGAGAAACAGCCGTTCCGCTTCGTGGCGAATGGACTGGAGGAGTTGCTGTCAAATAAGGATATGCAACAGAACTTGTAAGGTATGGGTTCATACCGTACATAGGTCCGCCCAGTTTGTAAATTGCTGGATTGAATCCAACTGGAATGGAAGGAAAGTCAGGAGCCTGAGGATCACGATAAAGATCGTTGTTCTTCATATATGGCTGAACCGACTGTGTCCAAGGAATATATCCATTAACACCAAAGCAAACATATGCAGGTGACGCGCATGGGTTATTCCAAGTCGCCATCGTCATAATCATGTCGTCATAATCGGACATATACATGATCGCACCAAGTGTGATCTGCTTGTTGTTCGAAATAGAGGCGGTTTTCTTAGCCGCTTGCTTCGCTTGAGCGAAGACTGGGAAAAGGATGGCTGCGAGGATTGCGATGATCGCAATAACAACCAAAAGTTCAATTAATGTAAATGCACGTTTCATAATTTAATTACCTCCCAATAGGAGCACTCCCATTGTACGACACTTTTTGCGTTTCGTCAATACTTTTTTTGACTTTTTTCAAAAACTGCGACTTTGGTAATGCATTCGACGAGATTGCTGGCCAAAATGTTTCCACTTTCGAAGCTAAAATCGTCAATCTCGAATGGGTACTCACAATCGTAACTTTCATGCAAGAAACATGCCGGAAAAACAATTGAGACTGACAAATGTGCCAGAAAACGATTTCGTTACCTGTCTATCTCGCCCAAAACGATGTCAATCGAACCAATTATTGCGATTACATCGGCGATCAAGCGGCCAATTGCAAGCACTTCAAGGGCCTTCAAGTTCATAAAACTCGACGGACGGACATGCCAGCGGTACGGGCGGTTCGTTCCATCGCTTACTATATAGAATCCCAGTTCGCCTTTCGATCCCTCGACAGCAGCGTAGGATTCGCCTACCGGTGTGTGATATCCCTCGGTATAAAGCTTGAAGTGGTGAATCAACGATTCCATTGAAGTGTCAAGCTCTTCATAGGGGGGAGGGGAAATTTTTCGGTCGTCCGTTCGCCAAGCTCCATTTGGCAACCCGTCAAGTGCCTGCCTCAGAATCTTGCAACTTTCTTTCATTTCGGCGATACGAACCAAAAATCGGTCATAAACATCGCCGGTGCTTCCCACCGGAATATCAAAATCAAAATCTTCATACGACGAATAAGGATTGCTCTTTCTCAAATCCCATGCAAGTCCAGAGCCTCTGGCGATGGGACCAGAACAGCCAAGCTCCAACGCTTCCTTTATAGTAAGGATGCCCACTCCCATCGTGCGCTCCTTCCAAATCGGATTATCAACAAGGAGGTTTTCGCAAACTTGCAGCTCTGTTGGAAATTCTTTCAGGAAGGCATTTAATTTGATTTCAAATCCTTCAGGCATATCTCCGCGAATCCCACCTGGAACGATCCAGCTTGGCATCATGCGAACACCGCTGAACATTTCGAACATATCCAGAATATTTTCTCGCTGCTGCATGATATAGAAGAAAGGAGTCATGGCTCCCAAATCAAGTCCCGCGGTTCCGAGCCAAACGCAATGGCTAGCAATTCGGCTCAATTCAGCCAAGATGACTCGCAAATACTGGCATCGCTTTGGAATCTCGCAACCGAGCAACTTTTCAACCGCTAAAGCATGTGCCAAATTCGTTCCGTTTGCGTTCAGATAATCCATCCGGTCGGTCATCACGACGCATTTGTAGTACTGCTGATATTCGGCTTCCTTTTCCATTCCCGTGTGCAGATATCCGATGACAGATTTGCAACTGACAATGACCTCGCCTTCGAGTTCGCAGATCACACGCAAAACGCCGTGGGTGCTGGGGTGCTGCGGCCCCATGTTGACGACCATCGTGTTATCGCCGATCCGCTCGAAAACAGTCTCGGTTGAGGGCATGAAAGTATTGCTCATGGCTGGCTTGGAGGATACCGGAAATCGGTTGGATGTTGGCAGTTGGCGGTAAGCAGTTGGCAGACGGATTCAATCGAGATGTTCGTCTGAAGCATGTAATTTCCTTCTCCCGTCTTTCGATTCAGTCTTAGTCGCTCCGGTTACCGCTAACCGCCAACAGCTAACTGCAAACCAAAAAGTCCCGTACCACTTGCCAACAACTTGCCATCAACCTGCCGACCACGTGCAAACCACTTGCCGACTACCTACCGACTACCCGCCAACAACCTGAATGGACTTCGCCATAGCCAGAATCGTCTCCGACGACTGGATTTCATAGCCTGGCCTGCAAAAAGTCATTGCACACCAAACGTTTTCAACGGAGTAAGCATAGAACAGGTTGGCTATAGAGACAACATGGCCCGGATCATTCTCCTCGCCAATGCTTAAAACGACTCTCAAAACGGGACACTCTTCGCCTTCGATTTTTTCATGGGCTTCGATCCGCACTCGTCCGTTGCTATCCATAAAGCCGTTTTTGGGGCCGTTTCTAATATCTTCCAATTCGCTCAACATTGCTTCAATTGAGCCGTTTTCCGATTTTGGCAGGAGGAAAAGCTGCGTGGCGAGTCCAGCTTCATCGTCTGGAGTACCGACTTTCGGCATAAGGAATTGAATGTCTATGGGAGCGTTCGTTCCGGATAGAAGTTGATCGAAGTTGTTTCCAGTCATTCTCATCGAACTTTCAAACGTAGTCCTGTCTGCGACTGTCCAATTTGGAGGCACGATCATTGAAAAATGAGAGCCAACCATTGTCCGTTCCACTTGCTGCAATTCGCCTGAAACCCAGCCGTTCGAGCTATCTGAACCGATATTCGTATCCTGCTTTTTTTCGCGGGTGACGTAATCGTATAGCTGAACAGAAGCAGCGAGTCCACCAATCAGCGTCGCCAAAGTCACGAGAACCAAAATGACTTTGTTTCCAAAACTACGAGCCGGCCTTGATTCGCGAGCAATTTTCGCTTGAGTAAAGTTCATTACAGGCTCGGCATTCGGCGGGGAGACCGGCTTATTCTCGCTGACTTCCACTGTTTCCGGAACTCGATCTTCGTTGTCCACAACCATAGTTTACAAAAGTTATGGGAATTAAGCAATGCAAAATGATGGATAAGGTAACGACGTTGGTTCTCCTTCGTCTGAAAACTATGGTCAGAATTCTGTTCGCAATCGTTGCAATGGCATCCACAACAATCGTTTTTGCCCAAAGTTCGACGGTGCTCCCGGTGAAGCGTACGCCGTTTCGCCTCAAAATCCGAAGCGCAGACCCATGGTTTGTAAAAGCCATGCTCGAAGGACTTCCGATGACTCAAAGCGAAATCAGTACAATTCCCGGGTTCGGCGGTCTTGGCTCGGCAGTTTCCCAAGGAATGTCCAAGATGTTTGAAGGCGGTCACTTGATCGTGAATCCAACAGATAACAGCCTTTGGTTCATTCCTGATTAGATCTTACTCATCCCCGTCTACGCCTTCCGCCAAGTCAACATCCCCGTCATCTTCACCCTGAATGATCCTTGCAATGTTTCGAACTTGATCACCAGCAGCCAAGTCAATCAGCTTCACGCCTTGCGCGATTCTTCCAACCAGGCGAATGCCGTTCACCTTCATTCGGATGCCCTTGCCTTGTGTGGTCATGAGAAGCAGGCGATCATCGTCGCTGACAACTTCTGCGCCAATGATCACCCCGGTTTTCGCGGTGACATTCATCGTAAGGATGCCAGAACCGCCACGACCTTGAACGCGATATTCGTCAAGATTCGTTCGCTTGCCGTAGCCGTTTGCGCCTACTACGAGAAGGGTCATATCGGGCTGAATGATGTCCGCCGAAACCAGCGCATCGTCGCCGCGCATCCTCATTGCCCTCACTCCGCCAGCTTGGCGTCCTCGTGAACGCGCTTGTGTTTCGTTGAAGCGGATAGATTGGCCTTCGCGAGTAACGCAAATCACGTCGTCGGTTCCACGAGTTCGCAAAACCCAGCCAAGTTCGTCGCCTTCCTCGATGTCAAATGCATTGATTCCGTTTGATCGAATGTTGCCAAACTTGTTCAGCTCCGTTCGTTTGATCTCCGCCTTGCGAGTAATCATCGTCAGGAAGCCTTCCGCATTGATATCCTTAACGCTGACAGTTGCCGTCACTCGGTCATCACTTTCAATGGCAATGTAATTGATAACCGGCATTCCCTTGGCATAGCGGCCATTTTCAGGAATGTCATAGGCGCGAAGCTTATGAACCCGTCCTCGATTTGTAAAGAACAAAATATAGTGGTGCGTATTCACCTGGAAGAGGTGCGCTGGCTCGTCGTCTGCCTTTTGGGTGTTGTTCACTCCCTTTCCACCGCGCTTTTGCTGCCGCCAGGCGTCTATGCTGACCCGCTTAATATAGCCGTCTCGGGAGATGGAAATGATACATTCTTCTTCTGGAATCAGGTCTTCTTCGCTGAAATCTCCCGCTTCGCGGGCGATGATTCGAGTTCGCCGTTCGTCGCCGTGCTTGTCTCGCATTGCGATGACTTCATCGGTCAAAACCCGTGTCGAACGAACTTTGTCATTCAAAATATCCAATAGGTTTTGAACCCGAAGCAGAGCATCCTTGTACTTGTTTTCAAGTTCTTGCTGCGAAAGACGGGTCAATTGCCTCAACGCCATCGCAAGCACTGCATTGGCTTGGTAGGGCGACATACCAAACTTTCGAACCAAATTCACACGGGCTGTCGGAACGTCGTCTGAATCGCGAATTGTCTGAATGACCTCATCGAGGAACCTTCGTGCGATTTGGTAACCCTCGTTCAGGTGGACTTCGTCAAATGCCCTAGCCAATTCGTAACGAGTTCTTCTTTCGATGACCGATCTGCGGTGAGCGATGTATTCATCGAGCAAAATCGGGAGCGGCGAAGTTCGCGGGGCGCCATCAACAAGCGAAAGCATGATGCAGCCGAAACTGGTTCGCAATGGCGTGTGTTTGAGAAGATAGTTCAGGGCCTTGTTCGGGTTCACGTCGCGGCGAAGGCTGACCTCAACCCTCATTCCGCGCTTGTCAGAATAGTCCTGAACGTCAGTGATCCCGTCAAACTTCTTGTTCTTGCCAATGTCTGCGATGTACTTGACCAAGCTTTCTTTTTTGACTTGATATGGAATTTCGGTAATGACGATGGACGATTTGCCCATTTCGCCAGGCTCGATCATCGTTTTGGCTTGCATGACAACAGAACCGCGGCCCGTTGTATAGGCGCTCTTGATTCCGTTGGTGCCCATAATCGTTCCGTAAGTTGGAAAATCTGGGCCGGGCATGACTTCCATTATCTCTTCGAGCGAGCAATCCGGATTGTCCACACGCATTAATATCGCATTGGAAACTTCGGTGAGGTTGTGCGGAGGCATATTCGTCGCCATGCCAACTGCGATTCCTTGCGAACCGTTGCAAAGCAGATTCGGGAATTTGCCTGTCAGAACCATAGGCTCATTTAGTGTTTGGCTATAGTTCAGAACCCAATCAACCGTTTCTTTGTCAAGGTCTTCCAGCATTTCCATCGCGAGTGGCGAAAGGCGGCATTCGGTATATCGCATAGCGGCGGCCCCGTCGCCATCAATCGAGCCGAAATTCCCTTGACCTTCAATCAGCGGATATCGCAACGACCAGGGCTGCGCCATTCGAACGAGGGTTGGATAAATAACAGCTTCGCCGTGCGGGTGGAAGTTGCCCATGGTTTCACCGCAAACCTTGGCGCATTTGGCATAGCCTGAATCCGAAGTGAGATTTAGCTCGCGCATCGCGTACAGAATTCGGCGTTGAACGGGTTTTAATCCATCGCGAACATCTGGAAGTGCGCGGGCAATAATGACGCTGAGAGCGTAGTTAACGTAGCAACGACTGAGTTCGTCGTCAACGTTGACCATTTGTATTTTAAGATCGTGTTCGGCCACAGGTGAAAGTCCTCAAAAGGTGCATCGGCTCGGTTTCGCGATGCGGCTGGGAATGATCGTTAATTTTACCCAGAAATGCACATTTTCAACTTAGAGACGTGTTGTAACCAATACGTGCGTCACAATCTGAGACATGAAAGTTTTGGTAATTGGCGGAACCCGATTTGTGGGGCGACATTTGGTCGAGGCGTTGCTGGCTGGGAATCACGAAGTCACCCTCTTTCACCGCGGGCAAACCGGGGCAGATTTGTTCGAAGGAAGTGTTCAGCGAGTCATTGGAGACCGAAATTCCGAACTTTCAAACCTGGGAGATGCTGACTTAGATGCAGTGATTGACACATGCGCTTACCGGCCATCTCAGGTTCGCTCTGCGATACAGGCTCTTTCGGGCAAGGTGAAGTTTTATCTCCTGATCTCAACCGTAAGTGTTTATGATCCTGATTCTGCCCCGGTCTTAGAGGATTCGAAAAAATACGAACCGAATTGGAATAATGCCGCTGAGATCACTGGCGAAACCTACGGCCCACTCAAAGTTGCGTGCGAAATGGCACTACTTAAAGGCAAAGGCTCGTTTAAGAATGGAGTTTGCATTCTCCGTCCTGGGCTTATCGTCGGGCCGCACGACCATACGGATCGGTTTACCTATTGGCTCGCGAGAATTCACGCTGGCGGAGATGTTTTGATTCCTGATGACGATGAGGCAACGACGCAGTTCATTGATGCTCGTGATTTGGCAGCTTTTATGGTTCGGTGCGTCGAGAATTCGACGACTGGGACAATGAACGCCGTCGGCCCTGCCTCACAAATTCGATTCAAACAATTACTTGAGTTGGCTCAGGGGCTGATCAATCCAATGGCACAGCTTTGCCCGATTCCAGTTTCTGCACTACAAGAATCCGGAATCAAACCCTGGTCAGACCTTCCACACTATTCGAGTTTTGATCCAAATGATCGAGCCATAGACCACGTTTCTTGCGACCTGGCAAAGCATGTTGGCTTGGTTCATCGTTCAGTTGAAGAGACAATTGTTGATACGATTGGCTGGTGGACTTCCGAGCGGGCAAGTGAGCCGCAAAGGGCTGGAATGAGTCGGGAACGCGAGGCAGAAGTGATTGCTGGTTGGCGGTCATCAGTTAGCAGTTAGCGGTCTGCGGCGAGCGGCTCCTTCCCCCGTCAAGCCACTAATTTCCAGGGATTTCGGTCTTTCATTGACGGGGGAAGGTTGGGATGGGGGCACAGTTCCGCCTTCTGCATTCATCCTCCTGCTCTCCCCGAGCCTGAAGAGCCTGAAATTTTGCGATTTGCAGGGGACGGAATCAATCTCCAAAGCGGACTGAAGTTTAGTGACTCCGAAGGAGTCAAAGCCTAATAGCCCGGAGACGAATCTGGGAGACTCCGGGTTCAACGGCCGTCCAAATGCCGCACCCTGGAGGGGTGCAAGAATCCGAACCATGCTTTTCTCAATGTTCACATGGTGGCTGGCGGATTGCAGTTTGTGGTCGGCGAGACGCCAGACCGACCCAGATGCGGGCGAGACGCCACGCGCTCCTTGGGCTGCGCAACATCCCCATACCCCGCACCCTTCCCAACACTGTTACAATGAACCTAATGTCTACGGGCAAAATAGTTGTGGGGGTTACGGGTGCAAGTGGAGCGATTTACGCTCAGCGATTCCTCAAATTTGCCGCCAAAAAGTTTGACGAAGTCTTCCTCATTCTCTCTGCCCAAGCAGAGCAGGTAGCTTCCGTAGAGCTTGGAATTACCATTTCGCGAGACAACCTCGACATCGAAAAATGGCTCGGCGAGCCTTTTGAAAACATCCGAATACTCGACGAAAAGAACTACTTCACACCTCCTGCTAGCGGCTCGTTTCGGCATGATGGAATGGTGATTATTCCTTGCAGCATGGGAACGGCGGGGCGAATTGCGAATGGAATCTCAAACGATCTTTTGACCCGTTCGGCCGATGTTTGCCTGAAAGAAAAACGCAAACTGATTCTTGTTCCTAGAGAGATGCCCTGGAATATAATTCACCTTCGAAACATGACCCAACTCGCAGAGGCAGGCGCAACCATTCTTCCGGCTTCGCCTGCATGGTATTCGAAACCGAAATCTTTAGAAGATTTGGCAGATACGGTCGTTGCGCGGGTGTTTCAGTCCTTAGGGGTTGAGCAAGATTTGCAGAAAGAGTGGATGGGGGAAGACTTTGGGAGTGCGCGGGCTTGATCGCGCTTTTTTTCGGAATTTGCACCGAACACTGGGTTCAATAGTCGTTAAGAAAGAGACAGCAAGAACGCGGTCAAGCCCGCGCACTCCCAAAAGCCCAAACATGAACCACCTCCAACATCGAATCGTACTTGCCGGAGGATCGGGCGATCTAGGAAGAGCCTTGATCGCCCACTTTCGTGCGATTGGAATTTCATCGGTCGTCCTTAGCCGAAGCGGCAATCCTGTAAATGGCTCAGTCAAATCGGTGAAGTGGCTAGACGGCAACGACGAATGGAACCAAGAGCTAGAAGGCGTGTTGGCAGTAGTCAACCTCTGCGGCGAGCCGATCGCTCAAAGATGGACGCAAGAAACTTTGAAGACCATTCGATCTTCAAGAGTCTGGCCGACCCATGAGATTGGAAGTGCTCTCCAATCCGCAAAGAATCCGCCTCGAATGTGGATCAACATGAGCGGCATCGGCTACTACGGAAATCGCGGCGACGAAGAACTGAATGAAAACTCAATGGTTGGCGACGGCCCAATATCCGAGATTTGCAAAGAATGGGAAGGGACTGCCATTTCGTCTTGCCCTAACACTATGAAACTCACAATACTGAGAGCTGGAGTCATCTTTCAACCAGGTCTCGGATTTTTGAACGAAATGGTCAAAGCCACCAAGCGTGGCGTGGGTGGCAGAATCGGGACTGGAAGGCAGTGGATCTCTTGGATTAGTATCCAAGATTTTTGCAGGGCAGTTGAGTTCATCATTGAAAACGAAATGGATGGGCCCATCAACTTGTGCACCCCGAATCCTGTCCGCCAGGCCGAACTCTCGAAGTTCATGGTGGCAAAGACTGGGACGTTTTTCGCTCCGCCATCCCCAGAATTTCTGGTTCGGCTCATTTCGCCGAAAATGGGAATCGAGCCTGAACTGATTCTTAGCAGTACTAAGGTGATTCCGATGCGCTTGTCGAAAGCCGGGTTTTCATTTGAGAGCCCAGATTTGATGAGTTTGAGCCCCAACATTTTCGGATAAATCCATGCTTCTTCTGGAACAGTTTCGAACCAGATTGCGTTAAGATAAGTAACGGAACATACACGAACAATCTGAAATCTTGGGCAGGATGCCCAAGCTACTTCCGGAAAGAAAAATGAGCACAGTAAAAGTTGGAATCTTGTTAGTCGCGCTTACGGCGCTGTTTCTCTTCATCGGCCGAATGGTCGGAGGGCAAATTGGAATGTTTGTCGCCCTTGGCTTAGCCATCGCCATGAACATTGGAACCTATTGGTTCAGCGATAAATTGGTGTTGAAAATGACCAAAGCAGAACCCGTAGACCCCGCCAAAGCACCTGAACTCGTGGCAATGATCGAACGACTTTCCAAGCGAGCGGGAATTCCAACGCCACGCCTCTATGTCGTAAACGACCCTTCGCCGAACGCATTTGCAACTGGAAGAAACCCAGAACATGGAGTTGTTGCTGTCAATACAGGCTTGCTCCAAATCCTCGATCAATCAGAAGTAGAAGGTGTAATCGCACATGAACTGGCGCACATCAAGCACCGAGACACATTGACGATGGCAATTGTGGCTTCCATCGCAGGAGCGGTAATGACGCTAGCTTTCATCGCTCGATTCGCCGCATTTTTCGGGGGCGGCGATGAAGAAGGTGGCGGAAATATATTTGTCATGCTTCTAGTTGCCTTAATCGCTCCGTTGGCGGCGACAATGGTTCAGCTTGGCATTTCCAGAGCCCGCGAATATGAAGCAGACCGGATGGGAGCCGAAATCGCCGGGACGCCTTCGGGGCTGGCGGGAGCATTGCGAAAACTAGAAATGGGAGTCGAAATGAAGCCCAGCCACATGCCGCCTGCTGCGGCTCACATGTGCATCGTAAATCCTTTTGGCGGCGGTGCTGGACTGATGAACCTTTTTCGAACTCATCCTTCGACTGAAGATCGGATTCGAAGGCTTAACGAGATGACGCCCTGAACGGGATGACTTGGGTGAAGTGGGTGAGTCGTGAAGTGGATAACGCGTGAAGATCGTAATTAGCTTGATTATTGATTTCAGAGTAATGGTTAGATTGAAACGAGGCTAACTGACCTGGGTTACTTAACTCACCCAATTCACCCAACTCACCCACTTCACCCTAGTCATCTGTCCTCTCCAGGTACAATCTGCCTACAAACCCCCGCCAAAACCGGGCGGATGGAAGCTGTTTTTATGCAAATTACTCGAGCCGAATTGAACCCATGCACCGTGCAATTGACCGTCGTTGCCGCTGAAGAAGCGGTAAAGAGCGGTTTTAGCCGTGCCTTTAAGAAGATCACAAAGGACATTAAGCTTCCGGGATTTCGACCGGGTTCGGCCCCTCGCCAAATGCTTGAGCAGCACGTAAACCCGGATCATCTTGCTGAAGTAGCGGCAGACATCATTGTCCGCGATACTTTTCCCAAAGCTTTAGAAAGTGAAAAGTTGGAGCCGCACAGCCAACCTTCCATTTCTGTCAAGGAATTGAATCAGGAAGAAAGCAAATGCACCTTTGAAATCAAGGTTCCATTGGCTCCTCAAGTCGAGCTAATCGAGTACAAAAAACTGAAAGCATCAAGGCCGCCGATGGAAGTGACCGAAGAAGAAATCACCCACCAAATTGACGAGTTGCGGCGTGGAAAATCAACTCGAACCGCTGTCAGTGGCAGAGGGATTGAAGAAGGCGATGTCGCAGTTGTAAACGTCCGTCCAGATGGCGACGAAGGCGAGGGACGCAACTTCATGACTATCGCCGGACAGACTTTTCCCCAACTCGACCAAGCACTAATGGGCATGACCTCAGATGAAATCAAACACCTTGAACTGACATTTCCGGAAAACTTCCAAGAGAAAGATTGGGCTACCAAAACGATGAAAGCGCAAGTATCTGTCCGTTCAATCAACGCAGTCCAAATGCCCGAACTTGACGATGCATTCGCGAAGAGCCTTAGAACTGAGTCTGTTGAAGAATTGCGCGAGAGTGTTCGGGAAGCCATAACAGCCGCAAAGGACAACATGGTCGCGGACTATTTGAACGAGCAGTTGCTTGAAATTCTTTTGACATCTTCAACTGTTCACGTTCCAGATACCATGTGGGAGCAAGTTGCTTCTCGCCGATTGAACGACCTGGCGCAAGAACAAAGAGAAAAGGGCGTTACGATGGAACAATATGCCGAGCAAAACGGCATGAAGATCGAAGAGTTGATTGCTGCTTGGGAGCACGAAGCAAAACTTCATGTTCAAAGGGCTGTGATCGTTCAAAAAATCTTCGACCTTGAAACTATGAAACTCGTGGATTCCGACCTCAATCGCGAGCTTATCGTGATGGCGAGAGAATATGAAATGGATCCGAAAGAGCTATTGGACATCATGAAAAAGCAGGGCTCACTTCAAGAACTACATTTCCGCTCGGTTTTCCGAAAGGTGACGGATTTCTTGCGAGAACATGCACAAATCGAGATTTCAGATGCTCCACCAACACAAACAAAGCCAAAGAAAAGCAAGAAAAGCTAGGAATCTTGGTTCAAAACACCGAGAATTGACGTACGAGCTACTACGATGAAAAACGATAACTTAGTTGGAATGGGAATTCCTTACGTAATTGAGCAAACTGCTCGTGGCGAGCGCAGCTACGATATTTGGTCGAGGCTGTTGAAAGACCGCATCGTTTTTCTTGGGACAGAAGTGGACGATTATGTTGCTAATCTTTTGGTAGCGCAGTTCTTGTTCCTTGAGAAAGAAGACCCCGACAAGGATATTGATTTTTATATTCACAGCCCTGGCGGTTCTGTTAGCGCTGGAATGGCGATTTATGACTGCATGCAGATCATCAAGCCAGACGTTGCCACGATCTGCGTCGGGCAAGCTGCTTCCATGGGTGCCGTATTGCTCGCTGGTGGCGCGGCCGAAAAGAGATATTGCCTCGAAAACGCACGAGTGATGATTCATCAAGGCTCGGCTGGAACTCGTGGCACCATTGCTGACATGAATGTTGCACTTGCCGAATTCAACCGCTACAATGATATTATCTTTAATGTTTTGGCTAAGCACACCAAGCAAACAAGAGAAAAAGTTCAAGCAGATTGCGACCGCGATTACTTCATGTCTGCCGAACAAGCGAAAGAATATGGCGTAATTGATAAAGTTTTGAAGCCCGGCGAACGATAATATATTCGAGGATTGGATGCCAAAGATGATGGAACGTCGAGAACAATGCTGCCTATGTGGCAAAACGAAAGAACAAGTCAAGAAATTGATAGTCGGATTGCATGGGGCGGTTTGTTCCGATTGCGTTGATCTTTGCAACGGAATTCTGAATAGCGAACCGGATAGGCAAGCACCGATTACCGCTGCAGTTTCGCGCCAATCGTCAGTTGCCAAAGAAGGCGAAGTTCCAAAGCCAAAGGAAATCGTTGGATTCCTGGATCAATATGTAATCGGGCAAACCAAAGCCAAACGATCGCTTTCAGTCGCAGTTTATAACCACTATAAGCGGGTTCGAGAGACAATTGACCACGATGTCGAACTCTCAAAAAGTAACATTCTGCTGGTTGGGCCAACTGGTTCTGGGAAAACCCTTTTAGCGCAAACATTGGCGCGAATGCTGAATGTTCCATTCGCGATTGCAGATGCCACAGCGCTCACCGAAGCCGGTTACGTTGGCGAAGACGTTGAAAACATACTTCTCAAACTCTATCAAGCCGCCGAAACCATGAATCCGGCAAATGCAAAAGAACTTTGCGAGCGCGGAATCATCTACGTGGATGAAATTGATAAGATCGCCCGCAAGAGCGACAACCCTTCGATCACTCGAGATGTTTCAGGCGAAGGCGTTCAGCAGGCTCTGCTCAAAATTTTAGAAGGCACAACAGCGAACGTTCCGCCTCAAGGTGGACGAAAGCACCCGCAGCAAGAATACATTCCGATTGACACAACAAACATCTTGTTTGTTTGCGGCGGTGCCTTTGAAGGAATTGAAGACATCATTCGCCGCCGAATGAAAGAAAACGTCCTCGGCTTTAGGGCAACTCCGGAAAGCAAAAAAGAGCAGGACCTGAACATTCTGCGCAAGATCATGCCTGAAGACCTGCTTCATTACGGTCTGATTCCAGAATTTATTGGGCGTCTTCCGGTCATCGCGCCACTCGATCAGCTTGACGAAGACACGCTGATGCGAATTCTCACCGAGCCTAAAAATGCGCTTTTGAAGCAATATTCGAAGTTCTTCGAGCTTGACGGAGTTGAGCTAATATTCGAGCCTGGCGCTTTGCAAGAAATCGCGGCAGAAGCCTTAAAACGCAAGACGGGAGCAAGGGCACTTCGTTCGATCATTGAGCAAATCATGCTCGACGTGATGTACGAAGTTCCAAGCAATCTGGAAATCAAGAAGGTAATCATTCCTGCTGGAGTCATTACAGGTGACAACGAGCCAGAACTCTTGACAGCGGAAATGATTGCAAAGGCTTCGTAACCGCTACTGGCAAATTTCGGCTTTGTACATTCTCCAGAATTGCGATGCTATGCCCCTCTTTTGGGAAGTAAACTCTGCATTGTGAAACCTTCAGTTAACGTCCTCGGCGGACCACTCGAAACTTGCAGCACAAACCCAAAGACCGGATTCTATCGAACGGGTTGCTGTGACACTGGTGCTGACGATCAAGGGGTACACACTGTTTGTATTATTGCTACCGAGCAGTTCCTTTCATTCAGCATGATGGCTGGAAACGACCTCTCAACCCCGCATCCAGAATGGGAGTTTCCGGGACTCAAGCCCGGAGATCGCTGGTGCCTGTGCGCACAAAGGTGGCAAGAGGCATTTGAAGTAGGCATGGCACCGAAGGTCGTGTTAGAAGCCACTCACGAATTTACACTTGAGTTTGTCAATCTCGAAGATCTAATGCAGCATTCGCATGTGCCTTTTGCGGGTCCAAGCTCGGGCTAATCATTCTGGCGGACCAGCGAAACGGATCGAAGGTTCATGAGGGCTCCTCCCGCCATTTTTTGCGCCTTTACAACCACCTTTACTTTGCCACCCGGAGCCAATGCCAGCTTCCCAATTTCAACCTTTGTGAACGTTGTCCAACTGCCGGTATCAGGAACGGTGAACGAAAACGGCTTTACGCCGATCAAAACGCCTACTACGTTGCCGGCGCTAGAAGGTTCGCAGGCAACTTCAGCTGAAAGCTGGAAGTTGCCTGGTTTATCCAATACAAACTGCCACGAGACGACGTCGTTGCTATTGGTCCAAAACCCGATGCACTGTTTTGATTCGTCTGATTCGTAATGCGCTGAACCTTGAACTTCTGCATCAATCGCCTTCAATATCATGTTGCCATTTGGGTCTGGAACAATTGGCGGCGCAGGCGGTGTAATCGCAACTAACTTGCCTGTAAATTCGACGACAAACACTTCGGGCATTGGCTCTTTGATGAAGACTTTAGGCTCAGGATTCGTCACTGTCCAGCCATTCTTTGACTTCACGATCGCAACTCGCTTTTTGTCCAAGAATCTGTATGCTTTGCCAATTTTTCCGTCCAATCCTGTCAATTCGATTGTCGCAAGCGATGGGTTGAACAAGTGCAAGTAAAGCTTATTGCCTTTTCGAGTCGCTCGGCCCCAAGGCAGAGGTTTAGCGAACGGACCAGCTTGCGAACCGTAAATCGTCTCGCCATGCAGCTTCATCCAGGCCCCAACAGCGGCAAGCCTTTGAACGCTTGCTTCAGGAATCTCTCCCAAATTGGTTGGGCCGACATTTAAGAGATAGTTGCCACCTTTGCTGGCGCAATCAATCACGTTGTGAACCAGTGTTTCAGCGGACTTCCAGCTTTGGTCATTTTTGTGGAATCCCCATGAGCCATTCATAGTCATGCAGCTTTCCCAATCGAGTCCGGGCATTCCATTTGCCGGAATCTCCTGTTCGGGAGTGCCGTAATCGCCGACCGCTTGGTCGTTTGCACTCATTCCAGCCATGCCGCTTCGATGGACGTCAACGCGATTATTGATGATGATTTTGGGTTGCAACGAACGAACGTAATGGTAAAGGTCCACTCCCCGTTCATGGGTCCATGCCTGTGGCTCCCATTCTCCATCGAACCAAAGAATTCCGATATCTCCGTAATTGGTCAGAAGCTCCTTCAATTGTCCCTTCATAAAGACCGTGTACTTATCCATATTGGTAGGAACTTCTGGCCTAAGATCCCACGGCCTTCGCAGGCCGTAATCTGGATGAGTCCAATCCATGATCGAATGGTAGAAGCAAAGCTTGATTCCGCCCTCTTTGCAAGCCTTCGCGAGTTCCTTCAAGGCATCACGCTTGAACGGAGTGTTCATGATGTCCCAATCGGTCAGCTTGCTGTCAAAGAGCGCAAATCCATCATGGTGCTTGCTTGTGATCACGATGTACTTCATGCCCGCATCTTTTGCGATCTGTACCCAGCGCTTGGCATCGTATTTCACTGGGTTGAACTGAGCTTGAAGCGGGTGATAATCCTTCGCTGAAATTTGGGCAGAATACATCAGCCATTCGCTGGCTCCAGCGAAGTTCTTGCCTTTCCATTCACCCGCAGGGACCGCATATAGCCCCCAATGGATGAACATTCCGAAGCGGGCTTCGCGGAACCACGCCATCCTTTTATCCTTTTGAGCCTTTGTTTCGGGCTCCCCGACTTGTCCTTTCATAAGCTTCATCATAAAGGTGTTATAGTCCTCAACTGGAATCAGCCCGACTTCGGCTCGCCGAGCATCTAGATTCTTTGGCTCCTCGACTGGTTTCATGATCCATTTACTCCCCTCAAGCGAGTTCTGCGTGCCGTATCTCTGCTTTTTGCCTCGAGCACAGAGGACTCGATCGGTGAGCATTGCCCAATCAACCCTTTTGACGTCTCCTGTTTGAGCAAGAGGCTCCATGAGCTTCAAGCAATTCTCCTGAAAATCGGGCTCTGCGTCTGCGTACTGCAAGAGAAGCCAGGCGTTGCTGGCGCCTTCCGTGCCAAAAATCTCTTGAGTCGGCCAACCGTTTTGGTTAACGATTTCCTTCATTCGAGCGGTGTTCGCCTTGTCAACCTTTGCCATCACGTCGGCCCTCCTCTTTTTCTCTTCAATTGGCATCGTGCCGAATCTGAAATCACCGTGAGCTTTTTGGCTGGCTGCAACCATTGATTTGATTTCGGCTGAGATCGCAACGGGAGAACTCAGTGACGTAATTTCAACTTCGTTCGCCCTTGAAAATTCAGGTTCAGAAATCGAAGGGCCGATCCCTAAGTTTTGATTAGGAAAGCTGGGTTTGTAGATGACCCAAATACATTTAGTCTTGACTGGCTGAAATCGCACGATCCGCTTGTTGCCAATCGTAGTGCCAGTCGCAACAGTTGTAGCTTTGCCGTCAATGTAACTTCTGATTTCAAAACTGGTGACATGCTGACCGTTTACGATATGTTCTCTTAGCAACACTCCATCAACATACTTCTCGACTTTAAGTAGCTCTGGACTTGAATCTTTGCCGAAGGGACCATCCGCTTCTGGTGGACGTCCCGTAGAATTGAGGAAAATTGGATCTTTTTCATCGCGAGCTCCACGATCTTTTTCATCGCGAGCTTCGCGATGCGAGGCATCCCTCAACTTCTTGAACCCCATCAACGCTTTCACGTCATTCTCATGGATCAGCCCCCTCCGATCTGGAGGAACGTTGAGAAGCAGCGAGCCATTCCTTCCAACGGACTTCTCGTAAAGTTCAAAAAGCTTCGCTGGGGACTTCACTTGATTGTCTTGACTTGCATGATAGAACCAGCCTGGGCGAATTGAAACATCGCACTCCGCTGGAACCCAATCTTTGCCCTTTGGATCACCGACGTTCAAATACTTCGTATCAGCAGCGCCGATCGCAGTTTTCGGGCTCGAAAGGTCAACTGTGCTCCAGCAAGTTTCGCCCGCAATTCCATCTTCATTGCCAACCCAGCGAATATCGGGTCCCGCATCCGAAAAGATCACGGCATCGGGCGCATACTGGCGCACTGTCGAAATAAATAGGTTCCAGTCATAAATTTGCCTTTTTCCGTTCGGCCCTTCGCCGTTCGCTCCATCGAACCAGACTTCATATACAGGCCCGTATTTGGTTAGAACTTCCTTCAGCATCGCGGCGAAAATGATGTTGTAGCCGGGAGTCCCGTACTGAGGATGGTTGCGATCCCAGGGCGAAAGATAGACCCCCATCTTCATTCCGTATTCGTCGCAAGCCTTTCTCAGCTCCGCCAAAACGTCGCCTTTCCCATCTCGCCACTTGCTTTGGGCGACTGTGTGCTTCGAGAAATTCGAGGGCCAAAGGCAAAATCCGTCATGGTGCTTGGCGGTGATAATCACCTGCTTCATACCAGCTTCTTTGAAGGTGCGAACCCATTGACGGCAATCGAGCGCTGTTGGGTTGAAGCTGTTCGGGTCCTCGTTTCCATGCCCCCATTCCTGATCGGCAAACGTATTTGGGCCAAAGTGGACGAAAGCGTAGTATTCGAGCTTCTGCCATTCAAGCTGGCGCGGGCTTGGGATGGCTGTGCCGCTGTGAATGGTGGATTGAGACATGGCGAGTGAGAGAAGCAACGAGAGAATCATGGATATGGACCTTTCAGGATTGTGTCTTCATTTTCCTTGTCTTTCAATTCGATGCGAAACCGGAGTTTCCTCTAAATACCAAGGGAACATCGCAAGGGTTCGGATGTAGTTCGGAACTCTAAGCAGTCGACTTTATTTCTTTAGGGTAGCTCGGAGTGTCTTTGGCAGGACATCGATAGGTAGCATGTCTGCCAGTTTCTTAGTGATTTTGTAGGTCACAGCCTGCCCTTCAGCCATTCTAACCAGAGTCCCGGCATTGCCTTCGGCTACATCACCTTTTCGCCACATGTTGAACACAATCTCCTTTGGACAAATTCCTAAGCAAAGCAGGTATTCGTAATTCCTGTCGAGCCGAACATGATTGAACTGGAACGTTCCTTTGGCTCCCAGTGAAGCGGTTTTGACTTCAAAGCGATGTTGCGCAATGAGCATATCCGTTCTCGCAGTACGACTTCCCTTTTTCGCTTCAATTCCTGCGTTTGTAACGAAGCGGAGAACAAACTCTTCGCCAATTTCGCCACGGTTCGTATTGCCAAGGAGCCTATATCCTGCCAAAGTAGAATCCAGCCAGATATCCTCCGGCGCGTGTTCCTTAATGACCTCTATCAACAGTTCTACGGAAGTCATTTCGGTCCTTTCCACCGGGATCTACCAGCAGGTTTGCGAAATACAAGAAAGTAAGAGTGGTTTTTCCTTGCGTGGACCTGTCGAACAACACGGCTCACGCCAGGTTTGTTGTTTCGAACAATCACGAACAGGTCTTCGCAAACAAAGCCATGAGAGGCAAATTCGTTAATAAGTTCGACATGCGTTAGTCGCTGTTGATTAGCGCAAACTTCGTCTTGGCACTTGACAATGAATATCCCGTTCGTCTTGAGAACCCGCTTCGCCTCTTTTGCCGCATCGAAGTAAAGCTCCAAAACTGCTTCATGGTATTTGGCACCCTCACCATTTGACGTACCGTTGTTCTGGTAGTAGCCTTCGTAGTTTTGGTGGCCTACATGGGCCGTTCCGCCAGGTGTGTGCATGTATGGCGGGTCTAATACAACGCAGTCAATTGAAGCATCTGAATATGGAAGCTTGCGACAATCGGTTCCAGTCAAAAGATCGGTAGCTTTCAGATTGTAGCGTCCTGGGGCAACAGCTTTCCAAAACACTCCTCTCCCGTAGGTCACGTCGGCGACGATGCTTCCCTCTGCAACGTAGAGTTCGAGCACGGATGGGAACAGCTCGTCATTTGTGCCGACATGGGCGCTATGGACCAGGTCGTTGGTGGCGATTCCATTTAGTGCCTTTCGACCTGTTTTCGGTTCTCTGGTTGTGGGAAATTCTAGCAAGGCGCTCATAGTTAACAGACGTTGTACCGCATTCCAATGATGCCAACGACATGCGGGAACGCCTCGTACCCCGAATGGGGCGTGACAAGAAAGGTTTCCCACCCGGAACTGCATGATTCCCGGCTGGAATTGCGAATTCTCCGCCCGGAGCTAGAGGTTTTCCGTTTGGAGCTGCATGTTTTCCGCCTGGAGAAATTGCAGTTCCGCCTGGAGTTGGAGGTTTCCCCCTCGGAGTCAGCGCGGTTCCCGTCGGAGAATTCGCAGTTCCAGGTGGAAAACCATATGTTCCATCGGGTACAACCACTTTTACCTGTGGAGGTACTACAATGCCCGTGTCCTGGCTACCATCAACCGAAGCTGGAAAGCTTCTTTGGCTTCAAAATGCAGCGGCGAAAGTTGCGCTTCACGTCGGACAAGCTGGCATTGTGGCGGGAGATTCGACCAATTTCAATGGCTGGCTCGCTTGGTACCAATGGATATTGAACCGGAGCGACCAACTGCGGAACAGCGGGATCGAGGTCAACGAATTCAAGAGCATCATGTCGGAAGGGCCTGCTGGCACGCCAATGGGCGCAACTCCTGTCGCTCCAGCTTATCCGCCTGCTCCTTTGTTCGTAATTTCGGCGGATATCTTTGGCCAAATCATCGCTTTTGCAGAGCGGACAAAGAACACGGTTGGCTACAACACGGTGATGGGCGAGGACATCGGGATCGAGCCTGTCGGTGGGCCGCCTGTGCTTGGCGATCCGACGTTCACACTAACCGCATTGCTTGGCAGCCAGGTTCAAATTGACTGGGTGAAGGCTACGGCGGATGGCGTGATAATCGAATCGCAACGCGCTGACGAAGTTGTTTGGACGGTTCTCGCGATTGACCACTTCGCGCCGTACATTGACGCCCGCGGACCGCTTGTCGCTGGGCAACCAGAAGTTCGCAGGTACCGCTTGCGCTACGAAATCGCTGACGTTCCTGTTGGCGGTTATTCGGGCGTGTTTCAGGTGACTACGATTCCTTAGTACAACACCTTCGACCCTTGCTGAGATGTGGGGGTCGAAGGATCAAAAGAGGTGTACGATAATGAGCGGATCAGATGAATGGCGAAAGCTTAATGCTCTAGTAGATGCTGGACATCTCAAGATTGGCGTACACCGATCGCTATCGCTAGCGATCATCGAGAAAACTGATTTCATTAGACCTCTAATCGGAGTTGCTTGTATAGCTTCTGTCGTGATTTCCATTGTCCTATGGAAGCTTGGCGTCCATGCTGTCATTTCAGTCTTTGCTGGATTGGGAATTTTCATTGGCACGCCATACTTGTTTTCTGGAGTTGTCCGGATCCGGGCGGCGCATAAAGCAATCAAATTGCTTCTTGCCGATCGGGATTTCTTTGAAACTTCGTATACGAGTGGTATCGTTACGGTGCTCAATGTTGAATCTGCTGAAGTGTTTAAACACCCGAGGGACTGGCCCGAGGCTTTACACGACCTTTGATCTGCGGAGTTGACGGAGAATTTGGTTTGTTGGCAGATGGACTGAATGGCGGTATTGCCATTGTAACCAGAAAATTAGCGACAAGAGCGGGCTCAGAGCATTGTTCACATAAATTCGACATAATTGTAGAAGTCCGCTTCTGGCACATTATAAGTCGAAGCCACACGAAAGGGCGGATGTTGGAGAACTCATGAGTTCCACAATTGATACCGCCGGACAACCGGCAAATGACACATTCACCAAGACCTTCGAAACCATCGTAGGTAAGACCATTCAATCGGTCGAGCATTTACAAGCCAAGCCTCGAAAGGGCGTTCACAGGACAGAAATTCTTATAATTGGTTTCACGGACGAAACTAAGTTAACTGTGGATACTGGAACAAACGTTCATAACGTTTCCGGGGAACACGGAGATTTCGAAGAATCGGAAGTCGACGTTTACCTTAGGTGCTTTCCAGACTAGAATCCGCACCCATTGTCGCCTCGGTAACCAAGCGTAGCAAGGATCGAATTGGTGTAGCGTAGCAAAAATGAGTCCGAAGCCGCCGGAGCCGCTAAAGCCAGACCCTTCAAACTATGGTTTGACTGCGGCGCAAGTCGAGAAAACTGACCGTCTGGAACTCTATTGTAACTGGGCAGGCTGCATAACAGGACTGCCTATCGCGTCTATCGTGATCTACAGGATTGCTCCCTATGTGATCAGCAAGGAAGGAGGCACTGGACTATTCGGAGTTGGCTTTGGTGTGATCTTAGCTTCAGTTTCACTTTCCATCGGATTCTTTTACATACTCTTCAGTTTGCTCGGCCTCATAAGCGAACGCTGGATTGCTCCAAGGTTTTCTAAGCGGTACACCGCAATCAAGAAGTATGAGCTCGACATGGAAGAGTATGAGCGGCTATCCGCTGAGCGAGCAAAGCTCGTCACTGCATTCCAAGAACGGGAAAGGCAGGAAGAATGGGAAACGCGCCGCAAGGAGCGCGAATTATCCGAAGAACAGCTTAGGCGTAAAGCAAGCTTCTGGCTTGTCCTGGATGGCTATGAATTCGAGCGTCAAGTTGCCAAAGTCTTTGAGCTTCACGGCTTCATCGCCAAGGTCACGCGAGGCTCTGGCGATGAAGGCGTTGACATTGTGCTTCTCAAGGGCGGTCAAAAAGGAGTTGTCCAATGTAAAGCGCATGGAAAGGCCGTTTCGCCCGGAACGATTCGAGATATGTATGGCGCCATGCACCATTTTAAGGCTAATTATGCCGTTGTCGTTTCATCTAATGGGTTTACGGGAGGCTCAAAGACCTTTGCATCAGACAAGCCTGTTATCCTACTTGATGTTTCCGACCTCATCGCGATACAGGATGGTCAACGCACGTTAGATGAACGAATTGCGAACCTGCTTGATCCTTAAAAAGCCCCAGTCACAAAAAAGCCCCCGCCATGGGA
>JANNQV010000019.1:0-3538 GCA_031400935.1 Armatimonadota bacterium
GATCGAAATCCAATCGCAAGTCGGGCTTGAAACGACTTGGACAACGATTGCCTTCGACACCAACGCCCCGTACCTTGACGGCCGCGGTCCCGTCACGCCAAACACTCCCGAGCAAAGACGCTTCCGGGGCAGATTCAGAGATAACGACGTTCCATTTGGAACATGGAGCGACACCGTGAGCGTCACCGCTCAGGCGTAGCGCAATGAAAAGGTAATGCAGGTTATGATCCGACTCTCGCCTATTCGCTTTGTCGAAATGAGCGAGTGATCAAATCAAACTGGCGAAGTGATAAATAAATGACTTCCTCAAATTCTAGACACCGCGTCCCGGTGATTATTGCTATCTTGGTCTTTATCGCGATCATCGTTATTCTCGTGATTTGGAAATTTAGTAAGCCAGAGCTCACACCCGATCCACCTGTTGCAGAAGGAAAGGGCTCAAATTATTGGTCAAACTTAATTGAAGGAAGGCCAGATGACATCCCAGACTTGATGAAGGTCAAGTATAAAAACCTCCTTGAAGACCGTTCGCGGATATTAAGCAAGCAAGTCGTAGCTGGCGCAAGCCTTAGTCAAACAGACTTTCGAATCCGGGCAGTGATAGACCATGGCCAAACGTGGCAACCCGGCTCAACTGTGACCGTTGCATTCTTGCCAGTAAAAGACGAGATTACGAATCCCGGACCGGACAGCGGCCAGTTTATTGATAAACTAAGATGCAAGATAGAGAAGCTTGCAATAGAATGGGTAGATTCTCCTCCCCATAAGGCCAATCTTAAGCTTAGTTTTAGAGATGCTCAAGGCATGTTCCGAGAGTGGAAAGAAGGTGAATCAACTCACTCTGCCCAGATTCGAATAAAAATTGACACGCCTGAAGAATTTGGTTCCTTAACTGGGAAGGAAGCTGAGGATAAATTGATCATTGGCAAACCGTCAATGAAGCTCAAAAAAATCCAGAAAGATTTAGCAGATCCTGAATGGATGCGCTTGATACAACACGAATTCGGACATGCACTTGGTTTGTGGCATGACCACCAGGATCCAAACGGAGAGTTCAAAGCCGCAATAATCGTTAAGACGCCAGATAATTACAAAGAGAACTTGAGAGCCGGTTCATATATTCCCGACGATAATGGTATTAGCCCTGGCGCGTATCTTTGGTTCAGTGAGTTCCCTAACAACAAGAGCAGCACATGGGTGGATGAGCAAGTTCTCGCGCTTCCACCATCTGGCAAATGCCTCCAAGTTAGCTTTGACACGAAATCCATCATGCGCTACTACCTGCCCATATTTTTGTTCAAGCCTGCCGAACAGGGCAAGTTTGGTTCGGCCAAGAATTATGCAATTTCAGATTTAGACAAAGAAGCAATTCGGCGGTTTTATCCTTTCGAAAAGGAAAAGGTGAAAAAGATCGCAGAGTTTCAAAATTCATTCAAGATGACAATTTCCGGCAAGTGAAAATTGTCTCAATTCTCGGAGGAAGCAACATGAAGATTCAAAAACTCATAATCGTCTCATTCGCTATTCTAACTACAGCAGTAGCAAATGGGCAATCCAAAGTCACGATTAACTATGACTGGCAAAACAAGAAGTACACGGTGAGCACCGATGGAACCGATGGACCTGGGCTTATTCGCACCAAAGAGGCTAGACATAAAGCAAACGTTGGCGATGACGTTTCGATTCGGATCACGAACATAAACACGAACACCTACGGAGCCAAGTTCAAAATCGAGCTAAAGCCTGCTGAAGGGAGAGCATTGACCGATGCTATCACTACACTTCTTTCGAGCGGATTCAGAAGTGGTGATTTCAATAATGTTGGCCCTTCGACAACTGAACCTTGGAATACATACAGAACTGCTTGGTCAGCTTCTAAAAAGACTGAATTTGCATGGGAAGGTGTCGAAAAAAACTTAAAGGACTTCAAGGAAAGCTATGCAAGAAATGCAGTAACAACCCTAAAGTCGTCGGTTGTGGCAGCTGTTGTTGGTTCAAAAGCTGGGATTGTCGAGTTAACACCTGAATCAATTAGAGAATTACGGACAAATAGGTTGGCATTGCTAGCTGACGCTCGGGCAAAACTCGAAACTTGGTATCTATCGAATGTTGCAAATAACCAAATTCCGGAAGATATTAAGGAGCGAAACGTTGAGGAAATCAAGTTGCTTGATAAACATGCTGCTGCTCTAAAACTCTTGATCGCAGGCTTGAATTACGCCATGGACGACGAGAATTTTGTTATTGAATCTGATGCTGCGACTCTTACAGACAACGATGATATTCTAATTTCGACTGAGATCACTCCGAAAAAGGAGAATGATGCGGCCGAAAAGCCAGAGAACTTCTCAGATTTCTTTTTTGCAAAGCGAAAACTAAAAGACTACAGCGTTGGAATTGCGTACGATGAGCTCGTAGATGGAAACTACATTCTTCGCGGTTCTACTATAACAGCAGGTGCCACTGATGCCCATCGGCTGGGGCTTTTTGCACTCCACCACATTCCCATTGGCGACGAAAATGGCAAGTCTGTACCTGCAATATCGCTCGGCGCGGGAATCAAGACCGATGAGGAACTTCGAACCTATATTGGATTGAGTTGGTATTTTGGGAAAGATCAACGTGCTGTTTTTACAATTGGCTATGCCTTTGGAAAGGCTCTGCGGTTGGATGGCTACGAAGTCGGAAATAATTTGCCCGAAGGCGAAACCACGATCCCGACAAAGCGTGTTACTGAGAAAAAACTCTTTATTGGGTTTTCTATTAGACAATAGAAAATTGTCGTCCAAACCTTGCTATGGCTAGATGTCGGGGCGTATATTCTGCGACCCGACACTCGATGGCTCGCTCTTGATGTCGCGATTTTGATGTCGCGACCCTCTCCTGATCCCTCGGCTCTCAAAGCTCGTTTCGAAACTCAATAAAGTCCATCCAGCTTTCCTAACGAGCGAAGGGCCGAGGGTCTCATCGGGACTTCCAGAAGAACCAGCTAGAATGAGAAATGGTCGAATATAGCTTTTCTCGTCTCGGATTTCGAAAGTCGGTCATTGATCCGCTTTCTGACGATGAATCGTTTCGAGTCATTACGCCCGCTGGAGTATTTGAGATGACGAAGCGGGAGTTTTACACGACTTTTCTCAATGTAACAATGACCATGAGCTATCGCGAGCGGGGACTATATCACTACCCGACAGTTCCATCAAAAGCACTGCAATTCAAGATTCGTTGACACATCTTTCGTTGTGGCTACTAGTTCCCAATTACCTTTCCTGGCAGAGGAGTCGCTTTTCCAATCTTAATTAAAAAACGCAAAGCCTCATTGACAGCTTCCGCAGTTGGAAATACTTTTGCCACATCTGGAGCGATTTCAACATAACCGCCTTTCAGTTTTCGACCCGGTCCCCTTGCGACAACTGTCATCGAAGCGAAATCGTATTCTGGTTTCAGAGAGTCATCGGTTTCAAATGTCTTTTTCATAGCTTTTTCTTTCAGATTCATTTAGCTCAAAGCGAATTCGGTTCGCTATGGAATGGCAAGC
>JANNQV010000020.1:0-114450 GCA_031400935.1 Armatimonadota bacterium
TGGAACGTGGGCCAAGACTTTGTTTCTCAACGATTTGGCATATCCTACGGCACTTCATGCAGGCAGTCACGGGGGCCCAGGGTGGATTAACGACAATTTTGGCGCATCCATCGTATCGGGTGACATTTATAATTCTCGAAATGCTGCCTTTAGTAATGGAGTGCCGCCAATGAACGTCGCACTGATTGATGCTTGTGAAACGGCCCAAGAGTCCATGTTTTTTGGAAATCTGCTACATCCTTTTCCTCCGATTGTTATTGACCGAGCGGCAGTTGGGTTTACAGTAAAGGTCAATTCTGCTTGGTCTCCCGACTATGGCAGTGCATTTTGGGAAGCCTTGCAAGCTAAAATGACGGTCGGACAGGCTGCGCTTGCACTGAGAAGGAGTTACAACAAAAAAGTTCTGGAAAGTAGTGACGAAGGATGGGCAGAACTGCAAGAAAGTCAGGTGCCAATCGTTGGCGATCCAAAGACCCGGCTTAAAGGCGTTTATACTGGCGATCAATCGCTATCACTAACTGACTGGTATTTGGAGATATTCACCAACTGATTGGTATTTGGAGATATAAAGATGAACTTAATAACAATTACACTTGGCACATTGGCATGCACACTTCAGGCCCAATATCGGATTGATTCTAACTCATTGCAGCCTCTGAGTTCTGAACGAACTGCAGCCCAAGTATTTCAGTCCGCAAGAACTATTCGCCAAAGTATTCAGGGAATTGATTCTGGCATTGCAATACTGCAACTTTACAATAAGAGGACACTTGGAAGAGAATGGGAAGCCCTTTGGTACGATCAGTTTCAAGTGAATCTTAGTGCAAGAACTGGGCGGATCACATGCATAACAGATTGGAAAAAGACTGACGAACTGCATTCTGGACGCCCAATGCCAAACTCATTTGCTATTGCAAATGAGCAACAGGCGACAGTCCGGCTACGGGAACTCCTCCAAATATCGGGATCGCCCGAAAACGTCGAACTTCGGAATCTGCGCTTGACCGACGAGCAGGGTAGGAAGTATGCAGTAGCCTCTGCAGGTGCTTTTGTTCGATTTCGGTCAAGACGACTTGTCGGGCCCTATTGCAGCGTTTCAATTGACCGCTTCGATGGGAAACTGATTTCTCTCGATCAATTGTGGGATTACCATATTGAAACGGAAGAGCCCGTCTTGCAGGCAAATGCGGCAAGAACTCGCGCCGAACAGCTCTATTTTGCCAACCGTGTCGAATCAGACCGGTACCCTATGAACCCAGAAGTTCCCGAGCTTATCTATATTCGCCGTCAAGGGGGATATGGATCGGTCGCAACGCCGCTTGAAGAGCCGATCGCCCAATTGAGGATTGTATTTTCCGTGAAGTTTGGCCCAGATCAAGTGTTCATTGACGCAGTTACTGGTCAGACCATGGGAGGAGTGGTGTCTAAAGAGAGGCCGCACTAGAAATTCATCTTCATTTCTAATCCATTCTTGTCTTTCTACGGCCTAACAACTGCTCGCAAACGCCTTTCCTGCTACCGCCTGATTTTGCGGGGCACATCCCTTCAAATCCCTTCAGTTCATCGTACTATCCCTCCACAACGCACAACGAGCGAATGAATGTGGAAAAATAAGTGCCTTTTCCACCCAATTGTGGAAAAGAAATCGTTGCAACTGCCATGACAAGTGGCACAATGTTAATGCGTCGAATCTTCCAACCCGATTTGGCGTATCTACTCTTAGAGGCATCATCAATTGGATATCTTAAGACTTCTTGAACAATTGGACGAAATGGTTTTGGAAAAGCCCATGCGCGTTTTGGGTGGAGTTTGGGGGCTTAACGAAGACGAAGTGAAAATGCAAATAGCCAAGATTAGGGCTTCCCTTCCAACTGAAATCAAGCAAGCGGTTGCTAAAGTCCGCGAATCTGAACGAATTGTTGAAGGGGCCAAGGAAGATGCCAGCCAGACAATCGAAACTGCCAAACGAGAAGGCGATCGAACTCTAGCCGAGGCTCGCAAGGAAGCTGAGCAGATTGTAGAAGCTGCTCGAGTTCAGCAACAGCGAATGGTCGCCGAGAACGAGATTCTCAAAATCGCCAAATCTCAAGCCGACGAAATTCGAAATGCTGCCGATAAAGATGCGATTTCTATGAGGCGCGGTGCCGAAAAGTACGCTCACGACGTACTAACTAAGGTGGAAGATGTTGCTGGAAAGGTTCTGACTGCAGTTGAACGCGGGAAGCAAGACCTCGAACGACCCTTGCCCGAACATGCCATTGTAACTCCACGCGAACGAGTTAGGGTTTAGAATTCACTCCTCATTTCATCCCTTCTCCCTAAAACAACAAGGCCTTTTGCGAAAGCAGGAGGCCTAACTATTTGTTGGACGTCATTTCAATTCTGCACCTTCCTAGAAACCTTGTTAAGGCAAATGAGCGATTCCAACCTTACAATCGCTAGGGAATTTACAAAGTTTCACGAAACCACCCGCAAGATTGCTTGAGTTCGTTCCGAAAATCAAGATAGAGTCTATCCATGAGTTTGGGTCACTGGAATCGAGTTGGAGTCGTTTTAGCGCCAGAGGATGCGTACGCGTCTTATTACGTCGAGGCATTGGAATACGCTGGTATTCCGTACCAAGTTGTCGAAAGACTCGAGCATGCGACATTCCATGAATTTGACACGCTGCTCTTCTGCGGATACGGCAAAATTCCTAGCACGCTAAAACCTGATCTGAACAGATGGCTGGCGGCGGGCAATTCGGCGGTGTTTTCGGGGAGCGCATGGGGATCTGAACACGCATTAGGGCTGAAACCGGCTGAGCATCATACTTCCATTGGGTGGGTTCAAAACGACATTCCGTCAAGATATTGGCCGGAAAATTGTGAAACGGCAAAATTTTTCGGCGGAACATCGCATTTTTCTTCTGATTCAGAAGTATTGGCGACAACTTTGAACGGAGAAGCGGCCCTCACTTTAAAGCGAAGCGGTAAAGGAACCGCGTGGTTCTTTGGCCCGCACGTAGGGCAAACCATTTCCTTCATTCAATTTGGGCGCAGCGTCGAAACCGATGGAATTTCTGCTGTGGACGGTACAGCACGATTAGATGATGGAATTCATCGAGCTGAAGACGGAATCACGCTCAATTTTGAAACAGATCGTATTACAGATCCTCGCTCACCAACGCCATTTTTTGCCCACGCTCATGCAGATCGGATTCGGGAGATTTGGATTCGAACGGTTATTGCAGCCATGGAAACAACTGGAACGCCCTTTGTTCTGACCTGGCCTTGGCCGAATGGAGCTGACTCAGTCGCAATGCTCACAATTGATTGCCCTCAGGCCGATCCCGATACATTTCGGACAGTTAGCCGAATCATTAGCAACATCGGAGGCAGACCTGCGTGGTTGATCGGCCATCCAGGATTGCCATCTGACATGTATCGCAACATTAGAGGCGCCCTTCAAGAAGTGGGACTACTGTTAACAATAAACACAGACTCAGATTGGGACCCTGAAAAGGCAAAAATTCAGCACGTTTCTCTGACTCGATCCTCTTCCTTTCGTCATGTAGATGCGATAAGAGCCGAAAATGGCCGCTGGGAAGGATATATGCAGCCATACGACATGGCGACGCGATCTGGAGCAAGACTTTTTGTGAGTAAAGGGGGAAGGCAACCAGGCGCAACTGGATTTACCTTTGGCTCATGCATTCCAACCGCGCCATGGAAGCGCGACGGAACCCGTTACGATTTGTTCGAATTGCCATATTTGGCATTTGTTCCTGGTTTTCCAGATGCAGCTGCCGAGGCAATACTCACCGAAGTACAGGCTCGAAATGGATGTTTTCACATGGCAGCGGAGTTGCGCGGAATCTGTGAACCTGGTGCGCAGTCTGCGTTGCACAGGCTCATTTTGATCGCTAGACAGTCTGGATTGAAGTTCGTTCTTCCTTCTCAGGTGGCTCATCACCAAAAGCAACGAAGGCAACTAAGAATCGCGCCGTTCTTGTCAGGCGAAGTATCAGGATTCAACGCAACGACAACCAAGGATGTTGAAGGCATGAACTTCCTCATTGGCGGCGTTGCAGAACTCGAGCCAGCAGTTAACGGTAATCCTATTCGCGGTCGCGTCGTACAACGATTTGGGACGAACTTGTGGACGCTAACACTCGATTTTGAGAGCAAGCGAACTGTTGGGGTCGAAATCCGCGGGGAATTGCTCAAGAATGCTGCCTAGCCAGGCCTTCTTGCCACGAACATAGCTTCAATCTCATCAAGCTTTATCGGACGCTTCCCCCATTCACCAGCCGTACCGCCCCACACGTGAAGTACTTCAAATCCAACATGGCGTAACAAAGCAACGATTTCGGGAGGAATAAAGAGCCGCTCCCGAATCACGATCTGCTGTTCGCCTTCTGGCAATCTCCAAGTGTCCTGATAATGTGACACCATCGAAGCAGGGTCAAATGCACCTGCTGCAACAGCGTCGTCGTTCATTTGGCGAATCGTCATATACCCATTCAATGCAGTAAGTACAAACCAGCCTCCTGGCTTGAGATGCTCGAAAGCCGTTCGCAAAATCGCAAGGTCGTGTCCTATCGGGTCTTCGCCTGGGTTGACAAGCCCAAAACCGCCTTCGCAAAGGCAAACGACAAGATCGTATGATCGCCCATTTCGAAGAGTGCAAGCGTCTGATTCTACAAACTCCACTTCCACATTGGCTTCGATTGCGCCTGACTTCGCTTCGTTCAGCATTCCCGGTGAAATGTCCACTCCCGTAACCGAATACCCGCGATTTGCCAGTTCGATGGCGTGGCGACCAATACCGCAGCCCAAATCAAGAACGGAATTGCCCGACTTGAGGGAACAAATCTCTTCTAAGAAAGTGACTTCAGTTGAAGTCCACTTGGTGAAGACGTTCTCCGAATATCTCGGCGCATGTCCATCAAAAAGCTCTTTCCAAGTCCGCTGGTCGGGCATGGGACAATTATGGTCGGTTTCAGGAGTGCGTCATATCCTCAAAGCGTGGCGTTTCCCAACGAAGCCGCCCCAAAATTCACGCCAAACCTCTTGCACCAAATCGAAACTGACTTGTACTTTTCTGCCTTGAATTCTGCCGGCAATTCGTAATTCTGGTCACCGATATTTCCCTTTATCGAACCTAAATCAATCGTTTCGCTATCGTTCACGTCCTGCGTTCCCGAAACCATCTCTTTTGCAACAAGCACTACATGAACGTCTGGGCCGTTTGAGGTCTTAAAGTTGCTCAGGCGCAGAAAATGCTTACCATTTTCGCCTTTAACAACTTCTGCCATGCCCATCGTTTCGTGCGCGTCCGAGACAAAACTTCCCGATGAAATTTTCATAGCCAATGCAATTGCAGATTCACTTACGGTTCGATTTGTGAACAATGCGTCCGGCCGGAACAGGTAAAAGCCAATTCCAGCAACTGCTACAGCGACAACGATAATTAGTTTTTTCTTCATTTTGCGATTCCCTCGAATTCGTTGTGAAAAGGCAAATTTCAGTTTCGAAGTTCCGCAACGTGCAAAAAAGTCCTGGGACGCTCTATGATGGAACTATGCTTGCCGCCACTTTTTTCAGCCTTTTGTTTGCTTCAACTATTAACGATCAACGAGCCTTGTCAGAGATTTCGCCCAAAAATGGAATGGTGATTCGAGCCAGTTCTCGCATCAAATCAGGCTCGTTTCTACTTCCAAACAAAGACGTGAAGGGCGAAACTGGTGCAGTTTCGATCATTGGCAACAACATCACCGTTGATTTTCAAGGTGCCGAGATTTCAGGAACAGCAAAAACGACTGAGCCAGACAAGCGAATCGGAACCGGGCTATTTGTCAAAGGCAGCAATATCACGATCAAAAATGCGAAAATTCGCGGATTCAAGCAAGGGATCGTGGGCCGCGATTCTAACCGCTTGAGGCTAATTGACTGCGACCTTTCCTACAATTGGAAACAGCATTTGCTGTCCACCGAAGAGAAGGAAGACGGCGCGGATTGGATGAGCTATCATCACAACGAAAAAGATGAGTGGCTAGGATATGGAGGGGCAATCTACCTTCGAAATTGCGACAACTTTGAAGTCAAAGGATGCAATGCTAACGGAGGACAGAACGCTCTGATGATGACGAATTGCAACCATGGGCTCGTCTGGAATAACAATTTTTCGTTCAATTCTTCGCTCGGTATCGGCATGTACCGCTCCTCGGAAAACAAGATCATGCACAACAAAGTGGATTGGTGTGTTCGCGGGTATAGCCACGGCGTTTACAATCGCGGCCAGGATTCCGCAGGAATCCTGATTTACGAGCAATCCAACAAGAATGTCTTTGCTTACAATTCTGTCACTCACGGCGGCGATGGATTCTTTCTTTGGGCGGGCCAAACCACAATGGACAATGGCAAAGGCGGTTGCAATGACAACCTCCTCTATGGAAATGACTGGAGTCATGCGCCTACAAATGGAATCGAAGCTACTTTCAGTCGAAACACCTTTGCGAACAATCTAATCATGGAGTGCTGGCACGGCATTTGGGGCGGATACAGCTACGAAACGAAGGTGATCGGCAACTACTTTGCGTACAATGCTGAGGCAGTGGCTTGGGAGCATGGGCAAGACAATGCGTTCCTCGGAAACGTGTTTTTTCGAGACAACACCATCTTGAATATTTGGCAAAACGCATCTCAAGACCCAAATTGGGGCTACCCAAAGAACAGAGACACGAGAAGCCGAGATTACAGAGTCGAAGGAAATCTGTTTGCTGAAACACCGGGGTTCGCTTTTTCAGTGAGAGATACGCTCAATTTCAAAGTTGGCTCAAATAATTACTTAGAACTCAAAGGACTTTTTGACCTGCAAGGGAATTTTACAGGGTTTGAAAGCCCCGAAATAGTTCAACGTCGAACTGTTACGAAGAAGAATCCTCTTGATGGCACTATAACTACCGAGCAAGAAACGAGTAAAACCGGACCAATGACCGGAACTATCGGAAGGATTTTAAGTAGCGGGCTGGGAACGCTGCTACCAACCATCATGCAACCCAGCGGGAACCTGATTCTTCCTTATCCTGATGGCGAATTCGGATATTCAAACCGCTTTCGAACCAATTGGAACCCGATCAAAGATGGCATTGGGCAAAGAATTGCAATTGGAACAGAGCCTGCTGGCAGAAACCTGCCATCTGTCCCAAGGGACGCCTTGGCACTTGCGCCAAAGCCGTTGGAAGGCGGAATGGACCCATTCTTTCGCTCTGGGGATCGTAGGGGTAGGAAATACATTCTCATAGACGAGTGGGGACCCTACGACTTTAAAAGACCCATCGTTGCTCGATGCAAGTTGAACAAGGAGAAGAGTTCGGCTGGCTCTCAGATTTTTGAAGGCGAAATCTGGGGACCTAAGGGCAAGTGGCAGGTTGTCAATTCGAAAGACTGCTCTGTTTCGCCGGATCATGGCGAAATGGGCAATAAGATAAGAATTACGAGCAGAGGTTCATCGGGCCAATATTCAGTGACTTTCGAATACCTCGGCGAGGCTTCAACAGATCATCGGGAGATCGTAACTCCCGCAGGCAAACCAGTTCGATTTTCATGGCAAAAATTTGAAATCGGCATTGATTGGCATGTTCGCTGGTTCGCCTGGGAACGCGCTAAGTTCGACGACCCCAAAGCAAAGATGCCACAGTTTGAAGAAGTAGTTTCCGCAAGCGAATTATTGAAACCAATCGCAGAAACAACGGTCGCAAAACTCGACTTTGCAACAGGTGGGTCGCCGTTTGCAAAGGTGCCGGACAACCACTTTTTGACCCTTGCCGAGGGCGAACTAACAGTCCCGAAAGGGCAATATGAGATCGGGGTTACAAGTGATGACGGAATTCGTTTGTACCTAGATGGCAAGCTGATTTTTGACGAATGGCATTGGCAAGGTCCAACTCGGTTCGCGAAAATTGTTCAGTTAAATGGCATGCATCGGCTCCGTGCCGAGCATTACGAAATTGACGGGTATACGGCTTTGAAGGTTGATGTGATTCCGAAGTAGGGGCAAATGGTTAGCGGTCAGCAGTTAGCAGAAGCTCAATTTTCACAATCTACGATCTACCCAGCTCTCCGCTTTCAATACTCTGCGCTCAGCACTCCAAACTCAGCATTCTCAGGCTTCACTAGTATCCAAAATAAAAGTGGCACCGGAGCGCTGGTTCCAGCCGCAAACGCTCGGTGCCACTTATGGGGGAAAGTCGGATTATTCTTTTCGTCGCCGACGAAGGATTGCGCCTGCGCCAATTAAAAGCGCACAGATGCTTGCAGGTTCAGGAACTGGAGTCACCATCGATTGACTTACGGGAACCTGATTACTGCCAAGTTCAGCTTTGAAATATGTGGCAGTTCCGCTTCCAATATCATTCAAATAGGCGCTTATGAGCGATTGCTGCTGCCCTGAAAATGATCCGCTTGAAGCTTTTGCTTGAAACGAACCGCCCGAAACGCTTAGTGCGCTTGAGGTTTCAGCGACGAGTTCCCAAAGAGTAACTTGCAACGCCATGCCTTTGTCTTTCTTCAAAGTTGAGTTCGTCTCACTGTTTATTTGCGGGAGATATTTGTTGACAAGGTAGGCAACTTGTGATCCAACAGAGCCCATTGCGCTGGTCGTTAATTGTGTAGTGCAATAGGTGCTGGTTGCCATGGTGACAAATGGATCCACACAAAACATTCCAAAGATTTGGTCGTTGTTGACCTTCATGTTTAGAACCCCTCCAAACACGTTTTGAAATGTCGAACCGCTAGTTGTCGAAATCTGGACGTTGTTTCCGGCGCCAGGTGAAATGTATTTAAGGTCAATGCAATCGCTCTGAGCGTATGCAGAGCTAGTTAAAAACGCAAATGCTAGAATTGGTATGTAATGCTTCATGACTTGTCCGTTGCCTAAAGCTAGTGCAAAGGTTGTGCCATTGGGGCAATGCAAACAAAAATCCTGCCAAGGCTTGCAGGTCCGTAGGTTCAAAAATGCTGATTCCGAAACGTCACTACCGCGCCTTACGGCATCGGAGGACGAACAAACATTACCGACTGCTTAACCTTGGTCAAGATCGAGCGCAGCGCTTTTACTTCTCTGTCCATTTCTTGAGGGTTTGTGGTCATTGCAGCGACTAGGGTGTGGGCATTTTCGTCGTCCATGATTTCTGAAATGGTCGCACCGACTTCTCTTCCTCTGTCAATTCGGCGCTTGCACTGAACGTGTTCCGCTTCAAAAATAGGTTCAACTTCGTGCAGAGCCTTCATTGCGGCCTCTTCTTCCTTTGGCAGCGGGGCTTGCAATGGAAGGTCGCGTGGAATGTAGATAATGTAGGCTAAAATCACTTCGGCTTGCATAATCCGAGCCATTTGAATGCTCGCCAAGGCACCTGACTTGTCGCATGGATCACCCGTCACATAGAGGACGATTCGGGAATGAACTTCCGGGAGTTTTTTCTTCTTTTCGCCGTGCACTACTTCCACATGCAAAAGGTCTAGAGACTTGCGGGCCTCCTCGACGGTGGCTGCAATTGGAAGTTGTGATCGGACTTCAGGAGTGGCTCGAATTGCCTCCAAAACGTGTGGCGGGACGCTTGCCACAATGATTCGGGTGTTTTGGTTTTCAATTAAATTGAGCGCATCCCGAAAAGTTTCTGCACCTTCCGTTGTGCATTCTGTGATGGCACTGCAATCAATGATTACACCGCTAGGATGGCGTTTCAGCGTAAGGGAAATCGCGGTGTGAATCGTATCCCAGAAGTTCGAGCGCAGCGCGCCCGAAAGAATAATTACGTCTTCGTAGGATTCGACGATCATTTTAAGAAGTACCTTACATTGGTGATGACCACATTCTTTCGCGATGCCAGGGCAATTTTGAGCGGAATCGCAGCATTATTGTGAAGCAAGCCATGCCACCATCGCTTCGGAACGGCTTGTGGCACGATGACTGTAATCATGTGATTCGGCTCTTCGGCAATGGCTTGATCTACGTAGTCAATCACGGGTTCTAGTAGCGATCTGTAGGGCGATTCAACGATGACAAGAGGAATGTCTGCTCCAAATTTCATCCAGTCTTGTTTGATTTGGTCTGTGTTTTTGGGATCAAGCGTAACATGAATGGCTCGAACATCATGGGCTAGAGTTTGAGCGTACGCGATGGCGTGAAGTATGCCTCGATGCAAACGAGGGACAAGCAGAATAGCAGTCGAGCGCATTTCCTTAACTCCGTCTTGAGGCTGCAAAGAAAGTTCGCGCGCCAAATAGTCGTAGTGCAATCGAATTCGCCAAAACAAGAGCATCAAAAGCCCTACTGCGATAACGATTAGCCATGCACCTTGAAAGAACTTTGTACCGAGGATCACGCACATGACCACAAAGGTGACGATTGCTCCAAAGAGGCTAACCATCTGTTTCCAAATTGCTGATTTCTCTTTAGCTAACTTTCTGTACATTCCAGCTTGGCTAAGCGTAAAGGAAGTAAAAACGCCAACCGCATAAAGTGGAATCAGCAACGCTGTTTGTCCGCGAAAAGCAATGATCAGCGTGCTTGAAACAATGGTCAGCAAGATAATTCCGTTTTGGAAAACCAATCGGTCTCCGACCGACAAGAGTTGCCGGGGAAGATAGCCGTCCTTTGCAATAAAACTAGATAGCCTTGGAAAATCAGCAAATGCCGTATTTGCCGCGAGCACCAAAATAAATGCAGTGGCGATCTGCAAAGCAAAATAGAGCCATTGAGGAAAAACAACAGAGGCTATTTGTGCAATCAAAGTCTTGTAGCCTTCGTCGTGCTCATTCATTGGAATCACGACAAAGTGCTGCGAGAGCCAACTGATTCCAAGGAACATTACGAGCAAGATCCCAGCCATCATGCCCAAAGTTACTGAGGCATTTCTTGACTCAGGAGGTTTGAACGCCTGAACTCCATCGGCAATAGCTTCGACTCCAGTCAATGCAGTACAGCCTGCTGCAAACCCTTTGAGCACCAAAAATATCAAAGCCCAACTTTCGATTCTTTCTAGCCCGGGAATCACCGGTGCTGGACCCGGATTCGTGTGGTTCATGACCATGTAGCCACCTGTGCCTATGAGAACTAGCACAAGTAAGACGAACGAATAAGTTGGAATCGCAAACAGGAGCCCGCTCTCCTTTGCCCCTCGTAGGTTAATCAGGCCAACGAGAACTACCGCCCCCACTCCCATTTCTATTACATAGTTCTGCAAACCCGGAGCCATAGAAATGATCGCGCCAACACCAGCAGTGACGGATACAGAAACGGTCAAGACATAATCTATGAGAAGTGAGGCCCCAGCAATTCGCCCAGCAACTGAACCTAGGTTTTCGGTGGAGACTCGATAAGAGCCTCCTCCCATCGGATAAGCGAGGATCGTCTGAAAATAGCTCGCAGAGACAATGAGAAGCAAGGCACCAATGCCAAGCGAAATGGGCATCGTAAGACCGACAATTGCGAATCCCACAAAGGCATGCATGATCTGCTCGGTGGCATAAGCGACCGACGAGAGCGCATCTGATGCAAAAACCGGCAGCGCAAAAACCTTTGGCAATCGTTCTTGGTGAGCGTGCTTGCGATGGATCGGCTTGCCGAAGAGGATTCGCCTGAATTGAGTAAACAACGACATAAGATGTTAGCTTTCGATTCTGCGAATTCCGGTCAACTTCAGTTTACGATCAAACTCGCAATAAACGCGGGGCATAGAAGTTATACCAAGTGCGCGGCGCGGATTGATGGAGCATAGCCGAATTGCGGTTTCAACTCCAAAATCCTCAGAAAGATTTTGAAAGGCGTCGAGAAGTGTGATTCCGCTCCCTGCAAGTGTATCTGTGCCTGCGAGATAAACGCATTTCGAGCCCGTTTCAACCTGCTGTCCCCACATTTCAAAGCTGGTTCCCTTTGGCAGTCCAGTCGCGGCTGAACTGTCGCTTACTGCAATTACAGCATCCTGGCCTTTGCTTTGAAGCAAAATTTCCGCTGATTCTTTGCAAACATGAATTCTGTCGTAAATGAGTTCGCAATTCAAAGTGGGGTTTTTGAGGGCATAGCCAGCGATTCCCGCTTCGCGATGATGGAATCCACGCATGGCGTTAAAGGTGTGCGTAACATGGGTGGATCCAAATTCAAATCCAAACCGGGCTTCGTCATAAGTGGCATTTGAATGGCCCATGCTCACGATCACACCGCGTTTTTGAAGCCGGGCTATGAGTGCAAGGGCGTTGGGTCGCTCGGGAGCAAGTGTTACCACTCTCAGCTTTGGGTGATCCAGAATATCGTCCCATTCAGATTCTATGAGCGGCGGATCTACAATGCTTTGTAGTGGTTGCGCCCCGGGAAATTCCGGGCTGAGAAACGGCCCTTCTAAGTGAATTCCAAGAATCATTGGATGATCCGGCATCGAATTGATCGCGTTTCGAACATCAATTGCTGACGCAGTTACCGTGGTTGGCAGAAAACCTTCGTACCCGCAAGCTGCAAGTTTGTCTGATAAGGCAATCAGGTCATCGGAAGTTGCGGACATGAAATCCATGCCAAAAGCGCCATGGAAATGAATATCAACGAACCCAGGCAGCAGGATGATGTCGGCGGCCAAGGAAACCTTTTCAAATTCTGGAGTATCGCTTGACCAATCTACAAAATACGCTCCAAACCCATTAGGACCGAGAACGTCTGCAATGTAGCCTAAGGAGCCAGACATATTCCTCCCGCGCTCCGAATGATTTTGCCATCTAGCTCCAGCATTGTAAGTTCAGACATGATTTCAGATGGGTCAGCTGCAAGCTCACTCACAATTTTTTCGGGAGCCAGCGGTACGGAGCTGAGCTGAGCCAAGATTTTCTTTTGAATTTCTGTCATCTCATCCCTTGAAACTTGTTTCGGATCTGTGTAAATCTTGAGGTCTTCAAGAATCTGTTCCGGGTGATCCACTAATGTGGCTCCAGACCGAATCAATTCATGCGATCCACGAAAACTCAGTTGTCCTATGTTGCCCGGAACCACATAAACAGGCTTTCCCATCTCATTAGCCCGATTTGCCGTATGGATGGAGCCAGATGCTTCTGGCGCTTCTATGATCAGCACTGCGTCTGATAGTGCCGCCAGTGTCCAATTCCGAGCCAGAAACGAATCGTGCCTCGGCATAAACCCGCAGGCAAACTGGCTGATTAGACAACCAGATTCTGCAATTGACTCATACAAACCCTTATGCGAGACCGGATAAGACTGGTCAATCCCGCATGGCAATACGGCTACCGTATTACCCTTTACGTCCAAAGCACCCTTGTGTGCGGCAGCATCAATGCCAAATGCCCCGCCGCTAAGAATGGTCACGCCTGCCCTTGAAAGAACTTCACTAAATTTGATCGCGCATGCCTTACCATAGGAACTTGCGCCTCTTGTTCCGACGATTCCTACACATGGTTCTTGCAAAATGCGTGGGTAGCCTCGAGCGAACAATGCCGGCGACATTCCAGGAGTCTCACGATATTTTTGTGGCAAAAGCTCATCAACGAGAATTTGTGCGTCTTTTCGTTTGGCTCTTTCTATTGCCTCGGAATAATCGGCATTCGCTCGTTTAGCTTCGTTGGATGTTAGTTCAGAATAGCGTAAGAGCAGGTCAATGGCTTGTTGCTCGGAAGATGCGTCTGCAACATTCGCCAGAACTCTTTCACATTTAGCACTTGGCAGCTCCATCGAAAGAAAGAGCTGCCAAAAATGAATATCTGAATTTGGACGAGATCCCAAAGGTATGTCTATGCTTAGACTCCTCCGGCTCCGCCGCCACCGCCAAGGCCACCTCGGCCACCGCCCCCACCGGGACCAGTTGTATTGATGTTCGGGCGAGTTAACGGTCGAAGCGTATTATCAACCGTCAAGCCAAATTCAGACACGGTCATATTTCCAAGCCAGTCACGCACCGTTACTTTGATCGCTTTCCGTCCATCCATCATTGGCCTATTCTTACCGACGGACGAGAAGCGAACGATTGCGAATCCATCGCGGCCAAATTCGTAATCGAGTTCTTGGCCGTTTGCAGAAATTGAAAGTGTTTTCGTATCTACGCCCGTTGCTTCATCGTCAATCTTGAAGATAAGTTCCAATGGCGGGAGTCCCGAAACTTGCTCGCCTGGATAGGGCCAAAGCATTTTCACAGTTGGACCCGTTAGATCAACGCCTAATTGCTTGTCAAAAGCGCAAAGGCTTCCGTCTGATGTAAGCACATAAAGCGTTGTGCCGACAAAAACTGCCGGGCCAGATGCTGGAATCGCAACAATCTTAATGTCTCGGCTGGCTCCGCCATTGCCACCGAGATTGCCACCACCTGTTCCACCACCCGAATTTGTTTGCGTCATTGTTCCGCCGATCGGGCGAACCAAATAGCTCCAAACAATGGCACCAGTTGAGGAGTCAATTAGGTTCAACGCTCCGTTTGTACAAGGAGCAAGAAACATCTTTCCTGAACCGCTTGGCGTTGTTACAGGGACTGAACCCAACTCAACCGCGGCTCGGCTCAAAGGTCGCCCAGAAATCGCATCAAAAGTTCTCGCTCGTCCATCACGAGTTACCACCATTGCGCCGCTTGCAGTAACTGCTGGACTATATATGAGCGGCTCTCCAACGTTCTGCTGCCATCTGGTTGAACCTGTTGTTGCGCTAAAGCAAGCGATGTATTGACCGGCATTCATGTATAGGTAATCGCCGTAGATCACAGGCGTGGAGTCTGCTGAGCTCGAAGTGAACTTCTTTTGCCAAGAAATTCTTTGATTCAATACCGAGAGAGCAATCAAATCATTGGCTCCAGTCATGTAATAAACGTTGTTTCCGTTCGTTGCAAGAGCGCCAACCAGTCCGTTCGATATTCGGTACGGATTCTCCCAAGCTTGTTGGCCGTCGACCATGTTTAAAGCTACCAAACTGTTGTCATTCAATCCGACAACTAAAAACTTTCCAACAACGATGGGGCTTCCTTGGAACGGAATTGCGGAAAGGTATTGCCACTTCGCCAAACCGGTCTTAGAATCAACCGCGTAAATTACTTTGTTATCCGCCGCAGCGACGATAACTCCGTCGCAATGTTGGACTCCATATCGAAAGTTGCCAGGAATCGGGTCAACATTTGGATATTTCCATTTTTGATTACCGCTGGTGCGGTCGAGGCCAAAGACTCGATTTCCGACTGCAACAAACGCCATCTCATCAACAATAACGGGCGAGCCTGATGGCGATACCGCAGAAAATTGCGACCATCGCCAAGCCATAGGCGCAGGGCCGTCAAACTGTGCATGCACCGATGCAGCTACGACAAGTATCGAAGCGCAGAACGTCAAATAGCGAACATTTCGCATGTGAGCCAATTCCTCCAAATCTGGTTCCAAAGAACCTTACAGACATTGTAGCGGGGATGCGCATAGAAAGTCTAGGCGCATTGCTAGGCTTATGACGCTTCTTACATCAAGAATGGCACGGTGAAATTCTACTTATAGAGCTAAATGCTCGAAATTTGCAGACGAAGAAGCGACACTTCTTTTGGCTTTGCAGGATGTAGCAATACACTTTTCGGGAGATTGGTGGGCCCAGCTAGATTCGAACTAGCGACCTCACCCTTATCAGGGGTGCGCTCTAACCAACTGAGCTATGAGCCCGGAACGATTCAGCAGAATACCATAGAATCTGCCAACTCGAAATACCCTTTGAGCCTGAACCGCTAGTCTTTTTTGCTTGACTTCTTACTCTTCACATTCTGAACAACAGGAGTCCCATGAATTCTCGCCGCGATTTCAGCAAGTTGAATTGACTCCAAACTCTTCACTCCAGAGCTCGTAAGAATCGCCGCAGTCGGAAGAACTTTCCCAAATCCGCCTGTGGCAGAATCGAGTTCCGCAGCGATATCAAGCATTTGAAAGCCGTCTTCGAGCACTTCGTCTAGCGGACGAGTTTCAAATGCACCCTTGGTTCGGCCTAAATATTCAAAAATCCCTCGAATTCTCTCAGATCCCGACCCCGCGCAAGCGTAGTGCGTGTTCTCAAATCTGGCACCGGCCGCATCAAAGAAATAGAGGCTGAATTTGCCAGTTGCTTTGTCAAAAGCAGCCAAGATTGGCAAAAACAATCCGCCACCATTTGCCAAGGCAGCGATGTTTCCTGCCAGCGCCTTTGAAACCTCCATCAGTTTTCCTTCTAGAGAAAGCTCGTCAAATACGACTCGGCGATAGTACTTGAACGAGTGCTTGAGAAATCGAGTGACTTCGACCGCCCTTGCAAATGCGCCTGAAATTGCCACGACCGTAGATTCGTCAAGATTGCAAATCTTGTCGGCTTGATCAAACATGATCAAGTTGCCCATCGTCGCCCGACGATCCGCCAGAACTAGAATCCCCTGGTCGTACCGAAGTGCGAGCACCGTCGTGCCGTGAGTTTCTTCCGGCGGCACAGATTCCCAAGATTTCGGCGGGAAGCCCACAAGATCGGAAAATGAAGTTGCTGTAACGCTCATTCTCCCGACCTTTGCCGATACTTTTTAGCTTGATCGGGGTCAATTTTCTTCATCCGGTCCAGTAGCGGATTGGATGGCTTGGGTTGTCCTACGTCAGGCCTCTTCGGAGCTGTATCATCGCCATGCTTTTCCGACCGTTCGGGGGTGACCTCTCGGCGAATTCGGTCTTCAATTCTAATTTCCATTTAATCCTCGAATCCAATCAATAAATGATTCTACGCTGGAAAAGTCTCTCCCGACCACGGTTCCGTGCCAATTTGGCGGCAAATCTACACAAATTTTCCTTTCGTCTATAAGAAAAGTGATTGTCCTCCAGTTGCAATTCTCGATAAATTCTCGAAAATGGTGGAGCGCGTAGCTACGAATTTCGCTTCGGCATTGCGTCGGAAAGAAGTTCAGCACTTTTGAAACTGACTCATTGCTCATTATCGAATCGTCAACCGCGTCGGACTCAATCAGGGCTTGGTACAGCCCTTCTGTGGGGTCAATGTTGTGATACTCAAGATCAAACGAGCGAAGATGAGCTTCATCCCATGTGCCATATGTTTGCTCGACAAACGACTCCAGCATGGCTAGTTTCGCGGCCCAATCTATGTGGCGTTTCAGTCTGGGGTCAAACTCGCGGACCATTTCGAGCAACATCCGGCACTCCGGAATGACTTGAAGTTCCGTAAATGGGATCAAGTAAGGATCGCCGCCAACATTTGAATCAATGCTCGCCATTATTTTGAGCCAGCCCTGTCGCTCAGCAGCTTCAAAATAGGATTCAAGAATTTCGTAAGCGTTTGTAAAAGAACCATCCGCGAGTTCAATTTGAAATACTCGAGATACGTCGCGTGAAATTGATTGGATAGCCGCTACTGGGCTCTTTAGGCTCCATACTGGGGCTTTGCCAGCTATCGCAAGCTGAATCGCCAATTTGGTCAAAGCGAGCTTTCGCGCAGTTGTCGCGAGGTTCATATTCGCATCGCCGCAAATCACATGAAGCCGCATCCAATTGTTACCGTCGGCATGGGGTTCGTCGCGAGTATTGAAAATCGGCCTTTTGAAGAGAGTGTCAATGCTGAGAACTGTCTCGCAAAAATCTGCCCTTTGTGAAAGTTGGAATTTACAATTGCTTCCGTTTTCGGAGCCAACTTTCCCAGCACCAACCAAAATCTGTCTGACAACGAGCATTGGCAATACAGCTTCAAACAGTTTCTCCCAACCGACTGAGCGAGGGACCAAACAACTCTCATGGCATCCATAGGTCGCTCCATGAAAGTCTGTGTTGTTTTTGTAGAGGTTGGCCGTTAGCCCCGTTGTTTCCTCAAATCGGGCGGCGGCTCTTCTTACGGCAAATTCTCCAGCCCGATCCAAGACTGCACACGCAAAGGCAGAAGTACATTCAGGAGTCGCAAATTCGGGATGCCCGTGGTCGTTGTAAAGCCTTGCGCCATTCAAAAGGATTCGATCCGATCTTAGTTCGGAGTCTGTTGATTTCGATTTTTTCTTGTCAAATTTTGCGTCTTCAGGATCAACTTGCAGTTTTTCAACTTGGAATCCTCTTAAGTCGGCGCGAGGCCATTCTGATGAGTAATCCCAACCTAAAAAGCACTCGTCCGGATAACTCCGGACGAGTGCTCTTGATAGTTCAATCTGATCTTCTGCGCCCTTGCCTTCTACGAACAGTCCGTATTCGGTTTCAAGTCCACAGAGAATCGGCTCCATCGTCTACAAGCGGTAGACGATGAATTTGCCAATTGTCGGGAATCCAACAGGAATCACACCAGAATCAATGTTGAAGGCTCCGCTGCGAACATCTCGCTGACCACCTGCACCGCCGGGTCGAAGAACGTAGGAACCCAACGAACCCGAGATTTCGTCATTCGTCGTTCCTTCTGTCACTTCAAAGATCGGCCAAGCTACAAACGAATCAGTATTGAGATCAATTTCGCCAAAATAGAACTCCGTGATTTGTCCGCCAGCTAGTGCGATCATGACGCAATCTTGACGTCCATCGTCCGATGTTTGCGGGAACGTAAGGAATACAAAGTTGCCTGAATTCAGAATTGGGGATTGACTTGCTTGATTTGGATTAACCCACCATTTCCAAGTTCCTTGGAGTGCTGTAATGAAAGCAGTGCCAGGAAGACTTCGAGGATCAATCTGTCTCAGTGTGTACGTGTTGGGCGAATTTGGCGGGAAAGAAGGAGCCAATGCGCAAAACCCTTCAAATGAGCCTGGATCAGGCGATTCAGGGACTAAAACTTCAAACAATGTTGGAACGCCGGTCGGTGTGTCAGAAAGTCCAATCGCATCGCCGCTAAAGTAAACAGCCGTTGCAGGTCCACCGCTTGTCATTAGCGGAGGATTGGCAATTCCCGAGATATCGAACGCCAAATAGTCGCTGAGATGAGCCTTCATCTCGAGGTCAATCGGGTCGTAGTTAAGGACTTCAAAATCAGCATTCAAGAAAGTAAGGCCGCCGAATCCATCTGGCGCGAACATGGCGTCGTTTAGAAACACCGTTATGCTGGACGTTCGCCCAGGCATCAGACTGCAAGTCATGTTGAACGGAATATTGAAGAGCGACTGGCCAGGGGTTCCGCTGTATGGAACGTCGTCAAACGTTACAGTTTCAAGTTCGAGGTTGAACTGGTCAAACACTCTCCGATTCATGTTGATTGAAAAGCCAGTCATTGGCGCGTTCAAATCAATCGTTTGAGAAGTGTATTGATCAAGCCCAAGAACTCGCTCTGGGTTCAAAAGCGTACGAACCACGTTGTCTGGATGGCCAAATCCGTAGATATCGTCTTCAATTACCAAACGACGTAGATTTGCTGTGAAGAGCGGATCTCCGCCAGCGCGGCCCTGACCCGTGTCATACGTTACTTGAAGCAACCCTGGCTTTGGAACTGGCCCAGAGAAAAACAATGATGTATTGACTGATGGTTCATCTACAGGCGGCGGCGCAACAATCCCACCATCGCTTCCACCACAGCCAACGATGACCATGGATGCTAGTAACAAACTTAAATATCCCGACTGTTTCAAACCGATTCACCTCTTCAGAACAGACACATGACGTGTCCGCATAGTATTACCACACTCTAACAGGTAATGACGGGGCTATGAGAGGGAAATGTTGAAAAAATTTGATGTTTTGGCCAAATTCGGTAAGAAATCAACGAAAACTGAGGGATTTGGCAAATGTTGGCAGTTCGCGGTTTACGGTTGGCGGTTTACGATTTGCGGTTAGCGGTTTGCGGTTGGCAGTTGGCGGTTGGCAAGTGGCAGGCAGGAAGTTGGAAAACTGTTTGTATGTTTATGTTTCCTAATTCCACACGAATCCAAAATCCGCAATCCAAAATTCAAAATGAGAATCGCTCACCGCTCTTCCCAGCAATCCAAAATCCAAAATCCAAAATGTGAACCGCTTACTGCCAACAACTTCTAACCTAATCAAAGATCAGCTTAGCTTCTCCATGAACATCTTCTGCAATTTTTGAAAGGTCTGCTTCTTTCAAACCAAGCCTTATCATCGAAGTTACGGGCAGGTCCTCCAATTTGTGTTTGAATCCGCCGTCAAATCCGATATGAGCTGCGCATTGCTCAGCGATTCGCATCATTAGTGGATATTCACGAATCTCGGTGATGGGCAGGGTGTGGCACATCAGGCACTTTGCAACTTCGCCATGCAGATTGAACGCTTGGCCTAGAATTGCTGCTGCCTCGCCATGATGAATGCCAAATCGTTCCGTCTCGATGCTTTCTAACTGATCTGAACTGCCATTCGCGTCGTTCCATGCTTTGCCGTATGAATTGCCAAACGTTGCTGCCATTACGCCAAATCCAAGTCCATGCATTGCCAACGTGGCGCAACTAGAATCCGGCGTGCTTAGTTTTGAAAATCTGCCAAACCACAGCCCAAAGTGCCCCATTGCAAGACTTTGCAGCGCAATATCCTTTGGGTTAATGCCTTGGCGAGAAGCCATGATTGCGGACCATTGGTGGATTGCCTCGACCAAGAGGACGCGCCGAGCGAAAGAAGCGCCGGCGCCTTTGAGTGCAGAGGCAAAGTTTGCTGGCGCTTCCCCTGTTGCTCGCTTCTGGGCATGACACAATGCGTCCATTAGCGGCGGACCAAACATCGGGTCAGAGCCTATGAGGCGCTCCAGCAACGGTCCCTCTAAGTCATCCGGCTGCCCTAAGAACGTGATGCGTACAATGAGTCCATCAAGTTTTCCGCTCGCCTTTAACCTTTCAGCAACCAACCGCACTGGCGCCCCTGAATCTGTTTCGGACTGCAATCGCGAGAGAACCATACATTAGCCGTCTTCCGCAATCGAAGTCCGGCTCACCCGGCAAATCTAGCGGAAATGGGCAGAAGGTACAATCTTCGCTCGCCATGAAACGGGATGAACTGCTCGATTTAAACGACGTATTACAGCATCCCGGAAGGAAAATTGCTGTAGATATCAGTACAGAATTTCCTGAGGACGCTGAGCTTATACTAAGCCGCCCTCTCGTTGGATTTGTTGAGGCAGTCAGTACTGGAAACATGCTTCTGATTACTGGCGAGTTCAAAGCCGGAGTTATCGTTGACTGCGCCCGTTGCGCCGAACCTATTGAAATTGACGTCGAGTTTGAGATAGATGAACAGTTTCCGGTTGAGGGCGTGCCAAGTTCTTACAACCATCAAGAATACGCCAAGGTTGTTCCAGAAGAGCCCTATCCGCTGTTTGAAGAAAATTCCTTGATTGTCCAGAACCTCATTCGCGAAGATTTCATAGTAGCGCTTCCCGTTCAGCCACTTTGCCAATACGGTTGGGAAGGAGAATGTCCAATCGCCAAGGGGCGAGCCGTCGAGAAAGCAGATAGTCGTGGTGGCATTCGTTTGGAAGGCTTGAAGAAATTTGTCAAGCCAGAGCCTAACGGAGAATCAAAGCCTTGAAGATCGCTCTCGATGCAATGGGCGGTGACAATGCACCACATGCAATTGTGGAAGGGGCGATTGCAGCCGCAGCCCTGATGGAGCACGAAATTCTTTTGGTTGGTATTCCAGATGCGATTTCCAAACATTTGCAAGGTTCGTGCCCCAAAAACATTCATATTCATCCAGCTTCTGAAGTTGTGGATATGCATGAAAAGCCAATCGAAGCATTGCGTTTGAAGAAGGATTCTTCTATCTCGGTTGGCGTCAATTTGGTGAAGGAAGGCGAGACACATGCGTTTGTTTCGGCGGGAAACACAGGAGCCTGCACTGCTGCTTGTCTCTTGAGCTGGAGACAAATTCATGGGTTTCATCGGCCGGCCATTGGAAGCACTCTACCAAGCTTAAAGGAAGACTTATTACTTCTTGACGCTGGAGCCAGTCCTGACGTTGATCCGGAGCATTTGGTTGAATTCGCTCTAATGGGACGCAGTTTTGCAAAAGCGATGTGGGGACGCGAAAACCCTACGGTTCATCTTTTGAATATTGGCGAAGAGCCTGGAAAGGGCAACGCTTTTGCCAAACAAGCGCATGCTCTACTAGCAACTCACGATTGGTTTAGAGGAAACATCGAAGGAAAAGACATGTATCACGGAGGCATTGATGTCGTAGTGTGCGATGCCTTTGTTGGAAACATCGTCCTGAAATGCTCTGAAGGCGTAGCAGAGATGATCGTGGAAATGATTCGAAGCGGAGTGCCGACAAACCCGATTGCAAAATTGCCGTATTTACCGTTGAAATCACTTATGGCACCCCTACGAAAGAAAATGGATTACGCAGAAATCGGGGGCTCTCCACTATTAGGACTCAATGGACTTGGATTCATGGCGCACGGACGGAGCAATGCCAAGGCGATTCGTAACGCTTTGCTTCAGGCCGCAAAGGCAATGGAAGCCGATCTGGTTGGCGTCATGCGAGAATCCATTGCCAAAGAACTGGAATAAACTAGGAAAATGCCCAGAAGAGCCGTCATTCGTGCAACGGGGAGTTCCATTCCTGAAAAGATTCTTTCAAATGCCGACCTTGAGGCGATGGTCCAGACTTCCGACGAATGGATTGTCCAGCGCACGGGAATCAGTGAACGGCGAATCAGTTCGCCGGAAGAAACGGCCAGCGTGTTAGGCACTCGTTCCGCACAGTTGGCACTTAAACGCGCGAACTTTGATCCAGCATCGCTTGACCTTATCGTATGCGGAACCGTAACGGGCGATATGCCTTTCCCGAGCACAGCATGTTTGATACAAGAGAACATCGGTGCCTCTAATGCTGGTGCATTTGATGTCGGCGCAGCTTGCGCTGGATTCATTTACTCACTCTCTGTCGGTGCAAGCATGATCGAATCTGGTCAGGCAGATCGAATTCTTGTTTTAGGCGTAGATGTTCTAACGAAATATGTTGATTTCACAGATCGCTCGACTTGTATTCTGTTTGGAGATGGCGCTGGGTGCGTGATTCTGGAAGCCGAAGAAAATACGGACCGCGGAGTGATCACAACTGTTCTTCTTTCTGACGGCTCTGGTGCAAAACACATTCATAGCGAAGTTGGGGGCTCGAAGTATCCGATTCGAGTTGCGGAATCGTTCACCCACCGTACAGCGATTTATATGGCTGGACCGGAAACCTACAAATTCGCGGTACAAGCCATGGGAGATGCTTGTATTCGCGCGCTCGAAAAAGCGAACCTAACAGCAGACGATATTGACCTCTTTGTGCCGCATCAGGCAAATATCCGCATTATAGAGTCTGCTTCTGCAAGGCTCGGCTTGTCGCCGGAAAAGGTTTTTCTCAATGTCCAGAAGTATGGAAATACAAGCGGTGGTTCGGTTCCGCTTGCTCTAGATGAAGCCGCTCAGGAGGGCCGTTTGAAGCCGGGAATGATTGTTATGACTGTTGGGTTTGGGGCTGGTTTGGTTTGGGGCGCGAATGTAATCCGGTGGTAACTGAGTTGATGGCGGTTGACGGTTAGCGGTTGGAAGTTAACGAACTGCAAAAACCCGTTTGGAAAGAAAGGAAATCTCCACAAAGGGGAATTGTTTGGCAAACAGCGGAGCGCGGAATTTACTCCGCACCCAGGTTGGCCGAATTCATTCGGCAAGTGCTTGAAATTTGACGAAAATATGCCTATCCGCTACGCTTCAGCTCAAACTCAGCAAAGTAGCTTCGATGATCCGATCCCAAAACCTCTCCCACCCGTGCCCTGACTGGCTCCAAGAGTTTATTGCAAAAAAGGTGGTCGTACCGAATATACGGAAGCTCCGAGGTAATCGTCCATCCAGTGCCAAAGCCGACTGCCTTCCAAGAATCTGTTAGTCCATTTGAAAGCTCCTTGTAGACCTTCCCATAAGGCGGCGTGTTGAGATCGCCTCCAAAGATCAATGGCCCATCCAGATTTGAAATTTGCCGTTGCAATTCCTCTGCTTGCGCTATTCGATAGGCTCCCTTTGGGCTCAGCATCCCAAGATGGCCAATCCAGCTTGAATTCTCCGGAGAGTAACTGAGTGGCGACAAATGGGTGTTGACAACGTGGATGAACTGCCCTTTCCATCGAATTTTCGCAATTTGCACCCACTGATGATGAGATTTGCCAATTGCAAACTTCCGACGATTCATTTGGTCCGACAGACAGAGCAATTCGTCGAAGCAAATGACACTTGTTTCTTCAAATGAAAGTTTCGAGCAGATTGCAATGTTGTCGGTGATGAAGACTTGAAAGTCTTGTTCTAGGCGCCGCCGAATTGCCGAATCTGTTCGCAGTACCGTAGCTTCCTGAAGGAAGAGGATTTCGGGATTGAACTCATTAATCGCCGCAAAAAACTCGTTGACGCCTCTTCTTGCATCGAACATGTTCAGGGTCATCACGCCAAGCCCTGATTTGCCTTCAATTTCCATTGGCGGCGACCATCTGGGCTGAAGTAGGAAGACACCAGTCGCAACCGAGGCCAAAAACCAGAGAAGCGAACTTCCACTTCGTTTGTAAAGGGACATTAGCAACCCGATGCACGGAACCACTAGGAGTGGAAGCATTGGCATGTGAATCAGAAGGATAAATGGTGCAAACGACTCGCCCACAATATGGACTGCGATCACAACAAAAATCATTATGAAGAAATAGGTTGCCGGAAACGTGTCCTTTCTTCGTCGCTTTGGTTTTCCTAAGTTTTCTCTATGTTTCATCTCGACAAATCAGTCAACAAATGATATTGGAAAAGGTTCTCGAACGGAAGGGAGCTCATATCGGACGATTAGGACTTGTGTGACTGGTTGGAAGCTATCCGCACTCCGCACTCAGCACTTTTCAAAACCCAATGCCCCAATGGCCCAATCCCCCAAATGAGGTATAGTTCCCTGTCGTTGCCCGAAATTGGGGAATTGGCCGTTGTACGGAGCTTCTTACGAGAGGCTGCTTAGAGCGGCGAAGGTCCCGAAACTCAGCAGCGAACAGGATACGGAGGCTACACTTCTCACATGCCGCTGGACAGCGCAATTAAGCAACAGGTTATCGCGGACAACGCGACAAAAGATGGAGACACCGGTTCAACCGATGTCCAAATCGCCGTAATGCAGGCTAGAATCCTGCAAATCACGGACCATCTCAAAAAGAATCCCAAAGACTTCCACTCAAGACGTGGACTTTTGATGCTAGTTGGAAAGCGTCGTCGCCTCGAAGGTTATCTTCGAACTAATGACGTCGTCAAATATCGTGCGCTTATCCAAAAGCTGAACATTCGCGAAGTGAAGCCTCGCTAGGAGGCATAAATGATACATACCCACTCATTCGAAGTTGGGGGCAAGACCCTCAGCATCGAAGCAGGTCGCGTAGCGAAACAAGCTGGCGGCGCAGTTCTTCTCGGGATGGGCGAAACCGTAGTACTCGGCGTCGCGACCATGTCAGAAAATGCTCGAGAAGGCATTGATTTTCTACCACTCACTTGCGATTATGAAGAGCGCAAATACTCCGTTGGAAAAATTCCGGGCGGATTTATCAAGCGAGGCGGCAGGCCAAGCGAAAGAGCGACTTTAACCAGCCGACTCATTGACCGCCCGCTTCGGCCACTTTTCCCTAAAGGACTTCGAAACGACATTCAAGTCGTCGCCATGACTTTTGCAGTGGATCAGGACAATCCGCCAGACGTGTTAGGAATTTGCGCCGCAGGCGCAGCACTTGCTGTTTCAGACATCCCGTTCAACGGCCCAGTGGCTGGCGTTCGCGTTGGCCGAATTGATGGCAAGTTCATTCTTTTCCCGTCTATGGACCAGATTAACGAGTCTGATCTTGACCTATGCGTTGCAGGACACATGAATGCAATCAGCATGGTCGAAGCCGGTGCAAATGAAGTCACCGAAGAAGACATGGTCAAGGCACTCAAGTTCGCTCACGATGGCATCAAGGTCATTTGTGCAGAATTTGAAAAGTTTGCAAAAATCGTTGATAAGCCAAAGCGCGAAGTCAAGACGATCAAACTTGACGAAGACATCGTTGCCAAAATTGACAAGGAAATGGGCAAGGAAATTGCCACCACTATCATCGCAAAAGACAAGGCGACTCGCCAATCGGCTCTAGACGATTTGAAAAAGTCAATCGTCAAAAAATATGCAGAAGTCTTTGCTGGCGATGCTGAAAAGGTCGGCCAACTTCCAGAAGTGGTAGACAAAGTCGTCAAGGGAACTGTACGAAAGCTCATTCTCAAAGAAGACAAGAGACCGGACGGACGAAAGCTCGACGAAATTCGAAATCTTGAAGCCAACGTTGGTTTACTTCCTAGAGTTCACGGTTCCGGCTTGTTCACTCGCGGCCAAACTCAGGTCATGACGGTTGTAACGCTCGGAATGCCGGGCGATGCGCAAACAATGGACGGAATCGAAGTCGAAGACCCGAAGCGCTATATGCACTTCTATAACTTCCCGCCTTATTCGGTTGGCGAATGTCGTCCGATGCGAGGTCCAGGCCGACGAGAAGTTGGACACGGCGCTCTTGCAGAAAGGGCTCTTCGAGCGGTAATCCCGTTCGACGATCCAAATTTCCCTTACACTCTGTTGCTGATTTCTGAATGTCTCGAATCAAACGGTTCGACTTCAATGGCATCGGTTTGCGGTTCAACTCTGGCTCTTATGGATGCTGGCGTAAAGATCAAGGCTCCGGTTGCAGGAATTGCGATGGGCTTAATGTCCGATGGCAAAGTCTTCAAGGTCCTGACCGACATTCAAGGAATGGAAGACTTCTGTGGCGACATGGACTTCAAGGTTGCGGGAACCCGCGCCGGAATCACAGCCCTCCAACTAGATACCAAATTAGACGGAATCCCAGACAAGGTTCTAGCCGACGCGCTTTCCCAAGCGAAAAAGGCGCGATTCCAGGTTCTGGATTGCATCGAAGCTGAAATTTCTGCACCGAGAGCTGAATTGAGCGAAAACGCTCCTCAGGTAACAACGCTTCAAATCAATCCTGAAAAGATTGGCGCACTCATCGGCCCAGGCGGAGCCACGATCAAAAAGATCACGGCTACTACTGGCGCGAACATTGACATCCAGCAGGATGGAAGAGTTCTCGTTGGAGCTACAAATGCCGAAATAGCGAATGAAGCGATTGCGATGATTAAGGCTCTCACCGATGAAGTTGCGGTTGGTTCAGAATTCACTGGACCGATTACAAGGATCATGGGTCGAGGCGCGATGGTGGAATACATTCCTGGACGCGAGGGAATGGTTCCGAAACCGCACATTTCTCAAAAGCAGTTTGGCCGAATTGAGGAAATCGTCAACATCGGCGATGTGCTCAATGTAAAGGTTCACGAAGTGGACAGCCAAGGCCGAATCAACCTAACCGCGCTTGGAATCAAGCAAGACTTGCCATCGCTCGATGGCAATGAAGACGTTGATCCATCAACCGTTCCAACCGATTCTGGAGACAGAGGCGGCCGAAGCGGCGGATACGGCGGACGAGGTGGCGGTGGTGATCGCGGCGGACGTGGCGGTGGCGACCGAGGCGGAGATCGTGGTGGACGCGGTGGCGGCTATGGTGGCCGAGGCGGCGGTGATCGAGACCGTGGCGGTGATCGAGGCAGTCGCGATGGCGGCGATCGTGGACCGAGGCAAGATCAAGCCCCTGCAGAAGCTCGCGAGTCAAACGGACAAACGGGCGCACCCGAAGTTCCCTCTGCATTTCCAAAACGCGGTGGAGATGAAGACGTGAACGCACGGTTTAGGCCGAGGCGTTAAAATTCGTCAACTTAGCAAATTGCCGCTCCAGTTATCTAGAGCGGCAATTTTTTTTTGCTAAACAATTTCCGTTGAACAAATGCGAGATCGTTAATCTGGGTGCAATCGGATTCTGCGAAGATCGTCGCGATAGACTGCCATGCCGGGAAATACCGGACTGTAAAGAGTTTTGCCTTGAAACTCGTGGGCGTATAACCGAACATCTTCAACCGGAACTTGGTTGATCTGTCCATTTTTCAGAGCGACGATGTAAAAGCCTTCCGTTCGCCATGTTACTCCCTCTGCACCAACTCCACGTGCCCGATTTGTTCTTGTATACAAATCGGTGCAAAACGCAAGCTCCTGGCGCCCAGGAAAACCAGGCACACCTGTCATAAAGCTGAGATAGAAGGGACCGCGCTTCTTAATGTCTTCGTCAAAATCTTGGTCTGGTAGCCTGAAAAGCCGACTATCAACCTGATTCCGGTTCCAATTTGCTAGCAAAAGTGCGTCATAAAGCTCCCTCGCTTGTTCCATTGCCTGTTCATGTCGGCCGTCGGTGATCAAATTGACATCCTGCGTGGAGCCAGGCCTTGTTGCAAAAAAGGATACACCAAAGCCAATCGCTGCGGCAATTGCACAAAATACTGCGAGTCTAGTTTGAACTTGGTTTAACATAAGTTCGCCTCCGCTTCTACGGTGATTGTCTACTGACCGGTACCCGTTTGATTATTATACGCTGACAGTTTCCACACCGCGGCAATTTCGATAACTAATAACCAACAACCTAATCCCAAAAAAATAGCTATCAATTTTTCGAAATGTTTCGTACAATGTTAACTGGCTATGAACTATTTTGAAATAAATGGAACCGTTGCGCAAAGAAATCGTCATAGCAGATTGGGACTGGCCACCGGAGGGAAACTATGGTCGTGGCACCTTGGATTGATAAAACGGAGTATCCGTTTGAATCAAAATGGTTTGAAGTAGGGAAAAAACGACTCCACTATGTGGATGAGGGAAGCGGGGATCCCGTGCTGTTTTTGCACGATTCGCCCGGCTGGTCATTTTCTTACCGCTACTTGATCAAAGGCTTGAAAAGCCAATTTCGTTGCATTGCGCCTGATTTTATCGGTTTCGGCCTTAGCGACAAACCCGTGAACTGGACGTATCGTCCGGAACGCGATTTGGAATACATAACTGACTTTATTGACTCCAAACGGCTGGAAAATATAACGCTGGTAACGCATGGAATGGGCGGACCGATAGGCATGGGCTATGCCATCGCAAATCCTTCCAAGATAAAACATATTGTAGTGATGAATTCGTGGATGTGGCCGCTAACCGAAGTGGACGCAGTTCGAAAGATTGATAAGACAGTCAACGGTATTGCTGGAAGATTTCTGTACCTTTCGATGAATCAAGCGGTTCGTACGATGATGAAGACAATTCATGATCGCACTCATTTCACAAAAGTTGCTAGAGAGCATTATTGGAACGCGTTGCACGAGCCATCTGAACGAGTAGGGCCTTACGGCTACGCCAGGGCCTTGCTGGGTTCCTCGCACTATTTCCAGAGCCTTTGGGATCGAAGAGAAGCTGTGCGCGACATTCCAGCCCTGGCAATTTGGGGCAATGAAGACAGAAGATTGACATCTAGCTCGGTTGAGCGATGGAGAATTATTTTTCCAGACCTTGAGGTGAAACGGCTTCCAAACACAGGGCCGTGGGTAATGGAAGAAAAAGGCCCTGGAATCATGCCGATGATAGAAATGTTCTTGAATGATACAACGTATTTACCTACAGCATCTGTATTGTAGGTTAAGTTTTGGGTTTTGGGTTCTAGGTTCAGGCTTCTACAGGAGCCATCTTTTCCACCAATCCAAAATCTCCTGTAGCCGATGCATACGTAAATCGGGCGGGCCGCCGCGCGACATTCCGTGACTTGTAGATGGCGGATATCGAACAAATCGGCAGGGAACTCCCAACTCTTGCAGCGCAGTGAACACTTGCTCCCCCTGCTCGATGTGGCACCGCAGGTCGCCTTCGCTATGAATGATCAGCATAGGTGTAGTCACGTTTTCAAAGTAGGCTATCGGGGAGTCTCGCCAAAGCTCCTCGATACCCTTCAAGCCCTGGTACGCAGCACCCTTCCAATAGGTTCCTGGATGATAAGGATAGTCCGTGTTCAGCGATTTGGAAACTAGATTGGAAACGCATCGGTCAGTGATCGCCGCCTTGAAATCGGTTGTATGCCCAACCGCCCAATTGACCATATAGCCTCCATAGCTTCCGCCTTCGATTCCCATTCGAGAAGTGTCCATATCAGGCTGGTCTTTGATCCAATTTTTGACTGCGGCGATGTCGGCCCAATCTGCGCCGCCCCAGTGTCCAGCTATCGCCTCGACATGCTTCATTCCGTAGCCCTTCGAGCCTCTTGGGTTTGAATAGACAACTGTGTATCCATTCGCGGCCAAAAGCTGGAATTCAAAGAAAAACGTCCAGCCATACTGGCATTGCGGTCCGCCGTGAATTTCTAACAAGGTTGGATTTGGATTGGAAATTGGCTCCGCTGGACGAATCGTCCATAGATGGACTGGGTACCCATCCGCTGCCTCTAAATAGGTTTCTTCGGGGGCGATGAACTGGACTTCATCCGCCAATTCTTGATTCAAAGCAGTTAGCCTTTGAACCTCATTTGTTTCAATATTTACGACTGTAATTTCAGGAAATTCTGTTGGAGAACTGTGAAGGCAAGCAACCAAACCATCTCTTCGGAGGCTGCCCAACGTGAGGACATGATTCCCTGTCGTTTGCCCGGAAAAAGTCCCAGCTTCAAGATTGATAAATCCAACTTGAGACTGCCCATGCCAAGCCCATTGCGCTGCAATTGATTTGCTGTCGGGCATCCATTCTAGGAACGGGGAAGGCGATTCGGCTGTATCCGATAGCGTCGGTGTAGCAAGATCGTGATCCAAATGATCGGTAACGCATCGGCTTGAACCGCCTTCGACTGGGCAAACGAAGAGCCTTGTATTCTGAACGGCGCGATGGTCGTTCGGGTCGTCGTTGCCAAGATATGCGATCTGTTTTCCATCTGGAGACCACCGCACCGTTCCCTTTTCGCCTTTTGGTAAGCCAGGGATGATGCTCCAATTTCCAGCCAAATCACAAATGAAGATTTCATCGCCAATTGGGTCTATCCAAGGATTTTTGGCGGTCGTTGCGGTCAGGGCGATTTTTTGGGAATCCGGCGACCAATCTAGCGAAAACCAGCCGAGAGGGCATTGGTCAAAAATGCATTTCACTTCGCTTGTGGCAATTTCAAGAACGTAAACCTTGTGCCTTTGCTCCATGAAAAAGCCATCGCCATCAAGTCTGTAATGCGCCTTTTCTGTAACTTTTGGCGGTGCAGATCGGCCATCCGTTTTCCTTTGGTCTGCGGCATCTTCTGTGAAATCTGAATGCGTCTCACGAAATGCGAACGCGATCCACTTACCGTCTGGCGACCATTTCCATTCTCCAATGGAGCCTTCGGGCAGCTTAGTAATTTGGGCAGCTTCGCCTCCGTCCGCGCTGAGCAGATGAATCTGTGTGCCTGGCTTAGATCGGTTGCTCAAGAAAGCTAGTTGACAGCCTTCAGGGTTCCACCTTCCGCTCCAATTCTTCGAATCGCCAGAGGTCCACTGTTTCGATTCGCCCTTGAGCGAAACCGCAAACAGATGAGTTTCGGAGGCAAATTTCTCTCCTACTTTCTTGTATGTGAAAAGAACCTCATCAAATTTCGGCCGCCACGACGGGTCGCTTACGGATACGATGCGCAGAATGTCGTCAACTTGGAGTGGTCGCTTTGGCATTCGGAAAGGTTACCGCTTCGCCAAAACGCAGAGGTATATTGAGCTTAGTGGTCAAAGTGCAAAAATTTATTACGATAGTTGGAGTAGGAATGTTGATCGGAATGGCTACAAATGCGCCAACTCAAGTTCAAACTCCTTCGAATATGCATACGTACAGAATTTACTTGGACGATTTTCGAGTTACAAAGATCATTCAATCTACCGACTCGGTCAAAACCGAGGGTATATCAAAGTATCGTACTTACCGCGTGCAATTCGGGCCGACAAGCTTTGTTACAGTCCAAGGAGGCAGGGTACTTTCCATAGACTTTTCAAGGGGCATTAAGCTCATCAAGGCCGGAGCAAAGCTCGATATAGACGGTCGGATGAATCCAGCTGATGGTCGAATTATTGCCAGAGTTGCGACATTCCAAAAGTGAATTGGCTGAAACACAGAATTCAAACCCTAATTGTCTATTGAGCGTTGGGGCTTGATTGTCCAATCTATTGCAGGAATTCTCGTCGGAAATCTCGAAGTAATTCCCCATGGCCGCTGTGCCCCCTTCCGAACCCGCTAACTTTCAGGAAGGCTTTACGCTCAAAACGGCAATCGGGGCACTGTTTGTAGCCCTCATCATGCTTCCGGGTGGCATCTATCTCGGCCTCGCTGCAGGATGGGGAGTAGGCGATGCCGCTGAATGGGTGACCATCGTACTATTTGCCGAAGTTGCCAGGCGCAGCTTTCAGCCTCTGAGAAAGCAAGAAATCTATGTACTGTTTTACATTGCCGCTTCTTTGACAACGGTTATCAATCAGGCTCGAGGGCTTGGCGGAGGGCCGTTCGGAAATCTGATCTGGAACGCATTCTTCGTTTCGAGCGATGCTGCCAAACCGTTCGCAGGGCAAATTCCAGCCTGGGCGGTCCCCTCACCCAACAGCCCTGCAATTACAGAACGTGCGCTATGGCATGTTGATTGGAAAGCTCCGATCATTCTCCTTGTCCTCACCGATTTGGTCAGCCGCCTAAGCTGGATGAGCATGGGTTACGCGCTTTTTCGGGTTACAAGAGATATTGAGCAACTCCCTTTCCCAATGGCTCCAATAGCGGCAGCGGGCGCGACAGCATTAGCCGATGCCGGAACCCAGTCTTGGCGTTGGAAAGTTTTTTCGGTGGGCTCACTGATTGGAATTGCGTTTGGCGCAATCTATATCGCTCTTCCAGTGCTAACGGGAGCGCTTTTTGGCAAACCGATTGAACTGCTTCCCATTCCATTTGCCGATTTCACCCTTAGCGTTGAGTCGTTTCTGCCTGCGGCGATAGTTGGCCTGAGCCTCAGCTTAGGCAATCTGATGATTGGCTTCGTTTTGCCCTTTGAACTGCTTTTGGGTTCATGCATTGCCAGCGTGGTTGCTATGCTTTTGGTGAATCCGATTCTGTATCACAGCGGCTTGTTACCCAGTTTTCGGCATGGCTCCTCGGCGTTAGTAGCCAAGTTAAGCGCGGATATTGATTTCTGGCTCTCTATCGGAATCGGAATCAACATCGCGGTTGGGATTCTGGGAATTGCGCTAGTAATTCAATCGTTTAGAAAAGCATTCCGAGAGCGAAAGGAAGCGAAATTTACTCTATCGCCTCCTCCTGGCAGGGGAGACGTTCCGATTTGGTGGGCGATTGGAGTTTGGGCGGCGTCAACTGGCGTACTCGTGATTGCTTGCCGGCTCCTTGTTCCAAGTTTTCCCGTTTGGATACTCTTAGTTTTCGGGTTCTTGTGGAGTCCGTTGAACAGCTATGTTTCTGCGCGAATGCACGGGATGGCGGGACGGGGCGTTTCTCTGCCGTATTTGCGGGAGGCCACGGTAGTGGCATCCGGCTACAACCGCCCCGACATTTGGTATGCGCCAATGCCGCTAATGGATCACGGATGGGCGGCGCAACGATTTCGGGAAGTTGAACTCACCGAAACCAAATTCACAAGCATCCTAAAAGCCGAACTTTTCCTTTTCCCATTGCTCTTGGCGGCAAGCTTTGGGTTTTGGGCGTTCTTCTGGCATTCAACCGCGCTGCCGTCATCTCAGTTTCCTTATGCGCAAAAATTTTGGCCGAACGAAGCAGCATTGCAAGCGGTCATGCAGCAGTTAAACGTGGCGCCAGGCGAGCGGCAAAATTGGGTGCTTTCTGCCATCAAGCCTACGCACATAGCGGGAGGAGCTATCGGCGGCCTAGCTGTGGCTGGAATTTGTGCACTTTTCAAGGCTCCGCTGCTGTTCTTCTACGGCCTGGCGGGAGGCGTAGGGCTGATGCCTGCATTTACCGTGCCTCAACTCTTGGGCGGCTGGCTCGGGAAACGGTATTTCGCACGAAGGTATGGACAGGAGACTTGGGGGCAATACGCACCCATCGTTCTTGCAGGGTTTAGCTGCGGGGTTGGGTTGATAGCAATGGGAGCCATTGCTGTTGCGTTGATTGTGACTGCTATTTCGAGTGCGCCGTATTAGGGAAATGTTTTGGATGTTGGTTGTCAGTTATCAGTTATCAGTTGTTGGTTAGTGGTTGTCGGTCATTGGTTTTCTCAAACCGATCTCCGCTCGCCGATTTCGAAAAACCCCACACCCAATACCCAGTACCCGCTTTCCTAATTCCCTGCCGCCCAAACCATTCCCCTGCGCATTAACTCTCCGGGAACTTCCTGCTCCAAGACCGCCAAACTATGCCCAAGTGCGCAATAAAAAACTCGCCCTAGCCCATAGAGCTTCGTCCAAACCTGAGGCATGAGGCAAGGATTGTTTACATGAGGCCCACCAACATCATGGTGAGGGAATTCTGTATAGGCAAGCACGTTGTTGCCGGGATCGGTATGAAGGTAATACTGCTCGCTTTCAACCCAAAAATCTGATAATCCGGCCGTAATTGAATGTCCCTTTGCTGGATCGAATTTCACTTGATACCGGACGCCGTCGTTGCCAGGATGCGCCACCCATTGCCCGCCAGTCATAAACTGCCATTCGTTAGATTCTCGGAAAGAATCGCACATTCCACCGTGGCAGCCCGCGATTCCAACTCCATGCTCAACAGCATTGCAAACCGATTTGCATTGCTCACTTGTTATCGTTGACATTGTGATCACTGGCACAATCAGCTTCAAATTCTCGAACCGTTCAAGGTTCAGAAAATCGTCCATCGAATTTGAAACTTGAACCCGAAATCCATCGGCAACAAGCAAATCTCTAAGAAACTCAGCGACCTCTTTTGGCTGGTGTCCGTCCCATCCGCCCCAAACAATCAATGCGTCCATACGATTCAGTCAGATTACCTAAAGGAGTCAATTGGGACAACGTATAATGATAGCAATGAAGTTCGAACGTATTACGACGAATCCTGAGCAAATGGGCGGTGAACCGTGCATTCGTGGCATGAGGATGCCAGTCGCAACGCTCATTCGATACATTGCCGAAGGCTGGACAGTTGAACGCATCATTGAAGAATGGCCAGACTTAGAGCGAGATGATATTCGTGAGGCATTGCTCTTTGCGTCAGAAGCCACTAGAATACGCTACGTCCCGTTGTCGCAGTAGCTCAAATGAAGGTGCTCATTGACAACAATCTGTCACCGAAGCTAGTGTCCGCGCTTGGCGATCTAGGTATTGAAGCTTCACATGTTCGTGACTAGGGACTACAACTTGCGTCGGACTCCGAAATTTTGGGAGCTTGCCGTAAAACTAAATGCTATAGTGTTAACGGCAGATACCGACTTTGGAGAATTGATCGCCTTGAGTGGACTTCAAAAACCATCAGTCTTGTTTTTGACCGGAGTTTTTCCAGCAGAACCAATATCGTTAGCCTTACTCATTGCAAACGTCTGCAATGGCAGAGATGTCGAATTGGAAAATGGCGCAATCATTGCGATCGAGAAGACTCGAATTCACATTAGATCGCTGCCAATAAGTACTGGCTAGTTTTGGTTTTCAGCTAGAAACCTTAGCCGTTCCAATCGGACTGCCTCATTTTCGACAAACCATTCATCTGCGCTCAACTTCTCAAAAGCTACTCGGGCATGGACTGCGGCGCTGTTGAAGTCATTACGATGTGCGTACAATTCAGCAAGTTCCTCGCAAACATAATGATCTTGATTTCCAATTTCGGATTCAAGTTGCTTCTGAGCTTCAAACGCTTCGTCGAATTGTTCAATCGCTCTCAAGCACCTTCCGATGCACCATCTTGCAATTTGTTCTTCTCTGACTTGGCCACGAAATTCTCGAACCGAACGAGCCCTTTGAAACAAATCAAGTGCCTCATCGAATCGCTTCAATTCAAAAAGCGACCAGCCGGTGTTGTTGTAAAGGCTAGCCAGCCATTTTTGCGCTTTCGGATCAGCCGATGATTCGCAGAAATGAATCGTCATTAAGTTCCAATTGAGCGAATCTTCGCCATCCTCAACAATGCCGAGCATGTGCATTGCATCGGCGGTTAGCCCATCGTCGCCTAAGATTTTCGCAGCTTCTACCGCCTGATGAAACACCTGACGACTTGCAATTCGCCCACCACCCGAATTGATTACCCTTCCGCGCTCGAGCATGTATCTGACTTCAGCGCGAGAACCCGCGCTCATTAAGGCAGCCGCTGAGTCAAGCACTTCGTGGGCTTCGTCAAATTTCCTTTGCAATCCAAGACTACGAGCGATTTGAGTCATGCATTCTGCTCTTTCATCGTTTGATTCGCATGTTTCCAAGAATTCTCGAAATCTGGACTCAGAAGCAGCTGGATCATCAAAATCCCAAAGTGCGTCGAGGGTTGACATGTCATGCATTGGGTAATTATGAAGTTCAGCCACCGCCGAAAGTTCCAGGCAAGAAAGTTCCTTGCCGGTACAATTGAACTTGCATGAGCAAGCGATATTATCTCACAACGCCGATTTATTACGTGAACAGCGTCCCACACATCGGAACCACGCTGACCACGGTAATTGCCGATATTTGCAAGCGGTATCAGCTCATGCGTGGCGAGAATCCCTTCTACTTGACCGGAACGGACGAAAACGGCCTCAAAGTTCTTGATGCAGCAGAAAAAGCTGGCAAGACGCCGATGGAATTTGTGGACGACATCAGCAACCGGTTTGTCGAAGTTTTTGACGCAATGAACGTGAGCTACGACGTCTTTTTTCGAACAACGAGCGATCAGCACAAGAAGACGGTTCAAGCCCTTTTCGAAAGGCTGAAAGAAAACGGACACATTTATCAAGGCGTTTACGAAGGCTGGTACGACGTCGGCAGCGAGACGTTCTATAAAGAATCTGATCTGGTGGACGGCAAGAGCCCCGATGGCAACGAAGTGCAATGGGTGAGCGAAGACAACTGGTTTTTCAAGCTGAGTGCATTTGAAAACCAGTTGCTCGACCACATTTCAGCCAATCCTGATTTCTTGCTTCCTGAATCGAGGAAAAACGAGGTTGTCAGCTTCCTAAAACAAGGCTTGCGCGACATGTGTATCACCCGAAAGAATCCAGGCTGGGGAATTCCGCTGCCTTGGGATGAAACCAAAGTCGTCTATGTTTGGTTCGATGCCTTGATTAACTACGTTGCCGCGACGGGTTGGCCGGATGATCCGAATTGGGAAAATCTTTGGCCCGCCGACGTTCATTGGATGGCGAAAGAGATATTCACCCGGTTCCATGCGACCCTTTGGCCGGCAATGTTGTTGGGTGCCGGTTTGCCGCTTCCGAAAACTGTCATTGCGCACGGCTGGTTTGTTTTTGGCGATCAGAAGATGAGCAAATCGCTAGGCAACGTGATCGCACCGCTTGAACTTGCCGACGAGATGCAAGAAAAGACGGGTTGCAGCGACAAAATGAAAATTGAGGCTGTACGGTGGTCGTTGGCGCGCCTTATGCCATACGAAGGCGACTCGAATTATAACCGTGACGAAGTGGACAAGCACTACAACGCGGACCTTGCCAACGATTTGGGAAATGCCCTCAATCGAAGCCTCGCAATGGCGCACAAATTTGTGGATGGCAAAGTGCCGGATGCCCCCACAGAAGACGACGCGATCGAGGCGATTCAGGCTGCAAAACAGAAGTACGCAATGGCGATGGACGTATTAAACGTTCCGGAAGCAGTTGATGCGGCAATCGGCCTGATGCGTTTTTTGAACAAGTACATTGACACGAGGGCTCCGTGGGCATTGGCAAAATCAAGTGATCCGGCCCTTGGATCAGTGATTCGTTCGATGCTTGCCTGCCTTCGAGCGGCAGAAACTCTAGTGTCGCCGATGATGCCTTGGGCCGCCGATGAAATTGCAAAACAACTCGGCCATGCCCCTTGCAGAAATTGGAACGAGCTCGGTTCACCCTCAACTTTAGTCGCAGGAGCTATCCTCGCAATCCCTGAACCTATCTTCCCTAGAATTGACCCTCAAAAGGCCAAGGTCGTACATGACCGGCTCTTTAGAACATCAACTCCCTCCCCTGTGAGCGAAGCCAAGGGGGAGGGTCGGGGTGGGGGTTCGAGCGATAATCCAAAATCCAAAATCCAAAATCCAAAATCGGATTCCAAAGACCCCAAACCCCAAACCCCAAACCCTATGTCCGACCAATCCACAATCCACAATTCACAATCCACAACGGACGAAATCTCCATCGAAGACTTCATGAAAGTCAAGCTCAAAGTCGCCCGAATCCTCGAAGCCATCCCCCTTGAAGGTAGCGACAAACTCATGAAGCTTCAAGTCGTGGTTGGAAGCGAGCAGCGCCAGGTGATTGCAGGGATTCGAAAATCCTACGATTCACTCGACCTCATCGGGCGGCAGGTGATTTTGGTTTCGAACCTAAAACCAGCCAAACTGCGCGGTGAAATGAGCGAAGGCATGCTGCTTGCGGCGGTGGACGAAGACGGAAACGCCATCCTCCTCCAACCCGACCGCGAGGCTCCAGAAGGCGTGCAAGTTAGGTAGGCAGTTGCTGGGTGGCGGTTATCGGTTATCGGTCATTAGTTGTTTGCAACTTGCTAGCTACTAGCCAACCACTTGCTGACAACTTGCAAAACGCCCCCTACTTCGGCGGCGCTTTCATCGTGTAGATGTCACCCTCATCTTCGCGCGTGGAATAAAAAGCGATCATCCCATTCGGCCCCCAGCGAGGGTACATGTCATTCCCTTCATTGTTGGTGAGCCGTTTCTGGTTCGATCCGTCGCCGTTCATTATATAAATTTCAGCTTGCCCATCGCGGTACGAAGTGAACAATATCCTTCCATCTGGCCCCCAAGAAGGCTCGTTGTTCCACTTTGGCCCGCTAGTAAGGCGTGTTACGGTGGTGCCGTCGGCGTCCACAACGAAAATTTGTTTTTCATCTCTTTCGATGCCATCGCGCTCGGACACGAAAGCGATTTTTCCACCAGGGCCCCAGGTGGGCTGAAGGTCTTTGGCCCTGTGGTACCCGACAGTCACGAAGTTAGTACGGTCGGTATAGCCATTGGCGCTCATCACGTGGATATCCAGCAGTTGATCTAAATCGGCGGCGAATGCAATCCTGCCATCCGGCCCTACAGCTGGGTTCAAATGCGAAGAGGAAAAAGCGGAGAGTTGCTTTTGGTTTGTGCCGTCTGCGTCAATCACGAAAATATGGAGATTGCTCCCAGTATCGCCAATGAAAACTATTTTGCCATCTGGAGTCCAACAAGGCATATGGGCATTGATTACATCTTTAGTTTGAATTTTTTTGACGTTTGTGCCATCGGCATTCATCACATAGATTTCATAGCCTCGATCACGGTCGGATGAGAACGCGATTTTTCCGTCGGGCGACCATGCAGGCTGGGAATCCGACGCTCTCTCTTTGGTCAACCGGGCGACCGCTGGGTAATTGGTCTTTGGCGCTGTCGTTGCAACTGGGAGTTTGGCCTTGCAAAAGGCACAAACCTTAGCTGTTCGCACGTTCAGTTTTTTGCATTTCGGACAGGCTATTTTCGCCTGGGCAATTCCGGGCGGCTGCGTTGTTCGAAGTGGGTAGAAATTCGACCATCCGCCAATCGCTAATATCGCCGATGCTATGACAAAAACCCAAATCCACAGTCTCATGGAATTCATTGTAGCCCGGTTGTTGGTTATTGGTTGTTGGTTGTCAACAGTTAGCGGTTGGCAGTAAGCGGATTGCGGAGAACGAGAATTCCGGTTAACCCCCAACCTCAATCCAGAATCCACAATGTTCGGCGTTGGTTTTTGGTTGTCATTCGTTTGCAACTTGCAGTCTACATGCCAACAACCTGCCTGCGACATGCCCACTACCCTCCGATTGGCAACGTTGTCAAATCCACTCGCCTTCCCGATTCCCCCGATTCCAAAATTGCGCTCATCGCCTCAAGAACATGTAGCCCCAACTGGCCTGATGCACGAGGAAGCCTTCTTTCAACAATAGCTATGACTTGATCGAGAACTCCCAGGCCCCTCGAATTCGTAAAATCCCCATGAAGCAGGGGTTGTTCCGTCCAATCTGTCGCACCCTTTTGACGAAAGCGAATCGGCTGCGGGTTGCCATTGCTGTCAGCCCCAAAGCCGTTTGGATCGGGCACAAGCATCGTGCCGCTTGTTCCATAGAGTTCGATGGGCGGCAGAGTTGTCGCCTGAACATCAAAGCTGGCTGTGAATTGAACTACAGCCCCGCCGCGAAAGGACAGGATAGAAATTACGTGGGTGGGAGTTTCCACCGTAATTTCCTTTCCTAGTTGCGGCTGGCTAGTGATGGTTCGCTTGCCCCAAGTGGTTTTTGTTCCGGCAGCTACCGATTGGATTGGCCCAAAAAGCGTGATTAGAGCTGACAAATAATAAGGCCCCATATCGAACATCGGCCCGCCGCCGATTTCGTAATAGAACTCTGGTGAAGGATGCCAGCTTTCGTGCCCTGGGCAAAGCATGAACGCATTTCCTCCCACAGGTTCGCCGATGTCGCCTCGGTCGAGCATCGTTTTACAGGTCTGAATCCCTCCACCGAGAACCGTATCTGGGGCGCATCCAACGGTAATGCCCTTCGATTCGGCAATTTCGATTAGGCGTTTGCCATCTTCGAATCGAATCGCAAGCGGTTTTTCGACATAGACATGTTTACCAGCCTCCAAAGCAGCAAGGGAAACTTCGAAATGCGCCTTTGGAATCGTAAGATTGAGAACGAGTTCGATTTCGGAGTCGGCGATCAATTCTTCTGGAGTCAGGACCCTTTGAATTTGATATTTTTGGGCAACTTCAATTGCCTTTTCTCGGTTGAGGTCAGCGCAGGCAACAACTTCCGTGACTTCAAATCGAGCCAAATTTTCAAAGTAAATTCCGCAGATATTTCCGCATCCGATAACGCCAATTCTCATTCAATACAGTTTGGCTGAAGAATATAGGCGGAATTGTAAGGACATCATTTGAAACTGATGCCGTATCAATGAATCTGCGAACAGCCAAACGCCATTCAACACAGAAGCGGGCGAGACGCCGCGCTCCTTATGTCACACTATTTGTTAAGTTTGCTATTCTTGTTTAGCACTCGAAATGCGCTTCTTTGACCAGAAAAATACAATCAAACTAAGGATAAAAGTTGCTCCGGAAACAAGCTGCGATTGTTGAGCGATGAACCGGACAGTTTGGAGTTGCAGTGGATAAATCTTGTTATCTCGAAGGTATTTTTCGTCCACTTCTTCGGCTCCATCGGTAGTTTTCTTGCCTGTAAACGCTTTTGGGTCTTCGATGATGTATTGTTGCGGGCTGCCAATTGGTGTGCCAGTTTCGCCAAACAAATCTGCGCCCTCATTCTTTTCGATTCTCTGGATCAGTTTGGCTTTTCCCGGATAGGTATTGAGTGCGAACAGGGTTCCACCACAGACGAGAATGGAACCTGCCAGCACGATAATCGAGAGTATTTTGATGAATTTCATTGTGGGTTTTGGTTCTTTCAAGGACTCTTTGGGAGTGCGCAGGCTTGACCGCGCTGTTAATAGGAAATTGGTAAAATACAAAAGGAGAAAGGACAAAGCCGAATCCGACTCTTTTCCTTTGTCCTCTATCCGCAATTGTGAAAATGGCGCGGTCAAGCCTGCGCACTCCCAAGACCTATCCGCTTTGACCGTATAGCGTGATGGAAATCGTAACAGTTTCGGCAACTTTGGCTCGAGCCATTTTCGGAACCATGATTCCATAATCGGCGAGTTTAACCGTGAAAGAAGTCTTCGTCTGAAGTAGGTCGCCCTTGAATCCAGATGCCTTCGTCGTCTCGTCAGCGACTCGATACTTGACCGTGGCAGTTGTGGTGATCGACTTGGTCACGCCATGAAGCGTGAGATTTCCAGTTACGCGGTATTTGTCTCCACCTATTGAACGAACAGATGTCGTGACGAAAGTGATTGTCGGGTGCTTGGCGGCGTCGAGCCACATTGGATTTCGAAGGTGGTCATCGCGAAGGTCAATTCCCGTGTTGAGCGAAACTACATCAACGGTTATTGAACCTGAACCAGTTCGTTTCGCAGGATCGAATACGATAGATCCCGTAACTTTATCTGTTCGTCCGGTGAAAGTTTCGAGATCGGTGACCGATTCGACTTGAGCGAACTGCTGAGCGCGGCTTCCTGCTCCGATTTTGAATGTTATCTGGCCAGCAAGGGCCGTAGATGAAGCGATGGTGGCCAATACGCCAAGGGAAATCAGTTTTTTCATTTTTGTGTGTACTCTTCTTTCGCCCGCAACTACTTTGGGGCGCTGAAATGAAAAGCTGTTCGTATGCCAAATGGTTCCAATCCAGCAAGGAATCATCGTCAAAAATGATCGTTTATGAACCCAAAAATGTCATAATAGTGAGGTGAAAGACAGGTCGCATTGGACAGTTGGAATCGGTACTCGTGAGGAAATCGAAGCCCAGAGAATCGAATATTGGCGTTCCCAAGATCCGAATTTTCGCGTCTCTGTTATTGCCGAATTGCGAGAGTTACACTTTGGAGAAAATGCAGAGCGACTGGAAAGAACTTATAGCATCGTTGACCTCTCACAACGTTTAGTTCATTGTTGTTGGTGCTCATGAGTTGGCTTTTTACGCACGACCACGATATACCGAAGACCTTGACATCTTTTTGCGCAGAACCTAAGAAAATGGCGAGCGACTGCAGGCTGCTATGAAGAGTTTTGGAATTCTGGTCAGTGATGAAGTCATCAATAGATTGATGAATCAAGATCTTCAATTGTTCTATATCGGCGGCAAGCCAAATGTTGTTGACTTTCAGAATTTCCTTAGCGGGGTTGACTTTGAGCCTGCATGGCTTAGGAAACAGTCGGGTGAACTATGTGGTGAACAAGATTGGTATTTGGGACTCGAGGATTTTCGGGCCACTAAAACTGCCTCGGGGAGGCCAAAAGACTTGTTAGATTTGATTTTTCTCGACGAAATTACAGGGTGAATTGACGCCTGAGCCCCCACCCTGCCCTGCCCGATGGCTTCGCTCATGGGGGAGGGTTCTATTTTACAAAAACTTCTCGTAGTTCTTGGTGAACAATTCGTTCAAATGCGCGGCTTTATCGTCGTACGCGTTCTTGTCTACCCATGTATTTCGTGGACTCAGAATTTCAGTCGGTACCCCTTCGCACGATGTCGGCACTTCAAGGCCAAATACTGGATCGCTGACAAACGATGATCTGTCTAGAACGCCGTCTAATGCCGCTGTAAGAAGCGAACGGGTGTGCTTGAGCGACATTCGATTCCCAGTTCCATATGCTCCGCCCGTCCAACCTGTGTTCACCAGCCAAACTCTTGCTCCGTGCTTTGTCATCTTTTCGGCAAGTAGTTCGGCATAAACTTTTGGCCGAAGCGGTAAAAATGGCGCTCCAAAACAAGTGCTGAAAGTCGTTTGCGGCTCCGTAACTCCTGCCTCAGTTCCAGCGACCTTTGCGGTGTAGCCATTCAAAAAGTGAAACATTGCCTGTTCCGGAGTCAATCGGCTGATGGGAGGCAAAACGCCAAATGCGTCGCAAGTGAGGAAGAAAATGTTCTTGGGATGGCCGCCGATGCTTGGAATCACAGCGTTCTCAATGTGCTCAACCGGGTATGCGCACCTTGTGTTTTCGGTAAGCGAGCAGTTATCGTAGTCTGGAATCCGATTTTCGTCCATTATGACGTTTTCAAGGACAGATCCGAACTTGATCGCATCCCAAATCTGCGGCTCGCCTTCTTTGCTCAGCTTGACGCACTTGGCATAGCATCCGCCTTCATAATTGAAAACGCCATTGTCATCCCAGCCGTGCTCATCGTCGCCAATCAGGCCTCGATTGGGATCTGCGGAAAGCGTTGTTTTCCCTGTCCCTGAAAGTCCAAAAAACAGAGCAGTGTCCCCCGATTTTCCGATGTTCGCCGAGCAATGCATGCTCATTACGCCTTTCAATGGATTCAGATAATTTAGAATCGTGAACACCGACTTCTTCATCTCGCCAGCGTAGTGAGTGCCCATGATGAGAACGGTTTTCTTGGCGAAATTCAATGCGATTACAGCTTCGCTCCGAGTTCCATCGGTGGCTGGATCAGCTTGCAAGTTGCAAAGGTCAATAATCGTCCAATCAGGCGAATAGTTTGCCAATTCTGCGGCAAGAGGGCGAATCAAAAGCTGCTTGATGAAAAGTGCATGGTAAGGTCGCTCAACGAGAAAACGGGCTGAAATTCGATGGCTTGGATCGGCTCCGCCGTATGTGTCAATTTGGTAAAGCTTCCTGCCTTGAATATAGTTGTTCGCCTTCGCCATCAACTTGTCGAAAGTCTCGGATGAGATTTCCGCGTTGTTCTCCCACCAAATGTTTGCCTCGCTACCTGGCTCTCGGACCGTGACTTTGTCTTTTGGGGTCCGTCCTGTATATTTTCCTGTCAGAGCGACAACGGCGCCGTCAGCCGAAAGGCTATCGCCATCTCTTACCGAATGTTCGACGAGCTCGGCGATTGGCAAATTCGTGTAGATCAATTCAGTAGATGAAAGATTGAGCGGTGAGTTCGTAATTGGCATCGTAGACGACATTGTCATTCGTTCCTTTTGCACTTCAAGGTACGTGTCAGGTTCGCGGAATTGGGGAAGCGCACTAATTATCTTACCTCGCATCAAATAGGGTTCTGATACCAGTTTTCGACTCATCGTTTTCAAAAGATGTGCGCCTTGCAAAGATTCCGTACTACAATAGAAATTATGGAACTGGAGCACCGCAAGCTGTCGGAATTGGAAATTGGAGAATCGCTTCGCCACGTTCCGCTGTGGGAAGTGAAAAATGGACTCCTATGCAGAGCATTTGATTTTCGCACCTACTTAGAAGGCGCGTTGTTTGCGATAAAGGTTGCACACATTGCAGAAGACCTGGACCATCATCCCGACATCTTGATCGGATACCGAAAGGTGACCGTTTCGGTGAGCACTCATTCAGTCAATGGGATTTCTCCTTTTGATTTTGAGTTGGCTAAGCGGATTGATGCGATTTAGGGGTTGGCAGTTGGCAGTTGGCGGTTAGCGGATGGCAAAACCAACAACCAACAACAAATAACCAATAACCGACAACCAACCGCAAATTCCCCTCTAAGAGTAGAATCGGTTCCTGAATATGGCAAAGACAGAAACCCTTAAGCCCCGAGGATTTGGAAAGACCCGGCGAAAAGACGCATGGTACGTTACGCCTGCAATCACATTTCTTGTCCTTTCCCTCTTCATTGTCTATGCTACTTGGGCGGCGTTTCAGGGCGCGAACTATACTCACGGCAACTATCTTTCGCCGTTTTACTCGCCTGAGATTTTTGGTAACTCGCCGCACTCATGGTTCGGGCCAAAGCCTGGGTGGTGGCCGGGATTTCTGCCTTTTTCGCCAGCATTAATGATCCTTCCGTTTCCTGCTCTTTTTAGATTCACTTGCTATTACTATCGAGGAGCATATTACAAAGCTTTTTGGGCGGACCCGCCAAACTGTTCGGTCAGCGAACCTAGAAAGGGCTACACGGGCGAACACGGATTGCCGCTAATCATGCAAAACGTGCATCGGTATTTCATGTATTTCGCGCTTCTATTTCTTTTAGCGCTTTGGCACGATTCGTATAAGGGCTTTTTTTTTCCCGTTGGTGAAATGGGGCGTTATCTGCCTGCAGGATTGGGCCCACTGCCCGATCAACCCGTTCAATTCGGAATCGGAATTGGCACATTGGTCATCCTTTTCAATACGGTAATGCTTTCTCTTTACACGCTCAGTTGCCATTCCTTCCGGCATTTGATTGGAGGAAAGCTTGACTGCCTTTCGAAAAAGCCAACAAAACTGAAGTGCTACACCTGCGTGAGCGGATTGAATACAAAGCATATGCTGTTCGCTTGGATTAGCTTGTTCGGGGTTATGGGCGCCGATCTTTATGTTCGAATGGTGAGCATGGGGATTTGGACGGATTGGAGAATTTTGTAGATGTCCGAATTCAGAACATTCACCTACGACGTTCTCGTCATCGGCGCTGGAGGCGCCGGACTTCGAGCCGCCATCGAAGCCGCTGATTCGGGCGTCAAAGTCGGGTGCGCCTGCAAATCTCTACTCGGGAAAGCGCACACCGTAATGGCAGAAGGCGGCGTCGCCGCCGCCATAGGAAATGTGGACGACCGCGATAACTGGAAAGTCCACTTCACCGACACCATGCGCGGCGGGCAATACTTGAACAATCCACACATGGCGGAAATCCATGCTAAGGAGGCTCCAGCGCGAGTACTGGAATTGGAAGCCTGGGGCGCACTATTTGACCGAACAAAAGACGGCAAAATGCTTCAGCGCAACTTCGGCGGGCACAAATATCCGCGACTAGCGCACGTCGGAGACCGTACCGGGCTTGAAATCATTCGCACACTCCAAGATCACGCGATTCACAAAGGAATCGAGTTCCACATGGAATGCACGATTACGAAGCTGCTCACAAAGGATGGGAAGATCACGGGGGCGTTCGGCTACATGCGTGAGCATGGGCAATTTGTCGTTTTCCAAGCAAAATCCATCGTAATGGCGACGGGCGGAATCGGAAAAGCGTTTTCAATTACTTCGAATTCATGGGAATACACCGCGGATGGACACGCGCTTGCCTACCAGGCTGGTGCTGATCTCATGGATATGGAATTTGTCCAATTTCACCCTACGGGAATGGTCTGGCCGCCTTCGGTTCGCGGAATTTTGGTAACAGAAGGCGTTCGAGGCGAGGGCGGGGTTCTTCGAAACAGCGAAGGGAAACGATTCATGTTCGACGACATCCCCGACAACTACAAGAATCAAACAGCAACCGACGAAGAGGAAGGTTGGAGGTACGTTTGCGGTGATAAGGACGCCAACCGCCCGCCCGAACTGCTCACCCGCGACCACGTTGCCCGGTGCATCAATCGAGAAGTCAAGGCCGGTCGAGGATCGCCTCATGGCGGCGTTTTCCTAGATATTGCGTGGATCAAATCGCGCGTTCCCAACGGCGAAGAGCACATCAAAAAGAAACTCCCAGCGATGTACCACCAGTTCAAAGAGCTTGCTGGAGTGGACATCACCCAAGAGGTAATGGAAGTTGGGCCGACTTGCCACTACATCATGGGCGGAATAAGGGTGGACGCCTTCACCCAAATGTCAACGGTTCCGGGTCTTTTTGCGGCTGGAGAATGCGCGGCGGGCCTTCACGGTGCAAACCGCTTGGGCGGCAATTCGCTTTCCGACCTGCTAGTTTTTGGCAAACGGGCGGGAGAACATGCCGCGATTTATGCGAGCGGCTCTTCGAAAGAAGTGGCAGTCGAAGAGTCTCAAGTCAAGGATGCGGCTGCTTTTGCCGAAGAGCCATTTGGACGAACCGCCACCGAGGACAACGCTTTTCGAGTTCAACGGGAGCTTCAGGAGAAAATGCATGAGCATGTTGGAATTGTTCGCAACCAGGCTGAAATGGAAGCCGCATTGCCCCTGATCGAGCAGTTTTGGAACAGGGCGAAAGGCGTTTCGGTGGAAGGGAATCGCGACTTCAATCCGGGTTGGCATACCGCTCTCGACCTTCCCAACCTTCTAACCATTTCAGAAGCAATTGTTCGTTCAGCCATGTCTCGCACCGAGAGCCGGGGCGGGCATTTCCGCGAAGATTTCCCAGACAAAGATGCTGAGCAAGCGAAGTTCAATACCGTTGTTCGAAGGAAATCAGACGGTTCGATGGGAATCGTAAAAGAACCTCTCATCGCAAAGAATGATGACCAAATAGCGGTTATCGAAGAAATGGGCTAGGCATGGACGCTTGGTCCCAAAAGATCTCCTAGCGCTCAGAGCGTATTAGAATGGCCTTCAATTGCAGTTGCGAACTAGAACGCAAACAGATTTCCTTGCTCATTTTTCGGCGACGTGAATCCGACTCAACCGAGTAGCCTTACCAAATGAAAAACGACGAATATGTCCTAGGCGTCCAGGACGAAGAAGTGGAACGCCTCGGAATTCAGCACCAGGTTTGGCGCCCAATGATGCTGTATTGCTGGAAACGTGCCGGCCTATTGCCAGGACATAAGGCTCTCGATGTTGGTGCAGGGCCGGGGTTTGCAACAGTTGATCTCGCACAATTCGTAGGTGAATCAGGCAGGGTGGACGCCGTGGAACGCTCTCAAAAGTTCTGCGCTATCGGTTCAAAGCGCTGTACAGACCTTGGAAAAACAAACGTAACTTTTCATAATCGTGACCTGATTGATGATCCGCTTCCTGGATCGGATTATGATTTCGCTTGGTGCCGCTGGGTTTTTGCATTCATGAATGATCCGAGGCACGTTGTTGAAAAGGTATGCACGTCGTTAAAGCCAGGTGGAATTTTTGCGATATACGAATATGTTCAATACGACACTTGGCGATGCATTCCAGAAAGGCCGATGATTTCAGAGTTTGTTGGAATCGTCATGAAGCAATGGCGAGATGCAGGAGGCGAACCAGACATTGCCCGCGAGCTTCCACAGTTGCTCGGTGATATGGGAATGAAGATTGAATATACAGAGCCTATTGTTTTTCGTATGACACCAGCCAACTTTTCTTGGAATTGGCCAGCAAAATTTATCCGAAATCAAACGCTTGCACTTGTCGAGCAAGGGCTAATGAGCCAAGACCAATGCGAACTAATCTTGATCCAATTGGAAGAAGCCGAGCGAGACCCGAACAGCCTCATGATCTCGCCTCTTGTTTTAGAAATTGTGGCAAGAAAATTATGATTTGAACTGCTGAGCGTCTGAGTTCATTTCTTCACTTTTTTAGTCACAGAATAACTAAAAATCGCTTGGCCGTTGAATTTGTCTAGTGGACCGAAAGTAAAGTTTATGGTTCCAGACCCGAAGTAGTTCATCCATCCTGGGGTGTATATGTCCGGCGTCTCTTGCAATGGGATGACAAGTGGTTTGTCCTTGTCGAAAGGTGCCCTGAACTTGATGTCGTCAAAAATTCCAACGTAAGGGTCGCCTTTTGCCTTGAGACCCCCACCGCTCTTGAAATACTTTACTTTGGTACTGGCGATTCCAATCACGCTTGCAGTTTTTTTCACCAAATCAAGATCAACGCGAAACATCATAAATGTGCCGTCAGGTCCCTCTTTTACAAAAACGCCATCGTAATCTCCAATCCATGACGTGCGATCTTCTTTGGCTTCTTTCTCGCAGCCATCTGGCATTCGAAAAAACAGATTGTCATTAATCACAATTTTTGCAGTTCCCGGAATTTTGCCCTCAAATGTCTTTATCTTCGCCATTTCTGCAAACTTTTTCATCGCCTCTTCCATATCAGCGCGATCTTTTTTACTCAGACTTCCCAAAATGCTTGGATCAACTTGCTGAACTTCCTGCCCACCGCTACCTTTCATTCCTACGTCACGAAACTCAACAGAACGATCAATGTTCCATATGATTGCTGAACTCTGTGTCAATTCTCTTCCGTTTCCCTTCACTTCGATTTTGAATTGGCCAATGTTCTCACCTTCTATCCAGTCTCGAACTCGTAAATTCATGTGGGCTGTGCCAGTCCACTTTAGACGATAGAGCATTTCCGTCAGCGGAGTTATGAAACCGATTGGTCCGCCGCGAATACCGATGGCGCCGAGTACGGCATCCACCAAGTCCTGCTTCATTTCAACCGCTTTCATCTGGGGCGTAACTTTGATCCAAACCTGCTTTTCAACTGCAATAATGTTTTGCCGGTCGAGCACTTTCGATTGGGGTGCTCCGTCAAAATCCACTCTTGCTTCTCCTTTATCATTTGTTCGAACTTTGTCTAAACCACCGCTTCCCCGTGCGGCCCAAACCAATTGCTTGGTAGGCAGCATGTTCTGATTTAGCATCCAGAAAGTCTCGATCCCCTTGAGATCGCCGGACTTCTCCATGTCAAGGTCGAGACCGGTTAGTGAAACCAGTGCGCGGTTGTCTTTCATCCAATCCGTTATTCTAAATCCATCTATAGAGAATTTCGCAACTACTGTGCGCCTGTCCCCAGGATCACGATCAGTAGTCCGTATCAAGGGCTCGCCTTGAACAACCCACATCTTTGATTTTAGGCAGACATAAGATGCAATGAACTTGGCCACGGTCAGAAGTGCGTTTGCCCTTCCGATGAATTGGTTTGCCCTTCCCAAAACTGTTTCGCCAGCGTCCATAATTCCAATTGTTGCTTCCCAGAGTCCAGTAACGCCCCCGACAAATGCGTCCTCCGCCCAGCCTGGTGCCTCTGGCTCCTGCGGAACAGGATTCAACGAAGCAAAAAGATCGGAATTCTGCTGTTTGTGGATCCACTTCCTTATCGGCCCGCCGATCTCTTCGGTGACCACACGGAGAATGAAAAGGGTCTGAATTGAGTCCAGGACCGTGCCATTTTCACCAAATGCAACGCCAGACTTCTGTGGATTTTCGAAGTACAATTGATGAAGAAAATGGGTTAGTGCACGCACCGAGGGGTTTCCCGAAATGAACCCATTTCTGAGCCAACTGACTATATGAGGGCCGCAAGAAGAACTACTTCCGACACCTTTGAAAATCACGTCAATTGCCGAGATGAGGTTCACAAGTTCGCCCTCTTGGCGAGCATTGAACATCTCTGCATATTCCTTGATTTCCGTATCAGTGATGGCTAAGAATAAAGGCGGGGAACCCAGGGCAGCGGCAACCTTAGCTCTCTCTTCCGTCCAAATGACGAATCCGCATAGCTTGGCGGCTTCAGTGAGCAAAGCAACTGTGTTGGCCTTTGGGTCTTGAATCAGCTTAGCGATTTCCGCCAGCCGATCAAGCCGTGCCGACCCCATTGAATCTTCTTGCCATAGGCCAGCTCGAAAAGTGTTCGGTACGGATGCAGATGGAGTGTTTTCGCCGGGCTTTACGGTTCCAGGTGGAGATTCTCCTGGCTTGACTGGAGGTACGGTGGCACCGCTAGCTGGAGGATTGCCAGTTGGATTTGCAGTTGGCTGCGCACCGCCCTCTACAAGTTCAAACGAGCCAAACATTTCATATACTTCATGTTGCCGCTTTTCCATATAGTCGAAATCGTTGCTTTGGTACCAAACGCAAAAAAACTTATCTTTGAAAGAGAGTCCGATAACAAGAATGTATCCTTCGCCGCTTCCCTCTTTGTAAGCTCCAGAACGTATGAGTACGTCAATTCCGGACATTTTCCGGCTGGCCATCTCGCTCATGCGCAGGATTTGATGGCCTCCGGTAATGGTTCGATTCCAACGCCGGTTGTACCAAGGGCGAAAACCATCCTTGTCGGACTCCTCAGGGAATATCTTTATCGTGCAAGTTTTACCGGAAGGAAGATCGGAGGGGACAAAAATTGCAACCGTCGGTCCAGATGCTTCAGCTCTAATCCATCCTTTTGGCGGCGAAAACCGAAGGCTACCTATTCTCGCTTGATCTTGAGCTTGTGGCACAAGGTTCATGGCCACAGCGACGACGAATAAGAGCGTTTTCATTAAGCAATAGTTCGATATTATCTCGAATTCTCCTCTATTGAGGAGGAAACCAGCAAACCGAGAGGGCGTTTTGCGGCGCGAGGAGTATAATTCGAGCGTGGCCGAAGCGACATTTCGAATCTGGCGCGGAAAAGACGGCGCGGGCAATTTTGAAGACTACAAAACAGAAGTCGGAGAAGGCATGGTCGTGCTAGATGCAGTTCATCAAATCCAGTCGGAATCGGCCCCTGACTTGGCCTGCCGATGGAACTGCAAGGCCGGAAAATGCGGTTCGTGCTCCGCTGAAGTTAACGGAATGCCGAAGCTCATGTGCATGGCGCGGCTTAGCGATTTGAACCTTGATGAGCCTGTCACCATCGAGCCAATGAAGACGTTTCCGCACACGAAAGACCTCGTGACCGACGTCTCTTGGAATTTCGAAACGAAGAAGCGGATCAAACCGTTCAAGCCCCGAAAACCCGACAATGCCGACGGAACTTGGACGATTTATCAAGAAGACATTGAGCGGGCGCAAGAATTTCGAAAGTGCATCGAATGCTTTTTGTGCCAGAACGTGTGCCATGTATTGAGGGAGCACGACAAATTCGACGGCTTCATCGGGCCGCGATTGCTGATCCATTCAGCGCAGCTCGAAATGAACCCGCTGGATACGGAAGACCGCCGAACCGAGCTCAAAGAGGAGTTCGGGATTGGATATTGCAACATCACAAAATGCTGCACCGTAGTTTGTCCGGAGCACATCAAGATCACCGATAACGCGATCATTCCGCTGAAAGAGCGGGTGGCAGACCTGTTTTACGATCCTGTGGCAAAGCTATTTCGAGTTTTTGCTGGCAAAAAATAATGGAACTGAAGCATATCTCGCATGAATCGGTACCAAGAGCGTTGGCTCTTGCTGAACGGTACCGCTTACTCAATGAACCTGAGCAGGCGGCAAGCATTTGCGAAGATGTGCTTAGCGTTGAACCTGAAAACCAAGATGCGCTTTTCCATTTGCTCCTTGCTTTAACCGAACAATTTGGAAGAAAACGCGGCGTTACTTGTCAAAAAGCGGAACAAGTGGCGAACCGCATGACCGATGAATACAAACGCACCTACTTTCGAGGCGTTGTTTTTGAAAGATGGGGACGCTCGAAATTGGAGGATGGCTCGCCAGCCCGGTTCGCAGCCGATTGGCTCCATAAAGCCATGGAGCATTATGAGGATGCAGAGAAAATCCGGCCAGATGGCGATGACGCCGCGCTTTTGAGGTGGAACACCTGCGCTAGGTTGATGCACGACACTCCCGAACTAATGAACGACCCAGCCATCCAAGACATTCAGTTTGGGGATTGAGAAAATGGTGGGCGGTATTGGACTTGAACCTACGACCCCTACAGTGTCCTGGTCATCTATGGCCGTTCATCATCTGCTCTCAGGTTCAAAAAGCACCCCAGGAGACCCCGAAAAACCCCATTTCGCCGATTTATAGGGTTCAGGAAGGCAAAGGCAGTTGAACAGTGTTTTCAAGGGGCACTCAGATCCTTTTGCAGGCGGTTGCCCCGCCTATATCAGTCACCACTTTTCGATGCGCTCAGAATCCCCCTGAGCATGCCACTGAAAACAATCCCATGGAGCGGTAGCACTGAATACCAATAAAGAATCCCTGCCAACCCCCGAGGACGAAACCGTGCGGTCATCGTCAGACGGCTTCCGGAGCTTGGTGCCAACAGCGGCTCTACTTCAAAGCTCAATGTAGCGAGGCCGGGGAGCCGCATCTCTGCGGTCAAGATCAATAGGGTTTTAGGATGAATGTCGCTGACGCGCCAAAAATCCAGCGCGTCACCGAGACGCAGGTCCTTCGCGTCTCTTCTCCCCCGTCGAAGGCCTGGGCCTCCCCATAACCGGTCAATCGCACCTCGAATCCGCCAGAGCCAATCGGCAGCGTAATAGCCTCGATCCCCGCCAAGGGAGCTAACTGCCGACCACACAGCCGCAGGTGTGGCCGACGAGGTCATTTCGCGGCGGTCAATAAATTCGGTTCCACCTGCCCAAGATGGATCGCCGAGCATGACTCCCGCGTCTGACCATGCTGTCTCTATCGACCCGGTTCTTACTTGGGATATCGCGGCGTCCATTGCCTGCCGGATTGTAAGGCACTCGTGCGGCATGAGTCGAATGGCTTCGTCGGTGCGGCACACCACCCGATTTCGAAGACCTTCAGCAAGGGGCCGCGCGATGCTCGCCTGTAAGGGAGTGACGAGATGTATCCAGAGCGAGCTGAGTCGCGGAGTTAGCACGGGAACACGGATCACGAGCCGGCTTCGAAGGCCGAGAGCCGAAGCCATCTCTCGCATGATCTGCGCATAGGAGAACACATCGGGGCCGCCAATGTCGAGGGTCTTCCCAATCGTGGCCGGCGTCTCCAGGGCAGCAACCATGTAGAACAGCACGTCGGTTACAGCGATAGGCTGCGACTCTGTGTCAACCCATTTTGGAGTGACCATGACTGGTAGCCGCTCGACCAGGTAGCGCAGGATTTCAAAAGAAGCCGAGCCTGATCCAATGATCATCGCTGCCCGGAGTACGGTTACGGGCACGCCGCCAATACCTAACGACTTTTCCACTTCACGTCGAGATGAGAGATGTTCGCTAAGACCTTCGCCTGTCTCTCCCAAACCACCTAAGTAGATTATCCGGGACACACCAGCTGCAGCAGCTGCCCTCCCGAAGTTCTCTGCGATCTGCAGATCATGCGATCGATATTCAGATCCTGCGACATGCATCGAATGGACAAGATAGTAGGCATCGCTGCAACCGCGCATCGCGTTCTCCAGCACAGCCTCATCGCCCGCATCTCCCTCGACGACTTCTACCCCCTCCTGCGTCGCCCAAGGGCGAGCCATAACTTTCGCGGAACTGCGGGCAAGGCACCTTATCCGGAAGCCACCTTCGAGGAGGCGCGGAGCCAGCCTTCCTCCAATGTAGCCGGTCGCTCCAGTAAGGAAGACTCTGGCTCCGATGTGTATGGGTTTCTGTTTAACCTGCTCTTTCATTGCTTCTGTTGACATTGAATGTGTCTTAGGCCGTAAACTATATCTGCCGAGAGTCGTATGCCCAGTGGAGTAGTGCCTGACGTTGCCTGGGTCTACATTTCCAGTTTCCGTGTTCGCAGTTCTTCCTGACTTGGGCCACATGCCTTGCCATGGCCCGCCATCTTTTGATTTGGCGCTCGTCATCCTCGCACCTTCGGCCGTTGTAGTATCGACAATACCACTGAAACCACCCTCGCGGGTCGTCTGGGTGGATCCAGCCCTTTTCGCGCCAGTAGGACAGAGGTTTCGAAGCGTTGACGCCAAAGAAATTCAAGCTCGGGTTGTGCCTTTCGTGGCACAGCTTAGCGTTCTCAAACCAATCAGCTGGAAATTCCCCGGTGCAATCGGTGAGGTACTTCCCGCCAAAGACTCCAAGCTCCAGCATCTCTTTCGGGGTAAGTTCAGGTCGAAAACGAGGATCGAAGTGAGCGCCCTCGGGCTGTGACAGTTCGTAGCAATAGCGCTGCATGCGATCGTTCGCCTCGATAATCTTACGGCTCATTCCGATGCCCCTCGCCATAGCTACCGCGCGTCTCTGGGGCAACCGCTACCTGGCCTTGTAATAGCGACTGTATTCGGTGCAAATCCTCGCGAATGGACTGCGAGTCCGACGTGTTCTTATGCGACATCATGATGAGTTTAATCGAGACCAGTAGCACGCCCGCCTCCAATAGCAGTTCTTTGCCAATGCCCTTGACCGACAGCGCAACGGCGAATAGTATGAACGTAGCCGCAATAATGATCGTGGTACCAGTGTCGAGTTTATTCTTCATCCCTTTCTCCAATTAGTTACATAAAACTCGGATTGAGCCGCCAAAGGGCTCCGTTTAGAACTGCCGCAAAGGACACCCAAAGGAGGTAGGGGATCAAGAGGGCTCCTGCAGCTGGGCTTGCACGCCAGAAGGTTACGATTAATGCCAGGATGGCGACCCACAGCCCCAGGATCGTGGTCATTGATCCCAATCCAGACTCCCACTTGAAGAATGTCCAGCTCCACAGTGCGTTCAGCAAAAGCTGAGCTAGAAAGAGGCCCAAAAGAGCCTTCTTGTTCGACGCTCCGCTTTGATACACCAGCCACCCGGCTGTTGCCATCAACACGTAAAGAAGCGTCCAAACCGGACCAAAAACTCCCGATGGCGGTGCCCAAGGCGGCTGGACCAGTCGGCCATAGAAGTCTGCCGCCGTGATCGAAGCCGCGCTTCCGACCACTGCAGCAACCGCCGTTGCGCCGAAAGTTGTCAAGAGGCCGGCTATGATTCTCATGGTCTAATGCTCCAACAAGCTTCTTACACTGTCTCAAGAGCTCTTCTTGTTTGAGTGTGGCGGAACTCAAAAAGCCGATCGAGATCTCGTGATACAAAGAGCCTGTTAACTAGGACGCCCAAGGTTCCAAATGGAAGCGAATATTCAATAACATCCTGAAGCAAAGCTCCCTCTTTGTGGGGAAGAAAGTCATGCCTGTGACTCCATGCCTTGAAGGGCGACTTGAGCGCAGTGTCTCTAAATCCATGAGGTGAACTAACCTCGGTGAGCCTCGCACACCAACTTATCCACAAGGGGCCTGTTTTAACTTTAAACTCATGAGTAGCGTTCTCTCGCACCGTAAGATCGGTGGAAACAATCTGCAACTTTCGACCAGGTGGGGTGAGATTGACGAGTGCCTCGGCGGAAGAGTGGAAGTTCCAGAGCGAGGCCACGTCAGTCTTGATCACCGTACGAAATTCTTTTCGATGCATGTTTGTCCCCGAACTCAGGACTTGAGCTTGGCAGTGTCTACCATATGACGAAATATTTTGATAAAGGCCTCTTCTTCGGCTTGTGACGGGATCTTGATGGAAAGGGCGAGAACGTTGCCGCTACCATTTCTTAAGAGTGTATACCGCCGACTGGCGAACCCTTTGTTGTTGATAACCTCAAAGCTTGCACTTTCATAGCCGAGCTTAGTCTTGCCCTCGCGAATTGCTGTTGGCGTGCCAGGCTCTTCACGCCTGATGAAATACATGCTAGTCTCGAAGAGTTCATCCCAGCTCGCCTGCGTTGGGCCAGCCGTCATTGCACCTAGTTTGCCTTGACCGACCTTTGGAATTATGTCCGTCGCACCCCAAGGCGTTTCGTCGCCCATCGTCCAATCCGCGGGGATTTCCATAGAGTATTTGGGAGTCTCAACCAGGACAAATTTCATCTTTGATCCTCTGTTTTTCGGTGGGGTTTGCGCAGAGTTGCCCTGAAAGTGGAAGGCAAGGGCTGCTCCAGCAACTACTGCGATGCTTAGAATGGTTGTCAAAACTTTGATCATGATAGACCTCTATAGGTTTAGGTAAGTGACCGGCCCGGGGAATGGGCCGGCCGCGTTGGGTGGAGGAGTATTAGTTGGGAAGGATGACAGCGTCGATTACATGAATCACGCCGTTGTCGCATTCGATGTCTGTGGTCACGACGTTAGCTCCGTCGATCTTCACTGTCCCGTTGACGCTGATCGCGACCATCTGCCCTTGAACAGTCTTGGCGCTTGTAAGCTTGACAACGTCCGACGCCATGACCTTTCCAGGAACTACATGATAGGTAAGAACGCCAACAAGCTGATCCTTACCCTCGGGTTTGAGCAGGGCTTGAAGCGTCTCAGCCGGAACGTTCGCAAACGCCTCGTCGGTCGGGGCGAATACGGTAAACGGTCCTGGACCGGACAAAGTTTCGACAAGGTCGGCCGCCTTGACGGCAGAGACGAGAGTGTTGAAGTTGCCCGCGGCAATCGCGGTTTCGGTGATGGTTGGCATTTCTTGTTTCCTTAATGTTCTGCTTGTCGTTACCCCGGGGGCGCAGGCTCCCGGGGTGAAGTGGGGGTGAAAGGGTGAAGTTACTTGGGCAAGAGCACAGTGTCAATTACGTGGATCACGCCATTTGTGCACATGATATCGGTCTTGACGACTTTTGAACTATTCACTTTGACTCCGAGCTTATTCATAACTTTGATGGACTTTCCGTTGAGAGTCTTTACTTGAGTGCCGTTCTTCAACTTCACAACATCTTCAGCAAGTACTTTGCCTGAGACTACGTGATAGGTCAGTATTGCAGCAAGCTTAGCTTTGTTCTCGGGCTTCAGAAGCATGGCGATTGTGCCAGGCTTACTCTTTTCAAGCTTTTGAAAGGCAGCGTCTGTCGGTGCAAAAACAGTAAACGGGCCATTGCCTTTTAGCGCATCAACCAATCCGGCTGCTCCGACGGCAGCGACAAGAGTCTTAAAGCTCCCTGCAGCCACCGCAGTATCGACAATGTCAGATGCTGCGGTCTTTCGACTTGGGAACGCGAAAGCAAGAGGAAGTGTAGCCACAACAGCTACTGCGATTGCGATGTATTTTGTGATTTTCATTTTTTGATTTTTCCTTTTGTAGCCGCTTAGTGGGCTGAAACTGTAGTGGCATTGGCTTTTGGAGCAGCAAGCATCACTGCTTGAATAATTGCCGAGATTCCAACTAGTGTGTAGACAGTATTGGACAGCAAGCTTCCAGTTCCGAAAATCGTTGCTACGAGATCAAACTTGGCAAGACCAACAAGTCCCCAGTTCAATCCGCCAACGATAACGAGTATCAGTGTCAATGTGTTGAGTGGTTTCATTTTGTTTTCCGTGTCAGCTTTGGGGATTCCAAAGCAGTGACAAAGAGAACTATACTCCTGTTGTCTAATGTTTGTCAAGTGTTTGTCGAATATTTTGGAATATTTTTTTCGACAAAGTGAAAATTAGGCTCACACAAGCTTGACAAACTTTAGACAAATCACTCAAACTAAAGGGGGTAAAGCCATGAAGTACACAATCAAAACAGTTTCAAGTCTTACTGGAATCTCCCAGCATACGATCCGAGCTTGGGAACGTCGTCACAATGTCCTTGTTCCTGAGCGGACGGAATCGAACCGCCGACTCTATTCGGAAACTGATGTTGAGCGGTTCAAGTTATTGAAGGTGGCATCCGATGCTGGTCATAGCGTTGGTCAATTATCAAAGCTCTCAGCTGACGAGCTAAAGAAGCTAAGTGAAGTACAGCACTTAAGGGAACGCGACAGATTGCCGAATGACAGGGCTCAAACCGTTGCTCAAATATTGGATGAGTGTCAATCTTCTGTTAATCGGCTTGACCCTGAGGGCTTGCGGGATGTGCTCATTTATGGGACCGCATTACTTGGCATTTCTGAACTGATCGAACAAGTCCTGGTTCCATTGCTTCAATTTGTTGAGGATCACTGGCTTGCGGGTTCAGTGTCAATTGCAGAGGAACACATGACAATCTCGGTGTTAAGAACTTACTTAGAGGAAACAAGGTCATCGATTCCAGTTTCTGCTACTGCGCCGAGGCTGCTTGTAACAACTCCAAGCCGTCAGATTCACGAAATCGGAGCGCTGGTTGTCACAATTACCGCTGCATTGGAGCTTTGGAACGTCACTTATCTGGGCCCAAATCTGCCGGCAATTGAAATAGCCGATGCCGCTCGTCGCGCTGGCGTGAGCGCGGTGGCTCTAAGTATTGTTTTTCCAACAGACGATGAAGGGCTCCCCTCAGAGTTAAGGCTGCTCAAAAATCATCTTGGTTCGTCTGTGCCAATTCTTGTGGGTGGCCGGGGCACTTCTTCCTATACGAGTGCCCTACAAGAGATTGGAGCCATAGTTTGCAAAGACCTTTCGGGGTTCCGAGAATCGCTTTATCATATCGAACGTGGGTAAACCATTTGAAACTGAATCGAAAATTCACTTTGGAGAAAATTGAAAGAATGTCTGTCTTGATTGGCTCTCAATGTTACGCGGTAAACTCGATCTAACAATCTAACATTGTGAACCGGGGGTGAACTCATTACGAAGAAACTCAGTCGGCTGCTCTGTAATTGAGCAGCAATCAGCGCTAGCCCAATTCTTGTCTGAGCATATTAAAGTTGGTGGGCGGTATAGGACTTGAACCTACGACCCCTACAGTGTCATTGTAATGCTCTACCACTGAGCTAACCGCCCCAATTGCGTAGGACAGGATTTATCCTGTTTTTTCCAGATTTTGGCATATTCCTGACAAGATTGATCCTACAATTCCGATTCTTGACATGTTTTTGAGAGGATGAATCCTGTCCTACAAAATCGTAGCGACTTCGGTTGCCAAATAGACAGAAAGCTGCTCGATATGCTCCATGTCGTGCGCCAAAATCATCCCCACATATTCGTGAATTGTGACAGTCTGCCCATCTGCCTTGACAAACGTCTTCGCCCAGTCCTCCTCCTTCAATGCCATCAGATATTCGTGTGTCATCTCACGCCGAGACTCAAAAACCTCTGCTTCATGGAAAATTTCTTTATCGAAGAAATGGTGTTCCCGACACTGGACGTCTGGATCGTAAACAGGAACGGAATGGCCTGGTTTTAGGTTCGCAACTCGAATGCGATCTAGAACTACTTGTTCGTAATCGGCAAGGTGTGCGACCACTTCACGAGCGGTAAAGCGGTCCTTGTCAATTCGGTCATCAAGTCGGTCGGTAGGGAAAACGCGGAGCAATCGCTCTACAACTTTGGGTCCCTTGTTCAGGGTGCGTAGCATCCAATCATGCATATCAATATCTTACACATAATTCGGCGAAATGTGTTGGAGAAATTGCTGTTTTTTGAAAAAACATTTTTGGATCAGTTTCTCAAAGTCAACTTCTCAATGAAATATTCCAACATCCTCTGATTGTTCACACCGCTGTGGCCAGCATCCGGCGTGACCTGGACATCAAAGCTCTTTCGTTCCCTTTGAAGGACCTTGATCAGCTGCATTGTGTTTGCGGGATGAACATTATCGTCAATCGTTCCGTAATAGAGCATCAAATCGCCTTTCAAATTCTTCGCATAGGTGATCGCAGACCCCGCCTCATAGCCCTCTTTATTCTCTTGTGGGATCCACATATAGCGTTCAGTATAAATTGTGTCGTAATGCCTCCAATCTGTGACCGAACTAGAGGCAACTGCCGCCTGAAAAACATCTGGATACCGCAAAAGGCACATGATCGAAGAGTAGCCGCCATACGATGTGCCGTACACTCCCACCCTCTTGTTGTCAACGTAGGACTTGGTCGCTAATGCCTTCACTCCTGCTGCAATATCGTCAATTTCAACTACTCCTAAGTTCAAATACATCGAATTGTCAAATTCTCGTCCGCGATTACCTCCCCCCCGTGACTCTACAGAAAACCTCAAGAACCCAAGTTCAGTCAAGTTATCTTGAAGTCTATAGCTTTCGTTATACGGAGTGCTCTGAGGACCATTGTAAACCGACACGAGTACAGGATATTTCTTCGCTGGATCGAAATTTGATGGCTTGTAAAGTCTGCCATAGAGATCGTATTTGCCATCTGCCGACTTGAAACTGATTCTCTCAGCCATTTGACCACCGATTTGCTTGAACTCCGCCAGATCGCTTGTCGCTAGAGTTGTAACGACCTTTCCCTGCGAGTCAATCAGACGAACCGAGGGCGGGATGTCCAACGCGTCAGCCGTGTCCACAAAATGATCTCCCGTAGGAGAAAGTTGAAAAGAATGATTCAACGAACGATCTGTCAAACAAATGTTGCCGCTACCATCAAGTTTTGTTCGATACAGTTGCAACTTGTGGGGATTGTCTCCGCCTCGGCCCGTATACCAAATCAAGCTTCTTTTTTCATCCACCTTCAAAATGGATTCAGCTTCAAATAGGTTTTTTGATACTGTGGAAAGAAGTTTTCCAGTCAAATCATAGAGGTAAATATTCCGAAATCCGTTTCTCTGAGACATCCAGAAAAACCGCTTTTGATCGGAGAGAAACCTTGGTGAGGGATTCGTATCGCACCACCCGCCGGGGTTTTCTTCGCGGACGATCACCCGAACTTTGCCCGTTTCCGGGTTCGCAGTACACCATTCAACAGCGTTCTGCCGACGATTCGCCCTCAGAAATCGAAGGTCCCCGGGAGCCACCCAATCCACTCCGTAAACATAGTGGCCGAGGGCGTCATTAGTAAACGGCTTTCCATCTCGAACATCAATCTGCGACAGCTTCTTGGTTGCCAAATCGTAAACAAAGACTTCAGTTAGAGCGTTATCAGCACCTGCTTTTGGATAAGGTTCGACCAGCAGTCCGTTTGTGAACCCGCCCGCATTTGTCGTCAAGAAATAATCGGGGATTTTGCTCTCATCGAACCTATAGAAGGCGACTTTTGAACTATCAGTCGACCACCAAAACGCGGAACGCTGGCTCAATTCCTCGTTGTACGTCCATGTTACTGAGCCGTAGTCGAGACGGTTGGCATCTGTCGCGTCGGTCGTTATCGGCGATTCAGAATTAGTTGCTTTGTCAACAAGAAGAACGTTTCTAGACTTATATTTGATCGCCCATTTGCTGTCCGGCGAGTCTAGCTGTCCAGGCTGCTGACCCCTTCCAAATCCTGTACGTCGGACATTGGTTGGAGCCTCGGGCTTCGCTTCTTCCGTCGTTTCAACCGCTTTGCCGGAGGCAATGTCAAATTTAAACCGTTTGCCATCCTGAGAATAGAAAAATGCTTTGCCATCTGCATTCCACGTAACGCTCAAACGAGCGATTTTTGCTGCCCGCTCGAGTTCGCCAGGGACATTTGTGTACCGTAAGTAGCTAGGCATTAGTGGCAACCGCTGCTGCGACATGGCGACTACCGATGCGCACAGAAAAATCGTGATAGCAAGTTTTTTCATACTGAGTCCGAAGTTACCGCTATTCGAACCATAATTGGTTGCATGAGTTCTTGAAAGTCACATAAAGTGGCAATGCACCTGAATGAAGGAACCGAAAGCTAGGCGTCTTTTGAAGTTGAACTTTCGTCCCAGAGGTGTGGAAACCAAAAATTCAGGCAATCTCAACTCACTGTGGATTGCGATAAAGAATTTCGATATTGATGGTTCTCCTGCGGAATTGCCCTTTGCCAAACGGCTTGCAAGGGATAACAATTGGTCGCCAGGATTTGCAAACCGCGTGATCGAAGAATATCGCCGTTTTCTGTTTCTAGCTATGGTATCAGGGCATCCTGTTTCCCCCAGTAAAATCGTTGATGAGGCATGGCATCTGCATTTGCTCTACACGGAATCTTATTGGAACCGATTGACTAAAGAAGTTCTGCCGTTTCCGTTGCACCATCACCCCACAAAGGGCGGCAAAGCCGAGGCAAAGAAGCACGCCGACTTGTACGATCACACTCGAGAAAGCTACAGGAAGCACTTTGAGCAGGAGCCGCCTTCGGACATTTGGCCGACTTTTTCACCAAACTCCCAATCTGATCGAAACTACGTATGGAAGATGTCAAAACTATCACTTCGCCGATGGGCGATTGGGGGAGCTTCGATTACCGCAATTCTGGGGCTTGGCGTCGGATGCACACCAATCTTAGCTCAAAACCCGAGTTCAACTTCGACGATAATCTTGTTGATTACAGGACTTGGCGTTGTAATCGTCGGGGGAATGATCGCTATGTTCATGTTAGGCAATCGCGACTCGGCAAATGATACAACCAATCCCAATGATCCTCTCCACGACAAGAAGGACACGCAAAATACAGGTGGCACATATTCGTCATGCGGCGGAAGTGGTGGAACAGGAACTCATTCGCATCACGGCGATGGGGACGGTCGTGGGGACGGCAATGCCGATTCAGGAGGTGGTGATTCGGGTGGAGATGGCGGAGGTTGCGGCGGCGGATGCAGCAGCTAGTTTTCACTAACTTCTTTCAAAGGTAACAGGTCAAACCTCAGTCCACCATCTTGATCTTCAAAGGAAACCCAAGAACATTTTGACAATGGGTGCGGATTTGGGTTCGATTTAGCAGGCCGAACTACCACAAAACGCTCTCCAACTACACAGCAGAAAATTGAATCGGGAACAATGGCTGAGCCTACAAATGTCGGAGCCGCAATTCTGGTCGCGCTCATCGCGGAATTCACGTTCAAAGATTTTTGTACTTTCTTCGCAAATTCAGGCTCAAAGAGCCGCACGACGGTTCGTACAGATGAATTCATTGCCTTGGCCGTCAGTGCGATTGACAGATTCATCGCGTCGTCGTCTGTGGTCGTAATGATTGCGGTTGCTCGATCAATTCCTGCTTCTGCAAGGGTGTGCGGGTCCCGGGCATCGCCAGCAATATAAGGAGTGTTCCGGTCGAGCAATTCACGATATTGCGACGTTGCCTCGAGGTCAACAGAAACCACATCGGCACCCATTTGCCGAAGTTCCGCAACTGTCCTATAACCTACATTGCTAAGGCCAACCACGATCACGTGGTCATCAGATGTGACTCGCTTCTTTCCGAGCATTTGATCAAACCTTGTAGAAACTACAAAATCGGTTACGATGGAGTACATCGTTGCGATAGCGGCGGAGCCGACCAGCATCATGAAGCAAATGTAGAGCTTCATCCATGCCGCGTCTTCTAGTCCATTAATGTCGCCATAACCAGTAGTGGTCAATGTCGTTATTACAAAGTAAACAGCGTTGATCGGAGTCATATTTGGCTTGAAAAGCCAAAAAACGAAGATGCTAATGATCGCGAGAGAAACAATGACAATTGAAACTGTTTTGAGAAGCGGCGGCGCATTGAGCCAAATTTCCTTCGCCGTAGAAAGTATAGATTTTGACTTCACTTTTGGCACTTCGCTGCGCAATCGTGTTGTCAAAATCGTTTCCGATGATGTCGTGCCGAATTTTAGAAAGTCGTCCTGGCCGCAAACGACTTCAACGGCTTGATGTCCCCGGCTGCAAATTTCGGGCGTAGGTTGATACAAAGAGTCTGTATTACTGGTCGAGCGAATGAGACACGCTTTGTTCAGGTCCGCGGCTTTCTTTAGCTGCTCTGAGCCCGGCAACTCTCCAATGATATAAGTGAGCTTGTTCCAGCTAAACGAGCCGCGGATCGTTTCGCCAAATGCAGCCGTGGCAAACGCGGGTGCAGCAAGAGTTGACATGGCAAGCGCCTTTCGAATTCCAAAAGAATTCTCGAGCCGACGAGCCAAACTTTGGTCAAACAGCCGAATGACAATGTGAATATCTGGATTCAGGCGATTCGCATCCAGTGCAATTTCGATGTTTGTCAAGTCGTTTTCAGTCACAGGGAGAATAGACTCTGAGGTCATGATGCCAGCTTCGATGATCTGCTTGTCCGACCTCGCATCGCCGATGATCACGCGGGCGCCCCATTCTTCGGCAAGCAAAACGTACTCCTCCCTTGAGTTGAGAGTGACGACCGTTACCTCTTCTCCTAGGCGAAGCATCAACTCCACAACCCGAATACCAACTTGTCCTAAACCGCAAATAATATGATGTGCCACAGATGAACCTTTTTACTGAAGTTTATTATGCCATTCTCGCTCTGAATGGAGTGCAGAGCACAAAGTCAGTCGCTTTGGGAACCAAACTTGGGAGTGCGCTAGAGCATCTCGCCGCTTTAGCTCGTATCCAATTTCCCAAAGATTCTCTACATCTTTGATGAGAAGAAATGAAGGACAATTTCCCGAAATTTCCCAACAACTTCGATTGGATGAAACTAGGGGCAATTTCTCGAAATGGAACGGTACCAGACATTGCAGATTGTTTTGTCCCAGCAAGGCTGAAAATCGGCTCTTTGTGATTGCTAGCGGGCCAAAGCGGCGAGATGCTCGCACGCTCTCTCAAAAAGCGCCGCCCAAAAACTGAAATGCGCCATCATGATAAGATCATCGTCTATGGCGATTCTCAGCCTCATTTTTGCTGTCGCGGTGAGCCCGGCTCAACTCAACACCTCGGTATTAACTGACGGATTTGGAGTTCGGACGCCTGCAAATCGGCGTTCCCCTGTCCGAATTGACCCTGTTGAAGCTTTAATAGTAGCTGGGAACTGGCCAATGCCTTTGGCAGGTGAAAAGATTGGCGACCAGACTTGGACGGCATCAAAAGCGGATGCCAGCGGAAACCACTCTGGTCCAGCTACTCGTGGCGGATACCTGTCGTTTCAAGTTGAATCAGAACGGGACAAAGTGATTTGGCTCAATGCTACCGGCGCCTCAATGGTCTACGTGAACCTGGAACCAAGGGCTGGCGATCCATATTCTTTTGGCTATTTGACTTTGCCAATTAAGTTGCACAAAGGGAGAAACGAGCTTCTTTTTGCCGTAGGCAGGGGAGGTTTTCGGGCGACGCTTGAGGAAGTCACCGACCCAATCGTGCTTGACTTGCGAGATGCAACCCTGCCTGATGTGATTGAGGGCGAGAGCTTTCAATTATTTGCTGGGATGGTGGTTCGAAATGCAACTTCAGATGACCTTTCGGGTTGGGATTGTACTGTTGAAGTCAAAAACGAAGGGACAAGGGTCCAAATACTTGACAAGATTCCAGCATTTTCGCTGCGAAAAGTTATGGTCATTCTGCAACCAATGAAGGCACAAACTTATCAGCTTCGACTGGCGGGGAAGAAATTCAAAGGAGACGAGAAGGAACTTACGCTTCGACGAAGAAACAGCTCGGAGAGCCACAGAAGGACTTTTGTTTCGCATGTTGATGGAAGCGTCCAATACTACGGTGTCCAACCCTCGACTTCGAGCGCACCTGGTCAATCGCTCATTCTGTCTCTTCATGGCGCTAGCGTTGAAGGCATCGGGCAAGCGGAAGCCTATGGCCAAAAAGATTGGGCAAATCTTGTCGCGGCAACGAACCGTAGGCCGTTTGGCTTTGACTGGGAAGATATCGGGAGACTCGACGCGCTTGAAGTGCTCGCAGATGCGCAAAGGCGATTCAAACCAAATTCTAAACGAATCTATCTAACCGGCCACTCCATGGGCGGGCACGGAACATGGCAAGTCGGCGCACATTACCCGGACAAGTTCGCAGCTATTGGACCCAGTGCTGGATGGATCAGCTTTTTTACCTATGCTGGCGGAGTCGTCTATCCGAATCCGACGCCAATGGAGGCGATGCTTCTCAGGGCCACCAACGCAAGTCAAACGCTTCATCTGAAGTCGAATATGTTCCAGCAAGCGGTCTATGTTCTGCATGGCGACGCCGACGACAATGTGCCGGTCGCGCAAGCCCGCCAAATGCGAACGGAACTGAAGGATCATCCCAATTTGAAATGGCACGAACAAAGTGGCGCAGGGCATTGGTGGGACGTTTCGCCTGAACCTGGAGCTGACTGCGTGGATTGGAAGCCAATGTTCGATTGGTTTCGAAAAATTCAAGTTCCGCAATCTTCTAATGTGAATCATTTGGATTTCACAACAGTCAGCCCCGGCATTTCAGCAGATTGCCATTGGGCGACCATTGTCCAGCAAGAACGCTCATTTGAGCCTTCAAGAGTACTTCTCGACTACAATCTGACCAACAATTCGATCATTGGAACGACCTCAAATGTGAGAACGCTGAGACTCCGACGTGCGGACATGCCGAAAATCGCTTACTACGTTTTCATTGATGGAAATGAAGTAGAGATCACAAGGGGAACAACCGAAGTCGTCATTCAAAAGCGAGAGAAATGGCAGCAAATTTCTCCCGTAGAGCTGGTGGAGAAAAACCCCTCCAGGTCTGGCGGATTTAAAGACGTATTCCGAAATAGGATTGCCTTTGTTTATGGAACAGGGGGTTCACCCGAAGCGAAGAGATGGGCCAGAGCTAAGGCAATATTTGATGCTGAAACCTTTTACTATCGGGGCAATGGCTCGGTTGACGTAATACCAGACTCCGAGTTTGATCCCCGCAGATATCGGAATTGCAACGTCTTGCTTTATGGCAATTCAGATACAAACTCTGCGTACAAGGATTTGATTTCAAACCCAGACGTTGAACTCAAGTCAGGGCAACTAAGAGTCGGAGCACAAAAGATCGTTGGCTACGATCTATCGGTTGCTTTCATCTTGCCAAGAAAAGACAGTTCCACTGCATCAGTTGGAGTTATTGGAGGAACAGGCGAGGTTGGCTTGAGACTTTGCGACCGAATGCCAATTTTCACTTCGGGAGCAGGATTCCCGGATCTGATTGCCATGCGTCCTTCCATGCTCACAAATGGAACCAAAGGAGTTGCCGCCGCCGGATATTTTGGGAATGATTGGCGGGTGAAGAGTGGGCAGTTTGAGTTCCAGGAGTAGGGACTCTCCAGAAAGGAGATTCCCTTGTGATCTAGCAAACTAGGCTTTGTCAGAACATTCCTAATATTCTTAGTGGGATTTGCCAGAATGGCAATACGCACCTTTTGATTATTTGGACAAATAGCTCATTTCACGAAATGTTGTTACGATAGTGCCAAAACGTAGGATACAATATTGATATGCGTTTCAGTACAAAAGCATTGAGAATTTCTCAGGATCCGCGGTTCAATACGTCAGCAGTTGTCAATCCGATTGTTCAATCAACAACTTTTCTCTTTGACAATCTGGACGAGATTCCACCTCATGATTACACGAGAGTTTCGAACCCAAACCGAACAAATCTCGAGGCAGTTTTGGCTAGTTTGGAAAACGCCGCGCATTGCGTTGTGTATTCCAGCGGAATGGCGGCCGTTACGGCTGCGTTCGCGCTGCTGGAGCACGGCGATCACCTTCTAATGGCGCAGGACATCTATGGTGGAACGCACCGGCTTGTGAATACGGTTTTGCCAAAGCAAGGCATTTCTTGCACCGAATTTGATGCGAATGATCCAGAAAGCATCCGAAAGGCGATTCAGCCGACATCAAAAATGCTTATCTTTGAAACGCCAACGAATCCTAAGCTCCGCGTCAACGACATTGAAGCCATTTCTCGCATCGCTCACGAATATGGCTTGACCGTAGTTTTCGACAACACGTTCGCATCGCCTTACTTAGTGTGTTCGCTAGATTTGGGTGCGGATATCGTAATTCATTCGACGACGAAGTATATCTCCGGCCACAGCGATGTGATTGGTGGAGCCGCGCTGACCAACGACGCTGACATTCATTTGAAGCTATTTGAATACATTAAAACTACAGGTGCTTGCCCAAGCCCTTTTGATTGCTGGCTATCCCTTAGAGGTCTAAAGACTTTAGCTGTGCGAATGAGACAGCATTGCGAGAACGCTCAAGCGGTCGCTGAATGGCTTACCAAACAACCTAACGTAGAGTGCGTTTACTATCCGGGATTGCTCGGGCACCCTGACCACGAAGTTGCCAAACGGCAAATGCCAAGGGGCTTTTCGGGAATGGTTTCCTTTGAAGTCAAAGGAACATGGGAAGACACTCGAAGGGTTTGTGAAAACACAAAGATCTTTCAAATGGCAGAGAGCCTAGGCGGCGTTGAATCGCTAATCGGTGCCCCGCGAGTCATGTCTCATGGGGCAATGACAGAGGAAGAGCGGCTCGAAAGGGGAATTCAACCGACCCTGATTCGCCTAAGCGTCGGAATCGAGGATGCGGAAGACCTGATCGAAGACTTGGCGCAAGCTCTCGCGCTCGTCAAACCTCTCGCTGCCTCTAGAACTTAGCTTTGATTAAAACCACTCTTTCTTCCCGGCGATGTAAGTGTGATAGAACTCTTCATCCGACTTGGTCAGGTAGATAATTCCTTCGATAATCCCGACGATGCCGAAGAGGCCGCAAGTTACAAATGTAAGCACAATCTGGATTATCGCCGTGGTCGTGTAACCAAGTATGAATTTGTGTACCGCAAGTCCGCTAATTAGGATCCCGCAAAGTCCTGCAGCCAGTTTTTTGGAAGCTGCGTCCCTAATTGCAGGATGCTGAGATTGTCCGTAAATCAACTGCGTCTGATTCATCGGATTCGTATATTGCGTTGAGAATGTGTGCCCGCAATGGCTGCATGCTGGCGCATTTATCGAAGCCGTTTGCATGCATTGCGGACATTGCTTAAGTTCAGGTGTAGGATTCATGTTGCGTATTACTCGTTACTCTCAGTGTAACGGAAAAGATTCAAAATTGCAAATTCTGAAAAGGAACGCAGACTTTAGTCTGCATCTGGACCGCAGGCTTTAGCCTGCGCCTTTTCCCGCCTTCAATTTTTTCTTCGGATTGGCTCCGTTCCCATTGTAGATAGCTTTTGATTCTGCAGCGATGAGCTTGCGATTAGTTGATTCCGATAGCGGGCAAGGAGACAACGGCTTTCTGCGTTCCTTCGGAATTTCAATTCTCTTTAGGCCGTTCAGCCACCTCGCCGTCCCCACTTCCGATTTCAAAAAGAGCTCAAGCGGCCCTTCATTGATGATTTCCCCGCCATGCTCGCCAGCGCCTGGCCCAATGTCAATCAGCCAATCTGCAGCTCGCATCGTTTCCTCATCGTGCTCGACTACGATGACCGTATTTCCCAAATCACGAAGTCGTTGCAAAGTTTCAATCAGCTTTCGATTGTCCCTTTGATGCAGCCCAATGCTCGGCTCATCAAGAATGTAAAGGCAACCCATAAGCCCCGAGCCAATTTGAGTTGCTAATCGAATTCGTTGCGCCTCCCCGCCTGCCAGGGTTCTAGCGTTTCGGTCAAGAGTTAAATATCCGAGTCCGACATCTTTAAGAAAGGTAAGTCGCTCGGAAATCTCTTTCACCGCCCGTTCGCCAATCACCAATTGCCTTGAGCTCAAAAGGCTCGGGAGGGCTGTGAAGTATTCCTGTGCGGTGTCTACGGACATTGAGGAAATTGTGGCGATGGATGTGCCTACTTGAACTCCTCCCCCAACTCCCTCCTCTTTCTCCTTCGTCGAAAAAGGAGGAGGCTCTTTAGCCCCTCCCATATCCGAGGAACGAGGATGAGGGAGGGGTTGGGGAGGGAGTCCGGGCGATGGAAGTCGAACACTTAACGTCTCCGGCTTCAGCCTTTGCCCCTTGCAAACTGGGCAAGGTTTGGTGGATTGGTATTGCTCCAAATCTCGCTTAACCCACTCGCTTTCTGTTGATTCGTAGCGCTTTTTGAGGGCGGCGAGAACACCATCCCATTTGGTTTGAAAAACACGCTCAGTTTTGCCGTAATGCATGATTACGTCAATTGGTTTTTCAACTCCAAACCAGACAGCGTTCATGCCTTCTTCTGAAATCAAATTGACTGGTGAAAACGAATCAAATCCTACAGATCGTCCAACGCCATCCAGCATTTCCGGCCACCAGTCCTTTACCTCGCCGCTTTTGTAGACAAATGGAACAATCGCACCGTTTCGTAGCGATTTTGAGAGATCGGGGCAAACTAGATCAGGGTCAAATTCGGTTTGGGTGCCGAGTCCGGTGCAAGTCGGACAAGCTCCATAGGGAGAGTTGAACGAGAACATTCTCGGCTCGAGTTCAGACATTGAGAAACCGCATTCGGCGCAGGCGTACGATTCGGAAAAAGTTTGTTCTCCTTGCGTTGCTTGGGCGTCCCGCCCAGGTCCCGAATCTGCATCTGAGGCTTTCTTTCCTTTCGTTTTCTTGGGCGAGACGCCCAAGCCACTCAAGCCGCTTTCAGGCATCTCATAAGCCAGAGTCACCAACCCCTTGCTCATTTTCAATGCCGCCTCAACTGAATCCGCCAACCTGCGCTCAACCCCTTCCTTCATCACCAGACGATCCACAATCACTTCGATTGTGTGCTGTTTGTAGCGATCCATCGGGATGTCGTCGGTTACTTCATACATCTCGCCATCCACCCGAACACGAACATAGCCAGCCTTTGCAGCATCCTGGATCACCGACTTGTATTCACCCTTTCGTCCCCTCACCAATGGTGCAAGCACTTGCAATTTCGTTCCTTCTGGATATTTTCGAGCCGCATCTACAATCTGGTCCGTGCTTTGCCTTTCAATTGGGCCGTGACCGTTCGGGCAATACGGAATCCCCGCCCTAGCGAATAAAATTCGGAGGTAATCGTATATCTCTGTTACGGTTCCAACAGTTGATCTTGGGTTCCTTGATGCCGACTTTTGATCAATTGAAACCGCCGGAGAGAGCCCCTCGATATGGTCAACATCAGGCTTGTCTAACTGTCCCAAAAACTGCCTTGCGTAGGAGCTGAGCGATTCTACGTACCGCCGCTGCCCTTCGGCGTAAATCGTGTCAAAAGCGAGGCTCGATTTCCCACTGCCGCTAAGCCCAGTGATGACGACAAGCTTGTCGCGAGGAATTTCCACAGTGATGTTTTTTAGGTTGTTCTCCCTCGCTCCGACGACCACGATTTTGTCTTGCGGCATTTGGATATTCTACTCGGAAGGAGTAGACGGAAGTGTATGGGTTTGGGAAAATTCCTCCTCTAGTGAACGAACCCACAGGGTAACGATTCCCTCCCCCTTGAGCGAAGCCATGGGGGAGGGCTAGGGTGGGGGCTCTTCTTCGTCCTCTTCAAAGTCCGAATCCTTCCACCATGGCTTAGACTTCTTCCTCAAATCAACAAACAATTGAATCTCTCGAATCCAATGCTCCTCTCTGTTCTCGAACTCGCCAAGTGGAATTCGAAGAGTCTGAATTCCCATTTCCAACAATGCTTCATCTCGTTTCCTATCTGCTAGTGGTTCATGAAGCGGACCGTTCAATTCAATGCACAGTCGAGCTTCCAAAACATAGAAATCGAGGATGAAATTTCCGGAGGGGAATTGCCGTCTTACCTTGAACCCGAGAGCGTTGCCTCTGAGTCTGCTCCAAAGAACACGCTCACCTCGCGTCATTCCTGTTCGAAGTTTTCGGGCAAGGTCTCTGCGGTCTTTGTCAGTACTGCGGACAAAGCGCATGAAACTAAGTTCGTTGTTCTTTTGAGGGATTCCTTTTCCCCCACCCTAACCCTCCCCCGTGGCTCAAATCTCGGGCGCTCAAATATCCTGCGTAAGTTCGCTCACGGGGGAGGGAACATTGGGGCTTGAGTCGGATTGCGCCTCAGCCAACTGGTCTCGCACGCTGGATTTAGCACTTTCTTCCAAAGTCTCTTCAACCGCACCAGTCAGCTTATCCGCGAGTTTTTCAGCCGAATTTTTTGCAGAACGAACTCCGCCTGTCAAAAACCACGAACTGAGTCCGACCAATCCCGCCAAGACACCAATTCCCGCACCAACCAATCCCTTGGAAATTAAGACAGGTCCAAATATCGCACCGAACATCGCCGATTGGAATCCAAACACGATCGGCATAACGGGAAAAGAATCAACTTTGACTTTCGTCCGGCCGCTTCGCGAAGTCACAGAGACCTGGGCTGTGCCCATCCCGACCTGAACTTTGGCAGTCAGGGTTCGCCCGACTTGCGCAGGAAGCATTTGGCTGTTGCCTTGCGGCAATTGTGCCGACACTAGGTCAAAATCATTCGGATCAAGTTCGCCGTCAATGACTCGCTCGATTTCGGTTTTGAGCGCAAACCAACTTCGCTTTTCAGGTTCAAGTTTTCGAACTTCTACTAAAGCCTTCTGCAGAGCTGAAATCGAAATCCCCATTTCGCCCGCAATGCGTTCAAGCTCTTCTCGCGTAACGCCTGGGGTGTACTCTTGGTTGCCCGTAGTTTCCTGAAGCTCGACTGCCCGGCGCATGATTTTGCCTACCTCGGCTTCGCTATAGATTTCCCTTCGGTTCGGCATTACTGATTGTAACCTAGTTGTCAACCGAATTCGATTTCAATTGCTGATCGCTTCGTGAGCAGGCTTTAAGCCAAATGAATCCTACAATCGCAGAAACCAGAGAGCCAAGAAGAATTCCAATTTTCGCTAAAGGCAGTGCTTCGGAACCTGAAATAGCCAATTCCGCGATGAAAAGCGACATTGTGAATCCGATTCCCGCCAAGAAACTCATTCCTGCGATTTGAGCCCAGGACACCTTATCCGGAAGCTGGCCGAAATTTAACTTCGAGGCAAACCAACTGAATCCGAAGATTCCAAGAGGCTTTCCGACGAAAAGGCCGAGTAGGATTCCAAGAGGAACACTTTGCTGAAGAGTCGAAACGGTAGTGCCGTGGAAAGCGACGCCGGCATTGGCAAGTGCGAAAATTGGCACGATTCCAAAGGCAACCCAAGGATGGAGTATGTGGATGAGGCGGTCTATGGGGGATTTCGTGGAACAGGATTCATCCTGTTTTTGCGAAGCAACAGGAATCAAAAGCCCAACGAGTACCCCAGCTACCGTCGCATGAACACCAGAGTTCAAAAAGCACCACCAAACCGCAACACCAGTTAACAAATAAACGAAGAGCGCTTTAATGCCAATTCGCTTTGCAACCACCAACCCTCCCAGCAATATTCCTGCCACGCCCAGCCATTCCCAATCAAGACTCGAAGAGTAGAAAACCGCAATAACTAAGATCGCCCCAAGGTCATCCACGATCGCTAAAGCAGTTAGAAACACTTTTAGGCCGATTGGGATGCGGGAACCTAGCAGCGCAAGAATTCCAAGGGAAAACGCAATGTCGGTTGCCATAGGAATTCCCCACCCTCGCACAAACGGTGTTCCGCGATTGAACGCAAAGTAGATAAGCGCGGGAACGATCATTCCGCCAATTGCGGCAGCGATGGGCATCGCAGCTTTCTTGAAAGTTGATAGCTCTCCTTGAACCAGCTCCCGCTTTATCTCAGCCCCGGCAACCAAGAAAAAAATCGCCATAAGACCATCATTGATCCAATGCAGCAGGTTCAAATGGGTACCTGGAAGGGAGAGGTCGGTTTGCAAAAACGCAACAAAATTGTCTACCCAAGGGGAATTGGCCAAAACCAAGGCAATGGCTGTCGCCAAAATGAGAACGACTCCGCCAGCCGATTCAAGTTCAAAAAACTCGGTGAACGAGGCTCGTAGCCGTTTTCGAATTCCTCCGCGCATGGCTCAGGTTATTACGTTTGAACCTGGCGTTAGGTTGCCTTTGCAGCTAGCGAAGCCTCATTTTAGGGATACAGAATCAATGGAGAACTCGACGATCTTGCCAATGCCGTTCTGATTTCGAACGGCAAATGTGAGTATCCCTTCGGCTTTTTCGAACGAAGCATTAAAGGTGTAACGACTCGTGGTAACTCCGTTGTTATAGCTGGAATTGAACCCAGTTGCATTGCCAATGGCCTCAAATTTGCCGAGCCTGTCCCTGTAGGCCGCCATCGCAACCTTAAATTGATCTAATTGAATACCTGAGAAGATAGAGGCATCAAAGTAGTTTGCGACAGAGTCGAATTCGTAGTTTGAGTCGCTCATTTTTGTCATCACTTCGGATGCAAAAGGAGCTTTGCTTTGAGCGGATTCCATTCCGGTCTTAAAGAAGAAATATCCTCCGCCAACTACGCCCCCGCAACAGAGAAGCATGAATGCAGCGATTCCACCAAGAATCCAGGGGAGTTTTGATTTGCCTTGTGCCATTTGATTCCTTTCAATTGCGAACTTTGAATTGCTTTATCTTACTGAGTTTTGAGCACATTTGCCTCAATTACAAAAGAACTACACTAGCTTGCGAAACTGATGCTTCCCGACCTTCAAAACCTTACCTTTTAGGTCGTCGAGCGACAGTTTGACAAACGAATCTTCAACCTTCAACCCATCTAAAGAAACTGCCCCAGCTTTGATCAGGTCTCTTGCTGCACCGTTTGACTTAGCCATTCCAAGGGTGCCGATCAAATTTGCAAGCGGAACCAAACCGTCAACAACCAAATCGGCTGGAACCTGGGCTTCTTCTGCTTCAACAGGCTGCTCTCGCTTGCTGAAAGTCGTGACAAAATACTCGTTTGCGTCTTCAGCAGCTTCAATCGAATGGTAAAGGGCGACAATTTCCCTTGCCAAACGCATCTTGGCATCCCGTGGGTTCTTGACTTCACCAAGCATTTCCCGAACCTCATTCATCGGAACATCGGTGCAAAGCTCGAACCAGTTTTCAATAGTGGCATCAGGAATGGACATCGTCTTGCCGTACATCTCGTTGGGTGAATCCACAACCGAAATGTAGTTGCCAAGCGATTGCGACATCTTTTCTTTGCCATCGGTGCCGACCAGAAGCGGGCAGAGCATTACCACTTGAGGCTCTTGTCCGTAATGGCCTTGTAAATCTCGCCCGACTAGGTTGTTGAACTTTTGGTCGTTTCCACCAAGCTCAATATCAGATTCCACAGCAACTGAGTCATAGCCCTGGCAGAGTGGATATAGGATTTCATGCAGGGCAATCGGACGGTGCTCATTCCAACGGTTTGTGAAGTCATCTCGCTCCATGATTCGGGCGACCGTAGTTTTTGCGGCGAGTTTGATGACTTCGGCAAACCCCATCGGTCCGAGCCAATCGCCATTGAAGCGAATTTCGGTTCTATCGGGATCGAGAATCTTGTAAACCTGCTTGCTGACTGCCTCGACGTTTCTTTGGACTTCTTCGCGACTGAGTTGTGGACGGGTCTTGCTCTTTCCGCTCGGGTCGCCGATCATCGCAGTGAAATCGCCAATGATAAGAACGGCGGTGTGCCCTAGCCTTTGAAAATCCCTCAGCTTCCTCAAAACTACTGCCCAGCCAAGGGTCACATGAGCGACTGTCGGGTCAACGCCAAGCTTGACCCTAAGCGGTTTGCCGCTTTTGAGCTTTTCTGCAAGATCGGCTTCAGAAATGATCTCGCTCGTCCCTCTTCGGAGTAAGGCTAGCTGTTGTTCGATGGTCATGGAAGGGAGAATTGTACCGTCTGAGATCGTAGCAACCCCAATTTCAAGTTCCGCATAAAGCCCTGGTTACAAACTCGGCCGCAATTTCCAAAAATCGGTGCGCATCTGAATCTGTGCGCCAACTCCCAAAATCGTCCCTTCGTCATACAGCCGCCCAATTAGAGAAATGCCCCGCGGTGCCTTGTTCTTATCCACCCCGAAAGGAATGTAGAGTTGCGGATGACCGGTGAGGTTTGTGATGAAGAGCAGATAACTCCCCCGATCCCCTGCAATGATCAGATCAAAATCGCCAAGTTCCTCTTCAAATTTCTGCATGAGCAAAGTTCTTGCACGCATGGCTTGAATGTAGCCGACTCCCGTGCAAAATTGGTGATTTTTGAAAATCCCCGGCCAAGCACTGCTTGATATCGTGTCCACCCTCTTATCGCGGGTGATCTCTTCAAATGCTGCAGCCGCTTCGACGGATAGCACGTTGTCAATGCCATCCGCAGGCTGGGTGAACTTGATTGGCTTGGGATCAGCTCCAAGTTCACGAAGTAACTTCAGGGCATCGTCTGGTCCGTTACCAGTATCGTCCTTGTCGAGTGCTTTGTCGTCTGATAAATAGCCAATTTTCAGCTTCTTGAGGTCAACATCTGGGCGAAACTTGAAAGGACGATCCACAGAAGCATTGTCCCGAGGATCCGCGCCATGTATCGCAGCCAAAACCAGGGCGCAATCCTGTGCGGTACGGCAGATCGGCCCGACTTTGTCCATGCTCCAGCTTAGTGCCATCGCTCCATGGCGACTAATTCTTCCGAAAGTCGGACGGAAACCAGTAACCCTGCACCGATGCGAAGGAGACATGATCGAGCCAAGCGTTTCCGTTCCAATCGAAAATGCCGCCAAACCCGCCGCCATACAGCTTGCGGAACCAGCAGATGATCCGCTCGAGCCTTGCGCAGTATCCCACGGATTCTTGGTTCGACCATCGAACCAATGGTCGTTCATCGCTAGGGCGCCCAGGCTGGATTTAGCAATTAACACCGCTCCAGCGTCGTCAAGCCGTTCGATGATCGCGGCATCATAATTGAGTACTTGATTACGAAAAGGCTCTGCCCCCCAAGTCGTGGGATACCCTTTGGCGGCAAATAGGTCCTTGATTACATACGGAATCCCGTGAAGCGGACCTCGGTATTTCCCTGCTTTGATTTCTTCATCCGCCTTTTTCGCCATCGCTCTTGCTCTTGTTGGAGTGATTGAAATCACGTTCAACAGCGGAATGCCATATTGGTTGATCCGGTTCAGATACAGTTCGGTAAGTTCAATTGGTGAAATCTTCTTGTTTTTGACCAACGCCGCAAGTTCGTAAACGGGCAAAAATGCTAAATCTGCGCTTCCGCTTGGCCGCATTTCAAGCGTTCCCTTAGAAACTTTTACATCGGTCTTGTTACCTTGCTCCGCCTGTTTCCCAAATGGCACAAATGGCGTTGGAGGAGCAACTGAGTTTTCGATTTTTGTTCCCCGTACGGAGGCATATCCCGTTCTATATTCCTTAAGGTCGTTGAGTACGGCCTTTCGCTCCGCTTCCGTTAGGCTGAAGCCAATGATCTTTTCCATAGCAATTACATCTGCGACTGTAATGTCCTCAGGGTTGATTGCAGCCTTAGTTTGAAACTCCTTTGCGCTTGCCAGAGCCGAACCAGAAAGCATTGCTGTTCCGGTTGAGGCAAGTGCGAGCCTCAGAAATCCTTGGCGAGTGAGAGAAGTGTCTAAGCCCATTGGGATTCAAATTCGTCGTTGGGAAGAAAAATCCTGCTTTATGGGGTACAGGGTATGGGGTTTGGGGTGCGGGTTCATTCGAATCGTTCGCGTCGCATATTGCCTCTTTATTGTCCTTTAGAGGTCTCTAGGTTGTAGTTTGGTTGGGTCCATAGCGACAACTGCGACCATAGTGCCAAGCAACGACCCAGCTCCCCATACACTAAACCCTAATCCCAAACAGGTAAATTCTCTTCGGGAGCGAATGGGTGCTGGTGTGCCCTCCGGTCTTCAAAACCGCGTATGACGTCGCAAAGGCGTTGGGTGGGTTCGATTCCTACACGCTCCCGCCAGTCCTCTTTGTTTGATTTTGGGAGTGCATGCGAGCATCTCGCCGCTTTAGCCAGCTTCCTAAAGACCAAAATACTTCCAACATCTTTGATAGGAAGGATTTTGGAGCAAGGAACTCTATTGAAACTTCGTCCGACCGCGCGCACTCCCAAAACCCTTCGGAAACCAATTTTCTCAAAAAGCGTTGAACGATTTACGGGAAATCCGTTACTATAATAAATAGGAGGGAAAATTGTGAATGTCCTTCGTAATCTAGTATTGATTCTTTCGGTGGGCGCGGCATTATCCGGATGCAGCCCAACACCTGAAACTCAGGCAGCAGACCTGCCGCCGCCGACTGCCCATACGGCTCAGCTTGCCGATCTTGGCTTTTCAGTTGCCAACCCGGTTTCAAGCGGGAACGTGAAACTGATCCCCATTGTTTCGACCAGTTCTAATCCAGTTTTGGACAAAGACGTTGTCTTTTTGGCAGAAGCCAAAGAAAAAGGCTATATCGAAATCACGGAAGGCGAAATGTCCTTCAATGGCGTTCACGTCAAAAACACGAGCAAGCATCACATTTTGCTCATGGCAGGCGACCTGGTAACTGGTGGCCACCAAGACCGCGTTATTGCGCACGACATCATGATTCCGCCAGGTGAAGAACGAGACGTTGAAGTTTTCTGCGTGGAGCAGGAACGTTCCACCGGCCCAACTGCCGTTTTCACTCCTTCTGAACAGCCAGTTCCTCACAAGGTTCGTCGCGAAGCTATGTTCGCTCAAGACAAGCAACAAAGCGTTTGGAGCTCAGTTGACTCGTACAACTCTTCTGCTGCGGCTGCACCAGCCACTCGAACTGTTCAGGGCGGGCTCAATTCCGAGCAAGTCCAGAAGCACGTTTCGGCGAACGAAGAAGAGCTTTTGTCTAAGTTGATGGCGGTGAAAAACGTAACAGGCTACGTCTTGATCGTAGATGGAAAAATTGACATTGCAGAAGTTTTCGGAGACCCGGGGCTCTTTGAAAGAGCCGCTCCCCAGCTTTTGAAGAGCATTCTAGCTCAGCAGGCAACCAAGATTTCAACCAAACCAGATTCGTTTGCAATGGCAGGAGTCGAGGAGTTCTTGGTTTCGGCATTGACTGGGAAGCGGGAGGCGCCGTCTAGGTCAAATGACTCTGAAATTGCCATGTTTGAATCTCCGAGAGCAGGCGAAAGAAACAGGAATCTAAATCTACAAACAGAATCAGGGCGGGATCCAACGCTTCGCTCTCCTCGCGGCACAGAAACGATTGCTCCAAGCGGTGACTTTGAAGTTCGTTCCAACAAAGATATTCGAGGCTACGAACTTTACGACTCGTCGAAGAACAAGGGAGCCAAAGGCAAACTTCTTCATGGAACGTATGCAAAGCCGTAATGTTTCGTTAAAGGGGAACTTCATTTAATGAAGAGTTGTTGAAAAGATCAGATTACTCCTCCCCTCTCTTAACCCGATTCCGAAAGCAAGACGGAATCGGGTTCTTTTTTGGTGAGGATTGGAGTTTTTATTCTGTTTCTGATATACTCCTGTCCACATGTCAGATTCGTGGATTGTGCTCCGCAACGCCAGAGGCAACAACCTCAAAGGGATTGACATTGCTATTCCTAGAAGTCTTTTCACGTGCGTTACCGGAGTCAGCGGAAGTGGCAAGTCCACTTTGATTCAAGACACGCTTTTCCCGCGCCTCATGTACGAAGTGTACGGAACGCGCGGAGTTTGGTCGCCGCATGATTCCATCGAAGGTGTCGAGGAAATTGACAAAGTCATTGACATTGATCAGTCACCTATCGGGCGGACTCCTCGAAGCAATGCAGCAACCTACATCGGCGTTTTCGATATGATTCGAGACTTATTTTCGCTGACTCCGGACGCCAAAATGCGAGGATACAAAACCGGACGGTTTAGTTTTAACGTGAAGGGCGGAAGGTGCGAGCATTGCAAAGGCGACGGAATCATCAAGATCGAGATGGTTTTCCTCCCAGATGTCTACGTCCCTTGCGAAATCTGTAAGGGCAAACGCTACAACCGTGAGACGCTTGAAGTTCGTTACAAAGGAAAAAACATTTCGGAGATTCTTGGTATGACCGTAGAAGAGGCTGAGGAGTTCTTTCGCCCAATCCCAAAAATCCACCGCAAAATTTCAACTCTTCAAGAGGTTGGTTTGGGTTACATCAAACTCGGCCAGCCAGCCACAACGCTTTCGGGAGGTGAAGCGCAAAGGGTGAAACTTTCGGAAGAACTTTCCAAGAGATCAACTGGCCGCACCATCTACATTCTTGATGAACCGACAACCGGCTTGCATTTCGAAGATGTTGATAAGCTGCTTCAAGTGCTTCACCGATTGGTTAACCAAGGCAACACCGTTATCATCATTGAGCATAACTTGGATGTGATCAAGACCGCCGATTGGATTATTGACATGGGTCCAGAGGGGGGAAATGCTGGAGGTGAAATTGTCGCCATGGGCACGCCGGAAGACGTTGCGAAGGTTAAAGGAAGTTGGACGGGCAAGTATTTGAAAGATGTACTAGTCCATTGATGTTCTGAACAAAGTTCAAATTTTGTGCTGACCTCGCGATCCGATTGTATAATAGTATGTGGCTGACATGAAAACAAAATGTATCACTATTGCCATGTGCGTTTTGGGCATGGCTGCGATAGTGGAAGCAAAGGTCGCCACCATCAGCCTTGATGAATTAGCCCGAAAGAGCACAATGATCGTGCTTGCTAGCGTGGAGTCGTTGGAAGTCAAAGCCGGCGTCAGAATCGCACACATCAAGCCAATTCAAACGATTCGGGGCAAAACTAGTGGCCGGATAGCCTTCGTGGCTGAGCAAACGTGGAAGTGCGACATGAGCACCGCATTGAAAGGTGAGCGTGTCCTCCTCTATCTATCGCCAATTGTTAGTCTTTCCGGAAAAACGATGTACGGACAAGACCTTTCGAGGGCCAAGGAATCCTGCGAGAATGACGGAACTGAGTTGCTCCAACTCTCTCATAGCGGACGTGGAAGAATCCCACTGCATGAGACTGCTGGCCAGTGGTTAGCCACAATCTCGATAGGTGATGGAAGTGGGCCAAGTTTGAACGTCAACCTTTATTTGCCTTGGCCCAAAAGCGCAGGCCCGCAGCCTTCAGTCAAGAACGGAGTCTCCCTCGTACAACTTATGAAGCGCACAAACTTGGCCATTGATGCATCAAGACCTTCGGGATTGTAAGGTGTGTGATCGCAGAGTCACCTCTGTTTGCTCAGAACGCTAAACCCTACTTTACTTTTCTGCATTACGTTTGCTATACTTAACCAAATGGTTAATGAACAAAGAATGGACAAGGTGTTTCAAGCCCTAAGTGACGCGACTCGAAGGCAGATGATTGCCAGAATCGCAGTGGCAGGACTTACGATTGCACAGTTAGCCTCGGCATTTCCAATGTCTATGCCTGCCGTACTCAAACATGTAACCGTTCTTGAGCAAGCCGGACTCGTTACAACAAAGAAGGTTGGCAGAACGCGCACTTGCCAGCTACGGCGAGAGGGCCTTGAAGAGGCAGCCGTATGGATGGAACGATATACGAAGCATTGGGAATCGGCGCTTGATCGCCTTCAAGCATTGCTTGAATCAGAAGGAGAAAAGTCATGAACGAACTAACATTTGAGGCGTCTCGTGTGATTCGAGCACCGATTGAAAGAGTTTTTCTAGCCTGGACAGAAGAGTCAATGCTTGAAAAATGGTTCCCGCCGCAAGATCCAGATTGGAGTTGCAAAATCGAATCAAACCCTGCAGTGGGCGGCAAATACAGATTCGAAATGATTGGACCGGAAGACAGATTTGTCGTTGTCGGGGAATACACAGAAATCGTGCCAAATCAAAAACTCGTTTTTTCTTGGAAGTGGGAATCCGCTCCAGAGGAAGACGAGCCAACCAATGTGGAAGTCGTCTTTGCGAACCACCCAAACGGAACAGAAGTTACTTTAACCCATTCTGGCTTTGCCCTTGCAGACGATGCGGGGCAGCACGAAGACGGTTGGGGTAAGGTGCTAAACCGGTTAGAAACACTTTTTTCGAACATGTAGCGGAGGACAAAAAATGGAAACAACTATCGACAAAACTTATGCAGCGAACTTGATTACGATCACCACTTCGCTGTTCAATTCATCAATGGACTACTTTATGACGAGATGGGAATACATCCCAGATGACAAGTTCAACTGGACGCCAGGGGGCCTTTCAAAGACACCCATTCAGATCGGGGCCCATATTGCCGTGACAAACGAGTTCTTCGCTCGAGCATTGGCGGGCAATCCACCTGTGCAAGGCGATATTTCAGAGATTTTCGCTTGGATGGGAAAGGAAGAAGCAAAAATCACAACCACAGAAGAAGCGACCTCCCGACTGAGATCCTCCATCGAGGAATATAACAGCGCAATTCCGAATCTGCCTGCAGAAGCGGTCGCTGCCAGTCCAGAGGTGCAATTCTATCTCGGCCTAGCGGCGCGCCATCCAATGGCTCATGGAAGCCAGATTGACGCATATCAGCTCATTTGGGGCGATGCGGACTACCACATCGAAATGTAAAGACTCTTATCCTTGAAATCGGGGCCAATTCCAAAATGGATTGGCCCTCGATTCTATTGGTACGTCCTTCAGCCAGCTTTTTGATATGGTAACCTCGGCAAAATCGAGTGGGAGAATCTAAAGTGCTCATTAAGTTCAGAAATTCAGCAATGAAAAGCTTATTCGTAAGCCTGTCCGTTGTAGCTCTTGCTATCACTGTAGGAGCAACCCAGACGGGCCAAAGGCCAAACTCTTCGCAGCCAAAAACGCAAGCAGGAGCGGTGCAGATGCCTGGCGACAATGGCAAAGTTGGCGTTCCCTATCAGCTTGGAAAGAAGGGCGAGGAATTAGTTTTCACACTTGAAAAAGCGGAATTTGCAAGCAGATTCGTTCTATCTGACACAATGGGACTTCCCGATTCCGGTAAGAGGCTGCTCATTCTTACTATGGCAGTTCAGAATCCCGGAACTGCTGATCGTTTCTTTTTCAACCAATCCTTTTCTTTCACTGTTGTGTCGCCTGATGACGAGAATTACGTTTGCGATGGCGGCTCAGGAAATGGTTGGACAGCTATTCACCCTGACCGAAGAGACCGCTTGAGTTTGCAGCTTAAGCCCGCACAAAAGGTCCGTGCGCTTGTTGCAATAGCAATACACCCTAAAGGGCCAGTAAACAAATTGATTGTTCAACGAGGAAAAGGAACTCCCGTACTTCGATACGATCTCAAGGAAAAAGTTGCTCCAATGAAAGGCGCCTTCGCGGCGAACGGTGGCCTAGACATGTTGCCGATTGGAGCTGCACTTTTGACCCAAAATGTGGATCTCGGCCCATGGGACATCGTTGTAGAAAAGTCAAGTGAAGAGTTGTTGCCTATTGGTGAATTTGTACCTGGAAAGGGTATGAAGTTCTTGGTGTTTACGGTCACGATCAAGAATGCATCAATGGCCCAATACCCCCTGCATAGAGGACTAATTATAACAAAAGTGACTGATATTGACGGAGGAAACCTTCCAGAATCCCAAAATTGGGTGAAGGGATCCACTCCTGAAGCGTTCAGTTTCATGACCGTTGATCCAGGCGCTCAAGTGAGAGTGAGAATCCTTTATGAAGCGGGACTTCTCACGAAGGCTACGGTATTAACTTTCAAAGATCAGCAATATTCTGGGCTATCTGCGGCAGTGAAGCTCGAAGAGCCGAAAAAAGATCCGCCACGGTTGCGTTAGGAATATCTACTTTTTGTTCACAAGTTTGCGGATGACGCTATATGAAACGATTCCGGTACCGGCGTATTCGCCATTACGCCACATGTGCGTGAAGGGTACAGTGCCCGACCATAGCTTGTATTCCTTTTGACTTACTGTGTTTTGAATCGGAACGACAAGAGTTCCGTGCTCGGAAAACTGAGGGTCTATTTTGATTCCGTCCAATAGCGAACCCGAATATGGCGTCTCGACTCTTCTACCATCAGAACCAGACTTAATAGTTGTTCCTTTGATCGGCACATTCGCCGCAATCCAAACCTTTTTCTGATCCTCTCGAAGCGCCACCATGAGCGAGCCATTCCCTATAGCTGTTCCATTAGAAAGGACGTCGCTGCGAAACGGCTCTGAGTTCACACCATCGGTGACCGTACTATTCCACACCCTAAACGACCCACCACACCCCCCATCTTTACCTCGGCTGACAAAATAATCATGAACATGGCTCGAAACAGTTCCATTCTTCTCTGAAATGAATAGTAGTCTTTTGGAGGCATCAAGCATGGCATCGTAACTTATCCTTGATTGCCTTTTCGTTGGTGAATCTGGAATCGAGTTCCAATCAATTGTCGGAGGAGGTTCCAAAGTTTGGTCTGACATAAAAATGTCGGTAAGCCCAATTCCCCGATCAATTCCTTCAGCCATCATACCTTCGGGAAATGATTGGGTCCTTCGTCCTTGAACCCGAATCGAAACAGATGCCGTATTTCGAACTACCCACCAGTCTTTCACCAAGAGTTGATGAATCTCCGTGCCAAAGATCTTCATTCGAAATATGCATTCACTAATGAATGTCAGGATGCCAAGCGGACCAGAAGCTACAGTGGCAGTTGCGTCTACTAGATCCTGAAGGATATCTGTTGCTTTCACTTGGGGAGTGACGGCGATGCGAACCCTCTTCATGTGAGGAATAAGTACTGGCTCACGAGCAATGCTCACCTGTCTTCCTTTGCCTAACACTGCGACCTTTGCAATGCCAGTTTTTTCATCTGTTACGACCCTAAACGAAGCCATATTATTGAAAGTCACGATGTCTTCCGAGTCATAGCTGTTGCCAGGACCCATCTTCCACTCGGTCTCGACGGATTTGAGTGTTTCGCTCCGCGGACTATCAACGTCCACACCGAGCAACAGAAATGTAAAGCGATTGTCCTTTAAGTAGTTGCTAAGACTAGTCGTGTCAATCTTGAACTTGGCAATAAGGTTTGCTGTGCCCCCGCTTGTACGGTCTAGGGTTCGGATTAAGGGTTCGTCTGGGCTCGAAACATCACCCGTCAAGCTCATATAAATGCCTGAAACTTTTGCTATCATAAGAGCAACACCTGCAATCTTCATCGCGTTGTCCATCAATTCGATGAGAGCTTGCTGCGTGAAATTACGAGTGTTAATCGCGGCTTCCAACGCCTTTTCGAGCAATTTTCCTTGGCCGAACTGCTCGGCGACAACAACAGCATCCTCCGCCCAGCCCGGAAGAAGATTTTGCTGACGATTCAGTTCAATCGAAGCGAAAAGAACCCGATTCGCTCCTTTCTTTTGAAATTTTGCTGCCGTAGCACGCATTTCTTCGCTTCCGCACCTAAGTAAAACGAGCAATTGAATCGGATCAAGCGTTGGATTCTCATTAAAAGCAAACCGCCGGCTCTGATCTTCGAATTTTTTCGACCCTTCAATAGCAAGTCCATTTAGAAAACCAGATAACAATTCTTGCGACGCATTATCGGTAACGTTTCCGTAGGTAATCGCCTCCAACATTCTTGGCCCGCAGGACTCTTCGACACCGCACTTTTGAAGCAAGTAGTCAAACATCGAGACCAAGTCCGAGAATTTGATTCGCATGCCATTTCGGAACATGGTTGAATAGGCATTTAGCTCTGTATTTGTGATTGCAAGGCCTAACCTTGGCGCGCCGAGCGGTTCAGCCACTGGTTTGCGCTGCTCTGTCCAGATTACAAAACCGCATAACCGCATCGCTTCAGTGGCCAAAGCTTCCGTGTCATTCTTTGGGTCTTGAATGAGAACGGAAATGTCTTGCAGCCGTCCGCCACGCGCGATGATTGCCTTTTCATCCGGCGTTGATTCCTGATTCGTTGAAGTCGTCGCGACGATTGATCCGCCAAGTGCGACGATGGCTATCAGAATGGAAATGGAAGCTGCACCCCTATTCATGCACCTAGTATACGAACATGTTGCACAAAATTCAAGACTATCAGATTAAATTGAAGCGATTTCTAAGAGAGCGTTTGCAATCAAGTCTATTTCATCGTTCGTCGTGAAGATGTTTGGAGAAATCCGTACCGCATCTACTCCCGCACGCACCATCGTTGTGAGATGAATACGATGTTTGGACATCAGTTCCTCGGCAACCATGAGGGCACTTTTTCCTTCGATTCCAAGCAAAAGCACGGCTCGGCAGACCGCTGGATCAAGACTTCCGAAATTCTTGATCTTTGTGTGATTCAGCACCTTTTCTGCGAGCCGCTTTCGAAGTGCCTCGAGCCGTGCCGCTTTTCTTTCCATCCCGATCATTTCGTGAAAATCTAGAGTTTCTTTGAGGGCTAAGAACGGTGCAGCAGGCCTAGTTCCAATTTGCTCGAACTTTCTCATGGATTGGTCCAAGTCCTCATCAGCGGGGTGCAACGGCCAGATTTTTCTGATCCATGGCTGCCGGACCACAAAGACACCGGTTCCGATTGGGCCCATAAGCCATTTGTGCAAGCACGCGGCATAAATGTCGGCTCCCATGTCGGAGAATTTTTCGGGAAGCAGACCGATTCCATGCGCCGAATCCACAAAGAACGGAATTCCCTTGCCCTTCAAGCCATCGGCGACCGCTTGGATTGGCATAAGCTGGCCAGAAACGAACGTCATTTGACTCAAGAGAACAAGCTTAGTTGTTGTGGTTACGGCTGCAAGAATGTCGCTAGCTACCTTTGATTGTCTCTCTGGAGGTGAAGAGATGGGTACCTTCACAAAACTCGTCCCTTCGCGCCGCTTTCGTTGGTGCATCGCTGTGAAAGCTCGAGGATAATCGTGTGACGTGGTAACGATCTCGTCGCCAGAAGACATCGGTACACCGAGGATTCCAGCTTGAAGGCCGTAAGTGGCATTGATGGTAAGTGCTAGTTCATCTTCTTTGCACCCAACTAGCGCTGCCATTCGCTTTCGAATCGGGTCAAGTTCATTGTCTTGCCTTCGCCAAATGTAAAACGACGGATCAGAATTCGCCCTCTTCGTCTGGAAAGCCATGGCTTCTCGCACTACCTGAGGAGACGGCGATAGCCCCGCGTGATTGAACACGAGTAATTCAGGGTCAATATCGAACTTCTTGCGAATCTCAAGCCAGAAATCGTCGTCCTCTGGATCAGGTGTTTGATTGCCTAGTCTTTCCAGTAACGAGAGCGTATCGTTTCGAAAACCAAACGCTCCCACGCTTCCAGCCAGCATGCTTCGACGACTGATTTTCAACCTGTCTCCCGTTGTAGACACATGCGGCTATTGTATCGCAAGTCAGTAGCGAGTCGATTAACCCAAAGGACTCGTTCCGCCTGGAAGCGCTTCTACAAAGCTATTATCCGCCTTTCTTCAACTTGTCCAAATACTGCTTTCTGAATTTTTGAACTTTTGGCTCGATGATCGCGGCGCAGTATCCCGAGTTCATTCCTGCTCGTTCTTGCGGAGTTGCCTTCTCATATCGAACAAAATAGTCTTGATGATAGGTTTCTGCAACTGTATAGTTTGTTAGCGCTTCAATCGTTGTTACGATTGGTCTCGGCCAAATTTTCTTGTCGTTTGATTCCTTGAGAATCTTTTCCGCTAACGTCCTTTCTTCCGGATTCGAATAGAAAATGGCGCTTCGATATTGGGTTCCACGGTCAGGACCTTGGCTGTTCAAAGTGGTGGGGTCGTGGATCACAAAAAACAGCCTCAAAAGCTCTGGCGCACCGATCACTTTTGGGTCATAGAAAATCTTCACGACTTCTGCATGGCCGGAATTGCCGTTACTAACTTCTTGATATGTTATGCCTGCCTTTGGTCCGCCAGCATAACCGCTTTCGACATCATAGACTCCCTTAAGGTCTTCAAAAATGGCTTCTATGCACCAAAAACATCCACCAGCCACAACAAGAGATTTTGCATCTTTCGGAATCATTTTCACCTTCAAATTCTTCACGTTTTGGGTGCTCCCTTGCATTGGCATTTTGGTTAATCCAGTCACCAAAAATGCTGTTGCTCCAACAGCCCCCGCAATCAAAAATAATAGTATCGAACTCGTTCGCATGTTCACCTCACGCACGAATGGAAATCCTTGTTCGCATCATTCAGTTCCACTTTCATTGTAACACGAGGACTCTTGGCCTATATCCCTTGATACCCCTCGGTTCAATATCGCTGACAAATTCGATGGCGTCTTCCTAGGTACCCTCTTCGAACCCATGCGAATCTTGGTCACCGGCGGAGCCGGATATATCGGCAGCGTCGTGACAGAGCAACTTCTCGCATCTGGTCATCAAGTGACCGTTTTTGATAATCTCAAATCTGGCCACAGAGCTTCAATCCACCCGAATGCGACTCTCGCCGAAGGCGATCTCTTGAATTCGGCTGACATCGACGCAGCGTTCAAAACAGCCCAACCAGAAGGAATTTGCCATCTTGCAGGCGAAATAGCCGTTGGAGAGTCCATGACTGATCCCGGGCTCCATTTTCAAAACAACCTCGTCGGGAGCATAAACCTGGCCGATGCAATGGTTCGGCATGAAATCAAAAAAATTGTTTTCTCCTCAACGGCAGCGGTGTACGGCTATCCTGACGAGATCCCGATTTCGGAAGACGCACCAAAGCAGCCCGTAAATGTTTACGGCGAAACAAAACTTGCCTTTGAACGTGCCTTGCGCTGGTATGGTGAGATTCATGGAATCCGGCATATTTCGTTGCGGTATTTCAATGCATGTGGAGCATCCGAGCGGTGCGGAGAGTACCGTGACAAGGAGTCGCACATCATACCGCTTTTGCTTGAAGTCGCCCTCGGAAAGCGGGGCCATTTTTCGATATTTGGGAGCGATTACCCAACCCCAGATGGCACTTGTGTGAGAGACTATATCCACGTCGAAGACATCGCTCAGGCCCACATATTGGCTCTTGACGCTTTGAACGAAATTTCGTCAGATGCCTTCAATATTGGAATCGGAACGGGATCATCGAACCGGCAAGTAGTTGAAGCCGTGCGCAAAGCTTCGGGCCACCCAATTCCTACAAACGAATCCGAAAGGCGCCCTGGTGACCCGCCAACATTGATTGCAACAGCAGAGCGAATTCGAGCAACCCTGGGCTGGAAGCCGAATTTCACCGATTTACAATCTATGGTGGATTCGGCTTGGGCTTGGCGCAAGAAACATCCAGAGGGATACTCGAATTGAGCCGACTTGCGTTCATCATGGCGGGCGGGACGGGCGAGAGGTTTTGGCCACTGTCTCGCGCAAGTCGCCCAAAGCAGCTTTTGAAGCTGACCGATCCAAACCAAACCCTTTTAGAAGAATCTGTCCGAAGAATTGAGCCTCTGGTTGGGGAAAGTGGGGTCTATGTCATCACTGGAAGGCATCTTCAGAAGCCAATCGAAGATTCGGGGATTCTATTTCCGCCGCATATTTGGGTTGAACCACAAAAGAAGAACACTTTGGGAGCACTTGTTTGGGTCACGGCGAACCTAATTGCTCAGGATCGGGAGGATTCGACTCTTGCGATACTTACCGCAGATCACAAGATTTCAGACCCTGATGCATTCCGAGGCATGGTTGACTTAGCTATGGCCACGGCGGAAGAAACTGGGGGGCTAGTCACTTGCGGAATCGTTCCGACTCGTCCTGAAACTGGGTACGGATACATCGAACTCGACCGAAGAACTACAACCGATTCGGGTTCAATTCGATCCAAAGGATTTCGAGAAAAGCCTGATCTGGAATCTGCCATCCAGTTTGTAAATTCTGGAGATTTCCTTTGGAATTCGGGAATGTTTTTCTGGACGACCAAGGCATTTCTTCGCGAATTAGAGTCCGCTCAGCCCGAAGTCCACGCAATTTGTTTTCAAATCGCAAATGCCCTGAAGTCCAACGAAATTGATGCTGCCAACGCCGCATTTGATTCGCTTCCAAGTCTCTCTGTTGATTATGCTGTGATGGAAAAGGCCTCTGAAGTTTGGGTGGTCGAAGCTAAATTCGGATGGGACGATGTTGGGGCATGGGATTCGTTGACGCGCACAATGCCTACGAATCAAGGCGGAAATGTCGAGGTAGGCGACGTTTTGGCGATTGATTGCAAGAATGTCGTTTTCTACAATGAATCTGGCCTAAAGCTTACTGCCGTTGGAATTGAAAATATCGTGGCGGTGGCGACCGAGGACGCTATTTTGCTCTGCCCTATTGATCAAGCGCAGAGAGTGAAGGAAGTTGTAGAAAGGCTCAAGGGCGAAAATCCTGAACTGCTCTCGTGACGGATACTTGTCAAACCAGTTAATAGCCCACGGACAGGATGTCCGGGGAGCAAAATGCGGAGCAGGAGCTCCGCGCTCCTTAAACCTTGTAAAACTCCCGATACCATTCCACAAACTTCGGAATTCCGACCTCAATTGTAGTTTTTGGTTTGTAGCCGACAGCCGATGCCAAATCGTCAACGTCGGCCCATGTAGCCAATACATCTCCCGGCTGCATTGGCAAGAATCTCTTCTCCGCCGCTTTACCTAAAGCACCTTCCAAAACTTCGATCATCTTCAACAACTCAACGGGCTGATCATTGCCGATGTTGTAGAGCCGGTATGGAGCTTTGCTCGAACTCGGATCGGGCGAGTCGCTGTTCCAGTTTGAGTTTGGCGTTGCTACATGGTCTATTGTCGCGATCACGCCGTCTACGATGTCGTCAATGTACGTAAAGTCGCGTTGCATTTGACCGTCATTGAACACGTCAATTGCCTTCCCTTCTAGAATCGCTCTGGTAAACAAAAACAACGCCATATCCGGCCTACCCCAAGGTCCGTAGACCGTGAAAAAACGAAGGCCTGTGGTTGGAATTTCGTAAAGATGGCTGTATGAATGCGCCATCAATTCGTTCGCTTTTTTCGTAGCGGCATATAGGCTGATCGGGTGATTTACGTTGTCATGAACCGAAAACGGCATCTTTGTATTGCATCCGTAAACTGAACTTGAAGAAGCGTAAACGAGATGCTTTACATTGAAATTCCTACAAGCCTCGAGCACATTGAGGAACCCAACGAGGTTAGATTGTGCATAGGCATGGGGGTTCTCTAAAGAGTAGCGAACGCCTGCCTGAGCCGCTAAATTAACATAAGCATCGGGTCGAAAACTCTGAACGACAGATTCATGTGCATCCCGATCTTCCAGTCCAATTCGGTGAAATTGAAAACCACTCTGTAGCTGCAATAGAGCTAGCCGAGCTTCCTTGAGCGAAGGGTCGTAATAGTCGTTGACATTGTCAATTCCCACCACTTGACGTCCCTCCGAAAGCAAACGCTGGCAAACATGAAAGCCGATGAATCCAGCCGCGCCTGTAACTAGAACCTTCTCAAATTTCAATATTCACGTTCCATTTCAGTTTGGCTTGCGGCACAAAAATATGATCTCATCTCTGCTCACCCTATATTTCTCGATTTCAGCTTCGCTCAATTCCCGAACGAAGTCTACTTCTTCGACCAACCAGCCAACTGATCGTAAACGAGACACATAGTCTGCCCGCGAATAAACCCGAAAATGGTCAATTTGGCCAAATCTTCTAAGACGCTCTTGCTCATCGTTGCATGAGGGGTCTTCAATCGTTGTTTCCAAGTTCAAAGCGATGGGTACCTGCAAAACCGCCCAGCCTCCAGGTTTGAGCACCCGTAGAATCTCTGACATGGCCAATCGGTCGTCGGGAATGTGCTCGAGAACGTGGTTGCATAGGATCACATCAAAAGATTCATTAGGGAGGTCAATAGCGGTCACATCAAGCTTGACCATTGCCAAGCTTGGGTCCAAATCGCCGCTCAGATATTCGACATTCGGCATCGCTTGGAGCCTGTTGCTAACTGTTGTTTCAGGTGCAATATGAAGAAGCTTAGTCGGTGACTCCCCTACCTCCATCTTGCGGGTAAGAAAGAGCCAAAGGAGCCTGTCTCTGTCGTAAGAATGGCAAAATGGGCAAGTAACTCGGCGCCGCCCAGCAGGCAGAATCTTAAGTTCCAAGATAGCTGGGGAATCCACGCCGCGCCAATCAAATTCGCGAAGCACCGCCGAGCAAAAAATACACTCGTATTTGTCGCCAAGCCATTCCTTCGCCATTTGGCGCTTGCACCGCCAAATGAGCAGGCCTTTGGGGACTGCCCTCCTAAACATTTCCTTCAATTTCACCTGTTTATTCTCTCGTTCCTATTCTGAAGTTGCAGACTCAAAGTTTGCCCGATGGTAAACTTCCACGACTGTAGCTGATGGTTCAAAACCGCTTGCGAATCCTTGTGATTTCAAACTATTATCCTCCTGATATTAAGGGAGGACTCGAAATCAGCGCAAGTATTATCTGCAATTCTCTTGCCAAAGTGGGGCACGAGGTCACTGTTCTCACTCGTGAAGGAACTACGGAGTACATTGAACTTCAAGAAAACCCAGGTGTCCACAGGATTCTAACCCATTCGTTTCGCTTTGAGGACACTTCCAAATCCTTCTCAAGATTTGCTGGCTGGAAGGCAGTTAACGCGGCATTCAACAACGGAGCTATCAATGGCCCGATGCTTAGGGCTTTTCTGAAAAGCCGCAGTTTCGATGTCGCGATATGTTTTAGTTTGGAAGATCTAGGGCAGTCTTTAGCAGGCGTTCCAGCAGAATTTGGGATTCCTGTCCTGTGGTCTGTTGGCGATTACTGGCGAATCAAACAAAGAGAGTTCGGAACCAAGGGAATTCTCGCGAAGCTACGACGAAAAATGATAAGCAAACAAGTCAATCTTGAATTGAGTGCTCCTTTCGACAATGTAGTCTTTATCTCAGAAAATTTCCGAAACCAATTTGCCAGCGAAGGAATTGAACCAAAGAACTCAAATGTGATCTATCGAAGCTATCCGATCCCTGATTCTGTTCCGCCAATTGACAGCCCCGACCGAAAGGGACGACTTGTAATCGCTTCGCAGCTGGTTCCTCATAAAGGCGTTCATATCGCCATAGAAGCATTTGCAAACTTGCGAAAAAATAAGCCTGACCTGGATTTCAGGCTCGAAATTTTCGGTGGCGGCGACCCAACCTATGTGAAACAGCTTGAGGCTCAAATCGTTGCGAACGAGCTAAAAGATCGAGTGTTCTTATGCGGGAGAATACCGCCCGATCAGGTCGCTATTGAATTTCAAAATGCAGTCGCAGTTATTCATCCCGTACTTTGGGAGGAACCCTTTGGCCGCGTTGCAATTGAGGCTATGGCCAACGGTGCGGTTCTTATCCCAAGCGATATTGGAGCAATTCGTGAAATTGTCGGCGAATCATTCGATTTGTTGTATAAATTCGATGACGCACAGGAGTTAGCAGACCGAATCGAAAGAGTGCTTTTGGAACCTGAATTGTGCAGGAAAATCGCTGCGCAACTTCGCGAGAAACAAAAAAAGGAATTCAGTCCTGAGACGGAATGCGCAAAATACGAAGCGATCCTTTTGGGGATCGTTGCACTAGGACAATAGGTGTCATAACTGTGTTGGCGCGATTTTGCTAGCTGGTGAATCTAACTTCCACTAAAATTACCAGGGAACTTTGTATCTCAGGCATGGAATTTTTCCTCTTGTGGTAAGCGTGCGAAACATTGTTCTAGCAATCCTCTTTCTCATTGGGATAGGAGTGTCCTCCAAATCAGTCGCAGATGTCATTTCAATGAACTTGACTCCGGTGATGAACAATGCCCAAATGGGCTCACCCGGCTACTACTTCTTGAGCAACGCAACGCTAAACTCATGGCAACCAGAAGCCTCAACGCAACGGCTTGACGTAACTTTTAATGCCTTTAAGGGAAGAATTGGGCAGACATTGACATCCTCGCCTGGAGTATGGACAGGAACCAATTTTCTCACTTTCATTATTGAAAATCCACAGGCGTATGCAGTCCGAATGTCGTTCATGATCTCGACCAATTCCGATCCAAACAACTTCAGCAACGGTATGTACTGTGAATTCGACGTAGCTCCAAACTCTTCGGACCGCTACGCTCTTTACTTCTCGGAACCTACGCCTCCAAACGTGCAGATGCGGATTCTACCGAAGCCATATGAAGGTCGGTTCATAAGACCCAATGTTGCAAACTCATGCAACTTGAACAATATCATGCATTGGCGGTTCGTTACGCTAAACACGAACCCTCACAGTCTCGTTTTCCGAGACTTTCAAAGAGTCAATTACTCTCTCACAATGACCGATGTCGTTGACCAGTATTTTCAATACACGCCAAGGGACTGGATTGGAAAAATCCATACCAACCAAGACTTAACTGATGCCAAGAATGTCGAAGATGCAAACCTTACCGCGAACCCATTAACCGGTTTTCCATCGGGTTCCACAGTTTTGCCAAATCAAGGCACAAACGCTCGTTGGCGAACCACAAAATACAACAATAAATGGTATTTCGTGCATCCGAATGGCAGACTCTTCTGGAGCTTTGGAATGACAGGAGTCCAGGATCAAACCAGCACGACAATACAGGGCCGCGAAGCAATGTTTGAGTCGGTGCCGAGCCCTTCAGGACCTAATAGTGATCTATATTTCACGGCAAACAACTCTGCAGGCCAACAGATAACTTTTTACAACTTGCTTAAGCACAACATGCGGATCAAGTACGGAACCGGTGTGAATTTGCGAAACCAATTCATTACAACGACTAATCGGCGACTGGATTCATGGGGAATCAACACAATCGGATCCTGGTCGCTTGAAGAATTCCGACTTGCAAACAATCGCCCTTTTGTCCACTTATTGCGTACTATCGGGTTTCACACCCACCTTCCTACTCCCACTACCGCTTGGTCTACCCCACCCGACCCGTTTCATCCTGAATTTCAATCGTGGATGACTACACAATTTGCTGCCGAATTAGCACAAATGAGTGGAATGTCCAATTTCGTTGGAACTTACGTGGACAACGAAATGTCATGGGGACATACGATTTCCGGCGGAACATTGATAGACAGATACTCCTTGAGTATTGGGGTGCTTGCTGCACCGGCAAACCAACCTGCGAAAGCTGAGATGATTCGGGTTCTGCAACGAAAGTACCGCAATATTGGCCGTTTGAACCTAGCGTGGCGAACTTCATTTTCGACGTTTGTGGCATTGAACAATCCGGTTATATTCACTAGCCCAAGCCAGATAACTGCATCAATGCAAGCAGATCTGAAGGACTTCAACTATCGAATCGCGACTGCCTATTTTACGAAAGTCAAGAACGCTCTAAATGCCGCCGGATGTACTGGGCTTTATTTGGGATGCCGATTCTGGCATCAAGTGCCCGAAGTGGTACAAGCTGCTTCACAATCGGTTGATGTGCTGAGCTTCAACAACTACGCTACCGCTACTGAATACAACTGGACCATGCTTAATGCACAGAGAAAGCCCGTTCTCATTTCTGAATGGAGTGTAAACACGGATGAAGGACCAACTTTGGGTGTACATGGCATAACTCGCGTCCAACGACAAGCACGTATTCAGGCAATGCTTCAAACTGCTGCTCAGCAGCCTAACGTCATAGGGCTTCATTGGTTTGAAATGTACGACATGCCGGCAGTAAATAGAGGCTACAACGACGAAAACTATGGAATCGGGGCTCTGGCAGTTACCGACTCACCACATAGTGAAGTAATTGACGCATTTCGATGGTTTGCCAGCCGAATTTACACGTTGAGGAACTGAATTGGGTGTAAGGTTTAGGGTTTATGAGGCACCAATCTTTGATCAGCCCAATTGGGTTCAATTTAATCTGGACTAGCCCCAAGTAAAATTAATACCTTGAAACTCAGCTTGGCTTTCGCATAATTAGAAAGGCATAGCTTGTAAATGCCGAAAGTTTCGATTTGATGATTGCATTTGCAAACGCTCGATGAATAGCGAGAATCGGTTTGAGTCTTCGGTAATAGCCATCGTGACCAACAAGGCCAATATAGGATTCTATTTCAAACCCTACAGACTGAAGCTTTGCAATTTGGTTCTTGGTAGGGCCACGCGTCCAACTGTAATGAGCCGGGAACTTGTTTGTCATTCCCGAAGCGAGCCGCTCTGGATTGAAAGTCTTTAGAAGAAAGTGGCCGAAAGATTCGGGGATGACGAAATTGAGCAAAAAAGGGAACGCGTAAAGGGTCGGGAAGAAGTGAAAGGCGAAGCCGCCGGGCTTCAAAATATCGAAAACGTTTTGATGGAACCTACGGCCGTCAATTACGTGTTCGGCAAGCATTTTGCTAAAGACAAAGTCAAACTGTTCTGGCACGAACGGCACTTCACCTGTGATGTCGCCGCACAACTTCAGATAGCCCTCAGGCGACTTGTCAAGCTCCTCTTGAGAAATATCCAGGATCGTATATTCTAAGGCATTCTGCTGAATAAATTCCAAGGACAAAAGCGGGTTGGCCCCGCCGCCAACTTCACAAATTGAGCGAAATCCATTTTTTTTCACCAAGTCAATGACGATTTGGTCGAACTCGGTAAATGCGTCACCAGTTTTTCTATATTCGACAACAGTCATATTGGATTCTCGCAACATGCGCTCACAATTGAGTAAGGAATTCTTCTCATGCCCCCCCATTATGGAGTCGTTGTTGTCATGCCTGTCGGCCCCAAAGAGACATTAGATACCATTCAGGATAGTATTGAAGCAATTTGTCACTTCACGGATACTGCCTCAGTCGCATTCAGCTATAGGTATCATGAGATTCAAGGCAAAACAAGATGGACAGCACTTCCCCAACCGTGGCGTTTGTTGTTCCGATGGGGCCAACCTGCAATCCTGCCTTCGTTAGGGACACACTCGAGAGCATCATCGCTTATTCCACTGAGCCGCACAGGATTTACTTGGGGTGCCATGAGTCGGTCGGAGAATCCGCCAAAATTGCTTGTTCCGGGCTAGAAACTGTTCGCATTTGGACTCACACCAACACCGACGGACATGGAGGCAAACTTCTATACAACTTGAGCGCACTGTACGCCTACGCCATGGATGAGTCGCCGTTTGAAACGCTGATCCGACTCGATACGGATGCGCTGGCTATAGGAAAAGGATTTGATACAGATATCATGGAGTATTTTCGCCATAACTCGAGTGTTGGATTGGCCGGTAAGCTCGAATTCGCGAGACGAGGGACGCACGACAGTGTCACCCAACAGATTCTCGACAGCGCAACGTATAAAGTCTATTTGATTAGGCCACGTCGTCCACAAGCCATGTTCGCAAAATTCGGGCTTATGACCACATTGAGCCGAGCGCTTAAGGAAGGCGAAAAGCGAGGCTACCGATTGGCCGAGTACGTTTTTGGTGGATCATATGCCTTCTCTAGATCGTGCCTTGAAGCATTGCGAAGCAACGGACATTTGCCGAACAAGAATCTGATATGGACCGACCTTTCGGAAGATTATCTGTTTGGGCTTCTAGTTCGAACTGCTGGATTTGAGCTTGGTTCTCTAAATGGGGCTAGGTTGCCTTTTCATGTTGCACATCGCCAACTTCCCTTGAGCCCCGAAGAGCTTAGGTCTTGTGGTGCCAAAGTCATCCACTCTGTCCGACGATTTAATGACCGGAACGAAAGCCAGATTCGAGAGTTCTTTCGCCAATATCGAGAATAAACTGTGCGCGTCACGTTACGTTGATGCGAGATTCTTCCAATGCAAGGCTAAACTGATCTGCCACTTTCGAGAAGGCATCTTAAAACTAGTATTCCACCATTAATAATTGCACGGCAAGCAAGGATTGTACGTTTTTTTGCAGATTTGAAGCAGAGTTTCGGGCTTTGGAACAACGAGAGGCCGCATGGTGATTGTTGAATGCCAACGACTTACAACCAGCAACATTTAACACGCGCTAAACAGCCTTCATTTCGTCACTAGTCAATCCCAGCTCGCCGAGTCGCCGATCCCGTTGTTCTTGAAGTGACAAAAGCCCAAATACGACGCCGAAAAGCAAAAGCCAATAAGAGAAAGTTTCAAACTTTTGAAATCGAACGGCGTAAGGAATCGTGATTACAAAGAGCCAAAACACGAGCCATGTTGCGGACTTAATAGTTGAAATAAATATCCTGTCTTCCGTTTTTAACGATTTGACAGCGCGATAACAAACGTAAATCAAAAAGAACAAATGAATTACTCCAGGGATACCCAGCAAAAAGTAAGACATTACGAGTCCATTGTCCCCAGCCCCATTCGCCTTGGAATAAAAATCACCTTTTCCGAAGAGCATAAGCGAATAACCATCTTGGCCAACTCCTAGTATTGGAATATCATTTGCGACATCCGCCACCTTTTGCAACCCCATAACCCTAACCTGATAGGAAACATCCTTCTGGACCCCGGTTGAAAAGATATTTGTCATGTATTCGTAGCCGCCACCTGTTGTCAAAATCACGGTTCCAATCCCCATGAGAACAAACATGACAGCCGAAGTCAGCAACGCTCTCCACTTTGCTACACGAATGAGATACACGAGAAACACGATTCCAAGAACAGCTGCGAAAACGAATGTCAATCGGCTTTGGGAGTTCAAATTAGCATAAGAGAACAGGCCAAGCCCCATCAAGATGATTACGCCATGCAATTCCCTTAGTTTTTGCTTGAACGCCATCGCGACACCAACCAAAATGCTGCATCCTATCAGATTAACAAAACCAAAAATATTTGGCCCAGAAAACACCGAAGTCGTCCGAACGCCTGTAATTTCCGAGGCACCAGCCTTAATAGAACTTTCTCCAACACCAATTCGGTAGGCAAAATTCACCATGTCGTTTTGAAACGGCCCGACGGATTGAAGGATTCCAATGACTGTACAGAGCGTAATGACCAAAAGCAACCAAAACAAAAGTGCCCGTGAAGCCGATTGCGCATCAATAACTGTAAACGCATACATGGCCCTAAAGACAAACCACATGTTAAACATATTGAGGAGAATCGAAATTGTTTCGATCTCATAAAACATGCGGTTGAGCATTAAAGTGCCATGAATCGTGCTAAGGATCGTCAGGCCCACCAAACTGAACAGTATCCAGTCGAACGGCGTCCTGCGCAAAACAGCGACCCCACGAATTGCAATTGCAGACAATATCAAAAAAAATGAAATCGGCAGCGATGGCAAAATGTTGTACGGCAAGCGATCTTGAAGGTGCAAAGGGAATACAATCGAGCAGATAAGCAACGGCACGCCTGCCCAAACAAACAAGCGACGAATCGCTAGTTCGGTTGGCATGATGCGGCCCAAAAGGCCACCAAGCGCCGGAGCCGCGGGAATTGCTGTGCTCATAGCCTTTATGCCGTCGGCGGATTTTCTGAAGATCCGATCGCTGGCGATTCGGCTTCCGTGCCTGTGTCAACGGCAGGTCGTTTGGAAGCTTGCAAGCCTTTGCTACCGTTTCGCGGCCACTGACCGTAAATGTCGGTGTCGCCCTTTGGCATAACGATTAAAGCTGCCACGATAAACCCGATAGCAAATCCAATCAGCGTGAACAATCGCACGTCTGGAAAAGATGGCATTGATGGTTCAAGCGCGGACGCAACAATCTTGGCTGGGTTCTTTCTTCCTGAACCCGAGCTGTCAATAACCTGCCTTCTTTGTTCCAACTGAACAAAACTGTTTTCAAGTACTAGCCTTTGTCGCATTAAGTCATTGATTTTTCGTTCTACTTCAGGCAACGCGCCCACCTTAGTCTTTAGCGCATCTAGCTGTCTTCTCGCTTCGGTTGCTTGATTCTCAAAATTAGCCAATCGGGCCCTTCCAGATGCAACGCTCAATTGTGCCTGTTGCCAGTTGGGGTTTAACGACCGACTGTTTTGCGAATCAATCATCTTTTTGATACTGCTGATATTCTTATTGACTGACTTCAGCCTTTCTTGTGTCTCCTTCACCGGATCAGCACCATCTAAATACCTCTCTCGTAACGCCGCCAACTCTCCTTCAATTCGAGTCTTTGTAGACTCTAGCTCGATCAAAGTTGGGTTGATTTGCACGGTCGAATTCGTGGCAACCTCCTTCTCCATGCCGGCAAATGAGGCTTCTGCAACTGCTAACTCAGCCCTAGAAGCGTTCACCAGACCTTCAAGTTCGGACAACTTATTTTCATGTGTGACAACAGATTGAGAAGCATACGTATTTGCAGCAGTTTGATCAGCAATTTGCGCTTGTTCCTTTATAGTTTTGATGTCCATGTCAACTTTGTCGAGATTTGTTTTCAAAGTTGTCAATTGCTTTGTGATGGCTGCAAGTGCTGCATTCCCTGATTCCGACGACATCTTTCCCGTAAAGTTGAGATATGAATACCCGATGTTGTTTGCCGTTTCCGCTGCGACTTTTGGATCGGACATCGTAACTTTTAACGTAATCACGTCTGAAATTGGGCTTGCTTCTACCGCCAGGCGTCGAGCAAGCATTTCAAAGTTTTCATTTGCCTTAGTGCCTTCAAACGCCTGCGGGAATTTTGCCGCTGTCAGTTCAATTGCCCCAATCAAAACGTCAGATCCCGTTAGAATCTGCACAACGGTATCGGAAGAACGAGGTCCGCTGGCGCCAGTTATGTCGTCAATAGCCTGGAATGGCGAACCGTTCATATCGTAGCTCTTGGTCTTGTTTTCGACCAAGATTTTCATCGAAGCTGTAAAACGCTTCTCCATGAATTGTGAGCCAACCGCACCGGCGATTGGGAATACAATGAGCACGATAAGTGCGAGCCACCATTTGCCTCTCATAATTGAACTATACCTCTGGTTCTATTGAATCAATGAAACTTTTCTCGATTTCCTAGAGCAAACCCTTCGAAGTTTTTTGGGATTCTGTCAAAAAAGTATCAATAAATTTCGTCAATTGCTGTTTCGTTGAACCCGCATGCAGCGGGATGAACCGATAAAACACACCTTCCGTGTCTTGAAACTTTGTTAGTTGGTGCATAAACATTTGCCATTTCAATTCGGTATTTTTTGCGACGAACCCATTTGGCCCTTTGTAAAAGAACGCCGCGAACGACTTTTCTGATCCACGAACCATCGTCGTTAATGTTATCGGCACTTTTCCGTAAGCTTTCGAGTCCACCACGACCACTTCTTGCTGATCCAAATTATAACCCTGAGACGTAAAGCAAACCCGAGGATCATGAAAACTGTCCTTCTTCGCACTCATAATGACGACGGTATCGTAGTTTTCGTACCCATTCGCAAAAACTCTTGCAACAATGCCATAAGGCACTAGTGTTTCGTAGGTCTCCTTGGTCATTCGGTACGTAATTTCCGGGCCATCCTTCAGAACGGCCATCTGAAATTTGGGGATCGTCTTCGGTGAATTCCTTTCTAGCCACTTTTCGTCTGGCACCTGGCCGTCATGCTTGATAACTGTTTGTGGTTTGGCATGGAATAGAATTCCAAGACCAAAAAACAGCGCACCTAAAACAAATATTCTCGTTCTTAATCCTTCCATCCAAGACCTCGCGCAACTCGAAATAGTATAAAGAAACATAAAAGCAGCGTGACATAACCGCTGTAGTCGTGAAAGCTCATTCCTGCGTCGTGCCCCCACGTATTGCCGACCACGCCAATCAGGGCGATTCGCAGGCCGTTGATGAAAAGTGCCAATGGCACCCACATCATAACCATCACGACATTTGCCCATAGTCTAAGGTTGGCAACCAGCATAAAGAACATTGAAAATGCGCCAAGGGCGAGCATCAGTTTCAGTCCAGAACAAGGAACAGCGATATTGAGGACAAATCGGTCCAAATTAATTGTGCTCGCGTCATCTTGATATGGGCTGAAACCCATCAGGTTCAACAGGTGGAATGCCACTTTTGTCGATTGGACTTGAAGCGGGTTCGTCCAAATTTCGATGACTGATTGGAACAGCGGCAAAGCGAAACCGAGGTAAGCGATCGGCCAAAACAAGGCTTTGAGCCATTGAAACCCTGCAACAAAAAGAGTCGAGACAAATAACGTTATCAGCATGGTAATGGCCGAAATCGTGTAGTTGCTCGTTCGTGCCGAAGCATACGCTATCGGTATCAATACAACGAAGAATATCGCAGCCCACCAATGGGGCTGAACGGCCCGGCCATTGAACTTGTCCCAATTCTTGAAAACGATATAGCAACTGATTGGTAGAACAAGGAATCCGTGCGAATAGTAGCCGTCTTCGCTCATCCACATGTCTGGCAAAAACTTCATCATTGACCAGAACATGGCAATGAATCCGAGGGCAGTAACTAGACCTGGCCAAAAGGCTGGAGATGCGTAAACAGCGTTAAAGTCAACGCCCAACAATCCGGCTTTCCCCGAATTTTCAGGTTCGGCTATTGGCCCTACGGTTGGAATCTCGACTCCCTCAGACATTTCTCTTGCACTCTCCCTTTGAATACTTACGTATTATGATCAATACGAAAACCCACTTCAATCTAAAGTTCCGACCAAAGACTTTTTGGACCGGACCTGTTGATATATCTAAACGGCTTTTTCTCAAGAATCGTGCCAATGAGCATCAAATGCACAAATGGCCCCGCAATCATGGCTGTTATCAGTTGATAGATCATAGGAATAGGCAAAAGTCTAATTCCCACCATGACGGCGGACGACGACGCCAAAATACAAATGGCAAGCCAGAGCCGATGCCTCTCTGGCTTTGCGGGTGGGCAAGTTCGAATACCAATTGCCAAAATAGTCCCATAAACTACAACCGCACCAATGACAAATGACCAAACAATTGGCATCAGAAGCGCTGGATTCGGATAGTTTCCGCTACGAATCAACTCGTATGGCACCCATGTGGTCGAGCTGATTGGCAGCAGCAGGTCGTCTGTGGGATTAGCAACTGGGAGTTTCACCACATAGAAGATCAAGACGGTCGTAACTACGGCAGCAAGAATCCATGCGTAAAGAGTTTGAAAGTGTTTACCGGCGGGGATCAACACATGTCCTGAGATATTGCCAAACACTCTACACCCGATATACAGGCTCATTGCTTGCAGCACAGGAATGCTTTCTCTGAACTCGTCTTTCCACAAAAGAACAAGAATTGGTTCGGCATACAATGCCAAAAACGCATAGATCGGCAAGACAAGCATGATTGCTACCACAATCGAACGGGCATACACTCTAGCGAGCCTAGTCAAGTCAACCGTTGATTGCGAAAACGCCACCATCAAAGTTCGCGTCAATGGGAAAATGAACAAATCCATCGGCTTGTAAGCTAAGTTGGTTGCGACTCCAAAAAGACCATTTGAACCTGTGCCTGCAAATTGATTGATGACAGTATGATCCGCAAACAGAAACAGGTTATTGATTCCGTTCGCCGCCAAAACTGCTAGAGACTTTTGGCCAACCAGTCTGAATGCCTCAATCGTAAAAGAAACCGAACGGATAGGATATCTAATCCAATTTACAACTAGACCGTAAACTGCCACAAAAACAAAGTTGAGCAAAAGGGCGATAAAACCCGCACCGGAATAGACCAAAACGATGGCAATTGCCAAACCGATCCCTCCGCCAATCACATCTAAAAGGCCACTGAGTTTAATATGACCGTCCTTCAACATCTTTGCGCGGGAAATTGTGCTTAAGCCGTTGATCACCATAACACCGGCAACCATCTTTAGAGCCCAAACGAGCTCGGGAATCTTGAAGAATGTTGCGAACGCCCCACTAAAGTAGAAAAGCAGGGCCGCAGGAACCAAGCCGGAAAGAATCGCAACTCCAAAATATGCCCCTTCTCTTCTGAGTTCCATGTGAGGTTCGGCTAAGTATGTTTGAGTTAGACCTGCGTCCCGAATCACCTCGCTGAAATTGACAATTGTCAAGATCAGCATGAAAATTCCAACCTGTTCCTTGCCTAGGACTCCAGTAATATAAATGCCAGCAAATGGAAAGATGAGCTTAGCGATAACGGCATAAACCATCGTCCAGGCAACAGCCTTTGATGCTGAACGCTTATCGAGGGTAATCCGAGGCGTGCCAGATTCAGCTCCAGTTGGCTCTTCGAGTTCGTTGTTACTCATTTGGAATTATCAATTGGAGAGACGAACTGAGAACTCGAAATTCCCCTTCCTCAAAGCCCAACTCCCCCACCTGTAAGGTTAACTGGAGGTGTCAATCGCTCTCCCGGCAACTTCTCTAACAAATTCGAGCAAATCTCCGCCTAAATATATTTCAGCATGAATCCCTGCCCTTGCTGCGGCTTCAATGTCTCGAATTTTGTCGCCAATAGAAAAACTTCGGGATTTGTCAATGGAAAAGTCATTTATGGCTTCAAGGAGCAAACCTGGTTTGGGTTTGCGGCATTCGCAACCCATTACATACGGAGCTTGTCCTTCGGTCGGATGATGTGGGCAAACATACCAAGCGTCAAATTTCGCTCCATGCTTCGCGAGGTCAGTTTGAGTCCATTGCATCAATGCTTCAAATTCCTCTAACGTAAAAAGTCCCCTGGCAATTCCCGATTGATTGGTAACCACGATCACCAGAAATCCATTTTCATTGAGCCAACGAACAGCCTCAATTGCACCTGAAACCCATTCAAAGCGATCTCTTGTCGCCACATAACCGTGGTCAATATTTAGAACGCCGTCACGATCCAAAAATGCTGCTGGTCGCGGTTCGCTCACGCGAGTTCAGCCTCTATCATCTCGCAAAGAATATGGATGACTAGCTCGTGGACTTCTTGAATTCTCGGAGTTGATTCACTTGGAACAACGATACAAATGTTTGAAATTTCCTTCAGATGACCGCCATTTCCACCAGTGAGGGCTATTACGCTTATTGCCTTTGAACGTGCCTCTTGAGCCGCTCGAACCACATTCTTGGAGTTTCCGCTTGTCGAAATGGCGAGAAGAATATCTCCTGGTTGCCCCAAAGCTTGAACTTGTCGGGCGAATGTCTCTTCAAAGCCGTAATCGTTACCGATAGCAGTCATTGTCGAGGGATCTGTCGAAAGCGCAATGGCTCCAAAAGGCTGGCTGTTTGTTATAAATCTGCCAACCAATTCACAAGCAAAGTGCTGCGCATCTGCCGCCGAGCCGCCATTTCCGCAGGCTAGAATTTTTCCGTTTTGACGCAGGCTGTCCACCATTGCTGAAGCGGCAAGCACGATTTGAGGGCTTAATCGCATTGAAGCCGCAATCACCTCGCTATGGACTTGAAAAATGGACTCGACATGCGATTGTGAAAGCGACATAAACTATTTTGCCGCCATTTTGACAATCGCGTCCAGCGTTTGCCGTGCTGTAGTTTGCCAATCGAACTGCTTTGCGAACTCTTTTCCCTTTTCCACTAAAGCATCGCGCTGTGCGCTTCTTCTCAGTCCTTCCTTCAATGCACCTTCCATAAGATCATGGCTGTGCGGATTGAAAAGAACTGCATCCGGCCCAGCAACTTCGGGGAGTGCACCAGCATCTGAGCAAACTAGCGGAGCACCAAAGTGAAGCGCTTCTAAAGCAGGAATTCCAAATCCTTCAATTGTGGAAGGGAATACAAAAAACTCGCAGCGGGCAAACAGTTTTGGCACATCCTCATCTGCAACATAGCCCAAAAACGTCACACGGTCTTCCATAGACAATTTACGAAGCTTTTGGAAGATTCCGCTTTCTTTCCATCCCTTCGCGCCCGCAATTGCCAGCCCAAAATCTGGTTCAAGTCCCTTAGATATTTGTGCGAAAGATTCTATCAATCGCGGAAGATTTTTTCTTGGCTCAAGGGTTCCGATGGTGAAGAGAAATTTCTTAAACGGTACGCCAATGCGTTTGAGTTCAACATCAGAAACACTACCGGGTTCAACCGCTTCCTGGATATTTCCCAATCCCAAGTAGATCACTTTCACCTTTGAATCGGGACACTTGTAAATTCTTAGGATTTCCTGTTTCGTATGTTGGCTGTTAGCGAGCAACAATTGGCATTTATTGATCGCCCAACCGTTCACCATCGCAGTCACCTTCGCCATTTTCTTGGTAAAAAATTCGGGATGCGTAACCGGAAACAAGTCGTGAACCACCAAGGCTTTAGGGCATTTGCAGTACATCGGAACAGCATGAGCGGTTGAAAGATAGGCTTGTGGCTTGTACTTTCGCACCTGAAGGGAACCACCGATAATCTCCGAAATTGTCAAACTCTTTCTTCGGGGACCACGTGGCCCAACGAATTTGAACCTTGGATCCGACTTCCAATGTCCAGGCGGTTCAACGCCTTTCCGAAGAAAAACGATATATTCGTGCTTGTCTGGCAATTGGTGGAGAGCTTCGATCAAGCCATAGCAATATCGCGAAATTCCGGCGTTTGAAGATCCGGATTCCGTTGAGAGATTAAGTGCACTAATCGCGATTCGCATGAACATCGAATTATGGCACCCTCGAATCATGGTAAAACCGAACCCGATGCACCTACTAGTTACCGGAGCCGCCGGATTTATCGCTTCGAACTTTGTTCGCCTTGTATTATCGCGTCATCCAGACTGGGAGATTACGGTTCTAGATGCTCTAACATACGCTGGAAATCTCACAACGATGAATGATTTTCTGGAGGGAATTGAGTTTTATCATGGCAAAATCCAAGATGCAGCTTTAGTTGATCAAATACTGCGAGAGCGGAAGATCACCCATATTGTCAATTTTGCTGCGGAAAGCCACAACGACCGTTCACTCCTAGAGGCAGGAAGCTTCATTCAAACAGATGTTCTTGGCACCTACGTGCTCCTAGAGGCAACGCGAAATCACAAGTTGGAACGAATGGTCCACGTGAGCACCGACGAGGTGTACGGCACCATTGACGAAGGCGAGTTTACAGAAGAGAGCCCGATAAGGCCAAACACACCGTATTCTGCCAGCAAAGCGGGTGGCGATATGCAAGTTCGTGCCCACCGAAAAGCCTTTGGAACACCAGCACTCATCACTCGCGGCGGAAATACCTACGGTCCGTACCAGTTTCCGGAAAAGCTCATTCCTTTCTTTGTCACGCGGTTGCTTGACGGAAAGAAAGTTCCCGTTTATGGAAAAGGCGACCAGGTTCGGGAGTGGATTCACGCCATGGATCACTCATCCGGAATTCTTTGCGTCCTCGAAAATGGCACCGATGGCGAGATTTACAACATCGGTGATGTAAACGAGCGTAGGAATTTCGAGATTGTAAAAATTCTTTTGGAAGAGACAGGGCGCGATGACTCGCAAGTAAAAACGATCCCTGACCCTCGCGGTGGTGCTCACGATAAACGCTATAGCATGGCGACAAGCAAGATCCGTTCATTAGGCTGGGCACCCTCTCATCCATTTGAGGAGTATCTTCGAGGGACGATTCGTTGGTACATCGCCAACGAAGCTTGGTGGCGTCCTCTGATTTCAACGGACGATTTTCAGGCGTTTGTTGCTACGTTTTATGGGCCAGGACTAGGGGAAGACCTTTGAAAAAACGGCCAGATTGTTCCTAGCAGGTTCATTCCACAGTCACGCTTTTCGCTAAGTTCCGCGGCATGTCAATCTCGCAACCGCGCAGGCGTGCCGTATGATACGAGAGCATTTGAAGCGGAATAACGCTTAGTAGGGCATTCAAAAACTCGAAGCCTGTCTGCGGAACCTTAATTGTGAACTTGGCAGATCGTTCAACTAAGTCGTCATCTTCTGTCGTAATAGCAATTACAGTTCCGCCCCTAGCCTCAATTTCCTTCATATTTGAAATCGTCTTTTCTCGAAGCACCATGTCTGTTGCTCCAAAAATCGCCACTACACCGGGCTCAACCAATGCCAACGGTCCATGCTTCATCTCGCCAGCCGGAGATTCCTGAGTTGGAATGTAGGCAAGCTCCTTCATCTTCAAAGCAGCCTCAACTGCCGCATAATTGTCCGCTCCACGACCTAAGAAGAAAATGAGCGGCGCATTTTGGATGAAAGCGGCAAGCTCAGCCGTTTGCCCATCGAGCTCTAAGCATTTTTGGGCGAATTCCGGCATTTGCCGTAAAGCTTTGATGCATTGAGGAATCCGTACTCCGGGCGTTTCTCGAACCTGCGCAACATACAGTACAAGCTGAGTCAGAACCATAACCTGCGCTATATATGCCTTCGTACTTGCTACAGAAATTTCTGGCCCGGCTTGCGTAAAAATCGTCCGGTCGCATTCCCTAGCGATGCTGCTGCCAACCACGTTTACGACTCCCAAAGTACGAATTCGACGTTCCTTGCAAACTTTCAACGCTGCCAAAGAGTCCATTGTTTCGCCAGATTGGCTGATAAATATCGCCAATGAACGGGGCGACAGTACAGGATCGCCGTAGCGAAATTCGCTGGAATAAAAAACATCTGTCGGAAGCCTAAGCAGCTTCTCGAACATATACTTCCCCATCAGCCCAGCATGATAGGCCGTTCCACATCCGATGATGTTGATCCGATCAATTTCATGCCAAACATGGTTCGAAAAAATGTTTTCGAAGAGGATGTTTCCTTTTTCGTCGAGCCGCCCCGCGAGGGAATTCCGAATGACTTCAGGCTGCTCATAAGTCTCTTTCAGAAAAAAGTGCTCAAATCCGCCCTTTTCTGCCGCGGCAATGTCCCAGTCAATGTGCTCGATCACAAGAGGCACATCATTGCCATCTAGATCCATTATCCGAACACCTGAAGGCTCCAAAACAGCGATTCGGTCGTCTTCCAATATCGCGATGTTTCGGGTGTAGGGAAGCAGTGCCGGAATGTCGCTAGCAAGCATGTTCTCGCCCTCTCCCAAACCAAGAACGATCGGGCTTGACTTTCTAGCGGTGACGACCGTGTTCGGCTCAGATTTGCTGATCACAACCAGAGCGTAGGCTCCTCGAAACCGCTTAGCAGCTCGCCGAACCGCTTCCGGCAGATTCCCGTCGCGGTCGTACTCTTGCCCAATCACATGCGCAGCGATTTCAGTATCGGTTTCTGATACGAAAGTGTGCCCTTCCAAAGCAAGCTCAGCTTTCAGTTCAAGGTAATTCTCAATGATTCCGTTGTGGATGATAGCTACGTTTTCAAATTGATCGTAATGCGGGTGAGCGTTGGCATCCGTTGGCCCGCCGTGGGTCGCCCAGCGAGAATGCGCAATCGCAAGGTGAGATTCGACCTGGGTTTCATCTAGCAGCTTGCCTAGATTCGCCAATTTTCCGGCCCGTTTGAGGACATTGATGCTTCCGTTTCCATTCAGATATGCGATGCCTGCGCTGTCGTATCCACGATACTCAAGCCGCTTCAATTGATCGAAAACTACGTCAACAGCCTGCCTCGGCCCAACATATCCTGCGATTCCGCACATGAACCTATTGTGACATACCGGGTTTGAATTCAAAATTATAAAATCCGACTGACAGCGAACCAATAATTTCTTTACGGTGTTTCCTTTGGAAGAATGCTGAGAACGGTATTCTCTGTAATCTCAAAGGAGCGCGGGCTCTCAGCCCGCACAAGGTCCGCGAGCACTTAGCTCGCACACACAGGTTTTGAAAAGTTAGGATCAAAATGAAAGTCGCAGTCGTTGGAACAGGCTATGTTGGATTGGTGACGGGCGTTGTGCTCGCAGAACTTGGGCACGATGTTACTTGCGTTGACCGTGACAAAAAGAAAGTTGACATGATCAACAGCGGAATCTCGCCGATCTACGAAGTCGGGCTTGAAGAACTGCTCAAGCGAATGCTGTTGGAACAGCGATTCCGCGTGATCACAAGCATTGCCGACGCCACAAAAGCCTGCGACGTGGTCTTTATTGCTGTTGGCACACCGCCAGGCGAGGACGGCACCCCCGACCTTACTGCTGTCAAAATCGTCGCCCAAGAAATCGCTCGAAATATCGAAAAACCGACCATTGTCGTGAACAAATCAACAGTTCCTGTTGGAACTGGCGACCTTGTTGAGCAATTTATGATTGATGCCGGAGTGCCAGCGAACATGGTGGATATCGTTAGCTCCCCAGAATTCCTACGAGAAGGCACTGCTGTTGCCGACGCTCAAAAGCCGTATCGGTTAGTTTTTGGTGCCAAGAGGCGCGAAGCCGCCATTAGATTAGTTGAGCTTTATGCCGCCCAAGAATGCCCGATGTACATCACCGATCTTCGAAGTGCTGAGTTGATTAAATACGCAAGCAACTGCTTTTTGGCCATGAAAATCAGCTACATCAATGCGTTAAGCCAGATTTGCGAGCAATGCGGGGCTAACATCGCCGATGTAGCCAAGGGAATGGGCGCCGATGAAAGAATCGGCAAAGCCTTTTTGAACGCTGGACTGGGATGGGGCGGAAGCTGTTTGCCAAAAGACACCATGGGGCTTGTCAGCGTCGCAAAAGATTTCGGTTACGACTTTGGATTGCTGAAAGCTGTAATTGATGTCAATGAAGACCAAACGCAACGTTTTGTAGATCGAATCGAATCCAGAATCGGCGGTTTTTCGGGAAAAACTATTGGCGTTTTGGGGCTTGCATTCAAGGGAAACACCGACGACATCCGAGATTCTAAGGCACTCGTTGTGATTGACCGAATCTTGAAGACTGGCGGAAACGTGCGAGCTTACGACCCTGCAGCAATGGAGAACACGAAGGCTGAATTCCCGGACATCACCTATTGCCACAATGGGTACGAGGTAGCGGAAAGAGCCGATTGTGTAGTAATCGTTACAGAATGGCGAGAGTTTGCCTCACTTGACCTCGTGAAGCTTGGACAAGCAATGAAGAATCGTGTTCTGTTTGATGGGCGACGACTGATCGCTGCAGAGTTCGCACAACGGGCGGGTTTTGAGTATCACACGATTGGTCAGCAGACGGTTGCGAAGACTGTAGGGTCTGGGGATTAGGGTATGGGGTCTGTTTTGGATTGTGGATTTTGGATTTTGGATTGTCGAGACCAACAACTAACAACCAATAACTAAAAACCAAAAACCAACAAATTAGAGCTGACCCCAAACCCTAGACCCCATACCCTGAGCCTCAATACGCCCCATCAGACTGAAAAATAGCCTTTGGCGTCTTGAGCATGATCTTGATATCTGTCCAAAAGCCCATTTCTTCCAGATACTTTTTGTCAAGCTCCATCCACTCTTCAAAGCTTAGGTTGCTTCGCCCCATGACCTGCCAATAGCAGGTCAAACCCGGCTTTACTTGAAGCCGTTGGAACATCCATTCGTCATAGTGCTCGACTTCCCTTTCTAACATCGGACGAGGGCCGACAACGCTCATTTGGCCCCTCCAAACGTTCAAAAATTGTGGAACTTCGTCAATGCTGAATCGTCGCATGATGCGCCCCACGCGAGTCACTCGCGGGTCGTTTTCGATTTTGAATATTGGGCCGTCGTGTTTGTTCATTGCCGCCAATTTTTCCTTCATAGCGTCGGCGTCTAGGAACATTGTTCGGAATTTGAGAACGTCGAAAATTTGCCCGCCGCGCCCGACCCTTCTCTGTCGAAAGAAAATAGGGCCACGGTCTTCAATCCAAATCGCAATTGAAGCGATCAGAAGAATTGGGAAGCAAATGAGGAGCATGAACGTGGAAACGGCGAGGTCCATCCCACGTTTCCAAAGGTTGTACCCATTTCGGCGTTCAGGAACGCTCCACCGGTGGTCATTCATCGGTTGTAGTCCGTCCGCCCCTATTTTATTGCTTTGCGCAGATGTGTCACCTGCAGGCAACATTTCATACTCCTTCAAATGATCCAATTCTAGCGATCCAACACATTATCGGCATCGCAACAACAATTCCAAATTGGCACACCAAAAACAAATCTCGTTGGATTGCAGGCCCATGCGCCAAATCTATTTTACTCCAGGTTTGGCGAATTTCCAAAGTCTTCTTACAAGTACGACAAGGTTTGACTCAAATGAGTTCGCGAAATTCGCATTTAGTACGTTGAAATGACCTTTTCGTAAAGTTGCTCAAGTTCATTTATGTGGCGATCTGTGGATGGTGGATCGTCCCAAAACCTAGTATATGTGGCTTGAGACATAGAGTCTGCGACATCGTTCGAATTCATTTCGGTCAGTTTTTCAGCAAGCGATTCGGCATTTCCGGCTTCAAAATGAAAACCCGTTACTCCATCTTCAACTGATTCTTGAGAAGCATTTGTGTTTGAACAGATGACTGGCAATCCATGCGAAAGGGCCTCGACGGTCACGAGCGGAGAGCATTCGTACCAAACTGATGGAATCACAAATGCTCGAGACTCACGAAGTTTTTCGTGAACTTGTTCAGGACGCACCCATCCCGTGATCTCTGCTTTTGGATTTTCACGCAAAATTTCCACCCGTTCCGGTCCTTCCCCGACAAAAGTAACGGGAACATTTGCGATTCGCGCAGCAATCGCCAGAGTTACCGGGTCTTTTTCAGGCACTAGCCTTCCAACGTACGTGAAGACTTGGTTTGCCGTAACGTCCACTCGTTCTTCCTTTTGCGGGTCAACCGGATTTTGCATAACATACTGATTGCACGTTTTCGGCAAAAAGGGATCAAGGATTCTTTGGCTGAACTCAGAAACAAACGCCACATGCTTCAGCCGCTCACGAATCTTGGCTCGATGCTCTTGTACCCAAAAACGATAAACCATTCCTGCTTTTCGATACGGGGCGGCTTTCAGGCAGTTTGTCGAAAGGCAGCTTGCGCCCATCGGCTTTCGATGGCAAATCGCCTTTTCGGGCTGATGATAGAAGAGGCGATTGGGGCAGGCAATTCCATAATCGTGCATGGTCATCAGAAACGGTAGTCCGCTGTCGAGAGCTTGCTCAATGACGCCGCTGGAAAGTAGTTTTAAGTAGCAATGAGCATGAATGACCACATTCCTTTGATCAGTCCTTTTCAGAATCGAGGCAAATGATGACATCGCTTCCTTGTTCCAAAGCTGGGTTTGAAAACCTTTCCATCTGGATTCGGCCTGATCAACTTCGGGCTGGTTCAAACACACAACTGTGAGATTTTCAAGGCCTTCCAGCATCGTGTCTGGTGGCCCCATTGCTGTGAGAAGAGTCACATTGTGGCCACGTTTGGCGAGTTCCACTGAGGTTACAATGGCGACCTTGTCCGCACCACCGATCAGTGAAGCAGCATCCGCTAAGATAATAATCTCTCGAGTTCCCAAGGCAACGACAATCTACCCCAGGTATCCTCCCTTCGCCGGCTATGCCTCGATATCTGCTCACTGCAACTGAAATTGATACCTACAAATTCGCGTGCCGCAAGCCGCTCTTGGACATGATGTGTGACAAAGGATATGAGGTCCATGTCGCGATTCCGAGCCAAGCGGTATTTGACCAAGTAAAGGGTTGGGGATACACGCCTCATTTGCTTTCGTTGACGAGAGACAGTTTGAACCCATTAAAGGAACGGAAAACTCTCCAAAGTTTCAAACATATTCGAGACGCTGTCAATCCAGATATCGCCCATCACTTCACTTCGAAGGCAGTACTCTATGGCTCGATAGCAGGTGCTAAAATTTGCATCGCTACCGTTACCGGAATCGGATTTAGCTTAACAGGTGGCATGAGCGGAATCAAAGGAAAGGCATTTGCAACACTATCTGGAGCGCTTCACCGAAAAGCATTTCGAAATTGCAACACTGTGATTTTTCAGAATGCTGACGACATGCAGGTGTTTTTGGATCAAAGGTTGTTGCCGAAAGAAAAGGCGATTTTGATTCAAGGCTCTGGGGTGGACATGAACCAGAATCATCCTTCAAAGCGAAAAGCTCATAATGGCCCAGTCCGCTTCGTATTTTTGAGCCGATTGATTACTCCCAAAGGGATTTACGAGCTTGTTGATGCGACCAAGAGATTGCACGAAGAACTTCCGAGAGAATGCGAAGTAGTTCTTGCCGGAGCAACAGACCCGCAAAATCCCAAGTCCATCTCTGAAATTGAACTGAAGAAATGGGTCGATGAAGGAGTCTTGAGATACGTTGGGATCGTCCCGAATGCCGTCGCCGCATTTGAATCCGCCGATGTCGCGGTACTTCCTTCCTATTGGCTCGAAGGGTTGCCGCGTTCAATGGTCGAAGCGGCAGCGATGGGATTGCCTGTGATAACAACAACGAGCTCCGGATGCAAAGACTCTGTTATAGATGGAGAAACAGGCTTCGCAGTTCCACCCAAAGATGCTGTTGCGCTCTTTGAAGCCATGAAGAAACTTGCAAACGATCCTAATTTGAGAACAAAAATGGGATTGGAGGGACGAAAGTTCGTTGAAAATCGTTATTCCGTTGAGGCTGTACTGGAACAAACGTGGCGCGTGTACGAAAGTGCTATGTGATTTTGTGCCTTTGAGACAACTATGGCAATCGCGATTTTGC
>JANNQV010000021.1:0-14118 GCA_031400935.1 Armatimonadota bacterium
GAGTTTCCTCATACGACAGAAGTCTGATCATTGCGATCAGCCAACGGGTCAAATCCGATACACCTTTCGTTGATGCTTGTCCTACCGCTTAGTCAGAAACCTCGAGAGGTTAGCATGGAATTCGGGCACTTGTAAGAAACCTGTTGCGTCGGTCCAGCGTAATTAATGTGATGAGTTCCCGAAGGTTTACGGAGCGAGAAGCCGCGGCAATCGTGCGCAAGGCCGCCGAGACTCAAGCGAAGACAACAGAATCTTCGAGCAATGAGGGTGTCACCGAGCTTGAATTGCGCGCGGCGGCAAAGGAACTTGGCATTCATGGGCCTGCCATTGATGCCGCCTTGCAAACCGTCGGCGGACAAGAAGAAAACAATCGCCCTGGGGTTTTTGGCGGTCATTTTCGTCATGAAGTCGAAACTGTCTTTGAAGGGACACTTTCGGACGAAACTTGGGAAGAGATTCTATTGGAAGTACGGCGTACATTCGGCGAAGTGGGAACGGTCGAACGGCGCGGCACCACCCATGAGTGGTCTTGTATTGGCGGTGGAATTGACAAGATCATTGTCACGCTTCGGCAAACAGGAAATACGGTTCGTCTTCAAATCAGCTCAGACTTCCGCGACAAAGGGTTTGTTGGGTATCTACTCACAGCCTTGCCATTCTTCATTACCGTAGCTGTACTTTCCAAAGTGACGTTGCCCGGAATGTGGGAGCTTTGGATAGGAATGGCTTTGGCTTCTGTCTATTTACTGATTGCCCGCGGTTGGACAATCGCAACCTCACGGAAACGCAGTCGAACGATTTCAAAACTAGTGCGACACGTGGAATCTATCCTGCAAACCAAAGACGAGCAACCCAAAAGCATCGCAAGAACTTCAATTAGAAATCTGCCTGAGGAACCAGTTCAAGACATTTCAGCATCAATCTGATTGGTAATGAGCCCTTTCTTGCAAATTGGTTCTCTTCGGCGTCTTTGATCACGATTATCGATTCGTGCCTTCTTAGTCGTCGCCATCTGTTTGATTTGGAGCATCCCCAGGGCGGCTAGGATACGGCACTTTTTCCTTGTGAATCGAAAACCAATTGATTCGGTTCAGCCAATAAGGATCAGGGGCATCTATATGGCTCCAATCCAATTCCATTGTCTTTTTGATCCAAAATGCTTCTTCGTCAGTTGGCTTTCGATTCCGTCCGGGGTTGGCTTCATCTAGCGGAACGTTGTTCGCAACCCTAGCATAGGGCGATAGGTCGAGCGTATTTGAAAAGCACGAGTCAATCGGCTTCGCCAAAAGGTCGAACTTGTTCATCGGCTCTAAACCGAGCATCATTTCAATGGATTTGAGCATTGAAACCGTCGTGTACAGGTTAGAGTCCACAAATTTTCTCTTCGTGTATGGTGAGATCGCCATGTAAGCGGTGCGATGGCCGTCAACATGATCTGGGCCGGATTGCGCATCGTCTTCGATGACGAAAATGCAAGTATCCTTCCATTGCGGAGACTTGGAAACCGCTTCCACGATCCGCCCAAGTGCCAGATCATTGTCTGCCATCATGGCTCGTGGGGTTGGAAAGGCGGGATTCAGCCCTTCGCCATGGTCGCAAGGAAGGCTCATCACCATCAAATTGGGGACTTTGTTGGCTTTGCTGAACTTTGAATACTCCTCAATAAAGATATCTGCCCGTTGCTGGTCAGATTGCCACAGCGGCCAATAATGGTAGTTTGGGTGGCCGTATTTCTTGACAGAGTCCGTATCGCCAACTGCGATCGGAGTCAATGTGTACTTCCCTGCTTTGCGCATTTCCCAGACTTCGAACCAGTCCTTTGGCGCCCGTGGCTTCCAATGATTCTTGTCCGCGTTCATGAATTCGCCGTAGATTCGAACGGACTTCCCCGCTTTCAGGGCAGCATCCCAAATCGTTCCTGAATTGCTGATCGCCATTGCGTCTCTGCCATCGTCTGGATAGGTTCTTGAGTACCCGACATAGAACTTTTCGAGATAATCATTGGCAAAACCTTGTGTAGACCAATTGTGCCCGTCTGCTGAATTTGTTCCGCTCACATAACCGTTGTCGAACAAAGTGAATTGCTGGGCGATCTTTCGATGGTTCGGCATGACGATTTCGCCTAGCGAGCATAAATTTGGATCACCATTTCCTTGCGGCAAATCTCCAAAAATCTCGTCATACGTTCTGTTTTCTTTGATGATATATAGGACATGCTTGATCGCGCCGTTGTAAACTTTTAGCTTGGGCCGAACACCCTCAGGACCTTGAAGCCATGCATTGTTTCGCGCCACCAAAGCCGTTTCCTTGCCAATTTCTCTATTCAAATCTACGACAGAAATTGTGCCAAGAAAATCATGGGCGTTCCCTCGCTTACCGTCATCGGTATTCGCAACGGAACCACTTCCTTTTGAGTTCAAAACAAGTGCGCGATTCCCGCCTGGAAGTATGGCTACAGCGATTGGAAAATAGCCTGTTTGTCGCCAGCCATTTACCTTTCCAGTAGTCAAATCTATTTCGCAAAGTGCGTTGTCTCCACCATTGCAAACATAGAGCTTGTCCGCAAAGCCTGCCATGGCGTTCGGCATACTGCCGATAACTTTGCGACCTTTCCAGGTCAAGCGAAATGTACGCCTAACCCTTGCACTGGAAATGTCAATTTCGCTGATTGTATCGCTAAGCGCATTTGCCACGTACGCAAGCCGCCCCTCGACGAGAACTCCGCTTGGGTGCAATCCAACTGCCACAGTTTGCTCTCGTTTTGAACCAATATCTATCAACGACACGCATCCAGACTTTGCAGCATTTACCCGATCAACCGCGACATCGGTGTTGTCGCTCTTCATGATCTTCTCAGTAGATTTCGGCAGGTAACCGCCCCAATTTGAAACAACGATTTTGGACTCGTCTTCGGAGAATCGAGCTTCGTACGGCATGGTCTGAACCGGAAATTCGTCAACGCGTTTACCGGTAATCATGTCCACTCTGACAACAGAGTTTCGATTGATGCAAGCCACCACCAGCCATTTTCCGTTTTGAGAAATATCGAATCCGCCCGGAATGGGGTTAGCATCCTTAGCATCGAGTTTCAATTCGATTTTGTTTGCCTGAGCAAGTCTGTTGTTTTGAAAACTGAAAACTTGCAAGTGCCCTTTTGCGGTGCTGGCGATCAATTCCTTTCCATTTGGAGTCCAACCAAGTCCATGAAAACCTGCATCTGAACCTAATTGCACCGGGAACGTATTCGGCAATATTCCATTTTCATCAATCAAAACGATTGAGTTTTTGTGCATTACGGCGGCTATGCGTAGCTTCGGATGAAGGGACATATTTGCCAAACGCCCCCTGATTGCAATCTCACCTGCGGGCACACGTTGACCGGATGAAACTATGTAGGAGCCGTCTGATTGTCTCCCCATAGTTGGCGGGCGAAAAATCCATGCCGCTGCAGCTGCAATAAGTAGCGCAAAAGCAAATAGTAAGTATGTCAGCCGGTTGCTCATAAGGTACGAAAGAGTGTATATCACATTGCACGAGCAATGGCAAGAGCATTTGTTATGAATGAGTCAAATTCAGGGCCTTCCCATCTTCTCCCAAAGCGTCTTCAGCATAACAGCCTGGCCGCCGTGGTAGGCATCGTGCTCGATTGTATGCGCCACCATCCAACGAACGGAAAAGGTATTTCCAGTTCTTGTAGAAGTGTAAGTTCGAATGTCATCTGTGATTCCAGCCAGAACTTCAATCGTCTTTGCGCGGGTTTCCTTCAAAATGTCGATGTACCAATCCAGGTGCTGCGATGGCGGAGTGGGCCAAATGGCATCGTCAACGTTGGTCTCGTTCCACATCAGTAACTTTTTATCTTCATCTGAAAATGGGATTCCTCCACAGCAGTCGTGAATCCACCATTTCTCGACCCCGATAATGTGGAGTAATTGACTCCCAATCGAATAACCCATCGGAAACGGTTGCCAAACGATTCCCTCGATTGGCACCTCGCCTAACTCATCTTTCCACTCTCTTGTGGAATCTTCAATCATGCTGGCAAAACTCCCCATCAAAGGGATTCTGCTCGTTAGTTCTGGAATATCAAATTGGTTCATGTGATTTTGATTTTAGCTCGACAATGCCGCCCTCGGTTGGCGGAATCGCGAAGCAAGCCAAACTCCAGCCACGACAACACCAAAGCCAAGAAATTGTATTGGTTGCAGCGACTTTCCAATCACGAGCCACTCCAAAAGGGCGGCTAGGGGAGGAATGAAATATTGGTAGAGCATTGCTCCAGCGGCTCCAACTTGCTTTACTCCTGCGTAAAAACCTATGAATCCGACGACGCCAGCCAAAACAGTTACATGAAATAGCATGATCCAAGCTGTCGCCGAAATGGTTGCCCAAGGAGTTTCGATCGTAGCGGCGAGTCCGTATGGCAGCAAAATCAGTAAGGAAGCCGGAGCGGAAACAGCTAGCATTCGAATTGGTGAAATATCGTTTAGGAGTGGTTTTGAAATCACTGTAGTCCAGGCCCAAACAACGGCTGATGTCAAAACGAGTGCTACACCGATCAGATGATCTTGGGGAGTAACTGAACCGAGGGGATCAACCTCACGACCGAGAATTACCATCGCCGCTCCGAGGAAAGCTACAACAGCAGCTACCAAAACCAGTGGTCGAAACTCCTCTTGCCGCGCGATCATTGCGAGCAAAGCCGTCCAAATAGGGGCCGTTGTGAGCAAAATTGATCCTTCCGCGCCACCAGTTCGCGCCAGGCCCTCGAAAAATAAAATCATATAAACGCCGAGGGAAAGGAACCCTTGGGCATATGTCCGGAACCGGACACCCTTAGGAACCGAAAGCGGTTCTCTTTGCCATAGGCATATTGCGGCTAGGATGATCCACATTGGCACCATTCGCGCGATACTGGCAGCGGCTGGTGTCACCTCGATATACAGAAGTTTGATGGCAACGAAATTCACAGCCCAGGTTGCAATCGCAACCACTAACGGCCAACTTATGCCTCTATGAACTCCATCGCTCAACTAACTCTGGCGCCGCCTTCGCGTAGAGCCAGAATTGCCCTGACTTCATCGGCTTGTTCCGGCGTGTCAATGGCAAGTTCTGCGCCTTCAGATTTGGACATCTTGATTCGAACCCCGTTGCCAAGGAATCTTAGCTGTTCCAAGCTTTCTGTAAGTTCCAGCGTCGTCGGGCTCCATCCCGAGAACTTTAGTAAAGGCTCTCGACGAAAAGCGTAAAGCCCCAGATGCTTTTTCAGCGAGACTTCACGAGGATTCCGCGGGAATGGAATTGGATATCGGCTGAAATAAAGAGCAAAATCGTTTTCGTCGGTGACGACTTTCACAACCGCCGGATTTTCTTCCTCAGATTGTGCACAATCGCAATACACGCTTCCCATTTCTATCGTGGGGTCGTTCAATAGCGGATTTGCACATGCCGCAATGCTCGAAGGCTGAATCAGAGGTTCATCGCCCTGAACGTTTACATACACTTCAGCAACCAGCCTTTCAGCGACTTCTGCAATCCGATCCGTGCCGGTTATGTGATCGTACCGGGTCAAGATTCCAGTAGCACCGAACGCAGCACAAGCGTCAATAATTACTTGATCGGGCGTTGCAACAACTACTTGATCGCCAACTTTTGAGGCGATTGCAGCTTCATACACTCGCTGAACCATGCTCTTGCCCAATAGGTCAACAAGCGGCTTTCCTGGGAATCGTGTGCTGCCCATCCGGGCTGGGATTACAATGAGGCACTTCATGTACCGAAGAGATTACTCGGAAGCACAATTTGTGATCACGGCTTTGTTGACGGAATTGGAGCAGCATCGGCTCTACGAGAATCCCTTTCTGCGTGCTGGACCGACATTCTTAGCCCGGTCATCGCATTATTTTCTCCAATTGCAATTGTGAGCGTGAACTCCTCATTGCCCGTATCCATCGCACAAATCATCTTTCGATGCCGCCCAACTTCCCAGAACCAATAGCGGGACTTCGATGAGGTAACGGCTTGAATTTCCTTACCTGCTTCGTACCTGACATTTCGAATCGCTTCCTGAACACGAGCTTCTTCGACTTTAAGCAATGTGCGAACGGCTACGGCAAGCTGATCTTCAAAGGTGATTACACCGTAGGATTCGATGTCGGATTCCCAGCCTCTTGCCCGAAATCCTTCGCCAAATTGAGCTGGCAAATCGCGAAATTCGTACGACTTCTTTGGCTTCTCGTAGAGGCCAAATGCTTTTTGCCCAGGATCGCCAACATGGAGTTTCGTTCCATCGTTTTCCAAGACAATGGAACTCGAGCGGCCAAAATTTGGTGCCGGCACTTTTTCAACGGAGGAGAACAACGGCTTAGGCGATAAGTCTAGCTTTTCAGGATTGACGCATCCTGCCATTGCAACAGAGCAAAATATTGCTATCAACAACAAGCTCTTAAATTGATTCGACTGCCAAGATTTTGTATTTCTGGTTTCCACCCGGCGCCTCCACTTCAACCAATTCTCCAACGACTTTGCCTAAAAGGGCCTCGCCAAGAGGAGAACTAATGCTAATCAGATTATGCGTTACATCAGCCCCAAACGACCCAACCAACGTGATTGTAAACTCGTCTCCGAACTCAAGGTCCTCCAGCTTTACTCTTGAACCAAGGTGAGCTAGATCATGCCGATCATCCGGACGCTCGACAATCTTGGCTCTCATGATTGCCTTTTCGAGATCGGCAATTCGGCTGTCCAATCGCTGCTGATTCAGTTTGGCTTCATGATACGCGGCGTTTTCTTTGAGGTCGCCGTGGGATTTGGCTTCTTTGATGGCCCCTGCCACTGCTGATCGAGCAGTTGTTTTCAAAGCCAAAACTTCTGCTTTCAGCTTCTCCAAGCCCTCTTTGGTTAGCAAGACATCGTTCGACATGAAGTTCGTATTATGGCACGGTTAATCAACGACTTCGATCTCGACAGATTGAACAAACCCTGCTTCAGCGCCCTTTTGCAATAAAAGTCGAATGGCTTGAATTCCTTCTTCGCCCATGTCAAGTGTTCGTTCGTTTACATACATTCCAACGAATTGATCGCTTGTCTTTGGGTCCATTCCACGAGCAAATTGCAACGCATAATCGAGTGCTTTGCCTCGATTGGCGAGCCCGCTTGAGATTGACTCCCTCATGCAGCGGCTCACATCGGCAACGGCTTCTGCACCAAGGTCCTTCCGGACTACGTTGACTCCCAAAGGAAGCGGCAAACCTGTTGTCTCATGCCACCAAACGCCCATATCTGCCAAACGATGCAATCCATCCGTTTCGTATGTCAATTGCCCTTCATGAATAATGAGTCCAGCATCAAATTTGCCTTCTTGAATCGCCGGAATGATCTCGTCAAACGGAACAACTTCGTAAGTCAAATGGTTCTTTGCAGCTCCTTCTCCGAACTGATCTTCAAACCAAAGTTGAAGCTGAAGGAATGCAGAAGTCAGTAATCCCGGAACAGCAATCTTCTTGGACTTCAATTCATCAATGTTCGATGGCTTCAAGGCAACAATCATTGGGCCGTATTTGTCGCCAAACGATCCGCCATGGCGCAAAAGCGCATACTTCTCGGCAATATAGGCAAATGCGTGGACTGAGACAGCGGTAGATTCTAATCGGCCTTCCATTGCCCATTCGTTCAAAGTCTGGATATCTCGCAGAATATGCTCGAATTCAAAATCGGATTGAACTTCGCCGTTCGCAAGCCCCCAAAACATGAAGGCGTCGTCAGAATCAGGTGAATGGCCGAGGCGGATTTTAGTCTTAGTCACGCTCTAAATGTACCTGGGCAAGCCCTATTTGCGCCCTTGAAGTCCAAGTATTACTCGTACTTCCGACTTTTCCAGAAGTGTTTGAGCTGATTCTTTCAAAGTCGTTAGGTCAACCAATTTCATAATATCAAAATACGATTTTGGATTCCATTCGATGCCAGAAGTTGCAAACCAGTAAGCTCTTATCTGGGTCTCTCGCTCTAAGGATTCTCCCATCGAGGCTTGCCCTGTTATTGCAAACGGTGAAACTCCGTTTCCATAAATCAACAAACCTTCTGCCGCACCTAGCGCTCTACTTCGATGCGCTTCCGTCCAAGTTCCAATAGATTGCAGCATTGAATCCCGAACTGCGCCGCCTTTAGCGGGAGAAAATTCAGGATCGGAGGTTGCCAAAATCATTCGAATCCGAAAGCCTTTTGGTGTCGGCCAAAGGAGTAATTCCTGGCGATAAGTTAAACCCATCGTCTCGCGTGGAACCTGAAACAGCGTCGAACCTTTTCCAACACCTAAGGCAAAAATAGCCAATAATTTGGATGGAAAATCAGCATCTGTTAGCCGTATCTCCTGTCCTGACAATTCAATTGTGGAAGTTGAAGTGGCGTTTGAGAGAGTGTTCTTCGTGCGGTTCAAATCAAGCGGAATTGCTACCGTACGAGGCATCACCCAACCCTCAAACCTCGTTTCAAGTTTTTGTGGGCTGTCGGACGGGAAGTTGCCGCCGATCGCAATGGTCACATTTTCTGGCCGAAAGTAGCGGACAAACGCATCCCGCAAGTCGGATTTCCGTAAATCGGAGACGCTCAACGTTTGCGGCCACAAAGCAGTTTTCCAATAATCAGAATTCGCGGTCTGGTTCGTGAGTTTCCATTCGTTTAGTGCTTGATCGGAAAATGTGGAACGACGCAAGACGGAGTCCACAATTGAAATCCCAGTTCCAACTTGTTCGGGAGGAATACTGATGCTCATTCGGACAAAACCAGGCATTAATTCGACAGTAGGTCGAAATCCACATTGGCCGCCCCATCGCATAATTTGGGGCTTTGAGTATTCAGCCGTAGATTCCATCATCAAATCTGAAATCGCTCGAACTGCCATCTCCTCGCGCGGCCCCAATTCAGGGAGTTTGATGACAACTTGAATTGTTGCTCTGTCTAAAGCCGCATCGGGATATTGCAAAACCATTGGGCCAGATAGAAGAATCATCGGGGATATCCTTGAAGCGGCTTAAATTTCATTGACGAAAGGAGCGTGCGCGTCTCGCCGTTCGCCGCCCCTTCGATAAACGAGCTCATCCCTGTCCGAAAGTCTTCCAAAGTCATAGTTTCAATGCTTTGTGCCAACGAATCGGGACGCCCTCCAATTGCTTGACACTGGAATATTCCATTCCAATTGGCTCGTGCGCCAGTGCTTTGCAAATGCCTTGCTAGCCACCCTAAGGCGAGTTGCCTTCCCGTTTCATATAGCCGGTCCGATTGGGATTGAATTCCTGAAACAACTGCACCAATTCTTGATTCTGATGTAGAACCCAAAAGTACAAGTCCAGCGAATAGACTTGGAGTGTAAGAAACAAAGCGAGATTCACCTTCCGAAGCGATCGCGAGTGCCGCTGCGAGCGTCCATGCCGTGGTTGGATTGCCAAAGCCTGGCGCAGAGGCAAAAACTACAGACCCAAGCTCCAAGGAGTCTGACCCGGGAATTGTTTTCGTACGACGAATCCACACAGCCTTCTTTGCTTTTGGAGCCAATTTCCATATTGTTTTGCACTTAGCTTCAAGACCGGGAATCGGCGAAGGTCCCACGATTGAGAGTGTCAAATTGTCCGCCGCCATTTGAGCGTTGAACAGCGTTGTCAACGATTCTGGCGTTGCTTGCGCTATTGACTCTGAAGTTCCGGCTGGATCTAGCCCCGCATTTCCGAACGCAAGTAGCCAAGCTTGATTTCTAAGCTTTGCTTCTAGGGTGGCTAGAGCCAATTCTTGATTCAAAATCTTCAGTTCGTGACTTAACTGCTCCTGAGTCCATTTGCGACTCGACACAATATCTGCTAGTGCCTCAAAACCAATCTGCCAGCGATTCGCTGGGCCTTCGAGCTTGTAAGTTGTGAAATCGCGAAAAGTCTCAGCTGAGATGTTCCAGCCAGCGGTTTCTAGCTTGAACGCCAATTGAGAATCGGTTCCCTTTGCCACCAAATGCTCCAAAAGATGCCGCCAGCCGTGCCGATCTGGAGTTTCTTGGCATCCCTTTGCCGCCGCAAAAAGATGCATTGCAATAGTTTTTGATCCGGGCACAGCTTCGAAAACCGTAACGGCCCCTGATTCGTCAACGATTCGTTGCTGTTCAGCAAGTGGTTGAGAACCAACAAAGGTGAAAATCAGAGCGGCAGTTAAACCAAACATCTAATGGTAGACGCCTTATTCAACCGAAAGTAGTTCAACTTCAAAAACTAAAGTGGTGTCTGGCGGGATCGAAGTGCCTGCGCCGCGTGAACCGTAGCCCAGGTGGCTAGGAATTATCAGTTTTCTCTTTCCACCTTCCTTCATTCCCGCGACGCCCATGTCCCATCCCTTTATCACTCTCCCCGCACCAAGCACAAATGAGAATGGAGATCGGCCATAGCTTTGATCGAAAACACGGCCGTCTTCAAACGTGCCTTTGTATTCAACAACGACCTCATTGCCAGCCGCCGCCTCAGTTCCCGTTCCTTCAACTAAATCTTCAATAACTAATTCAGACATTGGCTAAGTATGGCTCATTTAGGCTCGAAACGACTCGATCAGCCTCACTCAAGTGACCGATCCTCTCTCTGTCAATCCCGACGACCCAGCATCCGGCGGCATTTCCAGATGCGACTCCATTCTTAGAATCTTCGAAGACGACGCAGGATTCTGGATCAACGTTCAGTCTTTGTGCGGCCAGAAGGTAAGGCTCTGGATGCGGTTTGCCGTTTTGCACGTCAGCTTGGCAAATATGGACATCAAATTCTAACTTAAGGACAGGAAACCGTTCTAATACTGAGTTCAAATACCATTCCATAGAACTTGTAACAATTGCCTTTTTGAATTTCGCTAAAATTGAAATCAGGTTTCGGGCATCCGCAAACATCTCCAGTTTCTGCTCAATATAATGCTGAAGGATGGGTTGCTCGATTTCCAAAAATTCATCGACCGTAATTTTCCTTCCGAACTGATTGTTGATTCCTTCGACAAGGACAGGCAAGGTGTTCCCCATGTACGGATTGAGAATGGTTTCGTCTAGCTCAATTCCAAAATGAGCGAACGCTTCAATCTCGGCGAGTTTGTGCCACGGCTCAGAGTCAACGATCGTCCCGTCAAGGTCGAATAAATATGCCAGCGGCTTTAGCATCAAGGATTTACGTCGCTATCCAATCGCGTCATCAGATCAAAAAGAGCGCACGTCGTTTGACCGCCAAGGCCTTCTGCTTGCATTTGAACGAGAAGGTCATGAACCAGCATCGTCCCAGGAATCGCTGCGCCAATCTCTTCTGCCGTCTCCTCGCAATATCCAAAGTCTTTTATCTGGTTGTCAATGCTGAATCCGGGCGTCCAATCATTATTCAAAATCTTTGGGCCGTAGTTTTCAAATGCCCAGCTTCCCGCTGCTCCGCCCGATAGAAGCCGACGAGTCTGTGGAAGGTCAAGGCCGCACTTTTGAGCAAAACTGAGAGACTCGCAAAGTGCCAGAAGGGCGCCTCCAACCGCAATTTGGTTTGCAGCCTTCATGCGCTGCCCCGCCCCAGGTCCGCCTACACGTTCAACTGTCTTTCCATAACACTTCAAGACGGGTTCGGCATCCTCAATGTCCTTCCCTTCGCCTCCGCAAAAGATGGTGAGGGTTCCGTTTTTCGCGCCCATGCTTCCGCCAGTTATGGGTGCGTCAATGAAAGGAAATCCTTGGTTGTTCAAATTCTTGTGAATTTGCTCAGCGACAACTGGGCTGATCGTGGAGTGGTCCACAAATAGTGTTCCCTGTTTCGCGCTTGCAGTTAGTTGTTCAAGGCAATCCAAAACGTCTTCGCTTTTGCTGACGCAAAGGCAAACAATGTCCGATGATTGCCCAAGATCGTTGAGGGAGTTCGCGATTGGGACGCCCAGTTCTACTAGAGGTGTCCGTTTATCTTGCGAACGGTTCCAGACGGTGAGGTCGAGTCCGTTTCTGTGGATGTGGGAAGCCATTGCACCTCCCATCACGCCAAGTCCGACAAATCCAATTCGCATAGGGATGTTTTACCTTGGACAGTAACGCGGAGTTAAGGCTGTAAATGGTGAAATTGTGGCGGGATAGCGACTAGGCGCTCCAACACTTCTCAAAAATCAATATCTTCCCGAGAAATTGGGTGGAAACCTCCCAATTCGTAACTGAATTTTGAAAAAACGTGTAATCTCCTTCGTCATGCGTTCGACGATTTCCCTCTTGGCGTTAGCGATCCTTTCAACCACCGTTTTTGCCCAAACCAAATTCGGCAATGATTCCGCAATTTCCCCTGCCCGACTTCGGGCTCACCTCGAGCTCATTGCAAGCGATGAACTCGAAGGACGTGACACGCCATCACGCGGCCTCGATATTGCAACACTTTATGTTGCAACTCAACTCAAACTTTGGGGAGCAAAGCCAGCAGGAGACAACGGAACATTTTTTCAAAGAATGCCACTTACTTCGCGAGCGATTGACCGAACCGGAAGCACTCTACAGTTTGGTGGCAAAACATTTAGCTATGGAGCCTCCCTTCAAGCTGGAAACGTCGCCTTCCAAGGCTCGGGCAAGATGGTTTATGCCGGACATGGCTACGTAGTCAAGTCGAAAAACGTAGACCCTTACGCAGGGCTTGATGTCAATGGGAAAATCGTCGTCGTTGCAACTGGAATGCCCTCTGGCGTTTCGTTCTCAGACCTACGACTAGCTGGTTCAGAGCGTCCTGCACAGGCTGCAAAGGCTCGCGGTGCGATGGGCGTTCTGATTGTTGCTGATGCTACAGATAACACGTCTTGGAACTCAGAAGAACCCGTTCGCCGAGGATTTATGCAGCCCGATTACGGTGATGCCCCCGATTCACCTGGCCCAAGCATCCGAATCCGATCTGATATTGCAAAGGAACTTTTTGCTGGCGAAGCCACATCCGTCGAAGAGATATTGAAAGGGTCCGACGCTCCTGAAAAGGGCTTTGCCCTTTCTGATTCAAAGACAGTCATCGTCAATGTGATCGAGCAAAAGACCACAATCTACACCCGAAACGTAGTTGCCATCGTTCCAGGCACTGATGCAAAATTGAAGGACGAATATGTTGCCTATGGATCGCACATTGACCACGTAGGAATGCGAACCAGCGGAACGGGCGACATGATTTTCAACGGCGCGGATGATGATGGCTCTGGCACAGTCGCCATTCTCGAAATCGCACACGCGCTACTTACTGGGCCGAGACCAAAGCGATCTTCCCTATTCGTTTGGCATTGCGGCGAAGAAAAGGGCATGTGGGGCTCGGAATGGTATGTTCAAAAACCAACTGTGCCTTTGACAAGCATCGTTGCGCAATTGAATATAGACATGATTGGCCGAAGCAAGCCTGCTGGAGATGTCAATCCTGCGAATAAGGATTTATCGGGACCAAATGGAATTTATGTTATCGGCTCCACGATGATGAGCACAGATTTGCAAAAGACCAGCGAAGCTGTGAATAAGAAGTTTCTCAATATCTTGTTCGATTACAGGTACGACGACCCGAAGGACCCACAGAGATTTTTCTTTCGGTCTGACCATTACAGCTACGCCAAGAAGGGAATTCCAATCATCTTTTACTTCAGCGGAGTACACGAAGACTACCACCGAACCGGCGACGAAGCACATAAGATTGACTACGAAAAGATGAGCAAGGTAGCCCGCACCGTATATGCAACAGGTTGGGAACTGGCAAATGCGGCAAAGAGACCGGTTGTGGATAAGCCAGTTCCGAAGTAAATAGGGTCAAGTATAGGTGGAATGATTTGGTTGGATTGTATGGATTGATTCCGCTCTCCGCTCTCCGCTCTCCACCTTCCGCTCTAATCCACAATCCAAAATCCAAAATCCAAAATCTCCCGTTCCCAAATTGTGGATAACTTCCCACTTCAACCCAACCTATTCTTAGACTAAAACTTGTAATATAGTACGTCGCGCATCGAAACAATCTTTGCGCACGTCTTTCCTATGCCAAACGACTCGACGCGAGATACAGTAGCCGAAAAGCGGTGGCTTCAAGCCCTGGCTGAAGGTGATCCGAAGGCGTTAGGCGCTTTATACGAGATGTACGGCGAAAGAAT
>JANNQV010000022.1:0-64117 GCA_031400935.1 Armatimonadota bacterium
CTTGACCGCGCATCTATACATTTTTCAACCTTTCAAAGCGCGGTCAAGCCCGCGCACTCCCAGAAATTCCCAAACTTAGCGAATCGTCGAAGTTGAAGCCAAAACTTGCTGAACCGATCCAACCTTCATTCGCTTGGCAATCAGCTCTTTTCGGCCCTTAGCTGCCGAACCTTCGCACCCAAAGAACTTGTAGCCCTCGCCCGCAACAAATACCTTGAACTTGGCAGCAAGCCCCTTTTCATTGCAGCATCCCTTGTCGCCCTTTGCCATTACTTTGACCGGAGTTGATTTGCAGCAAGATTCTTTGCCTTCTGCTTTCCCCGCCATCTTCTCGGCTTCTTGCATAAACTCGACTTCAGCACTCATAGCTTCTCCGCCGCATTTGGAAGCAGATTTAGCTTCCTTGCTGCATGTTTCAGCTTGAGCATAGGTCTTCTTGGCTGCTTCTTTCTTGGGGCAACAATCTTGGGCAAATGCGGAAGCACATGCTAAAGCGATAAAAACTGATAGTACGATTTTCATGATTTCTCCTTTAGTAAGTTGATTATTACAAATTTTGAAGGGTTTTGGTTCCGTTATCAAACGAAAGATGCTTGGTTTTTGAAAATTTCCCCTTGGGGACTGTTGAGAAATGACTCCGAATGAGTCAAAGCCCAATAGCCCGGAGTCGAATCTGCGAGACTCCGGGTTCCAAGATTGACAGTCGCAGCACCCCGGAGGTGGTGCCAGAATCCAAAATCCGAGTTTCTCAACTGTCCCCAAGGGGATGCGAGCCCCGATCATGATTTTCACGAATAGAGAATCCGGTAGAACTCTCATTGTGCAATCCATTGCGCTAGACAAGATTCAGGAAGCAACGGCTGGCACGAAGTTTGAAAAAGAACTTTGGCTGGTCGGCGGAGCCGTGCGCGACAAACTGCTTGGGCGTCAAGAATCAAGCGATTTGGACATTGTTACGAAGCTAGATGCACTTGAGCTAGTCGGCTTTTTGAGATCTTCTGGAATCGTCGAAGGCGAACCCGTGACCTATGCTCGCTTTGGCACTGCCATGATTCGAGTCGCTGGTTCAACTATTGAGCTTGTCCAGGCTCGAAAAGAGAGTTACAACTCTGAATCCCGGAAGCCTGACGTCGAAAAGGCGACTCTTTTGGAGGACGCCAAGCGAAGAGATTTCACCGTAAACACGCTTCTAAAGAACATTCATACGGGGGAAATGTTGGACTTGCTGGACCGAGGAATGGACGACTTGCAAGCCAAAGTTCTGCGAACTCCACTTGATCCTCAGGCGACCTTTTTCGACGATCCTTTGCGAATGTTACGGGCAGTCCGCTTCAAATGGAAGCTGGGTTTTGAATTTGCGGAAGGGCTTTCTGAAGCTATTCAAAAAGAATCTCATCGCCTAAAAGTTGTAAGCGCAGAACGCATCCGCGAAGAGTTCGAGAAAATTCTCCTAGGTCCAAATCCTGATCTAGCCCTGAACGATTTGATGGATTTGGGGCTACTAATGCAATTCTTGCCTGAGTTCGTGGCTATGAAAGGTGTGGATCAAGGACATTTTCATCATTTGGATGTTTGGGATCACACGCTGCTTGTCTTGAAAAACGCCGCGACAAACGACCTTGTACTAGCGCTTGGATGCTTGTTGCACGACATTGGCAAGCCAGCGACAAAGAGCATTGATGAACAGGGCGCAACGCGGTTTTTCAGCCATGAGACGATAGGTGCAGAAATGGCAAAGCAAATGCTGCTCAGGATGAAATTTTCGAGTACGACTGCTGAAAATGTCTCGCTGTTGGTGAAAAATCACATGCGCTTAGGTTCGTGGGAGTCGCCAACTCCAAGCGCAGCAAGGCGGCTGGTTCGTGACCTTGGCGAGCATCTTGACCCACTTCTTGCCCTGATTGAGGCGGATACAATGTCGCTCCGTCCAGGCGTAAAGGTGATGGAACTAGCTTCGATCAAGTCGCTAATTGCCCACGTCCGCACGATTACTCCGGCAAGCGAACTTGAAAGCCCCCTTTCCGGAGAGGAGATCATGTCGGAACTGGGGCTTGAACCCGGCCCTGAAGTAGGCAGGATCAAGGCATGGCTAACAGATTTGGTGATCGAGGGGGAGATTGAGGTTGGTGATAAAACAGCAGCCATCGGGCGGCTAAGGCAAAAATCAGCAGATTCGCCATAATCTTCTCATGTTGCTTGAAGGGAAAAAGGGGCTGGTTCTTTCTGTAACCAACGACAAGTCCATCGGATGGGCGATTGCCGACGTAGTCAACCAAAACGGCGCTCAGGTCATGATAGGCGGGCAGAACGACCGAATGCTCGAGCGAATCAATCCGCTTATTGAAGGCCGAGAAGGAATGTCGAGCGTCGCTTGCGATTTTCAGAACGAAAACGAACTTGAAAATCTTGCAGCGACTATTCAGGAAAGATTTGGCAAGCTGGATTTTTTCGTGCATTCCGCCGCATTTGCCAATCGTGAAGACCTTTCTGGCAGATTTATTGACACAAGCCGCGACGGATTCTCGCTTGCCCTTCAGATTTCAGCATATTCATTGGTTGCAGTTTGCAAAACCCTAGAGCACTTATTCAATGAGGACGCCAGCGTGATTGCCCTCAGCTATCTTGGAAGTACGAGAACCGTAGGAAATTACAACGTCATGGGGGTTGCAAAAGCAGCGCTTGAATGCAGCGTTCGGTATTTGGCGACAGACCTTGGTGTGAGCGGAATTCGGGTGAACACCCTCTCTCCCGGGCCGGTAAATACCGTTGCAGCAAGAGGCGTCAAAGGCCTGCTCGATATGATTGACTACGTCCATGAAAAAGCTCCGTTGAAACGACGATTCGGGCAGTACGAGGTTGCAGGTTCGGCGATGTATTTGCTTAGCGACCTGAGCAAAGGCGTAACGGGTCAGCTGATCTACGTTGACAGCGGATACAACGTTGTCGGTATGTAATCCCGTCTTGTGATTTATGGGAATTCGCGTTTTGACCGTGCCGCAATGGTCGTTTGGGCGCGACAGAATTCTTTTGGCTGCGTTATCAGATTTGCTTGCCGAATCGAACTGCAAAACGCACTTTTGCGCTTCAAATGTAGACCATAACCGGACAGTGACAGCGTTTTCGGGCGATTTCGAAGAGGTCGTTCAGATCATCGAGAAGATGGCAGAAAATTGCCTGCCTTCGATTGATTTGAACCGGCATACAGGAAGCCATCCCAGGATCGGGGCGTTAGACGTTTGCCCATTTGTGCCTTTGGAATTTGAGCCTAGTATCCAGGCTGACTTGCACTTGCGGCACTATGTGCACGAACTTGCAAAGAAATTGGGAAATCAATATGAAATTCCGGTCTATCTTTATGAAAAATCGGAAATTGGACCGAAAGAATCTGAACTTTCCGCATTGAGAAAGGGTGGCTTTGGCGGACTTATCGGAAGAAAGCTTTGCCCCGATTTTGGACCAGAAATTGCCCATCCGCAATGGGGAGTTGCAACTATTGGTATTCGAGATTTCCTGGTTTCTGCTGCTGTCAATTTGAAGAACGATGACGGAACGCAGGCTCGCCGCATCGTGCGCCTAATTCGGTACGCTCGGATGGAAGGCGACGAGCGATTTATGGGAGTTCGCGTTATGGCAATGCCACTTCCAACTTTGAATCAAATGCAAATTAAGTTCGATTTAACAATGCCGGATCAAACAAAAGTGGATCAAGTGATTGACCTGATTTTAAGAGAAGCTACTTCCAACGGAGCTACGTTGGGTGGGACCGAGTTGTTCGGCCCCATTCGTCCTGTTGATGTGCCTTATGCAACCCGGGTCAAGATTGACGAGAATCAAGTTGTCGAGGGCGCAGCTTGAGATTCGATTTGGGAATATTGGGCGGGGGGCAACTTGCTCGCATGACGATAATGGCAGCGCAACGGATGGGATATTCGTGCCTTTCGCTTGATCCAGACGAGAATTCACCCGCTTCACAAATCGCTCGCAATGTGATTGCGAACTTGGATGACTCAAATGCCATTGCCGAGGTCATTGATAAATGCGAATTTGTAACGCTGGAAAACGAGTTCATTCCGGCGATGGCGATTCGAGAGGCTTTCTCGAAGTGCGGAGCACCAGAATCGAATCTAATTCCCGGAATTGAAACACTTGCGACGATACAAGACAAGCTCAAGCAGCGTCAGGTTCTAATATCTGCAGGCATTACATGTCCAAAAGCTGTTCCGATCGAAAATGAAGGTGTGCATGCAATTGCAGAACTTGGCTTTCCATTAGTTCTGAAATCGAGATTTGGGGGATACGACGGCAAGGGCGTTCGTGTAGCGCGAACTTTTGATGAATTTGAAACCCACCGAAGCGATTGGTCCGGTGGTGGTTGGCTGGTGGAAGAATTTGTTGATTTCAAACGTGAATTGGCGGTTATGGTTTATGTGACTCCTAATTCAATTGGAGCATTCCCAACTATGGAAACTGTCCAAACGAATGCGGTTTGCGACTATGTTTTTCCTGCTGGCATTGACGCCTCAGAAGTTGCAATCTCAGCCGTCAAAGCAATTGGTTCAATCGGATTATTTGGCGTCGAACTATTTGAAACTAGTTCTGGCTCGATTCAGGTAAATGAGATCGCTCCTCGGCCTCACAACACAGGCCACTTCACTCTGGATTGGGGAGGTGTTTCCCAATTCGAACAGCACGTAAGAGTTGTCATGGGCTTGCCGCCGATGGTTCCTGTTGGAGGAGATTGCTGCATGGCGAACCTACTTGGGCAGTCAGAAAATGACGACTTTCGCGCTGGAATTCGGGCCGCCATGAACATAGATTCAGAAGCAAAGATACATTGGTATGGAAAATCAGAAAGCCGAAAAGGACGCAAAATGGGGCACATCAATATAAGTGGCTCCAATTGTGTTGAGCGAGCGTTGGCTGCCCGTGTTGCTTTTTATGGATCCGTTTGAGGGTCATTCTTCGATTCAGCCGAATCGGCGATTTTTAGGAGCATTTTTACAAAGTCCTTCCTATCTCCCTTCTTTAGACCCTTAAGTAGATTTACTTCGACGCCCAACTTTATCGGCAAAGCGGCTATGGCGGCTTCTGTTCCTGGCTTTGTCAATCGCGCATAAGTAATCCTTTTGTCATCTTTTGAAGTAACTCGTTCCACCAATTTCTTTGCGACAAGTTGATCCATTCTGTTGGTCAGTGAGGCGGGAGTGATGTTTTGACGCTTTGCGAGGCTCGCCAAAGTTTCGCCCTGGGGGTCGTTTTGAAGGTGAAGTGCGAGAAGTACTTCGACGCCAGAAGAATTTACTCCCAACGGCTCATAGGCTGTCTCATAAAGAGACTGAAGAATTATTGAAAGTCGAGCGACCGTAAAGCTAGCGGTCACGGCATTGCTGTCGCATTCAACTCCGCTCAATTCTAGTTTAGAAACCCAATCTGATGCGTCGGTTCGGATAGACATATAATTATTTTAACGTCAAAGCTATGCAATATCACAAACATTTTTCAATTTTTGCTAAGATTCCAACAAAAAGTGATTCAAAGTGATCGAATTGGCGGTCAATAGGCGTCCAGACTCGTAGGTATACAATACAAGTAATGTTAACAGCTCTTTGCCTTCTTTCAATCGCTCAATCAACCGTGAAGGTCACAACGATAAAAACCGTTGTGGGTGTAAATCCTGTGGCATACGCTCCTGCGCCAAAGGGTTCAAAATTCGTCGCATCATTAGAGAATTCAACTCTGAGAATTATCAACGCATCAGATCGAATGACGATTCGAACACTGGTTGGCCACCCCCAGCCCGCAATGGCGGTTGCTTGGAGTCCAAATGGAAAATTGATTGCAAGCGGCGATGAGTCCGGAAGAGTTTTCTTTTGGGATGCTTCTAGCGGAAAGAAAATTCGAGAAATGAGAACGCACACAAAGGGAGTTCACACTCTCTGTTTTAACGCTGCTGGAACCATTTTGCTTAGCACTGGAAAGGATGATACGCTTCGGTTCTATTTTACAAGCACCGGCAAAGAGCAAAAAGTCGTTTATGGAAAGGGCGCGAATCTCTACGGCGCAAGATTCATGGCTGGAAGCAATAAGGTGATTCTAGGCACGTTGGACGGCGGCGGAACTTGGCTGCTTTCTTCGTTCATTCGAACAAAAACACTTAACGCATCCATGAACGATAAAGGCGTATGGGATGTGGACGTTTTTGGCGGCAGAGCGGTCTCGGCCCAGCGTGAAGGCACCGCAGTTCTCTGGAACCTTTCAACAGGCGCTAAAATACAAACGCTGAAAGGGCATTTGGACTGGGTCACATTTGCGAGATTTTCGCCAAACGGCAAACTTGTGGCAACAAGTTCAACGGATCAAACTGTTCGAGTCTGGGATTCGTTCAGGGCTGTTTCTATCGCAAAGCTGGAAAATCAAACCCCTATAGGTTCTCCACTTTGCTTTACAGCTGATGGGAAATTTCTCATCACCGTGGCAAACGATAATTCAATGCAGGTGCATTCAATTGCTGGAACGCGAAAATAATCTAGTTGCGGTTTAAGTTTGAATTGGGATCCGTTTTGAAAAAGCAAATCAATGATAATTGGCTTATCTGAACCAGTTACATAGAAATTCTTGAAAGCGAAGCTTCCAAAATATCCGAAGTCTGCGCACTTACTGAATACACCATTGCCTCTCGAAAAATGCGTTGAGCCGGGTGCTTTGTACTGATCGCGGCCCCACCCCAAGCGATCACGCCAGAATGGGCACATTTTGCCGCCAATTGGATTGCCCAGGCACGAATTCTAAGCTTCTCGGGCGTTGTTTCGGCGTCAATGTCGGCGGGGATTGCGGTTGCGGCGATTCGGCAAGCATCCAATTCAGCTTGCAGTCTTCCGGCAGTTTCACGAATGGCTTCGATGGGTTTTTTTTCGAAAGCTGAACGAACTTGATCCACCCCAGCTTGAGCGCATCCAAGCGCGAAATGCCCTTGCAAAACGATGTTGATCATATCGTTCTTGTTTGCCCAGCCTTCTGGCTTAATAAAAACTACTTTCTCATATGGCAAAAAGAGATTGTTTAGGATCGCCGAAACGGTTTGCGCGGCTTCCATCGCGGCAAGTTTCATCGGCTCCGAAAAATGGATTTGCTCCGATTCCACAAAGGGAGCAAACCCGTAAACCGCGCTGCCATCGGGCAAGGTGGCTCCGATCAGAAACTGGTGATAGAATCCAAATCCGGTGATCCATGGAGCCTGACCGTCAATTTGATATCCGCCTTCGACGGGAATTGCCCCGGTGATCGGCGGACCCGTTCGGCGAAGCTGGCTGAACCCGATTCCGCTCAAAAGTTCGCCGTTCGCCATTTTGGGGAGGTAGTCGTTCTTTAGCTCTTGGTTGTCGGATTTTGCGAGCATTCCGACCGCGCTTTGATGCTGGGTCATCAAGAAGGAAAGTGCTCCCGAATACCTTGCAGACATCTCTTGAAACTGTCGAAACGCCTGTTCGCCGATACCCGGCCCGCCGTATTCCGCGGGGCGTCGAAGCGCCATAAGTTCTTGTCGGCACATTTCGTTTAGGGCAATTCGAAGGGCTTCAGGATCGCCGTCCATCGCTTCGGCGTTTGGTTGGACGTGTTCGAGGAAAAATATCTCCGCCTTTGCGAGCAATTCCGAATCGGAACCCATCAAACTCCCTCGATTACAATTTTCGTTAGGTCGCCAGCCGTCAAGAGCGCATCGCAAGCCGCTTTTACAAGGGAAAGTCGGCTCACTTTCTCCTTGGCATCTTGGCTCATGATCATGGTGGAATCGAAAAATGCGTTGATGGGTCTCTCAAGGAACTTCACAGCAGAAACACGATCATTTGGGGCAGGATTTACATTGTCACCGGCTACGAGTTTCACAAAAATCTGCAGCGCATCAGCAAGCGCCACCGCCTCGATCGAGTTTAAATCCGGTATGCACATGTTCTTGAGCGGCTCATCTTCATGAAACGACTCGCCCTTTTCTTTGGCCGATTTGAGAATATTCAACGGCCGGCTTGCGCTTTGAATAAACGCAACATCGCCAGCCAACTTTTCGACAACTGACAAACGGTACAAAACCTGCTTCGGATTCATTGCCTTCCAACCATAATCTTCCATCACCGCCGCAGCGACTATGTCATGCCGATGATCCTCCAAAAGCGATTCAAATCTTCCTACAAAAATTGATTTGGCTGCTTGCTTGGCTCCTTCCACATCCAGCTCAACATCTTGACGTGCGTACATCGTCACCGCCACAGCGAGAAGACCCGCATAGTCAATATCCCAACGCTTCCAAGTTGCTTCGATGCAAAGAGTAGCCGCCCGCCGAAGGCCGAACGGATCGCTCGAACTGCTCGGAATCAATCCAAGACCCAAATATCCTGCCAGTTTGTCAACTTGATCGGCGAGAAGTACTCTTAGAGCAGTTCTTGATCGTGAGTCGTCATTCTCCAAGTTCTTTGAAAGGTCATACTGAGTGGCGTTTGCCCAGCAAACTTCATCCGGAAAGCCCTCTCTTTTTGCATATTCTCCGCCCACGATTCCTTGAAGACTGGCAAGTTCGCCAACCAATCCGGAACTCAAATCTGCTTTGCAATACAGTCCAGCCGTTTTTGCAAAATCTGTTTCTTCAATACTTGCGCCCGTTTGCCCGGCAATCCATTCGGCCAAATTTGCAATTCGATCTGCGCGTTGCCGCACCGTACCGAGTTTCTCCTGAAAAGTGATTTGCTCGGTTTTGGCTAAAAAATCGGCGAGCTTGAACTTAGAATCCTCGTCGAAGAAGAACTTCGCATCGTTGAAGCGGGCGTTGAGCACCCACTCAGTTCCAGCCCGAACTGTGTCGTCTTCTCCCGAATTTCTCACAAAAATGAACTTGTTAAGAATCTTTCCCTTACCGTCTCGCATGGGAAACATCTTTTCGTGCTTCGCCATGGCAGTCACTAAAACCGGCTCCGGCAACTCGAGATATTCAGCCTTGAACGAACCTTCGATGGGCGTCGGCCATTCAGTAAGAAAGACGTTTTCGTCCACAAGGGCGGAAGGGAGATCGGGGATTCCAGTTGCAATTCTAGTGATGACTTCGCGGATCGTCGTTTCGCGCTCCTTTGGGTTTGGCTCCACTTTTCGGGTCATCAATTCAGTCAAAAAACTCTCGTATCCTTTGACCTCGAACTCTTCTGGCGAATAAAAACGATGCCCTCTACTTGAAAGACTAGACTGAATTCCTTCGACATCAAAGGAAATCAATTTCAGGTCAAAGCAAGCTAAAATCCACCGAATCGGACGAGCAAAACGCATCCGATTCGCACCCCAACGCATGGTTTTATCAAACGCCAAAGCTTTTATTGCAGCAGGCAGTATCTCTGCGAGAATCTCAATTGTCGGCCTTCCACTGATCGTTTTTCTAACCCAAACGTAGCCTTCCCTCTTCTCTACGTTTGAGACTTCAATGCCCTGTCCTCGGCAGAACCCTTGCAAAGCCTTTGTTGGATTCCCTTCTGTGTCAAATGCTCCGCCAAGCGCTGGCCCTCTCGATTCTTTCACTTGATCTGGCTGCGTTTCTGGAAGATCAACTAGGTGAATAATGAGCCTTCGGGGCGTGCCTATAGGTTCGTTTTTACACTTAAAAGATATGCCCTCTACAATCAATGCTTCTTCAACGTTGTTTTGCAGATCGGTATAGGCTTTGCGAACGAACGTTGCTGGCAATTCTTCACAGCCAAGTTCGAGTAGGAGTTCGGGCATGGCAAAGTTTACCGTTTGAGTTCAGATCGCACTGATTGCTTACGAACGACTGACCCGCCAAATCGTGTGTCCATGCTCGTCCGCGATCAGGAGCGCACCATCATTTGCAACAACTGCGCATGACGGGCGGCCCCAAACTTGCTGCTTCATTCGATCTGGAACCCAGCCAACGACAAAGTCTTCGTAAACTGGGTTCAGTTTGCCGTTGGGGAAACGAACTCGGACGATTTTGTATCCTGTTCGTGGAACCCTATTCGTTGATCCTCGCATGGCTACAAACATATCGCCGCGGAATTCGGTCGGAAACATTGAACCGTTGTAAAAAGCAAACGACAGCGGAATCGAATGAGGTTCAACGAGCAATTCTGGAACCGTCACATCTGTTCGTGGCGGTTTCTTGCCCTTGTTGAGAGGGTCAATGTTCTTGCCAATGTAAAACCACGGCCAACCAAAAAACTGGCCTTCTTTTATTCGAGTTATGTAATCGGGCGGTGTGTTGTGGCCCAAAAAATCGCGCTCGATACACGATGTCCAGAGTTCATTGGTGCCCGGACGATATCCGATCCCGACCGGATTTCGGATTCCCGATGCGATGAGTTTTTGATCCTTTCCGTCTGGCGTGTAGCTAAGAACCGTACCGCGAGGGAACGGCTCAAGGTCGTCGTTTGTCGCAGAACCAACTGTGACGATCATCCGGCTTCCATCAGGTGAGAAGGCTATATTTCGCGTCCAATGCATGTTGTAACCGGGCTTGGCGGGCAAATCTGGAATCACGATTTCTGCCTTGCCTTCGGCCTTGAGCTGGCCAGATGCATATCTGTATCGAATCACATTTCCCGTATTTGCGATGTAAAGGTAATCGCCATGAAACGCTATGCCATGCGGCCCTCGCAACCCCGAACAATAGAGCCTCGTGGTCTCAGCGATTCCATCTCCATCGGCATCGCGAAGAGCTCGAACACGGGCGGCTTCGGCTTCCACAACAAAGACATCTCCATTCGGAGCAACCGCCATGTTTCGCGGGAAGAACATGCTTGTCGCAAATGGCTTGATCTTGAAACCTGGCGGAACTTTGAGCGGCGGCAATCCTTTCCCTCTGATGATTTTCGGGATGGACAATACCGATTTTGAAGGCTTGGCGAGTTTCTTTGGATTGACATAGTGCTTCTGGCCGACCTTATCGTCGAACTTGGCTTGTCCGATCACCATACAGATAATTACAAGTGTCATGAGATTTTTCGCAGCTGCGGGGCATTATTTTCGCTTCAAGAGGGGCTCGCTCAGCCGAAGAATCGTTTTCGCCAAAATGTCGAACTCTACGTTTACAAGATCACCTGATGCTCGAGATTTTAGATTCGTATTCTCCAACGTGTGAGGAATGATCGCGGATCGAAACTTATTGCCATTTGGCTCGATTACTGTTAAAGAAATGCCGTCAATACAAACGGATCCCTTGTCCACCAATAGAGGCACGTACTCTTCTGGCACTTGAAAGTCAAACAACACGCTTCCTTCGGCTTCAGACCTTGCAACAACCTTGCCCATGCAATCAATATGTCCTTGAACGATGTGCCCGCCAATTCGGTCGCTGAGCCTTAGTGCTCGTTCCAGATTAATGCGTTGCTTTGGCTTCAGTTTGCTAAACGATGTCCGCGCGAGGGTTTCTTCGCTAAGATCAAAGCGGATTTGCGAGGGTGCCATGTCGGCGACAGTAAGACAGCATCCATTGACCGCAACGCTTTCGCCAAGAACCAGTGGGTCATTCGGCCACGCATCTCCATAACTCACCCATATCGAATAGCGAGAACTTTCGGCGAGCTGACCGACTGCCTGCACTAAGCCCGTAAACATCGTCTCAGACTACCTCCAACAGTTACCAGTGCACGAAAACTCAGATTTGGTAACTTCCTGCCTCGAATTCTCGTGTTTCGCGTTTCCATAAGAGTTCGAAATACACAGGGCAAACAATCTTTAGGTTCCCATTCTCCAATTCAACTTCGATATCACCAGAAGGATGAGGAATGACAGCCTTGAAATATGAAAGCGAACCTGGACGAGGCGCGATTCGGACTTTCGACCATCCGGGTGCGATACTTGTAACACCAGCGACCAATTGAAGCAAGCCAAGCGGTGGATGCGCTGACCAGCCATGGCAATCGGAACGGGTCGGTTCGGGGGTTTCAGGGGTTGTAGTGAGTCCAAGTGAGAGCATTTCTCGCCACGGACTTAGGAGCGAAACATAGTCCTCTGGTTGCATCCCGACGTGCTTTACGCATTGCCAAAAATAGGTGCATCTGGGCGCAATTTCGAGGATTGCTTCATCCCATGGATCGGGCTCCAGCCCCGAAAGGGTTTGAAAGTACCGCCAGAGGGCTTCAGCGTGTTCGGTTGGGTTTGTGGTTGAAATAGGACGGATAGGACTTATAGGACTTATTTGTCCTATACCTTCTACTGATCCCTGCAACTGCCCAAAGCACCACTTCGCGATCTCGAACAAAACCAAATGCATTTCCGCATTCGGCCCGCCTGGAGGCACTCCCCATTTCCATTCTGGAACCCAATCCCCAAAGCACCAAAACGGCTCCAATTCGCCGTCACACACTCTTTGATAGGCTTCCAAAACTCCACGTGCACCATGAAGATACGGCTTTGGATCAAATCCAGGATCGTGCATCCAAGCGTCGCAAATCATCACAATCCACCACAGGCTGAATGGCGGGATCACCTGCATTTGCCTGCTTGGGTAGCGAGATTGAGTAAGCCCGTTTTCCAAAATGGACCAATGAAATTGTTCTATGGCGTTTCGCTGGAGAGTCCGATCTCGAGAAAGGTAGTAGCCTATTAAAGCTTGAAGCCTGGTGTCGCCAATGTATTGAAGCTGTTCGTAATAGGGGCAGTCGTAATAGGTATCTCCTGCACAGAGCTTTAGAGTTCGAACGCACATATCCCAAATGGGTTGCACTGTTGCCTCATCGCAATCAAATGAGGCTTCGCACGAGAATAGAGTTTCCGCTGGTTCTACCCCGCAGAAGCAAAGTTCTACGTCACGTGTTGTGACAAACCGAATGTATCGGAACGTACGAAGCCAATTAGGCCGAAACTGGAACACGCCAGGTTCAATTATGCAAACCAAATCAGCATATCCGCGAATTTCTTTGCTAAACAGCTCATTACGGTCACCCTTAATGCCATTTTCGTCAACGGGCGATTCAGCATAGATAACACGAACTTCTGTGAGCGCTGTTGCATTGAATTCGAATGTCGGATAGCCAACGATCAATTCTCCAAAATCGAGAATCAAGTCTTTGTCCTTCAATGCAGTCACTTGGCTTTCGAAAGATTCGAAGTTGTCCAAACGCGTGTCTTGAAATGCACGGATTGGCAATATCAATTCATCCGAAGGAATCATTGAGATTGAGGCTGGAATAAGTGCCCACGCCGACCCACCTCCGGGCTCACCACGAAGCTCCGGGCGGCAAATCGGGTGGACAGGATACCAATCGGACCACTTAGAGGGACAATGGAAGATTTCGCCCGGACCAACATCAATGTAGTATTCGCCCACACCTTCATTCATCATTTTGAATAGGTTGCCCAATATCCATCGAAAACGCCATTGGTTTGGGGTAGATAGAAAACCAAAGGCCTCTTCTGCTTCTAATAGGAAGGCATTTCTTGCTGAAAGCTGCGCCATTGGAGCCAACCAGCCAGAATTTGTCAGAACTGAAGTTATCTGGTTCGAGCCACTTTTCAGGAATGTAGCAATGTCAATCTCGTGATAGTGCCAATGGCGCACGTCGCCCCTCTGCGGGCCACGAAGAACCAGGTTGCCGTTTACAAACAGGGTGAAGCGTTGATCGCCCGACACACGAACATTTAGTTTTTTGGGAACGGCTTGCAACTCGAAGTCAAGCCCAAATTCTGTCACACCGAAGTCTTCGCGCGGTCCTTCATGTGAACCAACCCACCACGCAGTAAACGGCTTGCCAGCTTCCATCACTCTTGATTCTGGGTGGGATGGCTGTCGTCCTGCATTGCTATCCAATTCGCACACTATTCACAAGGGCTTGCGGGTGATGTTGGCAAGCTACAAATCTCTCGCAAAGGTGCAAAGCTCGCAAAGCGAAACCCAAGCAAGACCTTGAACCGCTGGCTAAGAACAAGTGAATCCGAACTTTGCGAGATTTGCGCCTTTGCGAGAAAACAAGGGAATGGCTCTTCGAAATTGCTATCAGCCTTTCTATGAAATGCGCGGGTAGGCTCGAAAAACATGAGCGCGCTATCCAACCTCGCCAAAATCATTCCCGTTTGCACAAAGCGAGTTTCCAGCTACGACAGAACAGGTGGAAACCGTGACCACGCCGATGTTCCCGCCCGAGAAACGATAACTCTTTGCGACATCGGGGGTGCAGGGATCATCACCCACATTTGGATCACGATAAGTTCGAAAGATGAACTTTGCAGAAAGAATCTAGTGCTCCGAGTGTATTGGGACGGGCAAAAACACCCAAGCGTGGAAGCACCCATCGGCGACTTTTTTGGACAAGGTTGGGGATTGAAATATAACTACGTTTCTTGGCCTTTGGCCGCCGCACCGAGGGATGGAAACGCATTGGTCTGCTATTTTCATATGCCGTTTGGGAAGGGAGCGCGGATTACCGTAGAAAATGAAAGTGATATTGCCTGCGGAGCCCTTTATTACTATGTTGACTACGAAGAACACGCTTCCATTGGCGAAGATGTCGGTAGGTTTCACGCTTGGTACAACCAAGAAATCACGAAGCCAGAATCGGATTTTGGAGACCGAGAAAACGAATGGTCAATTTTCGGCGAAACTCCAAAAAACCCGTCAGATGCCAACAACTACCTGCTCTGCGAAGCTGAAGGGGCAGGGCATTTTGTCGGCGTGAATTACTATGTCCATTCGCCAACACCCGTATGGTACGGCGAAGGGGACGACATGTTTCAAATTGACGGCGAACCTTGGCCGGGCTCGGCTCACGGAACCGGAACCGAGGACTATTTCAACCAAAGTTGGAGCCCCGACGAGGTGTATTGCCATCCCTATTTCGGAACGGCTTATGCCCCGGGCCGAAACAACGACGACCCACTTTTTGGCTGGCTAGGGCGAACCCACTGCTACCGATTTCATATTGAAGACCCGATTCGGTTTCAAAAAGGTATTCGGGCATCCATTGAGCACGGCCATGCGAATGTTCTGACTCTAGAGCTGGCTACTGTTGCCTATTGGTACCAAACGTTGCCCTCGAAACCGTTCCCTGAATTCCCGTCCGCAGAAAAACGCAAGCCGCTTCCTAAAATCGAGCCAGTCAACGTCCACGTATGGCGGGACGCCTGGCGCGAAAAGCTAAAGGGCGGGAAATTGTGGCGGGCGGGCGATGAAGTCGTAGATTGATTGCTTTGGGTGTGCTTAGGAGCATCCCGCCGCTTTTTCCAGTACTAAATCTCGACAAAGATTCTCCATGTCTTTGAGAAAATGAAATTTAGGAGAATTCCGAGAAATGGCACTACGAAAAACACTTTTGACGGTTTTGTCCCAGCAAAGCTGAATATCGGCTTTCTCTGACTTCTAGTTAGCTAAAGCGGCGAGATGCTCGCACGCACTCCCAAAAAATTCGCACAACAAATGATGTAAAGCGCCGAGATGCACGCACGCACTCCCAAAAACCGCAACCCAATTACCAGGGCATTCGTTCCATAATGAATTCACCAGATTTTGGAGGAGTTTTATCTTGACATCGTTGCTTCTTTCTGCCTTGACTACGCTTTCCCTTGGCCAGGTCCAAACCGACTTGCGCCTCTTGCGCTACCCCGACATCAACGGCGATTCCGTCGTGTTTACCTATGCTGGCGATCTTTGGAAATGGACCGGAAGCGGTCTTTCACAGCGCTTGACTACGCACCCCGGCGAAGAATTTCGCGCAAAGTTCTCGCCTGATGGGAAATGGATCGTATTTACAGGCGTCTATGACGGGAATCCAGACCTTTACGTCATTCCGTCAGTCGGTGGTGAACCAAAACGCCTCACATTCGAGTCTGGAGCAGACTACGCGCTTGACTGGACTCCAGAGGGAAAGATTGCCTACATCACCAACTACGGTGGCTTCAAGGGGCAAATCCCGCGCCTTTTGACAGTTGATCCAAAAGGTGGAATTCCTGAAACCACTCCAATCTTAGAAATTCATCAAGGAACGATTTCAGCCGATGGCAATACCGTCGTTTACCAACGTTTCCCAGGTTCAGCCCAGTGGTGGAGGAACTACAGAGGGGGAATGCAGCCTTACATAAGCCTTTACAACCTAAAGACCAACACATATTCCGAATTGCCCCACAAGCGCGAAATGTCCGCGTTCCCGATGTCCATCGGCAATTCTGTCTATTTCATCAGCGACAAGAACCTTCGAACGATGAACCTGTACAAGTACGATTTAGGTTCAAAACGCGAATCGCAGCTAACAGAATTTATGGACGCCGACATTCGGTGGCCGTCAAACGATGGCAAATCAATTGCATTCGAGCGCGACGGCTTGCTCTACAAATTTGATGTCGCGTCCGGAAAAGTTGAGGCGATCAAACCTGCAATCGTTTCGGACAATTGGGGTTCACGTCAACAGCTTCGCAAACTTGAGACCAATATTGATGGGTTCTCACTTTCACCAAGTGGAAATCGAATCGCAATCATGGCGCGAGGCGAGCTTTTCAGCGTTCCCGCTAAGAATGGCGAAACTCGAAATTTGACGGAAACCTCGGGTGCGCGAGAAAGAATTCCAGCTTGGTCGCCTGATGGAAAGACTATTGCCTATTTCAGCGACGTCTCAGGCGACAATCAGCTTTATGTTCGACCGCAAATGGGCGGCGAAGCCACTCAGCTAACCACTGCTGCAAGCCTTAATCCGCTTGCCGTCACCTGGTCTCCAGATGGGAAATACATCACTATTACGACACGCGACTATGGACTTTACATGGTCGAGGTTGGGGTCAAAAAGCTGACAACGGTTGTGAAGGACAAGTATCAGGGAATCCCAAATTCCGCATGGTCGCCTGACAGCAAGTGGATTGCAATGGTTGAAAATGACGTCAAGCAATACGGTCGCGTAAAGCTGTACGAAGTTGCAACGGGCCAATCCACGCAAGTTACCGATGGCTCTTTCCCTGATGTGGACGTAGCTTTTGACGCTTCTGGAAAGTACTTGTACTTTGTTTCAAATCGCACTTTCTCGCCATCCTTTGGCTTGTTTGAGTTTAGTTTGAAAGTGGAAGACGCAGCACGAATTTATGCGATCCCACTTACGAAAGACCTTCCAAACCCATTCCAATTGCCAGTTGATGAAGAAAATGCAGCTGCGGCGGTACCGCCCGCTCCTGGTCCTGTCACCGTGAAAATAGATTGGGCTGGCCTTGCGGAAAGGGCGTTGCCTCTCCCTGTTCCAGCTTCAAATTACGGACTGATTGCGGGTCTAAGCGAAGGATTGCTTTTTGCTGGCCCTGGCGGTTTGCAAAAGTTTGACATGCGTTCCCGCGAAATTCAAACCATTTTTGCTTTCCCGTCACAGATTTCGTTGAATCCTGCAAATACCAAGATCGCGTTTTCAAACGGCGGTCAAATTTATATTCAAGATTTACGGCCTGGATTGGCACCCGGCGCAGGCCGTGTGAGCTTGAGCAACGTTGAAATGGTCGTTGATCCACGCGCCGAATGGAAGCAAATGTTTTGGGAAGTTTGGCGATACGAACGCGACTTCTTTTATAACGGAGCCATGAACGGAGCCGATTGGGCTGCGATTGGCAAGCAATACGAGCGATACCTTCCGTCAATCAACAATCGGCTGGACATCGCGTATGTTCTCGGTTTGCTGATTGGCGAATTGGAAACAGGACACGCATACGTTCAAGGGTTCGGCTCGCCGAACCCAAATCCCGTGCCAACAGGGCTATTGGGTGCCGATTATGAAGTGTCAAACGGCAAGGTTCGGTTCAAGAAAATCTATCCCGGCGCGAACTACGAAGAGTCTCTGCGGGCACCGCTCGGTGAGCCTGGACTTGGCATTGCCGAAGGCGAATATCTGCTTGCCATAGACGGAAAGCCGGTTTCAGCCTCTACGAATCCTCATGCGCTTCTGGTTGGAAAAGTGGGGCGGACTGTTGTGCTAACTGTTAACACTACGCCTTCGGATACTGGAGCGCGAACGGTTCGCGTTCGTCCAGTGGCGGACGAATCCGCGATTCGATACACCGAATGGGTGGAATCGAATCGAAGGATGGTCGAGAAGCTCGGTGGAGGCCGGATCGGCTATTTCCATGTCACAAACACTTCTACCGATGGAGCCGTAGGCATCATCAAAGGCTTTTTCGGCAACACCGACAAGGAAGCCCTGCTCGTAGACGAGCGATACAACGGCGGCGGATTTATTCAGCCGTGGTTTGTGGATACATTGGGACGCACGACCAAAGCCAAAGTCGTGGATCGAAACGGTGTTGACTGGAACGATGCAGTTTCCATTGAGGGACCGAAAGCATTGCTCATTAACGGCTATGCCGGTTCAGGCGGCGACTTCTTCCCGTTCCTATTCCGCCAGGCTAAACTTGGAGCGCTCATTGGAATGCGAACATGGGGCGGTTTGGTAGGAATTCGTGGAGGCATTCCGCTCATTGATGGCGGTTCAGTTACCGCTCCAGAATTCGGAATCTACGACCAAAAGAATGGCGAGTTCATCGCTGAAAACAAGGGCGTTGATCCTGACATCGAAGTTGACCTTCGACCCGATATGTTGGTTCAAGGGCGCGACCTTCAAATCGAGCGAGGCGTCGCTCATTTGCTTGAAGAACTGAAGAAATACAAGCCTGTTTCGAAACGGCCGTCATTTCCAAAGATTCCGCCGAAGTAAAGGAAGGGTACGGGGTTTGGGGTTTAGGGTAAAGAGCTATATGGTGAAACTATGCAACTCTGATTATCTCGACCCCATACCCTAAACCCCATACCCCAAATATGACCGGCCACATCGGAATTGACGAAAGCGGCAAGGGCGACTATTTTGGCCCTCTTGTAATTGCTGCGTGTTATGTTGCTGACTGGCACATGGCAGAACTTGATGGCGTCAAAGATTCGAAAAAACTAACTGACAAACTGGCATTGCAGCTTTCAGACGTCATAAAGCGCACCTGCCCGCATAGCATTGTTGCGATCGGTCCGGAAAAGTACAACGAGCTTCACAGCAAGCACAAGAATTTGAACAAGATTCTTTCATGGGGTCATGCTCAGGCTATCGAAAATGTGCTCAAAATTCAAGAATCTGAATTTGCCATTTCGGATCGCTTTGGCGATTCCTCGACTATTGAGTGGCTGCTAAAACAAAAGGGATTGACAGTACGACTCGAATCCAAAGTTCGGGCTGAAGAAGATATTGCCGTTGCAGCAGCTTCGATTTTGGCTCGGGCAGAGTTTCTGCGCAGACTCAAACGCTTGAGTGAAGATGGTGGGATTGATTTGCCAAAGGGGGCGTCGAGTGCCGTTATCGAAGCAGGAAAACGTGTTCTCGCTAAGCATGGCGAAGCAGGTTTACGGCGATTCGCCAAAGTTCATTTTAAGACGACTGAAAGTGTTCTCAACTTGCAGATTTAGCGAGGTTGCATGACGATGTGGCTCGACCGTCCCGGTCGAGAAAGCCGATCCGTACAGCCAGAAATGGGCGGGACGCCCATTTCACACTCGACCGAGACGGTCGAGTCACATTCCGGATCATGGGATTAACGTTTCTCCTTTCGGACTTTTTCTACTAATTCCGACCATTGTTCCAAAATCGCTACACCCGGAAAACGGCTCATCAATTCATCAAGAATCCTGAACTCCAACTCATTTGTCGGATACGGCGCCCCTATCCCTGCACTTGCTGCAAATTGGAGCTGCGTATGGGCTTCCATCTCCTTTCCTTTCAGTTGCAAGTAAGCCGCGGCATGGACAATCCGCAGCCAGGAGGATTCCCGGTGCCGACAGCATTCGTCTACCCATCGAACGACATCTCGAAACAATCCCAGATTCCAATACATAGCCGCAATTTCAGCAGCAGCCCGATTATGCAAAGCAACAGAAGCGACCAATGGAATTGGATCCATTGAGGTTATTGCTGGCTGGCAAAGAAAGGCTTCTGCGCGCAAGGCTGGCTCCAGCGGCAATAGAAAATGGGAGTTGAGGCGGTCTGGTTGATCCTCTGCATCCCCTTTCTGGCGGTTGACAACGGCTCTCATCCACCAAAGCAGACCATTGGAAGCTTCATGTGCAATTGCTTGGTCAAGATGGGCTAGGCTAGCGTCCCATTCAGAATTTCTACATTCGAAAATCGCTAATATAGTGTTTGCTATAGCACGGTCTCCCACATGAGTCTTGGCCCATTTGGCGTATAAACAAGGGTCCAGACCATCATTCACAAGAGCAACCGCTTCCATTGCTGCTTGCGAACTTTCCCAATAGCTAGGTTCTTGAAAGCCACAATCATCCAATTGGCCGATTTCAAGGTTACTACCTGGCCAGGATTCAAATGAATGATGGAAGAGGTTGACCGAGTGCCGGATCGAGATCGAACTCAATTCGCCAATGCTTTGGAGCGATGCCTGAAACGGCTGCTCAGGATAAAAATCTGCGATTGACTGAAACGATTCGCCGTTCTCGGAAGTCAACTGAATCTGACATTTGGGTTTGCCAAACTGAGAAACAATTGTCAGCTTGCTCTCCGCGACTCCAATTCCAAACTCCTTCGTCAACCAGTCAACATTTGAGATTCCAGTCATAGAGCCGATCTGGAGATTCCAACTATCATTCATGACTCCTGCCAGAAAGCACCTTGAGTTCATCCTAAGTAGGTCGCAAGCAAAAGATTGCCGTCGCATCAAGCAACCATCGCCTGGCGCAATGCGGACAGAAAGCCAGTTATCATCGCCCGAAGACGAAACGCATAGCCAGCCGGAACCATATCGCGCCGTTCTTTTCTCCGAACAGCCAACCCGCAATCCGGTTTCAATTTGGCGTGGGGACAACGAACGATTTAAGATCGAACATTCAATCTCTAGCCATGGCGAATCCGAAGCCAGCGAAACTCTGATCTGAGATGAAATTTCAATAAGTGGCAGGGTGGAGTAGAAAATTATTGAGGCAACATCTTCTGAATCGTCTCCGTGACCTACTTCAAAATCTGTTGAATCAGGCACGAAGCCCGACATCTCAAAAGTGCCAAATGACACTCCATGATCCCAAACCCCTTTGTCTATCTTAACCTCGCAAGGCGGTTGAAGCGCCCATTTTCCGGTTCGTTTGTCTCGAATTCCAACTAATCGTCCGCCAAATTCGGGCAAGAAAGTGAATTCGACAAGCGCATTCTCGATTACAATAGCTTGAAATGGCCTTTCGACAAAGTCTTTTGATTCTAGGAACCTTGTAAATGGAAGTGGCGTTGCAGTTTCATACCAATAATTAGGATTAGGAGGCAAAACAGGCTCGCCAATATTGCACGAAACAACTAATTTGTCCAAACGGACGCTGACTGGCATCGAAGCAAAAGAGTACCTGTCTGCTAGAATATGAACATGCGGCGTAATGGCGGCGTAATGGCCGTAGCATTTGTTAAGTGGGTCGTGATCCCTGTTGGGCTCGCAGCGATCGGCTTTTTTTTAGTCGGTCCTAAAGTGGCTAATTCGTTTCTGGGGAAAGTTGATACGGACACAAAACCTACTATCGTTGAGCCAGCTGAGGCGAAACACAGCAAATCAATAGGCGAGCCAAAGATCGAGGTTACTGCTCAACGAGTCAAACAAAATTCGCATCGCCGTTCAAAACCAAAGCCACCAGTTGCTCCGGAACAATCGGCTCCGGTTTCTGATCCGCCGCCAGAAGAGTCTCCTGAGCCACCAACGCCTGAGCCGGATGGCGGGGCAAGTTCGGACGGCACAAACTAGTCTGGAATTGGAATCCGATAGAACCGGCACGCATTTTGCGTCGTCAACAGTGCAGACTCCTCAACCGAAATTCCTCTTGCAGAAGCAAGCATCGCATTTACTAATGGCAAATTGGCAGGCGAATTCGGTTTGCTTCTCACTGGTTCAGGCGACAGATAAGGACTGTCTGTCTCGATGACGATTCGATCCGCTGGCAATTGAGCCAACAAGCTGCGAAGCTCCGAATTCTTTTTGTAGGTGATTGGGCCGTCAAATCCCAGAATGCCTCCTAAGTCAAGGCAGCGTTTCGCTTGAACTTCATTTCCTGAAAAACAATGGAAATGGTAAGGAAGCACTGGTAGCTTTTCGAGAATATCCAGAAGTTCATCCCACGCTTCTCGGCAATGAATGACAACGGGAAGGTTAGCTACCTTAGCCATTTCTAGCTGATCCAAAAGGCACTTTTCCTGTTGTTCACGGGTCGCATGATCCCAATGAAAGTCCAGCCCGATCTCGCCAAGCGCAACTACTCTTGGCTCCCTTAGCATATTGGCAAGGAATTCTTGCTCTTCTTTGTTCCAAGTGGCTGCTGAATTTGGATGCCACCCAACTGCAGAGTAAACAGACTGATATTGTTGCGCCAATTCAACCGCACGTTGGTTAGATGCGCGATCAATCCCAATCACGATGCACACCTTGACCCCATGCTCTTCCGCAGACCTGAGTGTGGAATAAGGGTCCGGAAAGGCCTCACCAAGGTTCAAGTGGCAATGCGTGTCTATTAGAGTGAGTTCATTCATGATCTATTTCTTGCCTTTGGCAGAAGACTCCGCAACTTTCTCGGCTTCCAGAATTGCATTTTGAAGAGCAAGCCGACATTCTTCAAACTTCGCCTCGTCCAGTTCTTGTGGCACAAATATGGGGTCACCAAACGCGCAGTAAATGGTGCTGAACGGTTTTGGAACCATGAACTTGTCCCATGAATTTAGTCGCCATTGGCGATTTGCACAAAAGCCGACTGGGATAATCGTAGCACCGCTTTTTTTTGCCATGAGGATTGCGCCTCCCTTTGCAATTTCGGGCGGCCCCTTTGGGCCGTCAACCGCCATTACCACCCCGCACTTTTCAGATCGGAGAAGCCGGATGAACTCAATTGTTGCCCTTTCTCCGCCCTTGCTTGAACTCCCTCTGATGATTCGAAAACCAAAGCTGCTATACAAGTGAGCTTGCAAATCACCATCTCTGGAATGGCTGACCATTACGAGGTAAGACCGATTTCTGAATATGTGCACCGCCGCCAAACCATTCTTGTGCAAGCCGCTGATTAGATAGCCTGTCTGACAGGAATCAACGACTTTTGGATTCACGAAACGCACTTTGACAGTACTCAAGAAGCACCTAATGAAAGGTCGGCCAATCGCCTTGTAAATTCTTTGCCGATTGGAGCGCCACCACTTTTTCAAGATATCCACCCTCTAACTCGGGCCAATTCAGTTGCCGGATGCAGCGGATATTTGTCAGTGAGCAGCCGTAGCAATTCTGCGTCCGGTTCATTTTGCAATTCGATCAAAGCAAGAATGGCTTCTGGGCGCTGAACTTCACTATCGGGACCATCAATAACAGACCTAAGGACTGTCTCCGCGAGTTCTGGGTTGGAAGATTCGAAGTCGTGGGCCAGCCTCATTCTCTTCATTGCAGAAAGCTCTGTCAACCTTCCCAAGGCCGCAAGCCGCTTTATGCTCAACGAGGCCGATTGACCGTTTGCGACGGTTAGCAACTGATTGAGCACTGGCAATTCGCCAGTAACGTCGCCGATCTGCTCGTAAGCGGACGCCAGTTCGGTAAGCGCTTTGACGTCTGTAGGGTGGGATGACAAATGTTGTTTTGCCGCTGCGATGGTGGCAGCCGGACTTCGCTTGTTCATTCGATCCAATACTTGGTGCCCAAATTGGACACTCGAGAGCTTTGGAGCCCGAAATGCGAGACTCAAAAGTGTGCCGCATCCAAATCCGCCAATGTGTGCCCAAAACGCAGTTCCTCCGCTCGGATCACCGATTCTCACAAACGCCCCTAAGACTTGCAAACCTAGCCAAAGTCCAACAACTCCCAATATAGGGATCGCTATCTTAGGAACAATTGGAACCTTGAGGTGAGCATAGCGAATGCTATAGTAGGCTGCACAAGCCGAAATTCCGCCGCTTGCGCCGATCAATGGTGCAGGCGCAATTTGATTCATTGTAGCTATCCAGTGAAGCAAGACACCACAAATTCCGCCTGAGACAAAAATTAGCATGAACCGGATGGCGCCAGTCGCAAATTCAACCGCCGGACCCACTGCAGCCAAGAAAACCATATTTGCGAGCAAGTGCAACAAGTTTTGGTGCAACACAATGCTTGCCAAAGCGGCAACTATGGATGGTGAATCCGAATAAAACGCAAACCGCTCCACCATTTCGGGCACAAAAAGTGCCGCAAACGCCATGGCGATGTTTATGCCAATGAGCGCTAGCGTTGCAAACGGTGTCCGGCCAGGTTCACTCAAGCTTGTTGCAACATCTCCTCAGTGAGTTCAACATTGATGTAAGTTTCCTTCACGTCGTCGAGGTCTTCGAACATATCAAGGAGTCTCAAGAGTTTCGGAATATCGTCTGGATTGGGATTCGCAAGATTCGTTGCCAAGTAAGTGAGCTCGACCTCATTTGACCGAAAACCCGCCGATTCAAGGGCACCATTTGTCGCGTGAAGTTGATCAACGGTCGTTTCGACAACGAAGTCGCCTTCTTCTGCCCGAACGTCTTCTGCTCCCGCATCAATAGCCGCAAGAGTGAATTGATCTTCATCGAGACCGTCTTTCGATACAAAAATCTGACCCACTCGCCTGAATTGCCAAGAGACCGAACCGTTTTCGCCAAGGCTTCCGCCGCACTTTACAAACGCATGCCGAACATCAGCGACTGTACGAACTCGATTTTCCGTGTAGGTTTCTACAATAACCGCAACTCCGCCAGGTCCATATCCTTCGTAAGTTAGTTCGTCGTAATCGGCACCTTCAATTTGACCCGTGCCTCTTGCTACTGCGCGATCAATATTGTCTGCGGGTACAGATGCCGCCTTTGCTTTGTCAATTGCAAGCCGAAGTCGTGCATTTGCAGAAGGGTCGCCCCCGCCAACTTTTGCTGCAACTATGATCTCGCGGCTGAGCTTTGTGAACAGATTTCCTCGAAGAGCATCTTGCCTTCCCTTACGATGCTGAATGTTTTTCCACTTGCTATGGCCTGCCATGAACAGTATTTTGGCACTTTCGCCGATGATAATGAAAAATGATGCCTCGTTCAAGCATTGAACGAGGCAAAGTCGAGTTTGGGGTTAAAGGTGTTGCTTCAATGGCCGGACTTGGTATCCGACTTTTTGGTATTGTTTGCCTCTGAAAGAAGCGAAATGGCAGGCACGATTTCTATAGTCATTCGATCTGTGAACCGATATCGAAGCCCTGCGGCATTTGAGATAAGATCAAGCGCATATTTCAATGAAGTATTGATCAAGTAGGCGTCAATTTTATATTCAGGAATTTTTGGATCAACTTCGAGTTTGAGTCCAGTTTGTTTCGAGAATTCTGCCATGAGGTAGCGAATATTCACTTTTTCGTATCTTGTGTTCACTCGTTTTGCCAAAACGCTTGTCGGAAGTGTCCCTTTCAATTCGACCTTTGGTAGCGATTTAGGTTCGACTTTTGCAGGTTTCGGATCAATGGGCTCCAATTCCGGAATGGCTGGGACCTTGCTGTCGGGCTTCTTTTCAACTGGCTTTACAACCTTGTTGATGTAAAATATGCCGTTTTGGACGTCAAATTTCAAGTCCGCAAGTCTGCAAATTTGAAACAATGCTTCGTCAAATTCGACGCCAGAGAGCGATAAATAGAGCGTTTGATACTTCACACCTGATTCAAGAATGTAATTCTTCCCGTTTTGCGTGAAAAGATCGTGGACCACCATTCGCACGTCGTTACCGCGAGAACTGATTGTGATCATTCCTCCAGCGTCTTTTGTAATCGCTGACCCCTGTCCAAAGGAAAATCCGGCGGAAAGTAGAATGATTACTGAAAATAGGTTTCGTTTCAACATGGTTAATGCTCTCTTAGCGATTCGAAATCGGGTTCCCGCCATCGTCATAGATTCGAATTCCTGGCCTTGATGCAGGTGCTTTGATTACCGGCTTGGCAACTGTTCTTGGCCGTCTGGCAGCGGGTCTGGTTGGAGTTGATCTCCGGGTTGTGGTTCTTCGACGGGGCGATGGCGTGACCGCCGAAGCTGTGTTCGTCGAAGTTGAATTCGTATTCGTCGGCTTAGTGTTTGTCGAATTCGATGAATCTGGAATATTTGTGGGTTTCAACGTTGGAGTTTTGCTAGGCGCTGGGTCTATCGCAGTTGAATTCGTTTCCTGACTCGTCTTCGCCGTCTCGGGCTGTTCGGACTTTGGTTCGGTTGAGTTCGATCCCTGGGCTGAAACAAGTGCTGTTGGACTTACGACGGCTGACTTTGCTGCTGGTAATGCTGTTCCAACCCTATCGCCTAATACTCGTGAGGGATCTCGCATGAACGTACTCATCGCGATAAGCACTCCGGCAAGCCCAATTGAATAGGCCAGCGGTTTCGTGTATGATTTGAATGAGGGCTTCTCCTCTCGAACGTCGTTGATGATTGCATGAGTTGCGATTGGCTTGACGACTTTATCCAAGGTTTCACGCTTCTGGCGTAGCGTTTCAACTAAGAAACGCGGAATTGCTGAGATTTCGGACGAAGTAGAAGTTTGGGCGGGCGCGTATACTTCCTCTTTGATCTCAGCTTCGACTCGGTCTTCAATTAATTCTTGTTTGCAATCTTCAAAGAACTCATTACAATCGGGGCATTCGCTTAAATGGTCTTCCAATTGCTCGACTGCGACATCGGATAATGGATCGCCGTTCAAATATCGTCGAACTTGTCCTTGGGCTAACTGGCACTCTATGTTTCGAACCCGCATCTCTAACTACTCACTTTAGGTTTTTGGGAATTGCCAATGGGCGTCCCAATAGGATTCTCGGATTCGATCCTAGTATTCTTTAGGGGGAAATTTGCAGCCGATTCTAAAGTCTTTCAACAATAAGCCAGCGATGGCTTTTGCCAACTGGAAACGCCACCAGAATGACTCCCCGATTTCCCTCGATTTGTAGCTTTTTCCGCACAAGTTCAGGCTCGATTCCTTTAACCCTCGACTTTACGGCATCTATCGTTGCAGCAAGCTCACGAAGCTTTAGCCGCAACGCTTTGTCGTCCGCTTTGCAATCAGATAGGACTCTGTAACCGGCAAGCCAAACTGATTCGATTGCTTTTGGGCCCGTCAAATATCCATTTGAATCGCCAAGTTTCCAAATCCCAAATTGATTGCAAAGGGTTCCCAAGCAGTGGCCGCGTATCGCGGCTGGATCGGCTTCAAATAAAAACTCTGAGGCCGCATCGGAATCCGATGATTCACTCGCCTCCAAAGCTTCCCCAGACTCTATATGAATTGCCTTTCGACTTGCCTCAACATGCCTTCCTAGCCAAACCGATGCCTCCCGACACTCGCCACCGAACGACAGAAACTCCAGTTGTCCGCCAAATCCTTCCAATTCGGAATCGGAGAGCATGGGCGTTAACTTCAAACACCCAAGTTGCAAGTCCAGCATTCGTTCCGCCAATTTGTCAGGATTGGGTTCAAAATCGTCAATGTTGGCTTTTCGTCTGCCGTCTACTCGGCGGGAAGGATCGGCAATTGCAAACTCGAAATCCCAGGGAAAGGAGAGGCAATCTGCCTGGCTGATTTGTGCAGAGACTCCGCAAACAGAAAGGTTATGACTCGCGCAGTTCAATCTCTCAGAATCAATATCTGTCCCAAGAGTCGGGCCACGCTCTGCAAGGGCTATAAGGTCCGAGCCGATGGAACAAGTGAGATCGGCAACCCATTGTCCCTCTGGGAATCGCGAAGCGCGATACCTCGCAATGGCAGGATGGGAAGCTTGCTCCAGGCCTTCGCGAGTAAAGAGCATCTCGCTTGCCTGTTCGAATCGGGCTTTCGCCCTTTCACGCAATTCCCACTGCGAAAATGCCCATCGAGAAGCTTCTTCGCCAAATAGCTTTCCAAGACGATCAAGCTCCTTTGGCGATGCCGGCAAGCCTTTCGCTGCCGCTAAGGCCGCAAAATAAGTGTCATTCACGGCTTAAAGGCAAAATAGGACAATTTGCTTGGATAGCGTTTGCCCCAATGTACGGTGTGAGTTGCCTTTACAAGCTTAGTCGCCTTCCATTCGGGCTCGCCAGTTCCAGGATTCCGCGCAAAATTTGGAAACATGTCGCTTGTCAATAAGATTGCCAATTTATGTCCCTTTGGTATCAGGTGGGCAAACTCCCAGGGTTCGATTGTGACTTTATACACTTTCTTAGGAACGATCGGCCCTGGCTTGCCCAACTCGTACCAAACACGCTTTGTTCCAGGTAACCCGATAAGTCTGGAATCACCATTTGGGTATTGATCAAGCACCATCGCATGGAATGTCGCATCTTTGGCTGTTGTGGAAACATAGACTTCAAGCTTAACTGGACCAGAAACCACGGTGTTTTCAGTGAACGGGGCGCTAGCAAATGCAACGTCGTTCTTATCCATGTCTTTAGCTTTAAACAGCAAGCTGCCTTCCTTTCCGACCTGAATATCCTGTGGCTTGAACTTCGTCTTGTTCGGATCGTATACGTAGGAGTCCTTCCCACTTCGAGGCGCTTTTGCAAGCAGTTGTCCTTTTGAATTAGGGCCAACTGCCGACTTTCCACCCAAGAACAATGTTCTAGGCCTTGCCTGAGGAACCGGCCAATCGCTGCTCGTATACCACTTGTTGGCTCCAGTTACAAACATTCGAACATGAGGCTGCTGATTCCAAAAAACCTTCATGCCTTTCAGGTTCGCATCGAAGAACCGGAGGTACACCGAATCCAGTTCCAATATCGCATCAGGGCCATATTTGAATCCGCCAAACTCAGATGTCGAATTGAAGAAGTGCGTCCACGGCCCAAAAACCATCCATTGGTTCTTACTGCCGGCAGTTCGAAGGGCTTGCCAGTGGATCTTTGTCCCAACTCCGTCACCATCCCATATGCCGCTTACGTGCAGCACTGGAATCTTCACTTTTCCAATATCTTCTGCCCTGAACGCACCTTTCCAGTCGGTGATTTGTGCTCTTCTTGTCCAATCATCGTAAAACGGGATGTTTTTGCCGAGCATCGCGTCGTCAATTTTTGTTATCGGCAGATCCAGGAAGTGCTCAGTCCCAGTCACAGCCGCAAGAGCGCCACTCATGTCTGCGTTCTTGTCCTTAACAACCCTACTCCACCATACATTCCCCGCGAGCATGAATGCGCCGTGATCCCATGGAAAGTTTTGCATTGGATTTGGGGGCGAAACCTGCGGGATGATGCATTTAAGCGCCGGATGTCGAGTAACCGCCGCCGCCCACTGGACATAGCCCAAATACGAACCTCCGATCATTCCGACCTTTCCATCACACCAAGGTTGAGCGACAAGCCAGTCGAGGGTGTCTTTTCCATCAGAGACCTCTGCGATTAATGGATCGAACAAACCGTCGCTGCTTCCCCTCCCTCGAACATCTTGGCTCACCAGAACATATCCTCTTGAAGCCCAAAAATCGCCTTCCAAAGCACTAGCTTTTCTACCATAGGGAGTTCGAATTAGGATAACAGGATGCTTCAAGTCGTCCTTTGGCCGAACGACGTCGGCGACGAGATTAGTGCCATCCTTCATGGGAACGGCCACCGCTAAATCTTTTGCGACAGTGAACGTAGGCTGCGAAAGCTCTTTGTACTTCATCACGGGATTTACAAAGACGCCTTCCCAACCTTCGAGGTATCCACCGAATTTCTGTACGGGCACTTGCATTCCAACCAATTCGCCTTTAGCTGTAAATGCATACTGAATCTCCAATCCCGCCAGGGTTGCCGAGAGCATCGTCAGCGCATGAGTCCCACTTGCCAGAACAGCGGTTATTGGCTTGGTCGTTACATCTACAGATAGTGGCGCGATGCTGTCAATGAAGAAGACATCGAATTTCTTCTTAGTAGGGTCCTTTTGCCAATTTTTGAAAAGAGTTGATGTTAGTTCAGGTACAAACGCGCTCAATAAAGCAGTTGACTTAACTTCAAATGGCAGGTCCTTTCCTTGCACTTTCCCATCTACTGTTGAGGTCAGTTTTCCACCCTTCCATGAGACAATGGCAATTCGGCTTCCCGCCTTTGAATTCATGTCGAATTCCGACAATTTGTCTTTGTCAAATTTTCCGGCAAACGTAATTGCCTGCGACTGAGGGCCGATAACGAAGCTCATTGAGGACTCGAATCTTCCATCGGCAAATCGCTCGAACTTCGATTCTCCACATTTAGCACCGGCATAAGTGAAGTGGAAAGTGGATGGGTCCGCAAACGAGGCAGACGCGGTAAGAAAAATGGCCGCTAAACTTAGATGTCGCATGATCAGTACATTGTACGGGAATCGGGAATCTTAGGTTTTACAATTTGACCGGGTTATGGCGTTTCACTAAACCAATTTGCTCAAAGACAGTCAATACCCATATGAGCATTTCACTATTGATTTTTGCAATTGCTTCATCAGGACCACAAGGCGAATTAAAAAACTACGAAATCGAAGGCTTAGACCGCACAGCGATTGTTTTTGCGCCGACCGTAACGACAAAGCATCCGCCACTTGTTTTTGGATTTCACGGACATGGAGGTAATGGTCGCCAAGCCTCTCGCTCTTTCCGAATTCATGAATTTTGGCCGGAAGCTGTTGTCGTTTATATGAACGGCATTCCAACGATCACCGGGAACGACCGTCTCGGACAAAGGCCTGGTTGGCAGGTTGCTGAAGGATTGTTTCAAAACCGTGACTTGAAGTTCTTTGATTCTGTTTACAAAGATGTTACGAAAGAGTTTTCTGTCGACAAGAAAGGCGTGTTCACCATGGGACACTCGAACGGTGGCCGATTCACTCAACTACTTTGGGCTGAAAGAAACAACTTATTTGCAGCGTATGGGCCAAGTGGATCCCACACTGGGAGGCTCAAATTGAGTCCAAAACCTATGTTCCATGTTTTGGGAGAAAAGGACCCGCTAGTTGATCCGGTGAAGCAGCGAGAATCCATTGAATCAATCAAAACGCTGAACGGCTGCGAGGGCTCTGGAAAGTCACTAGCTGAATACACAACCCAATTCAGTGGCAAAAATGGCAACGATGTCGTAGCATTCATTCATCCGGGAGGGCATGAATATCCCCGTGCCGTTCCTGCCCTGATGGTGAGTTTCTTTAAGAGTGTTATGTCGTCAAAGTAGCCAATTGGAACCTAAATTCACTTTGTGAAGTAAAATGTACTTATGAGTACCGGTAACAATGGCGTTCCGAATATTTCCAAGTCTTGGCGCGAGAAAGTCGGCCTGGCAGAAATGCTGAAGGGCGGCGTCATTATGGACGTCACCAACGATGAGCAAGCCCGCATCGCCGAAGATGCAGGTGCGGTTGCAGTTATGGCATTGGAGCGGGTACCGGCAGACATTAGAAGAGACGGCGGCGTTTCTCGCATGAGCGATCCTGAAATGATCCTCAAAATCAAAGCGACCGTCTCGATTCCGGTAATGGCGAAGTGCCGAATCGGGCACTTTGTCGAAGCTCAGATTTTGGAAGCTCTTGAAGTTGATTTCATTGATGAAAGCGAAGTCTTGACTCCGGCTGACGAAGAAAACCACGTGGACAAGCACCCGTTCACGGTTCCTTTTGTTTGCGGAGCCAGAAACCTTGGCGAAGCTTTGAGAAGATGCGGCGAAGGTGCCGCGATGATCCGAACCAAAGGCGAAGCAGGGACAGGGGACGTCGTCGAGGCAGTTCGCCACATGCGGGCGATCATGTCCCAAATTCGGAAAGTGCATTCTTCCAGAGAAGATGAGCTATTTGTAATTGCCAAAGAGCTGCAAGCACCACTCGAAATGGTTCGAATTGTGAAGGAAACGGGCCGAATGCCAGTTCCTAATTTCTCTGCTGGCGGGATTGCGACACCCGCCGATGCTGCATTGATGATGCAATTGGGCGCGGAAACCTGCTTCGTGGGTTCTGGAATCTTCAAGTCTGGCGATCCGGCTCGAAGGGCGCAAGCCATCGTTGAGTCTGTTCTCTTTTATAAGGATGCAAAGAAGCTTGCGGAAATTTCACGTAATTTGGGAGAACCAATGGTGGGAATCAGTGTTTCCTCTATTGCAGAAAACGAACTTCTCGCAACTCGGGGTTGGTAACTGTCATAACCGCAAGGATGCCGTCAGAGAATCGCGTTTTGAGACTAGTTGACTCGAACTACCTTACGCCTTGGTTGCCTCGGTAAACCAGTGTCATTTGAAACATTACTGCCTGATTCGCGTTGTCGAATCGCTCGCGTCCTAGGCGAATACCGTTCCCAACTTGGATAGCAAGAAATGATGCGATCACGGCCCCTTTCTAATGAATTGGACTCCCAACCGTAGAGGCCATCGGAGGGCTTGCCACTTGATTCGGTGCAATAGACACGAAAGCCGGTCGTTGTTTTTAAATATTTTAATGGAGTGTCGTCAATTGGATCCATTCTGGTAATCCCTGCTTCAGAAAGAGCTTCGGGGAACTTGCCCAATTTAGTCTTGTAAAGGAGCAAATCCAAAGTTGCTTGAACGCATACACGGCGAGCTTTCGAACCCACGAACGGTCTATCGGCAAGTTCAAAACTAGGAAACAAATATGAGGGAAGGAAATCACATAGACTCTTGGAGTTCATCATTCGCTGGCTCGATTTTGCCAAAGCTAACCGAGCATTTGAATCGAATTTGACATCGTTTCCTATTAGATCCAGCGCGTCATTCCATTCTTTTAGCAATCTTGACGCATAAGCCTTTTCACATATTTCCGTTTCAAACGGAAGCGGGAAAAGGCGGAACTGCGATTCGCGGCCAATGAATCCATTATGGCCGTTAGATTTGCTCAGTTTGGCTACGTCATTGTCGTACTCAACTCGGAGATTTCGGCACATTGTATATCCGCTAATTGCTTCTGCCCTGAGAAACGGCCTTACACCTGTTGATTTGGGCAACGCTTGAAGAAATGCATTTAACTTTTGAAGTGTTGCAACGTCGTCTGCCGCCAAAGTGGATGCTGCCTCGATTCCCAGCAGAATCTGGTTGTCCACATACATGCCATACCATCCGGCAAAGAGATGGGATTCCGCAATCATGTGGGATTCCATTTTTGCAACAGCTTCTAGCTGCAAGAAAAAGCGGTCCCAATTTCCCTTTTGTGCTTCTGCCAAAGATGACGCGACGATGATGCGACTTATCGCTCTCATTTCTCCCAATGGACTCAAATCTAAGTTATGCCGATCACTCCAATCTCGGTCAAAATCGCAATGGGGTAGTTTCAAAGCTTGAACAGCCAGCTCGATAGGCACGCTATATCGCTCAAGATAATTTTCGACTGTCGAAACGTCTTCGGAGCTTAGTGCCTCAGCGGCACGAAGTATTTCTGCTTCGAATGGTTGAGATCTTCGCTCCTCGACTCTATTTATCGCTGTAGCAAGTTTCCGGTAAATCGGTGCAGCGTTTTCCTCGGGTTTGACAGGCGGCATCGGCCTCATGTCTTCCGGCGTTAAGGCAAGCCCGTGATTCTTCGCCCTGCGAATCTGGTTGTCCAAGTCAGATGCCGCCGATACGAAGTCGTATCGCACGTAGCCATAAGCGGAAAGCACCGCTATCAAAAAGACGTACGAAACCCACCTGGCCAGCTTCCAGATGAGCTTTCGATCAGGCATTGGGCGTTTCGGCACCATGATTATTTATAGTGACACTGATCGCAGCTCTTGAACACAAAGTTGGTCGCTATTTCTAGTAATTCAGTTGGACTGACTGGCTCGTTGTTAGGCTCTCGACTACTGCATCCATGATTCCAAGCGTCGCCAAACCCTCCTCCAAATCAGGCGAATTAGGTTCTCCGCTCAACAATTTCGAAGCGAAGTAGTCGGCATAATTGCAGAACTCGCCGTAATGCATTCCCTTGAGTTCATGTCGGTAGTAATAGCCTGCCATCGCGTGTTCGTAGTTCTCCTCGATTTCAATTCCTCTCTCATCGTGATACGAGAATTTCAGTTCTGGATACCTGGCGACCGACGATCCTTTTGAGCCCATCAGCCAGCATTCGATGATCGAGCGAGCTTGCGGCAGTTCGTGAACTCCATAATTGCCAAGGATTCGGGCAAGGTTCCCAGATTCGCTTCGAAGGTTGACTAGAATCGCATCCGGACTGGACATGCCATACGCCGTACCCAAGCTTGTGGTGCTCCCCATGGCCTGCACTTCAACGATTCGTCCCAAATACCAAGTCGCCAAGTCAATCGGATGACTGAGCCCCAGGTACGCCCAATGCGTGCCCTCGATGCTCCATGGCGACTTTTCATACCACCAGTCCATTCTGTGGTTGTAATGTGCGTCCAAGACCTCGATTTCTCCGAATGCTCCTGCTTCATATAGCTCTCTTTGTCGTTGAAACGGTTCATAAAACCTTGTGGATTGCCCGACTTGCAGCCTCATTCCTGATTCTTTCGCCGCTTTTCGAATTCTCTCGCCATCGTCCAAATTGTTCAAAATTGGTTTCGTGCAGATAACGTGTTTGCCAGCCCGGAATGCTGCTTCGATATGCTCCGCATGGAATGGATCAGGAGTATAAATTGCGACGATCTGTACATTCGGGTCGGCGAGCATTTCAGCGTAATCCTCATAGAGCTGAATTCCAGGAGCAGCGATCTGAGCATTTAACCGCTTTTCGGCTGACAGGTCGCATCCTGCAACGGCCTTGCAGAGTCCGCTGGCTCGCAATGCAACCAACAATGTACGACCTTCGTGCAGGCCAAGAATTCCGATTCCGAATCGTTCAGATTCGGCAAGTTCTCCGTAGGATCTGCGTTCTCCGATGACGGGCTTTCCGGTCGGTAGGAAGTCGGGGTGCATTGTCAGAGCCTACCGCAGGGGGAAGCGTTGGAGATTCAAGTTGCAACAGTTAACGCGTCTGGGTGAGATTCCTTGGTTTGCGACTGTGTTAGGCTTGCCCGGACTGGACGTCCGGGCACCAAAATGCGGAGCCGAATATAAAGAAACGGCTTATCGCGCAAAATAGAAGGTCTGCGCTCCATCTCGTCATTGACAATTGAGCGAAAATCTCTTCAAATTACTTTCGAATTGGAGCACTTGAATTTGTTGAGGTTTTGTCCACTTCACCCAAAAACTCCGTTACGGCTCTTGATGGTCCGGAGTTACCCTTTGGGTCGCTTCTCTCCCAGGATGGAAAGCATACAATCGGTTGGTCGTCGGACTTCGTTTCGCCGAAGCCCTCATATTGGAACCGCCCGCCGTCATCCTTTCCATTCAGGCCCAAATCATAAATCCGAAATCCATGGTCGGTCAGCCGGTAGTTAAGGATAGTCTTGCCATACGGCTCGACATTGGCAATGGAAGCCTCTTTGAGCGATTTTGGAAAAGCGCCATTACGTTGCCGATATTGAAGCAATTCAATATAGGCCTTAGTGCTTTGGCGGTAAAAACTGCGTTTGACGAATGACTTGCCAAAGTTGGCAAAGACCGGGAAGATGATCCTATTCAATTGATCGCTCGGGATGTTTGACCGATCCATATTCATCAATGACTTGTCTAGATACGAAGCAAAATTCAGCTTTCTATCAGGGTCGTTCTTCGAGCGTTCAAATGCAGAGTTCCACATTTTCAGGCACTTCGCGGCATAAGCCCGCTCGCAGAGTTCAGATTCAATTAGAGGTGGGAGCAGCATTATTGTGGGGCTCCCGAAAGGCGCTGAATCGGAAAAAAAACGTAAATCCGAAAAGGGGTCGGATTGCGGGTCATTTTTGATCTGATCGCTTGCTGACTTTAGTTTCAGACTGCAGGCATATCCAAAGTAGGCTTCGGTTTTGAGGAACATAAATGGGTCCGGAATTTCTGACTGGTTATTTAGAACAAGTTCCAACTTCTCAAGCGCAGGTGGGTCATCCGCTAGGAAAGAAGCGATTTCTTGAACTGCCCTCAAGGTCCGTGCTTCGATTGCGATCGCTACGAGCGCCGAAATGAGTGTTTTCTCTTCTTCAATATGTTGCGGGAAAACTAGTGCCGCCTCAATGTCCTTCAATGCGCCTTCAACGTTACCCGTTCTAGCCCTGACAGTTGCCCGGGCACACAAAAGGCTAGCTCCTTGCTTGATGTTCGCCAATTCGGGAAACATCATAGTCCACGGGTTTGACCAGTCTCGCCCAAAGTCGCATCGCTGCCTATTTGAGGCTTGCTGAGCCAGCTCAATTGCCTCTGAGTACCTTGCGAGACATAACGAAGCGGCTCGCAAGCTAAGCAGGTTCGGCTCGGAAGCCGCATAGACAACTCTCATTGGATCGCCGATATGCTTTAGCTTTGGAACTTCTTCCATCGCCGCAATCATTCTTCGGTAAATCGGCGCAGCGTTTTCTTCTGGTTTGACTGGAGGTTGCGGCTTCAATTCCTCGGCGTTGAGCGCAATACCGTTTTCCTTTGCCAGCATTTCTTGGTATTCAAGATCGTCGGCAGCTGTTAGGTAGTCATATCTTACATAGGCATAGCCCGCAACGATTGCCACTCCAAGGAAGCCGAGTCCCCATTTGGAGATTTTCCAGAGTCGTTTTCTAAACCGTTTCCAAAACGAAGGTTTGCGGATCATTTGTTGCCCTCTATGTATCTTGACTGAAGGAAGTGAGTATTTCGTGCGAGGAATCATGAAGCATTGAACAAAATCGCTTAGTTCTACTCAGAGACATTGCCTCCCCACCACTTAAACGGCTGGCTTCCGTACATGGCGCGAAGAGAAAGATATCCAAAGAACAGCGCAACAATGCATCCGATTGATTTGATTGGCATTTCGTAATTGATCACCTGCTGCCATCTGGGTTCTTCCGTAGAAATCTCATTTGAAACTTGCCTGGCAAACCATTGCCCGATTCCAAGCAAAACTGTGGGAAGCTGCGTCAAAAGCACATAAATGGAAGCCACCAAGGCGATGCCCCACGGGAGGAACTTAGAATCGTTGGACAAATCGGTTTCCGGTTCGGAAACTGCGATCATTCGAGTAATCCAGGTCGTTTTGAAGAATAGAATGAGACCCGAAACTAACGTGAAGAGTACTGCAAACATCTGGCTGGAAGACATTGAAAAGAGCATTTCCTGCATGGTAGACCCTTTTGTGTCCATTTGATTCCTCCAGAATGTGATCATCCAAGGCAATGAGCCGAGCCCTTCAATGATCAGATACATCCCCAAAATCTTGCATCCCACAAAGATCATTTGTCTTGTTGACATATCTCTTGATTCGATCAAGAACTGAAATGTCCTCTAGCGAGATTCGGATAACATTGAATTCATGCACCGACTTGCCATCTATCCCGGAACGTTTGATCCGCCAACATTGGGGCATCTGGATGTCATCGAACGGGCATCGAAGCTCTTTGACACAATCATTGTCGCAGTTGGAATCAATTCTTCAAAGCGGCCGTTGCTCAGCACGGACGAGCGGCTAGGCGCAGTCCGTGCCTGCACAACCCACCTTTCAAATGTAACAGCTGAAGCATTTGATGGGTTGCTTGTGGATTACGTTCGATCAAAGGGAGCCAAATCCATCGTTAGAGGCTTGAGGGCAACAGCAGATTTTGAATACGAGTTCCAAATGGCACTTGTAAACCGTAGGCTCGATGAAAACATTGACACGGTCTTCCTCATGACAAAATGGGAGCACAGCTTCCTCAGCAGTTCTATAGTTAGGGAAGTTGCCCTGCTAAATGGCAGATATGAAGAATTTGTCCACCCCGACGTTAGGCCGATAATTCAAGCAGCGCTATCTGTAAGAGAAGGATAGAGCGCGGCTTATTTTGGATTTTGGATTTTCGGTTTTGGATTGGCGGAAGGCGCCGAGTGTCGAGAAGGCTGGATTGTTCACCGCCAGTTCAACAGTTCATGTGCATGGGCAGCGGCAGCGTCGGTAACTGTTTCGCCAGCAATCATTCGCGCTAACTCTTCAACCCGTGAATCGGCGTCGAGTGCCTGAATCTGGGTGAGCATCCTTTCGCCAACTGCTTCCTTGCGAATCGAATAATGCGTCGTCGCCCGACTGGCAATTTGAGGCAGGTGGCTGATAACAATCACTTGAGAAAAGGTCGCTAGTTCGTCGAGAAGTTTCGCTACCATAGCTGCGGCCCTTCCGCCAAGGCCTACGTCAACTTCATCAAAAATGAGGGTCGGCACACCAGCGTTGTTGGCAAGGACAGACTTAATGGCGAGCATCACCCTCGAAATTTCGCCCCCGGAGGCGATTTTCGTAAGTGGCTTCACCGGTTCGCCGGCATTCGCGCTGAACAGGAATTCGAGAGAGTCTGCACCATCTTCAGATGGAGTTTTGGGTTGTATAGAGACTTCAAATTCAGCACGTTCCATTGCGAGGCCTTCCAAACGCGAAGCAATTTGCTTGCAAAATTCAACGCTGTGATCCTTCCGGAGATTAGTTAGATCATGACATTTGGTTTGAAGCTGATGAGCTAAGTTTTCTTCTCGTTTGATCAGCTCACCTTCGTCCGCATCGTTGTCGGCAAGTTCAATGAGCTCCTTATCTATTCGCTCAAGTTCGCTTAGGAGCACGCTCTCGTCATCGCCATATTTCCGAAAGAGCTTGCGGTAGCCCTCAATTCGCTCTAAAACTTCCTCATGCCGCTTAGGATCAGACTCTACGGTTTCGCCATAAGCTCGAAGATCGCGAAGCGACTCCTGTAGCCCGACAACTTGGTTTCGAATCGGTTCCAAAATTTCGTCGAGGCTAGGGTCGAGTTTGGCAGCGTCTTCGAGCCCACGAACGGCTGAATTCACGATATCGAGTGCGCTTAATTCTTGATCAACAACAGAATCTAATGTCTGGCACACGGCTTGCGAAATCTGGTCGGAATTTCTGAGTCTGGCTTCGACGCCTTGTAGCTCGTTCAATTCTCCTGAAACAGGTTCGAAACTTCGAATCTCATTCGATTGAAATGTTAGGAGATCAATTCTATGTTCGCGCTCTCTTTGTCCTTGCCTCAAATTGTTGAGTTTCCGAGCAACGGCTTGATGCTGTTCCAAGATGGCGGAGACTTCGGTTTTCATCAACGTCGCATCGGAACCAATCCAAGCATCCAAGAACTCGATATGAGATTCGGTGCGCAGCAAACTCTGGTGTTCGTGCTGTCCGTGCAAATCAACGAGCAATCTTCCGATAGCCTTGAGTTGGGAAAGTGGAGCTAATTTCCCACCAATCCGGCATTGCGATTTGCCTTCGGCAAATAGTTCGCGTTGAATGTAAATGGTGTGGTCTTCAATTGGTGCGCCAAGTTCAACTAGCTGCTCTTCGAGTTTAGGATTGGAAGAAAGATCAAAAGTTAGTGATACCTGGGCACGATTCGCGCCTGTTCGAACCAAATCGGTGTCTGCCCGAGCGCCTAAAGCAAGTTCTACTGCATCAATGAAGAGTGATTTGCCAGCACCTGTTTCGCCTGTCAAAGCTGTAAAGCCGGGACCCAAATTCAGTTGCGCCCGTTCGATCAATGCGATATTTTCAACTGTTAGCTCGACGATCACTTTTCTATGATGACGCGAAATTGCCGTAAATTTTGTCAAGTTGTGCCAGGGTAGGCTTCGATTCAACAAATGGGGGATTCAAAGCTACCAAACTTGGCTCAAAAGGCTGCGATTCTATCGCTTGCTGCTACAACCGTAGTTGTCGCTATCAAGCTCATCGCCGCCCTCAAGTCTGGTTCTGTCAGCGTGTTAAGCGAAGCCTTGCAATCCATCATGGATATTGCAATGTCTGGATTGGCGGTTTTCTCGGTTCGTTATGCCGCTCGCCCACCAGACCGAGATCATCCGTACGGGCACGGCAAAGCAGAATTGCTTTCAGCCGCGATTCAAATGGTTGTTATCGTTCTCACAAGCGGTTATATCGCGTATCGATCTTGGGAAAGGTTTTTAACCCCCGAACCAATTTTTTGGGATATCGGCGCAATAGCGATGGCGGCATCCATGGTTATCAATCTTGCTATGGCATCACATTTGCGGAAAGTTTCCCAGCAAACAGGTTCAACAAGTTTGGCTTCCGAAGCTCTGCACCTTCGGGGCGACACCGTTATGTCAGGCGGAGTTTTAATTGGGATGCTCCTTGTTGGCATCACTGGCATTTTGACGCTTGACCCAATTGCAGCGGCTCTATCGGCGTTGATTGGTATATTTTCGGCGGTGCGGCAGCTTGGTCGGCTCATTCATCCCCTCATGGATGGCTCGCTTCCTGAGGAAGAGCTGACTAAACTCGAAGTCGTGCTTACCCATCACCCTGAAGTGCGCGGTTATCACAACTTGCGAACCAGAGCCGTCGGTGCAAATCGTTTCATTGACCTTCACGTTATGCTCGATGATACGCTGACTTTCATCACGGCTCATGAAACCGCCGAGCGAATTGAAGACGAATTGCGATTGGTGTTAGGTGGCGCAATAGTGAATATCCATTACGAGCCTTACGAAGTCGAAACAGAGCATCGCCGCAAACACCATTCGGATATGCCGATAGGTTAGAATCGGCAAGATGGCAATTGGCACAGGGTTAGACGCGATTGCGCAAAGCGGATTTGAGTCCCTCTTGGGAAAGCGAATCGGCTTAGTTTGCAATCAGGCAACGGTTGATAGACAAGGCATTCACATTCTTGACCATCTGTTGGTTTTGCACCAATCAAATGCTTTAACTTTGCAAGCTGTCTTCGGCCCGCAGCACGGAATTTGGGGGCACACCCAAGACAATATGATCGAATGGGAGGGATACCTTGATCCGCGAACCGAAATCCCATTTTTTTCACTTTACGGCCAGCATCGAGAGCCAAAGGAAGAATGGCTTCGCGGGCTTGACGTTTTGGTCTTAGACTTACCGGATATTGGCAGCAGGTACTACACTTTTCTTTGGACAATGGCACTGTGCCTCAAAGCCTGCCAAGCAATCGGCTTGCATGCACTTATCCTGGATCGCCCGAATCCTATCGGTGGGACAAAGGTTGAAGGAACAGTGGGCAAAATCGAATTCAAGAGTTTTGTTGGGCTCTATCCTCTGCCGATGCGGCACGGAATGACTTTAGGCGAGGTCGCCCGATATTTGAAACAGAACTACTTTCCAAATGTAAGTTTGGAAATTGAGCAAGTACGAAGCTGGTCTCGAAGCGAGGAGTTCGAATCTTCTGGCCAAATTTGGGCAATGCCGTCTCCAAACATGCCCACGGTTGATGCGGCGCGAGTTTATCCGGGCGCTTGTTTGTTGGAAGGGACAAATTTGAGCGAAGGTCGGGGAACAACACGTCCCTTTGAAATTGTTGGCGCCCCTTTTCTCGATTCTTGGAAGTTCGCCGACGCACTATCAGTAATGAACTTGGAAGGTGTCATTTTTCGTCCGATCACATTCCAGCCGACCTTTCAAAAACATGCCGGTGAAGTTTGTGGCGGCGTTTTTGTTCATGTTCTCGACAGGGAAGTCTTTGAGCCTGTGATCACCTATTTTGCTTTGCTTCAAATAGCTTGGAAACAAAGCGCTGGAAAAATGATGTGGAACGACCCTCCCTATGAATATGAGGAGACTTTGCTTCCATTTGACATTTTGGCGGGGAACGATTGGCTTCGGCCAGCCATAGAGACGGGAATACCAATTTCAGAAGTTCGGGAACGGATGAGTTCTGAACTCATTTTGTTTTTGCCAAACCGGCTTTCTTCCCTTGTTTATTAGTTTCCAAACCAAAGTTTAAAGCTGAATCACTTTTTTTCAAATTTTCTTGTTGCACTTTTAACAATGTTTCTGCATACTATTTATGGTCGCCGTTCTATGTGATGCGGTGCCAACCAAAACGGAGGAATATTTTGAAGCGAGCATTTACACTTATCGAGCTTCTTGTTGTCATCGCAATTATCGCGATTCTAGCCGCCATTCTCTTCCCGGTTTTCGCTCAGGCGAAAGTTGCCGCGAAAAAGACGGCAGCGCTCAGCAATCAAAAGCAGATCACCATGGGAATCTTCCTTTACACGGGAGATTACGATGATTACTATCCCCGAAACGACGATTGCCAACTAAATTCGTCTCTCAATCCAGTTTTGAACGGCGCCCCAGCAGGTACAGACCCGCAAACAGGCTGCCAGTTTTCTGCGGGAACTTTTAAGTGGAGAGTGAATCACTTTTCGTGGCAAAAGTGGATTCAGCCATATGTAAAGAATGTAGATATGTTCTGGCATCCTGCAAAGGCGAAATTCGATGCCCCTACCTTTATTTCTGGGACATGGTACTGGAGCTCATTTGGCCAAATGAACGGCTCTTTTGCATTGAACATCTCAATTACAGGTGCCTTGAACACGGCTGACATTCCAATGGCGACCCAACGTGTAATTCGAGATTCATGGACTAGCGGAACCCAAACTGCATTGAATACCCCGGCTGAAACCATGTTGTTGATGGAAACTGGTAGCCCGCTAACCTCAATAATTCCGTTGGGAATTCTAAATGGCGAGTATTCGAACTCATCAGTCCGTGTGTATCCTGGCGTTGTTCGCGAAACCATGATCAATGATTTCTATATTCATCCAAGTGGTTGTCCGGGAACTCCTGGCGGCATATTGGATACGACGGCAATCATAAATGAGGGTATGACGGTTGGATTTGCAGATGGCCATGCTAAATTCGTAAAGGTCAACAAGATGATTGCTGATACTCCGACAATTGCTGAATACTCGCCTGGGACAGCTAATAACTGCTTTATTGCAAGTAGCGTTCAGCGACTTGGTAATACGGTGAATCTGAACATCAATTATCCGTTCTGGGGTCTAACGCCTTAATGAGCAGGTGGGCAATTTGCTTGCTGGCGTTGATTGCAGCTTGCTTTTTAGCAGGTTGCGGGGATTCAGTTAGCCAAGGGCAAGCCGATGATCGCGCAGCTCAGATGAAAGAAGCCTCTCAGCGACCAGAAGAAAAGGGTACGCAGGAATAGCGAGACCTTTTGCATTGAACGGCGAACCCAGTTATGCTGGGTTCGCCGTTTTGATATTGCAGGGTTCGACTTTGTTTCATGAGAAGGAGCAACGCTGGCCATCCGCTTGACATCCGCGGCAACGCTGGGTTCTGGAACCAGGAATGCGATTTCCTAACAATTTTCGAGATTTTTTTGTGAAAAGATACTAGTTTCTTAGCCAGGAGCGTCTTAAATATGTTAAGACGAATGTATACTCTTGACTGGACCTGGCTCGGCTATGGCGCGAGCGTGGAAAAAAACTTATGAAACGTGCTTTTACTTTGATTGAACTTCTCGTGGTCATCGCTATCATCGCGATATTGGCCGCAATTCTTTTCCCTGTCTTCGCCAGAGCGAAGGAAGCCGCCAAGAAAACGGCTGGCATGACTCAAGCCAAACAAATCGGAACGGCATCGCAGATTTATCTCGGTGACTATGACGATGTTTGGTTCCCTTACCGCATCAATGGTTCGGTAGGAAATGGTTGCACAGGTGCACTTTGTGCAAACCCTGATTACCAAAAGCTGTATGCCGCGCAAGGCGTCGCCGTAGCTGACGTTATGTTTGGCAGCAGGAGTCGAGACGTTGTTTTCTTCAAGCAGCTTCTTGACCCATACACCAAGAACTCCGAGCTTTTCCGATCTCCAGGAAAGCCAAATGCATGGTCGGGCTACGATCCTGCGAATACCGATACGGAACCACAATTCCGCAGCTACGGCGGTAACAACAGCTACGGTTTGAACAATTTCATGTTCCAGCCTGTAACTGGCACTACCATTAGCGGAACTGCCATTGCTGAAGTCTCAAATACACTGATGATGATTGACGCTAGCTATTACAACGTACTCCCACGAGGCGTTCAACAGCTAAACGGTTCGACTTGGAACCCATGCGCTAGCACGTATCCAAGGTATTGGAAGAACCTAGGAAACTCCTATGTCTTCCGATGGGGAACAGCATTGAATGAGCCAACCGATGCAGAAGCATTGAAGCTAATTGATCAGCGATACACAGGTCAGCTTGTTACGATTCGAGCCGACACCAGCGCGAAATCAATGAATTCAAAGGCGATCGTTGAAGAATTCGCCCAAAAGGGACCTTCACTCACATCTATGTGGGATCCATTCAAAACTGGTCCAATCAACACTACCTACTGCTACTAAGTTCAGCATTGCTGAAATGGTTTGAACGCCCCGATTATTCGGGGCGTTTTTGTTGGTTGTTGGTTGTGGATTTCGGCAGAGAGCGGATTTTAGTTAACCGATAACTGACAACCGCTAACTGATAACTATCAACTGCCAACTCCTTATCGCCAACAGATATCTGACAACCAACAACCAATAACTAAAAACAACCAATTTCCTCGTATACTCCTGAAAGTGAAACTGGTTTTATGCGTCGCGCATAACCGAGATCGGAATCGCCTTGCTGATGAACTCGTTCAGGCTGGGTATAAATTCACGCTATTTGACTCTATCGGAGGCTTTCTACGAGAGGGCAACGTGACATTCATGGTTGGAGTTGACGACGAGCAGCTGGATTCCATTGTCGCGATGGTGCAATCCAATTGTTGTGTTCGAGAGCAAATTGTGAACTGGATGCCATTAGATGCTTCCGCCGCTGGTGCCTTGATGACTTCACCAGTTAAGGTTCCGGTTGGCGGCGCGGTAATATTTGTGGTCAATGTCGAGCAATTCTTCCACTGCTAGATTAGATTCGCTTCAAGGTTTGCATACCGCGAAGCGAATTGTGCTAAGTCTCTTGGAGCCTAGTTCGGAAACCCATGCTGTACTTTTGTACGGTGCATCGGGGTCAGGAAAGACAACGCTGGCAGAAATTCTCGCTCAAGGCTGGCTTTGCTCGCAACCCGCTGAATCGGGAGGTTGTGGCGAATGCCAATCTTGCAAAGCTGTTTTGGATGGGCAAAACTCTGATCTACTTTGGGTTCGGCCGGGTGGTGCTAGTAACACGATTTTGATCAACATGATTGTGGATGGCAAGCCAGTCGAACCTGGAAAGCCAGAAGTGATCCCGATTGAGCGATTCCTCAGAACCATGCCGATATTGTCCCGCAACAAGGTCGTTATCATTGAGGATGCCGACAGGATTTACCACGATTCTGTTGGATCATTGCTAAAAACTCTTGAAGAGCCGCAGCCGTATGCTCGATTCGCGCTTACTTCTTCTTCTATTGGAAACGTCCGCCCAACTGTTGTTTCTCGATGCATCTCCATTAAGTGTTCATTGCCTGACGGTTTAAAGAGTTCAATCGGGGACGGCTTAACAAGAACCCGCCGATATGAACTTCTAAATGAAATTGACTGCATCGTTGACACATCCATTCGAGGACAAATTGGCCCAGCACTTAGATACTCTGACCAACTGAGAGCGATCGCTGATCGCCTTGCCGAAGCCGAAACGATGCCAAAACGAAATGCTCAGGCACAAGTTATCGAATATCTTGCGGACTCATTTGCACGTCGAGGCGAGGAAAACAGATGTGCCAAAGCCATTGAAACCCATCGCAGAGTCGTGATGAATGGGTCGTTTGGCCTCAATCTCGACGCTCTGTTTGCCGGATTTTGAACGAGAATTTTGTATTTTTAGGTCAAGAAAGAGATTCTGCTTGTACAATGTAAGTTGATTCTGGAACTTCCCACCATTGCAGATTCGTAATGTAGAGCAATCCCATGATTGGCAGCTTGATTCGACAAAGAGAAGTCGCAACCGATGAGCGCAATGCGCTCTTTGAAGATTTGTTGCGAAATACATCCCGCCAGGCATACGGCCTGGCTTACCGCTTGACCGGGAGTGCTCCCGAAGCAGAAGACTTGGTGCAGGAGACCTACCTTCGAGCTTTCAAGTTTTTCTACCGATATGATGATTCGTTGCCGTTTCTGAATTGGATTTGCAGAATCATGAGCAATGCTCATATTGATACGGTTCGCAGAAAGACGAAATTGCGAGTCACAAGCATTGACCAGCCAACCGCGTCCGGGTTCCATGCCATAGAAGTCCCAGATGTGAATTCAAGCCCAGATCGAGTGATGCTTGAGCAAGCCATGGATGAACCAGTCCAAGACTGTTTGAACTTAATGACTTCTGCATTTCGCCAAGCGGTTCTCCTAGCTGATGTTGAAGGTATGGCTTACGAAGAAATTGCCGAAATGATGAATACGTCCGTTGGAACCGTTCGATCGCGAATTCATCGAGGACGAAGGCAACTTCGATCTCTGCTTATAAAGCGGTGTCCAATGTTGGTCGAGGAGGCGTCTTGTGAATTGTAAACAGGCTCACTTCAAATTGGATTGCTATTTGGATGGCGAACTCACGGGAAGCGAGATGCTTGCTTTGCAGAATCATGTTTCAAGGTGTCCTGACTGCAGCCAAGAATTGCAGACCATTCGAATTCTAAAAGCCGAACTTGCTGGGCTCAACCTCAATCGGCCCAATCCAGGAGTCGATTTTGAAGATCGGCTCGTTGCATGGGTCAATTTGCAAGCTGAACAACAGCCAGTTGTGAGGCGACGGCGGTTGCAGGCAGCATTTGTCACGACATTGGCTATCGCAGTTGTTGCCATCCTCGGAATTCGGTCTTCTGCTTCGCAACAACATATTGCCGAAAAGAATTCCATGAACAAATTCGAACTTGCAAAAGATCAAGCGTACATTTCTGGCGAAGATCCCCTTTCTGGTTCGCCGTTCTTGATGCCAGCCTCATACAACAAATAGAATGAAAGTTTTACTACCAGCACTAACGGTTTGTCTAATTGGTGCTCAAATGGCGGATGCCAGCGTGACCCGTCACGCAAGCATCCCTGCGGCTACCCGCGCAAAGGACATTCTAAGGAAATTTCTGGCCGAAGGCGAGAAAGTGCCATTGGACGCAATTGTTGTCCAAAGATCGTCATGCAGTTCGAATTTAAGCTGCCAGTTCAAGTTGCTTCAAGATAGTTCTGGACGCCGAATGTTGGTCGCTGTACAACCGCTCTCTATCCAGGGCCTAGTGTCCTTTGATGACGGCCGCCAATGGACGAACTATTTTCCTGACGAGCGGCGAATGGTAGTCATGCCTTCACCTCGAATGGAGCGAGACAACGCTGAGTTTCGAATTCAGCTTGCATCCCAAAATTACCGGTTCGTTATGGAAACCGCTACGCGAGTCGCTGGGCGATCAGGAGAAGTCATCGTCGTGATTCCTCGGTACTACGGACTCGCAGCAAAGAAATTTACAATTGACTCTGCCAACGATGTACTTCTTCGAGTCGAAACTATTGAGCGCAACCGAAATCCAGAAACGATTTTTGAAGCGAAATCAGTGCAGTTCTTAGCTGACTCTGCAAAATTAAAGTTTTCGCCTGGAAATGACTTTGCGGTTCGTGTCGTCAAGCCGGAAATGCCTGCAAGATTAGCTAATGTTTCCCAGGCGAAGGAAATTGTCGGGTTTGTTCCATTTACGTTGCATTCGATGCCATTTGGTTTTTTGTTGCGAGAATCGTCTGCTTTGCAATCTCGGTCAGGTTCTTACGTAACACAGCGATGGACAGATGGCATTGTTTCAGCGACTCTCTATCAGTTTGCTTCAGGAAGGAATCCGCTTGGCCCCAGCACCGACGGACTCGATTTTGCACACAACAATGTAACCTTACGGCTGGTTGGTGACATCCCTTATGAAGGGAAACGAATCATGATGGAGCAGATCGCTCGGTCTCTTGGTAGGACTTTTCGACCTATTCGGGAACTCGGTCCGCTTGTTAACGTGTTACCTCCTAAGAGACTGCCGGAACACGAACCCCAGCCCGAAGCTTCGTTTGAAACTGCGTTCGAGCAAATCATTGAGAAGATGAAAGTTGAAATGACCGAGAATTGGATGGTTCGCGGCAAGGAATTCGAAATCAAATTAAGGTTATTAAAGAATGAGCAACACAATTAAAACGCCTAAATCGGCTTACATTATTCTTGGAGTTGGAGTCGTGCTTGGCGGTCTCGCAACTGCTTCGATTCTCGGTGGTTACACCGTTGGAAAAGCTTATGCACAACGCACTCCAATTAAAGCTGTCGGCAATCTGTCAACTGAAAACATGACAATGCTTCGCAACATGGATGCATCGTTCGCTGGCTTGGCGGAGTACATCGAACCAGCTGTCGTAAATATCCGAGTCCAATCCAAAGGCGGAACCGACATGCTCGGACAACGGCTAGGGCAAGTTGGCGGAGAAGGTTCAGGCGTCATCATTCGGCCTGACGGATGGATCCTTACTAACGACCACGTTGTAGGCGGCATGGACAAAGTTACAGTCACTCTCAACGACGGCCGAGAATTTCCTGGAACTGTCCGACGATCGGACTATAGCGACTTGGCGGTCGTAAAAATTGATGCAAAAGGGCTGCCGAATGTCCAATTTGCCGATAGCAACCGAGTCAAACCAGGCCAATTTGCAATCGCAGTCGGATCACCCTTCGGTCTAGAGAATTCAGTAACTATCGGTCACGTTTCAGCGCTCAGTCGAGATTCAATGATTGGCGATGCACGAACCGGAACGCAACGCATTTACCCAGATATGATTCAAACGGATGCGGCAATCAACCAAGGCAACTCTGGCGGTCCGCTCCTAGACATCGAAGGAAGGGTCATTGGAATCAATACTGCGATCTTTTCAGGGTCCGGCGGGAGCGTTGGAATCGGATTTGCAATTCCGTCAAACCAAGCCAGATTAACTGCGGAAGCATTGATTGAAAAGGGCAAAATCGTTCGCGGATTCTTTGGCGTTGATCCTATAAACCTCAAAGAATTTCAAAAAACTGAACTAGGCGTTAGCGATGGCGCACTGATCAAGAGTTTTGGCGAAAGCAATATGACTAGCCCTGCACGAACGGCTGGTTTGAAGGAAGGCGACGTCATCACAAAAATCGGCGGGCTCATGATCACCAACCATGGCGATCTGCGAAACGCGATGCTTCGATATGGTCCAGGCGAATCTGTGACTGTTGAATACGTTCGCAACAAGGCACGAAAAACGGTTTCAGTAAAGCTGGTAGCACCTCCAAAGCCTCAAGCGGCACGTGCACCTCAACAACAGGGTGGCGGAAATGAAGACTTGTTCAATTCACCAAATGGCAACCCAAATTTCCCTGACCTTAACGAAATGTTTCCTCGTGGCCAAGCAGAACCGCCGGTAGAAGGCAAGGTGCCTCCAGTTCGCGAAGGAAAAGCGAAACTTGGAGTCGGAATTGACGCTTTGAGCCCTACGAATCGGACTCAGTTCCATGTCCCGGCCAGCCTATCCGGCGTAGTGATCACTAGCGTTGAACCTGGCTCGGTGGCACACAGGATGGGCCTAAAGATCGGTGATGTGATTCAAAAGATCGGCGATCAAACAATCGCATCTCCAGAAGACGTTTCTAAAGCAATGGCAAACGTCAAATGGGGAGATAGCAAGCGATTGAAGTATTCCAGGTTTGGCGACAAAATGCAGATGAGCAATGAATCAGACGCAGTCTTTCGTTAGGAAAGGATAAGGGAAGATAGAGAGGATAAGGGACAAAACGTTCCCTTATCCTCTTTTCTTTTATCCCTTTTCCATCATCCTATTCCGCAAGGCAATGCCGGCAAACGCCAAGTATCTCAATGTGTAACTCGGCAGCCTGGAATCCTTGAGTTGCAGCACGATTGGTCATCTCCTCGCTCGAATTGAGGGGCATTGCGTGCTCCGTGACGCACCCGCAAACTTTGCAGACCAAGTGCTCGGCATAGTGCCCGGCTTTGTGATCCGAGCGGCAAGCATAGTAAGCGTCAAGCACTCCAATGTGATGTACGAGCCCAACATCGAGCAAGGTCTGCAATATCCGGTAAACGCTAACCAAATCAATCCTACCTCCCGATTTTGCGATTTTCTCGTGGATTGAATTTGGAGCGAGGGCGCTTCGGGTTTTTGCTAAGGTGCGGATTACTTGGATTCGAGTATTTGTGATCCGAAATCCACGCAATTGAAGCACTCGAATTGCCTCCGAGACAAAGGCTTCCGCTTCGTTAGACTCGATATGGTTGCAGGATTTGTCTTCGATAAGTTGCCTCAGAGGAGAATTGTAACCGATTGTCTTAGGTTCAACAAACGCAAAGAGAACTATTTTTTGAAAAAATTCACGTTCATTTGAAGCGGAAAACGCTTTTTCTGCGTCATTCGTTACAGCAAATGCAATAAAGTAGGTTCAAATGAACCTAAGGTGTGCTAAGCTAAAGCTGTGCAAACTACCAGGCAATAAAAAGCTAGGGCGTTTGTACCGGCTATGGAGGAAAAATGAAGTTTTACAACCTAAAAACTCGATCACACGTAGACGTACCGGAAACTTCGGTGCGAAAATTAAAAATGACCCGAAAAACAAAGACGGGCACTCAGACTCGCTATGCTTTGACTGCCGAACACGAAGGCACTAAGCTGTTCAAATTCGTAAATGAAGCTGATTACAAAGCTTCCTCGGCCAAAGAAGCGTAAATCGCTTTTCTTTAAAAATGGGCAGATTCTTTTGAGTCTGCCCCTTTTGCTGTCAGAGCTATCTAGATTGTGGGACGCATTCGTCACAAAGGTCTCATAAGTCCTAATAGGTCATATTGAGTTTGGGAATTGGAAGAGCGGACAACCCAACAACTGATAACCAATAACCAATAACCAATAACCAACAACCAAAAGTGAACGCTTTGCACTCCGATCCGTCTGTACCCGCATGGCACTACGAACTGATCGGGAAAAGACCGCCCACCTGCTTCGGAGGTTTGGACTTGGCGCAAGCGAAGTTGAATTGGATTACTACGTCAAGGATGGCTACTCCGGAGCCGTAAACACGCTTTTGGCATGTGAAGGCATCGAGAACCCTGGAGTACCACTTGAAAAGTTGATGCGGAAAGACAACAACAACATTCCAATGCCTTTGCTTCAAATTTGGTGGTTCATTCGAATCGCATCATCTCGGCAGCCATTGGTCGAAAAAATGTCGCTTTTTTGGCATGACCACTTTGCAACAAGCGCGCAGAAAGTAACTGGTTCGATGCTGATGTACAGCCAAGTGGACATCCTGCGAAGTCAAGCGATTGGCAATTTCCGAACTCTTCTTACAGATGTTTCAAAAGACCCTGCAATGCTTTTTTGGCTCGACAACCAATACAACGTGAAGGGAAAGCCGAACGAGAATTTTGCACGAGAAATCATGGAGCTTTTCACGCTTGGAGTTGGAAATTACGGCGAAAAGGACGTTCAAGAGGTTGCTCGGGCGTTTACAGGATGGACAATTCAGCGTCGGGGTAGACAGGTCCAGCAACCAACTGGCAAATTGCCCGCAAATGTAACATTTACTTTTTTGCCAAACCAGCATGATAATGGCGTCAAGGAAATTTTGGGTAACAAGGGCGCGTTCAACGGCGATGATGTCATCGGCATTCTTTGTGGCAACCCTCGAACGAGCTTGTACCTTACGGAAAAAATTTGGAACTGGTTTGTTTATCCCGATCCAGATTCAAAGATTATCGAGAAACATGCCAAAGCTTTTCGAGATGCCGGACTCGATATCAAGGCTCTGCTTCGCTCAATCATGTTAGACCCGGAATTTGTTTCCGACAAGGCAGAAAGGGCAATCTACAAGAACCCGGTTGATTTTTGCGTTTCCACAATTCGACAGCTTGGTGTCGGCGAGGAATTTGTGAAAGCGATGGGAGGAGAAGGCGAGGAATACAACCGCCAAAAGACGATCCCCGCTGTCGCTGCCCAACAAGCGATGAAATCCATGGGAATGGATTTGCTTTTTCCGCCTGATGTTGCCGGATGGGACGGAGGGAAAGCCTGGATCACAACTTCCACAATGGTCGAAAGAATTCAGTGGGCGGACCGCATTTTCCCATTGACGTTTGGTGACCAAACGGGCCAAGTTCGCTCTCGAAAGGCAGTCTTTCGCTACCCTGCATTTTCACTCATTGCTAGCAATCCGACACCAGAAAATCTGGTAGATCAATTGGTTTCGGTGTTTGACGCACCAATTCCAGATTCCGTAAAACCGAATTTGCTAGCGGCTGCAAAGAAATCTGGAGCAATACTCAATCAGCAAACTGCAAATGCCGCAGCCAATTCGGTTTGCCGACTTATATTTGGCTATCCGGCGTTCCAGTTTTCGTAGGAAGTGATGTGACTTGCCCGTCCCGGGCAAGTGTGTCTCGACCGTCCCGGTCGAGCGGTTCCGGCTTCACTCTCAGACCCATTGGCGGGACGCCAATGTCACACTCGTCCGGGACGGACGAGTCACATAAATGCTCGCCCGGTACAATCTAAGGGTGAGCCAACCCCTTACGCCTCTGGTCGGCCTCACGGCCGCCGAAATCTCGCAAATGCTCGCTGCGCGCGAAGATTCATCTTTTCGCGGCAAGCAGATCGCCAAATGGATGTACCAAAAGGCCGCCGGAGATTTTTCCGTTATGAACGATGTGCCGCAAGCACTGCGAAAGGAGCTTGCCGAAACCTATTGCGTTGATTCGCTTGAAGTTTCGAGACACTTGGTTTCAACAGATGGCGTTGAAAAGCTTCTCGTTCATTCCGGCGACGATCAGGCCTTCGAGTGCGTCATGCTTCCGTACGAAGATCGCGTGTCATGCTGCCTCAGCTCGCAAGTCGGCTGCATTATGGGTTGCGCATTCTGCGCGACCGGGCTTGGAGGCTTTGACCGAAACCTGACCGCTGGCGAGATCGTTGCCCAATATTTGTTGCTGCAAAGGATGCGAAGAAGCCAACTTGAAGCGCGCGGTGAGGAACGCGAAACTCAAAAGAAAACAGGATTCCACCAGGCAAAAGAAGCGAGCCGCGAACGAATTTCGCACGTCGTGTTTATGGGAATGGGCGAACCGCTGCTGAATTTCAAAAATTTGCTGAAAGCGATGCGAATTCTTCATGACGAAGTTGGACTCAGCTATCGCCACATTACTGTTTCGACTGTTGGAATCGTGCCTCAAATTCGTGAGCTGGCCGCCGAAGGTCTTCCGATTCACTTAGCATTGAGCTTGCATTCGCCATTTGATTCGATCCGGGATCAACTGATGCCAGTAAATAAGAAATGGAAAGTTTCGGAAGTCATGGGAGCGATGCGCGATTACATGGGCGCAACCGGACGTAAGATAACTATCGAGTATTTGCTTATTGAAAACCTTACAGACACCCAAGATCAGGCTGTTGAGCTGGCTCGATTGGTCAAGGGCGTTCCGCATGTCGTCAATGTGATCCCGTTTAACTATGTTTCAACAAAAGAGGGTTTTCAAAGACCGACAAGGGAGAGAGTCAAAGCTTTCAAGCGAGTGCTAAAGGAACGAGGAGCAAACGTTACGGAGCGCCAAGAACGCGGACACGACATTGCCGCAGCTTGCGGTCAGTTGGCCGGGCAGCATAAGGGCGTTTTCGCCGGGAGGGCGCGATCTTCCGAATTGCCTGTTGTCTCGTGATTTCTGTTGTTTTGGCATCTTGCGCTCCGGGGACGAGCAAGAGATTGAGTGAGATAACTGGCACGGAAACAAAGAAAACTGTACTTGAATCCGCTCAGACTTCAAGTGGAGAATTGACATCTTACGGAGATCGAGTGCCCCGAAGGGCGCTTTGGTCCATCCGATGGAAGACCGCCGAACTTGTTTACAGCCAAGATGGAAAAGCTGGGGGTTCGATGACGGATGTTGAGGGCGACTTGTTTGCAAACGGGAAAAAAGCAAGCCGTTTTCGTGCACAAAGAGGTTTAGCGTCTGTAAAAAATAGAAATCTAAACCTTTCAGGCGGGGTCACTATTGAGACATCTGATCCACCGGGAACTTTAAATTGCGAATCGGTTGTGTGGAATCCAGACACCGAAACGATAGAAGCGCACGGTAAAGTTTACGTAACGATGGAAACAATTCAATTTGGCCCATTTGATAAATTAGTCGTTTCCCCAGATTTGAAAGAGATTTCCACCCCCGGACTAGCATCGCCAAAAAAATGAATTTCCGCTTTCTTCCATGGATTGGACTTGTGATACTTGCTTCTGCAATCGCGTTTGCACAGCAGGCGCAAAGGTCTAACAACGAGTTCTACTTTTTTGATGAGTTTAAGGCAAAGCTTTTGGCTGGTGGCAAAATTCAGCTATCGGTTGTAGGTAAGCCCATCAAGGCTGATCTCAAATCTCAGGCTTTGAAGCTAGAAGCCCTCTTGTTTGAAGGCGTCATGGTTCGGACAAAGGGACAATCCTTGGCCATAAACGCCGCAACGATTTCTGGAAACGTGAATCTTACGATAAGCCGGCCGTCCTCGTCAAAAATTGCTGGATCGAATCAGACGGTCGAGATTCAATCCGCAAAAATCAGCTATGTCGGTGCGACAAATACTGTGGCTTCGCAGGGTGCTGTATCTATCGAAAGAAACGACGTTTCAGCTTCAGAAACTATGAGTCTTTCGGCAGGATCGGGTGAGGCCCGCCTGTTTGAGCCTGGAATTTCGTCGGCGCGAAGCCCATTTAGCAGCTTGCACCTTGATGGAGGGGTCAAAGGGATTTTGACGGGTGTTGCAATTGAAGAAGGAAAACCGGTTCTAGATTCAAGTCAGAAGCCAAAAAAGACCATCGTCAACTTGACTTGCACGACGCTTCGATACGATGACCATGCTGGGAAAATGACGTTATCCGGAAATGTGAAACTTTGGGGCGACCATCCGATGCTCTTTGGCAACATAGATGCCAAGCAGGTCGTCCTGATCTTTAGCGAATTAGGCGAAATTGATGAAATTATCGTGACAGGCGAACCCGCCAGCACAACCATAACTAGAAAACCACCGCCAGCAAGGAAGTAGGCGGACTCTTTTCATGAGGATTACAACCAAAAATCTCGTCAAGCAATACAAAGGCCGTCGCGTTGTCAACGACGTTTCATTCGAGTTCTCTCAAGGCGAAGTCGTTGGACTTCTAGGGCCAAATGGAGCTGGAAAAACGACGACTTTTTACATGATTACTGGGCTCGTGCGCCCCAATCAAGGTCGAGTGTTTTTTGACGACCTTGATGTGACAAAGTTGCCGATGTACCGTCGCGCGAGAGCGGGCATCGGATATTTGCCCCAAGAAACTAGCGTCTTTCGGCGATTGACTGTTGAAGACAATTTGCGATTGGTCTTGGAATTAGTGGGCTTGCCCAAATCTGAACACAATGCTCGCGTCAAAGAGTTAGCAGGCGAACTGCACATCACACATTTGCTCGAAAGCACGGCAAACGTCCTTTCGGGAGGTGAAAAGCGCAGAGTCGAAATCGCCAGAGCATTAGCTTCTCAACCGAAATTCATTTTGCTTGACGAACCGTTCACAGGAATTGATCCGGTCACAATCGAGGAAATTCAGAGCATCATTCACAAATTGCGAAGCCAGGGAATTGGAATTCTCATTACCGACCACAATGTCGGCGCGACGCTGAAAATTACGGACAGAAACTACATTCTCATTGACGGCAAGATCATCAAAGAGGGCACAGCTTCTGAAATCGCCGCCGACGAACTCGTTCGCAAACATTATCTTGGCGAGCAGTTCGATGCTGGAACCTCTGAAGGCAGCAAGAAAACAGAAAAACCGACGGACGAGGCGGAATGAAGCGACTCGACAGACTTGTGATTCGAGAACTGCTCGGCCCATTTGGCATGGGTTTAGGGCTCTTTGGAACGCTTATGTTCGCCTCGGCGATGCTAAATCGAGTGACGGAATGGATTGTTCAAGGCATAGCTCCCGGGCGCGTATTGGAAATGAGCCTTCTGCTTTCTCCTGCGATTTTTGTACGTTCGGGAGCCATGTCATGTCTGCTTGCGGCTTTGCTTGCGTTTGGCCGGTTAAGTAACGACAGCGAAATCGTGGCGATTCGTGCCGCTGGAGCAAGTTTGTACCGAATCATGTGGGGAGTTTTGATTTTCTCCGTCATCGCCGGTACGGCGATGTTCACGATCAACGAAACCTTTGTTCCGTGGGCCTCCGACAGGGCAAATGCGCTCTCTCAAGAAGTGCGAAAGCAGATGGACGCTGCAGCAACGGGAAGAAACATCAATCGTTCAATAAAGATGCAAGACGGCTCGATTGCAATGCTTTCTGCGGTTGATTTCAGTCTTGTAACGCAAACGCTTCGAAAGGCTAGTCTTGTGATCTATTCTAGCAAACTAGAACCCATTTGGTGGATTCAGGCTGATGAAATGCAGTATTTCAACGAAAAGGATTGGCGACTTTCAGGGAATGCATGGCTCATTTCTGCTGATGGCGAAAGTGTGATCAAAATTCACGATGGTGCGTGGCCGAGCCAAGTGGACGAACTCTCTCTAAAGCCTCGCAATTTACTTGCCGGATTCGTGAGCGATTTGGACGTTTTCAGCATGAGGCAGATTAAGGAAGAGATTGACGTTATGAAGGCTGAACCGAACCCGAATTACAAGCAGCTTGCAAACCTCGAATTCGGATATTGGAACAAGCTGGCGCTTCCTCTTAGCACGATCATATTTGCACTTTTGGGCGCACCCCTTGGCATTCGAAACCAGCGAACGGGGATGGGCGCGGGCTTTGCCTTGAGCATTGTTGTCACGTTCGGCTACATCATGCTGGCGAACTGGATGGCAGTTTATGCAAAAGGCGGTGCAATCCCGCCGTTCGTTGCCAGCTTTACACCCGTCGTTATAGGTGGGATCGCTGCATTTATCGCGATGTGGCGCAAGAATAACTGACCTATGGGCCTTACGAGTATCGGTTTTTTGATTTTAATGGTGCTGATGGGCGGCATCGTCGCGCTCCTTGCCGATAACCTGGGACGAAAGATTGGCAAGAAACGGCTAAAGATTCATCATCGGATTCGGCCGCGTCACACTGCAACATTGTTTGTAGTTGGGTCTGGGCTACTGATTCCACTTTTAACGGTTTTTACAGTTGCTGGACTTAGCAGTGATGTGCGAACTTGGCTTACGCAGGGCGAACAGGCGATACAAGATGTAAAGAGTTTGAGCAGCCAGAAAGCGACTTTAAACAAGCAGATTTCTGATACTCAAGCCAATCTCACTCTGGCAAATCAGAAACTGGTCGGTGTAAATGGCGAACTAGCTAAGCGGGAAGGCGAATTGCGAATTAGTTCTCAGCAGCTTCAAGATTCAAAGGTTCGGTTCGCACAGGCAAATGCAAAGTACCTCGGTGCTCAATCCAAGTTTATTGCAGCAGGCCGAAAGCTAATTGAAAGCACCAAGAATCTGAAATTGACCGATGATCAACGCAAGCAGATTCTTTCGTCATTTAAGGAAATAAGCAAGCAACGACAAGACCTATTTGAATATCAACGCAAGCTGAACATTGAAATTGAGAATCTGGAAAAATCAATTCGATCTCTGAACGGAGAAAAATTGAAGCTTGAGACAGATCGAATCGAGCTAGAGGGACAAATCACAAACCTTAAGAAGCAATATGTAGCTGATCTAGCAATTGCAGAAGGCGAAAAGCTCAGAATTCAGAAAGAGCTTGACGAGGCTGAAGCAGAGTTGAAGCGTGTTCGGGGGTCCAGTAGTTTCTTCGAAGCGATCAATGACCAAACCCGACAAAAGCCCATCATTTACGGAATGGGATTTGAAGTCGCCAGATTAGTTGCACCTGCCAATTCCACCACATTGCAAGCAAGAAATATGCTCAACAGCCTTCTCCGAACGTCAAGGGTTGTTGCAGAATCTCGGGGTGCCAAGGGCCAAGGACGGGTTCCTGCGGCATCAATATGGGATCAGGAAATTGGTGGACGAAACGTAACAGCGGAAGAGCAAATGAGCGCGATTGTTGCAAAAATTGCTGGCGTACCCGAATCTCGAATATTGGTCGCCACCGCTTTTTGGAATGCATATTTTGGTGAGCCCGTGCCCCTGAACATCACCGCATATCCAAATAAACTTTGCTTTGCGAAAGGTGCAGTAATCGGCGAAGTGAGGATCAGCGGAGATGCCGAGGCGGGCGAAGTTATACGGCTGCTAAGCAATTGGCTTGCTGGAAACATTCGAGAAGTTGCATTGAAAGCGGGCATGATTCCAATTGTCGGGCAAGACGGTGCACTTGCCGAAATAGCCCCCGCACAAGTTTTTGAAATCGTAGCTCAAATTCGCTCTGCAAGCCGAACCGCTAGAATTCAAGCGGTTGCTGCCGAGGATATTTATGCATCAGAACCGCTCAAAGTGGAGTTTAGAATTCGGTAAACATGAAAAAGACCGTCCTAGCCATTGATCCTGGAAGCTCAAAATGCGGTCTTGCGCTTGTCGAGCGCGAGAACGATGAACTAAGTGTTCTATGGCGTCAAATCACACCCGTTGATCAGTTGGTCGAGGGATTAGAGAGCGCAATGGAATGCGCAACCTATTCAATGGTTATCGTCGGCTCAGGTACAAAATCGCAAACTACAGTTGCCCGAATTCGGGAAAGGTATCCAAGCATCGGCATCCTTGTTGTTGACGAAAGGGACACAACGCTTCAAGCCAGAGAGAGATATTGGGAAACTCACAAGCGCAAAGGCTGGAGGCGATTACTCCCTTCAACATTGCAACTTCCCCCCGAGCCGGTGGACGACTTCGTCGCCTTGATTCTAGCGGAGAGAGTATTGCTGCCTTAGGAATTCGTTGTGGCAAGACGGTGTGGCTTGCCCGTCTCGTGCAAGTGTGCTTCGACCATCCCGGTCGAATTACGTTAGATTAGGTAGCGCGAGATGGGCGGGACGCCCATTCCACTCTCGTCCGGGACGGACGAGCCACAGGATTTTTTGCTATCGTAGACTGGTAGACTCCCGAAATGGCCACGACCATTCGTGTCGTCGTCGCCGACGACGAAGCCCCTTACCGGAGTGCAATTCAGCGAACCCTCCAGCTCATGCCCGAGGTGGAGCTTCTTGGCGTTTGCAAAGATGGGCAAGAAGCACTCGATCTTTGCTTATCTGATCCGCCAGACGTTCTGCTTACAGACGTGAATATGCCGCGCATGACGGGCATTGAGCTCATGAGAAGGCTTTTGCGTCAAGAAAAAGAAGTTCAGGTCGTCGTACTTACAATTCAAGAAGACGAAGATACTATTTTTGATGCTTTTCGAGCAGGTGCTATTGGATATTTGCTAAAAACCTCAACTCCAGCCGAAATCGTTGAAGCCATTCGTCTTGCACAGCGAGGCGAAGCAAAAGTGACGCCAAAAATTGCTGCAAAGCTGATTCAAGATTTCCGGCGTACATCGGAAGATGACGACATTGAAGACGGAGAGCTTTTCGTTCTTAGCGACAGAGAATCTGAAATCTTAGATTTGATTGCAAAAGGACTCCGAAACAAAGAAATTGCTTCGCAGCTTGGCATCGCAGAAAAGACCGTCAAAAACCATGTTAGCAATATCCTCAAAGCTTTGCAGGTCAATAGCCGAACCGAAGCAGCCATGAAAGCGGTGAAGGCAAAGCTGGTTGACAGGTCATAAAATGAGTTTTTGGGATGAAGGGCCAAGCAAGACTGTTCGAACGCTCATATTTGTATGTATCGGTTGTGTATTGCCTAGCGTCGTTTTGGGACCGTTGTTTGCCGCGGTTCTAACTGTCTCAGAAGAGCAGACCGACGGTCGCTACGGCTCCATTTGTCTGAGCCGACTTCGAGTTATCGGCCAAGCAATGAGCATGTACGGCGAAGACAACGACGGACGTTTTCCAATTGCAAAATCGTGGATTGATTCCACTTTTCATTACATTCTAAAGGATGATCCAAAAAACGTTACTGAAAATCCGTATCAATGTCCGACGATTTCAAAGAAGCGAGTCGGAGACTACGGCTACTCGATGAACATCATTTACAGCAGCGAAGAGCTAGTTAAGTTCAAAGAAACGGGCCACACAGCGGAACCGTTGATATTCGACGCTGACGAAGTCGGGCGCAACGCTCATTCCACGCTCAAATCACTCTCCTTGCCGCCACGGCACGGAGAGGGCAAGATCAACAACAGCTTGTATCCCGATCTGTCGGCAAAGACTGCGCCGCCTAGGTTTCCGGAACAAACAAGATAGCATTGTCGTCTCATTTCAAGGTCGAGAATAAATCATCGAACATTCTCTTTCCATGCTCGTCAAACGAAATAGACGCGCATGTCTTGACATCTATGTGGCCTGGGGGACGCTCTGATCACAATGTCGGTAAAAGGCAACGCGGATCTGTGCGGCGGGAGTTAACCCTGTCGCGCAGAGAGAGGAGCAAATTATGCTAAAACGAATGTTGATTGTAGTCGGCGCAATTGTCGCCGCAGTAGCTATCGCCCAGGTTAACGGACGAGTTGTCGGTGCAGTTGGACGCGGTGCCGCTGGAAATGGCGAAGGCCGAGCTGGGCACTTTGCATTAGAAGTTAAGAAGTTTATGCGTGCTGGGAGCAATCATGCTGAGTATGCAGGCAGGTTTGAGTGGTCTGAGCTGTCTCAAGAGGCATCTCACCGTTTCATTATCACGATGGCACGGCCTGTAGCGGTTGGGGTCAATATGGAAACTCGCATTTGCGAATTCAACGGACCTGCACGGCTTAAAAGGCCAGGGCCTAACGGACCAGTCGTGATTGAAGGACGTTTGCAAGTTCGGGTCGCTGATCGCCGCCTACCAGGTGGTACTGGCGAACCAGACTTGATTAGGTGGCAATTCTTGTCGCCTGCACACAATTTAGATCTTCGTTTTGATGGCGCAGTCCGCGAAGGCGACATCCACGTGTTCGCACGAAACGGAAACTAGACTCTTAAGTAATCCTCACCAGACAAGAAAGCCCCGCCGATTTTGGCGGGGCTTTTCGTTTTAGGGTATGGGGTACTAGGGTATGGGGTTTAGGTTTTAGTAAGACTGGGTAGGACTATTTGGCCACATAAGGCAGTTAGGATAGTGGCATCTCCCTTTCAACGCAGTTTTACATGTCCAACCAGTCCTACTTCGTCCCGCCGCCATTGCCTCCGCGGCCGCCTTGTCCAGGCTGCCCAGGTGTGCCCATCGGCATCAAGCTAGTTTGCCCGACAATTTTCAAATCTGCTTTGCTGACTTTGAAAATCGTGTTTCCTTGCAAAACATAGAGAAACATGTTGTCAATTTCCATGGCACTGGAACCGCCGCCGCCCATTCCGCCAGGGAATCCGCTTTGGCCTCCGCCAAATCCGCCACGTCCGCCTTGGCCTGGAGCAGGAATTGCTCCGCCTTGGAAGCCGCCTTGTCCACCTTGACCGCCTTGGCCAAATCCGCCTTGTCCACCTTGACCGCCTTGGCCTCGTTGTTCGCCTTGTTGATCAGCTGTTGATTGTGCGCCTGCCACGACGGCAAATGGAAGTGAAATTGCGATGAGTGAAGCAGCTGCGATAGCGGCTAAGCCGACTTTTTTTGTTACATGCATGATATACCTCTGATAACACGCCGAATCTGCAGATACGGCGTTCCTACTTGCGAAGACGAAGGCGCAAGCTGTTAGTTCAACTTGCCCTTCTACTGATAGAGGAGAATACTGCCCTCTTGAGAGGAAATTATGAGGTTTCAAACCTCATAACTCGCATGCAATACGAATCAAGCTAATTACTGATCGGAAAAGAAACGGGAAGTCCGGAATCTCACGCAAAGGCGCTAAGATCGCAAAGAGGGAGATTTGCTAGACGTAAAGAGCGAATATTCAGGGTAACCGACGCGAAACTTGCGTTCTAAACGTCTTTTGAAGCCTTGAAATGAAGGCCAAGTTGAGCTTTGCGCCTTTGCGAGCCATGAAATGGCCGTAGTGAGGAGGGTGACTATTGGAACCCAATCCCATAGTGCTCGCAATACCTCTCAAACAACTTGTGCGCAGCTGGATAACAAGAATTGGGCGACAGGAAGTGCGGAAACTCGAAAGTGATGATCTTTTCAGCCACTTGCGCGGCAGTTTCCATCTTGAACCTCAAATTTCGCCAATCTGCTGGCGGAAACTTGATCGGCATGTCCCTATCAAAAGTCTCTAGATTCGACCAGATTGTAACCCCGTACCGCTTGCCGATATCTCCAATCCCCCGAATGAAAGTGGGAAGCTCTTGATAATAGATTTGCCCATCTTGAAAGGCGCAAATGTCGAAGGCGCCTTTCGTATCCGCGAAAACTCGCTCCCAATGCTCGAAAGATTCGTCTAGCGTCAGCGCGCTCTCTCCCGCCTGCTTTGCACCCTGCGGGTAAGGAGAAATGAGCACGGGTACGTCCTTTAGCTCTTTGCAGAATCGCCCGATCGAGTTGAAAAGTTCGATGATATGCGCGTCGTTTTTGCCCGTCTCGTGAGTCAAATACCATCCTTGAAAGCTCTTGTGGTGCCCATATCTCTCGACCGACTCTTCCAAAAACGGCTTGTTGAGGTCAACCTCTTTCCACCAACTTCTCCGCCACCAATGGAAGCCAGAATCGTAGGTGCCATAGAACACATTGAGGTTGTATTCATCGGCGAGCGAGAAGAACATCTCGCCAAGGTCATCGTAAACGGGCAATAAGTCCGGGAGTGATTTCGCCTGAAAAATGCATCGGTTCTTGTAACCTGAGCGGATGATGATCACGGTGTCAATTCCGATTTTGTTATAGAGGGTGAACTCTTTTCGCCAGTCTGCCTCACCCCAGTTCTGGCTAGGGATGTCGTGAGTGATCTCGTCGAGGAATGTGCCGGTGATGATCATTTTTTAGGGGATGGGGGATCGGGTTTTGAGGATAGGAAAGGACTGACAGGACATATTGGACAGACAGGTCATATTCGTCCTATAAGTCCTAAATGGCCTATTCTTCCTACGGTTACTGCTCACTCAACCATTCTAAGCTAAACTGGCAACATGATCGGAACTCTGCTCCTACTGACGATTCTCGCCCCCCAAACAGCCTCGCCTGACCTTTCGGACACACTTTCTTGGCGGTGCATCGGCCCATTTCGAGGCGGGAGAACAGTTGGTGCTTGCGGTGTTCCACAGCAACCCTACACCTTTTACATAGGAGTGAATAACGGTGGGGTTTGGAAAACCAACGACGCAGGCAGAACCTGGAAGCCGATTTTTGACGATCAGCCGACGGGCTCCATCGGCGATGTAATGGTTGCGCCAAGCAACCCAAATATCATCTATGTCGGTTCTGGCGAGGGATTGCGCCGCCCAGATTTGAGCACGGGCGACGGAATGTACCGGTCGGATAACGCAGGCAAAACCTGGCGTCATATCGGTCTTCGTAACGCCAAGCAGGTCGGCGGAATCTGCGTAGATCCGAAAGAACCAAATCGGGTTTTTGTGGCATCGGTCGGCCATCCATACGGACCAAACGCTGAAAGAGGCGTGTATCGAACCCTAGACGGTGGCAAGAATTGGAAAAAGGTGCTCGGACAAGGAGTTGACACCGGCGCGATCCAAGTGACAATTGACCCTAACAATCCCAAAGTCGTCTACGCGGACCTATGGGAATCAAGGCAAGGGCCTTGGGAAAATGGACAGTGGTCTGGTCCGGGTTCGGGAATGTTCAAATCCGTAGATGGTGGTGACAAATGGACCCGATTGGAAGGTGGTTTGCCCACTTTCGTTCAAGGATTAGGTCGAATCGGATTTGCGATTGCTCCTTCGAACTCGAAAGTGCTCTATGCGGCGGTGGATTCAGGCAATGCAAGTGGAATCTATCGTTCAAACGATGCTGGAACCTCTTGGACGCGAGTCAATCAAGAGCGCAGGCTCCTTTCGCGAGGCGATGACTTTGCCGAGGTCAAAGTCCATCCCAAGAACCCCGAAACCATTTTTGTCGGTGACACCAGTTTTTACAAATCAACGGATGGCGGCAAGAACTTTGTTTGCATCAAAGGCTCGCCAGGCGGGGATGACTACCACCGAGCTTGGATCAACCCAAACAACCCCGATATCATCCTTACTGCCGCCGATCAAGGCGCTGCAGTGACTTTGAACGGAGGCGAGACTTGGAGCACTTGGTACAACCAGCCGACCGCCCAAATGTTCCATTGCGCGACGGACAATCAGATTCCGTACAACGTGTATGGAGGCCAGCAAGAAAGCGGCTCAGCGATGGTCAGCAGCCGAGGAAATGATGGCCAAATCACCTTCCGCGAATGGCACCCGGCAGGTGGAGACGAATACGCCTACCTAGCGCCCGATCCATTGAATAATCGTTATGTTTTTGGAGGGAGAGTCAATCGTTACGACAAGGTGACGGGCGAAGTGGT
>JANNQV010000023.1:0-56974 GCA_031400935.1 Armatimonadota bacterium
ATGAAATCGTCGCTCTTGGCGACTCTAGGAATGGTAATTCTGTGCTCAATGTCGCGAGCGCAAGTAGTTGACACTTCTGCAACTGCATCTATAACCGTTGGCCCATCGTTGTCGTTGGCACTCGTAACGAGCCCTGACTGGGGAACTGTCACAAGGCCGCCTTCTGGTTCGGCGAACTATACGCTAAACTACTCAACTGGCGCGACTTCCAATATCAGTGGCGACGGCTATGCACTTAGCAACGGTGCACGTGGAGAGTTCACACTTAGCGGCACTGCAAATGCAGCAGTTACATTTTCGATCTCGATCGGCGCATTTAGCGGAGCGACTCCTGTAACGGTAGTTGCCGCACATATTAACGCTGCATCTAATTCAGGCACTGGCACTCTCAGCGGTGGCGGGACACTAGCGCTATTGCTCGGTGGCACTTTGGCAGTTTCTTCGACGGCTACATTGGGCGCGCAAACCGCTACGGTCACAATCACGGTTGACTACCAGTAGATAGCAACCGCCTTGAAAAGGCAATGAAATGATAGTAACCAAATTTGGATACAAGATTGGAGCAATTTCAACAATTGCTTTAGTGTTTGGGATAGCCATCGGCCAGGGTCCAGGCGACCTAATTATCACGCCAACACGGTTAACTCTTGATGGAAAGAATAAGACTGGCGACATAACGTTGCTCAACCGAGGAAGTCAGCCCGTAAGATACCGCTTGCGCTTTGTGGACATGGAAATGTCGGAAGAAGGCGGTTTACAGAGATTACAGGAAAAGTCAAAGTCTTCAGGCATTGACTTTTTCCGGCTCTCTCCGCGAGAGATTCTATTGCAGCCCGGGGAATATCAACGCATCAAAGTTCTTGCCGACTTTCCGGCCGGTACCAAGGACGGCGAATTTCGCTCGCATCTCGCTTTTGAACCGATTATGATGCCACGTGAAGGTCAAACGAGTCCTTCAGCCGATCAGAGCATCAACATCAAACTGGAATTGAGATCGGTCGTCACGATTCCTGTTATCGCAAGGCATGGCCAAGTTTCGGCTGTCGCCGCACTTTCAAACGGCCAAATTGAAACTGATGAAAAAGGCTGGCTTGCAAAATTCACGATTTCTCGATCAGGGAACAAGACCGTTCGCGGAGACGTTGTCGTTTCGTTCTTTCCGAACAACAAAGACAAGCCGATCACTTTAGGAGAGATATCTGGATTGCCCGTTTATTTTCCGAACGAGAGTCGCAAAGTCTCCGTTAGGTTAACACAGGACATTTCGAAGCTCGGCAAAGGAAAAATCGAAGTTGAGTTCATTGACCCTGAAAGGACCAAGGGATCGCCTATTTTGAGGACAACCATTGCTATTGTCGAGTAGCCATGTCACTCCATGCACTCCTTTTGGGACACGCTGCCATTTGCTCATTAACCCAGCAAAATTTACAGGTGCCTGAAAATCGGCTGTCAGCTTCGACTCTTTCAAGATCGAGTGACCCAAACTACGAACTGCTTCTTGTAGATGTTCGATACGGCAATCTTCGCTTAACAAATTCGCTTGGCGTTCTACAGGGTGAGAATGGACTGCGATATGTTCCAATAAGGCAATTGGGGCAGCACCTAAATTTCCACTTTTTTGTGGTACCGCTCACCGGCCTAGTGAACGGTTTTCTTTCTGTTCCTTCTGACAGGATTGAACTCAGAACAAAGTCTGGCACCTGCAAACGCAAAGGCGAGACTATTGGATTCGATCCTTCACTCTGCTTTGAGAAAGATGGCGAATTATTTGCAGAATCGCAACTATTTGCAATGATCACCGGACTGCGGTTTTCGTGGCGGATCCAACGATTAGAACTCGAAGTTGGCTCCGAAATACCGCTAAACGTTCGCAATGAAAATCTTATTCGCCCCAAAAACCATGAATTGATTTCAACCAAGGATATGGAAGTCATTCGTTCTCCATACAAGGCGTTTTCTTTTCCAGCGCTTGATCTTCAGTTTTCCTCTACAACGGATTCAACAACTGAGCAAACAACTAGAAGCTCAAACTTTGGACTGACTGGTATTGGCGATCTTGGCTACATGAACGCGAAATATAGGCTCGGCGCAGGAAGCGACGGCAGATTGTTTGCCGGACTTTCATTAGGTCGCGAAGATTCTAGCGGGGGGCTGCTCGGCCCGTTGCAAGCTACTCGTTTCGAATTTGGTGACTTGAGTTTCTCACCAGTATCGCTGCTTACCCGAGCGCGCAGCGGGCTTGGATTCTCCATTTCAAATTCGCCTCTGAACGGCTCAGACGATTTGGCAAACGAAAATATAGAGGGACACGCTAGGACTGGCTCGACCGTCGAGCTCTATCGCAACAACGTTCGCTTAAGTTCGCTACCAGTGGATTCGACAGGAAAGTTTGTCTTTACCGATGTACCACTTGAAAGCGGACCAAACGTATTTCAAATCGTTGAAGTCACAAACGAGGGCGAGGTCAGGGAAGAAGAGCGAACACTTTATGGGGACGCTTCAGGCCCAAGACCAGGCCAAAGGCGATATCAGATTTCTGCAAGCCAGGTTGGAGAGTCAATTTTCGGGACTAGTCAGACCAGCTTTGCGACGAGCCGAAACGAGCTGATCGGGCAATATCAACTCGGACTGACATCTGGCTCATGGATGTCGGCAACCATTGCTCAGCTTGACGCAGACGATGAATCTACAAGGTACTTCGGAGCGGGATACCATTCATGGGGCGGAGCAGCGAAATGGCATCTAAACGCGATGGCTGACGACTCAGGCGGATCGGCAATCTCTGGCGGAATTTGGCAGAAGTTTGGAAGCAACACGATTTCTTTGGAACACACTCGACTTAACGACGAGTTTAGAGGAAGCATCCTGCCTGAAATTGATTCGAACGCAACTTCAGTTACAAAACTCAGGTTTGATGGAATCGGAAAAGTCAATCAGAGCCACCTCTCTTACGGATTTAGCGCCGATCGCTACGATGGAACGAATCCGGCAACACTGATCCGGGCGAGGTTAAGCGGCGGATCGGGCGACACGTATTTTTCAAACACGATGACGGCACGAGTTTCAAGCGCTCCATTTAGCGGGTCTGGACTGATTCAGATCCGAAAGAGGATGGAGCGATCTTCCCTTCGATTCGACATGGGCTATGGAATGGGAGAGAATACGGGAATTCATTCAGCTAGAATCGGAATTGACAAGTGGCTCTCACCTGACTATCGCTACCGGTACGGGCTCGAATACGATGATTCTCGAGCGAGTTCAATTGCCGGCGTCGGCACAATTTACCGAGCATTCGGACCGATTTTCGTTGGGCTCAATTTTTCGGCAAATCTCCGCGGGGGAATTAGCACGAACCTGCTTTTGTCTGCTGGTGTTTATGGGCAGTCGTCCATAGATTCAATGCAATTGGTTCAACCAGGAAGTGCGGAAATGGGAACCGTTTCGGTTCGAGTTTTCTTAGATCGAAACCTCTCGGGAACGTTTGATGAAGGGGACTTACTATTGCCTGGGGTTGGCATAAAAGTTGGGAGAAACTCCTTTGCGGCTAAGACCAATGGCTCAGGAATCTGCAATTTAGAACGCCTGATGACTGGTCAAGAAATTGTGATCGCACTCAATGAGATTTCGTTTGAAGACCCAAGTTGGATGGCAGACAAACCTGGAGTCGTGGCCATACTTCGACCTGGCTCTACGCTCAAAACAGACCTTGCAGTAATCGAATCCGCTGAAATTGAGGGACGGATTTCTGGAGTTAAGCAAAATACTGGTTACGTGGTGTGGTTGGTCAATTCGAACGGAGAAATGAAGCAAATCAGCTATGTTGACGACGAATTTGGATATGTCTTCAGCCACGTTCGCCCTGGAGACTACACGTTAGTTTTGAGAAGCCCAGAAGGAAGCGTGATCGCAGAGAAATTTGTCGTAGCCCTCAAGGGAGGATTTCTCAAGGGCTACGACTTTACAATACAGCCTTAGTGTCTGAAGTTCTGCCATTGCTACGGATTCGCAACTTCGACAGCTATGTCAAACGTGAATCCTGACTCACGATAATCTACCGCGACCTTTGACCCATCGGCAACCTCCCCACTTAGAATCTTTTGAGCAAGCGGGTTCATGATGTGCGTTTGGATCGCCCTTTTGAGCGGTCGTGCGCCATAGATCGGGTCGAACCCTGCAACTGCGATTTGCGTTTGCGCCTCTTCGCTTAAGGAAAGCTGGATTCGGCGGGTTTCGAGCCGTTTCATCAGCTCGCTGAGCTGGAGGACCACGATGCTGCGAATTTCGGCAACGCCCAGCGAACGAAACACGATCATGTCGTCGATTCGGTTCACGAATTCGGGGCGGAATGCCATGCGAACCTCTTCGAGAATCCGCTGCTTGGTCTCTTCAAACGAGCCCTTCTGTGTCTCGGGTGTCTCGCCCGAGGACTTACTGCTTTTCTCGAAGGATAGTCCGAGCCGAACTTCTGAATCCTCGGGCGAGACGCCCGAGCCACTTAATCCAAATGGATCGGCATAATGCTGCGAACCGAGGTTGCTGGTCATGATGACCACCGTATTTCGAAAATCTACAGTCCTGCCATGTCCATCAGTCAGCCTGCCGTCGTCCAGGAGCTGTAACAGCACATTGAACACTTCGGGGTGCGCCTTTTCAATTTCATCTAGAAGCACAACACTATAGGGCCGGCGGCGCACGGCTTCAGTCAATTGCCCGCCTTCTTCGAACCCTACATAACCTGGAGGAGCACCTATTAACCTCGCAATCGAGTGCTTCTCGCCAAATTCGCTCATGTCGATTCGGACGATGTTTTTGTCATCGTCAAAAAGGAATTCAGCGAGGGCCTTTGCGGTCTCGGTCTTCCCTACGCCAGTCGGACCCAGGAACAGGAACGAGCCAATCGGACGGTGCGGATCGCTGATTCCTGCTCGGGAACGACGAATTGCATCGCTCACTATGCGCAATGCTTCTTCTTGCCCCACTACTCTTGCCCGGAGCTTGTCTTCCATCGTCAGAAGCTTTTGCATTTCGCCCTGCATGAGCTTGCTAACGGGAATCCCAGTCCATTTTGCTACAACTTCTGCGATATCTTCGCTGTCTACCTCTTCTTTGAGCATTTTTCCGCTCTCTTGAATCCGTGCTAATTCAGCTGATTCTTTGTCTAACTGCCTCAAAATTTCAGGCATTTTGCCATGTTGAATCTCGGCTGCCCTGCCCCAATCCGCATCGCGTTGAGCCTGCTCAAACTGAAGCTTCTGTTCTTCATATTCCGTTTTGAATTTGCGAACGCTCTCGATTCGCTCCTTTTCCGCTTGCCATGTCGCTCGGAGTGCGCTTGACTTTTCTTGCAAGTCGGCAATCTTTTTCTCGGTCGCGGATAAACGTTCTTTGCTTGGTTTGTCGTCTTCCTTCTTCAGAGCTTCCACGTCAATGTGAAGCTGGTTCATTTGCCTTTCAACTTCGTCTATTTCGGCTGGAACGGAGTCAATTTCGATCTTGAGCTTGCTAGCCGCTTCATCCATCAAGTCAATTGCTTTGTCGGGCAGAAACCGGTCAGAAATGTAGCGCGAACTTAAGGTCGCGGCGGCTACCAAAGCAGAATCTGTTATTCGAACGCCGTGGTGAATCTCGTAACGGTTTTTGAGTCCTCGAAGTATTGAAATCGTGTCTTCGACGCTCGGCTCTGAAACAAAAACAGGTTGGAAGCGCCTTTCTAGCGCGGCATCTTTCTCCAAATGCTTGCGAAATTCGTCAAGGGTTGTTGCGCCGACGGTTCTCAATTCACCTCGAGCCAGCATCGGCTTAAGCATGTTGGCGGCGTCCATTGAGCCTTCCGCTTTACCTGCGCCGACCAAATTGTGAAGCTCGTCAATGAAGAGAATGATTCGCCCTTCCGAATTTTTGATTTCGTCGAGAACAGCTTTCAGGCGGTCTTCAAACTCGCCACGGTACTTTGCTCCCGCAATAAGGGCGCCTAAGTCCAGCGAAATTACAGACTTGTCCCGAAGGCTTTCAGGAACGTCGCCAGATGCAACCCGCTGGGCTAAACCTTCGACAACTGCCGTTTTTCCAACACCTGGCTCTCCGATCAAAACTGGGTTGTTCTTGGTTCTGCGACTGAGAACTTGTATGATACGGCGAATTTCTTCATCGCGACCGATTACAGGGTCTAGTTTGCCTTGCCTTGCCTTGGCCGTGAGGTCAATTCCGTATTTTTCGAGAGCTTGAAACTTGTCTTCAGGATTCTGATCAGTAATCCGCCTTCCCATTCGGAACGATTCGATGGCCTGTTCGATAGTCGCCTTATCTGCTCCATATGTAGATAGGAGCTTGCTTGAAAAGCCGCCTTCTTCGGCAATTCCAATAAGAAAGTGCTCGGCAGAGACGTACTCGTCCTTCATCGCTTCTGCGGCGTTAAAGGCAAAAATAAACGCTTTTTGAAGCCTTGGGCCGATCGTGGTTCCATAACCTTGGCTGGTAGTTACTCTCGGGTAAGTTCCAAGCTCTTCATCCAGTTTCTTTGCAATTAAACGGGGATCAACGCCAATTTTCTCCAATGCTGGAGCCGCAACACCGCCCTGTTGGCCTAGCATGGCGAGGAAAAGATGCTCGACTTCAATACTTGTATGTTGAAGTTTCGTCGCAACGTCTTGCCCCTCTTGAAAGAGTTCCTGTGCTTTGATCGTGAGTTTATCGAATCGCATAATCTTTACTTGAGCCTCATACACTCAAATAACTTGGTATACATAGTATAACGTAAGAAATCGAAGTTAGGTTCCAAAAAACTTGGAGCGTTGGCAGATGGTTTCCAGGTAGTGGGCATATGGTCGTCAAATAGTATTCATGTCGCTCAATAGTCGCTGTTGTAGCTTCGTTGTCGCTCGCCTGATTGCAGAAAAGGGGCGACGCCCAGCGTCCACGGCAACAAAAGCGACCGCAGCGACTACCCAATGACCCAATCACCCAATTACCTCCCCTATTTCCCAATACAAAACCTACTGAAAATCTCATCAAGCAAGTTTGCATCCGCTTCGACCCCTAAAATGAGTCCAAGCGCCTGGATTGCCTCTGTCAATTGAACCACGGCGAGATCTGAGGGCAAGTCGTGCCGTAGCGTTTCTTCAGCATTCCGACATGCTTCCAATGCAATTTGAAGGTTTGAAACTTGGCGATCATTGACAAACGGCTTGACTGAAGCCTCGCCAAACATCGCAAACTCGCTAACCCATTTTTGCAAATCATCAAGTCCTCGTCCTGTTTTTGCAGACACATGCATGCCTTTCTGACCGATTTCCGAACATAGGTCAATCTTGTTCGCGACCTTCAAGATTGGTCGAGATATCGCGTTGAACTCTACTTCGTTGGCCCCGCTCCACCCTTCATTCGCATCGTAAACGTACCAAATAGCGTCAGCCAATTCAATAATCGAGCGAGTTCGACTGATTCCTTCTTTCTCGACAATGTCTTTCGTCTCTTGCAATCCAGCGGTGTCAATTAGAGTGCATACCAAGCCGCCAATTTCCGCAGATTCTTCGATATAGTCTCTCGTCGTGCCAGGAATAGGTGTGACAATGGTCCGCTCTCGTCCCAAGATTGCGTTCAACAGGGACGATTTTCCAGCATTTGGGAGGCCTACTATCGCAATTCGGATTCCATTTCGAATTAGTCTTCCAGCTTTTGCAGTGCTTTCTAAATCTCCAAGCTTTTGTGACGACTGGCAAAGAACTTGACATCCAAACTCTCGGTCGTATTCTCCAATCTCTTCGCTGAAATCTACCGAAGCCTCGATTCCCGCAAGTTCGCCAATCAGTTCGTTTCGAACTGCCTCAATGGTGCGCCGAAGCGAACCTTCCCGATGAAGCGCGGCTTGCCGAAGCTGAATTTCAGTTTGCGCCTCAATCGTGTCGCGTATTCCCTCGGCTTGCGTAATGTCTATTCGCCCGTTCAAAAATGCACGTTCGGTGAATTCGCCGGGATTTGCCATTCTCGCACCAATTTTCAGACAAGAATCAATCAAAGTTTGAATCGCTGCTCGGGAGCCGTGAATGTTGCACTCGACGCATTGCTCGGCTGTATAACTAGAGCCTTCGGCAAACGGCAAAACAAACCCGTCATCGCCGGTTTCAAACCAACCGTAAACCGCCTTCCTAGGCTCAACATCGTTAGGCCATGGATTGAAAATCTTGCTTGCGATTTCCCAACTGTCGGGGCCCGAAAGGCGTACAATTGCCACCGCCGCAGGCTGGTTTCCGGTTATGCAAGCAACTATCGTGTCGAAAATTAGCACTAACAATTGTGGCTTTGTTGAGGTTCCATTCGTTTAGGGAACTCTTTGCTGACGAAGGTACTCCCTGAAATCTTTCAACCGACCAAGAGATTCAAGGTCCTTTGGCCGGTTCGCCGATACTTTGCTCGCGATAATGTCATCAATACTGCAAACTTCGAATCCGTCTACCGACGATCTCCGAGACCACGCTTCCTCAAAGCTCTCGATGCCGTCAGGGGCAAAAACTAGGTCAATGTCAAACGGACCATCTTTGATTTCGACAAAATCTTTTCCACGGATGATCTCTTCTTCCCGCACGGGTGACAGTTTAAATCCAATATCGGTAAGTGATGCGATTAACTTACGACCGTTATCTCGATCATTTTCAGGAAATACGTCAACATCTTGCGTGGTATCTGGAAAGCCAAGAATGATTGCGCCAGCTTTTCCGATAAAGAGATAGCGAACTCCATGCTTTACAAAAGAGGTCTTTAGCTCCTCTGCTTGGCGATATTCAAACGCGCCCATAACCCAACCAGCTAGGAAGATTTTGCTCGCACCAGGCACGATATTCGGCCATCGTTTCAAATGACCGATAAGGCTCATCGTCCAGAACAGGTTTGTATGTCTTGATGAAGCCATACTTAATGCGCTGACTCAGTGGTCGTTTCGCCATTGCCTCGAAGTCGCGCCAATTCTGTTCCCTTTCGTCCATTGATACTATTATGAGGCAACTGATACAATTTGAACAGCAATTTCGGTCATCTTTCCCACCGTTAAACACGAACTCCTCGTCCTAGAGACTAACTATGGCTTCCAAAACCAACTCGTTTCGATTCCTCGGCCTCAGTGCCTATTGGTTTGCAACCAGCCTAAAGTGGTTCATTCTCTTCTTTTTGACACCAGATTTGGTCAATGGCTTGGTTCCTGGCGGCGAAAAGAACAGCATGTGGGGGCTGATCGTGGCCATCGGAGCCGCAGAAGCCATGATCGGCCCAGCCCTTATGGGATGGCTCTCAGACCGAACAAAAACGAGGTTTGGCGCACGAAGGCCGTACCTTGCGCTAGGTGCTGCGATGACCGCAATCTCCCTTATTGCGATGGGACAAGCGCAGTCCTATATAGGCCTCATGATTTCGTATCTTCTCATACAGATATCTGACGATGTAGGAACAGGACCGTACAGTTCCGCGATTCCGGAACTGGTCAGCGAAGAGAATCGTGGTCAGGCGTCGGGTTACATGGGATTTTTGCAACTTGGCGGACAAGTAATCGCCGCCGTTATCGGGTTAGCGTTTGGCAGTTCGCCAACAACGATTTTCATGCTTCTGGCAATTGTAAATGTCCTTTGCGGTCTCGCTTCTATTGGATCAATCGCGAAATTCGAGCGGGAAACGACGCCTGATCGCGTTGTTGAAGATGTGCCGAAGGAAAAATCAAGTCTGTGGGCATCTTTGCTCGATAATGACTTTCGATGGGTATGGCTAACCCGTTTCCTTAATGCAATAGGATTCTATGTAATTCTCAATTACCTATTGAATTACTTAACTGATGTAGTTAAGGTATTCGACCTTGGATTCGTTAAGTTTTCTAAACCGTTTGAAGCCGTAATCGCAATTGCAGTGGCACTTTCGCTATCTGGGGCAGTTTCTGCACTTGTTTGCGGGAAGCGATGCGACAAAGTAGGAAGAAAGCGAGTTGTTCAAGAAGCTGGATGGATCATGTTCGTTCCGCTTGTGGCGTTTTGTTTCATCAGCAATTATTCGCTTCTTTTTCCGATAGCAATTGTATTTGGAATCGGGTACGGAGCCTACCTTTCTGCGGATTGGGCTATTGTTTCTGACGTTTTGCCCAATAAGGACAACCTAGCGAGAGACATGGGAGTGTGGCAAATGAGCATCGCCGCACCCCAACTCGTGAGCGGCGGAATAGGTTTCTTCATAGATAAAGGCAACCATTGGCAGCCGGGTCGAGGATATCAAATCGCCTTTCTGCTAGCTGGGTTTGTAATGCTACTAGGAAGCATCCTAATCACGAAGGTGAAGGGGTCTACTTAGGGTGTTGGGTTTAGGATATTGGGGATAGGGCATAGGGTTGCGTTCGATATTTCGCGAGCTGATTCGGTTATTGTCAGCCTCCCACCCTGCACCCTAAGCCCAATACCCTACTTCCCCTTCAACCCAACATTCATCTCTAGCCCTAATCCCCGCATTTGGAGCCACGGAAAATTCTTGGGATCGTTCTTGCGACCTTGAGGCTCCGCGATATATTCATGAGAAGTGATGAACTTAATGGTCGGGAATCGCTTTTTTAGATGAGCGCAAAGGAAGTAAACAACATCTACTTGCTCTTGATTCCATTGGTCTTTGCCATCACCGACATTTACCATTTCGATGCCAATTGAAAAATTGTTCAAGTTCTCCTTCCCTCGAAAATCTTTACTGACACCGGCGTGCCATGCCCTAGAAAATGTGGAGACATGCTGGACAATAGAACCATCCTTTCCCACCGTAAAGTGAGCGCTCACTTGGCTCTCTTTGGTTCGAAACCACTTTACGCAGCCTTCTAAAGTCGGCCCAGCCGTGTGGTGAAGCACAATTGTGTCAATCACCGCATCGCCGGGCCTAGGTCCGAAGTTGGGCGATTGATCCCAGACAAGCTTCGCAAATCCTGGGTCTTTCACATACTCTTGTGGGCCAAGAAATAGCTGAGCCTGCTGAATAGCAAGTGGGAAGAAAATCATGGAAGGATGTTATCCGATTTCCCAGCAATTAGTTCAATTTCGTGACGCCAATCTCAATTTTCCCGCCAATTTGGTTTCAAATTTCAAACCAAAATAATTCGTCTGCCGCAGGGTGGGCTTTAAGAGATCGTCGGCAAGTGCCTTAGCTTCAGATCGAATTGATTCGGGAAGCAACGGGTTGGGATTGAGCAGGTACAAGATCGTGGCTTTCGACCGATAGACAGCCATTATCTCCAACGATTTCTTTGCCCTGGCTTCATCGGCGCCTAGAAGCCAATAGCCAATTCCTGATAACCCCCCAAACGAAGCTACTTCTTCTCGACGAACGGCCGGAACAGTATTCATCAAAAAGTTTCGAGCAGCATCATGTAAAGCCAGATTCGACGAGGACGCCAGCGAGTTTGCCACCCATGCGGCATGTTCCGAGCCATACTTCTTCGCATCTTCAGACCATAATCCCTCAAACGTTTTGGCATCTGAAGCAGTTTTTGCAAGCCCACTTAGATTGGATTTTTCTATCACCTTGACAAAGTTGTTAACGGCTTCAAGGGTTGTTGGAGCACCACCGATCAATGTTGGATCAAGGCATTTTGCATATTTCGCCTCAGTTAGGTCCACTTTGCCGACAGTCGTAACCGTTTCCAATGCCCTTAGGTACTGGCCAGCAGTTGGTTTTGGGAACATCAGGTGCTTTTGAATTTCGGGAAGTGTCGCCTGGTCGGTAACAATCCAAACTCGAATCTGCTCGACGACAGACTTAAATCGCTCCTTCTCGCTAAACCTCGCAAGCCTGCGAAGTGGATCAAACGATGAGCCGCCAATTTTGAATTTGCTGCTCTCGTCCGGCTCCTTCTTGTTCATGTTGAGACAGACTGCACGAACTTTCACGGAAACCGTTGAAGGTAGAAACGGCCCAAATTTTCCAGCTGGAATGACCAAACGCGCCGTGCCACAAGTTCCAATGTTTTGCGTTTTATCGTCTGAGCAGATCAATTCTGTCCCCGGATAAACGCAAATCTCGATTTCCTTGTCTGTAGGGTTCGTGGCGGTGAATGTGCAAGAAGTCATGCTTTCGGCAGTACAAGTAAGCCCGACCGTCCCTTGAAGCTCGTTGTTGCAGAATTGCATTTCATTGTTGCTATCACTATTGTCGGGGTCAATGAAAACGCCTCCTACTTCCTCGTTCTCTTCTTCCAAGTGGCCTTCCGATACGATTACGCACTGGCAGCGGACATAATTATCGTACGTTATGTCGTCAGTTGGCACTTCCAAATGGCCAGCATCAACGTCTAATTTGGGACCTTCTACTGTGGACTGTGTACCGTCCGGTCTAAGAGTCCTGCGAGACAATTGAATATGTGCTACAAGTCTGAAATTCAAAAACCATACTTGTCTCTCTGAAATTGAGCAATGGTTTCTAACCCAGTGGCCACGAGGAAGGTCCAAAGTTAGATGATCCAGGGAACTATGATTGCTATCCGCATGGGACCCAATGCCACTTGACAAATTATTGGCAACGTTTGGAACTTGAGTTCCCGCGCCAAACTGGTTAAGAATAGCTTGAATAGAATTTCGATTAAGGCCACCTCCAACAGGGAACAAACCTGCTGCAGGGTCGCTGTGCCGGACTTGGCAACGTGTGTCGCACGATTCGTCGCAATTTTCATGTGCAAAATGCTTTTGGCCGTTACAATAATTCGAGCAAGAATAATTCAAGCGAGCACTACTTCGAAAGACAAATTCATAGGTAACCCGGACATAAGCGTTTTCACCGAGGCTCCACTCAACCGGAGGAACGGTGGGTAACGGTTTGTTAAACGGCGGCTGCCTTGGCTCTTGAAAAGTAGCGGCCAACAAAAGGAGGGCAGGCAATAGGTTCATGCCCTATGATAACTGTTGGAAGCAATAAAATCAAGAATTCTACGACAAATAATTGTTTAGCGAAGCTTTTTTACGGCATCAACAACGTCATTCTCGTTTGGAATGCATTGAAGCTCAAGAACACGGGCATACGGCATAGGAACATTGAGCCCGCCAACCCTTCCAACCGGGGCATCAAGGTCGTCAAAGCAATCCTCGCCGATTCGAGCTGCAATCTCGGCACCAAATCCGCCGCTTCGCCAATCTTCGTAAACCACTACTGCACGGTGAGTCTTGCGAACAGAATTGTAAATCGTTTCGGTATCTAAGGGAAGGAGCGAGCGAACATCCACAACTTCGGCATCAATGCCTTCCTGCGACAATAACTCGGCTGCTTTCAGGTTTACATGAGTCATTCGGCTATAGCCTATAAGAGAAAGGTCTTTACCTTCACGAACCACTTTAGCTTTGCCAAACGGAATCAGAAAATCGGGGTCTTCGGTGACTTCGCCTTTCATTGCATACAAGCCAGGATTTTCTGTGAAGATGACCGGATTGTCGTCGCGGATCGCTTGCTTGAGCATTCCTTTCGCATCTTCTGGGAACGAGGGAGCTACAACTTTTAGCCCAGGAACGTGGGCAAACCAGCCTTCCATCGAATGGCTGTGCTGAGCCGATAGCTGATTTGCCGCGCCGCCAGGACCTCGGATAACCAGTGGGCAAGTCGCTTGACCTCCAGTCATGTAGTGAATTTTTGCGGCGTGGTTAATGATTTGATCAAGCGCAAGAATCGAAAACGACATCGTCATCATTTCAACAATTGGCCGAAGGCCGGTCATCGCCATTCCAGTTGCAAAGCCGACCATAGCAGGCTCTGTGATCGGAGTATCAACTACCCTTCGAGCAACGCCGTCTCGAACATTCTCTTCTTCACTAGGTGGAATGAGCCAGTCGCCAGGTTCCACGCCATATCGCTCGTATAAACCGTCTGTTACGCGAAAAGTGCCTTTGTATTTTCCGATATCTTCGCCAAGAATGAAAACATCTTTGTTCCGATCCATCTCTTCAGTGATTGCAAGGCGGACCGCATCACGGTAAGTCATTGTTGCCATTAGTGCCCCATCTCCGGATTCATGTCGGAATAAACGTCGTCGTAAACCTCTTGCGGATCAGGGAAAGGTTCTTTATCTACCGCCTCATATAGCTGCTCAACTTGGTTTTGAGCTTCTTCATCAATGGCTTCCATTTTTTCGCGGGTCATGATTTTGTTCTTGTCCAAATATTCTTCAAACAGCTTGATCGGATCGCGTTTTTCGTACTGCTCTTCTTCGCTTCTGTCTCGATAGAGGTGACGCTCGTGGTCGGCTGCACCATGTCCTGAGAACCTATAGGTCATGGCTTCGACCAAATAAGGGCCGCCGCCGCCTCGAACGTCGTCAATGATCCTCTGCGCGTCAGACATGGTTTGAAGCAAATCCATAGTGTCAACGCGCACGTGCTTCATATCGAACGGATAGCCGCGCTTGTAAAGTTCTGGGTCGGCGGCATGTCTTTCGAGAGCAGTACCCATCGCATAGCGGTTGTTTTCGATGATGAAAATGATCGGCAGTTTGTATAGCCCTGCCATGTTCAGAGTTTCGAAGAAAACGCCAGCGTTCGAGGCTCCATCGCCAAGATAGCAAAGGGTAACCCTGTCCTCGCCGCGATACTTTGCAGCCATCGCAAGACCGCCGCCAAGCGCAGTATGTCCGCCAACGATTCCCCATCCGCCGAAGAAATTTCGCTTGATGTCATACAAGTGCATTGAGCCGCCTTTGCCCTTCGATGTGCCTGTTTTGCGCCCCATAATTTCGGCTAAGATTTCGTGGACAGGAGTTCCCAAAACGTAAGCGTGACCATGATCTCTATAAGCTGTAATTACGTAGTCCCAATCTTTGCGAATGCAGTTAAGCCAGCCGATTGCCAGCGGTTCCATTCCAATGTAAACGTGCAAATATCCGCCAGCTTTTCCTTGACGAAAACAGAAATTGCACTTTTCTTCGAAGTGCCGCAGATATACCATTTGGCGGTAAAAGTGCTCCAATTCGGAAGGAGTATAGGTAGTTTTTGCAGGGGCAGATTTTGGCACGGGTTTTCCTTGGATAGGTTGTCGTTTATGCGATCAACTCTCACGACTCAACGAGCGTCTCCTGGCAACCAGTGCTAGAGATGTTCAAATCGAGTCGTTTGTTCTATTTCACAAGCTACGCCATTGAAGCCGTGAAGCAGAGAAATTATACCTTGTCAGTTCGAATCGCCAACAATTGGCAGGACAAAAATCTTGAGTTGGGAAATTGAAGAAAATGAGCCAGCCGTATTTGGTTTGGTAGCGATTGTTCTGGGAGTGCCAGCGCAACAGACGCCTATTCTCAAGCTGCCAATAACAAAGTTCGGTCCTCTGCCCATGCGAGAGACTCGCCGTACAGCTCACTCGGCATTTTAGGAGAAAGTTCGTATGCCGTTGCCCAATCGCCATTCTCGATCGCAGTTATGGTTTTTAGCGATCTGCTGCAATCGGAATCGGGTCCCGTACCTAGCAGGGCATCGCCAATATTCTTGCTTAATCCTAGTTCTTTCACAATCGCGTCCATCGGAGAATCCAAGAGAGCATCAATTGCTGAAAGAAGACCTACTGTAAAGTGGACTGCGGGACTCTCTAGACCTTCAATCTCAGCAACTCTTTGACAGAATCTAGCTCGTAGGATTGATAGTTCGTATAGTTCTGGCGGTCGTCCTGAAATGCTGCCGACAATCGCAAGCTCTGTGAGCGTGCGAATTTGCCTTAACCCTAAGAACATGATCGCTTGTCTTACTGAATTGATTTCCCTGCCAACGCAGTTCGCTGCACAGTTCACCATTCGTAGGATCTTTTCACAAAGCAACACGTCGGCGCACAATAGGCCTTCAATCTCCTGAGTAGTAACGTCAGGGTCTTGGAGCCTCTCAAGAATTGTTGCGAGAGCATGAAAGTTGCTTGGCCTAGAGCTTCCCTTTAGCGTAACTGGCTTGCTATAGAAATAGCCCTGGAACAAGTCAAAACCGAGCTTTATGCAGAACTGATGCATTTCCGGCGTTTCAACCTTTTCAGCTAAAAGCGTGCATCCTGTACTCTTCAGATTCGCCATATTTAGCACAAGTTCTTGGGGTGTAACTGCTAGAACATCTACTTTGACGATGTCAACAGAAGATATTAGCCCCGTACTTTTCTCTTCGAAGACGTAGTCATCAAGAGCTAACCTGTAGCCGCTAGTTTTGAGGGTTTGGATTTGAGCAATTGTTTGTTGATTGACCTCAACGGTTTCAAGCACTTCTAGCACTACTCGTTCAGGTCGCAGTAGGCGAATCGCTTCCGAATATAGCAACGAAGTGGGAACGTTCACATAAGCGATGGAGTCTTTTGCGAGTTGGTCAAGACCAACATTTAGGAGAACATTCGCAAGTGCCATCTGCTCGTCAAGGGTCGTAAATGACGACGGAACCAAGCCTAAGTTGTTCCGAAACAAAAGCTCATACGCCACGATTGCGCCCTTCCTATCAAAGATAGGTTGTCGTGCCATATAAAACGATTGTTCTAGCTCGTGAGACATTGGTTTCACTATGCGGATTTTTCAGGCGTACGCTCTTTGATTGTCGGTACTTCGTGTTGAGAACTTCATACACGATTCATTTATGGAAGGTTGGTCTGTTTTTGGAACAGTTTCAGATTCAACAACAAAAGTTGACAAGTATTTGAGAATAAATTTCTGATGACCTGGATAAAGGCTTGCAAATTTCTGAAAAACGTCCTATAATAGTAGACATATATGCACTATATCGCTTCTCTATCCATTCCGCACTTCTATCTTCTGCCATTCGCCAATGACGAGGAGAGAAATGCTCAGCCGCTGCTCATTTCTCATGAGAAGATGATCATTGACGCAAACGAAGCCGCGTTGACTGCTGGGTTTCGAGTTGGAATGAGCCTTCAAGAGGCGAAGTGCTTGGCAGAAAGCTCTTCATGGATCGTGGCCTTTGAGGAAGAAAGCTACCGAGAGTTTCAAAAGCAGATGCTCGAACTCTGCGCCGAGTTCACAGACCGGATCGAGCCTGCTGAAATGCACCGCGCATATTTGGATTTGAGAGGTCATTCCCAACCTGGCCTATTAGCGTGGGAAGCTGCCAAGAGGCTGAGCGAGAGGTTTCAAACGGATGTTCATATCGGATTTGCTCAGGCGAAATGGGTTGCGAGATTGGGAGAAACGTCCTTCTGTGCCTCGTCCGAGTGTGACCTGTCCGGAAGTGGCTCGTCACATAAACTTTCAGATTCCTTCGCTCAAGCAGCACGTTTTCTTGCCTCACAACGGGTCTCAAAACTCTCGCCAGTCACCGCAGAAACTCGCCAACGACTGCAATTTTTAGGGTATCCGCTGATAGGGGATGTGCAAAAAATCCCACTTCGGACCCTGAAATCGCAGTTTCGAGAAGAGGCAAATATCATCGCATCAGCCTCGCTGGGCACCTTCGACGACCCGGTCATTCCAACTTTTCGAATCACTCGAATCTCAGGCAAAATTGAACTGGGAGATGCATCAACATGGCTTGAAGTCGAGCCTGCTTTGCGAAAACTGGCAAAACGACTCAGCACAAGATTGAAGAATTTAGATTCCATAACTCGAACAGTTAGCCTATCTGTAGCCTTTTCTTCAGGACATTGCAAAGACCTCTCGAGAACATTTTCAAAGCCACTTCAATCCACTCTTGACCTTCTTCGCGCAATCGTTGTTCTCTTTCCAGAATGCAAAGAGCCTGTCGAGTCAGTATTTGTTGAGCTTCCCGAGCTAGAGAAAATGCGCCAAAAGCAAAGGCAGCTTGACGGCTCGCATGATCTTGGCGAGCGCAAAATCTCTGCTGAAGCTGCATTTCTTTCACTCAAAACCACATTTGGAGATTCAGCTATACAGGTCGCCGCTGACGTAGCACTTCCCCGCCGCAAGCTCGTTCTAAGGGCATGGCAAAACGCAAATGGATGGCATTAATTTACTCGCCAAATGGCGAGAAACGGGCGAGTGGTGGAGCGGTGAATCGCAAGCGGAGTTCACTCGATCCATAGCTTCAAACGGCATTAGAAGGGAAACCAGCATCGAGTTGCCATCGCTGACTCATCGAAAACTGACACCCAAAGAGCAACAAGAGCTTCTTGCGCCTGAGACCAACAACCGCGAAGAGTGGAACCTGCGAATTCACAAGCGGCGCGACGAAAAAGTGGCTCAGGCTTGCGGCTATCTTCCTCGAGAAGTCGAAGTTGTTTCCACAAACTTATTGCCAAAAACTTATGCGGCGTTGCAGGTTCAAAGCGGATACAGCATCGGAAGAGGAACCATGCTCGCCGAAGAAATTCCTATTTTATGCGCTGGTGCTGGAATTTCTGCGGCTTGCCTAGCCGACCATTTTTCACTCATTGGTGCAGTCGAATTCGTGCGTCGTAGCAAGGCAGTCGGAATCAAGCCTCTTGTCGGTTGCACAGTTGAAATGGAAGACGGTTCCGAACTTGTTCTCATTGCGAAAAGCAAACATGGCTATCAATCGCTTTCGCACTTGCTGACAGGGTGCCATTTAGAAGAACCGCGCCAATTTCCGCTTTGCAATTGGCAACGACTCGAACAGTATTCACGAGATTTGATTTGCCTTTGCGGCGGGCATCGTTCGGCTGCGAATCGTCTATTGATTCAAGGGCGAACTCAAGAAGCAGCTTCACAAATTGAAAAACTGTGCTTAGTTTTTGGAAGAAGTAACATCGCAATTCAAGTAGATCGAAGCTATTTGCCGTGGGAAGTATCCGTGAATCGAAATCTGGAATCCATTGCCGATTCATTGGGAATTCTATTGGTTGCTGGTGGAAAAGTTACTCATGCTCGACCCGAGCATTTCCCTGTTCAAGACGTGCTGGTTTGCACAGACACTCTTTGCCGAATCGAGGAAATCATTGGCCGAAAGCCTAGAAGAGACGAGTTTCAGCATCAAATTTCGAACCATGAGCCCTTGCGAGAAATCAACGCTGAAAGATACTTACGAACACCGAGGGAATTTGGAGAATTGTTTTCTGATCGGCCAGAACTGATTGAAAACACGATCCGATTGGCAGATCGCTGCGATGACGACGTTCTTCCGCACAGAACCAGACTTCCACAAATGTATTCCGATCCTGGACATACATTACACGAAATCGCATGGGTCGGAGCGCATGAACGGCATCCAAAGATCGCTCCTGGGTTGAAAAAACAGATTGATCATGAGCTAGAAAGAATCATTCGTCTCAACTTTGCCGATCACTTTCTCACTGCTTGGGATATGTGCAATTGGGCGCGAGAAGAAGGCATTTTCTTTTCCGGAAGAGGTTCGGTTGTTGATGCCGCAGTTTCCTATTGCCTAGGTTTTTCAAGGATTGACGCCTACAAGCACAATCTGCATTTCGACCGATTTCTTCCTGACGATGGAAGCAAACGGCCAGACATTGACATTGACTTTGAATCTACGCGACGTGAAGACGTTCGCACATATGTGACACAAAAATATGGAGTCGAAAGAGTTGCCACAGTAGCTGCGATTGGAACCTACTGCACGAGAGGCATCGTTCGTGAAGTCGGCAAAGTGATGGGATTGCCGGACGCGCTGATCGGTTTCCTTGCCAAGAGAATGCATGGCGGAGTAACGCCTGAAAAATTGGAGTCTTCACTGCTACATCGCCCGGAACTTGCTGGAAGCGGAATCCCGAAGGAGCGATTCCGATGGGTTTTTGAACTCGCTGAGAGAATGCAAGACCTCCCTCGCAACATCCGTTCCCATTCTTCGGGAGTTGTGATTTCGAGTGAGCCGATTTCAAACACAGTGCCAGTTATGTGGTCAGCGACGGAATGTGACATGTCCGTCTCGGACATGAGTGGCTTGACCGTCCCGGTCAAGAGTGGCTTGTGCTGCTCGCACGAGAGGGAGCATTTGCGAGACGCAAACGGAACGCATATTCGGGACGAATATGCCACACATGTCCGGGACGGACATGGCACATCAACAAATCTCAGAATCATTCAATGGGACAAGCGAAGCGCAAAATACTACTTTGACAAATTTGACATTCTCTGTTTACGCGGGCAAAACGTTCTTCGAGGTACAGAGGAGAGAATTCGGGTTAGCCAAAGCGAATTCAGAATCGAGTCGTTTCCATTAGATGACGACGAGCCGTATCGAGCCATGCGAACTGGCGAACTCATCGGTATTCCTCAATCGGCTTCGCCAGCCATGAGGCAGGCGCATATTCGGGTTCGAACTTCCAATCTGCACGATGCAAGCTTGGTTCAAGCGGGAATTCGTCCAGGCGTTGGCGGCGCAGTAAAAATAAATGAATTGATTGCTCGAAGACGCGGAAAACCGTTCACTTTCGAGCATCGCGATCTTGAAGAGATTTTGGGATTGACCTACGGAATATTGGTCTTTCAAGAGCAAGTAGATCAACTTTTGCAAAAATTCGCGGGCTACTCTTCCGGAGAAGCAGAAGAGACCAGAGAGAACATTCATAAACATAGAAGAGAAGATTTTGGAGAGTCGGTGAAGGACGGAATCCTTGCTCGTATTCGAGCGAACGGATATGACGAAAATGTAGCTGAAGCGGTTTTTCGATACGTTTCCGAGTTCAAAGGATACGGTTTTGCGCAAGGTCATGCTTTGGCGTTTGCTGAAATTTCTATTCGATGCATCGCCTGTCAGCAAAATTATCCTGGGGCTTATTTTTCCTCACTCTTAGATGCTCAGCCAGCCGGATATTACGGCCCATGCACTCTTGTAAACGAAGCTAGAGATCGAGGCATCGCAATTCTTCCTCCATCCGTGAACATGAGCACATTGCGATTTGAAGTTGAGGATGTTCTTTCGGCAATGGATCCAAAAATTCGATTGCCCGATGGCGGAATTCGGGTGTCGTTGAAGCAAATTTCAGCGATTTCTTCAGGAACAAGGGATCGAATCCTTCATGACAGAACTGATCATCTGTTTTCAAATTTCTTTGATTTCGTGCGTCGCGTTCAGCCAGATCGAGACGAGTTAGAAAGGCTGATTTTGTGCGGATGCTTTGACGAACTTCATGGCAACAGGCGCGCGTTGCTCTGGGCGATTCCTTCGGCGATGACTTGGCTCGCAAGTATGTCGGGCAACTCGCTTGATCTAACTTTTGACGAGCCTGTTCTCGACGAAATGATTGAAGATTTTTCAATTCAAGAAAAGGCGATGTACGAACGAGAAATCCTTGATTTAGACGTTCATCGCCACCTTGTCGCATTCGAACGAGAAAGAATTCTTTCGAAAGGGGGACTCGACAGCAAATCCATTCGTTCGATGCCTGGCGGCGTGAAATGCATGGTTGTAGGCAATCCGATTCGACTTCGATTTCCACCAACTCCAAGCGGAAAACGGGTCGTGTTTTTCGATCTTGAAGACGAGTTTGGGCTTCTGAATGTAACCTGTTTCGATGCGGTTTACCGCAGAGATGGACATTCGATTGTATGTTCGCCTTATGTAACTCTACTTGGCGAGACTCAAGATCGAGACGGCCACACGGCATTTCTTGCGCGACGAGTTTTTCCATACCGTCCAACACTTTCGGGGCATGTTTCTGATCCAACTTCAATTCCTGTAGTTACTGGCGATTTTCTATTTGGAGGCGGAAAGCAAGGTGGTTTGCTAAAAAATGCGAAATGAATCAATGGAGCGCGGACACTCAGTCCGCACAAGGTCCGCTCCTCTAAAGGCATCAAATCCAATTCCAACTTTTCACAAATCAGTACTTCGCAACAGCCAGAAGTTTTGAATCTTTCGATGGATACCGCGAAGAAATCTGCTTGCACAATTTCACAAATCTTGAAGTCTCCGCAATCAACTGGCCAGACTTCAAAACCCGACACTTCCCTCCCGAAATCCGAAATGGAATCATCTTGAAACGAGTTGCAACCGACCGATTGAAATCAATATGAAACAAAGCCGAATTCGAAGGCAACGGCGAAATCAGATTCCCTAACGAATAGAAAATCGGCTTTCCCTTGTACAGTTCAGCACCCTGCAAAACATGAGGATGATGCCCAATTATCATGTCCACTCCAGCATCCACAAACGCGCGAGCCAAAGAAACTTGATATGGCGTTGGAACTGTTTGCCGTTCGATTCCCCAATGAATTGCAACCGCAGAAAAAGCACCACCCTTCTCCAATTTCAAAACGATTTCAGCGATTCGTTTTCGTGCATTCGGCCCAACCGACCCTTGAAATTTCAATGCCGCAACCCCAGCGGTTTCTTTAGTAGCTGGAGTGCAAATTTCGTTCGCCGAATCTGCCATAAAGCTCAAATACGAAGCCAATCTGAAAAGCGCACCATTTGGTAGGCGCATCTCAGCTGGTTTCTCTGCTTCCAGATTGTTCATTCCAGCGCCGGTAAATCGTATTCCTATTGAGGTCAACAATTTCTGTTCTTCCTGCAATCCTTGAATACCAAAATCCAGCGCGTGATTGTTTCCCAGACTAACTAAGTCAATTCCTGCTGAAACGAACTTAGAAATGTGATCTGGGTTAGCTTTGAGAACGAACTGCCGTCTCGCCCTTCGATCTTCGAGCGTTTTTCGAGGGGTAACTGATGTTGCATTTGTAAAAGGTATCTCGAGATTTACTATAGAAATTGTCGCGCTCTTTAGCGTCGGCTCAAGTTCTGAAAGCGACTTAGTTCCAGCTGAAATCTGGTTAAACATCACGTCGCCTCCAATGGCTAAAGACCACCGATCATATCCACCCAAATCAACAGGCGAAAGTGAAATCAGCGATAAGGCAATAAAAGAATTCATTTTTTTAAAGTATTTAGACTCAATTCACGAATAAGTGAACTCATTCGCACCTAGAATCGTAGTACATTAGTAGTTAAGTCCGAATTTTGAATGGGCAATCAGGAAACATTATGCGCAAAACTCTCGCAATCTCGGCTCTAGCCGCTTTAACCATCGTCGTTTATGCTGCGGGCCAAGATCCCGTACTTTTACGCAAATCCCTTAAGGTTGATTCTACTGAATCCTACAAAGTAACCCTTTCAGGAACTCAGTCTGTAGATGTTCCTTCGATGGGTCCAATGGACATGGGATTCAATGGCTCGTACAATTGGATTTTCAAAACAACTGCCGTTGATGCTGCAAAAAATGAAGCAGACGTTGACGTAACAATCAAAGACATGAAGTTTGAAATGACCGGTCCTATGCAAATGCCAGATGCGCCTATGCCAAAGGACGTCATTTCAAAAATGAAAATTGATTCTCGCTATAAGTTGACTCAAAGCAAATTGACTGGACAAAACATGCAAATGATGTTGGCCATGGGAGCAGCCTCTGCGGTTTCACCTTTTATCGAATTGCCAGAATCGAACGTAAAAATTGGCGACTCTTGGACCGTAACGATTCCAAAATCTATGATGATCGGCGATCTTGATGTCAAGCTCAAAGCATCTTTTTCCGGCGAAGGCTCAATTGAAGATAAAAGGGGTTACAAGCTTGAAATGACCGGCCAACTTCCTGTAAACATGGATTTGAGCAAGATTATGGAAGAAATGGCAAAGAGCGGCACCGATCCCAGCGGCGGAATGATGGGAGACATGAAAATGACTATGACCGGAACGATGGACGTAAAGGTTGTTTCTATCGTGGATAAAGCAACAGGGACGGTACTTGCCACCACGATGACGATTGGTTCCAATATGAACGTGAACCTTGTGGATATGGGAATGTCTATGCCGGCAAAGGGTTCGACAACAATTAAATTAATTTCGAATTAACAATATCTGGAGCGAGAAACGTCTAGCGAATACTCGTTAGGCGTTTTTTGTTTTAAGGAACCAGCTTGTACGCCCTAAACTCGGCGTATTTTTCAAATCCAAATCGCTGGTTCAACTCATACATCGGGTTGGTTTCGTCGTTGTCGGTGCAAATCCATTCATAGCCTCGTGCCTGAAGGCTCGCAAAACCTCGCACTTTGAGTGCAGTTACGATCCCTTTTCGACGATATGGCCGAAGAACTCCACTCATCCCTGTTTGGACCGTTTTTGAGCCCTTTTCTAGCGGTGAAACACGGGAGTAACCGATCATCTCTTCTTGATCAAAAGCGATAAACATTAGCTCCAAGTCATAGAGCGCCTTGTTGTCCAACATTCGTTCATATTGGTCAAAAGGCAAGCGCGTGGGCTCGTCGGGATTAGGGATGTCTTGGGCGATTTGCCACGTTAGATCGTATAGGCCGCGCTTCCAATCAATTCCCCGCTTCGCTAGGTCTCCAATTGACTTGATCTCGATTCCTTGTTGCGAGATTAGATCCGCCTTAGCCCTCAATTCGTCTGGAACTGAATCTTCAAGACGCTTTCGTGAAAACGGAACCGTTTGGATATGCCGCCAGCCGGAGTTCACATAGTAGTCAACCATCAGTACTGAACGTGTGCACGTCCAGCTTGTGATCTCTTTTGCATGGACTGAATTTGCTTTCGCTACCACGAGTGCGAGAAGCTCTGAAACGGTTTCGATTCCAACAAGTGGCGCAAAGAGCGCTTCTGTAAAAAGCAACCCGATTTCATCTTCGTTCTTCTCATCCCATAGGCTTGCAAGACCAACAACAGCGTCATTTTCCACAACTAGCCAATTCGCATCAAACGCACCATCTGGAGAATGCGAAAATTCCGAACGGACTATATCAGGAGACTTCGGAAGTTCAGGCAGCATCTCGCCCCATAGCACTGAATATGGTTCGTGCATTTGGGCGCGTTTAACTGGAAGAATAGGCACGAGTGCCATTATGGCAATTCATGCCATAAGCAAACGCGATATCGGGACTATTTGCTCTTCTTTTCCGTCACTGCTAGACTGATTTTGGTCTTTGGATCATCCTTCGACTTGGCTGCTGTTATGTTTACGTCCTTTGTTCCGAGCTTCCCCATAACCGTTGCCATTTGCTCATCACCGGAACCGTAAGTCATATCCTGAGCATCCTTGATTTTGCCTTTGTAGAATTCAATTACCTTTTTGGGATCGTCAGAAGTTGTCCGAACCGACATTACAATCTTCGTATCACCTGCTTCAGAATTCATGCTTCCCTCGGCTTCAACAGAACCTGGATAAAACTCGATGCCAATATCCGCTTCAGTAACTGAGTTTGTAGATACGTTTACGGATTCGCCCTTCTCGTTTGTCATGCTGTACGACTTGCCGTCCTTTCCAACATTCGCGGTGGTAGTCTTGCCGTCTTTGTCAGTTGCCTTCATTGAACCGTCGGCATTGACTTCCAATTTTTCACCGTTTGGTCCGGTCATGATCGCATTTCCTGCACGATCAGTTTCAATTTTCGAGCCGTCGGTACCCAAGATGACCGTGTCCTTGCTCCCGCAACCAATGACAGTCACACTTGCCAAAATCAATGCTGAACTAAGGATCAATTGTTGTTTCATGGGAGTAAGTACGATCTAAATTGGTACTTCGTAGCTTGAAATCAGAATGCTAATCTAATTTGTGCTCGAATTACCAGTTACACGCAGGTTCAAGCGAAAGCTACCTTGGTTCAAGCGGTTCTGTGAACGATGCACCGTGCTAATAACGTACTTCTATCATGGTTTTTTCATTATTGGCGATTAGCACTCTTTTGTTCGGCGTTTCAAATACGCGAATACTTTTCCTTGGAAACAGTCATACGGGCAACTATGATGTCCCATTGATGGTTAAAAACCTTTTGCTGTCACACTCAATTCCTGGCACCGTTGAGACCAGATTCATTGGCGGTGGTTTCCTAGAAGACATTTACCGAAACCCTCAAACTTTGCAAACGATTCGCAACGATAACTGGTCACATGTCGTTTTGCAGGCTCAAAAGCTCAGTTCAAGTCACCAGTACACTTATTCAACTGAAGAGGCAATCACCCTAGCACGAGAGGCCAAAAAGGCAGGAAGTCAAGCACTTTTCTTTGCAGAGTGGCCTCGAAAAGGCATGGATGAATCGAACTACATTTTTCGCATATACGCGGGGATTGCTAGGGCTTCCGGCGCAACCGTAATGCCAATTTGTTACGTTTGGGACGCCGCACGAAATGCCGACCCAAAAACAATGCTTTGGGCTGCAGACGGAAACCATAGCTCTCAAGAGGGAGCTTTTTTGGCTGCAACCGTAATTTATTCTCAAATCGCAGGACAAACTGGACAACCTTCGTGGCTTCCTTCAGGTGTGAATCGAACGCAGGCCAATCTATATCTGAGGTTAGCGAGAACTAGAGGACGCCCGCAAACATAAAGGAAACTGCGACCTGGCGTAGAATCTTCAATAATGAAGCTCACTCGTCGCACATTCATCACTTCGGCTGCATCCTCACTTGCCTTTCATGATCGTTCGCTAGATCTAGCTGAAAAGGCCGTCGCTTGGGTGGCAGGAGGAGCGGAATCCGCAGCGCAAGACGAGGCGTTTTGGGCGCAAATCCAGCAGGCATTTACCCTTGATCGAAACATCGTGAACTTCAACAATGGCGGAGTTTGCCCTTCGCCAAGAGTTGTTCAAGACGCTCTTCGCCGCTACTTGGAATACCAAAATCAAGCACCTAGTTACTATATGTGGCGCCATTTAGAACCTGAAATCGAGTCCGTTAGGAGGCGGCTTGCAAAGACTTTCGGATGCGATCCGGAAGAAGTTGCGATCACCAGAAACGCCAGCGAAGCACTTGAAAACATCCTCTTTGGACTGCCGATGCAACCGGGCGATGAGGCATTGACAACAGAACTCGACTATCCACGAATGCTAACCACTTTGGACCAAAGAGTTAGAAGAGATGGAATCAAGCTCGTTAAAGTTTCGGTTCCAAACAAGCCGAAAACATCGGATGATCTTCTCAAGCCTGTCCGAGATGCAATTACGCCCCGGACAAAGATGATCTTAGTCAGCCACGTCACATTCTTAAATGGCCAAATTTTCCCAATTTCTGACTTTGTAGAACTTGGCAATCGCCACGGAATTCCAGTCGTTGTAGATGGCGCTCATGCTTTCGCCCAATTTCCATTCAGTCGGGATGAACTGAAATGCGACTACTACGGAACTTCCCTGCACAAGTGGCTTATGGCTCCAATCGGAACAGGAATGCTCGTGGTTCGCAAATCAAAAATCGAAGCGCTATGGCCCTTAATGGCAGCGAATCCAGAGCAGTCAAAGGATATACGCAAATTCGAGGAAATCGGCACTCACCCAGCTGCAAATCACAACGCGATTGGCGAAGCATTGACATTCCATGAGCTTCTTCAGCCCGACCGAAAAGCCGCGAGGCTTCGATATTTGCGATCTCGATGGGCAGAGCCACTTCTAAATGAGCCGAACGTGGAATTCCATACCAACCTCGGCAAAGAGCATCCATGCGGACTTACAACGGTTGGCATCAAGGGCATAAACAATGATGAATTGGCAACTTGGCTTTTTGACAAGAAGGGCATATTCGTTGTTGGAATTACGACGCCGACATTTAGCGGAATTCGTGTTACGCCAAACGTTTACACGACGATGGACGAAATTGATCGTTTCAAGGACGCCATGCTCGACGCAGCGACGAAGGGAATCAAATAGCAAAGCGTATACTATTCGTATGAAACGCACCGATTTGTTGGACACGTCGGAATGGGCGCATCGAGAGATAATCAGGCGACTTCGGGCAATGACGCCCGAAGAGCGGCTTCAACTCACTTTTCGATCCATTGAAATGGGGCGACATATTCATTTTCAGGCTATAAAGCGATTAGCTGACACAAAGAAATGATAGAGTTTGAAAAACTCCTCACGAAAGTGTTTGATAGGCTCGAAGGGCTACAGATTTCTTATTTAGTTGGGGGATCATTCGCTACAGGAGTTCATGGCAATGTCCGGCAAACGAACGATTTGGACATATTGATCGATTTGAAACCCGATCAAGTTTCAGAATTTGTTGCAGAATTCTCAAAAGATTCGATGGTTTCAGAAGAAGAGATTCTCGATGCAATTGAATCTCGAAGGCCTTATGCTTGCTTTCAAGTCTTGCTCATTGACGAATTTTTCAAATTGGATTGTTTTGTACTTCAAACCGATTCATTTTCGCAATCCGAAATGTCCAGGCGAGTTACTATTGCAATTTCAGAAGGCGTAGTGGGTTGGTGTGCAACTCCCGAAGACATCATTCTCCGAAAACTCCAGTGGTTCGTCCTCGGAAACAAGGTCAGCGACCGACAGTGGAACGACATCGTCGGCGTGCTTGAAGTTCAGCACGGACGGCTCGATGAAACCTACCTCGACGATTGGGCGACCAAGCTTGAAGTGAAAGATTTGCTTGACGAAGCGAGAACTCAGGTCATTGTTGTTGATTGACAAAGTTTTTCCGCTACAATCAGGCTTATGACAACGCTCGCAGCAATGGGAATGTTTGCTGCCGTAATGATTGTTGCTTGGTGGACTGCTTGGCTCCTCCTAAAATTTCGAACGTTTTCTAAACTCTTGGATGAAGACACTCAAGACAGAACTATCACGCTTGATGGCATTCGCGGTTTTCTGGCTCTGAGCGTTTTCTTCCACCACTGTTTTGTGCATCAGTATTTCTTGGAATTTGGTGCCTGGATCCAGCCGCGCAACCAATTTATCACTTCTTGTGGCTCTGTTCCGGTGCTAATATTCTTCGCAATTACAGGCTTTTTGTTTTGGTCGCGAGCGATTCGCGGCGGTGCCAAAATCAACGTCAGGTCGTTCGCGGTTTCGCGTTTCTTCCGAATTGCGCCTCTCTTCTTGGTTGCGACCCTGGTCGCCTTTTTTCTGGCGTGGCAAAGTACTAGCTTTCAGTGGCAAGGTGATTCAGGTGAGACTTACGTAGCAGTAACAAGATTGCTAATGTTTGGAGCATTTCGAATAGATTTCTTCAACGGAGTTGACCTAGTGCCAATTACCGCCGGGGTCACTTGGACATTGGTATACGAGTGGGTGTTTTATGCCTTTCTTCCAATTTTGGCATGGTTCGCAAAGCTCTCGAGGTTCGTGATTCTTGGTAGTCTAATCTTGCTACTCTTGGCTATCTCCCCAATTGGGGAACTCAATTATGCATCCGTCTTTCTTGTTGGCATGATCGCAGCGCATCTGATCCATGAATTCCCTAACGCCAAGCTGCCAAAGGAGAATTGGCCGAGCGTTGCGGTCACATTGGTCCTGCTTGGTGCCATGTTTTCTTCTCAACAACGCCCCTCCCTTGTCGCATTTGTCTATCTCCTACCAGCGTTTATAGCAATCGCATTTGGCGTTGATCTCTTCGGAGTCCTCCGGACTCGTCCGGCTCGACTGTTGGGTGCGTCGAGCTACTCAATTTATTTGCTTCACGGCATAATTCTTTACATTTTTTTACAATTCGGCCTGGGAAAGGCCAGAGTTGCAGGTCTTGAAACACCCGCAATGTTTGGGCTAATGTTGCTTTTGACTGTCGTAGTTTGCGTTGCTTCTTGCATTGCATACGCCGTTATTGAGAGGCCGATGATTGCGATTGGACGACGAGTGGCGCAGGGGACAAAAACTAGATAAGTCAATTCGGCAAAGGCGGTTCCTGGTTTAAGCTGGACCAACGCTAGTTCTGAGATCGACAAATGCGGCATCTTTCGCATTAGCTTGAAGCTCTTCAATATCTTCCATTTCCCATCCAAAAACTTCCGAACACCGAATCATCTCGTCTGTCAATGTAGTCCCGAACATGGGTGGGTCGTCTGAGTTTATGGTTACTCGAACCCCATCATCGCGCAACTTTTGAATAGGATGCTCTGATAGCGTTGGGAACCCGCCAAGACAAACGTTGCTTGATGGACAAACTTCCAAAACAATCCCTTCTTTGACTAAATGTTCAATGAGTAAAGGGTCTGAAAGTGCAGTCACGCCATGCCCGATTCTGCTTGCCCCAGTCACTTCAAGTGTCTCCCAAATAGACCACGGGCCCTCCGTTTCGCCGGCATGTGCCGTAACTGGCAGCGAACGCCGTATGGCTTCAGCAAATACTTCGGCGTACTGTTTTGTGCCTGATTTCTCAAATCCGGCAATGCCGAGCGCACAGACTCCATTTCCAAGATATCGGGTTACCCATTCAACCGTCTCAAGAGCTTCTTCAGGGGAATTGCCACGCACGACATCTAGAACGAATTCACATAAAATGCCAAGCTCCTTCGTTCCCCAATCAAGTGCGCGTTTCAAGGCATCCATTTGTTCGTCAATCGGAATCCCACAATATTTTGCGACAGTTGAAGCGGTATAGGTCGCCTCAGTTCGAACAATGTTTTGATCAGCTTGGCCCTGCAGGAACTCGCGACCAATAAACTCAAGGTCCGCGGGGTCTTTGATGCATTTGGTGACGCCAACATAGACTTCCACAAAGTGAGGGAAATCCCGAAACTTGTACCAATGCCGTAGGCCCTCAACCGAATCGGCGGGCAAATCAATTCCGTTTTTCTTTGCCAATTTGAGGACTGTTTCCGGACGAATTGAACCTTCCAAATGAACGTGAAGCTCGGTTTTCGGCATCAATCTGATTTGATCGGCTTGTGCAAGATTGGAGATCGAGGACATTGTTTTGTTTAGGTACACCACGAACCTTCCGTTGCCGGCTAAATAACCTCGTAGCGAGTGTTTCTTCGTTTAGGCACGAATCCAGCATCTACGATTAATCTTTCGAATTCTTCCGCGTTCAAAATAAATTTGTTCCCTGCCGCTGAAACTACGTTTTCTTCGATCATTACCGAGCCAAAATCGTTTGCGCCATATTTCAATCCCATCTGAGCGATCTTGGGACCTTGGGTAAGAATAGAAAGTTGGAAATTCTCAAAGTTATCCAAAAAGATTCTGGATACTGCCAAGGTCTTCAAATAGTCCAGTCCTGAAGCTTTCTTAGGAATGACCAGATTCGTATCTTCCGGCTGAAAATTCCAGGTAACAAAAGCTCGAAACGGCTGGCATTCGTCTTGCAAATCCCGAATCCGTTGCAAGTGCTCGATACGGTCTTCGAGCGTTTCCACATGCCCGAACATCATGCTAGCTGTGCTTCGAATTCCTAGCGAAGAAGCTGTCCTCATGCATTCGAGCCACTCGTCGGTTGTGTCCTTATAGGGCGCAATGATTTTTCGAACTCGATCAACTAGAATTTCTCCGCCCGCTCCAGGAATCGAGTGAAGCCCAGCTTCCTTCAGTCGGATTAGGCAATCTCTTAAGGTGAGCTTTGAAATATGGGCGATGTAAATGATCTCTGCTGGGCTCAGCGCGTGGAGAATTACAGTCGGAAATTTATCTTTGATCTTTCGAAAAATCCCTTCGTAATAATCAATCTTGAGTTGAGGGTTTAGACCGCCCTGAAAGAGAATCTCAACCCCGCCCTTATCAACTGTATCTTGAACCTTGTCCAAAATCTCTTCATCGGTAAGCGTATATCCCTCGGCATGGTTGGGCACTCGGTAAAACGCGCAAAACTTGCACCTGACCCAACAGACGTTAGTGTAATTGAGAATTCTGCCTACGATGTAGGTCACGGCGTTTCCAGGAGACTTTTGCTGACGCCGAGTTTCCGCTAATGCTGCCAGATCAAGCGGGTTGTCGTGGTGGAAAAGGGTTAGGGCTTCTTCGGCGGAAATTCGTTCGCCCTTTTGCACTTTGGAAGCAATTGAATGGAAAGTCGGAGCTTCGACAGCAGTCGCAGACATGTTTCAAGTTTACTTGAAGATTGAAAATACTCGGAGATTGGAATTGCGCATCTCTGCTTACCAGCATCCCTGCATTCCGCACCCCAGAATCCCAATATATCCGATTCAAATTGGCAGCCACGCAACAATTTCGTCCAGCGATGAGATAATTGCGCTTGGCAATTCGCCACTTTCCGGAATTTGTTCTGGCTTTGGACTCTCATCTTTTGCGCTTGGAGCAACGTCGCTTGGTCGTCGGACCCATGCCGTTTTCCATCCTGCAGCCATTGCCGGGCGCATATCATGGTTGAAACTATTGCCAACGAACAAAATCTGGTCTGGTAAAACTCCGACCAGTGATTCAGCCCTTTGAAACACTGCATGAAGGGGCTTACCTTCCTTCATTTCTCCTTCGATAAGAATGTGATCAAAAAAGTGCCGAATTCCCAAAGTGTCAATTTCTTGATTTTGAATATCTGCTGGGCCATTTGTAATCAACCCAAGAGGAAACCTGCCATGCAGATTATGCAAAACAGGAAGAGCTTCTGGAAAAAGTTTCAATGCCTTGTCTCTTTCTTCAAAATAGCTTTGAGACAGCACCTTCGCCAATTCGATATTCGGGTTGCCAGCTTCTTCAAGCGTGAGGCGCATCTGCTCGATTCGAGTCGGTTCTCCAGATTCGAGATAACCTTGGTACCAATGGCTGGCCTTGATTGTCTTGCTGAATTTGCGGAAAGCACTTGCCCAATGGCCGATCATTTCGTCTGTCGAGATTCCTGGCAATGGGTGCTTGTCGAATGTCGTTCGGAGGCCAATTGAAGCTGCCTCCCAATAAGCGCAGAGAGTATCGTCAAGGTCAAAAAAAATAGCTTTGACCTTTGAGAAATCTGGGTCTTTCGCTTCGCTCAAAAGACCCCCATTGCATCTTTGACTTCTTGCAATGTCAATGAAGCCCGTTTCCTAGCCCGCTTTGCTCCGTCATTCAAAATCTCCTCGATTGAGCCATCGTCAAGTGCTCTTCTTCGCTCTCGCATGGGTCGAAGATACTCGTTGACTGCTTCTGTGAGCTCCTTCTTATTCTGAGAACATCCGCGAGTGCCGGCAACATCCTCCGCCCATTGCTGCTGCCAATTTGGAGAGTAAATTTTGAGCAACTGGCAAACAGCGCATCCTTCTGGAATGCCTGGGTCGGTCATCGCAATCTTCGATGGGGTTGTAAAGGCGCTCTTGATCTTCTTTGCAGTTTCATCTTCTGAATCCGAAAGGTAGATGCAATTGTCATACGATTTACTCATCTTTCGCATGTCGAGCCCTGGCACCTTTGCACGATTTTCGTCCTCAGGAATCAAATACTTGTACGGCTCGAAGACATCTTTACCATAGAGGCGGTTGAAGCGAATCGCGATGTCGTTTCCGATTTCTAAATGTGGAGCCTGATCTCTGCCAACCGGAACTCCATATGGTTTGTAAAGCAGGATGTCAACAGTTTGCAACACGGGATAGCCCAAAAGTCCGTAAGGCTCCCTTTCCGCCTGCCCCATCTCATCCTTCTTTTCTTTGTAGGTTGGAACCCTTTCGAGCCAGCCAATCGGCGTGATCATGCTGAAGAGAACAAAAAGCTCGGCGTGCTCCGGAACGTGACTCTGAATGAAGATCGCAGAATTTTCTGGGTCAATTCCTGCAGCAATATAGTCCTTCGCAACCTCGCGCGAGTTCCTGCTGATCTCTTGGGCGATGTCGTAATGCGTTGTCATCGCATGCCAGTCGGCGACCATGCAATACATTTCGTAGCCTTCGTTTTGAAGGTTGACCCAATTTCGTAAGGCACCTTCATAGTTTCCGATATGGAGCTTTGGAACGTTAGAGCGCATTCCGCTCAAAATTCGACGGTTTTCGCCCATTTAGTACGGTACTCCCGTCAAAAACTCAAATAGAAATTGTGTTGGAGGCCTAACCCACATTCCGATCGGACTAATGCCTCCACTTCTTTGCATGTATTGACCAATAAAGATGATTCCAAGAAGTATGTACAGCCCATATTGCCTATTAAATTGGAACCAATAGTATCTAGGTTTTTCCGGCATTAACAAGCCGAGTAGCCAATGTCCGTCGAGCAACCCTAACGGAAACAGGTTGAAAAAACAGAGGGATAGGTTTAGAGAAACACCTAGCGTCAACAAGTTATATAAGAACTCACTATTCACAAGTGCTGATGGCTGATAGGCAATAAACAGACGGAACAAGATCGCCCAAATAAATGCTTGTAAAATATTTGAAATTGGACCAGCGGCTATTGCCAGGAAGAAATCCCATCGAGGATTCTTCATTTTCCGAGGATCCATCGGGGCAGGTTTGCCCCACCCAATTCCGAATCCAGACGCCATTGTGAACAGGATCATGAGCGAACCCATCAGCTCAAAATGCTTAAAAAGGTTTAATGTGACTCGTCCATAAGAGCCAGGTGTCGGATCACCCGCGGCGTCGGCAACTTTGCAATGCGCGTATTCATGAAGTCCTATTCCGAAGAAAATCACAATCAGAATTGGGAATAGAAATTCTGGTGGAGGCAATTCAAACAACTAGAGCCCCTCCGGAATTGATTCTCGCTCGAACATTTCATCCCAAGTCTCTTCGCGCTGAATCAGTTGCACTTCCCCGCTTTCTCGAATCAAAACCATCTTCGGACGAGGATACCGGTTATAGTTGCTTGCCATAGAGTTGTTATACGCTCCCGTTGCCAAAACTTGCAGATAATCTCCCGGTTGAGTGCTTGAAGGAATCATTACGCCCTCAAACAAATTGTCCGTTTCGCAATGACGTCCGCAAATCGTTACAGGCACCATCTTGTCGCAATCTAGCACGCGAGTTGGATCAGTTGAGGTTGCCTGAACCTCATAAACCGCATCGTAAAGCGCGGGGCGAGGGTTGTCAGCCAATCCGCCGTCCACAGAAACATATACTTTGGTACTTCCATCGAGCATATGTACGGGCTTCGCCGAACCAATTTCATAAACAGTCACGCCAGCTGGGCCGATAAGTGCTCGACCTGGTTCGTGAGTAATTTGGGGGTTCAATCCCGCTTCCTTGAGAATCGAATTTGCCGATGAATTGACTTTTTGAACGTAATCGCCGATTTCAGAAGGATGCTGTTCGGGACTGTGTGATACTCCAAGTCCGCCACCCAAATTCAGCTCCTTGCATTCAAGACCAAAACGCTTGTTCATGTCTACCGCGAATTGAGCGACTCGTTCTGCGGCCACTATTTGAGCTTCAGGATCAAGCAACTGCGAACCGACATGCGCATGAAAGCCGACCAATGGGAGCCCAGCTTCGACACAAAGACCAACTGCTTCTTCCGCCGATCCATCGGCGATATTGAATCCAAACTTAGTGTCGTCTTGTCCAGTCGCAATGCGCTTGTGTGTCTTTGGATCAACTCCCGGCGCAAGTCGAAGCATTAATTTTGTGTCAACTTTGCGCAACGAATCAAGGCGATTTGCAAGAGCATTTATTTCGGCGAAATTGTCAACGATAATCTCGCGAATTCCTAATTCAATCGCACGGTCAAGTTCTGTGGCTGACTTGTTATTGCCATGCAGATTTACTGAATTTGGAGGAACCCCAGCTCGAAGCGCTGCCTCAATTTCTCCTTCGCTGGCGGCATCAATCAGGCAAACTTCCTGAAATGCAATTTTGAGGATTGCAATATGGCTGTTCGCTTTGCTTGCATAAGCAAGTCGCGAGTTCGACCAAGTTGATTCGAGGGCTTTTCGATAGCTTTGAATCCGATTCCGAAATGTTGCCTCATCAATCACGTAGAGCGGCGTTCCAAATTGACTGGCAAGTTCCCGTACTCGGTCACTTGAGAGTTTCAATGTTGGATCGGAGGGCATGAATTAGATGAGTATGGCTGATGCCGGGATAGAGGGATTGAGGGGACGGCAGCCGATTTCCCCTTCCTCCCTTTTCACCAGCCAGGAAATTCTTCGAAAAGGGAGGAAGGGGATTAAGGGGATGGAGGGTTTTCTGGAGAGACAAGAGCAATCTTGAATTTGCTTCCAAGTCCTGTTACTCCCTCCCCAACCCCTCCCTCATCCTCGCTCCTCAGATAAGGGAGTGGCTAAGTTTCTCACTACTTCTTCAACCCCGCAATGAACGCTTCAAGAGTCTCTTTTGTCGTCGGAACCTTGAGTTCTCCGCTCACGATTTTCGCCTTAACTTCATCAACTTTTGCCAGATTAGCATCGCCAATTAGCGTTTTCGTATGATTCATCGGACTCAGCCCAACGCCGTCCACTTTCAAATCATAAACCACGGTTCCTGAAGCAAATTTGCCATCGCTCAATTCCTTGATGGTGTTGAAAATAGCAACGTCAACCCGTTTCATCATCGAAGTCAGAACGAATCCCGGTGCCTCGCCGTCTTGGTCGCTGTCTACACCAATCGCGTACTTTTTAGCTTCCTCTGCGGCCTTAATTACGCCTAGTCCGGCCTTTCCAGCAGCATGATAAACGATATCTGCACCACTCGCAAAAAGGGATTGTGCCATGGCTTTGCCAACGTCAACATTGTTCCAATCGCCCGTGTACTTTTCCGGCAATAACTGTACATTCGAATTCGCCATTTTGGCTCCGGCTGCATAGCCAGAATAGAATTTTACGATCAAAGGAATCTGCATTCCACCTACAAAACCAATTTTATTGGTTTTTGTCATCATGCCGGCGACATAACCAGCGAGAAAACTTCCCTCCTCTTCGTTAAAGACCAAACTTCTAACATTTGGAGAATCAACGGGAGCATCAACGATCGCAAATTTTGATTCGGGATGAGCTTTAGACGCCTTTTCAATGGCTTTTTGCATACTGATTCCAACTCCAATAATCAAATCGCAATTCTCTTCAACCATGTTGTCTAAGTTGCTTTCATAGTCTTTTTCTTCGCGGCTCTCAAGCTCTAACACCTTGACGCCAAGTTCGGATTTAGCCTTTTCGATACCTGCGGCAGCACTATCGTTAAAGGACTTATCGCCCCTGCCGCCCTTGTCATAGACCATTCCAATGACTAACAGGTTGCCATCATGGACAGTCGGAGCGGGTGCTGAACTGGCACCACCAGATGAAGAACTACTGCCATTTGGCTCTGAACTACCACATCCACATCCTACTGCTACGAGAGCAGCCATTGACAAAAACAGGGAAATTGTGATTCGCTTCAATTCAAAAAACCTCCAATTCGGGTAAACTATCTGATTATGGCGCATGGCCGTCTCGGTCATTTTTATGTGCGCCACAGGAGTGTTTTTCCTTGACGACGTGCCACCTTACGAAACTTGAATCTGCAGTCGAAACCATCAAAAAATCGCATCCAAAGCTGAAAGCAACCGATTCAGCATTGGTTGCTTCCGCGCTCGTTCTTACAGGTCGCCATGCTTTGGCAATTTACCGCGAAGAACAATTCCGTTGGCCGGAGGATTATAACCGTTTGACCAAGATGATGCTTGGCGAAATTGAAATCATCAACGATAGCGTTGAACCTGTTAAGAGGACAAAGTCGAGCCCTGAAGAAGAGCCTGTTCTGATCAATGTCGGTTTGACACCGAATTTTTCAGCTGGAGAAAGAATTCTTGAAGGTCGAAATGATCTCAAAACCAAGCTGAGCGACATCCTTCAAGGCGGCGTTGAATTCGTCTATAGTCCAGCCGATCTAGGATGGCAATGGGCACTAGACAGAGCCAATTGGTCCACGATCAGCGGCGGCGAAGTCCACCGGAAAGTCAAGGTCAAAGCGGGTTTCACTGAAGGTGCTGTCGGGATTGAAATGGGCAACATTCCAAAAAAGCGAAGCTCAAGAAAGGCTGCAGAGCCAGTAAAGGAAGCGGAACCTGAAGTTGAAGCAGAAATCGCCGTTGAACCCGAAGTCTAAGAGAGCGCTTGCGTCTCAATTGGATTTATCTCTAGCTTTAATAGCGCGGGCGTCTCGCCCGCTTCTGTGTTCCGGACGTCCCGTCCGGGCTCGAAGCTTAGGAAGGTTTACTCGACATGATTTCAGGCTGGCTGAGGCACTTGCATCGCAACAAATGGATACGTATACGATGGCATTCCGTCAATTCGAACCGTGAACTGATAGGTTCCTTCTTTCGGGATGTTCAAATCGTGAATGATGTGGCGATGATTGATTAGCCGTTGATTTTCTGGAATCAAAATGGGAGCTTCGATCTTTACCAATCCCTTTCCATCCGCATCAATGAGTTCGGTGACAACAGTTCTGGTGACCCCAAAGTCATCAGGATCAACTTCAAAAGAAACGACAACGTGGCAAACTTTATGAACACAGGGAAACGAAAATGCGTAGATTGAGTCCGTTGTTCCAAACAGGTTCAGCTTCCCATCTGTGGTGTCGTTTGAGTAGTCGCAAAGGATTGCGTAGCGTACGTGCATACTTAAACGAGGATACCGGTTTCCATTTTGGAGTGCGCGGACTCGACTGCGGTTTTGTTTGGAACTTGAATCTAATCCATCATCCCATACCCTAAACCCCATTACCCTGCAACCCAGCTACCCAATGACCTCCACCCACAACGAATACGAGATTGACGACAACTTCGCGCGAATTGACTTTGAGGCTGTTCACTCGATGCTAACTGAATCGTATTGGACGCCAGGAATTTCCAAGGACCAGATTCTCAAGGGTGCGTCAAATAGCGCCCTTTGCATCGGGGCATATTCAAATGGTCTGCTCATTGGATTCGCTCGAGTTGTTTCTGACCGATTGCGTTTTGCTTATCTTTGCGATGTGATCGTTCATCCAGATCACCAAAAACGCGGCATTGGGCGGGCAATGGTGAAACATGCCATGCTGGAACCAGACCTTGCGCCTTGCCGTTGGATGCTGGCTACGAAAGATGCTCACGGGGTCTATGCTAATTTAGGATTTACTCCATTGAAAGAGCCGGAAAGGTGGATGACTTATAAACCGACCGAATTCATTGACCCGTTGACAAATTCTGATGAAACTTGTTGTTGAAAAAAGTTCGCGCCTTGATCACTTTTTGGATGAAGCCATAAATGGAATTTCCAGAACAAAGATCTCTGCCTGGATTGATGCCGGCCATGTAAGGGTAGATGAAGTTGCGCAAACCAAACATGGACTAAAGCTCAAGCCAGGACAGCAGGTTGATTGGGACGAATTTGAAACAACTATTCCACAAATTTTGAATCCTGAAGAGCTCAAACTAGAAATTCCCTATGAAGACGAACACCTGCTGATCGTCAACAAACCTCGCGGCCTAGTAACTCATCCCGCGCCAAGTTATGAAGGAATCACGCTCGTCCATGCGCTGCTTTATCATTCAAAGCACCTTAGCGGCATTGGGGGAGATTTTCGTCCGGGAATTGTTCATCGGCTCGACAAAGAGACGACTGGGCTGATCGCTATTGCGAAATCCGATGCAGTTCATGTTGCATTGGCTCGCCAATTTGAACACAAGACGGCCGAGCGTCGCTATTTTGCAGTTGTCGCTGGGGAATTTGAAAACTCTCAATTCAATATCGAAGCCCCAATTGGCAGAAATCCAAGGAATCGCCAGCAAATGGCGGTAGTTCCGGGAGGCAAGAGTGCCTTGACTCACTGCAAAGTTATCGGTAGATTTGGAGACGATTCGATCTTGGCAGTCAAACTTTCAACGGGAAGAACGCACCAGATTAGAGTCCATCTTCGGTCAATTGGGCACCCGGTTTTCGGTGACATTGTCTATTCGCCGAAGCCTTTACATGTATATCCATTGCAACTTCATGCCGCATGGCTTTCGCTGGCTCATCCGGTTTCAGGCGAACAGGTGAGCGTCTATTGCCCGCCGCCAGAAGATTTTTTGGGGCATGATCGGGTGAGGCAGGAAGATATTCTCTTTTGAATTGGCAGGCTGTTTGAACTAGATGAATTGGAGGCTGGTGACACCCAATTCACCCTGTTCACCCATTTCACCCAAGTCATCCACTTCACCCAAATCAACCACTTCAGGACTTCTGCCATAATTCCTAAGCCCGCCCAGGTGGTGAAATTGGTAGACGCGCTGGCTTCAGGTGCCAGTATCCGCAAGGATGTGAAGGTTCGAGTCCTTTCCTGGGCACCATCTCTCAGCGGGTAGCTCACGACCCGCTCTTTGGTACACAATCAATTCATGATTACTGCAATCGCCGCCGCCGTCCTTTTTCAAAGCGCAAACACGCTGACTCCCGATGAAATTCGTGACGGATGGAAGCTTCTGTTCGACGGAAAGTCGACCAAGGGTTGGCACAGCTATAAGGGCAAAGGGGTGAAGGCAGGCTGGGTTGTAGAGGATGGTATTTTGATGCCAAAAGACATTCACAATGCTGGCGACATCGTGACCGACGAGACATTTGACTGGTTTGAGCTTCAGCTCGATGTGAACATCGGCAAAGGGCAAAACAGCGGCATCATGTTTCGGGTGATCGAGCAAGGGGAAGCACCGTGGCATTCCGGGCCCGAGATTCAGATTTACGATCACGTTTTTGAACCTGGCGTTCAAATCACCGGCCATTTGTACGAACTGTACGCACCAACAGTTGATTCCAGCAAGCCATCAGGCGAATGGAACCATATACGAATCGTAGTTAGCCCAAAAAAGTGCTTCACAGAACTGAACGGAGTGAAATACTACGAGTATGATTTGGAAAGCACCGAATTCTGGGAGCGAGTCAAAAAGAGCAAATTTTCCAAATATCCTGAATTTGCGAAAGCAAAAAAGGGCTCCATCGGAATTCAAGGCGATCACGGGGTCGTGTCGTTTCGCAACATCAAAATCAAAACTATCAAGCCACAAAGGTCAACAACCGACAAATTTGAAGTATTCGTGCCGTTCTAATTTGAGCCACGCCTTTAGAACCTCGACCCTTTGCTAGTCAAAATAGCTGGATGAACTTTCTAAAAATGGCTCGACAGCGCTGAGGGTCGAGGGATCAAACTGGGACTCTTCCCGAAGATGACTTTGGCACTAGCACATGCTCACAAGAGATGCTGGTCGAACCTCTCGTTGGCACAAATGAATTCACCAGTTCGAAGGAAACTGTACGTCTGGGAAACGAGCTTTATACAGGTCCCAACCTACAGGTGTCAACTCAAATTGCTCAACAATTCGGTATCGCGGTTCTTCATTGAGGCGACTTTCAACAAGCCCCAAATGAGTTGCATTCCATTCGCCAACATCTCTACGCGCATCAAGTGGTCCAAATGGTTCAAATGGTTCCCATCTAGCGTTTGCTTTCCCTCTGGCCAGAGTTATGTGGCTATTATAACCTTCGGGCATGTGAATATCATTAGACTGCTTGAACTCCAGCCCAGCCTCCTGTTTGATGGCGTATTGGAGAGTCGTAATTTGGTTAACATTGCAATACAGAACCCCCAATTTGGAGCCTCGATCAGGAAAACCGTCTATTCCCCTACAAGAGATTTTCATTTTGGGATGATATGAGGCAACTTTCTTGCCTACTTCGATGAATAGAGAAATCTCACTTTCATCGATTTCACCCAAAAATTTGACGGTGATGTGAAAAAGGTCTGGATTTACAAAGCGGAGCATTCCCTCCGAATCGAGTTCCTTCAGTTCCCTTTGAACCACCTCGAGCCCGGCTCGAATTTCGGGAGGAACAGGCAAGCTGAAGAAAAGGCGCATAACCCAAATCGTACCTATTTGATACCTCAACCCTCACAGCGAAGCGAAGGGTCGAGGGTCTCGCTAGTACTGCTGTCGATAGTTGTCAAATGAACTCCTTGCAGACTAAGACCCGGATACTCGTGCTTCCAATTCTGATTGTACGCTCGAATCGAAAATGGAATTCGTTAGACCCTCGACCCTTTGTTAGTCAAAAGAGCTTGAAGTACTTCCAAAAAGTGGCTCGACATCGCTGAGGGTCGAGGGATCAAACTTCTCGCTGGGTTCGAATAATCAAGACTATCAAATTACGAGACTGCCGCTAAATCTTCCAACCCTCATTGAACTTCGGCTTGATTAGCTCATCAAACTCGTGAGTTCCCTTCACTTGCATCCGTCTGGCATCCCATTCGAGCTTTGGCCCATTTGCCCAAATCGCAAGGTTTCCAAGTAAAACTGTTTCTGTCAGTGGGCCGGAATAATCTGGGAAGTTGGAACGAGCAGGTTGGCCGCCAAGTGCTGCCCTAGCGAACTCTGCCATGTGCCCTGGCGATTCGTCCACCTGGATATCTGGCATCGGTGCGCCGCCAACCAATTTGAACTGAGTATTTGACTCGTCTGGACTGTAGATCGTTGCGTTTTCACATACAACAATTGACCCATTTCCACCATAAGCAAACCCCGGTGCGATTTTTGGATCAGGCCGCTTACCGCCGTCGTACCAATGAAGCTTTACTGGCGGCCGGCCCTTGCGCTCACCAAATTCATAATGGACAATCGCCCATTCCGGAAAGCTGTCGCGGTTATGGCCGCTGGTTTCGGCTTGAACCGAAATCGGATCGCGAAGATCAAGCGCCATGAACGCCATATTGAAAATGTGACAGCCCATATCGCCGAGAGCGCCAGTGCCAAAGTCCCACCAGCCGCGCCAAGCAAACGGATGGTAGCCATCCGAATATGGGCGTTCCGGACGAGGCCCAAGCCACAAGTCGAAATCTACGGTCTTTGGAACTTTGCCAGTTGCCGGCCGCTCGACGCCCTGAGGCCACATACCCTTTGCACGATCTGTCCACACATGAACTTCCTGCGGAGCGCCGAATGCTCCCGCTTTTATTAGGGCAGCCGCTTTTCGCATCGGAGTGCTTGCAGTGCTTTGATTGCCCATTTGGGTGGCAACCTTCTTTTCTCGCGCCAATTTTGCAAGTTGTCGGCATTCCCAAATCGTACGGCATAGCGGTTTTTCGGTGTAGCAGTGGAGACCTTGGCGCATGGCAAGGACTGAAGCAATTGCATGGTGATGATCGGGGGTGCTGATGACAACGGCATCAAGGTTGCCTTTCATGGCTTCTAACATGATTCGGTAGTCGTCAAAGGAACTCGCTTTTGGATGTTCTAGCATCGCCTTCGAGCGATTCTGGGCATCCGTGTCGCATAGGGCGACGATGTCGCCAAACTCGGCTGCTTGCTCCATTCCGCTCCAGCCCTTGCCGCCGCACGCAATGATTCCAAAACGCAGGCGTCCGTCCTTACGGGGAACCTTTTGCGGCTCAGGTGCCTCAACCGCTCCAACTTTTGCAACCGCAAGCCCAACAACTGCCGCCGCTGAACCCCTAAGCACGTCACGTCTTGTCAATTTGTTTTCCATGTCAGTTTCTCCGAATTTACAGTTTAGCGCGATTTTGCCCGCGAAACCCACACATTTCGAAATTCCACTGGCCCATGATCCGCTTGAAGCACGATCGGCCCCTTTTCCATTTCATCGTCAAAGAAGGCTGCACGGGTTGGGCCCGTAACTTGCACGTCCTTTTGCACAACAATTCCGTTAAGTTTCACCTCAACAAAGCGCGCGTTTGATTTCTTTCCGCTTGGCAGAATTCGTGGGGCTTCAAACTTAATGTCAAAGCTATTCCATTCGCCTGGTGCTCGAACTGCATTAACTAACGGAGCCTTACCTTCGAAACCAGCTTCGTCTTTCCATCGTTGATAAACCCCTCCACAATCGGCAAATGTTAGCTCTGGAAGACTCTTGCCATATGAATCAAATATCTGAATCTCGTATCGGCCCATCAAATAAATGCCTGAATTGGATCCCTTTGGAATTCGAAACTCTAGGTGAACTGTAACATCGCCAAACATCTCATTTGTGGTCAGTGGCTCCGGGCTTGGACCGGAATTCACAAGTGAACCAGGCTGATAAACCCATCCCCTCGTTCCCTTCCATGTCACTTGCTCTGCTCCAGACGGGATGGCTCTTTTGCTCTTTGCACAAGCCCATTCAACGCCTTCGGCAAGCATTTTGAGGTAAATCGGGTCTTGGAAAGACTCCTTGACATGTCCCATAGCCGTGTACCAACTTCTGCCACCTTCGAATTCTTGGCACCACATGATCGGGTGGTCTCCGGGCATTTTTGAATCCTTGTAACTCGAAGGTTCAAGGGAAGCGAGGACTTGTACTTTCCCTCGCGGATTAACTTTGAAGTCGTACCACTCATCCCAACGCTTCCATGGGTTTGGCAAATGTTGACAGCTTGGATGATTAGAGTCCTCGATCTTTACAACCGCGTCCTGCTGTGCCGGATGAGATAGGAACCAGGCTCCCACTAATTGTCCGTACCATGGCCAATCGTATTCTGTATCGGAGGCGGCGTGCACGCCGGCATATCCACCGCCATCTCGGATGAAACTGGTCATTGCCTTCTCCTGTTCTGGATTCAGAACATCCCCAGTAGTTGATAAAAACACCACAGCGTCGAATGATTTCAGGCGGTTCTTCTCAAATGTGCTTGCATCTTCAGTAAAAGTAACCGACCAACCACGCTCTGCGCCAATATCGAGAAGCGCTTTTCTCCCATTTGGGATTGAATCATGTCGAAAGCCCATCGTTTTGGAGAAAACCAGAATCGAGCGGTTTGTGTATGAAGTTTCAATATTCGCTGGAGCAGCAAAGAGTATGGTGATAGCGGTCAGCAGCATTTGCGAAGATTACCGTAGCCTTTTGGGAGTGCGCGGGCTTGACAGCGCTTTTGCCACCTTTATCACTGTTTTGAACCTGATTCTAATGATGATAAATGAAAAAGCGCTGTCAAGCCCGCGCACTCCCAAAATCGTAGGATAGAATACGCCTTGTGCCAAAGCTCGAAGTCGAGAACATCGTAATGCAGTTTCCTGCTGTCCGAGCGCTTGACTCAGTATCAATGACATTTGAGCCGGGCGAAATTCACGGAATCGTTGGCGAAAACGGTGCTGGCAAGAGCACCCTCATGAAGATATTGAGCGGCGTGCTCCATGCCACTTCCGGAACGACTCTTCTTGATGGAAATCCGGTCCTGCTTTCTGGAGTTCGAGACGCACTCCGGCGAGGCATCGCCATGATCCATCAGGAATTGAACCTGGTTGACGAGCTCACTGTTGCTGAAAACGTCTTTCTAGGGCGGGAAATCACAAAAGGAGGAATGCTCGATGGCTCCGAAATGGTCAGGCAAACGAACGGCTTTCTGGCTGAAATTCATGCATCTTTTTCCGCAACGGAGAAAGTTGGAAATCTCTCCATCGCAGGCAAACAGCTTGTCGAAATTGCTAAGGCGGTCTCCGTTGACGCTTCGATCCTAATCATGGACGAGCCGACCGCCGTGCTCAGCGATCCCGAAGCCGATTCACTTTTTGAACTGATAGCGAGACTCAAAGAACGACGCACGACCGTGCTCTACATTTCTCACCGACTAACGGAAGTTTGCACAATTTGTGACCGAATCACGGTGCTTCGGGACGGCGCATGGATCACAACTGTCCAGGCGAAAGATACCAATCCTTCTGAAATCGCTGACCTGATGGTTGGAAGGTCGCTCAAGGACTTCTTTCCTTCGAAAGCAATATCTCCTGAAGCACCACCGACTTTGGAAGTTGAGACTGACAGAGGAACTGGCTTTTCGGTTCGGCCTGGCGAGATTTTGGGGCTTGCAGGACTAGTAGGTGCCGGAAGAACCGAATTGGCAGAAACCATCGTGGGAGCGCGAAAATCTAGCTCAGTCAGGCTCAAGATGGCGGGTAGAAGCCACCAACTTCATAGCACGAAAGATGCGATGAAGCTCGGAATTGCTTATGTGAGCGAAGATCGGAAGAGGCTCGGTCTGCATTTATCTTTGAATATGGTTGAAAATGTCACTCTTGCCAACCTGCGCTCCTATGGCAATTTCAAATTGAATGCGAGAAAGGAACTGGATTCATCAACAAATTGGAAGAAGCGCTTGGACGTCCGCGTCGGCGACATGAACGACCCTGTTTTGAATATAAGCGGGGGAAACCAGCAGAAGATTGCGATCGCGAAATGGCTCGAAACCAAACCGAAAGTGCTCATCCTCGATGAGCCAACGAGAGGTGTTGACGTCGGCGCGAAACGGGAGATTTACAACTTGATTCGTGAACTTGCTATTGAGGGAATGGCATGTGTTGTCATTTCGTCAGAGCTTCCTGAAATAATCGGGCTGTGCCACCGAGCAATCGTGATGCGTGAAGGCAGGATCGTTGGAGAATTGCAGGAAAATGAATTGAGCGAAGAAGCTGTCATGCGTCTCGCCGCGGGAGTAGCAGCAGCTTGAAACGGAACTCTTTTGTTAGCGAATACGGGGCGCTCATCGCACTTCTGCTCCTTTTCGTCATCAATGTGGCAACACGTGGCGGAAGCTTTCTCCAAGTCGAAAACCTCCGAAACCTTGTTAGCCAAAATGCCGCCGTTGGTGTGATCGCGATTGGAATGACGCTTGTGATTATTGCTGGCGGAATTGACCTTTCAGTCGGCAGTTTGACGGCGATGTGTGGTGCGGCAGTCATCCTTCTCGTAAACAGCTTCGCGCATTCTGGAATGTCCCCCAACATGGCGATTCTGGTGGCTGGGTTAGGCGCGATTCTGATTGGAGCCTTCGCCGGGCTAATCAATGGGCTCGTAATTGCCTATGGAAGGGTGGCAGCGTTTATTGTCACCCTTGCCGGACTAGCAGGCTTTCGCTCCATTGCATTGGTCTTGGGAAATGGCGGCGAAATTCGTTCAGAGGTCTCCGCCTTGCAAGACTTCGGATTTGGAGGAGTTCCAATCCCATTTGCTAAAGATGCTGCTGGAAACCCGGTCCTTTTCTATTGGAGCGCAATTGTATTTATTGCGATTGCAGTTCTCGCTGGTTTCGTTTTGAACAAGACGCGGTTTGGCAGATACATCATCGCCGTTGGGGCTAATGAGCGGGCTGCTGATTACTCAGGAATCAACACGCAGACCGTTCGGCTAACTGTATACGCGATTTTAGGCAGCCTTGTGGGATCGGCTTCGATGCTCGTAGGAGCGAGGATGAACTCGATAGGCACGGGTTCGGCAGGACTTTACTACGAACTCGACGCCATCGCCGCAGTTGTAATCGGTGGAACCAGCTTACGGGGCGGAAAAGGCAGAATTTGGGGCACGGTTGTCGGCATATTACTTTTGACGCTCATATCGAATATGATAACGGCATACCGAATTGATACGAACTGGCAAGGCTTGGTGAGGGGTATCGTCATCCTTGTAGCCGTGTTAATGCAACGGGGCAGGAAAGAAAATGAATAAATTCAAGAGACATATTTTCGTTACAGCCGGCATAGCCGCAATCGTTTTGGCAGGATGCCAGCCAGGCACCGATTCAGGCGGAGCAGCTGCCGCTACAGCCAAGAACGGCAAGAAGTTCAAGGTCGGAATCTCAATTCCCGCCGCAGACCACGGCTGGACAGCCGGAGTCAAATATTGGGCGGATCAGGCCGCTAAGCAGAATCCCGATATCGAGTGGATTATCGAAGACGCCAAAGAGCCCGGCGAGCAGATCAGCGACCTCGAAAACTTGCAGACTCAGGGAGTAGACGCTTTGGTCATTCTTGCAACGGAGAGCGCGCCATTAACGCCAATAGCTAAGAAGCTTCATGAAGCGGGAATCCTCATCATCAACGTAGATCGTGGATTTACCGAGCCGGTGGCTGATGTTTTCATCGAAGGCGACAACAAGGCGTTTGGCCGTAAGTCGGCTGAATTTATGGTTCAGAAACTAGGTGGAAAGGGCAAGATTGCCATCCTTGAAGGCATTCCATGCACCGTTAATACCGACCGAGTCGCCGCTGCGATGGAAGTCTTCAGGGCGAATCCTGGAATCCAAATCGTCGCGCAGGACAGCGGAATGTGGAACCGAGAGAAGTCGGAAAAAGTCGCGCAGAACATGCTTGTCGCCAACCCGCAGATTGACGCGTTTTGGGCAAGCGACGACGACATGGCGCTCGGCGTCGAAGCCGCACTCAAAGCGGCAGGGCGAGAGAAGACTACTTGGATTCTCGGCGGCGCAGGAATGAAGGACATCATTAAGAGAGTGATGGACAAAGACCCGCTCTTTCCCGCCGATATCACCTATCCGCCAAGCATGATCGCGTTCGGCGTTCAAACTGCCGCGAGTATGCTCCGCGCTGGCAAAGACAACGCAAAGCAATACACGCCTAGGCACGTTATGATTGATATCGAACTCGTTACTCCAGAGAATGCGAAGGATTACTACTTCCCTGGGTCGGTTTACTAGGAGTTTCTGAGCCCCTCCCTTATTTCGACGAAGGAGAAATGAGGGAGGGGTTGGGGAGGGAGTAAAGGGAGTTGAAGTTTTCTCGTGAATTTGTAGAATTACTACCTGCGAATCTGCTCTCCATCCCCTTGCCCCTTCCTCTCACTTCGTGAAAGGAAGGGGAATCGAAAGCCCTACACCAACTTGTACATCGGCAACTTGTATCCCTTACGATATGCACGCTTGTACGATTGCGTGTTCTTCCCGGCGCTTCCAACGAGGTCGTGCTTCTTCTCGTCCCACTTGACCATCTCGCCTGAATACAGCGCAACGTTGGACAGGTGGCAAACAACTGTCGTTTGCGCGACCGAAATGAGGTCGGCTCTTGGCTTCGTTCGCGTCTTCACGCAGTCCACAAAATCTCGCCAGTGATCAGGTGGTGAAGCTGATTCTTCTTTCGGAAGTTCCTTGCCGCCTGGATCGAGGATCTTCCATCCGCCACGCCACACCCGTAACGTTCGGCCGTCGGCGCTGACGAACTCAGTTCCGTGTCCATCTTTGCCAGGGTGATCGCGATTGATGGACCAATGCAGCGTGAAATCCGGGTCCTTGAAGTTGTAGATGGCTTCCATGGTATCGGGCGCGGTTCGGTCGTCATTCGGAAAAGCCAACTGTCCTCCAAACGCGCTGCAAGAAACGGGCATTACAAGGTTTTGGTCTTTGCTCATGCCAAGCATGGCAATATCCATCATATGTACACCCCAGTCGGTGCTGAGTCCGCCACCGTAGTTCATGTACCATCGCCAATTGTAGTGGCACCGATTGTCTTGGTATGGAATGAAATTTGCCGGCCCAACCCACATGTCGTAATCCAATCCCTTGGGTGGATCCTTCGGTTGTTGCCGCCCGGCTTGAAATCCGTCTGAAATCCAAGCGCGACAGAGAACGATTTTTCCAAGTTTTCCCGATCGAATATATTCAATAGCATCTGTGAATTCTTTTGTGCTTCGTTGCCAGGTGCCACATTGGACAGCTCTTTTGAAATGCTGGACAGCACCAGCCATGGAAACTGATTCAACGATGTCGTGGGAAAGCGGCTTCTCACAATAGGAGTCCTTCCCCGCTTCACATGCATGGATCAGGTTCAATGCATGCCAATGGTCAGGAGTGCCAACGATAACCGCGTCAATATCCTTTCGGTCGAGAATGCTTCGATAATCTTTGTAAAACGCTGGCTTTCGACCGTATTTTTTCTCGACTGCAGCCATATCGCCTGGTGCGCGATTTTCATCAACATCGCATAGCGCGGCAACTTCCACATCAGCGAAATTCATGAAACTGCGCATATTAGCAGCTCCCATTCCACCGCAACCGATGAGCCCAAGCACCAGTTTGTCATTGGGCGACTGAGGTTTGATGCGAGTCGAAGCCGCATTGGCGACGGAGAGCAAAGGTGCTCCGGCAGCGGCGGCGGCTACTATTCCGGTTCGAGCCAAAAACTGCCTTCTAGATGAGTTCTTTTCAAATTCAGACAAAATATCCTCCTCTAAAATGAAATGGGATTTCATTTCATTTTCTGCTTGCGATGTTACACCAACAGTTTGGGAGCGCGCGGGCTTGATCGCGCTTTTTGAAGGGCATTGAATTTTGGGCTGAATCTTGTGGTCCAGTAAAGTTCTAGGGAAAAAACGCGGTCAAGCCCCCGCACTCCCAAAAAACTCCCAAAAAAGACTGGCATAATAGAACCGATCATGAGCAATGACAAAAGTTCTTCCACTTCACGACGACAATTTCTGCAAGCCACGGGCGGTTTGGCAGCAGTAACTGCACTATCCGGATTCAAATTCCCTACTGTTCACCCCGAAGGCAACGATCTAATTCAAGTTGCCCTTGTCGGTTGCGGCGGACGAGGAAGCGGCGCTGCCGTGAACGCTATGAAGACGACTAGCGGACCGATCAAATTAGTTGCCATGGCTGATGCTTTTCGCGACCGGCTCACTAGCAGTCACGCCAATTTGAGTGAAGATTTTTCAAAACAGATGGACGTGCCAATCGAGCGGCAATACCTCGGGTTCGATGCTTATAAAAACGCCATGGATTGCCTGAATCCTGGCGACATCGTGATCTTGACAACTCCTCCTGCTTTTCGTTGGGTTCATTTCAAATACGCAATTTCGAAAAAGCTCCATGTCTTTATGGAAAAGCCGGTCACTGTTGACGGCCCAACTAGCAGGCGAATGCTACAACTTGCTCAAGAATCGGTTGATTCAAATCTAAAGGTCGGCGTTGGCCTCATGTCGCGCCACGCAAGACCGATGCAGGAATTGCATGAGCGAATCCAGCAGGGCGAGCTCGGTGAGATCTTGCTAATGCGTGGGTACCGAATGCACGGCCCTGCGGGAACTATGCAATCGCCGCCAAAACCTGGGCACATCAGCGACCTGGAATACCAGATTCGACGGTTCCACAGCTTCCTTTGGGCTAGCGGCGGATGCTACAGCGACTTTTACATCCACCATGTAGATCACCTTTGCTGGATGAAGAACGCTTGGCCGATCAGCTGTCAAGCCCTCGGAGGTCGCCACTATCGTCAGGGTGATAACGGAATCACATTCGTTGATCAAAATCTGGACACCTATTCTGCTGAATACACGTTCGATGACGGTACAAAATTCATTTTTGACGGCCGTTGCGTAGAAGGCGCCGAAGGAATTTATTCGAGCTATGTTCATGGCACAAAAGGAATGGCAATCGTCGCCAGCAACGCCGATTGCGGAGAGCCTTCAGCGATCTACAAGGGCCAAAACGCCGTTGAGACGGACCTCGTTTGGCGTTCAACAGACAAGAGCAATCCGTACCAAAACGAATGGGACACATTGGTAAGCGCGATCCGAACCAACACTCCGCACAATGAAGCCAAACGCGGAATTGAAGCAAGCGTTGTGACCAGCTTGGGACGCATGGCGGCTCATACGGGTCAACTGACAACCTATGAGGACATGCTCAATTGCGATCACGAATTTGCGCCTGGGCTCGAATCTTTGGCGAGAGGTTCGGAAGCTCCGCTTGTTGCAGGTCAAAATGGCAGGTATCCAGTTCCGATGCCAGGTATGAACCCGAAGCGGGAATATTGATTGGGAGAGGGATTTTGGGAGTGCGTCCAACCATGGCGGCGCTTTTTTAGAAGTAGGATAAGGGATAAAAACGACTCCGACTTTGTCCTTTTTCCATTATCCGAGACCGAAAATCAAAGCGCCGACATGGTTGGACGCACTCCCAAAATGATCCGCACAAACGACTTCGTCTTCGGATACGACTTGAGGACCTTCTCGCCTGCCTCTGGGCCGAGAAGTGCAAGAAGTTTGGATAGCGGATCGGAAGTCAAGCCGTCTTTGGCAACAACTGTAGCTTGAATTCGATTCGTGAGTGCTTGCCCAGTTCGAGGGTCAACAACGTGCGAATATTGCACGCCACAGATTACAGTGAATTGTTCCGTGTCCCCCGAGGTCGAGATCGCACAATTTGCGAATTCCAAGTCGGCAGGTGCTTGATCAGAACTAGCATTGGGAACTCGAATGGTCCATCCCTTCTTGCCTGGAGGCGGGTTCGTGACAACAATGTCGCCACCCATCTCAACAAGAGCATTTCTGATCCCATGCTTTTTGAAGACTTTCTGGACTTCATCGCAAGCATATCCCTTGGCGATTCCTCCAAGGTCAAGCAACATTCCAGGCGTCGCTAAATCTACCGTTCTGTTACGTTCACACAGCTTCATTTTCTCCCATCCAACCAGTTTTCTTGCAGATTCGATTGAAGTTGGATCGGGCAGAACACCCGACTTTCGAGCTTGCCGCCAAAGCCTAACTAGAGGTGAGACGGTTACGTCAAATGCACCTGCGGAGCGTTGTGAAATCTCCTGAGCCCGTTTCAATACAACAAATAGGTCTTTTGAAACCTTGACTGGCCCATTACCAGCATTGGCACATAGAACCATGAGTTCGCTGTCATGACGGTAGTCGCTCATGATGTCTTCCAATTCGGCAATCCTTTGAAAGGCACTCGTGCAAGCATCTTCAGCAATTTTTGTATTTTGAGCGTAGACGACTAGACGAGCATCAATCCCCATGTGATATTGGGTGTATGAAAACCGAGTCAAGGAATCGGTACTCTGTGCGGCGACAGACGTTGAATAGAATAGAAACATGAAACCAACATTGAAGAGAGCTAAGCGAATTATTTTCGGGCGAGTGCGTTCCGGTACAAGTTCGGTAGGGCTCTTGCTGCTCTCAAGTGGATTTTTCGCTATTCCAATACTAACAGCCATGCCTCACGACTCCTTTGAACACAACCAAAAACTCGAACCATATGTGGAAACCCTACCAGAATCTTTGGTCAAGATTCAGATGATGCCCATACAAGGTGGAACGCTTCAAGTCGGCACTAAGACCGTAACAGTAAAGCCGTTCTGGATCGCCGCAACAGAAACGCCATGGGAACTTTTCGACGTTTTCACAAAAAGTGGACCGCCTTCCCCGCCATACGATCAAACCGATTTTGCTCCAGATGCCGTGGCACGGCCAAGTAGGAGCTATATTCTCCCTGACCTCGGTTGGGGGCATCGGGGATTCCCGGCGATCAATTTAAGCTTTACTTCGGTAGAAATGTTCTGCCGGTGGCTGTCCTCAGTAACAAAGAAGAAATACCGTGTGCCTACCGATGCAGAATGGGAATTGGCATGCCGTGCAGGAATGGCGGGCGACTGGAAAATTGACGCAGCAACGCTTGAAACGACCGCGTGGTATTCCGCCAATTCCAATCGGCGAACAAAAGCTGTCAGTACAAAATCGCCGAATAGCTTTGGACTCTTTGATATGTTGGGAAATGTTGGCGAATGGGCAACAGATGAAGAAGGAAAGCCCGTGCTTTGCGGAGGAACATTCAAAGATGACGCTACCGCAATGTCTCCAACCTCTCGCCAGCGATGGTCACCAAAATGGCAAGAGACCGATCCGCAGATTCCAAAGAGCCGTTGGTGGCTTTCAGATGGTTCGTTTGTGGGATTTCGGTTGGTTTGCGAGCCGTAATCGTGTTGTGCCTCGTTGCTTGTGTTGCATTGCAAGTCGCACAGGATTCGCTCACCTATATTGGCAATAGAGGGCCGGGCAAGGGCAAGCACATCGTTTTTCTGGCTGGCGATGAAGAATATCGTTCGGAAGAGGGGCTTCCACAACTCGCGCGAATCCTCGCTTTTCGCCATGGGTTCAAATGCACGGTTCTGTTTTCCATTAACAAGCAAGGCGAGATTGATCCGAACACGACAAACAATCAGCCCGGAATGAAGGCACTAGAATCTGCTGATCTTTGCATCATGCTCCTGCGATTTCGCCAATGGCCGGCCTCTCAAATGAGTCATTTCGTGAACTATTTTTTTGAAGGTAATCCGATTATCGCCCTTCGAACAAGCACACACGCTTTCAACTATCCGCCAGATTCCTCCAGTCCATTTGCCAAATATTCGTGGGACAACAAGGACTTTCAAGGCGGATTTGGCAAGCAAATGCTTGGTGAAACTTGGGTCAGCCATTGGGGCATTCATGGCGAGCAAGCGACGCGAGGAGTCATCGAAGCGACCGCAATAAATCATCCAATTCTGAAAGGAGTTTCAAACATTTTCGGCACAACGGATGTTTACGAGGCCACCCCGCCAGTTGATGCCGAAATTCTAGTTAATGGTGCTGTGGTTGCGGGAATGAAAATTAGCGACCCTCGTGCGACTAACTCAAAGAAGACGGCTCAAGGCGTGCTCCAGCCAGTGAACGATCCCATGATGCCGATTGTCTGGCTTTGCAATCAAGATGTCGGACCGGGCAAGGTGAGCAAGATATTAACTTGCACTATGGGAGCGGCCACTGATTTGCTAAACGAAGGGCTTCGGCGGCTTCTCGTCAATGGGGCCTATTGGGCAGTTGGAATGGAAAAGAAGATTCCGAATCGAGCAAATGTGGACTTTGTTGGCAAGTATGAGCCAAGCCCGTTTGGTTTTGAAGGTTTTCGCAAGGGAGTAAAGCCAAAAGATTTGATATGGCCACAAATCAGACGATGATTGTCAGGTTGGGTAGCATTGATGCATGAGAACTCGCCTCAAGAGTCTGATCGTAGTGCTTTCCGTTGGAATTGTTGCCTGTGGAATCGTCATTGCCCAAGTTCAGCGGCCAGGTTACACAAACACACCCGTGCTCCCAGACCAAAAATGGATGGTTCACGACGCTAACCGACCGTATCCACATGCGGTCGAACCAGGCTCAGTTGTTGGAGCACCGCCTTCAGATGCCATCGTCCTTTTTGATGGCAAAGACCTCAGCCATTGGATGCAAACCGACAACAAGAGGCTCACGGGCAACCCGGTTGATCCTAAGTGGACGGTTAAGGATGGGTATTTCGAAGTGGCAGGCGGAACCGGAAACCTGTATTCGCGCGACAAATTTGGCGACTGCCAGCTTCATATCGAATGGCAGCAAGATTCAAGGAACGATGGCGCAGGGCAAGATCGGGGCAACAGCGGAATCTATTTGATGGGGCTTTATGAGGTGCAGATTCTGGATTCATACAAGTCAGCAACCTACGCCGATGGGCAAGCCGGAGCGCTCTACGGCCAATGGCCGCCGCTAGTGAACCCGATTCGAAAACCAGGGGAATGGCAGGCGTACGACATCGTTTTCGAGGCGCCAAAGTGGGACCGAGACAAGCTGATTTCGCCGGCCTACATGACCGTTCTTTTCAATGGGATTGTGGTTCACAATCGGCAAAAGCTCAACGGCCCTTCGGCTCACGCCAACATCTTGCCATACAAAAGCACAGCCACCGAGGAGCGCTTGATCATTCAAGACCACAATCCCAAGTTCCCTATTCGGTTTAGGAACATCTGGATTCGGAAGCTGATGGGTTACGATCAGCCTGAATAGCTACTTCCAACCCATCATCTTCTCAAAATTGCGAAGGCACTTTTCAGCGCATTCCATCGGCGGGATTGGATAGTTTTCGTGCTCGATAATAAACCACTTTGGCCGATTCTTGCTCTTAAAGAACTTAACTACATCCTTCCAATTCACATCGCCCTCGCCGAGCATTGCGTTTGGGTTGGTGGCTGAAAACTCCTTGACATGGGTCGAAAGAACCCGCTTCGGATACTTTTCCATAAACGGAGTGGCTTGATAGCCCGCTGACATGGCGTTGCCGGTATCGAATTGGATTGCAACGCGTTTGTCAGTGTTCGAAAAGAAAGTGTCAAAAACGAGCTCCCCTTCAACCTGCCGAAATTCGGCAGCATGGTTGTGGAATCCAAGCAGCATCTTGTGCTTGAGGAGCTTTTGAGAGATTTCATTGAAGGCTTTCGCCGTTTCTAAGATCGTCGCGCGTGTGTTCATTCTTTCCCCAGGCAGCGAAGCGACGATGAGAAACTGGTTGCCGATGATCTTATTGAACTCTACAGTTTTCTCAAAGTTCTCACCCAATAGGGCATCCAGACCGATGTGGGCGCCATAGCATTTCAGTTTGTTTTCATCCAGCATCTGGCGCACTTCTTGCGCAGTTCTGCCGTAATATCCAGCGAATTCGACGCCCGTAAATCCAAGTTGTGCAACCTTCTTAATCGTGCCTGGAAAATCCTTGGCGCAGTCATCTCGGACGGTGTAAAGCTGCAAGCCTACTAAGTATTTGGGCTTGCCGTATTGAGTTGAGGAGGAATCTGAATGAGCAAATGGCAAGCTCAAAAGAAAAAGAAATACGAGAAATAGTGAAGTTCGGATGATGTTTGCCATAGCTGGTGCTCCTTCGGTTCGTTAGCGTTTTTCGCTACTGGATAAAAGATACCTTTCCGGTGCGGAACTTTTGCGGAATAAATTCCGCGGACCAAGTAGCGGAATGAATTCCGCGCTCCGTTGTCGAGCTAAGCCGAGCCAACCCGAACAAACCCGAACCTACTTAGGGTATAAAATTGACTCGCGAGCGGGAATAGCTCAGTGGTAGAGCATCTCGTTGCCAACGAGAGGGTCGCGAGTTCGAATCTCGTTTCCCGCTCCAACTGTTTGCTTCATTTGAACCTGCAAAATACATAGGATTTCAGCCTCAAAATCTTACTAAAGAGGGCTGAATAATGAAGCTAGACATTCTTTCTATCGGTGTTCCACCAACTTTTGACATTGCATATTTGCGACAGGCTTATCTCATCTCCCAGGAGGCTGCTGGGTGTACACCTAAGACCATTGGAAATATTGGATGCGCTTTCAATAGCTTTGAGCGTTTCTTACAAACGGTTGGAGTTTCCACGCTTGATTGCATTGATGCCAACTCTATGCGCTCATACATTCTTCATGAAAGGAATAGGGGGCAATCTGACAGGTCTGTGCAAACCTATCTCATTTCATTAAAGGGGTTCTTCCGCTGGTGCGTTGATGAGAACTATTCGGAAACATCGCCAATGGTGAGAGTCAAAATGCCCCGCATTGAAAAGAAGGTGATTGAAGCCTTTACTGATGATGAGATTAGGCGCCTATTGAGTGCCACGAGTGGTCCAGACAGCATTTCAGTCCGCAACCGCGCACTGGTAACTGGATTGCTTGATTCAGGACTGAGGGCAGCAGAGTTTGTAGGCATGAAGGTTGGTGATATCGATCTTGCTAACGGCCTTTTTATGGTTTCTGGAAAGGGTAGAAAACAGCGCCATGTGAGAATGGGAGCAAATGCAAGAAAGTGTGTGATCCGATACTTGCAGCTTCGCAAAGGCAAAGTTGGAGAGCCACTTTGGCTAGGGGTGCGTGGTCCAATCACCACAAGCGGACTCTTTCAAATCCTCAATGATCTTGGAACTAGGTGCAATGTCCAAAAATGCAATCCACATAAGTTCCGGAGAACCTTTGCTTTGAACTGCCTAAGGAACGGCATGGATCCCTTTAGCTTGCAAATACTGATGGGACACTCAGACCTGCAAATCCTAAGGCAATATTTGGCTCAGACTCGCGCAGACGTTCATTCAGCTCATGAAGCATGCTCGCCAATAGATCGGCTATTAGAACGCCGAAGAAACCTGTATAGATTTTTGTATGCACCATATTGACGGCAATGTGCG
>JANNQV010000024.1:0-4254 GCA_031400935.1 Armatimonadota bacterium
TAAATATTTGTTACACTTTTTGGGGTGGGCGGGGGCTTGACCGCTTTTTTTAAAAAAAATTTTTAAATGGCGGGCACACGCCCCCGCACTCCCGAAAAGGTATCGTTCCCCTATGCTAAGCGCCGCATGGCTCTGCACCGCACTCATGGCCACACAAAACGTACCCAGCCCATCGATGGTCTCGATGATCGTCCGCTTCTCAGAAGATCGAGGGAGCCTTGAACGGGCATACCCTATCTCGATTTCTGCCAAACGAACAACGCGGCTTACGAAACTGTTTCAAGAATCACTGACTGAACTTAAAAGAGTCAATTTTGATGGGCTGGATTCTGAAGGAAAAGTTGACTACCTGCTGTTCAAGAATTATTTGAATCATGAAGTGCGAGAAATCGAAATTGATAATCAGCAAATGACCAATGTCTTTCCCCTGATTCCTTTCAGCGGCACGATCATGGAACTGGAAGAGTCTCGCCGTCGCTTTGAAAAAATAGACCCTGCGGCACTAGCAGTCACTCTAACTGAGCTGGAAAAGACGATTCGAACGCACCACAAGGAAATCGAAACCGGGCTAACTGGCAAAACTCCGCTCAAGGTTGAAAAAACGCGAGCGAACAGGGTTGTTCAAGTCATTGAACGCCTAAAAGGGCATTTCAAAGACTGGGTCGAGTTCTATGAGGGTTACGATCCAATGTTCAGTTGGTGGTGCTCCGAGCCGCAAAAGGGCGTTACCGATGCGCTTAGCGATTATCAAACTTTCGTTCGAGAAAAGCTTGTCGGTATCAAGCCGGATGACAAGACAACAATCATCGGGTTCCCAATCGGCGCAGAGGCGTTGCAGGCGGAACTCGACTACGAAATGATTCGCTATACGCCCGACGAACTCGTTGAAATTGCCAACAAAGAATTTGCCTGGTGTGAAGCCGAAATGAAAAAAGCCTCCAGCGAAATGGGCTTTGGAGACGATTGGAAAAGGGCGCTCGAAAAGGTGAAGATGGATCACGTTGAGCCTGGCAAGCAGCCAGAATTGATAAAGGAATTGGCTCTGGAGGCGATCAAATTTGTGGAGGACAAGAACCTGGTTACTGTTCCCCATTTGGCGAAGGAAACCTGGCGGATGAGCATGATGTCTCCCGATAGGCAGCTTCAAAGCCCGTTCTTTTTGGGCGGAGAGCAGATTCTAGTTTCCTACCCCACAGCAGGTATGTCGCAGGAGGCAAAACTCATGAGCATGAGGGGCAACAACAAGCATTTTGCCCGCGCAACTGTTCAGCACGAGCTGATCCCCGGCCACCACCTACAGCAGTTTATGACCTCTCGAAATAACACCCACCGTGGGCTCTTCAACACGCCGTTTTGGGTAGAAGGCTGGGCGCTCTATTGGGAATTTTTGCTATATGACATCGGCTTTCCAAAATCGCCAGAGAATCGGGTGGGAATGCTGTTTTGGCGGATGCACCGGTGCGCTCGAATCATTTTCTCGCTTGGTTTCCATTTAGGCAAAATGACTCCTCAAGAGTGTGTTGATTTTCTGGTGGACCGAGTTGGCCATGAGCGGGACAACGCTTCGGCGGAAGTTCGGCGTTCATTTGCTGGAAACTATGGGCCGCTTTATCAGGCGGCTTATATGCTCGGCGGATTGCAGATTCGGGCGATGCGGCACGAACTTGTGGATCCGAAAAAGATGACGGACAAGCAGTTCCACGATGCGATTTTGATTGGCAATACCATGCCGATCGAAATGGTTCGGGCACGGGTTTCTGGGGCGAAGCTGACGAAGGATTGGAAGTCGAGTTGGCGGTTTTATGAGAAGTAATCGGTGTCTGACCCAAAGAGACTCCCTCTCCCAAAAGCGCAGCGAGAGGGCTCTGGTAGCGCCATGAACGCTATCGTGCCGCTTGCAGCTATTCTGATCCAACTTGCAATTTGGCAAACAATTGGTCAGGTCTTCGGCGTTGATCTGAGCAAGGCTAGTCCAGATCAGTTAGTTCGCGCTCTCGGACCAAGTGTTCGCCAGGTGCGTCATTATTGGAGCGAACGCGAGATGATCCACGTTCGGGATGACGGGTGGGATTGGTGGCGCTGGGACGAAGCGAATGCCGACGTGCAGGCATATTGGGGTCCGGCGTATCCGATGGAAAGTCGGCGCATCCGAACGATTGTCTTATGCAAGCAATTTGCCAAGGGAAAGACCAAGAGCATCAAACCAAGTGGCAAAGGGGCCCACTGGCTCAAGGGGTTCAAGATCGGAATGCCGCAGTCCTCGTGCGTCGAACGGTTTACTAAGCTCTTTGGGAAGCCGACGATGGAATTCGGACAATTCGTCTGGAGCGATGCTAAGTGCAAGCTCGAATTGAGCGTCGAAAAAGGCAGGGTTACGGAACTGACTATCGAAGTCATGTGAATCCTTAATTAGGTTAGTCTCGCAATTCTATTGCCGATTTCTCGTTTTAAATGATCAGTAACCTTCTTGTCAAAGCCAATCGTTTCAATCCGATCCAAATTTCGTTCGACCTGGGTACAAATTGTGTCGAGCGTAAGGTTGATAACATTCTCGTTGAGGCCAAATCTGCCAAAAAACTTCAAGAAATCTGAGCGATTGAATTCATCATCTTTTCCATCCATTTTGAGAGCCATTCGGGTGTCCTTGTAGGGCAGCGTCGAAAGCAAGTCGTAAGCTGGTGAAACCGTTATCGGCCGATTCCACGATTTCCGCAGGATGCTGACGTTCTTCCCGTGGAGATCGCCATTCACGATGACGTAGGAGTAAGCGTAGAGCTTAAGGAGCCTCTCGAGGGCGAGATCCTTTGACTGGCAGGCGCTGATTAGGGCGTCAGCAACTTCACGAAGGCTCAGATTGTACTTTTCGGCAGGATACTTGTTGGCAAGCTGGCAAACGTCCTCCTGATGAGCTCGCCCCCAAAACTTTGTCGTTTCACTATAGATTCGATCAAATCTCCAAACTAAAATTGCGGCTCGATTTTTGTCATCGTAAACAAGTTTGAATTTCGGGACGGTCATGCCGCATCTCGCAGCAAGTTCCATAAAGAACGCTTCGTTTTCAGCAATTTTTGGATACTTCTCGGATGAAAACTTCAATATCGAAGGGCCATAGGTTTTCGAAGCTCGAACCTTTTGGATAATTCGTGCGGCCGAGACCTTAGGCTGAATCCCGGATATGCTTGCGTCCTTGGCGCCAGCAAGGTAGCCCTGTACGATTTCCTCAAAATCGAGATTGGGCAACTGATTCAGGTCCCACGAATAGACATCTGTACTCTCGTATAGGTCAGGATTGAAGGCATAGACGTCTCCAATCGTATCTGGACCAGCTGCGATAAATGCAGAAAACAGATCATCTGGCGATGTCTTTGCATTGGCAGTTAGGGCCGCTAAGCGATGCCCTTCTGGCAACAGTCCCTCAAAAAAAGTGTGCAGTCGAGAGCCTGCTGTCAGGATAGGCTTATCGGTGTATTGCAAGTGGTGAGCGATACCACGCGCTGGCTTATTCGGAAGAGCCAAGAAGGAGAGGTCATACGTAAAGCTGCTGCCTCTGGGCGTCCTCTTCAAAGAGCCGCAGAGTGTGCCATCGCAAAAGATCGGCACTTCGGAAATATCTGTTGGCCGGAGAATCTCGCTCACTCGAATGTTGACCTCGCCTGTAGTTCTCCAGAGCCAAATTCAATGGTAAGCTTCAATCCCAACACTCTAAGGAGATCAAGCAGCTTATCGAGCCTTAGTGACATCTTCCCGCGCTCAACTTCTGATACGAACTGCCTCTGGCACCCTGCGAGCATAGCTGCCCTAAACTGAGTGAGACCAAGCTCTTTCCGATTCCGCTTGACCATTGCAGCAAGCGACAGTTCGATGTTCTCAGCCCTGTAATGAGCTTGAGTTTCCTTCACTGTCATGGATTTCTTTCGTTTTGCCATTGATCGCATACTAAATACCTTCTCTTCCAGTATTATCGCACAAAACTGGTCATTTTGTATGCGATAGCTTGCATATCAGCATCTTTTAGGCACTTTTGCTCGCAAAACACACAATTTGTCTGTGATCGACGGCATTATGTGCATCATCTGGCAGTTTTGACCATACATTGGCGATTTTGCACGTGATCGGTGCCATTTACGATAGGTTCAAAACTGCATACAGAATCAAGTAGTCAAGTTCAAACTCACCACAAAGAGCCCAAAAAACACCATGCCCTTTAAAAAACGCAGAAAACCAGGAACTTGACCCAACCCGGTATCCTTATAC
>JANNQV010000025.1:0-72626 GCA_031400935.1 Armatimonadota bacterium
GGTCCCCTTGCGACAACTGTCATCGAAGCGAAATCGTATTCTGGTTTCAGAGAGTCATCGGTTTCAAATGTCTTTTTCATAGCTTTTTCTTTCAGATTCATTTAGCTCAAAGCGAATTCGGTTCGCTATGGAATGGCAAGCAAACTCGCATTTTCTTCGATTTCAAAATCTAAGAGTTGCTGATGGCGCTGTCTCAATAGAGATTCAACCAGATTTGTACGGCAATTTCCGAGCCGAATCCAGACGACCTTTGGTGGACCGCCTAGAACCATAGCTCTTTGCTGAAAGTCAGAGTCTTTGCTAACAATAGTGAGGCCGTTCACCTTTGAGAAATCCCAGATTTCTGAGTCAGAGGACTCAATGCCAATTGAAACTACATGAATTGAATCTGGATAGAAGTCAACTAGCAGTTCAACCAAATCTGGCGAAAGATTCGCATCGAACAGCAACTTCATTCGATAGGTGCCGCCAACCTACGTTCTCTCTCAGCCGCGAACGCTAAACATGCTCGAATGTCTGTTTCGGTTAAGTAGGGAAACTCCTTAAGAATTTGCTCGTGCGACATTCCTGAAGCCAGATAGTCCAAAACGTCTGAAACGGTAACTCTCATTCCACGAATGCATGGCTTTCCGCTTCGCTTATCCGGTTCAACGGTTATCACTTCTTGCCAGTTCATCTTCATATTGTACAGCAGAATTGTAGCGTGCCAATTTTGAAGAATGACTCTAGCGAACAAATGTGCCCCTCACCCTCAGCTTCGCAGGTCCCTCTCCCCCACCAAGCTCCCCGATTTTTCCCTGCGGCGGGGCAGGCGTTCCTCGCTGTGGGGGAGAGGGAACCTTAACTGCAAATGGGAAGGAGAACTACCCCCCATTCTGCCAAACGACACAGTTCAGCTCGGCAGGAATTACGATATCCTCATGCTTCGGAACAATTCGGAAGGCGTACCCAATTTCCCCAGCCGATTCGAGCTGGACTGAAGTCTCATAACGAAGAGGTGCAGCCTCGGATTCGATAAGAGACATATTCAGGACCTGGCTGCTGCCAATATCCCGGCTCGATTCGACCGGCCCATAAACTAGCTGAACATCAACTTCATTTGGCGAGAGGCTGCCAAGTGCTACTTCGGCTTGGAAATTGATGACTGCACCTACAATTGGCTCACCAGAAGTTTCCGCATTTGTGGAAACAAACTTCGCCTTTGGAAGCTCTGTTCGAATTCGAGCTCGCCAGTCTAAAGCCGCCTGCGCTCTGCTAAGCCCGTTCGTAGTGAGGGCCTGAAAGGCGTTCCAGGCTGGCACATAGAAATTCCGCGCATAATCGCTCACCATTCGGGCAGTTGAGAATTGTGGCGAATGCTGCGCCATCGAGCGTTTCATCATGTGAATCCATTCATGCGGCAAGCCTTCATGGTTTCGGTTATAGAATTTCGGCCCGATTTCAGATTCGATTAGATGATAGAGTGCTTGGCTGTCAATCCAATCCTGCTGGCTTTCGTCAGGGAACTGCCGTTCGTCGCCAATCGCCCACCCGATTCCCGCTTCGTACGCTTCATCCCACCAACCATCGAGTACTGAGCAGTTCAGCCCGCCGTTCGGAACGACCTTCATACCGCTGGTTCCGCTGGCTTCATGAGGGCGTCGAGGGTTATTAAGCCATACGTCCACACCTTGAACAAGGCGCCGAGCTACTTCCATATCGTAGTCTTCTAAGAAGACCATTCTCGACCTTGCGCCTTCGTCTTTCATAAAGGTCACGAGTTCTTGAATCAGCTTTTTGCCTCCATCATCCTTTGGGTGACTCTTTCCTGCAATTACGATCTGGACTGGGCGTTCGGGATGGTAGAGAATGGCTTTCAACCGATCCTTATCGCTGAGCATGAGCGCAGCACGTTTATATGTTGCAAATCGCCTTGCAAAGCCGATTGTAAGGATGTCTGGGTCGAGAACGGTTTCGGCTTCCATCAAATCAAGCGGAGTTGCACCACGGCGTTTTAGGTTGGATTTCAACCTGCTACGCGAAAATCGAACAAGTTCCTTTCGAAGGGTTGCCTTTGTCTCCCACAATTCGCGGTCGTCAATCTGCCAAACCCGATTCCAAATCTCTGAATCAGAAGATTGGGATCGCCATTCCAGTCCAATCGCACGATCCAAAAGTTCAGCTATGGGCTGACTGATCCATGTTGTCGTGTGAATTCCGTTCGTAACGGCCTGAATGGGAACTTCGTCTTCTGGATACCCCGGCCAACGCGAATGGAACATTCCCCGGGTTACTTTGGCGTGGAGTTTCGCCACGCCATTCAGGTAGTTCGCGTTTTCCATTGCGAATACCGCCATGTTGAAGGCTTCGCCTTCGTTTTCTTGATCGAGCTTGCCCAATTGAGCAAATTCTTCAAATGTAATTCCCAATGGAGCGATATGGTGTCCGACATATTTTTGAAGGGTTTCAACTGCAAACAAGTCGAATCCAGCAGGTACCGGCGTATGCGTTGTGAAGACATTTGAACTGACCACGATCTTGCGAGCGGTTCGAAAGTCCGTTCCGAAATCTTCCATCACTTGGCGAATTCGCTCGATAGTGAGGAACGCTGCATGTCCTTCGTTCATATGGCAAACGTCGGGCCGTTTGCCGACGGCACGGAGTGCTCTCATCCCTCCAATCCCCAGAATGATCTCTTGGCAAAGGCGCATTTCCTGGTCGCCTCCATAGAGGGTGTCGGTGATGTTCTGGTCGCCTGGGGCGTTTTCTAGAACGTTGGAATCTAAGAGGTATAGCTCAATTTTCCCGACAATCGCCTTCCAAATTTGACACGTAATGATACGGTCGAGGACTTCGACTTTAATCGTGATTGGCCGGTTATCTTCTCCTCGGACAATCGAAATCGGCATATTATGAAAGTCTGAAGTCAAATATTCTTCTTGCTGCCATCCGTCCGAATTCAGCCTCTGTCGGAAATATCCTCTTGAATAGAGCAGCCCGACCCCAACAAGAGGAATCCCCAAATCGCTCGCTGCCTTCAGGTGGTCGCCTGCCAAAATTCCAAGGCCGCCGGAATAAATCGGAAGCGATTCTGTGATCCCAAATTCAGCGCAAAAATACGCGATGATTTGGTTTTTGCCCCCGCTAAGGAATCCGAAATTTGTGGCTGGCTGCGAGAGATAATCGTCCAGATTATTCGCAATTCTTTGGACCCGCTCTACGAAGTCTTCGTTCTTGGCTAGCTCTTGCAGCCGCTCCGATTTCGCTCGAAGGATGAGTTTGATCGGGTTGTGCTCGACGATATCCCATAGCTCGCGGTCAATTTCTCGAAAGAGATTTCGGGCGTCGTGATTCCAAGACCAATAGAGGTTTTCGGCAATTCGGCGAAGGTCGGAAATCTCGGCTGGCAGGTTCTGAGCGACGCCTAAGGTGTGGGAATATCGAGGAAATCTCATGGCAACTAGGGAATTATCGGTTGGCTAGAGAAGGTACCTGGAAAATTTCTAGGAGCGTTGGCAAGTTGCTTCCAAGTGGTCGGCATGTGGCTAGCATGTTGAAGCCATCGGTAGAGCAACTTGCCAACAACCTGCCTAACACTTGCCAACAACTTGCCGACAACCTGAAGACCACTTGCAAACAACATGCCGACGAAGTGAATTCTCAGCAGGAATTTCCAAACTCATGCCGAATTCCCTCATTGGTTGCCTATGGACCTTAATCAACTAAAGAAGGCATTTCAAGATATTGCCGAGCAGGCGCAACAGGCTCAGCAGGTACAAATCGCTAAGCAGCAACAAATTGGTGCACCGCCACCTGACCCTTTCGACGATTCAGGCCCACTGACTCCTGCGAGCCAATATCCTGCGGCCCGGCGAAAGCGGCAACCCACTTTGGAGAGAACTATGATCGTCAATTACCTTTCATTTATCGTCTGGATCGTCTTAATGGGCATCGGATGGATGCTCTTCGGAAGCCAATTCCGGGTCAGTGCCTCTTCATTTGGTGAAGCTCCATTTGGCATGGCGTTCGCATGGTTTATTGGAAGCTGTCTGATTGCAAGCTCTCTCAAGCTCGCAGCGCAATGGGAACGAGTTCTTGTCTTTCGACTAGGCAAATACGGCAGAACTACTGGTCCTGGCGTGTTTTTCGTGATTCCACTATTAGAGCAAACTCGAGCAATTGATACGCGTGTGATCACCGTTGACATTCCACGACAAGAGGCGATCACAAAGGACAACGTTCCCATCGCCATTGATGGCGTTGTGTTCTTGCGCGTGGTTCGCCCCGATCAAGCCGTTATCAACGTTCAGGATTACATGTTCGCCATCGTTCAATTTGGGCGTTCTGCTTTGCGCGATGTCATCGGCGGTCGAACTCTTGACGAGGTCTTGAGTGAAAGAGAGGGCATCGGCAAGCAAATTGGGGAAATGCTGAAGACAGAAACCGAGCATTGGGGAATGGAGGTGGATGGAATTCGCATTCAAGACATCCTTTTGCCTGAAGACCTGAAGAAGGTCATGAGCCGCCAAGCTGGAGCTGAGCGGGAAAAGAGGGCGAACATTACCAAGTCTGAAGGCGATGCCATTGCCGCTGAAAACCTGGCGAAAGCAGCAAAAACCATGCTTACCAGCCCTGGCGCGATGCAGTTGCGATCACTTCAGACCATAGACGGCCTTGGGCCCACGGCTTCCAATACTGTGGTGCTTTGTGTGCCGATAGAGGTTATGGAGGCGGTTGACGCCATCGCCAAGGCAAAGAGGGCGCATCAGGAGAAGGAGTGAGCTTCAAATTCTCAGCCCTTGCTTCATCAACCACTCGTCATCCAGGAACTTGCTCATATAGTTCCGAATGGAATCGGGAAGAACGACCACGATCCTTTCGCCGCCTTTGCATTCGCGGGCGATTTCTTCAACAGCTATCAGCGCGGAACCAGTCGAGCCGCCGACCAGCAAACCCTCTTCCCGAATGCACCTACGCGCCCAGCGGAACGAGTCTTCATCCTCGGTCTTCACCCAACGATCAATCACGCTCAGGTCAAGAGCTTCAGGAAAGAAATCGTAGCCGATTCCTTCCACCAAATACGGCCCGCCAGGTTCTCCTCCGCCCAAGATCGAGCCTTCGGGGTCTGCTCCAACGATCATGCAAGAGGGAAGTTGCTCTTTCAGATATCTTCCAATTCCAGAAATCGTGCCGCCCGTCCCAACTCCGGCGACCACATAATCTAAGTTGCCATCCATCTGCTCAAAAATCTCTCGCCCAGTTCCAAAATAGTGCGCTGCGATGTTGTCGGGATTGGCATATTGATCGAGAATGTGCGAATTCTGCGTTTCCTCGTTCATCTTTCGGGCAACGCTGAACAGCGAATCTTCATCGTCTCGGGCGGCTTCTGTGCGAGTTCGGATTATCTTTGCCCCAAGCGCTTCCATCGTGCGCTGCTTTTCCATGCTCATCTTCATTGGCATGGCGATAATTAGCGGGTGCCCGAGAACTGCGCACGCCATCGCAAGCCCGATGCCTGTATTGCCGCTGGTGGCCTCGATAATCGTGTCGCCTGGCTTCACCCTGCCTGACTTTTTGGCTTCCACAAGCATCCGAACGCCGATGCGGTCTTTCACCGATCCGCCAGGGTTCAGGTATTCACATTTCCCCCAGACTTCGACCGGATATTGCGCGAAGAGCTTGTTGATTCGGACCATCGGAGTGTTGCCGACAGCTTCAAGGATTGTTGGAAAAGCGGTGTTCATAGGGGTAGCGCCAAGGATGATTTCGGATTTGCCAAAACAAAAGAGCTTTTGATTTGTTGAATCCCTTTGATATGACTGAGCTTGAGCCGAATCAGATGCTCGTATGCTCGAATATCGGGCACTAGAATCTTGAGAAGGAAGTCGAATTCGCCGCTGACGTGATAGCATTCGACGATTTCGGGAATATCTCCAACGCTCTTGCGGAACCTCTCGATGGGTTGATCCTGGTGCAGCGAAAGACTAACCATTGCCCAAACTGTGATTCCAAAGCCTAGTTTTTCGGCATCTAGAACGGCAACATATTTTTTAATCAGCCCTGATTTTTCGAGATTTCGGACCCGGTGCAATGCAGAGGGCGGCGAGAGCTCGATCCGGTTAGCAAGCTCGGCGTTCGTGATCCTGCCATCCGCCTGTAGTATCCTCAATATCTGTAAATCAACATCGTCCAAAGAGTCCTTCATTTGAAAGAGATTCTATCCGATGTGAATCTCAAGAATGTCGCAGATTGATTGTGAAAGTGCAATTAGTACTAACAAAGCTCCATAATTTTGTCTCTAGAGCTAACATTTCTGAGCATTGAGGTTGGAATGGACAATATGCGATTGCATTTTGAATTTCGAAACGCTACAATATCGGGAGATGATTGAAGAGTTGACTTTGCCGCGCTGGGATGTATCCGCCTATTTTCCAAGCTTGGTTTCTGAGGAGTTTTCAGCGGCGGAGATGGAATTGAAATTTTCAATTGCCGCCCTAGAAAAAAGCATTCTGGAGCTTGGAGACTTGAACCCGAACTCACCAGAATTGGTCTCTTCGTTTGAAAACGTTTTGAAGCTCTACAACGAAACTGCAGATCAGTTGCGCTTGATTTCAACTTATGTTCGGTGTTTTGTCAATACAGATTCCAAGGATGATGTCGCGCTTCACAAGGATTCCGAGCTTGACCCATTTCGCGTTGCGTTGCAAGCCATTCGAACTAGGTGGGTAGGCATCATTCGAGAAACTGACATAGAATCGCTATTTTCAAAGAGTGATTTGCTGAAAGATCATGAGTTTGCTTTTCAGAAAGCCAAAGTAGTTGCAAATCACCAAATGTCGGAACCTGAAGAGCTACTTGCAGGGCAGCTTCGCACTACTGGATCACAGTCCTGGGAGAAGCTGTACGGAAGCTACACTTCAATACTCGAAGGCGATGTTGTAGTACGAGGCGAGAAAAAGCGCCTACCCATGAGTTCGATTCGGGCGTTGGCGTACGATCCAATTGAGGCGACTCGTGAGTCCGCCTACTGCACTGAACTTAGAGTTTGGGAGAGTCATCGAGTGCCTTTAGCAGCTACGTTGAATGCGATCAAAGGGGAACACATTTCGTTGAGCAAGCGGCGAGATTGGAATTCTCCGCTTGATGAGTCCCTGTTTTCTGCAAATATTGACCGAGAGATTCTTGGTGCCATGCAGGAAGCTATTCGCGAAGCATTGCCGGTTTGGCGAAAGTATTTGAAGGTAAAGGGAAAGCGATTGGGCTATACGAACGGCCTTCCATGGTTTAGCCTTTTCGCGCCGATAGGAGGGCAGTCGAAGGGCGAATGGAACTACATCCAAGGCTCCGAAGCTATCTATGAGGCGTTTTCCGAATACGATAATGACCTTGTTGAGTATGCGAAGTTTGCAATTCAGTCGCAATGGGTTGATGCAGAGCCAAGGTCTGGCAAAGTTGATGGTGCCTATTGTGCGGGAACGATGAACGGCGAATCGCGAATCTTGATGAACTTTAAGCCCTCCTTTAGCTCCGTTAGCACTCTTGCACATGAATTGGGTCATGGCTACCACAACTGGCTCCTTAAGGATCGAACTTCGGCTCAACGCCAAACACCTATGACACTTGCGGAAACTGCGAGCATCTTTTGTGAAACGCTTTTAGTACGTCATGGCATTCGAAACAAATCGGGTGAAGAGGTTCTGCAGATTCTCGAAGCTTCGCTAATGGGAAATTGCCAGGTGATTGTGGACATACATAGCAGGTTCCTATTTGAAAAGGAAGTTTTTGACCGTAGAGGATCAAGCGAACTATCTGCAGACGAATTGTGCTCGGTAATGAAGAAGGCGCAGCTAGATTCCTATGGCGATGGCCTGGATTCTGATTATCTGCATCCTTACATGTGGGCTGCCAAATCACACTACTATTCTGGATTGCAAAGTTTCTACAATTATCCGTACACGTTTGGATTGTTGTTTGGTTTGGGGCTGTTTGCAATTTTCGAAGCCGAACCAAAGGGTTTTTCGGAACGGTACAAAAATCTGCTGTCCTCGACAGGAATGATGGATGCGGACGATTGCGCGAAAGAATTCGGAATCAATATTCGATCTAAAGACTTCTGGAAAGCAAGTCTCGGAGTTCTGGAACAATCCGTCAATCAATTTGTTGAGTTATCGCTAGTTTCATGATTTTTGAAGCAGTTTAAATGCCCCGTCCTTGGAGAGAGAACGGAGCAACAGTCATTCTACAAAACTACGGATAGAACTGCCATTCAATCTCGTCGCAACGCTCAGTCCAACCGTCAATGTCACTAACATCTGCTGTTGGAACCCAGAACAGTTGTGCTCTGCTTTGTCCGGTAGTGGAATTTATATAGTTGGCAACATTTGTCGTAATGTCGATATTCAAGATCGCATCCGCGATTGTGGTGATTCTGTTCGCAATGTTGTTGAAACTTGACGTCGAATAGTTGTAAGCACGAAGAAACTCTATAAGGTCGTTCCTTGAAGCCGCAGTTTCACGCCGAATTCTGATTTTCGATGGACTGTTAAGGGCTACAGGCAACGTCGAGGGTCGAGTTGTCGCCATTGTCAGTGTTGCATTGGCATCAAATTCGTCATTGAGAATGAAAACTGGATCATTGTCGCTCAAGTGAAGAGAGCCAAGGGTTCCACCAAAATCTAGACCAGTATCAATCGTATATGAGGTAGCGTCAGTTGAAAGGAAACTGAGTGCAGATACATTGTCAATTCCGACTGTCGCTGCTGCTCCTTCTCCTCCAGAGCTTGGCGGATCAAAGTCGTTGCGAATTTGCAAAAAACTGTTGGCTGCGAAAGTGGCAGCTAATGTATCTGTGCCCCAAACGAGAACCATGTTTGATGCTCGCAAGAAATACGTTGCGGTTACCCACCCGCTGTTTCCCGGAAGCGAGAAGCCAGGGTGAGTCACCCATCTTGCTCCTGTTGGGCCGTTAAACATGAGACGCATGTTGAGGGGAACAGCCGAAAAGTTCTTAATGTCCATCCGGACAATCGTGACTCCAGCCGAAGTGTAGTTCCCGCTCCATTGAAGATTGTTGTTCACTGCAGGTACCGATCCAGTTCCAAATCCACCAAGGCCTGTGAATTGCAAGTAAGCATCTGTAGCACCTGCAGGACCACCCGAAGCGATGTTTACGGGATTCGCTCCACCTGACCAAAATAAAGTTGTCCCGTCTGTAAAGGTGTCAACCTGGCCCAAAACAACTTGTGCGTTGGCAGTCAAAGAAGTTATTACAAATGCAAAAAAAATAAAAATTCGTTTCATAGCGTTGCTCTCCCTAAGATTATGACGCCAACGATCAGCGATTCGGCATAGTACCGCACCGTGAAATTACTGGAAATTCGAGTAAAGGCGTACAGTTTGTTGGTCGCTGATTTGTCGAATTTTGGTTGGAACGTGAGCCGCCGTTTGAACCGATCTTAGCTTTCAACATGGTATTCTGCCAGCTTCATGTCACGCGAAAACCATCAAGATATCCGAATCGGAACACTCGCCCCTTTGAGCAATGGTACCGACTATCTGCGCCAAATAATTCCTCATGGATTTGAGTCCTTTGAGCTTACGCTTTGGCAATACATTGGAGAGGTTGATCTTGATGCGTTTGCTGCTGAAATGCCTGATGTGCTTGGGGACGATGCGGTAATCAGTAGTTTGGGAATCTATGGAAACCCTCTCACTGATGAAAAAACAGCTGCGGATTGGGAAATTGTTATCAAGTCTTGCAAAAAATTTGGCTGTAAAGTAGTTTGCGGATTTGCAGGTGCGCTTGAGGATCGCCCTGTTGATGAATCAATGCCGAAATTCAAAGAGGTTTTTGGAAAGATAGCCAAAGTCGCTGAAGGAGAAGGCGTAAAAATTGCTTTTGAAAACTGCGACATGGGCGGCTCTTGGAATCGGCCAGCTTGGAACATCGCTCACTCACCGAGAGCATGGGAAATGATGCTGAACGAAGTTCCTGGGGACACCCTTGGACTGGAGTGGGAGCCATGCCACCAAATGATCAGTCTCATTGATCCGATTGCCCAGCTTCGAAAATGGGCAAAGCGTGTTTATCATGTTCATGGAAAAGATGCGACGATTGCATGGGACGTGATCGAAAATTTGGGGATTCGGAGTGGGGAAGAGTACGTTTGGCATCGTACGCCTGGATTCGGGGACACAAACTGGACCGAAGTAATCTCGATTCTTCGCCAAAACGGATTTGAGGGAGCAATAGACATCGAAGGTTGGCATGACCCAATCTACCGAGATGAGCTCGAAATGACGGGTCAAGTCTATGCACTCGACTACCTAAAGGCGTGTCGTGGCGGAGACTTTATTCCGAATCCAGTTTTGCAAAAGTAATGTGACTTGCCCGTCCCGGGCAAGTGTGGCTCGACCGTCTCGGTTGAAGCCGCGCTACTCTGTTCCATGGGCGGAACGCCCATGCCAAGCTCGTCCGAAACTGACGAGCCACGCAGCTCTATAACGCCTGCAGAAACTCCAGAAGTCGCTTTTGTTCCACAGGGCTAAGCTTCTGAAACGCTGCTTTGGAGTTTGAAGCCTCGCCTCCGTGCTTCAAAATTGCATCGAGAATCGTCGGTGCGCTACCATCGTGCCAATAAGGTCCTCCGAACACTCCCAACCCCCAAAGAGGCGCAGTGCGGTATTCGCCAATATCGTATTTGTCAATGGAAGTATGCAAAGGTTCGTTCGGCTGAATCTGGTGCGCTAAGAGGTCGGTATAGGCTTCAATCGTTTTCTTGTTTATTGCTGAAATTGAAGATTCGCCAGTTCGCAGACTTCCAACATGGCAAGTTTGGCAACCAACTTTAGTAAACAGTTTCTTGCCTTCCATAGCATTTGGAGTGAGCTTTGTTCGTGGAGGAGGGCCGAGCGTTTTGATAAAAAACGACACGGCTTTAACTTGTCCAGCACCCAAACCGCCGGCAAAGTCTTCGCGCCCGTAAGGTTCAACTAGCATCCCAAGTTCACCCTTGAAAGCTTGAGTTACAAATAGATCAATACTCGAAACGTTTGGCTTCCACCCAAACTTTGCGGGCGAGCCGCCAAAAACGAGAGTTCGCCCTGAGATACCATCCTTATTTTCGTCCGATGGATCAGCTAGTTTCGCGATCTCGACGTTTGGGACGGCCTCGAGCAAACCGAGGCCAAAAAGGGCAGGGGCACGCCGCGAAACTGCATCAGGAGGTCTAGAAGGCTCAACGAATCGCCGACTTTCATTCCGCTGAAGCCGGTGATACACTTTCAACCCAGTTCGGTCTTCGGAATCGGGAAGAAAGGTCACAAAGGTTTTGGGGTCCTTGTTCGAACCGCCAAAATACGGCTCAAGATGGCATTTTGAACATTCGGTCTCATTGAAACCATTGCTCGACCGATCTGGGCGCCAAAGTTCCCAACGAAAAAGCCGCCTGCCACGAATATGGAGGTCCTCCTCGCTACTTGCCAGTCCCGGAATTGGATCGCCGATTTCAGCAGCGCTTGCAGCCAATGGGTATTCATCACTGACGCCAGTTCGAATAGTAGAGGCCGTATTGCCAATGAGGAACATATTAAGAACTGGCAGAATTGCGAGAAGATGCATTCTTCTATTCTACGAAAGTAATGATGTCTTCTGCACCAATTTACCGAGAATTCTTCCATTTCAGGTACGATTTCGTTGTCCCCATCAAACTTTTCATTATGAAACCCTCTACCAAAGTTGATAAGGCGTCGCCATCCGACATTGCAGATGCTGCTAGTCCCGTGCAACCTGAAGTTGCGCAAGCCGAAACTATTGATGCAAACCTTGTTGCGATTTTAGATACATTGGCCGCAGTATCAGCCGAACGCGACTTGGCAAAGGATCAATCTATTCGAGCAATGGCCGAGCTTCAAAACGTTCGACGCAGAAGCCAGGAACAAGTTGATTTGGTTCGAAAAATGGCAACGGAACATTTAGTCAGACAGCTTTTGCCAGTCCTGGATAACTTTGAGCGTTCCGCGTCGGCTTTGACAAGCGGAGCAAATGTGGAAGCAGTTTTGGAAGGGATTTCGGTTATTGAACGACAGCTTCGTGTAGCACTAGAGTCCGTGGCAGTAAAACGAATGGAGTCGGTTGGAGCCGAATTTAATCCCGAGTTTCATGATGCAATTGGATTAGAAGCACACCCTGAACTGCCTGCAGATACCGTTTCGACTGAAATCGAGGCTGGCTATACAATGGCTGGAAAAGTCATTCGGCCAGCGAAGGTGAGGGTTTCCCAAGGCTAGTGAGCAGAAAACTTTTTGGAACAGATGGAATTCGAGGAGTTGCCAATCAATTTCTTACTCCTGAGCTAGTTTTCGGGCTTGGGAAGGCTGCAGGGCAATTCTTGATTGATTCTCCAAGAGCGAACCGGGCTGTTATCGCGAGGGACACGCGACGAAGCGGGACGATGCTCAGCGCCGCAATGGCAGCAGGTTTGGCATCAGTTGGTGTTGAAGTAGACGATTTGGGAGTTGCACCGACGCCGACTGTAACGTATGCAGCCAGGGTTTTTGACTATGGTGTAGGCGTCGTGATTTCAGCGAGTCACAATCCTGCGCCCGACAATGGCATCAAGCTCATCGGCCATGACGGTCGAAAGTTGAGCGACGACGAAGAACAAACAATTGAACTCCTCTTAGAAGTAAATACTTTTGCGCAGCCAGTCGGTTCGGAGATTGGAAGTATTTCCAACGACCAATCTGTGGTTGACGCATATCTAAATTTTTTGGAGTCGCTCCTGCCAGAGCGACTCGACGGCATGAAAATAGCCATAGATGCTGCTCATGGCGCGGCGTACCAGTTAGCTCCAGAAATTCTCGTTCGACTTGGGGCAGAAGTTCTCGTTTCGGGCGCAGAACCTGACGGAAACAACATCAATGCTGACGGTGGGGCTACGAAACCAAGCGCGATTCAAGAATTCGTCGTTGATTGTTCGTGCGACTTAGGGGTAGCGTTTGATGGCGATGCTGACCGTGCTGTATTCTGCGATGCAAAGGGCACTCTAGTCAATGGAGACCGAACGATGGGTATTTGGGCATCGTATTGGAAGAATCAAGGAAGACTCAATCCGCAAATTGTTGTCGGTACGGTAATGAGCAATCAGGGATTTGAGAAGTATCTCAATTCTGAAGGAATTTCTTTGGAACGATCGCCGGTTGGTGATAAATACGTTTCCCAGAGAATTGATGCTACCGGATCAAAAATTGGAGGCGAGCAAAGCGGTCATATCATCTTTCCAGCCAATGGCCCGACCGGCGATGGATTAGCGACCATGCTAGAACTTCTTCGAATTTTGAAGCGTGAAAAACGCTCGCTTTCCACATTTATTGATGATTACGAACCCACTCCTCAAGTTCTTTATAATGTTTCTGTAGCTTCTAAAGATGGGTGGAACGAGAGCAAGCGAATCTTTGATGCCATCCAATTGGGCGAGCGAACGCTCGAAGGGAATGGAAGGGTAAACGTCCGCCCGAGTGGAACACAACCGATGATTCGAGTGATGGTCGAGGCGGAATCCTACGAACAACGGGATCGAGTCGCTGATTCGATAGTGAATGCGCTCATATCTGAACTTGGCGGAGAAATTTATAGCAAGGTTGATTTGACGCATGCTCTTGGCGATTGATTTAGGGAATACAAAGGCAGCTTTTGGGGTTTGGTCAGGAACTCGATGGACTGATATCCGCCAATGGCCGTCACAATCGCTTAGTTCTAGCCCTGAACTTTTCGAATGGCTCAGTCAATTTAGGTTGGGAAATGGCGGAATCAAAGTCGTTTGCGCTAGTGTGAATCCGTCGGCAGAAGCAAGCCTTACCCGTGCAATTGAACGGACGTTGTACGCAGAGATTCATTTTCTGCGGACTGCACAGGATTTCAAGTTGAAGACGCTGTACTCTCCTGAGTTAGGCGCAGATCGAATGGCGAACATGGTTGGAGCATTGGACCAATTCAAGCCCCCTCTAATAGTAATTGACGTCGGAACTGCAACCACAATTGACGCGATAGATAAGACTGGAAGTCACATTGGCGGTGTGATCTTTGCCGGCCCTCAGTTTTCCATTGATGCGTTGCTTGCCAAATCGCCTTTGATGAAGCCTTCTGAATTACGGAACCACGAAGAACTCTTTAGCTTGAATACGACCGACGCGCTATCGAACGGCCATTTCCTTAGTCACTGGCACGCGTTATTAGGGATCGAACGTGAAATGAAGTTGGGGATGAAAGGAAGAGTTTCTGTTGTCACAACAGGCGGACTGGGACGAATGTTCAGTGAACTCGGGGAACTCGGCGAATACCGTCCAACCTTGGCGCTTGAAGGAATTCGGATCGTAAGTACATAGTTTTGGCACGCGAATAAAGGCTCGACGCACACCAAATGCAATTGAACTAGAACCGTGCGTCAAACGCAAGACCGATCAGAACTGGCAGGGTTGGCGTTTGCTGACTGCCGCCGCCTATACTACCGGTGCCGCCTCTTCGAATTCGATAGAAGACTTGCCATCCAAATTCTTGAATTGGAATTCGGTTGGATCGAAAATCGCCCAAAGTCGCTGCAAGAGAATCTGCAAATACTCCTCGTTCCTTGCCGTTTCGAGTGTAGGATTGAACGGTTGCTCCTGGAATTGTGCTCTGCATTTGTGCGATATTTCCGTTCATCGGAACTTCCGCTCCAAAGTATCTGCCATTTACAACTGGACGATTTGCTTGAAAGAAGGCAAAAATCCTCGCTCCCTTTGCCGAAAACATTGCGTAGATTTCTTTCTTTGCAACCATTGAGCTACTATCCGTTGCCGACTCCGTGTCAACTCCGGCTATGAAATCCTTTCCGTCAAGGTTGGCTCCAACTCCTGAAAAGAAGATAAAGACAGTTGCGTCTTCAGAAACTCGATCCGCCATCGCTTTTACGCTTGCCCGAATCTGTTGTGCCGTCGCATTTATGACCAGGTCAATGTTTTGTTCGCCATATCCCGCGTTCGCCATTAGGGACTCTCGGACGTGTTGAGCATCGTCGGCTCCCGAAGCAATTTTCAAAGATTCTAATTTGGATTCGGAATTCCCAATGATTAACGCGTATTTGTTTGAATTTATTGGAACTCGAATCCCAGAGTTGCTGAGCATTGGGGCATTGCCAGTTGAACTTGGTGTTCCCCCCGCGTTAGGATCAACCGTTGGAATTCCCGGCTGGTTGATGTCTCGACCCGTCATTTGAGCGACCAGCGAGATTTCCTCCGGCGACATTGGTTCGACATCCACTTTCCAAGTGAGTTGGCCTGATACTTGAGTCAGCTTCTCTTCGAGTTGAATGCGCTTTGCGTTATTGTCGCCCTGTGCATAAATGGCGTTGAGAACAAAAAACGTTTCGTAGCTGTTCTGCTGTTTTGCCAAGAGTGCTTCAAGTTCAGTAGCCGCTTCAGCAAAAGCCTTGTTTCTGGCGGTCGCGTCCTTTTCTGCGGAACCCAATTTGAAGGCAGAATAAGCAGCGAGGAAATTTGGGGAATAGGGAACACCGTTTCGCCAGACTCTTCGTTCAGTTGCAGGTCCTGGCAAGATTGTTGCCTTGCTGAAGTCTTCTGTCCGGTAGGCAATAGCTTGTTTAAATGCTGTTCGGGCGCTTGCCCAATCGCCCTTTTTTGCGCTTGCAAGTCCAGTGTCGTAGCTTGACATCCAGCTTTGCGCTGGAGCAATTGCGGCCGCGCAAACGAGGCCGACCATCCATGAAATTCGTACATGCATTCGAATATATTCCTCTTACTTAATTTAGAATCGAATTCCAAAGGTAAACGCTGTGTCCTTTGCGCCCGAGTCTGCGTTTCCAAACGCAATGTCAATGATCCAATTCTTAGCAGTCGGCCGGTATCCAATTCCGTAGGTGAATACATTTCGATCGCTGAAATTCACACCCCCAGCAGGAACTACGGAATATCCAACCCTGATTGGAATTGTGAACGATTCTTTAGAATAGTGATATTCCATTCCGATGTGGCCAGCCGTATGTGAATCCTGCATAACACGTTCGCTGGATTCAGTGCTGAAAAAGTGCTCGATTTCGAGTCCGTAGACCATAAAATCGCTTCCTCCGCGATATCCATCTTGTCGTACGGCCAAGCTAACGGCAGCCCTGCCTGGAATTTTGGAATAAAGCGTTCCGGCGTCTTGCGGATCTTGGATTTCGATTGGAGTACGAACACTTGCACCGATTGTGAGATTAGATTTGCCCCTTGGGGTGAGAATAATTCCTGCAATTGCTCCAACGCCAAATCCTTCATCTTCAGAACGAGCGTCGCTTGTGGGAATATTCGGGTCAGTAAAGACAATTCTCTGCCGATTGTAGACAGAATTCATCGCTACGACCACTCCGAGACCGAAGCTAAAGCTTTGATCTTCAGAGGCCCTCCCCCAAGCCAGATTAAGAAAACTTGTGTTGATTCGAATTGAATCAAGATATTGCGATATGCCGCCAGGCAGGTTACTGCCGAACTGATCATCGTGCATTGCACCGCCAACAGTCCAGCTAATACCAATGCCGCCTTTCCCCTTCCCGAGAGGCTTCGCATAGCCCACGTGTGAAAGACGAATGTCGCCCGTAAAATCAAATGATTCTAAGCGCAAATCGTTTAGCGGCCCAGTCACTACTGTTTTCGTGTCGGGGAACGATCTACTCGCAACTGCTGCGATGGGCTGACTCACATATCCTAGGCCAGCTGGATTATAGTGTGCTGACAACGTGTCGGCTGAAGAACCATAAAGAGAGCCACCTGCTCCGAATGCTCGGCCACCGGCATCAAACGAAGTAAGTAAATCTGGGACTTGCGCATAGGCAGAGCCTGCGACAAATGCCATTCCAATGCTAAAGAGCTTCCTTGCAACTAACATATTATTCTCCGTAATTCTACCGGTACCTAACGAGAACTTCTTGAGGGACTCCAGAATTTCCAGCTTTATCAATGATCGTGACAACGATCTTGAATTCTTTTGGCAATCCATTTCTCCACCGAAGGCGTCCCGTCCATCGGTTTGTGGTTCCGTTGATATTTCTAAACGTTCGAAGCGAAATACGGCCAATATAGGCGCCACCAGTAGTTCGGGCTACTACATCAACGCCTGAAACATCAACTGAGTTTCCTGCTCCATCAACTATGTCAACGGCAACAGAGACATTCGCTCTCGCCGCCAACCGAATATCAGTTCTAGGTTGAAGGATGATTGCGGTCGGATTGATCCTATCCACAATGACTTCAAAACTTCGAACTTCCTCGTTGTCGGCCTGATCTCTTAGTCGGATATTGATGGTTTTAGAGCCATCGAACTCGATTCCAGATGTATCCCAAATGACCGTAAATTCATCGTTGATGAGAACAGTGCCCGTGTTATTTGGAATGTCTTGCCCGCCAACTTGAACTCGATAATCCTTAAAATTGGGCTCAAGAACTTTTACTCGAACTGAAACACTGCCTCGCACAAACGTATTTGTAATTGGGTTGAATTGCAAGAATTTGGGCTTGGTTACATCTAAGATTACGTTGACTGTAACGGGTATGTAGGTTTGACCGGGCTCTGTTACAGTAACGACGATTGCGTAGCTTCCTTCCGGTACTCCCTGATTAAAGTTCAGCGTAAGCGTACCGTTAATCGGATTCACGCCATCAGGGGTGAAATCATCGCTAACCGTGAACTGGCCGCCTGGGCCTGTCGCAACAGCCTCAACATGGACTTCGATGGTTGCCCCTGTAATGTTGAACCTGATCGTATTCGATAATCCAATAAATGAGCTTTCAGTTGGCGAAGTGACAGTCAAAGTCTGCGCAGTAGAAACCACGGATAGTGAAGCCATCAGCCCGAATAGGCAAAAAATCTTGCGTAACATTATGTGTCCTCGTATTTTCCTTTACGTTCGCTCGAATCTATATTGTAGGGTATTTGACTGGCTTTCGTCAACAACGTGCCCAGTTTGTACCTGATTCGCTTTGTTTGACTTCAACTTACTCAGCTGCGTTCGGTATTTAAGGCAAATTCACCGTGTATCAGCTTGGATTTAACCTAAATAGACGAAGTTCAAGCCCAAATTGATGCGAAGCAATTCAAGAACTTGCTTGAATTTTTCTAATTTGGAAACTCACCCTCTAGCAATTGTTCGAATAATCCCGATAATCAGTGTCGGGGAAGAATTGAGAAAATGGTGTTGACAATTTTTTTGCTTAACCTAGCCAATAGAATGGATGTTCTCCGCTCTCTGTTCTCTGAATCGAAACCGCCACAACTGTTCAAATGTAAGTGGAAAGTGCTTCCTATGCTTGATTTTGCTGCGATGGCTCTTAAATTCGCCCCGAATGTCCGATACGCAATCGGATTCACCAGTACATTAATTTTGGAACACAAAGCAATCCGGCAATATGTTGTCTCGAATACCGCAAAATGTGAGGAGAGTTGTTTTAGTGGCCTTTGACGATCCAGAATTGAATAATATCCGTGGGAAAATTGCTCGCGCGATCCAAGAACTCCCTGCGCTTCCGGTTGTTGTTACAAAGGTTCTCGAAGTAACCCAACGAGAAACGGTATCTGCAACAGAGATCGAGCGCCTTATAGGTTCAGATCCAGCGATTGCTACTAAAACCCTACGCATTGTCAATTCTGCTTATTACGGTATGTCCAAACAAATTGGAAGTTTGAGCCAAGCCGTTGTGATCTTGGGTGTGCAGCAGCTTAGAAATTTGGTGCTAAGTATAAGTGCAATGTCATTGTTCAAAGCTCAATCCGTTTCGGCAAGGGATGCGCATCACAAATTTTGGCTGCATTCAATTGCTTCTGCATCGGCAGGGTTGACCTTAGCGCGAAAGAGGGGCCTACCATCGCACGAGCAGGAAGTCGCTTTTGTCGGTGGACTTCTTCATGATGTCGGTCGCTTGTTTCTTTTTACAAATTTTACAGAAACGTATCTGGAAATTGATCGCCGTTTTCGAGAAGGAGAGGTCCTCGAAGACCTTGAAATGAGTTTGCTGGGGCTCACACATGCTCAGGTTGGGCAAGTTTTGGCGCAAGTTTGGCATTTTCCCGAACCACTTTCCGAATTGATGGGATCGCATAACGGCCCGTTCAACTCGGAGACTGACACGCTCTTGTTGACAATGCATGTAGCTCACCTTCTAGCTGATCAAGTGTTGTTCGATCCGAACGCACTCAGTAGGCTCGATCCCTTTGCTTCTCAATGGCTTGACGGATTTGACGAGGAAGTATTGCAAATTCAAATTGAGGTTGAAGCAAGAGTTGACTCTTTCGAAAAGATCTACGGGCTGCTTGCAGCATAACAAGCAACTTCTTTATGTAGAGAGCTGGTTGAGATCAGCCGATAACTACAGGAGAGTAGGTAAATCATGGGCGTTGGATCAAGCTTAAGCGGCGTAACATTTAGCGGAATTGGTAGCGGAATTGACACAGAGTCAATCATTTCGCGTTTGATGGCGCTTGAACAGATTCCAATAAATCGCCTTCAGGTTCAAAGACAGCAACTAGAGGGAAGAAAAGCTGCGTTGGCAGCCTTTCGAGAACGAGTCGCAGCTGTTTCTTCAGCCGGAGCAGCACTCAACTCTTCATCAGCATTCAATCCAGTTTCAGCTGCATCGTCAAATGCTGCGACCGCAACGGTTAGTGCAAGTTCGGGAGCAGTTTCAGGAACCTACAACCTAGCCGTCTCAAAACTCGCTCAATCGCACAAAATTGCAAGTTCAGCTCAAGCCGATTTGACTACAGCACTAAATGTCTCGGGTCGAGTGATGCTGAATGGTCGAATGGTTTCAATAGAAGTCACCGATACATTGACATCCGTTGCCCAAAAAATTAACAGCTCTCAGTCTGGAGTTACTGCAAGTATCATTAACGGCGGGGCGGGACAAGCATATCTAACGCTGTCGTCGGCTACTTCGGGTGCAAACGGGAAGATTCAAATTTCCGACCTCTCAGGATCAGTCGCATCATCTTTGGGATTCACAACTGGTGCAGCCTCCATTCGTGAAGCCGTAACTAATGGCGCAGCGAGCAGCACATTCTCTGCTTCAACAACTGCAATTGGGACTCTGTTGGGTGTCACTGATTTGACTTCAACTACGGTCAACATAAACGGTACCGATATCTCTTTGAATCTGCAAACGCAATCCCTTCAAGACATTGCAAATACGATTTCGGCCTCAGCTGCCGGAGTGACAGCTAGTGTCAAAGCGGTAACAGCAAACGGAACAACCCGGCATAGAATCGAAATTGTCGGGAATTCTGGCACACCGACATTTGTTGATCCCAATGGAACACTTGAGTCATTAGGATTTCTCCAAAAGGGGTTCGGCAGCCAGCTTCTTGCTGCTCAAAACGCTGCATTTACAATTGACGGCATGACCTTTTCAAATGCGTCAAACACGGTCACGACCGTAATTCCTGGTGTCACCTTAACTCTTCTCAAAGCGAATGAAACGACTCCAGAAACGTCAACGATCAACTTGAGTCAAGACAATACGGCTGTAAAGACGAAAATCAAAGACTTCATGATCACTTATAACAATTTGGTTGACTTTGTTAAAGCAAATTCTGCGTTTGATAAGGAGAATTTTGATTCTGGCCTTCTTTTTGGAGATGCAACCGTTCAATCTGTAGAGTCGGCATTGTCTCAGACGATGTTCAATACTGTCCAAGGCTTGGCAACTTCCTATTCAAATATGGGTCAACTTGGCTTCACATTTGATACGGATAGCAAGCTAAAACTTGATGAATCAATTCTTGACACGGTTTTGAACTCAAATCCGGAAGCTGTAGGCAATGTGTTTCGTACTACAGGAGCCGGTTCAACCGAGTCGCTTCAATTTGTTTCGAGTACAACAAAGACAAAGATAACGGGCAGCGGAAGTTACTCAGTCAATATCTCGCAGTTAGCTACCAAAGGCTATCATAGGGCTGCAATAGCTCAAACAAGTGTAAACGCAGCTGTCGAAACTCTAACTTTCAATGGTGCGTCCCTAGGCAATACGGCTTATTCGTTGACAGTTCCTGCGGGGAACTCCCTTCAGGCAACAATTGACCTAATCAACAACGATTCGAAGCTAAAAGACATCCTGATAGCAACCAACGACGGTGGATCGCTAAAAGTTGAAGCAAGAAAATTCGGGACTAACGGCAACTTCACCGTTTGGTCCAACCTTGATGCTGCCGCTGATAATTCAGGAATTGGAAAAGTGGACGGAGTAATTGGAGCGCCAGTTCATTACACTGGTCTGGATACCGCAGGAACAATCAACGGAGAAACTGCGACGGGCAGCGGCCAATTCCTAACCGGCAGCGTAGGGAACGCGAACACCGAGGGTCTTCAAATTCTTTACACAGGCACCACAACTGGCAACGTTGGAACTGTCAAGTTTTCGCGAGGTGTTGCCGCCAGTATTCAAGACTTGGTGACTCAATTTACAGACGGTGTTTCAGGCCTGCTAACAGCGAACGACAACTCGTTGCAAGCGCAAATCAAGAATATTGATGACACAATCGGGTCTATTCAAGCTCGGACTGTGCTAAAGAACCAAGAGCTTCGTAGGCGATTCTCAGTAATGGAGCAATCCATCGCACGATTTCAGCAACAAGCTGGGCAGCTAAACGCGATTTCTTCAGGACTAAGATAGCTTAAATCGTCCGCTGACGAAACCATCTTAGCGCAGTTGCATTTACTCGGAATACTCATAGCATTCATGCCTGTTTTGAACCCAAAAAAGCAGGTAATTATCGCCGGAACTTCTGCAACCATTCAATCCGATTCTTTCATTGTGCCAATTGAAGTTGGCACATAGGTAACGGAATACCTTCAGAAAATCGGGGACGTGCAAGGATGGCGCGAAGAAATCTAAAAATTGTAAAACTGTTGGAACCAGAATTATGCGTTGAGTGCAGGTTTGCTCAAATGGCAGACGTTGAAGCAACAGATGGTTCCATGCAGCGCATGATTTATTGTCGCCGACTTGATTGCGACAACTGGGACTTCGGAAGTGCTGAGCCAGCGAGAAGCGTTCATGTAGATGAAGAAGCGGCGTAGGGGTCATTGGTTGTAAGTTATCGGTTATTAGTTATTAGTTATTAGTTGATGGTTGTTGGTTACAGGTTGTTGTTACGTTTTGATTGATGGATGTATGAGCCTTTCCCTCCGCTAACCGCAAACTGCCACCTGCCAAGCAACTGCGGACGCCTGTTCCGCCATGACTTTTGACCCACCACTTGATCATGCAGTAGACTTCGCGTGTTGTCTCATTCAACGTGCCCGAAAAGAATCAAAATTCTAAACTTTCCAGACGAAGCCTAATCAAACGGGTCGTCCTTGTAGCCAGTGGTGTGTCCGTTCTGGACGCCTTTGTTATCGAACCGAATTGGTTCCGCTTTTTCACCCAAACAGTTCCTATAATGGACCTCCCCCCAGAATTCGAGGGCTATCGAATCGCTCTCTATTCCGACATTCACGCACCAAGAGACATAACGAAGAAAAACGCACAGAAGGCCGTAGAGTTGGCGATGGATTTCCGACCAAATTTGATTGTGCTTCCGGGTGACTTTGTCGCTCAGCCAAGGGGAGTTCATTGGGTTCCAAACCTTATGGAATACTTCGACGGCCTGGAAGCGCCTGACGGCATATTTGGAGTCTTAGGCAACCATGACCATTGGACGAACGCCAAGGAAGTCGAGCGAAGAATTCATGCTGAAACACCAATTGAACTGATTCACGGTAGGCACATCCGTTTGAGGCGGGGAACTGGTGCCTTGGTTTTGGGTGGAGTCAATGACCTTTGGTGCGGGAACACAGATATTGATGAAGCATTGCAGGGAGTTGATCCAATCGTTCCACGAATATTGCTCAGCCACAACCCCGATCTCGCCGAGATTTCGACCGCTAAAGCAAGAGTTGATTTGATGCTGAGCGGGCACACTCACGGTGGGCAAATTCGAGTTCCGTTCGGCCCTGCGATCCACACCCCTTCAAAGTTTGGAGACAAGTTCGCCCAGGGACTGGTTGAAGGGAAAAGGTACAGGGTTTTCGTGACACGAGGAATCTGTTCTGCATTCCATGCGCGATTTATGTGCCGACCCGAAGTTGTCGGTATTACCTTGCGGAGAATGAATTCGATTGAAGCTGAATCAAAGGCGGAAATCCATTCATAGAAGGTATAGTTACGTTCCCAACGCGCTCGTAGCTCAGTGGATAGAGCAACAGGTTGCGGACCTGTAGGTCGGAGGTTCGAGTCCTCTCGAGCGCGCCATTTTCCTAATTGTCCATTCCGGACACATGGGTAACAGGACGTTCCGAAGACATAGGTTACACTCTTCTTGTGTCCATTCCGGACACATTGGAAACGAGTACCTCAAGCCGTTCAAAGAGCCAACACTTAACCGAATGGTTAAGTGTTGGAAAAAATTATCAAAAAAACAGTAACGGAATTCCAAAGAAGGGCGTACAATATAAGTATTCGCAATTAGGAGAAATACGAAAATGAGTGATAGAGACAATGCAAACGGTTTGCTTTATATGTTGGCTGGAGTGGGACTTGGCGCGATTATCGGCGCAGCCGCAGGCCTGCTTTTTGCCCCTAAACCAGGAGCAGAGACCAGAGAAGAACTTGCAGACAAACTAAAAGAACTGAAAGACAAGACTGGTGAATGGGTAAACGAGCAACGTGCGAAGCGAAACGCCACGCCCAGCGAGCTTTTAGAAGAAATCGGAGCGTAACAGCCAAGAACGAGTATCCTTACCAGCATGACAGGTTGGAGGTTAGCGCTTTGGTTGGGAATGGCTTGCGGCGCATTGTGGTTCCTCTACCTCGTGCGCGGCATTTTATTGCCGTTTTTGCTGGCAATAATTATCTCCGTCGTACTTGATCCTTCAATTCGGAAGCTACGAATGCGAGGCATGAACCGGTTTTGGGCGGTTTCGCTCGTAATGGTCGCGTTTTTTGCGATCGTGACTGGATTTGCAGTTTGGCTCACACCGATGGTTGGTGGGCAGGTCACGACGTTTAAACAAACTGTTGAAAAAGTCAGTTCAAGCATTGCAGCCCCAGATCCGAATCAAAACTTTTTTGTACGGTGGAACCCTGTAATCGTCGCTGAAATGCCAGAGCGTCAAGATTTTATTGACCAAACCCTAAAACAATTTGAGCCGCAACTCAAGGCGGTAGGCATTCCAACTACGCGGAAAGCACTTTATGACCGCTATATTGCTCCAAACAGCAAGCAAATTTCGGCTGGAGTGCAGAACTTCTTTAATAGTTTGTTCGGATTTGTAGCAGGTCTCACATCGCAGATATTCTTGCTTGTTTTGACTCCGCTGTTGGTTTTCATGCTTCTTGTTGATCTTGAGCGTATCAAAAAGCGATCAGTAACATGGATTCCTCCAGCAATACGTGCCTCGACCGTAGAATTGATCAGCGAAATCAGCGATGTTTTCACAAGCTACCTTCGCGGAATGACGTTGCTGGTCGTTCTCTATATGTGTGCCGCATCGCTTTTGCTTCTTCTACTTGGCGTTCAATATTCAATCTTGATTGGAATGGCGGCGGGCTTCATCTATCTCATACCTTACATCCGAGTTTTCATTTCGCTGCCGATATTGTTTTTCGTGAGCTTTATGAGTGGATCAGACAAGCTCTTGTTTTTCACTTTGCCATCCACGTTGCACTATGCGATGGCGGTTTGTATCATTTTCTTTGCGTTTGATGCATCGTATGACACACTTGTCTCGCCTCGAGTCATTGGTAAGGCAGTTGGGCTCAACCCTGTCGTATCCATGTTTGTGTCCTTAGCTGGTGGTGCGCTCTTTGGGATTCCTGGGATGTTACTTGCGTTTCCTACTGCTGGGGCTTGCAAAGTGATTCTGGACCGGATGTTACGATATACATCTACGACTCCATCGGTACTTTCTTTGCCTTCAGTTCCCTTGAGGCATCGTTAGGGGTTTTGGGAGTGCCGTCAAGCCCCCGGGCTTCAGCAGCGATCTCTGCAATTCTTTATAGTCCCTACAGGGACTGTCGAAAAATGATCCCAAAGGGATCCAATGATAATAGCCGGAGTTCGAACGAAGAGAGACCACTGGTTCAAACGGTCTCCAAATTATGCACTACGGAGGATTTCCAGATTCCCATATCCCAGTTTCTCAACACTCCCTTACAGGGATTGATCCCTTTTCAACCTTGCAACCAGCTGCTCTGGCGTAATTCGAACTGTTCTGTTTCCGGAATCCAATGACACAGCCATCTCTATCGGCTCAATCCTAAATGTTGCGACCCCACTATCAAACGTGAACTCAACTAGCTCATCTGCCATTTCAACAGACTCAAGTCGGCCCGTTGCGACGCGCCATTTCTTAATCAATCCGCCAAACGAGATTTCTTCATCCGTAATCAAAAGCCTTCCAGATTTTTCCTCTAGCTTCGATTCAGAATTGCCTTCATTCTCGAATACTTTCGTAGCTGGACCGTCCCAAAGCAGATCAGGCCGCTTGGGATGTTCTAACCCAATCTCGCCTCGAACATACGACTGAACTATCGCGTCGCTTAAGTCATCGTTAAACTGAGTTTCAGCCTGAGATTCAGGCAAGTTAAGCCCGATTCGGTGCCATTCAAAGGGTGCAAGGCTCCGTTCCAGATGGTTTTTTAGAGCTTCAATTGAAGAATGCACGAGTTTGAGCGCATATAAATCATGGTCGAACTCGGTTCCGCAATCAGCGCATACGAATCCTGGTTGTTTGCTAGATTTCCCAACGCCGAGCCATCTCAATTCTTCGATAGACAAGTGCCTGCCAATCAGCAGGTCGCAAGAATGGTAAGGGTCGCGGTCTACGTTAATCAGTGTAATTGAAGTATCCGTCAGAACATAATCCGCTCCGCACGAATCGCATTCTGCGTTTCCGCCAGAAGCCGGAAGGTGCGCAGCAATTCTTGCCCATTGCTCTGGATAGAGGGCTCCATATTGGCTTGTGTTTGCAGGAATTGCTTGTCGCCGTCTTCCATCAGTTAGTTGGTCGAATTGTGCTCCGCACGCTTTGCACATATACAGGGTTTGCGTGCGGCCAGAGTCATCCAGCCACTGTTCGCCGGTCTTTGAAACGGGTTCAGAATTCAATTCATCGGGAGTGCAGAGCCATAGTTCGCCGTCGGGCTCGAATTTCGCATTGCACTCAGCGCAGAAAATCGAAACACCTTTTTTGAACATTCCAGACTTCTGGTTCTTGAGCACTCCCGCCTTGCAATGCGGACAGATACCATTGGGAAGGCGATTTTCAATTTGCCCGAGTTTGCCGTCCCTGCAACAAGGACATTGGGACTCGGAAGTCGGGCGAATTCGGACGATGCCATCTCGGCAAGCTGGGCATTGCCTAGGTTTGAGCGGTTTCGGCTGCTCTAGAATCCCGATTTGACACGCTGGGCATTGGCGCTTTTGGAATCGTAACGATTTCAGTTGACCTGCTCTTGCGTCGAAGTCTGCCAACGAAAGTGGGACGATAAAGGTCTCATTTCCTTGGAGAATTCCAATCAATTCTGCGGCGGATTTGGCTCTGTCCTTGAGCGATTTCTGCAAACCTCGGTCAATTGCGTTCTTTAATCCGAGTGGCAAATCTGGGCGTTCGGCTTCCATGAGTTCTAGGGGCGTCGCTTCTTCTTTGGTTCGAGAAATTTCGGGAAGAACGGCAGCGAAAATTGAAGCGCATAGCGCGTAAAGGTCGGTTGCGGGACCTCTATGCACATTTGACTTTAGAACTTCTGGTGCCGCAATCTCAGAAAGAAACTGTTGCAGTTGCGAGTCGGTTCGATCAGCTTCCCATTCGCGAGCGGCGCCTGGGTCAATGAGAAAGCCTTGTCCAGGCTCGAAAAGAATGTTTGAAGGCCGAATATCGTGATGCAATCTTGTTCGATGAATGGCTTCCAGGGCTTCAAGCAAACTCTTAAGAAGATGCAGCGCATCGCGAGAATCAAGTGCCCCAGATTGCGCGATTAGGGCTTGCAGATTTGGGGCTTCCTCGAAATATGGCGAAACCGAGAAGGCTGTCCCAAGTTCTTCGAAAGTGGCGATCACGGGCAAATTGCCCGATACTTGAATCTTGCCGACTTGAGTGGCATGAGAAATAAACCTGCGACGAAGTTCATGGGCGATTGTCCATTCTTGGCCGAGATCGGCGTATCCTCCAGGTAATCGGGAAGCCGCATTTGGAAACAGTTCGCGGACTGCAACATGGCTTTCTCGCAGTTTGTCCAATGCCAAATATGTACAGCAAAACCCACCCATCCCAAGGCACTTCAGAATTTCAAATCGCTCATAGAGAACGATATTTGGTGCGAGCGGGGTTCTTGTACCTTGTTGTTCCGTTTGCGCTTGCAACATTTCGTATTTGAATTCTGGCAGAACTTGGGAAGGGGATGGGGATGGGGATGGGGATGGGTGCAGGGTATGGAGTCCAGGAAAGAGGATTGAGTCTTTAACTGGGAACCGATAACTGACAACTGAAAACCGATGACTTTGAAACGCGCACCACAAACCCTTAACCCCAAACCCTTCCCCAAAAGTGGAGCTAAACTAAGGAACCATGGTCGCCCTCTTCGCTGTCGCGATTTGCCAGTATGCTTTTTTTCCTTCTGCTCCACTGATCTATTCGGTTGTGATTGAGATGAATGGCACATTGCCCATTTTAGGAGGTAAAGAAGGGAAAGCGACAATTGAGTTCGATATGCGAGTTATCGGTCTTTTGCAGGATGCTGAAAAGCGGTCACAGGCAGAATATGAGTTGCTCTCCTTTCGCACGAAAATGAATGGCGCACTACTTCCATTTGGGCTCGCAAGCGTAAAAGACTTCTTTCCGAAATCTATGTTTTCTTATAGTTCGACTGGTGAAGTGCTTCATACGACGGCTCCCAAGAAGAGCCTTCCAGCTTCAATGCCAGGGCTAGATTCGCAAAAATTACCGGAAACGACTTTCATGCCAATAGTGTTTGGGAAAGGCTCTTCGTGGAACTTTGATAGAACTTTCAATGGAACCAAAATCCGATATTCGGCAACCTCAAAGCCCACAACCGAAGCAATGGAAGAATGTGTATTTTCAGCATCACAAGCCGTGAAGTCTTGGGAGGATGAGTCAAACCGTCCAATAGCATCAAGGGAAGGTGCTGCTTTTGAAGTGGGTTCGCAATTGACCGCAAAGGGATTGCTGAGTTTTGATAAAGTTCAGCAATGCTTGATCCGATCGGAAACAACTGTTGAGATTGAAGGCGATGCGAGGCACATTGAATCGAAGCAGTTGTTTCATCGGAAGCTGATGCTCAGAATTGTTTGCACCTTGAAATAGCAATAGGCATCTTCGATGTGAGGAGCCGACTCTGGTGTAACTCAAATCTCAGAGTAAGAGTAGCTCCGCGGACCAAAATGCGGAGCCTAGTCGTCTGTCGCTTCAAGTTGGTAACGTGCGTAGCTCCGCGCTCCACGATTCGGCGCAACAACTGAATCGAAATGATTTGTCCCAAGCAGAGAAACATGGATTCGAGCCAAAATCTCCTATAAATTCCATGCAACACCAAATCGTTCTCGTAGTAGATTTTGGGGGGCAATATTCCCAGCTGATTGTCCGAAGAGTTCGCGAATTTGGCATCTACAGCGAAATGGTGCCTTGGACGAAAGCCGAGTCCTTCATTCGAGGCAAAAGGCCGGATGCGGTCATTTTGAGCGGCGGCCCCCGCTCCGTTCTGGAAACAAAGGCACCATCAATTGAACTGACCAATTTAGAGGGGATTCCGACGCTTGGAATCTGCTATGGAATGCAGCTCATGGCGCATCAGCTTGGCGGGGAAGTTGAAAGGTCAAGCGACAGGGAATATGGTCTGAGGCAGGTAAAGGTCAAAGGCCCGACAGTTCATCCGCTAAAGGAATGGCGACTTGTTGATTCATTAGACAATCCGCAAGTTTGGATGTCGCATGGCGACCAGGTTTTAAGCATTCCTCCAGATTTCGAATGGACAGCGGAAACCGATTCATGCCCATTTGCAGGAATGGAGAGTGAATCGAGGCAAATGTTTGGCGTTCAGTTTCACCCAGAAGTTACGCACACAATTTCGGGCAGGGAAGTACTACGATCCTTTCTGATTGAAAAGGCGAAACTCACTTGCGATTGGACTGGCGAAAGCTTTGTCGAAGACTCAGTTAAGCAAATTCAAACACAAGTTGGACCCACTGGAAAAGTGCTGTGCGCGGTTTCAGGAGGAGTGGACAGTTCTGTCATGGCTGCTTTGCTCATTCGAGCGATAGGCGAGCGAGCCGTTTGCGTTTTTGTTGATCATGGGCTTTTAAGAAAAGATGAAGCCATTGGGGTTGAGGAGACTTTCGCAGGACATTTCCATGCAAACCTCAAAGTTTTTCGGGAGCAAGAACGCTTCTTTGGTTCTCTTAAGGGCGTCACTGACCCAGAGCAAAAGAGAAAGATCATTGGTGAAGAATTTGTCAATGTATTTGACGCTCACGCCACAGAACTTGAGGATTGCGACTTCTTGGCACAAGGCACAATCTATCCCGACGTGGTGGAATCCGGCTCGGATACGGCGGCCAAGATCAAGAGTCACCACAACGTAGGCGGTATGCCCGATTGGTTCAAAGCGAAACGAACGATTATTGAGCCGCTTCGCTTATTGTTTAAAGATGAAGTTCGCCAAGCCGGGCGATTACTTCGCTTGCCCGATGAAATGGTGGATCGGGAGCCGTTTCCTGGCCCAGGCTTGGCAGTTCGAATCACCGGAGAAGTCACGCCTGAACGAGTTAAGATCGTCCAAGAAGCGGATGCAATCTTTCGCGATGAGCTTAGAGCTTCTGGAGCCAACAAGGGGATTTGGCAGTCTTATGCTGCCTTGCTGGACGTTCGAAGTGTCGGCGTAATGGGCGATGAGCGAACCTATCAGCAGCCAATCGTGCTTCGAGCGGTGGAAAGTGAAGATGCGATGACGGCGACGGCAGTTCGAATTCCGTATGAAGTTTTGGAACGGGTTTCGTCGAGAATTGTGAACGAGGTGCACGGGGTCAATCGGGTGTTTTACGATTTGACTAGCAAGCCGCCAGCCACTATTGAGTTGGAGTAACGAAATTCCCCTCCCTTTTTAGACTTTGTCTAAGCGGACAAGAGTTGGGAGTTGATGTTTTGCAGCAGCTTTGATAGGTAAAACTATTGACCTCTCAGATTAGGAGACTGGTCGGTGATTTGGTTGGTCGGCAATGGGGACGCTTGGATTGGCGGTATTCGGACTTTTGAATCGTGATGTAAACTGAATTGATTCAGTTGACCTTTATGTTGGGAACTTGAACCTAGGAATTTGGAATGAAAAGCAGATTGCTACTTGCATGTCACTTTGCACTGTTAGGTTTTTCATGTTGTACGTGTGCTCAGCAATATAGACTTGATGTTCTCGGCGGGTTAGGTGGTTCGCATAGCTTTGCGACGGGCATTGGTGCTTACGGGCAGGTTGTCGGTTACGCAAACACTCCACCGCCCTCTAATACTCATGGTTTCTTGTATTCGGATGGCACAATGCAAGATATTGGAACGTTAGGCGGGCCAAATTGCTATGCAACTGGAATCAACGCTTCAAACCAGGTAATAGGCTATTCATCCTACGGTGCAGACGAACATGCTTTCGTGTTCAGTTCCAGGTCACTTACAGACATAGGTACGTTGGGCGGCACCAGAAGTAGGGCATTTGGAATAAACAATTCGGGACAAATTGTGGGCAATGCATACACTGCACAAAATGCCGCAGATCATGCCTTTCTTTATTCGGGTAATTCAATGAGCGATTTGGGAACATTGGGTGGTACTCAAAGCGTGGCTTATGATATTAGCTCGTCTGGTAAGGTTGTGGGCGTAAGTTCTAATCAATTGGGGCTATTCCGAGCATTTGTGTACACCAGTGGGACTATGATTGATATTGGAACTTTAGGCGGCAGTGAAAGTTGCGCATATGGAGTCAACAGTTCTGGTCAGGTTGTAGGCCATTCAAACATTGTCAGCACGCAAAACCAACACGCATTTCTATACACAGAGGGAACGATGGTTGATTTGGGAACCCTAGGCGGAAGCACAAGCTATGCCCACGGAATTAACTCATCTGGCGACGTTGTAGGCTTTTCATCGATCGGATTTTCAAGTAATCACGCTTTTCTTTTTTCTGGCGGTTCAATGCATGACTTAAACGATTTGGTTGATAGTTCTGGAGCAGGATGGGAGATTTTTGAAGCACGTGCGATCAACGACTCAGGCCAGATTGCTGGAACTGCCTTCAACCTTAGTTCAGGCATAACCTCCGCAGTACTGTTGAATCCAGTCCCAGAACCAAGCTCAGTTACAATTCTAGCTATGGGCGTAATAATTTCGTCACTAAGGGCAATGCGCAGGATAGATTAGAGAAGAACTGACTACGTCTGTGTTAACTTCCATTACCTAAGTCCCACTGCCCCTGAATTGCACATCTATCGTGTCAGAACATTGGTTATTTGAAGGCAGACCAGTTCGTATAGTCATCCTACCTGGGTGGCCTGCACCTCGCAAAAAAGGAAGGGACTTTCTAGCCCTTCAACCCCAACTCTCCCGCATTCCCCCTCATCGCCTCAATCAAATTCCCAATGTGAACTGAAAGCTCCATCCCAATCAACTCTGCCCCTTCCCGGACCTCGTCACGATTCACACCAGCGGCGAAGGATTTATCCTTTAATTTCTTGGTTACACTCGAAGGCTCGATGTCCATCACAGACTTTGAAGGACGAACATATACGCAAGCCGTGATCATTCCGCAAAGTTCGTCGCATGCGAAAAGAAACTTTTCCATCAAGGAATCGCGCGAAATTCCCAAAACCGAATTGTGCGAACCGATTGCGCGGATGATCTCGCTTGGCCAACCTTCAGATTCCAGATGCCTCATTCCCCAAGCCGGATGGTCGTTTGGATGCTCTTCATAATCGAAATCGTGTAAAAGCCCGGTGATCCCCCAAGTTTCCACGTCCTCACCAAGGTTTGCTGCGTACCAACGCATGGCGGTTTCGACTGAAAGGCAATGGCGTCGGAGCGAGTCGCTTCGGACGTGGGAATGGAGAAGGGCGAGGGCGTCGGGGCGGGATTTCATTTTAGGTAAGCAGTAAGCGGTTGGCGGATAGCAGTTGGCGGAGGACAGGATTCGATTGGTGGTCTTTCATACTAAATAATTGAACTTGAAACAAAATTATTACTCAAGAGACCTTCCATCCGCGCTTTCCAATGATGAAGTTCCATTCCCAACCGCCAACTGCTATCCGCTTACTGCGAACTCCAAACCGCTAACTGACAACTGCCGCCCTAACTCCCCTGCCTGCCTTCACTCCTTCCTTAACTTTTCCTTCAGAAACAGCGACAACACCATTCACCACCACAAACTGAACGCCAACTGATGTTTCTGCAGGCTTGTCAAAAGTGGCTCTATCCAAGATTGTCTTAGGATCAAAAATAGTCAAATCAGCGTCGCAACCAACTTGAACCCTGCCCTTTTTCTTAAAGGCTGGGCATCTGCGTTCGAATCGCTTAGCGGTCTTGAGTGTCATTTTCTCAATGGCTTGATTGAGAGTCAATATGCCGACATCGCGGGAATAGTGCCCTAAAACTCGGCAAAAAGTGCCTGATGTGCGCGGATGACCGGCTCCGTCGCGAATCCTTCCATCGCTTCCAACCATTGTGATTGGGCTGGAAGCCGCCGCGCGGACTGCCGCTTCTGGGATGGCATGAGCGATGACAAATCCGCCTTCGGCGCGATATTTTTCAAAGGATCCTTTGGTGAGCCGCTCGTGGGTCTTTGCCCATTCCAAGTCTCCATACGTGATTCCAAATTTCTTTTCCCAGTCTCCAGCAAAGACTTCGCTGGCGATGCCAGTTCCGAAGGCCGTGTAAGGGTAAAAATCGCAGGTTACATCGAATCCGCGTCTTTGGGCTTTTGCGATGAATTCGAGGGCTTGTGTAGTGCTTGAAAGTGCCATGCTGGGAACGTGGCAAATATGCAGCGGCGCCCCTGTCGCCATCGCCGTTGCCATCACTTCTTGAAAGCCGACGAGCGCGCTGAAGTCGTCTTCTAGAGTCCCATATCGCGTATGGCAATGGCAGCTTGCTTTGTATTTTGCGGCGACCTGAAACGCTTCTAGGACCTCCCAACGGGTGGTTGACGGGCGATATTCAAGCCCAAATCCAACACCCAATCCGCCAGCTTTCAGATTTTTCTCAATATGAGCGCAAATCCTCTTCATTTCTTCAGGGGCGGCTGCCCGGCTGATTTCGTCGTCTTGATCCCTCAGAACCGAGCTTCTGGCGTGCCCGTGTCCGGCGCCCGCACCAAAATTGCAAAGTCTTTTGCCAGCGTTTTCCGAATACCACTTGGCTACGTCTTCTGCTCCACCTTCCATCTGAAGGGATGTGGTTACTCCGTCCAGAATCTGGAGCCTGTCGTTGGATTCGTCTTGGCCATGGGCGATCGGGTCAATGAATCCGGGCGCAACGACAAACCCTTTGGCGTCAATTTCCTTCTTGCCACGAATTGGACTTGAAGTGATGGCCATGATTCGATTTCCGTTAATGGCAACGTTTCGAATGGCATCCGTTTTCGTTTCAGGATCAATGACTCGTCCGTTGTGAATCACGATGTCATATTGTTTCTGGCCAAAGAATCCAAACGAACTCGAAGGAATGGAAACCGCGCTAACTGTAGTTGCCAGAAAAGTCCTTCGAGTCATGAGTAACTTTAGCATTTCCTGAGAAATCCAAAACCAAATGAACAACTCGTTGTCCAAATGATAAAAATGCTCGGGAACTTCGCACGATTTGAATCATTTCGAACGTCTATAGTTTGGAGAGGGGAGAAGTAGAAACACCAGGTAAATCTGCTTGGTTTACCCAGCAATGTTTCGAGGGAGTCCCTCATCAACGTATTCTGTACCAGCTGTGCTCCAATGAGGGTGCAGATTTATTGAAATGTGGAGGATGAATTGAAAGTACAAAGCTTAACAATTATTGCTGCTATTGCAGCTGTGACAATGGTCTGTGGCAATGCCACGGCTCAAAAGTTTGGCAAACGCAATGTCTTTGGATATTCTGGTTCGACTAGAACCGTGGCAGATTCAAATATTCAACGAGCACGTCCGTTGCGATGGGCGCCGATTGACAAGTTTGGCAATCAGATTGGTCCATGGGTTTCCATGGTTCTAGATAACGATTGGCCCAATGGCCCATGGACAACGATTTTTGATGCGATTGAGCTAAGTCCAGCAACCCTTGTCCCAGCTGCCCCAAACGGTGCACCGTACGAGAATCCAGGCTACGGACCTGCTTACATGGTTACGGGGAATTATGGCTTGACGTCTAACACTCCAGGTGCCAGATTTCGAGCTCCAGCCACATTTGAAATGACATTTTGGACCAACGACATGGAAATCAATCCGCTTTATGCAGGGTTTGACGCAAATCGTTGCTCTTTCATGTGGTACTGGAACCCTGTTGGAGGTGCAGGTACAGAGGCTTGCATCATAAATATTAACAACGCAGAAACGTTTGCTAATACAGCCGTAGGGCTTCCGCCACCTTCTGGACCCAACAACATTTCATGGGGCGGCGCTTTTGACGGCGTTGCGCTCGATTTTGGAATGACACTTCCAATTGGTGGCTTCTATGCAAATATTGACCTAGACGCAGGACCGACGCCATTAAGTATGGAGCTTCCAGGCGATGGCAAGGGTGCATACATCGTAACGGTGAGAAGCGCAGCTACAACGCTGGCTTCTCGTGCACAACCGTACTTCTGGATCACGAAGCAAACAAATTATGGGTTGCCGGGTGGCAATCCGAGCAAACAAGGCCCATTCGAATGGGATGACGATACCGACATCGCAAGCACGTTGCCATTTCCAGCTGGGTACATAAACAACTCAGACGGGCGACACATGACTGATCCTCCGGGACCAGCGCATTTGGTAGAGTTCTACGATTACACAGGAGCAATCGGCCCTCCGATCATTGAACCTTTGGGACCTGCTTACGGCCTCTATTCAAATTTCGGGGCTTTTACAGCTACTTCAGAATCTGAACTGACGGTAGATGCTGGACTTCTCTTTGGCGGATCAGCTTCTTCTCTTCGAATAGCCGGCGATAGTGACATCTTGTACGTCCTCTGTGATGAATTTGATGCGATCGGCACTATTAGGCTAACAAAAGATACTTCAGTAACCACAACGACTGCGATTTCGGTGATCGGCTCAACAAAATCAAGCCGAAACGATATTACTGAATTCTGGCAATTTAGAAACTACGCCACAAGCTCGTGGCAAACTGTTGGATTTCGAAATAGCCCATTAGGATCGTTTGTATCAAACCGAATTGACGCGACCGCAGGCGCAGCGAGTTTCCTGGATGGTAGCGGGGTTCTTCAATTCCGATACCTATGGGTTCCTCAAGCAGATGTCAGCAATATTGATGGCTGGACAATGGAAGTGGATAGGTTGACTGTTTTTGTAAAAGGAACGGACGACTAGGCATTTCATACCCGATTGAACCTAACACCCCCGAAATTGCTTCGGGGGTGCTTTTTTTGAAAAAAATAAAAAAAATAAAAAAATCCTTTCCTTTTCGAGAAAAGTACTATACAATGTGGAAGCGCTCTCCATTAAGAGCGCCGCATTCGTGGAAACGCGAGTGTTAGGAGGAATCATAATGTTACGTAAAATCAATCGGGCGTTCACACTAATTGAACTATTGGTTGTAATCGCAATTATCGCAATTCTTGCAGCGATTCTATTCCCTGTGTTTGCGCAGGCAAAAGGCAGTGCAAAAACTACCTCGACTCTCTCCAACATGAAGCAGCAAATCACTGCACTCATCATGTATATGGACGACTATGATAACGTTCTGCGCGGACGATACAATGCTCCGCCAAGTACGGGCCCATTGGTACCGTATACATCTGAGAACATGATTTGGACGGGATATATTTATCCCTATATGAAGAACAAGGAAGCGTTTTTGGATGTGCGTTCGAAGGAACTGACAAAATATGCTGATGCTTGGCCAGATCGTGGTTGGCCATCCATCGGACAGAACTCTACGACTGGTGGTTGGTATTGGACAGCAAATCCAAACCAGATGGTGCTTGAGAGTGCAGATAAATTCAAAAACGTAGCGAAAGTCGTCATGTTGTTCACGAGCTTCTCAGGCGACACTTTGATTGGGCGCCGTGGATATTTAGCTAAAAACAATGCTGTAAATCTACCGACACCTGGACAAGTTTCAATGAACGACGTTCATAATGAAGGAACAGTCCTGGGCTTCCTTGATGGTCATGCCAAGAGGTACAAAACGGTAGCTTTGCTAGGCAATCCACTCGGTGACCCGACTTGTGACAACGCTCTGATACCATCAGTTACTGGTGAGTGGTGGCTAGATCGAAACGCAGCGAAGCTCAAAATGAATCTTTGGGACAACTGCATCATGGATCCTAACTAAGAGGTCCAATGTGAAATCATGCCACCCGAACCATCGGGTGGCATCCTTTGAGTTGGAAATAACGATATGAACAAATTCTCAATAATTCTAATTGCGCTTGGTTTGTTTTTTGCAGGTGGCTGCGGCAGTGAGCCAGTACCAACTTCTTCGGCTCAAAGCGGGGCTGGAATTTCAGCTGTGCCTACCAGCGGTCCAGGAGCGCCTGATGTAACTCCAAGTTCAGAAGTCAAGGTGATCAACGATCCCGCCCAGGCTCCTAAAGGACAGGGCTACATCGTAAAACCTGCTAATCCGAATGATCCAAAATATCAAGCTGATCCAAGGCTTGGGGGCGGCGGAGGGTAATTCCCTCGTTATCCTAGTTAGTTGCACAGGGGAGTGCAATGTATTTGGGAAGAGCTTGGCCTCCACATTTTGGAGGCCAAGTTTTTTTGTTTTGGTTTTTGATGTCGCGACCTTCTTCCGAACCCTCGATCCTCAAAGCTCATCTGACTTCTCCCTTCCTTTGAAGGAAGGGCTGGGGATGGATGGCGCTAACTTCGAACTCATACAGTTCTTCGAGACTAAGTGCCACTGAATGCAACTTGGGAAACACTTGCCATCCACCCTTAATCCCTCCTTCAAAGGAGGGAAAAGTCTGCCTCTCATTCAAGTCTCAAAACCGGTGTTTAAGTAGCGTCCAAAACGCTTCTGGGGCGTCGGTCCACCGAATCTTCTTCCCTGCCTCTTTTGAGCGCGGATGGTATTGAATGGGCAATTCCATGATCTTATGCCCGCCTCGAATTGCCTTTGCGGTAACTTCCGGGCAAAACTCGAACCTCATGCAAGTTAGATTCATCCCTTGAATCACATCGGTTCGAAACGCCTTGTAGCAAGTGGCTTCGTCCTTTACCCTTCGAAAATAAAGAATCGCAACCGCCCACGAAAGCAGGACGTTGACTACTTTGTTGGGCAATGCCATGCCAGCAGGGAAGCCGGAGGAAAACCGATTTCCATAAACGACCGTTGCTTCGCCCTTGAGTATCGGCGCGACAATCACTGGAATCTGCTCCGGCGCATATTCCAGATCGGCGTCTTGTACGATGGTTGCTTTGCCATTGCAAAAGGGAAGCGCCTTTCGAATCGCCTCGCCTTTTCCCGTTTTGCTCTCACATTCAACTAGAACGATGCGCTCACCATAGGTTCGAAGTATCTCGCCGGTTCGATCTGTTGAACCCGCATTGACGACTACGACTTGAGTGGAAATTGGCAATGCAAGGAGGCGATCAACGACTTCGCCGATCGTTGCCTCTTCGTTATATGCGGGCACGACAATGGAAACATCATGAGACCCTCGATCCTTGCTCCGCTGTGAGGATCGAGGGATCGGTTGCTGGCTCAAGCGAGCACCATAGCTTCTTTGCCCCGGAAATACTCGCCAAGCCGAAGGCACGATGATTTGGAGGGATCGGCAAATATCTCAAGCGCATCTGCCAAAGCTTCAGCGGTGTCAATGCTTGTTATGCAGGCAACACCGATTTCTATGCAAGCCCTTCGGATTTGAGCTGCTTCGCGTTCGGCTTGCTTGTGAGTGCTAGGCGAATTGATGAGAATGCTGATTTCGCCTTGCATGATTCTGTCAAGAAGATTCGGCGAGCCTTCGCTGATTTTCATCACCCAAAGGTTTTCGATTCCAGCTTGTATTAGGGCGTCATGCGTTCCGCCAGTGGCGGCAATTTTGTATCCTTGATTGGCGAATGTTCGTGCAATCTGGACAGCTTTTTCCTTATCGTCATCTTTCACGGAAATGAGAACGTATCCATCGCCTTTGAACTGAATTCCGCTCGCGATCATGGCCTTGTACAAAGCGGCGTTGAAGTGGTGGTCAATCCCCATGATCTCGCCTGTTGATTTCATTTCTGGGCCGAGGCTGGGTTCGACTTTTCGGAGTTTTTGGAAGCTGAACACGGGTGCCTTGACTGCGAAGAGTACGGGTTCTGGAAGGACAGCTTTTCGTTCAATGAAATCGCTTTCTGGAACAACATAGCCCTTTGCCGATTCACTGCTAGAGGGTTCCAAGCACCAAAGTCCGCTTTGATAACTAAGGTCTGTAAGCTCTTCTCCCATCATGCAACGAGTTCCGAGGTCTACCATTGGGATTCCGGTGACTTTGCTGAGAAAGGGCACGGTCCGACTCGCACGCGGATTGACTTCAAGGACGTAGGCAATCTCGTTTTGAATGACAAATTGGATATTCATTAAGCCTTTGATCTTCAATGCTCGTGCAATTTTGCAAGCACTTTCAATCATTTGGGATTGAACTTCCAAAGTAAGTCCGACGGCTGGATATACTGCCATCGAATCGCCGCTATGAACTCCCGCGCGCTCAATGTGCTCCATGATTCCAGGAACTAAGGTTGATTCTCCATCGGAAATCACGTCAACTTCAGCTTCAACCCCTAAGAGGTATTGGTCAACGAGCACCGGTTGCCCTTCGCTTGCGGATTCAGCTTCTCCATAGAATTCGCGCAATTGCGCTTCGTCGTATACAATTTCCATTGCTCTTCCGCCCAAAACAAAACTTGGGCGAACGAGAACTGGATAGCCAACGCTGTTAGCGATCTCGACTGCTTGACTTAGGGATCGAACGGCTTTTCCTTTCGGGCGCGGTACGTTCAATTCTTCGAGCAAAGCGTCGAACTGCTCCCGATCTTCTGCCATAGCTATGGATTTGGGTGAAGTGCCGAGAACTCGAACTCCAGCATCTTGGAGCGGCTGAGCTAGGTTAATTGCGGTTTGTCCGCCAAACTGGCAAACGACGCCGATGGGCTTCTCATGATTTACAACCTGAAGAACATCTGGCAGGGTAACAGGTTCAAAATAAAGCCCGTCAGAGGTGTCGAAGTCTGTTGAAACGGTCTCGGGATTATTGTTAATGACGATCGCGCGATAGCCGATCTTTTCGAGAGCCCAAACGCAATGGACGCAAGAGTAGTCGAATTCAATACCTTGACCGATTCGAATCGGCCCGGAGCCAAGAACAAGAATCGTATCGGGCATGCAAGTCCAATTGTGACTCATGCCTTGCTCGCGACGCTTGGATGGCTTGTATGGATTGTATAGATTCTATGGAGGATGCGGAATGCAGAATGCAGATTTGAAGAGCTACAAAGTTATGAAGCAAGTACTTAGGCAATTCAATCAAATAGCTGTCTAATGAAGCTTGACCAACGGGAAGACTTCGACATCAACGCCCTGACAAAAGATCACGTGCTCAATCTTTCGGTCTGGTAGCCCAATGGATTGGGCCAAGTCTGTTTCGAACCGCTCTAAGGATACGTTGGCTAGTTGGTATGGCTTGTGATGAACTTGGCCCAGCATCATTGTTCCGTTTGAAAGTGTATAGAGTTGATATCTTTCAACGAGCCAAAATTCAAATGTTCCAGGTGCAGCCGAATGGAAATCGGTCTCGTGGTCATATTTGAGAGTCATCGAAGCATGAGGTTCGTCGAGCCTTCTAATTCTGTAATCAATCGTTTGGCCGCTCAAATGAACTGCCATATCTGAATGCAAATAATTTAGCCCGAAGAAGTTTTTGGCATACTCACAAGCCAGCCATCTTGAAGCATCGAGTGAAAAGAACCAAACTCCTGGATCCATGCCGTTTCGATGTACATAGGTTCTAACATTTGTTTCCGGAAATGCGGATAGCCACGGAATTGCTGGCAACCCAGGATATCGAATGCTGTTCATCGTGAAGGCAACTATGCCAATCCAAGCTTGCTCGACTCCATTTGCGTCTGGAAATGTGTCAATTTCAAGCTCAAGTGGAACGTGATTTCTCAGCATATCGGGCGAGACAGGATAGTGGAGAAAGCATAAGTCTCGCCAAGATTGCAGCATCACTGGCTTCCCAATTGGCCGTGAACGCATTTGCAGATACTTGCTAATCGGCAGCATCGTTTTCTTCGCCTACCGTTGCATAGAAGTAGGGGGTGTGTGACTCAAATTCTGCGGCGCATGTGTCAACCATTTTGTAAACTTGATTGGGCTGATGTTCAATGAGGGTATTGTGTTCATCATCAATTAGGTTCTGAAGTTTAGATAGGAACCACTTGTCAACTTTGCAAAGTTTGTTTACTTCGTCAATGCTCCAACCTCTCCGAAGGCCTTCTGCGATTGCCCATAGTCGTTCGTCTGTAGGGATTCTGATGGCACTTCTAAGTGCTTCATCCCGCATGGCCTCGAATTTCTCGTGTCTGAGGTCCTTCTGCTTCACTTCCAAGCCTCGAATAGCCTTCATCAGCGCAGATTCAAAATTCCTGTCAATCGCCATGACCTCACCAGTTGCCTTCATTTGAGTGAAGAGAGTGCGATCGCCACCAGAGAATTTGTCAAACGGCCAACGGGGGATTTTCACTACACAGTAGTCAAGCGCAGGTTCAAAACACGCCTTTGTTGTTCGAGTGACCTCGTTTTCAATCTGGTCTAAGGTCTTACCAACGGCAATTTTTGCGGCTACTCGAGCGATTGGGTAGCCGGTCGCCTTAGAAGCGAGGGCTGAGGATCTTGAAACTCGCGGATTGACTTCGATAATGTAATAGTCAAAGCTGTCTGGATTCAGGGCCATCTGGACGTTGCAGCCACCTTCAATGCCGAGAGAATTGATGATTTTCAATGCGGCGGTTCGCATCATGTGGTATTCAAGATCGCTCAATGTTTGGCTTGGCGCAACAACAATCGAATCTCCTGTGTGAACGCCCATGGGGTCGAAATTTTCCATGTTGCAAACGGTTATGCAGTTTCCAGCCGAATCGCGCATCACTTCATATTCAATTTCTTTCCAGCCCAAAAGGCTGCGTTCCACCATGATTTGGCTCTTCATTGAAAGCTTCAAGCCCTTGCAGCCGATTTCCCAAAGCTCTTCGGGAGAGTAGGCAACACCGCCACCCGTTCCTCCCAAAGTGTAGGCTGGACGAACGATTCGTGGGTATGCAAACTGGATGGGTCGTCCGCTCTCGCTAGGGACTTCAACAGGCAGAATGGCTCGAAGCTGATCTTCGGTTTCGACGATAAAGCTCTCAGGAACAGGCTCCTTAATTTCGCGCATGAGAGTTCGAAATTCCTCCCTGTCTTCTGCTTTTCGAATTGCCGAAAGAGGTGTGCCAAGAACACGTACATTGTTTCTCTCAAGAATTCCAGCATCGGATAGCTGGATCGCCAAATTGAGGCCAGTTTGTCCGCCTAAGGTGGGTAAGAGGGCGTCTGGCTTCTCCCGAATTATCACCCTTTCACAAAAATCAACGGTCAACGGTTCGATGTAAAGAGCATCCGATACTTCCGGATCGGTCATGATCGTTGCTGGATTTGAATTGATCAGGACGACTTGATGGCCTTCTTCTCGAAGGCTTTTGCAGGCTTGAGTTCCTGCGTAGTCAAATTCGGCGGCTTGTCCGATTACGATGGGTCCCGAACCGATAACAAGCACCTTCATTCAAAAGCGAATTATATCATTTTTGGGGATCGGGAAGTGGAGTGTGGAGAGTGGTGCGTGGGGAGAGGGTGTACAGCAATCAACCAATAACCAACAACCAATAACCAATAACCAACAACTGACAACCAAGTACCGATCTACCGTCGCCGCGGGATCATTCTTCTTCCAAACATCATTCCACCCTGTTGGAAACTGTCAACACCATCAATCGGCGTCCAAAAAACAGATTGTCGCAAACCTGAGCTTAGGAACAATGCGAGGCGGCCACCGCCATCAAAATTCACTCGATACACGCCGTAATCATCAATTGAGCCGCTCAAAACCGTAAATGCAACCTGGACTCCAGTATGACTTGGCGATGGGCCGTACTCATCGCGAGTGTCAGTTGTTAGTCTAGTAGCTGTCGAGCTAGCAATGGCTGGTACGGAATAGATATCGAAGTTTCCATTTCGGTCAGTAGCAAAATAAATGGTCGAGCCATCTTTGCTCCATTGCGGATTGATGTCGTCAGCTCCGTTGAGCGTCAAATTTACGAACCCTGTGCCATCCAAGTTCAACAGCCCGATATCTGCCTTGCCGCCAACAATTCTGGAGATTGCAAGCTTGTCACCTGTTGCGTTTACAAACGCTTCTTCAGCATCGCCGATTCTTAGCAAACCGCTTCCGTTCGTATTGATCGTGTAGACCCCAAAATCGCCTTCAGTTGCCGAAGCCGTGAAAACAATCTGGCTCCCATTTGGAAGGTATTGAACAGTCCCAACGTAAAGGAAATTACTGGTAGTGAGTCGAGACGAACCAGAAATGGTAGGATTTGCGCCCCGGAAAAGGTCATAACGAGGATTTGACAAGCTCGAAGTGTAAAAGAAAGCGTATTGAGTGACGGGCAAATTTGGAGTCGCAACAGGAATGTTTTGGGTCAAATTGGCGAATGGGGTAACTGATGTTCCATCGGAATTCATGAATTTGACGGCTGTCCCAGAGCCATTTACGTCGCTAAAGAAGACCTTGTCGTCAGGAAGTGCCGATCCACCACCAGAAGTTGTGGAAGTCGTAGAGGTAGTGGATGTGGTCGAAGTTGTGGAAGTTGTAGAAGTTGTAGAAGTGGTTGAGTTGGTAGAGGTAGTTCCGGTTGTGCCTCCTCCCCCGCCGCCACATCCAATAAGGATGGCAAAAAGCAACGCAACGATAAAAGCAATAATTGGGCTGTACGATCGGAACCTGGCGATTTCCATTGGATGATATTTAGACACATTCAGGGTGTGGAAGTGTTCGGCAAACAACGTCAATCTTTGAATATTCGTAGACTAACCTAGTAAAAACAGATTCCCCCCAACTTCTACAAGTTGGGGGAATGATTTATTCGCTAGTTGCAGATTATTTTCTTTACAACGAAATTGTCAATCGCAGCTTCAGTAACCCCATCGTTCGGGTTGTCCGTTGCCATGAACCTTACAACCATGTTGTTCGAAGTTGAAACAAAAGCACCGACTCGAAAGCTCTTTCGAATCCACGAGTTGTTTCCTGTTCCTGTGACCGTTTCAATGGTCGTCCAAGATGCTCCACCGTTGTTGGATATTTGAACTGTGAATACGTCAGGAACTCCATTTACTGAGTAGAACCACCGGCTGTATTCGATTATGCCTTCGCTTCCGCTAAGGTCGAATACGGGTGACTTTAGTTCAGTTGGACCTCCATCAACATCCGCCGCTCCAACTGCCCCGCCAACGACTCCTTGGCCTGTGAAGAAGCAGTTTGCACCAGTATCTGTGGAATCGTTTTCCGGTTGCGCAGGAACGGATCCGTTAACGGTTCCGATAGGATCGCCTCTTATCCAAGCCCCGGCCGAAAGTGCGGTGTTGGTTACTGTCCAAGGATTTGCAGCTTCAAACGTATCTGTGAATATGGTCGTGGTGGACAATCCAAGGATATAGCTCATGGGTGCCGATGCACCGCCAGCTGGAAAGAACACGGTATGCCCCTGATCATCTTGAACAGAGATATAGTAATCCACTTGAGAACCGCAGTTAGATTGATCTATTCCGCCCCACATAAAGCCAGGGTCGTTGTATTCAAGCATAGTTGTCTGATCCCATGCACTGCCATTTATTCGAAAGTTGATTCGAATGGATGGGATTATTGGATTCGATACGTTGGATCGAACTTGAAACCTCATGGGATGGTAAATATCAACGTTTGGTTGATAGACGACAAACCCCGATGGCATCGAAATTGGAACGAAAGTCAGCCATTGCAAAGCAGGAGCGGTTAAGCCTTTGAATCCGAATCCAAATGCGATGTCATCGTAATGGGGGGTTCCGTTACCTAGGTTCGCGTCATTGTCATCAAGAGTGAGGACATCAACCGTTAAACCAGGTGTGATTCCAGGAGGATGCAATAGAATTGAATTGACTGCGTAATTTCGCATCAATCCCAATCCAATAGCATGTCCTATTGTTGTGTCCATTTTCCGAACGGTCTCCCAGAACGCGCCGCTAACAATCATGCCAGCGGTGTGAACTTCAGAACCTGCGTTCTCTGGATAGTGAATGGTGTTAATAGCATTTCGTAGCGGGCCAGTTCCAAATCCTTGAAAGTCAACACCTAAGAGAGGAGTGTCGCCAAGCAAGGAAGCAATTACATCGCCCATGCCCTCTCCATAGCCGCCCTGTCCAGTTCCAGCACGGTTAATGATGAAATGGCCGTATTCGTGGTAAATAACCGTTGAATAAGCAGTGTTCGGGCAAGAACCACCAGCATTGAAGAAGTTGATCGTCATGTTTCCGCTGTTGAAGTTTGCGTTGCAAGTGGAAGCCTGATTTACGTTGGTAGTCAGCGAAATGTCAATACCTGGAAAAGCTGGGCTCATGGCTTTCGTGAAGTCATGAACTACGTGTGTTTGAAGATAAGCATTCACCTGAGCGACATCGAATTGAGCCAATCCGGCAGCATAGACGATATTGTTCGGTCCTGGAGGCGTTACGCTTGTACTTGAAGTTAAAGGAACTCCTTGCGCAGGCACAACTGTCGAATATCGGCCTACTAATCCTGAAGTCACTGTTACCGGAATTGCCCCTCCGTTTGCGATCGTGTAGTTTCCATTTACATCAGTGTAAGCAAAATTGCCGCCAGTGATACTGACTCTTAGGTGCGGCAAATTTGCCAATACTTCTGGATAACCGGGCCAATCTGGCATCAAGCCTGGGGAAGTCCAACCTTTTACTGAGCCTGACACGTCAACCTCGAGGACTTCGTTGCGGCGCTTTAGGATTTGTCCGGAAACAGCATCAACCCAAATCGTAGATGCTAGGTCGGTACTGTAAGCATTTCCGGTTGCCATGAATTTCCAAGCCAAGTGCTGGGCTGTTTCTCCGAGCCAAACTACAAGAATCGGCGCTGTAAAGGTAGTGTAAAGCGGATCGTTTTGCCGGAAATTCAAAACTGCTTTTGAAGCTGAGATTCTAACTTTTGGCAATGAACTGGTTACACTTCGACCATTCGCGCTTGCCAAAACAATTGGGTTTCCAAGTTGATTTCGAACAAGAATTGTCAAAAAACCGTTTTCGACGGGCACTCCGCCCGCGACCTCTTGAAAATAGACGGCTGTAAATTTGCCGTTTGAAACATCTTGTGATCCGGTTCCGATGAATTCGCCTTCATTTGGAAGAAATAAATCAGAGTATGACTTTACAAAATTTAATGCGGCCTCTTCTGGCGTGTATCCGCCGCCGAAAGGTGCCCCAAAAACCCTTTCGATGTTCGAGCCGCTAAACAAAAATTGAACCTCAGGCTGGGTTCCACGCAGTTGCGACATCGCATCTTGTTGTCGCGTTACCGCATCCGATTGAGCTTGGGCAAATGTTGTCGTTGCCAGTGCAATAACGACAGCATAAAACCCGAATCTATTGATTCGCATAATTCCTCCTATCTAACCGCCGCCCCGGTGGGCGTCACAGATATAGTCCTATTTTAGCGGCTAATTAGTTCGGATCGTGTGAGCTTTTTTCAAAATACTAGAATTCTTTGCTGAGAACCTTCAAAACCCGGCAAAATTGCCGACGATACCAATAAGGCCGCAATGTGCCTTGTTTGAATATATGAAGCAACTTCAGAATCTTCTCAAGCATACAGATCTGCTCTTTGGAGTGGGACTCGTTGTCGTTGTTGCAATTTTAATTTTGCCATTGCCCCATTGGGCATTGGACATGGGGCTTGTTGTGGCAATTGCATCGGCTGTCATCATCTTGCTCAGCTCGGTAAACGTGACCGATCCGCTTCAATTTTCTGTTTTCCCTTCGCTCTTGCTCGTTACGACGCTTTTTCGGCTTGCGTTGAGCATCGCCGCAACGAAACTCATTCTGGGTACTGGCCAAGCCGGGGCTGTCATCGAAACGTTCGGTAACTTCATCATGGGTGGCGACTTTATCGTCGGCGTTGTGGCGTTTCTGATCCTTGTCATTGTTCAATTTATTGTAATTACCAATGGTGCTGGACGTGTTTCAGAAGTTGTAGCTCGATTTACCTTAGATGCAATGCCAGGCAAGCAGATGGCGATTGACGCCGACCTTGCCGCAGGCTCGATTGACGAAGACCAAGCCAAGGAACGTCGAGAAAATGTAAAGCGTGAAGCCGATTTCTATGGTGCGATGGACGGCGCATCCAAATTTGTAAAAGGCGATGCAATCGCTTCGATTCTAATCATCATTATCAATATCATCGGCGGCTTTGCCGTTGGGTTCATGAAGGGCCAAGGCGACGCCTTGACGATCATGAAGACTTACACAATTCTAAGCGTCGGCGAAGGACTCGTTTCGCAGCTTCCGGCTTTGCTCATTAGTACCGCGAGCGGTTTGCTTGTCACCCGTTCAGGGCAACAAAGAAGCATGGGCGCCGAAGTCATCGGCCAAATGCTAGGCCAGCCTAAAGCACTCACTTATGCTGGCGGAGCGCTCGCAGGAATGTCGCTGGTGCCAGGATTTCCAACGGTCATCTTTCTCATCGCTGCGGCGGGCTGTTTTGGAATCGGGCAGTTTATGGAGAAAACTCCTGGTGCTCGAAAACTCGTTGGTGCGGAAACTATGGACGAAAAGAAGGCAGACGCAAAGCTAGTGGAAGCCGCGGCAAAGCAAAGCGTTCCGCAGGGACCGGATTCAGTCTTGCCACTGCTTGCCGTTGATCCCCTAGAAATCGAAATCGGGCACGGCTTGACCAAACTTGCCGATGCCCGGGTTGGCGGAGATATGTCGGAACGGGTTACCTCAACCCGAAAACAGATCGCATTAGAACTCGGGTTCGTAATGCCGACCGTTCGAATTCGCGATTCCATTCATTTGAAGAGTACGGAATACGCGATCAAAGTTCGCGGCGAAGAGGTTGCAAGGGCTGAAATCATCCCGAATATGCACCTTGCCATCTCTAGCGGGGAAGTGTTTGGCTCGGTTCCAGGAATAACTACAAAAGACCCTGTTTTTGGACTCGATGCAATATGGATTGACCCAGCCAACCGAGAAACCGCCGAGCGATCTGGATATTCAGTAATCGAGCCTTCAGCGGTCATTACAACTCATTTAGGAGAAGTTGCCAAGGCCGCGGCATCCGAATTGCTTACAAGGCAAGACGTTTTCAAGCTCATCGAGAACGCGAAATTGCAAAACGAAAGCGCAGTTACCGAACTCATTCCAAATGTTCTCACTGTTGGTGATGTGCAAAAAGTCCTTCAGCACCTTCTTCGAGAGCGAGTTCCGATTCGAGACATGGTCACCATTTTGGAAACCATGGCAGACTTTGGCACACGCGTCAAAGACCCAGATCAGCTAGGCGAACTCGTTCGCGCAAACGTCGCCCGAACGATTACGCGCCAATTTGTAGACCCCACGAACAAGCTTGCCTGCATCACTCTTGACCCAGCCCTTGAAAGAGATTTGGTTGAAAATGTAAACCTGACGAACTTCGGCTCAATGCTTGTCATCACTCCAGAGCAACAGCGCGACCTCATGGAATCCATCCGCGCAGAGGTTGACCGCGCCAATGTGCAAGGCTTCCATGCCGTTCTTCTTTGCGGAAACCAGCTTCGCCTTCCTCTCAAGAGGCTGGTTGAAAAGCAGCTTCCAACCCTGGCAGTCATGGCGTACAACGAAGTGGCAGAAACGGCAGAAGTGGAATTCATAGGGCAGCTAAAAGCCTTCGCGGCGTAAAGCATTAGCCCCTTCCTCCCTTGGGAGGAAGGGGCTTTCGAACTCCTACTGCCTGACTGTAAACAGCACCTGATCAAACCGGACTCGCCACTTTGCAATGACATCCGCCGCCCAGGGCTCCGCTGTGACAAGTGCTTTGATTTCCCGGTTCGCTGGCGAGACAAAGCGAGAGGGATCGCCGGTTGCGACAAATTCAAAGGTCGAATCGGTTGTTGTTGTAGGCCGGAAATCGAGTTCTTCCCACTGGTTGCTATTCCAATTGAACAGCCTTGTCCTTAGCCCGAGATTGCGCTGCGTGGCATTCACTTCCAGCTTAAATGCAAGATAGCTTACATTGCCATGAGGCGAGACCGATGTGAATTGAACGCCCATCGGAGTCACAAGACCAGGAGCAGTGAAATCGCCCAAAATGTCCAGCTTGTCGTTATCGCTGGCATAGAGGCTTGAAAGCCTTCCGCTCATCAAATTGCCCCAAATGATGTTGTAGGTTGTCGGCGAAAGCGGCTCGGTTACTGAATCGAGAATATCCGCCGAATAAACACCCCTTCCATGAGTTACCGCAAGGAGCTTCGTTCCGGTTACCCATCGAAGCTCTTCCACGGGCGCGATTCCAGGGCCGACGTTTTGCGTTGACCAATTTTGCCCGCCGTCGCTGGATGTGAACAATCCAACATCAGTCCCTACATAAATCCAATTGGAATTGATCGGGTGAGTGGTAACGGCACTGATGGGCGTGCTGGGCAAGTCGCCGCTAATGTCCGTCCAGTTCGTTCCGCCATTCGTCGTCATCCAGAGGTTGTTTGATTCGTAACCCATGAATGAAACCAGAATTCGGTTTGTGTTGTTTGGGTCAATTCGAATCGAACCAACCCATCTGGCAGGCAGTTGGGTTGCTCCGTTGTCAACTCGTGTCCAAGTCGGCGTTACCGCCGCTCCGTTGATTGTTTTCCAAACTTCGCCGTTGTTGTATCCAACCCAAATCAAGTTGCTGTTGCTTTGTGCGATTGTAAAGGTCGAGATATTCCAAGGCGGGTTTGTAGCAAAATGCGCCTCATCGTTCTTGGAGCGGCCATTTGGCCTTCCTCCTGGCTGAATCGTCGGCTTGATAGCGGTCCAAGTGGGCGTTCCAGCTTTGATGTTATTGGATCGCCAAAGGCTTCTTGCACCAACGAGCATTCGGTTCGCATTACTTGGATCAAGGCCAAAGTAAGCGATGAAGTTGCAAGTTGTGGAGCTTCCCGCGTCAGTAATTCCGCTGTAGCAATAGTTGTAGCTACCGCCAGCACCGCCTGTTGTGCTTCTTACGATCTGGGCGTAATAGATTCCGGCATACCAATAGTTAACATCTGTAGGATCGTATTCGCAATAGACGCCATCGCCGCCGAAGACCGTTCCCCAATCTTGAGGAAGACCTGTGTAGCGAATCGTTCCGTTATCTTGCAATCCAGCTATCATGTTGCCATTGGCGGGATTCATTACGGCGCCATAAACCTGTGCAATCCCGAGATTGTGGTTCAGGTTGTTTACCGGATTTAGTGTGTGATCGTTAGAACGATAGATGCCTCCATCGCAACCCACAAAAATGCGGCGATTGGTTGTTCCATTAAAGTTCGGATCGGATACGATGGCATGCATGTCGGCATGAACCCCGTTGAGCCCTTGTGTAAAAGTTGCACCGGCATTTGCACTTCTGTACAAGTAGACGCCGCCTAAAATTAGATTGTTTGCGTTTGCAGGATCAACCCAAAGCACATTGTTATAGGCTGCATAGGTGCTGATTCCCCCACCAGTAGTTGTAAGTGTGAAAGTTGAGCCGCCATTCACCGAACGGTAAATTTTGATCGCGCTGCCTACACTTGCAGCACAATAGACCGTGTTTGGGTTGCTCGGTGCATAACGAACTTCAGAGCGATGGGGATTGGGGAGACCCGTCGCTGCAGTCCAGCTTAAACCGCCGTTGATGGAAACTTTCACGCCGTCATCGTGGAAACCTGAAATTACTTTTTGTCCATCAGTAGGATGAAACTGGACGTCGTAAGCAAGTCCCAACGAAGTTCTAACCCAAGTCGTGCCTCCATCGGTGGATCGCCAAACTCCTGATCCTGTCGCCGCCAGCATGTTTTGAGAATTCGTCGGCGAAATCGCAATGCGGTTTACAAAATACCAATCTGGCGTATTCGTAAAGGCAATTTGGCTCCAAGAAGTTCCGCCATCGGTGGATTTGAAGATTCCGGCACCTCGAACGGCCGCCGTGTTTGATGTTCCTTCGACAGTTTCAAAGAAGCCTTCTCCCGTGCCGGCAAAAAGGGTGTTTGGATTCGTTTGATCAAGTGCCATGCAGCCGATTGGCATAACTGGCATGAAATCGTCCATTGGCAACCACGAAACGCCTGCATCAATGGTTTTCCATATACCACCGCTAAGCCCGCCCGTCCACATGATGTTTGTGTTCGTTGGGTGGATCAGAATGCTTCGAACTCGTCCGCCCAAATTGCCGGGACCATGCCATGTCCAACCGCCTGGAAAAACGCCCGCTCCATCAGAAGGGTCTACGATAAGATCTCGTTGAGAAATGGCTAATGCAATAGCTCCGTCGGGGACCTTGCCGTTTTCTGACATTCGCTTATCAGATCGAAAATTCGCCGCTGCTACTGGACTGTCGAAATCGGATTCAGCTTCAGTAATTTGCCTAGGTTCCATGGAAGAGCAGACAATCAAAATGCCGATACCAAATACGAAGTAAGACCAAGCCACCACATTCAATTTCATTGTTGTCACCAATTTGTGTTTGACTGTACTTTAGCATGAGACGACCAGAAATCGTTATGTTGTTTTAGCAAAACTAGCAATTTTCAATTGCTTGGATCGCGTATCCTACTTGGAATGATTGAAAGGGCCGATCAATTTAGGATTGAAGCAAGGACCGACCTTATGGCAGTTGAAATCCTCTTCAGAGAATACGCAGCAGAGCTAGACATAGATTTTTGCTTCCAAGGATTTGAGGCAGAAATTTCGTCGTTGCCAGGAAAATACGCAGTTCCGATGGGTGCAATTTTGCTCGCGACTGATGCGAGTTCTGGAAGAGAAGCAGGCATTGTCGCGCTTCGTCCTTTTGGCGATTCTGGTCAATGCGAGATGAAGCGAATGTATGTTCGCCCGGAGTTTAGAGGAAAAGGCCTAGGACGAATGCTTGCTGTCGAAATAATTGCTGTGGCTTCACAGGCAGGATATACTGAAATGCTGTTGGATACGCTTCATAAACTTCAACCTGCGATAAAGCTTTACAAGGACCTGGGCTTCGAGGAAATTGAAGCGTATTATGACAATCCGATTGAAGGAGTGGTCTATTTGAGGAAGATGATCCTATAGTGATGAGTGGGGAATGGAGAGTGGGGAGAACAGATTCAATTCAATCTATACATCCAACTCATCCGACGATTCTCCCAGCATCCCATCAATCAGCTTAACTGTAATCGTTTCTGTATCAAAATCAACCATTTCCACGAACTGTTCAATGGCTGGAATCAGGATTTCGCCAATTACCAAAACATCATGAGCAGGGTACTCCTGGACAGCGTCAACTTGGCCTACTGTTTGGCCATCGGTGGTTACAACGGTCATTCCGATGAGATCTTCAACTAAATATTCGTCGTCATCGAGTTCTGGCCGCTCGCCTTTTGGAACTGAAAGAATTTCCCACTTCAAGGCTTCGGCTTGCTCAATTTTCCGAATTCCTTCAAGTTCCAAAACGACCTGGTTTTTCTGCAAACGACTTGCCAGAATCTTGTACGATTCGCCTTTTAGCAAAACGAATTTACCAGCGTCGAACCGCTCCACCATATTGGTCATCAATTCTACTTTCATTTGGCCGCGAAGGCCAAATGTAGTCACAATCTTACCGATAGGAACGACAGGAGGTTTTTTTGCCACTAGTTATCGGTAACGATTTTGACAAAGGCCTTTTCTCGCGACTTTGCAGCAACTGCGCTTACTACGCACCGAATTGCCGAAACAACACGACCGCTTCTGCCAATAACCTTGCCCACATCATCGCCTGCTACTCGAACAAAAAATGTTCGCGTATGGCCATCGAGGCTCTCTTCAACTTCAACTTGGTCTGCGTGTTCAACAACGCCAGACACTAATTCTTCAACAAAGGATTTATAGCTCATAGTGGCTCCTTAGGCTTGCGGTGCAGCCTCTTCGGTAACGGCATCAACTGTCGCAGTTTCATCTGCAACGGCATCTGCGCTGGCAGTTAGTTCGGCAATTGGTCCTTCAGGTGCAACAGCTTCAATATCGGTAGCGGTTTCGGCAGGTGCTTCCACAATTTCTTCAACAATGGCTTCAACTGGTGCTTCTGCAACTACTTCAGGTGCTGTTTCAACAACGGCTTCAACTGCAACGGTTTCAACCGGTGTTTCAACGACTTCTGCAACAACTGGCGCGGTTTCGGCAACAGGTTCGGGCTTTGCCGCTGTTTCGACTGGCGCAGCTTTAATGACCGATTGAACAGACATAGAAGATGTTCGCTTGTCGAGGAATTTGTAGGACTTCTTGGCTGAAGGACGCTGCTCGAAATACTTTTCGAGAATGCCGACGCGGTTCATGATGATCGCGGCAGTTTCAGAGGGCTGTGCGCCTTCTAAAAGCCAGTGAATCGCCCGATCTTCTTTGATGTTGATTAGCTTCGGCTTTGTTACCGGGTTGTAGGTGCCGATGATCTCAATGAAGGCACCATCTCGGCCCGCCGTGCTTTTCGCAACAACTACACGATAAAAGGGACGGTGCTTGCTGCCCGACCTACGCAATCGAATTTTTACCAATTTAATTTTCTCCTATATCAGTCCCGACTTCGCGGGGCTTCCTCACCTCTCGTTTACCCCGAAGTTCGGGATCGCGAAAGCCCTGATTTCTCAGGAGGGTGGTCTTTCACTATTTACGGAATAAATTCCGTGGATCGTGGTGCGGAAAAAATTCCGCGCTCCGTTCTAGTTTCGCATTTCGTGACAAGTTTCGATTTCAGCGGCGGCGATGTTTCTTCATCTTCTTTTCCATTTGAGTGAAATGCTTCATGTTCTTCTTCATTTCATGGAATTGCTTGATGAGCTGATTCACTTCTTCGACGCTGGTGCCCGATCCTCGCGCAATGCGCTTTCTTCGGGAACCATTGATTATATCCGGATTTGTCCTCTCTGCGGTTGTCATCGAGAGAATAATCGCCTCAACTCGGTTCATGCTGCCATCATTTAGCTTGTCTAAAGCCTCCTGAGGGATTTGTGCACCAATTCCTGGAATCATTTTGAGAAGGCTTTGCATGTTGCCCATTTTCTTCATCGCTTTGAACTGCTGAAGCATGATATTGAAGTCAAGTCCGCCCTTTCGTACGGCGGCTTCCATTTCCTTGGCGTCGTCTTGATCGAAGGCTTCTTCGGCTCGTTCGATGATTCCCATCACATCGCCAAAGCCAAGAATTCTTTCTGCCATTCGTTGGGGATGAAATTGGTCGAGAGCTTCTGTTTTCTCGCCAACGCCGATAAATCGAACCGGAACACCCGTCGCTTGCCGAACGCTTAGAACCGCTCCACCGCGAGTGTCTCCATCGAGTTTGGTAAAGATCGCACCAGTCAGCGGCACTTTTTCATGGAAAGCATTGGCAACGTTTACTGCTTCTTGACCGGTGGTTGAATCTAGTACAAGGAACGTTTCTGTTGGCTTAACGGCTTTGACGATGCTTTCAAGCTCCTGCATCAATCCGCCGTCAATTTGAAGGCGGCCAGCAGTATCAACTATTAGCACATCGCACATCAAATGACGGCAACGATCTAAAGCTTCTTTTGCTATGGCAACTGGGGAACTGCCGTCTATTTTTGCAAAGACGGGGACACCGATTTGCTCACCTAGAACTTGCAATTGCGTGATTGCCGCAGGCCGTTGAATGTCGCAAGCCGCAAGCATGACCTTTTTGTCTTGCTTTTGTAGCCAGAGTGCCAACTTGGCGGCGGTTGTAGTCTTCCCCGAACCTTGCAATCCGCAAAGCAGGATGACAGTCGGCGGACTCGAACTCCAACTGAATTTGGCGGTCTCGGCTCCAAGAAGCGAAACTAATTCATCTCGGACAATTTTGAGAATGGTTTGATCGCCGGTCAGGTTTCCGAAAATGTCTTCGCCGACGGCTTGTTCTTTGACTCGAGCCATGAAGTCTTTCGCGACTTGGAAATTTACGTCTGCTTCAAGGAGTGCGACTCGAACTTCGCGGAGCATTTCGGCGACGTCATCTTCGGTTAACCGGCCTTTGCGCCGAAGCCCCATGAATATCCCGGAAAGGCGTTTTGTCAGGTTGTCGAGCATTGATAGGGAGTGTACCGGGGCTGTAGGTGATGCTATTGATCTGGGTGAGAGAAATGAACTGGGTGACTTGGGTGCCCGGAAGGGTTTGTCAGCTTCTCGGAATTCACTCATTTCACCCAACTCATCCAATTCAGCCGCATCACCCAATTCACGTCGAATCCGTATCTTCAGTATCATAGGAAAGTTATGGTTGTCCTCACATTCGTCGCCGCTTTAATTCTTCCAAATCCGGAACTGCAGCAAACTCCTCAGCTTCTTAAGAGGCTCAAAGCCCCTTACACAATGGCGGAGGATGTTAAGAAGCATTTCGCGCCGCAGATTGGAATGGACACGACTGAACGACTTGCCGGGTATGAAAAGCGGCTCAAAATGGAGTCAGATTCGATAACCCAAGCTTTAACGTGGAGGTCAGTAGGCCCCGAAGTTCAAAGCGGGCGAGTCATCAGAGTTCTTTCAAATCCTAAAAATCCAGACGATATTTATGTTGCTTTCGCAACTGGTGGACTTTGGAGAACAAAAGATGGCGGAGTCAAATGGAAGGCGCTTTTTGAAAAGCAAAGTAGCTTTGGGATCGGCGATATGGCTCTAGGACCCGATGGCAAGACCATCTGGATCGGAACGGGCGAGCACAACAGCCAACGAACTTCCTATCAGGGAACAGGCGTTTTCAAATCAACCGACAGCGGCGAAACCTGGCAGCACGTGGGTCTTGAAGACATCAATCACACAGGTGCGATTTGCGTTAACCCTAAGAATGGGAACGACGTGGTCGTTGCTGGACTAGGACACCTGTATTCGAGCAATTCAGAGCGTGGCATATTCAAGACATCCGACGGCGGAAAGACTTGGAACCAAACTCTGAAAATCAATGACCTTACCGGCGTCATTGACATGACAATGGACCCCAATGATCCGAAAACCATTTACGCATCTTCGTGGGATCGAGATCGAAGGGCATGGGATTTCCGAGATGCCGGACAAGCGACTGCAATTTACAAGTCGGCCAATTCAGGTTCAACTTGGCAGAAACTCGATGGTGGGTTGCCATCTGGCGATTTAGGACGAATCGGATTAAGTGTCAGTGAATCTAACTCAAATGTAGTTTACGCATTCATTGACAACTGGAACGCAGACCCAGACACGATCTACGACGACGAATACGCCCCATCGGGAACTTTGACTCCGTGGCGATTCCTTCAGTTGAAGGACGAGCAATTTAACCAAATTTCTAAAGAGGCTATTGAGAGATTCGTGACCCGCTACCTACCTGCAGGAACAAAGGCTGACGACATTATTCAAGGCGTCAAAGGCAAGAAGATGACATTGGAAGCCGTTGCTCAACTTATGGAAAAACGGAGCGCAAACGTTTTTGCAATTGAAAGAGTCACTCACCAAATATGGCGATCCGATGACAAGGGAAAGACTTGGAAGAAGACTCACGCCTACCGATTTGGGGTTCATGGAGGCTACTATTTTGGCGAAATCCGCGTGAATCCAACAAATCCAGACGATCTATGGACGCTTGGAACTCTTTTGCTTCGATCTAAGGATGGCGGGAAGACCTGGAAGCGAACCGCGAATAGTGTGCATGTTGATTTTCACGACCTATGGTTTGATCCGCGAGATTCAAAACGAATGGTTGTCGGATGCGACGGAGGACCGTATTTCAGTGGTGATGACGGTGAAACTTGGCGGCATTGGAACAATTTGCCAGTAGGGCAAACCACAACTCTAGCGGTTGACAACAAAGTGCCCTACAACATATATGTTGGCTTGCAAGACAACGGAACTTTGGTCGGACCAAGCACATACAACCCCGGGCGTACTTCGCTCAATGCGTGGAAAGCTATTGGTGGCGGAGATGGAAGCTGGATTGCTGTTGACCCGCGCGATGATGGAGACCTGGTTTATGTCGCCTCGCAATGGGGATCGCATCAAGCGATCAATCAGAAAACGAACGAAAGATGGGGCTCTGCGGCTCGTGCTCAGCAAGGCCAGACGCCGCTTCGATATCAATGGATTTCGCCACTGATTATTTCATCTCACCACCCAGATATTCTTTATTTGGGATCGCAGTTTGTACATCGCTCGATGAACAAGGGGCGTGCCTGGACGACGATCAGTCCAGATTTGACCACAAACCGTGAGCAGGGCGATGTTCCGTACGCGACGATCAAAACTCTGGACGAAAGCCCATTCAAGTTCGGGCAATTGATTGCTGGAACGGATGACGGAATCGTCAAACTAACAGTTGACCACGGCACAAATTGGACGGACATAACTCCTCCCGCGAAGAATAAGTGGGTTTCGAGAGTGCTGTTTTCGAAGTTTGAAACAAACACAGTTTACGTGACCCAAACCGGCTACCGAGAGGATGATTATAGGCCGTACGTTTGGCGGTCCACAGACCTTGGGAAGAACTGGACTTCCATAGCAAGCAACCTGCCATTGGAGTTTGTGAATTCGATAAAGGAAGACCCGCGAGAGAAGAATATTCTTTACTTGGCTACTGGAATCGGCGTGTTTCGAAGCACAGATACCGGTAACTCATGGGAAGTGCTTGGCGGAAATTTCCCACGATGTGCGGTTCACGATATCGTGATCCACCCGCGAGATTTGGAGATTGTCGCAGCGACTCATGGAAAGAGCGTTTGGGTTTTTGACCTCAAACAGCTTGACAAACTGACGGTTGATATTCAATCCAAACCAATCCATATGTTTGATTTACCAACGATGGCGTTTACAGACACGTGGGCGATGCGGCGTTCGGAAAATTATGATGGCGAGCCTGCTCGAGAACCAACGGTTGGCAGTTGGCTCTGGCTTAAGGCAGGCGGAAAGGGAACGATTCGCATAAAAGACGCCGCTGGAAAGGTTTTGAAGGAGAAGTCCTTTGATGCACTCCGTGGGCTTCAGCAATGGACTATCGAACTCGTCCTTTATCCAGCGACTAGCAAATGGGCGATAGACAACAAGAATCGGCCCCGGACCACGATTGAAGAAATCCTCGCGGATCCATTTGGACCAGCTCGAGGGAAGTATCTGCCCGCGGGAGAGTATTCGGTCGAAATTTCGGTTGGCGATGTGACCCAAACGGTGAAGTGGAAGTTGCTTTAAGATTTGTTCGGGTTTGTTGTTAGTTATTGGTAATTAGTTGTTGAATTGGAAGTGCAACGAACCGCGAGCTGCTAACAACCAATAACTAACAGCGAATAACTAACAACCAATAACCAAGAACCAATAACTATATTCCGCTCTCAACCTTCCACAATTATCGTAACTGGCCCTTCGTTGACAAGCGAAACCTGCATATCTGCCCCAAATCTGCCCGATTGGACATTGGGGCAGATTTGCTTTAGTTCGTTGAGCAATGAGTTGTATAGCTTTTCAGCTTGATCGTAAGGAGCAGACTCGACAAAGCTCGGCCTTCTGTTTTTCGAAGTTTCGCCGTAAATCGTAAAGTTTGAAATGCAAAGTATTCCTGCTTTTTTCTGTGGCTCGGGCGTCTCGCCCGAGAGGGGCGTATCCGTCTCGGACGTTGTCTGATCACCCTTGGGCGAGACGCCCAAGGCACTCATATCCGAGCCGAACATGACACACGAATCAGCCCAAGATAGGTTCATCTTCCCAGATTGATCATTGAAGATTCGAAGTCCCCATATCCGATCAGCTAGCTTTCTGGCATTGGCTTCAGTGTCGTCTCTGTGCGCAGCGACCAGGACTACAAGGCCGACACCGATGGCTCCGGTTGCTTCTCCATTTACCGAAACGCTGGCCTGAGAAACTCGCTGAACAACTGCTTTCATATCTCAGATTTTAGAACGAAAATCAAATTCGCGAACACATTTCATTCATTTCGGGATATAACCAACGCATGACTCTGATAATTCCTATCTTTGTGCTGGCCATGACAAACACCTTTCAAACTGATCACACCGAAACGAGGAGGTCTGATTTCAAAGAGACTCTTCATGGCAGAGAAATGGCCGACCCGTATCGCTGGCTTGAAGACGCCAATTCTGATGAGACCAAAGCATGGGTTCAGGCTCAAAACAAGGTCACTTTTGACTATCTTGCAAATTTGCCTGATCGGAAAGCAATTGCAAAGCGCTTTGAAGAGCTTTACAATTTTGAAAAGTTCGGGACGCCTAGCTACATCGCTGGAAAGTATTTTTGGAATTACAACAGCGGCCTGCAAAATCAAGATGTGATTTATTGGGCAAAGAAAATCAGCGGCGAAAAGAAGGTGCTGATTGACCCGAACACCCTCTCCAATAATGGAACGGTTGCTCTAAGCGGAATGTCAATCTCAGACGATGGAAAGCGCCTTGCATACGCCGTCAGCCGAGGCGGTTCTGATTGGAAGGAATGGTATGTCCGCGATATCGAGACTAGCAAGGATTTGGAAGACCATATCGAATGGTCGAAGTTCAGTGATGCCTCATGGGATCACCAAGGCAACGGCTTTTACTATTCGAGATACGATGCTCCTAAAGTCGGAACCGCTCTTCAAGAGCAAAACTTCTACCAAAAACTTTACTATCATCGAGTCGGTGACCACCAAGCGAACGACAAACTGATTTATGAGCGGAAGAATCAAAAAGAATGGGGGATAGGCGGCACGGTCACCGAAGATGGGCGTTTCCTCGTTTTACCGATCTGGAAAGGCACAAACCGCGAAAATCAGATTTTCTATAAAGATTTCAACGACAAATCGGGCAAGGTGGTTGAGCTAATTGCCGGGTTCGACGCTCAGTACACGTTTCTTGGCAATTTCGGGCACATCTTTTACTTTCAAACTGACAAAAATGCTCCTCTTGGCAAAGTAATTTCGATTGACGTTCGAGAGCCAATGAACCGAAAAGAGGTCATTCCGCAGTCGAAACAGGCTCTGGAAGGAGTCAGCATGACTGGCGGCAGACTTTTTGCAAACTATCTGAAGGACGCCTACACGCAGATCAAAGTCTACGATTTGAGCGGACATTTTGAACGAGACGTGAAGATGCCCGGAATAGGAACTGGAGGCGGATTTGACGGCAGGCGGGATGACCGATTTACTTTCTATAGTTATGCCAGTTTCGACACTCCGACGACAATTTATAGATATGACATTGACAGCGGGAAAAGCGAGAAGATTTTTCAGCCAAAGGTTAAGTTTGATCCAAGCAAGTTTGAAACAAAGCAAGTCTTTTACAAGAGTGCAGATGGCACCAGAATTCCCATGTTCATCAGCCACAAAAAGGGATTGAAGCTGGATGGAACAAATCCTACGCTTCTTTATGGCTATGGTGGATTTAGTTCAGCAATGACGCCGTTTTTCTCGCCTTCACGCCTGCTCTGGATGGAAGCTGGCGGCGTTTCTGCGGTGGCGTGCATTCGCGGAGGAAGCGAGTACGGTAAGGCTTGGCACGATGGCGGAAAGCTGTTCAAGAAGATGAATTGCTTCCAAGATTTCATATCGGCAGGCGAATATCTGATAGAGAAAAAATACACGTCTAAGCCACGGTTAGCTATTCAAGGCGGCTCCAACGGCGGATTGCTCGTTGGCGCTTGTATGAACCTTCGCCCCGATCTGTTTGCAGTTTGCCTGCCCGAAGTCGGCGTCATGGACATGCTCCGCTTCCACAAATTCACGATTGGTTGGGCTTGGACGAGCGACTATGGCTCGCCCGACAAGAAAAAGGATTTCGAATACTTGCTGAAGTACTCTCCGCTTCACAACCTGAAACTAGGCACGAAGTATCCGGCGACCTTGATTATCACAGGCGATCATGACGACCGAGTTGTGCCAGCTCATAGTTTCAAATATGCTGCTCAGCTTCAGTATTGCCAGTCGGGCGATGCTCCCGTGATGATTCGTATTGAGACGCAAGCTGGGCATGGCGCTGGCAAACCGACGACGAAGATTATTGAAGAAATCGCTGACAAATGGGCGTTTGCTTTGCACAATCTGGCTTACAAGTTGCCGAGTGGGTTTGGGAGGTAGGAAAGCGATTCAATCGCGAGACATGAAACTGTCGACTTCTTTGCTTATGGGATCAATGCTCATATGTCTCCTTAGTAATGTTGGATGTTCATCGAATTCAAGAATATCAAATTCGCCCAATCATAGCTGGTTAAACGAAAAATCGAGTTTGGATAACGTCAAAGCCTTACCGAGGTTTCATGACATGAAGAAAGGAGAATACACCTTACGAATGGAGAGAGAGTACTTTTTCTTCGTCAGAGACGACGGTATCAAACCGCGACTTATAACAGTTGCGGAAATTTATCAGGAGGATCAGGAATCCCTCAGTTTCGCTATAACAGTTAGCCTCCCTTATAAGGAACGTGAGAATGGGCTACCTGTCGATGGCGAACTGGATCGAGTTTGCCGAATCGAAGACAAGATCATGGAGCACGTTGAATCAAAAGGTGGACTCTATGTGGGGCATATTACTTTCAATGGGGCATTGAAGGCCGTATTCTATTCGCCTGTTCGGCTAGAATCTGCCCTTAAGATCAAAACTGGACACTTGAAGTCCATTACGATTTCTCTCGAAGTAAGATCGGACCCCAGTTGGCATGTTTATTCACTTGAAATGGCACCTACAACCATTGAAAGAGAACAAAGCACGTACCGCCGGCTAATGAAAACCCTAAAGGACAGCGGCGATGATCATTCAAAATCTCGCACCGTAGATTTTGCGGCATTGTTCTCAAATGAACACGGCAGAGCAGATTTTCTAAAAGAAGCTGAGAAACTCGGCTTCGAGAAAAGTTCGACCTTGAAACCCCTATGGACCGATGATGAAGGGATGTTCTGGTGCGAAATGGTCAAAGTGTCAACTCTTGAATCCAACGAGATTTTTGAATGTACTTCTCAACTTCGGAAGTTAGCAAATCAGTTTGGGGGCAAGTTTGATGGTTGGGCATGTACAGTCGAGAAATGAGATCACATTGAGGGAGGTGGTGGCTCCCCGAACTTCATCTGCCCACTTGATTCCTCTACTGTCTTCCGAAAGTCTGCCGGAAGTTGTTCGTACGGCACGTAAGAATTTCCTGGCGGCATGATGGCGTCCATCAGATTGCCATTCAGGCTTGCCCTCTCGGTCAGTTGGACAGTAATGGAGTAGGTCACCCTTTTTCCCATTTTGAAGCCTTCATAGGCTGTAAATCCGCCCCGGCTGTTTCCAGGCAAGTTCGTGTTTGCTGAAACCGAACGATAGATTCCAAGCTCACGAGCGGTGAACAGTTTGGATTCTTCGCTGGTTGGAGAATTTGCCATGACTGCGTCTTCGTCATCCATTTCTAGCTCAACAAAGCCCGTTGCCGGAATTCCGCCGGAAAGGTATTCGGTTCTTTCTTCAGAGAGAAATTCGGACCCGCCGCCAAAGGAGAATCCTTCGCCGCTGGAAAACGCTCTGACGGTTCTGTTTACATTTCCTCCAGACTCAGGAGCCTCGATATTTGGCCCACCTTGCGAATCGAAAACAAGCGAGTGGATCAAAGTTCTTTGATTCGGTCCCAATAACCTCAGTTCAAGCTTTCCACCATCCATAAGTTGTCGTCGTCGCAACGGATCCAGCGAGCCCCACAGCTTTGTAAGTTCAAAGTCTTGCTGTGCGCCCTTTAGGAAACGTGATCTTGATTCTGAAACGATTAGGCCGCAATATCGGTCAACAAATCCTCCGGAAACGTACTTCGCGTTCTGCGACTGCAAGTAGTATGCGAGCGTGTCCAAACCGAGCCTTCCTTCTTTAGCAATAGTCTGAATCAGATTTGAAGTAGCAATTCTTGACGGCCGGGTCAACCGAGTTTGGATTGGATCGAGCGGACGTACTACGGTCCATCCGTCCTTTGACATGACTTCTGAATCCAACGTTGACGAGACAATTTGAAAGAGTTGAGTCGGCGAAAGCGTTTGGTGAACTCTTGAAGCTAACCGAGTTGCCGCATAGTCTGGAACAATCGCAATCAGGTTCGACTTTTGTTCATCCGCAGCACCCAATAACGCCTCCGATACAGCAAAACTGAGGGGATCGAATTTGTCCGGAGACAATAGCTTGGCTCTCCATTCTGGCGTGACAACAGGTTTTGCTGTTGGTGCAGCTGATGGCGCTGTACCGTCCAATGCGATGGCAACTCCAACTGATTGTCTGGTTCTCCGGCTTCCACCCAAGCTCAAAACAAAGATGTCACTATTGGAGTTTGCAGGAGCATATTGAATCAAAGTTGAATGCTGTTTTGCTGAATCGGAAAAAGCAATTGGAGTCTCAGTTCCGGTACTTGGAACTGATGATGATGATGTTTCCCTCAAATTCATGAATAGGTTTGATTGACTTACGATATTTCCCTTTTGGTCTGCGATCATAAGGCTGAAGGAAATGGAATTTGAACCGTTGCGAAATACAATAAGCAATGCCTTGCCTAGAGGGCTGTTCATTGGTTTGTTTGCGGACTGGCCGAACATCACAATCTCGTTCTCGGCTCGTTTTGGTTGAGGCAGTGCAGCGCGTTCTGCTAAATAAATGGCATGAAGGCGGGCATATTCGTTGAGCGCTAAACTCGCAGGACCGGGAAGAGACCGTTGCATCGCAGTCGGATTTGTTGAAAACACGGTTCGGGTATCTGAAGGAAGTTGGACCAACACTTTTGGATCGAGGGAAGCAACAATTTTCTGAAGGCAATAAAGCCCTGGAGTTGTAACTTGCAGGATTGAAGCCGGAGCCGCCAATTCGTTTGCGTTATGTAATTCTCCGATTCTGTTCTGGTTCTGAGATTCCCGCTCAGCCTGAATTCGGGCTTGCTCCCGGTTGTAGGGTCCCATCACACCTAATTCTTTTGCAATTCTTACTTGCTCAGCAATGATCTTTGGCAGCATTGCCAACTGTGTTCGTGCCCATTCAGCTGTTTCGTGGCGGCTTGTATAAGCTAGTTGATACGAAGTTCCGCTCCTTTGCCATTCGCCCCCTAAGCATTCGGCGACGTTCGCCATGAATTCGCGAAGGGTCACGTTGTCAACTTTGACAATCACTGGCTCCGAACCCAAGAACCCTGGAACTGTGAGCTGAACACCCGAATCTTTTGAAACGGTTGCAATTACCGATTTAAGCGGTTGAGCGACAGATTTGAAGGTGACTTTGGTATCAAGTTCATCGGCAAAAGCGACTGAACTGATTGCTAAAGTTGAAAAAAGAAGGGTTGCGAATTTCATAATTGAACCTAGTTTCTAACAGTGGATACGATTTGGTTTGGCTCGAGGGTTCCTATAGCTGTCCTAATTTGAAATTCTCCCGGCAGAATTGAGAGCACGTAGAGATTGAGGACTAGAAATACTGCAACGAGAACAGGAAGATTCCATCGAGGCAATTTCGCGAATAACGATTGCCATCCAATGGCAAAGAGAATCGCAATTGGGCCGATTGCAGGCAATAGATAGCGGGCTTGACCCTGGAAATACTGCAAATTGAACCTGACAAATAGAATAACGATGAGCCCCAAAAATCCGGAAAGCACTCCGCTCTGCCATTTGGAGCTAAGAAGCACTTTGCTTCGAAGTCCACCAAGCGTCCAGCAGATGAAGCACAGCAACAATACGATGCCGTAAACAATGTTGGGCAAAAAGATGTCCATGTAGCCGAACGTTCCGACAAAACTTCGCATTGTCCACCAACCCACCCATTGAGTCCAATAGGCGTAGGCACCGAGCTCGCTGATGAACATGGACGCTTGCGGAGAATTGACAAATGCGGCATTGAACGCGCTCATGGCAAAGGGATCGCCGTAAAGATTCAGGTTTCTTAGCCACCACAAACCGGCAATCGCAAGTAGCACTGCAAAAGTGCTTAAAGATAGTCGCAGCGAATTTGAAGGCTTGTTGGCTTTATGATTTGCAGAAAGCGCCAAGGCGATAATCGGAATCAGGGCAATCGCCGTTGTTTTCGTGAGCATCCCAAGTCCAGCCAAAAAGCCAACCCGAATTGCTATGCCCTGGCACCAACCTTGCTGAACGCCAAGCGAACAAAAGGCAAGTGTCCATGTGCAAAGGCAAAACAGAAGCGGGTCGTTGCTTATCGCGCCGTTTAGAGCAATATGCATTGGCAACAACCCGGCAAATGCTGTTGCGGCAAGGGAAACTTCATGTCTTTTTGTAGACCAAAAAGCAAGTGCGAACACCCCGAAGACCGTGCCGATTCCGATGAAACAGTTCAAAAACCGAAGCCAATATCCGCCCGACTGTTCCAAAGACTCTGGGGCGACTGCATGGGCCGGAAGCGATGCAAGCATGTAATAAAGCGGAGGCTGATGCGCTTGATAATTTTCGCCCAAATTCGGGTCTTTGGGATCAAGAATCGGAAACCCTTCGCCTCTAACCAGGTGGAGAATATAGTTCACATGCTGCCTTTCGTCGGGCGCACCAATGTCAGAAACCTGCGCCCCGCGTTGGAACTTTATGCGTCCGCTTGTTCGGTAAGGGGTCACCGATGCATAAGCGATCGCCAACGCAAAGTGAAGGCAAAGCAAGAAAATGAGCCACCGTTTTGCAGCAATTGGGAGATTCTTGAGAGAAAAAGGTTCCGAAATCATCTGTTAATACGTCAATTATGGGATATGATAGTAATAGCGGGGAACCGCCACGACATTAGGAGACTAGTATGAAACGAAAATTTGCCTGGACTGCGGGCATCGTCGCCATCGTAAGTCTAGCACTCGCACAGGGGAGCGGAACTTCGGTTCTGCAAGGTTTCGTCAAATCGTTGAACGAATCTTCAGCCCTAAGTGCGGACTACACTACGCAGGTGGTTGGCGGAAGCCCGACTGAATTCTCAATTGACTTGCAAAAGCCAAACAAGGCTCGAATCGAATCGCCATCCCAGCTAATTGTTGCTGACGGCAACAACATTACGACTTTAGAGCGTGGTGCCAATAGCTATTTCAAAGCGCCTCAAACGCAAGAAGCTTTTAACGATCTGTTCAAAAATGAAGATGTTTCCATTTGGAAGGCATTTTTTGACAACAAGGCTTTTGAGAAAGTAGTTTCTGCAAAGCTCAAAGGCGAAAGAGTCATGAGCGGCATGAAGCTTCGGTTGGTCGAGTATTCAACCGACCCGCAAGGCCGAATCTTGAAAACGATGTATTTGGACGACAAGAACGTTCTGCGACGCTTGCAAACTGAAGTAAAGGATGATTCGGGTTCGATTTCGACGATTATGGTCACGAAATCCCTCGACAACACTGCAACTGCAAACAAATCTGACGATTTTGTGTTCAATGCTCCAGCTGGATCCAAAGAGATGACTCTTGAGGAAATGAACTCAGGGAAAATCTATTACGATCTGGAAGAAGCCAAGAAGATTGCCGCTGCAACAAAGAAGAAGATCATGATTGACTTCTATGCAGATTGGTGAGGTGCTTGCATGAAATGGAATGCAGAGGTTCTGCAATCCGAACAAATTAAGCAATACTTCAAATACTATGTCTTCTGCAAAATCAATGCTGATCACCAGCCAAATGTCTTACAGGCATACGGTGTCAGCGGCCTACCAACTCACATCGTAGCCGATGCCACAGGCGCGGTAATTGAGAAATCAGTTGGATACGGGGGCCCAGCTGCGTTCTATGCGTTCCTTGATCGGAATAAGTAGATTGCGGCCTTGAAACAATTCGCCCGCCATGGTTCATGGCGGGCGAATTGGTTTTAGGGTATGGGGTGGCGGGTATGGGGTGTAGGGTATGAAGAATCAGTACGTTGGGGATTTCAATGATTTTTGTAAGTACGCCTTTCTTCGTTTCTTGACTGATGGGGGGCGGAAGAAATTAGGCATTCATTGGATGCTAACGCCGGATGATAACCGATCTGACGGTCGAAAGACTAGTTACTTAACCAATCCCGATAAGTGGCGTCACATTGATCCTGAACTGTTTGACGCTTTAGCGAAGTGTGTTAATCAACCGGAGCGCAAAAACATTGACTCTATGATCGAATGTAGCATCTTTGGAAGCGCATTGCATTGGATGGAGATTCAGAACGAAAATTCAAATCGTAATCAAACGCATAAACGATTCTTGCAAGCATCTGCAGATTGCGACTTGATTTTCTATGATCCTGACAACGGAATTTTTCCTAAATCGGTTAGTCCCGGCTCAAAGGAAGGTGGAAAATTCGTACATTTCAATGAAACAAGGTCTGCCCTAGATGTCGTTGAATCGGTAATTGTGTACCAGCACTTTAGGAGAAACAAAGGTGAATCAAGGGAACAGTTCATTAACCTGCTTCTAAATCAGTCGGTTATCCAAACTGGCGCACTTTGTGCATTGGCTTGGAGAACTCCAAATACTTTTTTCTTGGTACTGAGCAAGAATTCGGAATTCAAAACTCTAAGGGAGCTTCAGCTTTTCGCGAATCAATGGCCAAAGGAGTTTCTATTTGTACATCAAGACGATAAAATCGAAACACCAACTCAGGACCTTGTAAGCGAAACTTCTGCGGATTATGGACATCTTCGTTCGTATAAGGAACTCCGAGTTTGGAAAGCTGCGTTTCAGCTTGCTCTAGATGTCTATGAAGTCACATTCTCGTTACCTGTCTATGAAAAGTTTGGACTAACTGCCCAAATGCGAAGGTCAGCTACTTCGATTCCATCAAATATAGCTGAAGGCTATTGCCGAAATCACAGGAATGAGTATCTTCAATTCTTAGGCATTGCAAGAGGCAGTCTTGGGGAGCTTGAGACGCAGGTATTGCTCACGAAAGCAATTTATGAGAATCTAGAAGTTTCAAAACTTCTAGACAGCATTGAACAAACAGGCAAACAACTCTTGCAACTTATTCGAAACCTGAAACCCGACTGACCCTAAACCCCATACCCCATGACCCTCCTCATCGCCACACACAATCAGAAGAAGGCCGCCGAAATGGCGACCATCCTCGCCAAACGATTTCCTTTGCTTGAAATCAAAACTCTTGCCGATTTCACTAACTCTCCCGAACCTGAGGAAACAGGAACTAGCTACGCCGAAAACGCCAGAATCAAAGCAACTTCAGCTTTCAATGCAACAGGGAGTTTGAGCATCGCCGATGATGCTGGTCTTGAAATTGATTCGTTCGGCGGCGAACCTGGCCTTTTTTCCAAGCGATTTGGTGGTGAAGAAACACCTTTTCCAGAAAAGATGGCGATGATTTTGGACCGAATGAAAGAGGCTCAAGAGTCGGAGAGGGGCGCGAGATTTAGGTGCGCAGTTTGTATCGCTTGGAATGGCAGCAATGGCGAGATGGAAATTGAGAGTTTTGAAGCCACTTGCGAAGGCCGAATCGCTTTCGAGCCAAGCGGGAATGGCGGTTTTGGCTATGATCCGATATTCTTTTTGCCTGAATTGAACTGCACGATGGCTGACCTAACTGCTGAGCAAAAACATTCGATCAGCCATCGAGGGAAAGTTCTAAAGTTGGCAGGAGATTGGCTCGAAGCCAATCTCCCACACTTGATCTGATTCTACGCTGTTGCTAGTTTTGCGTCTGTCACTTTTGAGAGAGCCGATGCAATTCCAGCCGTCACCTTCAAGACTTCATCTTCTGTTATTGTCAGGGGCGGTGCGAATCGGAATGTGCGTGCTCTTGTTTCCTTTGTCAGAATCCCAGCATCCAAAAATGCCTTTGAAAGCAGGGAAGTGTCTGTTTCTTCTGCGACTTCCAAGCCAACCAAAAGGCCCCTATATCGAATGTCTTCAATGCAAGGAAAATCGAGCTTTTTGAGTTCTGATGCAAACAAATCACCCATTTTCTGAGAGTTTTCCGAAAGCTTCAGATCCTCCATCTCTAGCATCGCAGCAATAGCGACTACACACGCAAGGGAATTGCCTCCAAAGGTTGAGCCATGATCGCCTGGATTGAAAACGCTAATCACCTCTCTCGAACCCACTACCGCGCTCACAGGCATGATGCCGCCTCCAAGAGCCTTTCCGAGGCACATCAGGTCGGGCTTAGCATCTTCATGCTCCCAAGCAAAGCGTTTTCCAGTTCGACAGAATCCAGTCTGAATCTCATCCCAAATCAAGAGAACATTGTTCTTGGTGCATAGCTTTCTCAATGCCGCCATATATCCCACAGGAGGAAAGATGATTCCGCCTTCGGCTTGAATCGGTTCAATTAGAATTGCTGCTGTGTTTGGAGTGATCGCAGATTCGACAGCTTGGATGTCGCCGAAGGGAACTGTCAAGAATCCGGGAGTAAATGGCCCAAAGTGAGCCTTGTACTGCTCTTCGGTGCTAAATCCAACAATGGTAGTCGTCCTGCCATGGAAATTGTCTGTGGCAGTCAGAATTTCAGCCTTATCCGCAGGAATTCCCTTGACGGTATATCCCCATTTCCTTGCAAGCTTAATTGCCGTCTCAATGGCTTCTGCGCCTGTGTTCATCGGGCAAGCCATGTCCATTCCTGTGAATTCGCAAAGTTTCTTTAAGAATACGGCGAGTTCGCTTGTGTATACAGCTCGACTCGTGACAGTTACTTTTTTTAGCTGCTCAATCATGGTATTGACAATGAATTCGCTTAAGTGGCCGTTTGCGATCGCAGAATAGGAGCCGATACAATCTACGTACTGCTTGCCGCTGCCATCCCAAACGTAAATCCCCTTTGCCCGAACGATATTTACGTGGAGTGGATGGTAGTTGTGCGCGCCGTATTTTTCGGTCAATTCGATGGCTTGCGCGTCGCTGATGGCTTCAATGCTGTTTAAAATTGGGTTCATTTATGAAATCTCCTTTGTTATGATTTGTTTGGCTAAATTAAGTTGGTTGGCGAGGGATGTTTTGCCCGTTGCGCCGATGGAATTTCGATTTTCGATGCAAGCTTCGAGGGTGCCGACCGTTTCTAAGAGTTTATCCAATTCTGGGTCTCCTGAATGGTCGTTTTGAACCCAAAGTCCGACTCGTTCATGCGCTTTTCGGAATGGAATGCCTTGCAGAACGAGTGCTTCAGCTATCGCGGTTACAGTTGAATCGCCTTTGCTGGCATTCTCTTTCATTCGTTCAGTGTTGAAAGTGGCCGTGCTTAGCATTCCCGAAACTAGTACCAGGGAATCTTGAACTGTGCTTGCGGAATCGAATAGCGGCGGTTTGTCCTCTTGAAAATCGCGATTGTATCCAAGCGGAAGTGCCTTCATCATGCTCATTTGAGCAGTCCAATGACCGATGACTCGGGCGGAACGTCCGCGAATGAGTTCGGCGAAGTCCGGGTTTCGCTTTTGTGGCATGATACTGCTTCCAGTCGAAAACGCATCATCGAGCTTCAAATATCCGAATTCATTGGTCGAAAACACAACAATTTCTTGACTGATTCGTGAAAGATGCTGCATGATCGTCGCGAAAATGTGCAGCGCATCGCTAACGAAGTCGCGGTCGCTGACAGCATCAGATGCGTTCGGCATTGGACGAGAAAAACCAAGCTCCAGACTTGTTTGATTTCGCTCAATGGGCAGGGAAGTGCCAGCCAACGCCGCCGCTCCAAGGGGACAGTCATCAACAATCTTTAGAGAGGCTTCGATCCGTTTCCAATCGCGTTCGAGCATCCAAAAATACGTTAGCAAATGAAATCCGAGCGTGACAGGCTGCGCGGGTTGCTGATGCGTGTAGCCGGGCATTGGGTCGTGCAAATGCTTTTCTGCGAGTTCGATCAGCACTTTTTGAAAGCGTCGAATTTCCTGCGCTATCGAGAAGTATTTTCGCTTGAGCCAAAGTTTGCTGGCCGTTGCGATTTGGTCGTTCCGGCTGCGTCCGGCGTGGAGTTTTCCAGCAAGTTCTCCTACCGATTCGAAAAGCATGGTTTCGATCGCGCCATGGAGGTCCTCGGACTGTGAAATGAGTTCTGGTTGCTCTAGGATTGCTGGAGAGATTTTCTCCAAAGCTGTGATCAGCGTTATTGCTTCTTCATTCGACAGTAAACCGCACTTGCCGAGCATTCGCGTGTGAGCGATCGAAACATCAATTTCCTCTTGCAGCAGATTCAAATCGCTATAAATGGATTGCCCAAATCGCCATGCAGTTTCATTCATACTTTTGGAAAATGCGCCTCCCCAAAGCTTATTCTTGACCTCGCTCATAGTTTTAGCCCCGCATAAAGAAGGCTGCTCATTCCATGCGCTTTCACCATGCCTTCCATAGAACTTTGCAAAAGGGCATCTGCATTATCGAAGCTTGCGATGGCTTCGCTGTAGAGTGCATACGGACTTTCGCGGCCAATGACCTGCATTGCTCCTCTGTACAGTTTGAGCCGAACGGTTCCTGTTACTCTTTTTTGCATCGAATTGGAAAACGCCATAAGTGATTCAAATAGCGGATCACCCCAAAGCCCCTGATACGCCAAGTCTGCCCATTTTTGATCCACCAGTGCTTTGAACTGGCGTTCGTCTCCCGTCGAAATCAAACCCTCCAATTCCTTATGCGCTTTTATGAGAAGAACCGCGCCAGGGCACTCGTAGTTTTCCCGAACCTTGAACCCGATCATCCGGTCTTCCATGATGTCAATTCGCCCGATTCCGTTATCTCCGGCAATCTCATTTGCCTTTGCAATTAGTTCAAGCGGCGCCATCTGTTGACCATCAATCTTTACCGGAATGCCATTGTCGAGGCTAATTTCAACAACTTGCGGTTCGGCAGGACAATCTGAAATTGAACGAGTCCAAGCAAAGATTTCTTCTGGTGGCTCATAAGACGGGTCTTCCAATTTGCCGCCTTCAATCGAGCGTCCCCATAGATTTTCGTCAATGCTCCAAATCTTGTTTGCTGATTGCCCAATGGGAGCCCCGACCTTGGCAGCGTATTCGATTTCGGCAGTTCTGGTCCAATTGCGCTCCCTTATCGGTGCCTTGATTGGAATTTGAGGAGCATATTTCCGCAGTCCGAATTCAATTCGAAATTGATCATTGCCCTTGCCAGTGCATCCATGCACGAAGCAAGCTTCGCCAACTGGCAATTTGAGGCTAAAAGCATGTTCCGCAGCCTTTTGTGCAATGAGCGGACGAGCAATCGAAGTAGAAAGCGGATATCCGAAGTAGTCCCCATTCATCTTCAGCGCCGCGACGCAATACGTTTCCGCAAATTCTTGCTTGGCATCAACCGTCTTGTGAATCGTGCCAAGTTGAGCGGCTCTAGATTCAGCTTGCGCGATGTCGTCTTTGGGCTGCCCGACATCAATGCAAACCGTGTAAATGGTCTCAAATCCCTCTTCGCGAAGAACCGGAATGCACACGGTGGTATCCAGTCCACCGCTGAAAATAACGATTGCTGTCTTCATACAAGAACCCCGTCCAGGATCAAGCTCAGCAATGCCTTTTGAGCATGAAGCCGGTTGTCCGATTGACCAAAGATAGCAGATTGCGGGCCGTCAATAACACCTTCGCTGACTTCCAGTCCTCGAACCGCTGGCAGGCAATGAAGGAAGATCGCATTTGGATCGGCGAGTGCCATTAGCTCTTCATTAACTTGGAACTTGGCAAACCGCCGCTTTCGTTCTTCTTCTTCATCCTCCTGCCCCATGCTCACCCAAACGTCCGTGTATATCGCATGTGCACCCTTGGCTGCATCCTCCGGCTGATAGTTTTGCGTGACGTTAGGGTAGGAATATTCGAGTTCGTCTGCTTCATATCCTGGAGGTGTGCAGATCACGACTTCGTGCCCTAATTGAGCAGCAACGGTAGCAAAGCTGTTGCAGACGTTGTTTCCGTCGCCAATCCAAGTCAGCTTCAATTTCTGATCGCCGAACTTTTCTTCGATGGTCAAAAGGTCGGCGAGTGCTTGGCACGGATGTTCCTTGTCCGTTAATGCGTTGATAACGGGAACTGACGACCATTTCGCGAGTTCAACAATGTCGGATTGGCGATAGAGCCTCGCAACGATTACAGATGCCCAGTTGGATAGAACCCTCGCAGTATCAGCAATTGACTCTCGCTTGCCCATTTCAATATCGTTTTTGGTCAGATAAATCGCATGCCCGCCAAGCTCGTTCCAGCCTGTTTCAAATGAAACCCGGGTTCTCAGCGATTGCTTTTCAAAGATCATTGCCATCATGCGGTTTGC
>JANNQV010000026.1:0-11944 GCA_031400935.1 Armatimonadota bacterium
AAAACTTGGATTGAACTTTTGGAAGCGCACGATTTAGCTTCGGCTTGCCAGCTAGAACTGAAACAGCTTCGAAAACTTGGGAACGATGTCAACCTGGTCTATTCGATTCTGCAATAGGCATTGGAACCCAACAATCGTAACTTCACCTGTGATTGCACGTTTAGAAGTGTGCAGATTCAACTTACGGAGTTGCACAAGATGAAACACATATCTAAACTGACTATTGCCACAGCGATGATGCTGACGGTATCCGCGCTTTCGACAGCTGATACGATTCGCATTCGCCGAAACGAAGTGATCAATATTGTAATGGGCGATTCGCTAAGCGCAAGCCATACGCGGTCCGGCGACAAATTCATGGCCTGGATTGACGAACGCGGTTTTCCGAGTGGAACTAAGCTGTTTGGAAGAGTAAACCGGGTTGACCGGCGTCGCGATCACGCCGCTATCGATCTGGAGTTTCAAACCATTAGGTTCCCTGATGGTACTCGAAAATCCATTGATGCCGTACCTGTTTCACTATCCCGAGGACGTTATGAACGCAATCGCGACGGTCGTCTCGAAGCGCGAAAGCCAAAGAATTCGGATGCAACTGTAGCTGGCGGTCTACTCGCTGGATTCATTCTCGGAAAGATCATCGGCAAACCTGCCGAAGGTGCCTTTTGGGGAACAGTAGCCGGAATTCTTGTTTCCGGAATTGAACAAAGTGAAGGTGGTGCCTTTTTTAGAAAGGGCGACCGAATGGGTGCCATGTTTGAAAAGGACTTCAATGTGAACGTTCGAATGGATAGGGATGACCGATACGGCCGAAACGATCCTTGGAATGAAGACCGTGCGAGCCGCCGCGACGAAGACTTTGACCAAAACGACGACCAAAAGCGGGATCCTGAAGATGATCGAAATCGCGAAAAGGATCGTGATCAGTTCGAATCGAGAAGGGATGAATGTGAGATTCGGTATCGCGGAAAATCAATCGAATTCAATCGAGATGAGATGCCATTCTATTCGGGATCCGTATTGATGGTTCCACTGAGCCAAATGGCCGAGCGACTAGGACTTTCGGTGGATGTTCGGGAACAAAATCAGCGCATTTACGTTGAAGATGATGAGAACTCTGCGATATTGGAATTGTCGTCTAAGCAGTACCGACTTAACGGACGAAAGAAACAACTAAATGGGAACATTGAAACAAGAAACGAGGTCTTATATGTACCGATACAGTTGTTCGAAGAAATGCGAAAAAATGAAATAGAAGTGCAAAAGAATAGCAGGCGTTAATATGAATAACCTTGAAGTCTAACGAATTATATCCGCCCTCCCCCAAGCCCCGTCTCTCGCCCTCAGAGCGGGGCTACTTATTGGGTTCTTAGTTTTTAGTTCTTAGTTATTGGTTATTGGTTATTGGTTACCGGTTGCTAGTTGTTGGATGTTAGATGTTAGATGTTGGTTGCCACAGTTTGTACCGTATAAAAGTTAACGATCTTATGTTTGAAACGGTTGAACTTGCGCTCTATCTGCGATCTCAACAACAAACAGCTAACAACTAATAACTCAGGAATTACATGCTCAAAAAATACTCGTGGACTCCAGGGTCTTGGCTCAATTCAGGGTGAAAACTTGTACCTAAAATGCGATTTTGTCGAACAGCAACAATCTTGTCCTCTAAAGTTGATAGTATTTCCACACCTGCACCATAAGTGGTAACGACCGGAGCTCGAATAAACACAGCTTCTATCGTGCGAGAAAGTGGTTCAAAAGGCACACTAGTTGTGAAGCTGTTTATTTGCGCACCAAATGCATTTCTTTTCACACAAATATCTATTAAGTTAAGGGTGAATTGCTCAGGCCGATCTTCAATCGTCCTTGCTAGTAAAATCATTCCCATGCAAGTTCCCCAAATGGGCATACCGTTTGAAGCGTATTTTGTAATAGCTTCAGCTAACCCATACCTTTGCATTAATAGGCCAACGGTTGTACTCTCGCCTCCTGGAATTATCAGTCGCTCTACTGTTTTTAATTCCTCAGGAGTTCGGACTTCGATTGCCTCTATCCCTTTCAATTGACTTAACATCAAAATATGGCGCTCAAAATCGCCCTGAATTGCACAAACTCCGACTCGAATTGGCACGTTAAGATTGTACCGACTGCCCACCAATTTAACGCCATCGCCGAGTAAAGTAGGTTGTGAGCAGAATCAGCCAAGGTGACACTCTTTCAAGAGCTTTGCCTGCGTGGCTTGCAACAAATGGCCCCCAAAGCGATGTTTGCTTGAGTTCTCGCGCCCGGATCATGCGCAATGTCGCCGGTTTCAAATTCCCGCATCAAGCTTCTGAATTTGACCTAAAGGCAGTTTGCGATATGTGCTCGCATTCAATATCCAAGAATCTTGGTCTAAGCGTTTTGCGAGGCATTGGAGAATCTGAACGCGATGGTTTCATCGCTAGCCGTCTGATTTCGCACGACTTCCAAACGGATTCACTGGGGCGCGCGCTGTGTTTGGATAACGTTCTTTCAACGAGCATCATGATCAATGAAGAAGATCATTTGCGAATTCAATCTATCCTGCCAGGTTGGAATATCGAAGCCGCTTCCTCACAGGCAAAGATTGAGCTTGAATTGCTGAAAGATATTGACTTCGCTTGGTCGCCAAAATATGGCTTTTTGTCGGCAAGCCCGTTTAACTGCGGCGAAGGAATTCGATTGTCTGCAATGTTCCACTTGGTTGCTCTAGCGACTACGAAACGGCTTCCTAGAGTCCTCAGAGCACTTGATGCCATGAAAGTCGTAGGAAGAGGGCTGTACGGCGAATCGAGCAAGGCAATTGGTGCTTTTGTCCAATTGAGCGTAGCCAGAGACGATATGGGAGCGATTCGCGCTGCTGGCGAGGTCGTCATGCAGGAAGAGCGCTCGGAACGACAGGCATTGGGGATTGAAAGTCTTCGGGGCAAGGCTGTTGATGCTTTTCAATTTGCGGTTGCCGCGAGGACGATAGGTCTGGCTGATGGCCTAAGAGTCCTGGGTTGGGCCAGATGGGCAGCTTCTGAAAGTTTGCTCGAATCCATTACCCCTTGCAATATTGATGCAATGCTGGCGCGATTTGAGCCCCGATTCACAAATGATTCACCTGATATCGCTCGCAAAAGGGCAATTCGACTGAGAACATTTTTGGAGCCAATTTGGGGCAAATTACGGACTTGAAGTTGATTCGGTTTGGTTCGGAATTGTTCGGCATAGTTCGGAAAGATTCTGGACGAATCTGGACACCAAATTGATCGGCCAAATCCGGTCGTGGACAAGCCGTTGATAACCCGGTGTATAAGCGATTCAAAAAAAGTGAAGATTTTTGCTCCAATACCACCCCTTGGGTCGTATCATTACTTGCGACGCAAGATATGGGGTTTTAGGAGGGGCGATGAGGTGTCCGTATTGTGGCTGGGAAGGGCAAAAAGTGTTGGATTCACGTCCTGCACGAGAAGGCGATGCCATTCGCCGAAGACGAGAATGCGAGAGCTGCCAGCGGAGATTTACAACCTTTGAAGCGCCAGAAATCCCGAGGCTTTTTGTAGTCAAACGTGACGGCAGCAGAGAAGATTTCCGAATCGAAAAAGTGTTGAATAGCATGATGCTCGCCTCGCGGAAGCGGCCGTTGGTGCTAGATAGTTTGAAATTGGCAGCGGACCGGATCGAGCGAGAATTGATCAGTCGGTTTGAAGAAGAAGTTTCTTCAAACACAATCGGCCAAATGGTTTTGGAAGAGTTGCGCGACATTGATGTCGTCGCATTTGTTCGCTTTGCGAGCGTTTATCAGGAGTTTTCAACAATTGAAGACTTCAAGAAAATGATCGAGTCGGTTCGACGGGGAAGTCGGCTCAAAGAAAAATCTCTTGCAATATAGAGATTTGTCTACTATAATATAGAGACATCACGGAGGATAGGGAAGATATGAAAATTCGAAGATACTTTACACAAGCGGGGAAAGGGGCGTTTCACGGAATCGAGTTCGAGGCTCGAAAGAGCGAGATTCGCAATCCAGATGGCAGCACTGTTTTTAGCATGGAAAATGTCATGGTTCCGGCTCATTGGAGCCAGGTCGCCACTGACATTCTCGCCCAAAAGTATTTTCGAAAGGCTGGGCTCCAGTCTGGCAAACCATCGGATCGGCATTTGAGCGAATTTACGTCCGGTGACGATGAATGTGAAACCGATTCTCGTGAAGTGTTCCACCGGTTAGCCGGTTGCTGGCGATATTGGGGTGAGAAATCCGGTTATTTCGACACGAAGAAGGATGCCCAAGCCTTCTATGATGAACTTTGCCATATGCTTGCGAAGCAGATAGCGGCGCCAAATTCGCCTCAATGGTTCAACACCGGCTTGCATTATGCCTATGGAATAGAAGGGGTTCCCCAGGGCCACTACTTCGTCGAACCAGCATCCGGTGAGTTGACTCGCAGCAAAAACGCTTACGAGCGTCCTCAGCCTCACGCCTGCTTCATTTTGAGCGTCAGCGATGATTTGGTAAATGAAGGCGGGATCATGGATCTTTGGACTCGCGAAGCTCGAATTTTCAAATATGGCTCTGGCGTTGGCACTAATTTCTCGAAGATTCGTGGCGAAAGCGAATCACTCAGCGGCGGCGGAAAATCGAGCGGCTTAATGAGCTTTTTGCGGGTTGGAGACCGTTCTGCAGGAGCGATTAAGTCTGGGGGAACGACTCGCCGCGCCGCCAAAATGGTTTGCCTTGATATTGACCATCCAGATATCGAATCTTTCATCAAATGGAAGGTGATTGAAGAGCAAAAAGTGGCTTCTCTGGTGACTGGTTCGCATTTGAATCAAAAGCATTTGAACGCTGTGATTCGAGCTTGCAATTCATTCATCGAGCCTGATTCGAGGGATGCTTTTGATCCACGGAAGAATGCAGACTTGAAAAGAGCGATTGCGGAAGCAAAAATTGATCTGATTCCCCTCAATTACATCCAAAGGGCGATTCAGCTTGCGGAGCAAGGGATTACCGCGATTGAGTTTCCCACTTATGACACTGGATACGAGTCAGATGCTTATATGACTGTTAGCGGGCAGAACTCAAATAATTCTGTCCGGATTCCTGCTTTGTTTTTCGCGGCAGTAGAGAATGACGACACTTGGGATTTGAAACGGCGGTCAGATGGTAAGACGTCTAAGCAATTATCTGCTAAGGAATTGTGGGATGATATATGTTATTCGACATGGGCATGCGCCGATCCTGGAATTCAGTATGATACGACCATAAACGATTGGCATACGTGCCCGGTTGATGGGCCGATTCGGGCAAGCAATCCATGTTCGGAATACATGTTTTTGGATGACACGGCATGCAATTTGGCGAGCATCAATTTGCTCCGATTGTTCGACGCCGAAACAGGAAAGTTTGACATCGAAGGATATCGCCATGCGATTCATCTTTGGACAATTGTTCTAGAAATTTCTGTATTGATGGCTCAGTTTCCGAGCCAAGAAATCGCAAGACTCAGCCACGATTTTCGAACTTTAGGGTTAGGCTATGCAAATCTTGGGGCGTTGTTAATGCAAATGTCATTGCCTTATGATTCGTCGCAGGCGAGAGCCATCTCTGGGGCGTTGACCGCAATATTGGGCGGGGAAAGCTATTCCACTTCGGCTGAAATGGCAAAGGAATTGGGTGCTTTTCGTAGGTTTGAGGCCAATAAGGAACCTATGCTTCGAGTCATTCGAAATCACCGCCGTGCGGCCTACAATTCTGCGAAAGATGACTATGAGGCGTTGAGTGTTTTACCTGTAGGAATTGACCCTGACGAATGCCCTACCGACATGCTAAAAGCAGCTCGAGAAGCATGGGACAAAGCATTAGATTTGGGCGAGCAATTTGGATATAGAAATGCTCAAGTTACTGTGCTCGCTCCGACAGGAACGATCGGCCTCGTCATGGACTGCGACACAACCGGAATCGAGCCAGATTTTGCACTGGTAAAGTTCAAGAAGCTTGCAGGCGGCGGATACTTCAAGATCATCAATCAGTCAATCCCGCCTGCTCTTGATCGGCTTGGTTACAATCAGGAGCAGATCGAGGACATCGTTTCCTACTGTGTGGGTCGGAAGTCTTTGATGGGCGCACCGTACATCAACCACGAAACTTTGAAGGCTAAGGGCTTTTCTGAAGAAGTTCTAGACCGGCTGGAAGAGAGCCTTGAAAATGCCTTTGAGCTTCAATTCGTATTCAATAAATTCAATCTAGGCGAAGAGTTCTGCATTCATTCACTTGGATTTACTGAAGCTCAATTGAACGACTGGAGCTTTAATATGCTAGAAGCTTTGGGCTTTACAAAGGAACATACTTTGGCGGCTAACGAATATGTCTGCGGAACCATGACTGTAGAGGGAGCACCTCATTTGCGATTAGAGCACTATCCTGTTTTTGATTGTGCAAACAAGTGCGGACGCCGGGGTGAAAGGTTTATTTCTGCCGATGGGCACATACGCGCAATGGCGGCAGCCCAGCCATTTCTTTCTGGTGCGATTAGCAAGACGATCAATCTGCCAGCCTCAGCATCTATTGATGACATCGGCAATTCATATTTGCAATCATGGAAATTGGGATTGAAGGCGAATGCGCTGTATCGAGACGGTTCGAAGCTCAGCCAGCCGCTTAATTCGAGTTCAGACGATGCCGCCGCAGCGATTTTGGAGGCAGCACTCGATGATGTTGGCCGCGAGCAGTTAGCGGTTGGCAGTTTGGTGGCCAGCGTTAGTTCCAATCCTGAAACGTCCCATGACGCGATCATGGCAACGGCCCAAAAACTGGTCTATCGCTACATAGCAAAGCGACGCCCAATGCCCGCAAGGCGTAAAGGCTACACCCAAAAGGCACGGGTAGGCGGACACAAGGTTTATTTGCGAACTGGTGAATATGAAGATGGCGCGCTCGGCGAGGTTTTCATTGACATGCACCGAGAGGGCGCGGCTTTTAGATCTCTAATGAATTGCTTTGCCATCGCAATTTCTCTCGGTTTGCAATACGGAGTTCCGTTGGAAGAGTTTGTTGAAGCGTTCGTTTTCACCCGATTTGAGCCGAACGGCACGGTGCAAGGCCATGACAATATCAAAATGTCAACTTCGGTGATTGATTACATCTTCCGCGAACTTGCGTTTAGCTATTTGGAGAGAAACGACCTGGTACAAGTGAAGCCAGAAGATCTCCGCGGAGATACTGTCGGCCGTCCAGACCAGATTCCAGACTATGACGAGGAAGAAGAGGCAGGCGAAGTATCTGGGACGATTCCCGGAGCCGCACGAGTGGATAACGAAAGCAAGGGTTTTCAGCAAGGGGTGCAGGCATATCTGTCTCCTACAGATTCGCAATCCAGAGAGAGAATTCAAGGGGGAGAGGGAGCACCCCTTTCCAATCCGATCAACTCCGAGCAAGGTCGAAGCAATCCGAATAGCGAATCGCCAATCGCGAATAACGAACCGATGACCGTCTCTCAACTCACTCAGGCCCCAGGCGAGATGATGGAAAAGATTCGGGAAGCCAGACTCAAGGGCTATGAAGGCGATCCATGTGGAAATTGCGGGGCGTTTACTTTGGTTAGGAATGGCGTTTGTATGAAGTGCAACTCGTGCGGGGAGACGAGTGGGTGCAGTTGATGAGAGATAAGATCGAGTTTTCGAATGTTACAGACGATGCCCTACTTCGACTCGCTAGAACTGTAGGACAATTAGCTGATGAAGACCCGAGTACGGAATTTGACGATGTTCGGTGGATACCAGACATCCTAGGGCGAGATGACCAAGAACATGGCGTCGTCACAATTCGGGGTGCACAAAGATCAGTGTATGTAAGGCTCGTCATTGCTGAAGCAAGACTCCGTGGCCGCAAGGCTAATCGAGAAGGGTTGGACCCCGACGTATGTCCTCATAGTGCTGTGGTTGGCGAAATTGACAAATGGACAGCTCTGAAGCGAACAGCATGGTTGAACGGATACAAATCAATTGAGCCCGGAATTACAATAAACGTGCAGGAACCTGACGATACGCTGGCACTTTCAACGTTGATGGCTCTTCCGATTCGGTCAACTGAAAGTTTTGATCAAAAGTTGCTGACATTATCGAAAGCGTATGATGGGTTAAGTGACGCTGTGTTACTTGCATTAGCTCGTGTAGCAATTGAAGCGGCTAAGAAACCTTCAAGAAAGCAAAACGGATTGCGATACGTACTTTCTGATAGGTCACCGAAATCACCGGCAGTTCGAGTGCACTATAGACTGAACAACCGATTCATCGAGGGAGTTGATTTAGAACCACTATTAGACTTTATTGACTAACCGTTCGGACACAGAAACGACTTATTGCAACTTCGCCTAAACTCCATCCGCATGGAGTTAGGTAAGGGAGTGATTTGTGTATCGATGTTTGATAATTCTCTGAGCGAAAATGTCCATTAAAATCAAGGGGAAATACTGATGGAATTGAGAGAGCCTGTTGAAATTACCGCAAAGGACTGATTCGCATAATTTAGAGGACTTGGCCGTATCCGCCTTCATTGCAAAGGTACCGAATGACCTGTTTCTGCCGCGCTTTCAGACAGGACGAGATTACGGAAGAGACAAGCACTTAGAAGTATTGATTGACGGGAATCCCGCAAACATCAATGTATCGATCCAGATAAAGGGAAAGAGCACATATCAAAAGTCAATTGTTAGATCACATTCTCTGAAAGTAGTTACTGTTAATTACTTATTAAATGGAACTGCTCCTCAACTTATCGTTTATGCTAAAGATGAAGATCAACTGTATGTTTCGAATGTTAGAGACGAAGTTCATAGGTTAAATCTCGAGAATTCAGGCTGGGAAGAAAAGACCAATGTTACGTTGCGCCTCAAAACTTTAGACTTGAATGAATTTATTCAGATTCACACTCAAGCCATTGACGAAAGTCGGGCCGCAGCGAGAGTTAATGATATCTTCAGGAATGCTTCGTATTTGGATGCAACACTTGTACTTAAGTCAGATGGCGAGATTCAATTCGTCTCTCAAGATGATGCAGTAACAATATTAACGGCGACTGGTTACTCAATTCTGGGATCCGGTAATTTTGACTACTTCGATCGACTATTGACCGTTATTTCTGCACCTTCGCGAAAAAACGACAAAATACTCTTATTGCAGGCTTACTCGTGCTTATTGAGAAATGACTGCCACAATGCAAGAGTTAAGCTCAATTCTCTGAGCGGTACCGATGACCTAAAGAAAGCTGACAAGCAATTCGCCAAGTATTGCGAAATGTGGATAAGGCACCGAACTGGAGAACTTTCCTCAGAAGAATTGTTAAAGCAAACCGTTCAAGATGAAGGAGACCTCCTGAGCCTAATTCTGCGAAAGGAAGCGCTCAGATCACTCTTAGCACAGAGTGCATCGTTAGGCTCATTCGAGGCACTGAAGCCTATTGAAGAGATGGTAGAAAGGATCTTAACCCATCCGGATGCAACTGAGTTAACGCGAATGGGAGCTAAATCGAGTCTGTTACTTGCTGCAGGGATGTCTTTTTGCCAAACCTTACTTTTGGCGACGCGGAAACATTCGGCGCTAAGGCTGATAAATAGAGATTCTAGTATACATGGAAGCCTACAGCTGTTCATTCCAAACATGAACTGCATCCTTGCTGAACTAGCGGAGATTGCAGAAAGAGCACGTCTAGTTGGTAATCCGCTAGTGCTATGCGAGACAATACGAGTCATTCTAACACTACGGCATTGTGTTATCTGCTTATTAAATATGCTCAAGGATGAACACTCGATAGATATAATTGAATATGCAGAATCTTCCAAGAATCTAATTTCCTATGTAATGGAAATAGTTGGTACTTTGGATTATCAAGAGTGTGAGATTCAATTGCGAATAATGAGAATTGAGCTTGACTTAATGTGTGGCATTGAAAGTGATCAATCAGAACTAAATTCTTTACTCGCACAAAGCAAAGCACTTAGCCAAAGTAGTCATATACATTCTATAGAGTCGATAATGGATGGTACCTCCATTTTTTTCAGAGATCAACCGCGGCCCAGGCCCATGTCGTTTTATGCAAACTCTACTGATGAGCAACTGGTACAAAGCGCAAAACAACAGGCTGAAGACGCAGACCTTTTACCATTCGAGTTCGGCTATGTGTTAGAAGATTTGGAGAGCTTTCGCGAGTTGGCGAAACACCGAGTTGCCCACTGCAAGCACCTAGAAGTTGACCAAATACCAGTTCAGACATTCTATGGGCGGTCATCACTATTCCAATCATATTGCTTGGGAGGTTTTGGGAAGTCATCGATTGAATGCAGGACTCTTAATGATTCCATTGAAGGATTCAAATTATCACATTGCTCTACTTGCCCACATCGGTGTCCGGCTGAATGAACTGAAATGCACTTTGATTAACAGATCAATTTACTCAACAAAACAAGTACTTCTTCTCTATGTCATTACATCGCTGAATCTGAGCGAGCCGCGAACTGGAATGACGAACCACTTTAAGGTAACGAAGTGCTATTCTGGAGACCACAATAACCCTGTGCGCTCAAACGGAATCCCCACCCTCCTCATCATCTGCGGGCTACCTGGCACCGGCAAGACGACCCTTGCCAAGCGGTTCGAAGCCAATGAGCACGTCGTCCGCCTCTGCCCGGATGATTGGATTCATAAGCTCGGTGTTAGCCTTTGGGACGACGAATTGCACACTCGTATCGAATCCATCAAAGCCGATCTCGCTTGCCGAGCATCACCGAAGCCGAAAACACCCTTGCGATTATGAGGCTGAAAGGAAAAACCATCCAAGTCAAAGGCGGCTGATTTCGAAAAGTGGCAATTGGACAAAGGAAATTCCATACCCCGTAAAGCGATTTCCGTTAGATTTGATCGAAACCTGCGCTACAATATCAACATGATTACTGCATTTTTAGCAGCAGCCTCGATTGCCCAACTCCCCGGACTTGGAAACAAGCTCCCTGGAATCCCCGGACTCGACGCCATTTTCAAAAAAGGCCCCGCCATCACCACTTCTCTCAAAGATTGTAAATGGGAAGCGATTGACAGGGACAATTTCAACCCAACCTGCGACGACCTTTTTAAGCTCGAACGTGGCCCGAACGACGGATTTATGCTAAAAGCTGGAGCCTGGGAATCGCTCCAGCAATCTTACTGACTAAAGGCAGGCACTCACGGCCCGGGTGGCGGTGACGGCTTTCTTTACGCTCCTCCAAAGGGGCCATTAGAGAAGATTGTGATTTCTTTGGTCCAGAACTCAGTAGACCATTCCGATATTTCGCAGCACGATATTCAGATTCTACTTTGGGCGATTATTGCGCGCACAAAGTTTTCGGATTTATCTCGCGAAATGCAGGCGACTGCCGCGAGATTGCTAACCACTAGAGAGATATTAGATCTTAATGGCGGGGCACTGGGAATTTTGACCGATGACAAACTTGCGGGTGCCTTCATCAAGGAACCGCCGCTTTTGAGACAAATTTATGAAGCAGAAGCAAGGATCCGAAACATGCTCACCAACCCAGGAGCAACCTTTGCCGATCTTGAGCGAATTGCAGTTTTGACCGGAGAAGCGCCGTGGGGAAAGGATAGCCGCGCGATTCCGAGCGGAAGGTGGAGCCTGCATCCCGACGGCTACTATATCCGCTATGTTCCATCTGGATATTCTCAGACGCGGATTCAAATTTTTGTTGAAGAAGGTTCAAGGGCCGATGGCGTGGAGTTCGACCCTGCTACGCATATCGCCGTGCCAGGGAACACGGCTCGGCAGCGGATTATGCAATCGGCAAGAAGATGGGCCGCCCACTAAGAGCTTGAATTTTGGGAATTCTGTGCAAGAGTGTCTCAGTGCTTGCTATAAGAACGTCTAAGCATTGAGACCACTTTATGTTAGTTACTTCAC
>JANNQV010000027.1:0-284299 GCA_031400935.1 Armatimonadota bacterium
ATTGTAGGTGATCCAGTCATCCAAGCACGAGGATTCCATGGGCCGGAAGGCGCGCTTGATCAGGCAATGGAGGTTCTAATTGAGGGCCTGAAAACTCAAACAAAATCCGACCTTTCCGATGTGGACAAACTCAGACACTCAGTGGGGGATTTAGTTCGAAGGTATGTGACCAAGCGAACGCAACTGCGTCCGCTAGTTTTGCCGACAATTGTTGAGATTTAGCGTGTCTTGGCCGTCCCGGCCAAGAAGATTGGGGACTTGGCCGAGACGGCCAAGACACGGACAAGCTCTTTTGGGACTTGGGCGGGACGCCCAAGCCACACCATGCTGCAGCAGTAGACATGTGCTAACCTAACAGAATGATTGGAAGACTGCGAGGAGAACTGCTCGAAGTGCAAGGTGCCGCCGTCACGATTGATTGTGGCGGTGTTGGATATGAAGTTCACTTGCCTGATTCCGTCCTACTCCAATTGCCTCCCATTGGGCAAGACGTAGATTTGAGGATTCGCCAAGTTTTCAGGGAGGATGGAACCTATCTTTTCGGGTTTCTTGACCTTTTTCAGCGCAGGCTGTTTGATTTGCTCACCGAAGTAAAGGGGTGCGGCCCAAAAATTGGGCTTTCGCTACTTGGCCAGCTTGGAGAACATGCAGTAGTCAGCGCGATTTTGACATCGGACGCGAGGTCACTCTCCAGAGCAACTGGCGTGGGCCCGCGTTTGGCAGAGAGAATCAATTTAGAACTGAAAGACAAGGTGACTGAGCTCGCCACAATGCAAAGAATTCAGGCGGCAGTTGACGGCACGTATCGAACCGGAGACCTAGTTGACGATGAATTGGTTGAAGTCCTATTGACACTTGGATACAAGAGGCAAGAGGCAGAAATGGCGGCACGAGGCGCAACTGGTGACAATGTCGAGGATAGGCTGAAACTCGCACTAAGGAGCCTAGCCAGATGAGTCGCGATAACGAAAATTTGGCGGTGACGGCGGATGTTGTAGACAGAGCTTTTGACCTTTCTTTGAGGCCCAAAACCTTATCTGAATTCATCGGTCAAGAAAAACTGAAGCGAAACTTAAGCGTGTTCTTGAAGGCGGCGTTGCAGCGAAACGAGCCATTAGATCATTTGCTTCTATATGGGCCGCCTGGATTGGGGAAGACAACGATCGCACATATTGTTGCAACGGAGATGGCTGGAACCATTCACATCACGAGCGGCCCAGCTATCGAACGTCCAGGCGATTTGGTTGGTATTCTGACCAATCTTGATGACGGCGCATTGCTTTTTATTGATGAAATCCATCGTTTGCCAAGGGCCGTTGAAGAGATTCTCTATCCGGCGATGGAAGACCGGAAAGTTGACATCATGATCGGTAAGGGACCTGCGGCGCGTTCGATTCGGCTTGATGTGCCGGCGTTTACCGTTATTGGCGCAACAACTCGGCAAGGATTGCTTACTGGTCCGTTGCGAGACCGGTTTGGCATTACTGCGCTTTTCGAGTTTTATGACACCCAGCCGCTGTACGAGATCGTTGTTCGGTCTGCAAATATCCTCGGATATAGTGTCGAGCCCGACGGTGCCGAGGAAATTGCAAAGAGATCGCGTGGCACTCCAAGAATTGCGAATCGGCTATTGCGGAGGGTTCGCGATTTTGCGCAGGTAGACGGGCAAGATTCCATTCGGGCAAAGGGAGCAAAAATAGCTCTGGAAGCGCTGGAAATTGACGAGGCTGGTTTAGATTCAATGGATCGGAGGATATTAGGCACTATTATCCAGAAGTTTGAGGGCGGCCCAGTTGGTCTAGACACGATTGCCGCGAGCCTCGGCGAAGACGCTGGAACAGTTGAAGATGTGTACGAGCCGTACTTGATGATGCAGGGTTTGATTCAGCGCACTCCACGGGGCCGATGTGCCACAAAGCTAGCTTACGAGCACCTAAATCTTCCGTTGCCTGCAAAAACTCAAGCGGCGGTCCAAACCTTTTCGAGCGAAGAACCGTAAGAGTTCTTTGAAATGACTGGACCCGCAATGATGAGCACCGCCGGAAGAAAATCGAAAAAATTACCCCTTTTCGGTGAATTCGTCCAGCATTCAAAACACAGTCAAGGCGTTGACGACGTTGAGGGTATGGCTGGCGGAATTTCTATGATGGGAATGGTTGCCGTTGGCTGGTTCGCTTGGCAATTTACCGGCTGGTGGACAATACCTTTGGTAGTCGTAACCTGTGGCCCAATAGTGGCTTGGCTCGTAACCGCGATCTCGAATCGGGTTCACAAACGATCCGATGCCGAATTGGAAAGGCTCAAGAAACTGAAGCCTTTGATGAAAAACCTGAAAGGTTTTTTGGATTCAAGCAGGCTTCACCGCCATATTCAACCCGTCGCGGCTGCGCTGTTTGAAGAGTGCGCTCGAAACTGGCAGCGCATTCAGGAGGCAGCGAATGGCCCGGCTTGGAGCCAATCAAATTTGCCTCAACATTGGAAGGGCGTTAGGGATCAATCACTTCTGGCATCGGAACTTGCCATGGAAGATGTCGTGCTTTTGCTACAAACTTCAATTGTTTCTCAGCCAAAGAACGAAGAATGGCAAACGGTTTTCACTGATTTTTTACAGGGATTGATTGGGCAGGAGCCATCTGCACCGGACGTTGACCATTTTCCGGCTGAGTACGAAGCCGCAAGGGAAGTTGCTTGGAAGCTTCAGAGGCTTGCAAATGAGGTTGAGGGTGCCACTAAGCGTTTGCTATTGGACGAGGGAGTGCGCAAGCAGTTTTCGTCTGGCGAATCGCTTGACATGGTTTTGAGCGAACTCAGGGCGATTCAGGAAGCGGAGACAGAATTGCAGGATCGGCTAACTTCTTAGTTACTATGAGGTACTTGACTCCATAAATTAGTTCTACAAATAATGCGAGAGCCAGCGTCCAATTTTCATGTTTTCACACCTTTCGTCGTGCAATTGCTTTACCAACGACGAATTCTTCATACGTCTCCAAAGCCGTGCAAATTTCACATCCCATCGCGACAAAATTCTCGGTATCCGCATTCTTCATTACCCGGTCGCCAAAACATGCCTTAAACGCCGCTTCGTAGCGAATCCATCTCAAGAGTTCAGGTTCTTCTGACTCATCTACGAGCCTTTGAATTCTCATCGCAGCACGCGAGGAAATCAGGCGATCTGGCCTTTCAATATCAATCCCGATTCCCAAAATCCGTTCGTCCGCAATGCAAGTTGCGGCGATGGAAATGCCCTTCGTATGGGAAATTGAAGCGAAAAAATTATCTTCGACGCCTTCGACTGATTTGCAAAGTGCAAACCGAGATTCCCACCATTGGTCGGTCGCCAAAGCCGGCGGAGAAAGTAGCCGAGATTTGAATTCTTCAGTTCCTTGAAGTTTCCGAGCAAGAAAAGAAAGACGATGAGTTACAAATTCACGCTCGACATGCTCTCCAGACAAAACAGTATCAATCCTAAATCCAGCTTTGTTGAAAAGGGGCATCCGACTTCATTGTATCAATTTGAAAAAAGAAAAGCTCCGAGATTCTCGGAGCTTTTCTAAGCCAAAACCAAACCGCGTTAGCCACCAAACAAGCTGTCTTCGACAGCTAGGCCGATCTCCAGCTTCTGAATTTCGCAAGTCATGAACTTTGTTTTCGTCTTGAGTTCAGCGACTTCGGTTTTCCAAATAAAGTGGGATTTGGGATCAATCCAATACTTCACAAGTACGCCCTGCTCGTTTGCAGTTTCTTCAAGAATCGTCCATTTTTTCTCGTTCCAGTCCTGATCGGTAGAGATTTTGAACTCGCTTTTTTTCATATTTCCTTCGTCGCCCGTACTAAGTTGCTTTTGGTAATCCCAAAAACAGAGCGTTTCTAGGTTCAATGGGCCAACTCCGCTAAGCATTTCGATTGAATACGGAATTTCTTCCTTGCCTTCCGGAGACGATACAGTTATCGTTTTCCCATCGCAAATCACTTTGAACTTGCCATCCGCTCCGAACATCGAATCCGTGTACATATAGAGCTTGTCTGGGCCTTTGAATGTCGCCTCAAAAATTGTTGAAGCCTCTTTTTCTTCAAAGAGCATCGTGGATTTCAGGGTCAATTTGGCAGATTTAGCGTCCTTATAGGCACCGCGCATTGCTGTAAGAAGCTTTTCAACTTCTTCATCGGCTGTAAAGGCAATATTCGAGGCTAAAAGTAGGCTAGTGGCCAAAATGGATTTCAGATTCATGTTCTTTCCTTACGTTGCTCTTTCAAGATTCGTTTGCAGATTCTCAATTACTTTGTGGGACTGTTGAGAAATACCGTTCTCAGTGTCTGGCATTTCTCCGGGATGCATGATTCGGGCGACTTTTAACCTGGGGTCTCTCAGGTTCGACCCCAGGTTAAATTCTTTGATCCCTTCGGGATCATTTCTCAACTGACCCTTTACGTACTTTGACCTTGGGCGAGACGCCTAAGCCACGCAGAAGCCACTCATGTCCGGGACGGACATTCCACAAGAGAGTGCCCTCCTCAGGTAAACCATTGTGCCCTATGCTCGAAGTTCGCGATCTCGTCAAAGAATATAAGAATCTTCGGGCAGTTGATGGGCTTTCCTTTACCATTCAGCCTGGTGAAATTGTAGGATTGTTGGGCCCGAACGGTGCTGGCAAAACAACGGCATTGCGATGCGTTGCCGGGATTTTGAAGCCAACAGCAGGCTCAATTAGCATCAATGGGTTCGATTTGAACCGGCAGCAGGCCCTAGCGAAAATGCAAATGGCTTTCGTTCCTGAATTGCCTTCATTGTATGAATTGTTAACGGTTGAAGAGCATTTGCGATTTGTCGCTATGTGTTTTGATTCGATGACAGATTTCGACTCGAGAGCTTCAGAGCTTTTGAGCAGATACCGCCTTGAAGACAAACGCCATGTTTTGGTCGCAACACTTAGCAAAGGCATGCGCCAAAAACTGGCCATTGCCTGTGCGTTCATCCATTCCGCGAATATTTTGCTATTCGATGAGCCGATCATCGGAATTGATCCTGCTGGTGTTGCCGAAGTTAAGGCCGAATTGCTGCGTGCCAGAAATGATGGATGTGCAATTCTTGTTTCGACCCATTTGCTTGATACAGCTGAAAAGCTTTGCGACCGCGTGATTATTGTTGCAAACGGAAAAATGCTTGCGGAAGGAACGCTGGCCGAGCTGCAGCAGCGAAACGATATGCTGGGCCTTAGCTTAGAAGAGATATTCCTAAGACTTACTGAATCACCATCGAATCACCATGAAACCGCTCCTCTATTTGACGTATAGCCAGTTCAAAAATGGAGTGATTCGTGCGGCAAGTTCGCCGAAACGGTTGATCGGCCTATTGTTCTTCTTTGGTTATTATTTCTTGATTTTTGTGCGCCCTGGAAACTTTGGAGGAGGGCGAGATTTGGTGCCGGGCCAACTCAACGGCCAACTTGAGTTTCCGCCATTGCAACTGGTTCAGGCTATCGTCTTTGCTGCAATGGCTGCGATGTCGCTTTTCCTAATGATGGGAGCCGGAATGCAGCAGGCTGCCTTCAAACCCGCTGATGTTGACGTTTTATTCCCAACTCCAATCTCGCCAAAAACGGTGTTGATATTCCGAATCATTCGGGACTATTTCTTCACGTTAATTGTTCCAATCATCATTGTTTTGTTTGGAATTCAACCCGCAAAACGCGGATTCGATGCACTATTTCGGAATTTTCCAAATCCAGAATATGGAATGATGGCGCTTCGCGCGCTCGGCCTCGGCTGGCTACTGATTGCCTTAATGTGGGTTTGCACCAACTACGCGATGAGCCTATTTATCAATCGAAGCGACAGATCGAGCGATCGAAATAAGAACCTGCTTTCATGGGGGCTTGTCGCCGTCTCAATAGTGGCAATTGCTTACGTAGGATTTGAAGCGAGACACATGCCTGAACTCGCGCAATGGGTCAGGTTCTCCGAAAGCTCGCCAATCCGAATCTTCTTTTTCCCTGCGACCTTAGCCCTTTGGCTTGTTATGGCACCTTTATCAGGTTCATGGCTATATGGTGCAATTGGGCTATTCTGCTTACTAGGGATATCTGTCGGAGCGCTAAAAGTAGCGCTCACGCAATCAGCCTGGATGTACGATCAGGCAGCAGTCAAAGGATTTCAAAGTACTAACTTGAGAGCCATGCAACGTTCGGGCGACATGATGGGAGTTTCGGCTGAGCTTGCGCGTCAAGGAAAAATCAAAGTCAAATCCCATGCGCGGCTTAACCGCTCCAAACTGCGCGGTCCTTGGGCACTCCTATGGAAGGAAGCCTTCCTGCTTGGCCGCGGGATGCGTGGAATGATTTATGCATTGGGGTTGCTTACGGTTCTCATGCTGGTGATTCCAATTGCAATTCCTGAAGAAACCGGGCGCATTGCGACAGTAGGAATGTTGCTGACCCTCCAATTGTCATCGGTTATGTCGCTCACTCTTCCTTTGGCGCAAGTTGGATTCATCGAATGGCTGCGAAGGGTGGATTTGCTGAAACCTCTTCCATTTCCCGCTTTTCGCATGGCAATTGCAGAAATATCTGCGAAAGCCGCGCTAAGCATTGTTGCTTCGATCATTGGGGCGATTGGAGTCAGCATCGCAAAGCCCTATGTTGTGCTCGAATGTGCGGCTTCCGTTGTCCTCGTTGCTGGGCTCTCGCTTGTAATGAGCGCGACTGTTTTGATGGTAACGGTGCTTTTTCCAGATGTAGAAGATCAAACTCAGCGGCAGTTCCGCGGTTTGGTAACAATGCTCGGAGTCTTCATTTTGGGTTCGATGCCAGTCGGCGTGTTTCTAGCTTTGTGGCTCGCCGTTGGCTGGAATATCTTATTGGCTACATTGGCACCAATAACCATTTGCCTGTTACTCACATGGATTTTGTGCGTAATTGCCGGAAGCCTTTATGAGGGCTACAACCCGAGCGAATAGAGCCAGAGAGTAAACTGGATTCAACTCGCCGAACTGATCAATAAATTGAGTTGTTAATAAATCCATGCCACTTAGATCCTCAACCAAAATTTTGATTGGCGCGATTTGCCTCGGAGCCATTGGCTACCTAGGTGTTAGGGTTCTTCCAGATTACTTGATCATGAAAGAGTCGTTTGACCCGCTTGTGCCCGGTGAAGTTAATATTCTCGGGGTGGATACGACAAAGGGTTACCACATCGTGGTTGCAAACCAAGTTGCCCAATTGGTCTTAGGTTCCGGTGGAAGCTTTGAGTCTCCGGACAAGAAAGAAGGTGGCAACGACCAGGAAAAGCGCAGGATTCCCTTGCGAGATATGTTGGGGGCGCTTCAGGGAGATTCGGCCGCTATGGGCAAATTCGTGATGACGATGAACCAGATCAGCGATTCGAGCCTGCCAGCCTATCCCATTGTTTGGAGCGCGAATGATATTCAAAAAGCTATTGACGGCGATCCAGTATTGGCAAAAAAACTGGAGCAAGACATGAATGTGCGTCTCGACGGCTCACCTACTGAAACGCTGAGATTTGCCGCCATTCTTGAAGGAATTGTGATCGAATCTCCTGTAACTGTTGCCATCGTTAAGGATGGAAAAACAACCAATGTAACTGGCAATTTGCGTGAAGAATACAGGCCTCGCTTTATGAGAGATCTAGAAATTCAGATTGCGGAGGAAGGAAAACTCACCAAGGAAATGATGCGGACATACTACATTGTTTCGGCACAAAAATTGCTTAAAGATCCTTCCAGGTGCGAAAACATTCGCAGTTCACTGCAGTCCAGAATCTCGAAAGCTCGGATGAAACAATTGGCGGAACTACCTGAACAACTGCTAAACAGCGTCACCGTGGTTGTAAATGACAGTTTCATTGAAGATGGGTCGTATTCGACCTACGAAGGGACCGACGGCAAATCACAGCATAATATGACGATCAAATTAAATGAAGAAGGCCGCCGCCGGCTTTGGCAATATAGTGCAAAACACCGAGGCGAGCAGCTTTTAGTCGTTTGGAATGGAGTTGCAATTGCCGCTCCGAGAATGGACCAAGCGATTCCTTTCGCCGAGGTGCAAATAAAACAGATTTCAGATCAAGGACTGATCGAGGACACTCTTGATTCGATCAAGAGATTAAATCAAAATAGGAAAGTAAAACCATGAACAGATCAATTTTTTGGGCATTTGTTGCCGTTGTATCAATAATTTGCGTTGGCTGCGGATCAGGCTCAGGCAATTACACGCCAAAACCAGTCACACCAATTGTGGTGGAAAAGATCACAAATGAGGACGGAAAGCTATTGTTCCCAGCAAAGGTTGGCAACAAATGGACCTACGATATCGAGAGCCAACAGTCTGTCGCGGGTCAGATCAGCGAGTCAAATGAAACACTCGTATTCGAAATCGTTGGCATCAAGCCAGTCGGTACTGGAATCGAGATTACGATGAAAAGTACGATTGGCGCCGACAAAACCGATACTCAAACTTGGTTGCTCGACGAGCGTGGGCTTTTCCAAGTCACCGTAGCTTCCAAGGGAACTGCTTATACTCCGCCTCAGCCAACTTTTCTGTTTCCGATTCAACCCGGCGAGAATTTCACTTGGAAAGGCGAAGGCCCCACTATCCTGGGAACCAATGGCAAACAATCCTACAAGGGCACCATGTACGAGCCCCAACTCGTAGATACAAAAATGGGCACCATGACTGGCGTTGGAATTGAGGCGAACGGAACTTTTTCTGAAGCGAACGTCAAAGAAGGAAAAGTAAAAATCGTGTCATATTGGGCTAAGAACGTGGGGCTCATTCGATATCGCCAAGATTCAGTATTTACTACCGATAAAGGCGTTGGCGTGGTGGGAGCAAATGTGCTCGTTCTAAAAGAATATTCGCTGAAGAAGGATTGATGAAGAAATATACATTTTTGACATTTGCGATTCTGGCGTTGCTCGGTTGCCAAAATTCTGATACCAAGACCGGTCCAGTGAACCTGGAAAGTTCTTCGGCGAATCACGAAACGGTTGCATCGAATGCTGGAACAAATTCGGGCACAGCAATTGAACCAACGAAGGAATCCATTCCGCCAGCCCTCAAGCATGCCGGCTATGAGTATTACGGACTGAGTTTCGAGGGTCCACTAGGCTATAAACAAACTTCGGCAGGAAATTCAGAAGACGCAGGCCAAACCACAACCTTTAGCCGGATGGAAGGTGGGAAGGCATACTTCGAGACGACTCGCACAGGCCAATTTAGTCAGATCGGCGACTCGGAAGTTATGGTGGATGGGACTGGCGTTTATACAACCGCTGTAGGAGGCAAAAAATTGCCTACTCCATCGCTCGAAGTTCCTGCAGACCTTGCTCCGGGAAGCAAGTGGGAATCAACTTCGACTTTTACGGTGAATTCAAATGGGACACCCGTTGAAGTTTCTCAGTCCATGACATACAAGGCTGAAAAGTTTGAATCAATAACTTCAAAAGCAGGCAAATTTGATACTCTAAAAATAACGGCTTCTGGAACGATGACTGTTAGCGGCAACACATCAAAGAATGTTTCTACAATGTGGTTCAGCAAAGGGGTCGGCTTCGTCAGGATGAATACTGTCTTAACGACGGCCGGTAAGCCACAAAAACTCAGTGTCGAACTCGTGAAAAAATAAGCTAATGATCGTTTGTCTTGCAGCATTTCTCGTCCAAGGGGCATCAACTCCATCAGTTTCTGATTTTTTCCCATCAGCTGTGGGAACGAAATGGACCTATGAGGAATCCGCCGATCTTAAATCAGCCTACAGTGACGTTGTCGTTGAGCCAGTAAGTTTCGAGGGCGTACCGACGATCACAATCGTAACCAAAACCAATACAAAAGTTGGCGAACAAGTTGTGGGCATGACCCACTACCGGATCATCGGCGATACGATTTTTGCAGTTGCATTTGAGAAAAAAATGGTTTTAGCCGATCCGCATCCGATCCTTAAAATTGGTGCGGGGACCACTACATGGGAGTACAAAGGTGTGACTCCGTTGAGTAGCGTTCTGCTTCCTATGGAATTCAAGGCAACCTCGAAATGGAAACCAAAGATGAATCTATTTGGCGAGGATAGGGATTGCATAGAAGTTGATATGACAGCAATAATTAAGGAAGCAGGAGGCACTGTCACAACGAATGTGCATCAAATTTCGACTTATGCAAAGGGTCTCGGAATGGTCGAAATGAGTGAAAACACATCTTACAACCGCACAAAATCCTCCAGAAGGGTCAAACTCATTAAATTCGAGACGCCGACGTGACTACTCAAAATACACTTGCCTTGACAGTAGCTTTGACGTTGCTGATTTTTGGATGCAAGACACCCTCGAAATCAAAAGATTCAATTTCACTTAAAGATCTTTCTCCAACTTCAAAGTTGCCCGATCAAACCAATTTGGTTTTGGCAGGCACGAAAATCCCGGTAGATCTTTCCACTCGGCAAACGGGCCAAGAATTCGCGATTGAACTTTCAGCTTTCGGCGAGATCGTGGAGCTTGAGCGTTACCGTTTGGATGAAAACTCGTTTGCGCTCGTGGAAGTGCTGGGGGAAAATTATGATCCAGCGATGCCAATTCTGCAATCGGAGATGGTGGTGAATTCACCTTGGAAATGGAAGGGTGAAATATCTGCCGCCGGGATACGGCATCGGGCAACTGCAGAGATATTTCTAACGGATGATCCCAAGGCTTTGTTTGCTCCCAATTCAAAGGTTTGGAAAGTAAAGGCAACATTGACCATTGACGCTGGCGAGCAAACGACAGCCGAACGTGTATTGACCTTTTCATTCGTTCCCGGAAGGGGCTTGGTGTCACGAGAATTTGGGCTTGCTTCGAGCCGGATTCCAATAGGATCAGATCCGCCGACAAGCAAAGAGTCTCCAAATTGAGTGCGCCACTAACGGCAAGGTCATTGATAATTCCCGACGGAGCTCAAGGATCAAGTCGAGCCCGCTTTATTGATTGGTGGCTTTTGGTTTCAGCTGTAGTACTTCTCCTGATCGGAATGATGTCGCTCTACAGTATTGACAAGGGGGGCAATTCGGGTTTTTTTCGAAGTCAGGCAATCAAGATTTTCATAGGTCTAATTCCAGCAGCCGTGATGTTTTTGATCAATCCAAAAGTGCTGCAACGGCGCAGTTCTGTCATTTATGCTGTATCGCTTATATGTCTCTTGCTTGTCTTTCTTGCAGGAAGGAGCGCAAAAGGGGCGCAACGATGGATAGATTTTGGACCGATTGAGTTTCAGCCTAGCGAATTGGCAAAATTCTTCCTGGCGATCACGTTGGCTGCATTCTTTGCTAACAGAATCGGTGAAGCTAAGTCATTGAGAACTTACTTGCTGTCATTGGCGCATTTGGGAATTCCTCTTTTGCTTGTTTTGAAACAGCCGCATCTGGGCGGTGCGCTTTCGCTGCTAATAATTTGGCTGGGAATTTCGTTGGTAGCTGGAACGCAGCCTAAATTTTTGGTTGGAACGGTTGTAGCAACGGCCGTTGTTCTTCTCAGTGCATACAAGACGGGCATTTTGCCGCCATACCAACTTGACCGATTAGGAACGTTTTTCACGGGCGGAAATGCTGAGGATAGAGACGCTCGCTACCACCAACAGAGAGCCTTGATCAGCTTTGGGTCTGGTGGAATTTCGGGCCAAGGGTACTTAAAGGGCGAGCATAAGGGCACTGGATTCGTTCCCGAACAGCAGACCGATTACATTTCAACGGTCGTTGGCGAAGAAGGAGGGCTGATAGGATGTACGCTCCTTTTAGGAGCGTTTGGATTTTTCCTGTTTCGCGTTTGGCTGGTCATGTTTCAGGCGGTTGATCCCTTCTTGAAGTTAGTTGCCGCAGGAATTTTGTCGTATTTAGCGTTCCATACAGTAGCAAATTTAGGTATGAATTTGGAGCTTTTGCCAGTTGTGGGCTTGTGGTTGCCGTTCATGAGCTTTGGCGGCACTGCGTTGTGGCTTTGCATGGCTTCTATTGCCCTCTTACTCAACATTCGAGGGCGCGAGCCAAGCGGTATGTTCGAAGGCTAAGTGGCATTGTTGTTCGGCTGGTACCATTCTGATCAATGCCGTTTGAAATCGAAACTTTTCCAAACCCTGCTCCCCAAAGGGACTATGTCATTACACATATCTGTCCTGAATTCACGAGCGTTTGTCCGAAAACAGGACAGCCGGATTTCGCGACAATCGAGCTCGAGTACATCCCAGACAAGCTTTGCATCGAACTCAAATCTCTAAAATTTTACTTTGTTGGATTTCGAAATGAAGGAATCTATTTTGAAGCCGTAATCAATCGGATTCTCGATGAGTTGAGTGGAGCCACAAATCCTCGATGGATGAGGGTTACGGGCGAGTTTAACGTTCGAGGCGGGATTTCAAGTGTGATCGTAGCTGAAACGGGGAATCGAGGATAGGGGCAACTTTTTTGGGATTGCGTGGGCTTGACCGCGCTTTTCCGGAGCCAGAAGTTGAGGTTTCAGATTCAAAACGGCCTAATTGACCTAAGCAAAAGAGCGGTCAAGCCCGCGCAATCCCAAAAATCACATCTTATGAATCGCATGCCCCATAGCATCTTCGTAGGCTTCAAGCATTGCCTCAGCCAAAGTCGGATGAGCATGAATAGTTTCGCACATGATTTCGAGGGTGGCTTCTAGCTTTAGCGCTGCGGCTCCGGCGGCGATCATGTCCGTGACGTGGGGGCCGGCCATGTGAACGCCGAGAACTTCGCCGTATCTCTTTTCGGCAACGATTTTCACAAATCCGTCCACTTCGCCAATCGCCATTGCCTTTCCAAAAATACGGAAATTGGCTTTGCCGATCACGACATCATGTCCTGCGGCTTCGGCTTCGCTTTGCGTTAATCCGACCGACGCGATTTCTGGAATTGTGTAGACACAGTTCGGAACAACTTTGTAGTCAAATTGCTTGTTTGCGCCCTGCATGATGTTCGAAACCGCATGAATTCCTTCGGCAGAGGCAACGTGGGCAAGCTGAATTCGCCCGCAAACGTCGCCGATTGCAAATATGTTTGGGACATGAGTTCGCAGGGAATCATCAACGAGTTCAACGCCTCGACGATGAAGCTTCACACCAATGTTTTCGAGGTCCATTCCGTCGGTGTTCGCCTTTCTACCTACGCCGAGCAATACGACTTCGACTTCAATAATTTCCTCGTTGCCGCCCGTTTTGACCGTGCATCTCCATCCGCCTTTCACCTTTTCGCACTTTTCAAGACTCGCTCCGGTCATCACGTTAATCCCTTGCTTTTTAAGGCCTTTTCCAAGCTCAACACCCAAGTCAGCGTCCATAAGCGGGATCAGCGAAGGCATCATTTCAACAATCGTGACTTTGGAGCCTAAACCGTTGAAAACATAGCCAAATTCGGTTCCAACGGCTCCGCCGCCAAGAATGAGCATGCTCTTAGGAATGTGAGGGGCGACAACGGCGTCGTCGCTCGTCCAAATGCCATCCTTTGTGTCGCCTTCCAAGCCAGGAATTTTGAGCCGAATGACTGACGATCCCATAGCCAGAATGAAGTTTTTTGCCCTGACGGTCTCAACTTTGCCGTTTTTTTCGACTTCAATCGTGTTGGCATCTTTGAATTTGGCAAAGCCTTCGACGTGCCGAATGTTGTTCTTCTTGAAGAGCATTGCAATTCCGCCGCGCTGGGTTTGAACAATTTTGTCGCGTCGTTTTGAATAGACCTCGAAATCGAAGCCGATTTCTCCAGTAATGACAACGCCGAAATCCTTGGCGTGCTTAACATGGTTTAGCCTTTCAACGCCTGCAATCATCGCTTTGCTGGGGATGCAGCCCCAATTCAGGCATGTGCCGCCCAGATACTCTTTTTCCACGCAAATGACCTTTGCTCCCATTTGCGCGGCTCGAATCGCTGCAACGTAGCCTCCCGGACCTGCTCCGATCACGACGATATCAGCATCAAAGTTTTCGTTGGACATAGTTTGTTCCTGGGGATCAAGCTGAATCTGAGAAATAATCGCTGCCGAGTGCGCTTCCGTAGCTTTTGGCTTCGGTTTGGACTTTGTCATTTTCGACCTGCTAGCTCGCTGTTTCAGATTCTCTTTCGAGCCAAAGTTTACCTTTCACGCGCCGCTTTCGAATGAGACAGAATGGGAGCATGGCAGATACGAAAGCGATTGGACTGATCGGTGGGCTGACGTGGATTTCAACAGTTGATTACTACTCGACACTTTGCAAAAGGGCCAATGAAAGGGTCGGCGACCGATTCGTTCCACGAATGTATATGTCTTCGATCAACTTACAGGAATTCGTAGACAATGTGAATGCCGAGAACCATGAAGCCAATGTTGCGCTTTTTATTGGCGAAGCCAGAAAACTGGAGGCTGTAGGAGCTGAATGCCTTGCAATGTGCTCAAATACACCACATTTGTACGCAGACGAAGTGGCAGCAGTGATCAGTATTCCGCTCATTAACATCGCAGACGCTGCTGCACGGGCAATTGCAAAACAGGGAATCAAGCGCGTTGCACTTACCGGAACGCGCTATACCATGGCTGCGAAATTCTATAGGGAAAAACTATCGGAGCATGGCATCGAACTCATTGCCCTAGAAGAAGCCGACTTTGAATGGGTGGCGGAGACGATTGTCGAAGAGTTGACGCGCGACATTTTTCTCGAACCGACTAAGCAAGGCTATTTGCGGCTGTTCGATCGTCTTGGAAGTGTTGGGGTGGAAGGAGTGATACTAGGCTGTACCGAAATTCCTATCTTGCTCAAGGATTGCAAATCGCCGATCCCAATGTTCGACACACTTCAGATTCATTGCGACGAGATTCTTCGGTTTGTTTTTGAAGGTTAGGCCGTAACACCCATCGAACGGAAGTACTCGCAGCTTTCCCGAACTACTTGAAGGGGAGAATAGGGAGAATTGTCCAGTTCAATGACCCCAAATTCGACGCCAATCTCGTTGCAAGCATCGAGAATACTCCGCCAGTCTAGTATGCCTTTGCCAGCCGCAGCATGGACGTCGGAATCAATGGCTGTTCCGTCTTTTAGGTGCACCAGTTTCGTTCGGCTGGCATGGCGCCTAAGCAGATCAGCAGGATCTTCACCGCCGACGAATGCCCACCATACGTCTGTCTCGGCTCCTACATGAGGACTTGCAGAGTCAAAAAACGTGTCGAATCCGGTTCTTCCGTCAGCTTGCTTTGCAAATTCGAAAGCATGGTTATGGTACGAAAACTGTCTTCCTGCTTCATGAATTGATTCGGCGATGGATGCGACACGATCTGCAAATCTGTCCCAGCCGTCGGAATAGTCTTGATCCGAAATCCAAGGCAGAATTAGATGCGGACAGTCAAGCGCGGCCGCTTCTTCCAGAAGTCCTGCGAGGTTCGATTCCAAGTCAGCGAGTCCAACGTGCATTCCGCTGGCTTTGATTCCGTATTCCGCCAATTTCGCACCAAATGCACGAGCCGTCATGCCGTAATATCCTGCCAGTTCGGCGTATTTAAGTCCCATGTCTTCGAGTTCCGACAAAGTGGCATCAATATCAGATTCAAATTCGTTGCGAATGGTGAAGCATTGGACGGAAAGGAGCATGGGATATTATGGGAGGTCATCGGGTGAATTGGGTGAATCGGGTGAATGGGTCCTTGGGTCCCCAATGTCCCTTTTGTTCCATACAACGAAATATCCCAAGTCCACGTTTCCCCAATAGTCCCATAATCTAACATGCCCATCGGGCGATTTCTTCTCTGCCTTCACTCGCACATGCCGTACGTTCTTTCGCACGGCAAATCTCCTCACGGCACAGATTGGCTAATGGAATCAGCGGCGGAATGCTATCTGCCAATCCTCGACGTGCTCACGCGGCTCGAAAAGCAGGGAATTCATCCGCGATGGACGATCAACGTCACGCCCATTCTTGCAGAACAGCTTGCCGATCCCAGCTTTGCCGACGAATTTGAAACGTATTGCAAGGAAAAGATTGAGTGGGCAAAGAAGGACCTAGAGAAGTTTCAACGGGAGGGCCCCGGCTGGATGATCGGCGTGGCGGCGATGTGGAGCCGAGTATTTTCTCGCGCTCTCGACCAATTTCAGATTCGTTGGAATCGTCAGATTCTTTCCGGTTTTCGCCATTTTCAGGATATCGGAAGCATTGAAATCATCACCTGCTGCGCAACCCACGGTTATTTGCCGTTGCTCGGCACTGATGAGTCATGCCAAGCTCAAGTTACTCTTGGAGTTGAGACGTTCAAGCGGCACTTTGGTAGGCAGCCCAGAGGGATTTGGCTCCCCGAATGTGCGTATCGGCCACCCTATATGTGGAAATCGCCGATTGGAGAAAACGAAGTATCTTGGCCGAGAAAGGGCGTTGAAGATTTCCTTCGGGAAAGTGGAGTCGAGTACTTCTTCGTGGATTCGCACATGGTTAGGGGCGGCGAACCGCTTGGGACATATCAAGAAAAATTTCCTCAGCTTGCTGAAATGTTTGCCAGAAGCTCGAAGTTCTTTTCGCCCCCCCCAGAACAGCGAAGCGAGTACGAATCCTACGTATTGCCTGAAGGCAGGGTCGTTTTCGCAAGAGACCCTCAAACGACCGTAAAAGTGTGGTCGGGCGAGCATGGCTATCCAGGCGATCCGCATTATCTAGAATTTCACAAGCAACTCTATCCTGGAAGGTTACGGTACTGGCGCATTAGCGAAGACAAACGAGATTTAGGTGCCAAAAGACCATACGAACCTTGGCGAGCGTTCGAAAACGTGGGAAATCACGCTGAGGACATGGTTGTGACCATAAAGGCAGCACTCGCAGAATATCGCGGCCAATCAGATCGGGAAGGAACCGTTGTGGCGATGTACGATACCGAGCTGTTTGGCCATTGGTGGTGGGAAGGTCCCGAATTTCTATACGAATTGGCCGTTCGGCTTCACCACGATCCCGATATTGAGTCTCTTTCCGGAGGCGATTCCGTAGATCGGGACCCGCCGGAGCATACAATTACCATGCCCGAAGGCTCTTGGGGCGAGGGCGGCTACCACTATGTTTGGCTGAATGAAGACAACATTTGGACCTGGGAAGCGCTATATCCTGCTCAGCGCCAAATGAGAAAAATGGCAAGGGAAATGGCGAACGGTCCAGCAAAGGCGATTATCGAACAAGCCGCCCGGGAACTCTTACTTGCTGAATCTTCGGATTGGCAATTTCTGATTTCCACGTTTTCCGCAAAGGATTACGCAGAAATCCGGTTCCAAGATCACATAGATCGCTTCAATCGGCTTGCCGAATTGGCGGAGCGAGTTCATGGCGGAGGCGAAATGACGCCAAGCGATGAAGAGTATTTGTTGGATTGCCAAACCAAGGATGCGGCGTTTCCTGTGATTGATCTTTCCCTATGGGCTGGGCTCAAAAATCCGCTTAATGGAACTTCATAACGATCCGCAATGTAAACTGTTACCATGAAGATAGTATTTGGTGGAATTGCCGTTTTGGTACTTGCGGGATGTAATTCAGCGCCGAAATCTGTTGTGGAAAATTCGATTTCGACTTCTGAACCGATAGCCTCTGGTTCGTCTCCATCTTCGGGAGATGCGAATTCCAGTCCTTCTATGTCTGACCTGACAGATCCTGTGCCAAACAGCAGTTCAATTCCAGAAAAGCCGCCAGTTCCTGATGCTCAACCAGTTCAAAAGCCAGGCCAGAGCGGCTGGTCTAAATCCAAGCTGAAACTTGCGGATGTGGGCAAAAAAATTGGCGCAAGTTTGGCAAACCTCAAAGGAGCCGAGTGCCGAGCGCGGGTGTTGGCGACTACTTCAGAAGTGAGAGGGACGACGTTTCTCGTCTATTTGGTTGATTCACCAAATCTCTACCGATTGGAATATGTAGATCCTAGCGGTCAACCTAAAAAGATTGTAATCCTAGCTGACGGCAAGTCAAAAAGAGAAATGACTCCAAATGGCCTCTCTTCTGTAATGCCTGTAGCCAAACCGATGATGACACTTGCCACATTGAGTGATCCAAACCGATTTGCCAAGGAGTTTTCACGTTCCTTGATCGCGGGGGTTGTAGATAGGTCAGACGCTTGGGGCGAGCTAGTGACAAACCTATTGAAGCCAAATAGCGGATTCACGGCATCTATCGAAGAGCGCCATACGAGTTTTGATAACAAGCCGTCAGTTAATTATCGAATTTGGGCAAAGCGTACGCCTGAAGCTGCAAAAAGGTTAGGTGCTGCTGAGTTCGAAATCGTCCTGGACCCGAAACGGTGGGTGCCAGTCACAATTCGAACTGAATCCATAGATTTGAAGGGCAAGAAATGGAGTTACGATTGGACCGCTGGTTGGAAGTTCAATCAAAATATAGACAAGTCGTTGTTCTCCTTCAAGGCTCCTCCAGACTTAACTGTTCCTGTAGCCCGTCCAACACTATAAGATTCAAATTTTTGTAGTGGTTGGCTGGGACATTCTAAGTCAGAAGAGTCCTTTGCCGTTCTTCATCAAGTTTTTCCCAAGAAATAGGATACAGGTGCACAGGATCATTCATTACAGCCTGCCCTAAACGACTGAGAGCGAAACTCGGAACCGTGCCGATCAATGGGTAACCGCCAATCGTTGGGCCATCGGGACCAATGACGATTAATTCGCCGGAAGGCGTCCATTGAACTGCGCCCGCACAAATCGGCTGGCTGTTTTGCCGACCATTGTGTGTTGGCACATTTCCGAAAAGGCGAATCCCTCGCCTATCCGAATGGTGTGAAACGACCAAGTTTTCGACAATATCGAAGTCAAAATCAGAAAATCCGTTCGGAACAATTGGGATTCGGAATGGCGTTTCGAAGTCCCAAATCAAATTCGGAAGTTCTGGTTCAACGATTGCAATCTTTGAAGCGGACTGAAAAACGTCGCCTGGTTCAACGTGTGTGCCGCAAACACTTCCCAACATCTTCGAGGCTTCAAATCCGCCTTCCATAGCCAGGTAAAGCCTTGCTCCCTTTCGAAAACTGCTAATTTCAATTCGGCTGCCACCTTCAAGTTGGAAAACGTTTTGATTTTCGGGAATCAGATTTCCGTCAATCCTAACATCGGTTAACGCCCCAAAAACGGCAATCCAGCAGCTTGAAACGGCTTCAAATTCGGCTCCGGGAGCATGAAGTTCCAAAACAGAGGAACACGAGTCATTTCCAAGTGCAAAATTGCTCGCCTCAGCGGAATGCTGATCAAATGGCCCTGCTTCGGGAACTCCATAGTGCCGAAATCCGAACCTGCCTCGATCTTGAAGGGTCGCATTTTTGGCGATTTTCAAAACACGTAGGCTCACGCACCTACCTCGTAGCCCGACTCCAGCAAGACGCGAACGACTTCGGACAGATGCACAAGGCAACCAACATTATCTCCATGAATGCAAATGCTATCAACCGTCTTGGCGAGTTCCAAAGCTTGCAATGCAATTTCTCGGGAATCAGACAACACGGCTCTTTCAACCGATCTAGACATCAACTTGCCTTTTGAATCAACCCTTCGATCTGCAAAACCTTCGACAATGAACATTGAGGAAGCCGATTCATGCGCCGTCCTTGGAAAACCGAGTAGTGGAAGCTGATAAGTTGTGCAAAGCTCTTGCAGGACCGCGAATGAAGGGTGTTCAAGGCTCTGCGAGTCACCATAGAAGGCTCCATGCGGCTTCAGGTAAGCAGCGGGAACAAAGTTAAAAAATTGTTCGACTTGGCGTCTAATGGAATCGAAAGCTTCAGCATTTTCGGAAGGATCAATGGATCTTCTGCCCATTGAGAGTCGGTCTGGATAGCCCGGATGAATTCCAATCCGCACTCCTGCATCCATTGCCTTTCCGATTGTATTTTGGGTGAGTTCCCAAGAACCCGCATACGATCCGCAGCAGATATTTGCCGAACTCGCATAAACGAGCAGTTGCTCGTCAAATTCGAACCCTTCGCCGATGTCAATATTCAAATCTATTTGAATGGATTTCATCGCGTTTCAGACTCGGCTTGAAACTTTGAGTCAAACTGAATTTGACTGATTTCTTCAAATCGAACTTGATCGCCAACTTGAAATCGAAAATAGGCTTCAGCCATGTCCGCAATAACTAGCGGGGTGCGCCCAATCAGATTCCAACCGCCCGGAATAATCGCCGGATAGATTCCGCACATGGCTTCCGCAATTCCCACTGAACCTTGAGGAACTCTTGGGCGAGGTGATTCGCGCCTTGCAGTTCCAGAAAGTTTTTCTGCCAAACGCGACATATATGGGAATCCAGGCGTGAAGCCTATGGCTTCCACTCGAAACTCGGCATTCAAAAACTCTTCTTTAAAATCTTGAATTGTTAGATTTAGACTCTCGCATACTTCGGCGAAGTCTTCGCCCATTTCAAAGCAAATAGGGATCTCATGCAACTTGTTTGCGTCAACTCTTCGACGCAATGAACAAATTGCTTGTTCAACTATGTCAATTTCAGGAAGTTTGTTCTCGAAAAATAACCCAATTCTCCCATAGGCTGGCGCATAGTCAATTAGACCTAAGAGCGATGAGCTCAGCTTGCTGAAGTCGAATTCAGCCACATTGTCGGAATCAAGTTCGACAACATAAGCTAATTCTGCAAGCCGGGTTACGTGCATCGTCGTTCTTATTTTGAAGCCTATACCAAAAAATCGCTCTTTGCATCAAAAATGCGAATTTCAACCTGAATTTGGTTCTTGTTTGTAAGGAATTCAGTCTCTATTTTGCATGGAAGTTGTCGGCATTGAAATTTGCCTTTCGGAAGGAGCACAGAAGCCTGAATATCAAACATCCGGTTCTGCGGGGGTGGATTTGCGTTCCACCAAGGAAGTTCACCTTTCGCCCGGGGAGAGAGGGTTGTTTGGAACAGGGATTCGGGTCGCGATTCCATCAGGATTTGAAGGACAGATTCGTCCTCGTTCAGGGCTTGCTCTAAAGTTTGGGCTCTCTATTGTGAATTCGCCTGGGACTATTGACTCAGATTATCGCGGGGAAATTCAGATTTGCCTGATCAATTTAGGCCAAGATACAGTCGAACTGGCAACGGGAGAGCGAATCGCTCAATTGGTAATATGTCCGGTAGCACGGGCAGAGTTTCATGTTGTAGAAGCTCTAGCAGCAACAGAGAGAGGATCAGGCGGATATGGCAGCACAGGAACCACCTAACAGTTTACGACTCTGTGACAAGTGTTTTACAATGCTTGAGCAAGATGCCACCTTTTGTCCCGAGTGCGGAGCGCCCTGTGGAAGTGATTTAGGCCATAGCGAAGGTAGCGATTCCGCCATCTATCCAGAATTGGCTCGCGCGAACCTATTGAGAATGCGCGGCGAATACAAAATGGCTGAAGAAGTTTGCCGAACAATTTTGAGGCGGTATCCGAACAACACTTCTTCTGCTGGATTGTTGGGAGACATCGCCGCAGAATCTGGGGAGCTTGAGGACGCAATTAGATGGTACGAACTGGTACTTGATTTATCTCCAGATTCCGATGCAGAGCGCACAAAACTTGAAGGCGTCCATCGGCGTTTGAAGGAAAAGGAAGCCCTTTCGACGGCTGAACAGCTAGGACTTCCTGTTTCTAGGCCAAAAATCGGGTTGTTTGCCGGAGTAGTTTTGGTATTGATAGCTGCTGTGGCTTTCGCTGCTTTTCTCTTGGGTCAAAAAACAGGAACTCCAAAATCTCAATCTGGAAATCGTGTGAATTTGCCGTACGAGGCAGGAACATTCGATCCGCGCCCAGTTGACACTTCAGTCAATTCATCTGAAAATAGTCCATCTTCGATAGTTGGGAATGCCTTGGTGGAGCAGCTTAGGACGAAGTCTGCCCTTGGCGCAAGGATCATTGATGCGTGGATTGACCCGAGAACGAATCATTTGAATCTAGTCTTTAGGGCGGAGACCGTGGATGATATTCGGTATGTTGCCGCTCACTTAGCGCGAATCGGTCTGGACCAAGTATCTGAAGCCACTTTGGTGAATGTGAGGGGCGTTCAAGACGGCAAAGATGCCTTCTTTGCTGAAGTTGAGCGATCTGCACTCGTCGCCGCTATTTCTACGCTAGGTGAAAAGCCAGAAACTGATCAAGTTGCTTTTGCAGACGCAATTCTTGCAAATGAATGGCCGACACGTCATACCCTTGCGCCCCAGCCTAGTCAACCGGATCCTGCTCCATCCCCATCAGAATCTCAGACAACGAGCGAGCCTGCGGATACAAGTTCTGCTGGTGATACTTCGCAGAACTAAGCGTAGCCATACCGATCTTCGAGTTCGCGCCAACTACCCGCCTCGATAGCTGCTCGAATTTCTTCCATCAATCGTGCATAAAATGCGAGATTGTGAAGGCTTGCAATTCGTGCTCCCAATGGCTCCTTGGCCTTGAATAAGTGCCTCAAGTAGGCTGGGGAATACCGTTCAACGGATGGAAAAATGGACTTCGGGTCAATTGGCTCCATCTGTTCAGCATATTTAGCGTTGAGGATGTTCACCTTTCCTTGTAAAGTGTAAAGCGAGTGATGCCGGGCTTGGCGAGTTGGCAGAACGCAGTCGAACAGATCAATTCCGCACGAAACTGCATGGATGATGTCTTTTGGGTGGCCGACCCCCATGAGGTATCGCGGCTTATCGGCTGGCAACAGCGGAGCAGCAATTTTTACCACTGGGTACTGCATTTCGGTCGGTTCTCCGACGCTGACTCCGCCTATGGCGAAGCCATCGAACGGCATTTCAGTCAGAATTTGGGCTGATTCCATTCGCAAATCCTCATGAACTCCGCCCTGCACGATTCCAAAAATCGCTTGCTCTTTTCGGGCGGCTAGGTTCCTCGGCGCCCAGCGATGGGTTTGCTGCATGGCTTTGGCGGCTTCGTCGCGAGTGCAGGGGTAAGGCGGGCAGACATCGAGTGACATCATGATGTCCACGCCAAGCTGCTCCTGAATTTCGATGCTGCGCTCCGGCGAGAGGAACATCTTGGTGCCGTCGAGGTGGGACTTGAATTCGACGCCTTCATCGGTAATCTTTCGATTCTCGCTGAGGCTCATCACTTGGTAGCCGCCGGAATCGGTGAGGATCGCGCCATTCCAGCTCATAAACTTGTGCAATCCGCCTACTCTTTCAATCAGTTCACTTGTTGGGCGAAGACCGAGGTGGTAGGTGTTACTGAGGATGAGTTGAAATCCAAGACCTTCTAAATCTTCGCTGCCGACGGTCTTGACTGTGCCCTGCGTTCCGACGGGCATGAAGCAAGGTGTTTCAACTGTTCCGTGTTTAGTGTGAAGGCGCCCTCGTCTTGCTCCGGTTGTAGGGCAAGTGGAGAGGAGTTCGAAGGAGATTGGGGGCACTAAAACATTATGGCAAGGAAGAGTCGTCAAGTCCCAATCATCATCTCACACGGCTGCCATTTCGGGTTGCTGGGAAGGTTACCTCGGTGGAGGGATCTCGTTTTGTCATGGTCCGCTTCCATTCGGAATACAAGTATTAGCTACTGGAGATGAGGAAATGAATGTTCAGTATTTTTGGACACCGCAAAAGTTACTCATCCAAGCCATAAGCTCACTAGAAGTTGTAACAGCCTTCAATAATTTCTTTGCCTCCGAATTTGATTTCTTCTGGTCGAAGTCAATTCTAGACGAAAGGTCGCGAAATATCGCTTTCATATCCAAGGGGCAATTTGGCAAAACCTGAAGTTCAAATTCCATGATTCGCAGGTCATCAGCTGAACAAAAACGGAGAAGCCACGGAGCCTTCCTTGCGATTTTCAAATTGACTGCTTTGTACCATACATTATTAGAATCCCAAAAGTATTGCGGTTCACCAATCGGCGGAAGGGCGTTTTCACGAATCAGCTTCATTTGGTCGGTCGTTTTGACGATACGATACCAAGTCCCAACGTGTATTGCCGGAAGCTTACAGGTGGTTATTGGAAGGACAGAGTGCAGTTCGGGCATTTAGTTTCCTGCCCTAATGGTGGCACCAACAGCTGAGGTGGCACCAGCCTTCTGAAAATTATTGCTACCATACCAAATACGTTCTAAATCAGACATTTTCATACCACTTACAGTTTTGCCATCCAAAAGCTGATGCCAACCGTTCATTGAAAAGTTCACGCCTTTCCAGTTGTAGCCTTGTCGAAGCTTTGTAACCATAAAAGACTGATTCATAATGGTTTTCATCGCCGTACTATTAAGATAGTACTTCTGTTTCAGCAAATGGTGGAAGTGTTGTCCTGCAAAATCAGCAAGTCCAACTTCTTTATATAAGGTCCGAGCACTCCTCCAAGATGATGACCCTATGCTGATAGTAGCCTTAACTCCAGTCTTCGCTACAGCTTTGACAATAATCCCAACAACTATGACATCCGATATTGCAACTGCGCTATTAACAATTCCCCATCCCCATCTACCATTTTGAAAGTCATTTGTTGCCTGCCTTCCTGATCCCCAAAATGGAATCAGTCCTTCCCAGAAACCTGGTTCACCAACTCCCCTTTCTTGGCTACCATCCGGATCAACTGAATTCATAGGATTGTTGTTGCAATACGCGTAAAGGTTCAGCCCGCCTGCATGTCCAATCGGGTCGCGGGTGAGGAACCGCCCCAGCTTGGGAATGTAAAACCTCGCCCCAAGCAAGTCCATTCCAATATCGTCGTTCCTTTGGTAGCCATGCTTGCCCGCAAACCTAAACTGATTTGTCGGCCCCTGTACATACCATAATACAGGATATTCTAAGCCAAAGCCGTCGTACTCATTTACAGCAAGGGCTGCTCCTCCCGTATCAACTACCGAACTTCCCAGAGCATTCTGATAGTAAAAGTGCTGCTCATAGGCAGGTCCGAGCACTTTGACATATCCGATGGAGGGAACGAAGAACTGTGTGAAGTTGCCTGAACCATCGCTTTCCGCCACAATAGTGTCGCCATCGTAGATAACTCTTCGAGTCACGCTTGAGCTGACGGATTGAACCCTCTTGCCATCGCCATCGTATCGAAAGTCGCTGATACTCCCATTTGATTTCTGGATGCGCACTGGGTGATCGTCATAGTCGTACGTTATTGAGCTTATGTTGTATCCATTTGGTGTTGTAAGGGAAGTTGGCGAACCATTTCCATTATAACCAGGAACTGAATACCCATCTCCTGATCCAAATCTATCATCGTCAAAGGTTGAAGAGTACGGCAAATAAGTTGAAGGTGTCCCATTCCGCACTACAGAAGTACGATTTCCGTTCTTATCATAAGAATATGTGTTTTCAAACTTATTGCCATCTTTAATCCCGTCGGAGTCAGGATCAACCCCAACACGAGTTTCTGTCATTAACCGGTTTGCCCTGTCATAAGTATAGGTAGTTGGCCAAGTGAATGTCTGCGTGAAGTTATGAGATAGCGTGTAGTTTGTGACATTGCCTACTTTATCATAGTCGTACCCAAATCCCCATCCGTACCCAAATCCGCCGTGAAAATAGTGGTTGTATGAAACTCCGGTTGTTCTTCCGCGAGGATCATAAAAGTATCTTGTCCCAACGGTATTCGACTGTTGCAACGTCCCTGGCCACATTTCTTGAATTGAATCATCTGGATAATATGAGAAGGAAGCGAGAAGGCTCTGTCCATTTGATTGATTGATTGTTTGCAGCCTGCCCGACGTTTCGTAGCCATAGGTCCATGTCATCGCGTTAACTGTTCCCGTCTTGACCGAAAGAGTTTGCCTTCTTCCATTGCCAGTGAAAAAAGTCGAGGAAGTTGTCTTACCGGAAATTGCCTGCAAATGGGAATCAGCTATTCCGGCAGTATTTACTGTATAAGTGTCTATGAACGGAGTGCCGTCAATATTGTAGTTCATGGATTTCCGAACGCCGTTGTCGAAATACAAATAAATAATGGATCGAACTGCGTTTGTAATAAATGTGGCTGGGTACGTGACGGTCCAAAGTCGGCTCTGGTTGTCATAAGTGTAATTCGTGACTTTACCCATGCCATCGGTGCGGCTCAATTGGCTTCCGTTGCCATCATAGGTCATTTGCTGAGACCAGCCCGTAGTTATATCTGGGTACCGAATTCTAAGCAGCAGGTCTCTTGGCGAGTACTCGTGCAGAGTTACGTTGCCCTTTGGATCAGTAATTGTTTTGACATTCCCTTCAAAATAATATGCCGTGGATGTTATCAAATCGTTCGAAGGAGTCGCATCTACGGGCCGTTTTACAGTAAGAACACGATTAAGATTGTCGTAGGTTGTCGTTGTTGTCCATCCGTTCTCATCTTGGTCTGTCAGCAAATTGCCATTCAAATCGTAGGTCATATTCCGTTCCATCGCAACAGAACCTGGGAATTTGACTTTCTTTTTCCTCCCCCATTTGTCGTACTCAAAAATTGTTGTTCTGTTCTCGCCGATAGAGTGAAGTGGAAGCGTTTCGTGCGTAACTTGGTTTAGGCTGTCAATTGTTCTAGTAATTACACCGCCGCCTGGTAGGGTTGTCGTTTGAGCATTTCCGTAAATATCAAAGTTCGAATGCGTCGTCCGGTTTTCCGTACCGATCTTGGTCGTTTCGAGTTGGCCCGTCGGTGTGTAAGTGTTCGTAGTTAGAACCGATAGGCCGTTTGGATTTGAAATCCCATTTGGATGAGTAACTAAGTTAATGAACGAATTGCTCGTTGCATCCTCCAGTTTTGTAAGTAAGCTGAAATTCGTTGCGTGATAGGTGTACTTTGTTATTGAAAACGTGTTAGCAGAAGTATCAATAGGAAGCCATTCTTCCATAAGCAGGTCGTTATGGTAGAAAAACTCGGACAGCTTTAAGTCTGGGTCTTTGACCCAGTATGTCAGTCCACGATGCTGCCCATCGTTTCCAAATTCCCACATCTTTAAACGCCGATCGTAGTATTTTTTGAGCATTGCTTGAGACCAATCCCATTCAAATTGCTCAGCGTAAGTTTGACCATTGTCCGTTGGGTCCTCTATCCGTTTTATGGGACTCTTGAAATAATTGGTCTCCAGAAAGGTATCCGTGTTGTAGACGTGGCGCCGAATTCTAGGAACTGCAGGGTTCAATGCATCTCCAGTTGGTTCTTCGATTGTACAGATTTGTTCAAATGGTCCTCCCGCCTGGGTAACAGCGGTAAAGGTTATGTTTGTGGGATGGGAATCAATTTGACCTACTGTCAGTGGGTCTGCGTTTGGTCTTCTGATTTGCCACACATGTCTTTGCCCCAGGCCAATTTGTGAAGAGTTTGCATATGTGTAATTGAAACGCTCTCCCATCAAATCGTAGATGTCGATGATATTGGAGTCTGTTGAATCATAATTGAAGCCAATATATGGAGAAGTGGTAAGGCTCGTGTTCCCGGTCACTGGATCTGGAAAGCGAATTTGGCCCAAATATTCGCTCCACGGATCGTTTGGATTGGTCGAACCAGTTTTTAACAACCATTCCCGCACTTGAACATCATTAATCAAAAATTTGATGCTGGAAATAGTGTTAAAGGCTGTTCCGGACATAGGATTATCATTGCCATATTCAAGTTGAATTTTGCGTGTATTCGTGGGGTCCTCAATCATCCAAAGCCTCGGAACGGAGCCATTTACGTTCACATAGTAAAAGTCCGTTTGATTGCCGAACCGATCTACAATTTTCTCAATCAAAAATTGGGTTTGGGCACTCAAAACTTTTGTAAAGTGCCATTTCGACTTGTCGGCTTGATTTGTTACAATGAATCCTGCAGTAGTGTCGCCACCCGTAATTAGCCGTTGAAGGTCACCTCTTGTTCCCGGGCGCCGAAGCATGATGTTTGCGGTTGGTTCTGTCTGTCGGTACCATTCACCCCATTGATTGCCCCCAACCGAACAAGTAACATTGCTAGCAGTATTGCCATCTGCCACGCAAACCATTTCAAAGCTATGAAACCATCCTAGGCCAGGCCTTCCAATTGTCAGCCCAAACGTTCCTGGACTTGCAACATTACTCCTGTGAGTCAAACTAAAATCTAAACTTGAGTCTCCAAGGCCGCCTAATGAGACAATTGGAATTGAAGTGACTAACCCACCGTACGATGTCTGCACTTGTGCATACGGGCCAGCTGGATACGAACGCTGATAGCTCATGTCAATCTTTGGTCCAGGATTACCGCCTTGTGAAAACGAAAGGCAACAAATCGCGGTCAAGTGAAACAAGGCGCAAATAAGTCGAAGCTGTGAGGTCAGTCGAAGTCGAACAAAGACATTAAAATAGTTCACGACAATATCATATCAAAACTTATGGGAATCTGCAAAGTGTTTTTGATAAAGTTTTCAACACTGGCAGATATCAGGTCATATTTTGATAACCAGTCGCGTCACAATAGCTCGCAACACCATCCTTGCTTTACATCCTGAGATTTAGAGGTAAGGATGTCAAAATGATTTGAACCTACGGCGAGACTGTCCAAACCGTTCGGTCAATTCTCTCGGTCCAGCCATCAATGTCACTGACGTCCGCCTGAGGAACCCACCTGAGCCTTGAGCGCATTTCTCGTGTCCCAGCTTGAACAAACCTGCTTTGGTTAGATGGAATCACGATATTTACAGTGCTATCTGCGAGGGTGGAAACTCGCACATTCACCGATTCAAACAAGCCTGTCGTGTAGTTGAACAGATGCGTGAATTCGGTGAGATCGTTTCTCGAAGCTTGAGTTTCGATGGTAAAGGTCAATGCCGAAGTTGTAGCGAACGGTGAAGTTCCAACCACGACCATTTCTCCGATGGCGTCGAATTCATCGTTCAGGATGAAAACATAGCTGTTGTTGCTTGTAAACAGATCGCCCAAGACTCCGCCAAAATCAAGTCCGGCAGTGATGGTATATGACCCCGGAGTCACAACGGCAGAGCTTGCATTTACTGTGAACACGTTGTTCGCCGTAATGAATTGCCCGTCTGGATTCGTAATCGTAAGATTACGCAGTCCTGTTGCCGCTCCTGGTGCAATGGTGATGTTCAACGTGAATTGAGCAGGGTTGTTCGCGTAGGTCACCGTATTCACATTAATTCCAGTGCCACTGAATGCTGCAGCAAGTCTGCCATTGAATCCATTGCCCGGATCAAAGAAGCCAGTCCCGCCAGCCGTTGTTCCGTTGACTACGACGTTCAAAGTAGCACCCTGATTGGCGTTGTTGGGAAGGATTGAAGCGAATGCGGCTGGTGCGGGTGCCGTCATCTGAATCACGCGAATCGCCCAAGAATTGGTTGCATTGCAATATTCTTGGAAAGTCCACATGGTCATTCCATCGTGGGGATCAAGCACGGTGTTGCTGTAATCGCCCCATCGTTGAGTTCCAGATGTCTGGACATTGTAGTTCGTCGATGAAGTTATCGCCAAGGCCGGTGCGACCATAGAACCGAGTGCATCGTTTGAAAGTCTTGTTGCATATCCTACCGATGCCTGTAACAAAGCACCTGCCGCACTTGTACCTAATATGCTGTGACCTTGCATTGAAGTCCCAATTGAAGGCATCCAATATCCGCGCATATTCGATGCTGCTGGATCGAACATCGTCCCACTTTGCCTTAAAGTCGGAGTCGCCAATGTCAAGTTATCAATTTCATACCAACGAGAACCATTTCTGTTACCCGCAGTATTGCCAATGCCGCCAGCTGTAACTTCAAAGTTGTGAGAGGTCCAAATGCTTTTTCGGCCACTATTCTTGTCGAAGAATATTTTTGCTGCAAGTAATCTTTCATCACTGAGGGCATCAAGCGGTCGTGTGCTTCCCAAAGCATTCTGCACTTGAGGAAAAACGGTGACCGGAACATTTATGTTTATGGCAGAGGAGAAGCTTGGTGTTGCTCCTGGAGTGGTTATCTTATGCAAAACCAACTGTGAAAAGACTGCCGCGCTCACGCCAATGAAATAGCCTGTCGTTTCCGCAGCATCCCAGTTGTCGCACCCATGTCCAACATATATTCCCGTCGAATTTGTTCCGATTGACCTTGCAGGCGTAACAACCAAACTGTTCGCAAGCAACGCTGATTTGCGGATGACAAAGAGTGTGTTGCCAATGTAAACAGGTGGATTTGGGATCAAATCAAACATAGATCCGCCAACATAAATTGCGTTTGCATCAACCCCAAGTGATGGATAGTCAAGAAACTTGCCGGTATTCGAATTTGGGGTAGTTCCAACCAAGTCTTGTTGAAATTGGAAAAACGTAAACGAGGTCGAATTTGTGATCGTTGCCCCGCTGCTCATTGCAATAAGCAATCTGTTCGGATTGCTAAGATTGATTGCAACAACAAACCACCTTCCGGAGATCGGATCGAAGGTGCACTTTGGATCTGAAATGCCTGTGCCAGCGTGAACGGATGCAAAAAAGTTGTCAACGTTCATATTGAGCCCACCGACAGCTCCAGCTTTCGAAAAAACGCGAATCCAGTTATTGCTAACTACAAGAACTTGTGTTGGGCTAACGGCACCCATCGTATCGGGCGGAATCGCACCTCCATCAGCCGAAGAGCCTCCGTTGAAATTTGTGCCAACCGCGTATACAGGAGAATTTCGCTGGGATTGAATTTCAGCTACGAGGCTTCGAGGCGGCCATTGACTTGTATAGGGTGCCTTCGGATTTTGAGGAAGCCCAGAACGATCTGGCCACTTTTCTTTGTCCGGCGAAATGAGGACGTTGTCCTTTTCGTCCTTGATAAAGTCCTTAGTTCTTGGGTACATGCCCAATTGTTCTTTCAGCATCATCTCGGCGACGGGAATGGTTATTCCGGGACCGCAATCCGTTGGAACGCCCTTCGTCCAAGTAACTGGGCGATTGGCCTGCGCAAATGCACTTTGAGCCACTGCAAGCAAAAAGACGCCGCAAATCGGCGCAACAACTCGAATACTAAACCTCATTTCTCAATTCTCCTAACCCTGAATTTGTACCAACACAAAATGCGACGCATCGGTAGAGTGGGTCGCAACACATTTGTTAACGTAACCATGACGATTGTCAAATGACTATTCGTTCGTAATAGTTTAGCGTCAATCTGACCGAATTCCACACACTTTAATGCAAGAAAGTTAGTTAGGTGAAAAACCTGGTAATTGCTTCATCCCGGTACATTTTCTAGGTGCGAACACCTTCATCATTGACTGAAAACTGTTCTTGATAAAGCTTGGCGTAAAGGCCGTTGAGCTTGAGTAACTCCTTGTGCTTTCCAGACTCGACAATCTGTCCTTTGTCTAAAACTAAGATTTGATCCGCTGCCAAGATGGTAGAGAGACGGTGCGCGATAGCAAACGTAGTTCGGCCTTTCATGAGTTCATTCAACGAGTTTTGAATGACTCGTTCGCTTGCCGTGTCCAGGGCAGAAGTTGCTTCGTCTAGAATCAAGATTTTAGGATTCTTGAGAATTGCACGGGCAATTGCCAATCGTTGTTTTTCACCACCGGAAAGCTTGTAACCGCGCTCGCCGACTATTGTTTCGGATTTCTCGGCAAGCCCTGAAATATGTTCATGAATTGCGGCGAGTTTGCAGGCTTCGATCAACTCTTCATCGGTCGCTTCTGGTTTGGCTACGAGAAGGTTTTCTTTGATGGTAGTGTGCAACAAATAGGTTTCTTGAGTGACTGCGCCAACGGCCTTGCCTAACGATTCCAGCTTCAAGTCTCGAAGGTCAATTCCGTCGAGAAGGACGGAGCCTTCATCTGGATCGTAAAGCCTTGGGATGAGGTAGGTGAGCGTGGTCTTTCCAGCTCCTGAAGGGCCGACCAAAGCAACTAATTGCCCCGGCTCAGCTACAAAGTTGATATTTTTCAAAGTCCAGTTTTCGGCATCTGTTTCGTATTTGAAGGAAATATTGCGAAATTCAATCTTTCCCTCGACATTTGGAATCGGGACCGCATCTGGCTTATCGTCAATGTCTCGCGGCAAGTCAAGGTATTGAAAAATCCTTTCAAAAAGGGCAAATGAACTTAAAATCTCCACCTGGGCACCCATGAGCCCAGTCAAAGGAAAGAACAGCCTTGCTTGAAGCCCCGTAAACGCAACGATTTCGCCGACGGTAATGCTCGTGTCGCCATTCTTGACCATGAGCCAGCCTGCAAGCCAATAAACCAGTGTCGGTGCGAACTGAGTGATCAGGCGAATCATCCCGAAAAACAAATACTGAAGAACATTTGCCTTGACTTGCCACTTTCCTAATTCTTGGTTCTCATGGTCAAAACGGTCGGAAAGCACGTGCTGGTTGCCAGCCGTTTTGGTAAGCAAAATTCCGCTTACGGAAAGCGTTTCTTGCATCATCGAGTTGAGTTCGCTCGTTTGCTCCTGGACGCCAGTTCGCACGTTACGCGCAAAATCTCCGATGAATTTCCCGAAAAACCCGAAGAACGGAATCATGACAACGGATAGTAGGGTTAGCCGCCAATCAAGCAGCATCATTGCGGAAAAAGTTGATATAACAATCGCTATATTTGAAAGCTGATCCGTAATCGTGCTGCTGACAACTGTCTGAACACCAGCTACATCACTAATAAGTCGGGTCTGAATATCGCCTGTCCGAGTGCTCGTAAAAAATTTAAGCGACATGTTCTGCAGGTGATTGAATAGCGAATTTCGCATGTCGCACATGATCCGCTGGCCGATAATCACGCTCCAATATCCGTAGAGAAGCGTCAATCCGGCTCCGAAAAGCACGGCCACCAGCGTGTAAACCGAATAGACACCGACGACTCCTAAATCTCTCGCCAACACACCTTTGTCAATAATGATTTGAACAAAAAAAGCTGGAAGAATGCCAATTGCTGTGCCAATGAGAACAGCAATTCCCGTCAGGATTACGTCGCGCTTGTGCGGCCCAAAGAGGCCAATGATGCGTTTGAGCAATGCGCGATCGAGTTGCTTTTTTGTTTGATTTGTTGGGTCTGACATACGAACTTGCGAAGGTTACCTAGCCAATTTGGGAGTGCGCGGGCTTGACCGCGCTTTCGCTGCAATGTTCGGGTTAGCTCGGCTTGGTTCGCAGGTCCGGACTTGTTCGGCACGAATCCCGACAACTCCGAACAAACCCGAACAAATCCGAACAAAACTTACTTGCTTGAAATCCCCTCTTCTGAGATCATCCAACACAGCAAAGCCAACGCATTTGCACCCAGTTGCAGTTCTCGCGGATTCACTTTGTCGAGAGTATCGTTATGCGAATGGTGGTAGTCAAAATATCGCTGGCTTTCAGGTTCTAGTCCGAAAAGTACGGCTCCTAGCGGTCCTAGCGGCCCGACATCGGCGCCACCCCCGCCGCCAGGCGTAAGGCGATCTACTTCAAAAACCCTAAGAGCAGGTTCCCACTTTGCGAGCCGTTTGAGCTTCTTCGCATCAAACGAGCAGCTAATATTTCGCGGAGCGAATCCACCCGCGTCTGATTCGATGGCAGCAATGTGCTTTTCCTTGGCATTCTTGGCATATGTTGCATAAGCCGCTGCGCCGCGTCCCATAGATTCCTCGTTCGCAAAAAGCACAGCACGAATCGTGCGCTTTGGCTTCAAGCCAAGCTCTTTGATCAATCTCAGTGCCTCTAATGCATGAACTACCCCAGCACCGTCATCGTGTGCCCCAGTGCCTTTGTCCCAACTGTCTAAGTGCCCTCCGATTACAATCACTTCTTCTGGCTTTTCGCTTCCCACGATTTCGCCAATGACATTTGCGCTGGGCACGTCTGGCAGGGTCTCGCAGCTTAGGACTAGCTTTAACCGAACTTGGATTCCTGTTCCCAAGGCTTTTGCTAGGTAGTTGGCGGACTGAACACCTAATGCCGCCGCAGGAATCTTTGGAACTCCCTCTTCATATCGCATTGTGCCGGTATGGGGTTCATCGTCATTCATTGTTGATACTGATCGAATAACGACCGCAACAGCGCCAAGCTTTGCTCCGGCTACTGCACCGCGAACCCTTTGCTGAACTGCAACTCCATAGGAGGCCCCTGTGCGAATGTTCTCAGGAGGCATAGCGCCGCTGAGGAAGAGAATTTTCCCCTTCACCTTTTCGCCAAGCTTTGCAGCTTCATCGGGCGAGCTAGCTTCGATAACTTCTGCGAAAATTCCACCAGCTGGAGTTTGCACACTTCCGCCGAGCGCTGTGCAATTGAGCTTTGTCGTACCGTCTCCATGTCCAAATAGCATTGCTTCCTCTTGCTTGCCACGCACCCAATGAGGAACCATGCATGGCATGTTTTTCACATTTTGAAAACCGAGTTTTTCCATGGTTTTCGTGCCCCAAACAACAGCCTTGGCATCGCCTTCTGATCCGCTGAGCCTGGAGCCGACCGTGGTTGTTAGGTCGCGAAGCATTTCGAATGCGTGGAGTTCTGTCATCCCTTTGACTCGAATTGAGTCAACGACTTTGTCGTATTTCCCTTCAAACGTCGTTGAAGTTGGCGAAATGGAAGCGGCAACTGCAAAAGCAAGTAGCAAACTCATTCTTGGAATCTATCCGAAAACAGTCTCCCTTTGCCAGGGGAACAAGATGAATGGACGCAAGAGTTTATTCTCCAGCCGGAGTCCAAATGTTTTTGACTTGGGTTGCCCGGCGTAATGCCTCTCTTTCAAATGCAGGACTTGTCCAGTCGCAATATTGAGAATCAACGCACCAGGTCTGTTTCAGATTGCTAATCGAAAGCGACTCAATCTTAGTAGTCAAATCATTGGAACCGAACGACCAAAGCCCATCCATTCCCTCATGCTCAGCCATAATTTTGGCGAGTTCCTTCGTGGGTCCGGAAACCAGATTGGCGACCCCAGCTGGCACATCAGAGGTCTCCAGAACTTGGACGAATTCCATCATCGGGATGGCATTGATCTCGCTCGGAATTGCAACAACGGTGTTCGCCATGGCGATTCCCAGGGCTACCGGAGCAACGCAACCGAGGAGGATTTGATCAGGTGAACACACGATCCCAAGAGTCCCTACTGGGTCGTTTCTAGTGTAAACCAGGCCGGAAAATGCGGCTGAATGAACTTGCCCGTCGAATTTGTCGGCCCAAGCCGCTGCCCGAAACAGGCAATTCGTAGTCTTTCGGACCTCAGCATCGGCTTTCTGTAGCGATTGATATGCAAATGCTAGCAAATCAACAAAATCTGCCTTTCTCACATCAAAATTCTCAGCCAAAAAGTACAGAATTTGGGCTCGAGCGTGGTGGCAAGACTTGCACCAAGTGCTTTGAGCGTTAATCGCCGATTCGACAGCGTTTCGAATGTCTTTGCGGTTACCGCGGGCAACTTCGCCCATTCGCTTTCCCGTGACCAAAATTTCGTCGCTGTATCCACCATCTGGCCTAGCTTGCTTTCCACCGATGTACTGCTTGTAAGTTCGATCAATTCCAATTTTGAGTTCAATTGACTCGGTTTTGAAGACTTCGGATTTAGGTGTCGCTGGTTTGCGAAGCGCGACGTATTCGTACATTCCCTCTTTGCCGCCTTCACGCCCAAATCCACTTTCTCGGTATCCGCCGAATCCAACGGCGGCATCAAATTGGTTTGTGCAGTTGATCCAAACCGTGCCTGCCTTGATGTTTCCAGCAATATCGTGTGCAAGATTTATGTTTTCAGTCCAAAGGCTTGAAGCCAATCCGAACACGGTGTTGTTGGCGAGGGCAATGGCTTCAGCGGGGTTTTTGAACGTCATTGCGACTAAAACAGGCCCAAAAATTTCAACCTGTGCCACAGTTGAAGACGGCGAAACATTTGTGAGAAGCGTCGGCGGATAGAACCATCCTTTTTCTGGTAGCGAGCATTTCGGTTGAAACTTGGCCGCACCTTCGCTGACCCCGGTTTCAACCAATTCAGCTATTCTTGCGAGCTGAATTGAATCTACGATAGCGCCGATGTCTATTGCCTTATCAAGCGGATCGCCGACCCTGAGGGTTTCCATGCGCCTTTTCAACTTTGTCAGGAACCGGCCGGAAACTCCTTCATGCACCAAGAGCCTCGATCCAGCGCAGCAAACTTGACCTTGGTTGAACCATATAGCGTCCACTACACCTTCAACCGCCGAATCTAAATCGGCATCTTCGAAAACGATAAACGGTGACTTTCCGCCCAGTTCGAGTGAAAGTTTTTTGCCGCTTCCGGCGGTTGCCTCACGAATGATTCTGCCAACTTCTGTTGAGCCAGTAAATGCGATTTTTGAAATTTCGGGATGCTCAACTAGCAGTTTGCCTGTTTCGCCGCCGCCCGTTATGATGTTGACGACTCCTGGCGGAACACCGGCAACTTCGCAGATCTCAGCAAAGAGAATCGCCGTTAGGGAAGTGAATTCAGCTGGTTTCAAAACAACGCAGTTTCCGGCGGCAAGGGCTGGAGCAATCTTCCAAGACAGCATCAAAAGCGGAAAGTTCCAGGGAATAATCTGCCCGACGACTCCAAGAGGTTCATAGCCTTCAAACTCGGTGCCAACAAGCTGCGCCCAGCCTGCGTGATGGTAGAAATGCCGAATCACGAGCGGAATATCAATATCGCGGGTTTCCCGGATCGGCTTGCCGTTATCCAAAGACTCCAAAGTTGCAAACAACCTCGAGTGTTTTTGAATTTGGCGAGCAATAGCGTAGAGCACCTTAGCGCGATCAATAGGCGGCCGAGTTGACCAATCTTTGAATGCTGTTTTGGCGGCGGCGACGGCATTGTCAACATCGTTTTTGTTCGCCACGGCAAGTTGCGCAAGTTCAGTTGCGTTTGACGGGCAGAAGGTCGCCATCCATTCGTTTGAACTTGGAGCAACCCACGTTCCGCCCATGAAAAGGCCGAATTTGCGGTCGTGAGCGGCGATCCAAGCTTCTGCCTCGCTCCCTGATTCGGGAGCGGGACCATATTCCATCGTGGCAAAGAGTTCTTTGACTCCGGGCGTCATTCGGTTAGTTTACGCGAACTTGGCGAACTTTCGGGAAAACCGGGATACTTCTGGTCATGCGGTGGAGCAATTTTCTTGTTTTTGGGGCGGTATTGGTTTGTGTTTCGTGCAGCTCGCCTGAAACAAAGCCGACATCGGATTCGGCGCTAATTTCTACTGGCCCAAGGCATCCTGTTACGGAAAAAATGAGCGGCGTGACCTCAAAATTAGCTTCTTTGAAAGTTGCGAACTTTGAAGGAAATGATCTGAATGGGAACGCAGTTGAACTTGAATCCATTCTCAAAAAAGGCCCCGCAATCGTATACTCGATCAAAGAGGGTTGCCCGTGCAGTACAGATTTCGAGCCATTTGCAAATTCATTTAGTAATCGCTATAGAAATCAAGTTACAGTTCTGGGAATCTATAACGAGAGCCCATCTGCGGGCAAAAAGTGGGCGGAGCAGCACAGTTCTGATCATCAGATCATCTCCGATCCTTCCCTAGATATTGTCAAACAATTGAAGCAAGAACGAAGCGTTTATGTGACTTTGATTGACCAAAGTGGACAAATCGTAAAATCTTGGCCCGGCTATTCGAAGACAATGCTGTTAGAGCTCGACAAGCTAATCCAGGAGCTTGTTATCGTTAAGGTCCGGGCATTCGATACGGCGTATGCTCCCGTTGAGCTCGCTTCGGGGTGCCAACTTTTTGAAGGCGAGGGCTATGCCGAAGGCGATCTGCATTGAACTCAATTTTCCTGAAACCAATTGAACTTAGCGGGTCTTCAGTTCAGCTTCGGCCAATGGAGTTTTCCGACATTGACGACCTCTTTAAGGCCGGAAACCAAGATCAAGTCTGGGCCTTTACATTGGATTTTGCCGGGCAATCTAAGGAAGCCATGCAGAATTATGTAGCGACTGCTATGGAAAATCGGGATAAGGGCATCGAGCTTCCATTTGTTCAGATTCACAAAGATTCTGGCAAGATCATTGGTTCGACTCGCTACCACCTCACGGACCCGAATAGCCTAGAAATTGGCTGGACGTGGATTCATCCAGACTATCAGCGAACCCGTGTCAATACAGAGTCAAAATTTTTGCTTCTCTGTCATGCGTTTGATACTCTGGGAGCGATTCGAGTTCAATTGAAGACTGACGATCGGAATCTCAAATCGCAAAATGCAATTTTGCGAATTGGGGCGAAATTCGAGGGTGTTCTTCGATTAGATCGTTCGACGTGGGACGGGCACCGGCGGAGCACGCATATGTTCAGCATTCTGGTTGAAGAGTGGCCGGAAGTAAAAGGGAACTTGGAGGCAATGCTTACGGATCATTAATATAAGGTGCGAACATGACATGTCGCGCGGAGCTAAGTCTGTAAACTTTGAAGGGTTTGCCTGAAAGTGGCTCCGCGGACCGGGATACGGAGCTTTGCTTTTGAAGCTTTCAATTTGGGTGAAATGAGTGGCTCCGCGCTCCATTTTCAAGTGACTCCGCGCTCCATCGTCAGGTCACTTCCGCTTCATTTTCAGGTGAGTTCGAGCTCCGCTTTACGCCATAGGATGGCGATTATTTGCAGAGTATTTTCCAGTTAAGCCGTGTTCAATCTGCCTTTCAATGTCCGTCAGCAACGCGCTAGCGCCGATTCGAAAGAGATCTGGCGAAAGCCAAGAATTGCCAAGTTCTTCCTTCATCAGAATGAGCCAATCCAAAGATTGTTTCGCCGTTCGGATGCCCCCAGCGGGCTTGAGTCCAACCTGAAAACCAGTTCGATCTTGATATTCTCGAATGCAACGAGCCATCACGAGTCCAAAGGGCAAGGTGGCATTGGTAGGTTCCTTTCCGGTCGAAGTCTTAATGAAATCCGCTCCAGCCATCATGCTAACCATGCTAGCTCTTGCCACATTTCGAAGAGTGGCGAGTTCGCCGGTTGCCAAAATCACCTTGAGATGGGCATTTCCGCATGCTTGACGAAATGCGAAAACTTCCTCGAAGAGAGCTTTCCAATTGGAAGTTAGAGCATGGCTACGTGTGATCACAACATCAATTTCCGAAGCTCCATCAGCCACGCTGAGTTCTATTTCACGCAGTCGAGTCTCAAAGGGTGCAAGCCCATGTGGAAACGCCGTGGAAACCGCCGCAACGGGAATATCGCTTCCTCCGAGTGCCTCGACGGCGACTTTTACAAACGGGTGATAAACGCAAACCGCTCCGACTTTGAGCTCTCCAGGTTGAAATCCCAATAGCGATAAGAGATCTTCTCGAACTGGATTCTTTGCCTTTGAGCAAAGCCGACGAACCGTGCCATCGGTATCGTCGCCGTTGAGACTAGTCAAATCCATGCACGAAATCGCACAGCAAAGCCAGGCAAGTTGATGCTGCTTTTTCACTGTTCGCCGTCCGAGCAATGTCGAGCATCGCCGCTCTATGGCAGTCTTGTTTGCTTGGCACTCCTCTACCCATTCCAGGTCTAAAGGTATTCCGCCGTTTCTGCCAAAGCTTGGCGTACGCAATGATTCGACTTGCATTAGAGATATTGTAATCGAAATCACATGCCGCGAGAACATTTCATTTCGCTTCACAATGGTCTAGATATGTTCTCTTATTTCATGCAGCGAGTTGACCGTCTTTTGGGCCGAGGAGTCATTGACGAGCGACTTTATGAAGAATTGGAAGAAGCTTTGGTTCAAACTGACACGAATGTTCAAATGGCTCATATCATTTTGGATGAGTTAAGAAAGGCAATTCGAGACGAGAAGATCACGGAAGCGTCGGGAATCAAGGCGCGGCTGCAAATGGCCATAGCAGACCGATTTCGTCAAGAAGAAAAGGGACTTATTGTTGCCGACGAATCGCCAACGGTGTATTTGTTTGTAGGCGTCAACGGAGTTGGAAAGACGACAACGATAGCAAAAGTCGCTGCCATGCTGAGGCGGAAAGGGTTTTCGGTCATGATGGCGGCCGGTGACACGTTTCGAGCGGCAGCAATCGAGCAATTGACAATATGGGCGGACCGAACGGGCGCTGAACTTGTGAAAAACCAGCCAGGAGGCGATTCGGCGGCTGTCGTGTTTGATGCCATCACTGCTGCAAAAGCTAGGAATATAGACTTCGTGCTTTGTGATACCGCAGGTAGGCAGCACAACAAAGGCTCGCTGATGGAAGAGCTTGTAAAGATCAGCAAAGTGACGGACAAGGCGTTGGGACGGCCGGCGGATGAGATATTGCTAGTACTTGATGCGAACACGGGCCAAAACGCGATTCGCCAGGCAGAGGAGTTCATCAAGCTCGCCGGAGTCACGGGGCTGGTTCTCACAAAGATTGACGGGACTTCGCGTGGCGGAGCGCTCATTGGAATTTACAACCGGTTCAAAGTGCCAATCAAGCTCATTGGGACAGGCGAGAGGGCAGAGGATTTGAAGGATTTCAAGCCTGACGAATTCGCTGCTTCTCTATTCAACTGATTGCGTCATCCTCCACGAATAAACCGTTGTCAGATTCCGATGTTTCCGGAAGCGCATCTACGACAGCAAAACCTTCTTCGATATCAAGCGGGTCAACGAGTCCAGGAATCGCCTTCGAACCAGAAGCTCCAAGAGATTCAAGCCTTTGCGCAGACTTCAAAACCTTGCTCTTCAGGTTGAACGTGGCGGTGTCATAGCTCTTTTTCGCGGTATCCAAGTTCTTGCCAATTGCAACAAAATTGGTCATGAAATCGGCGACGCTTTTGTGAAGTTTTTTCCCTTCGTCGGCGATTTTTTGGGCTTCTTCGGCAAGCTGCTCTTGCCTCCATCCATAAGCCACTGTTCTCAAGAGAAGCAACAGGGTCGTTGGCGTTGCCAAAAACACTTTCTTTGAAAATCCGTATTCAATCAGCTCTGGATCATGCTGAAGGGCAGTTCCGAGGAACGGTTCGCCTGGCAAATACATGATAACGAACTCGGCAGATTTGAACTGCTCCCAATATTTCTTTTCTGAAAGGCGATTGATATGCGACCGGACGTGCTTTGCGTACTCCGCAAAAAGGACTTTTCGCTGGTCGTCATCATCGGTCTCATGGCCTTCCAAATAATTGGCGATTGGCGCCTTAGAGTCCACGATGATTTGATGCGAGTTCGGAAGGCGAATAATCAAATCTGGCCGAAGTTTTCCGTCATCAGTATCTACCGATTCTTGAGTTGTGAAATCGCAAAATTTGATCATGCCCGAAAGCTGGACAAGGTTTTCAAGCTGAATTTCGCCCCATCGTCCACGTTGAGAAGTGCTTTTCAGCGCACCGACGAGGCTTCTGGTTTGCGTGTCGAGCCGAACCTGCGATTCTAGCAATCCCTTTACTTGCTCCGAAAGGCCTTGATATGCCCCTTCTCGTTTCACTTCGATGTCTTGAATTTGCTTCTCAACTTTAGTGAGTGATTCATTGATCGGCTTGATCAAAGAATCAATGGCCTGCTGGCGCTTTTCTAAATCGCCTTGCGATTCTTTGTTGAAATTGGCCAAAGTTTCCTTTGCGAGTTCGAGAAACGACTGGTTGTTTCTTTGCAATGCGTTCGAAGAAAGTGCCTGAAACGCATCTGAAAGCTTCTTTTCGGCTTGGTCGAGAAGCACGATTTTTTCTTCAATCGCTTTGTCGCGATGCGCCATGTCAGATTCTAATTGCTGAAATTTCAAGTGGAAATCGCTAAGTTCTGACTTTAGATTTTCGATGCTTTGTTCTCTGAGCCTAATTTCGCCTTCTAGGGTTTCGATTCGACTAGCCTTTTCTTGAGAAACCGCGGCTTGGGTTTTCGCCTCGTTCAATTGCGCTTGCAATAAGGTCGTTTCACCTTCTAATTGTGAATTTCGAGTCACTACAGCCTGAGATTTCGCCTTTTGCAACAAAAGGCCGACTGCAAGCCCAATTGCAAGACTTAAGACCACCCCGACCAAAACCCAGATTGAATCCATACCGGATTAGTATACGAGCATCCAATGTGGCTCGTCCGTCCCGGACGAGTTGAAATTGAGCATTAGTTGCCATTTTTCGCCACCATGGGCGAGACGCCTATGTCACACTCATCCGAGACGGACGAGTCACATTTGCTCGCTTCCGGGGTACGATCCACTTCATTGTTGGGTGGGTGTATGAGTGTAACCGTATTCGTTGAAAAGGTCAAAACTGAAGTAGGCAAAGCAATCGTTGGCCAAAACGAGGTCATTGAAGAAGTTTTGGTGGCCATTCTGGCGAACGGCCATGCACTGCTCGAAGGCGTTCCCGGAGTAGCGAAAACGCTCCTTGTTCGCTCTTTGGCTCGAGCTTTGAATTTGGAATACGGGCGAATTCAGTTCACACCCGATTTAATGCCAAGCGATGTGCTCGGCACAAACATTTTCAACCCGAAAACAGGCGAATTTGAACTTCGGAAAGGGCCGGTCTTCGTTGGCGTTTTGTTGGCGGACGAAATCAACCGGACTCCTCCCAAAACGCAAGCTGGCCTATTGGAAGCCATGGAAGAGCGAAAGGTCACAATTGACGGAACTCCTTACGATTTGCCAGCACCATTTCTCGTCTTTGCAACTCAAAATCCACTCGAATTTGAAGGCACCTATCCACTCCCAGAAGCTCAGCTAGACCGATTTTTGCTCAAAGTTGTTGTGAATTATCCACCACAAGAAGTCGAGATTTCGGTCATGATGCGGCATCATCGCGGTTTTCGACCCCAATCGCTCGATGAAGCGGGAATTGCCCCAGTCTTGAACCTAAACGACCTAATAGCGATGCAAGAAGAAGTTCGAGCAGTAACGGTTGAAGAAAAGATTTTCGACTACATCTATGGAATCGTCGCAGCTACAAGAAAATCGAACGACATTTTGGTTGGCGCTTCGCCACGAGCTGGAATTGCGATGCTGAATTGTGGCAAAGCGATGGCGGCGCTTCGCGGGCGAAGTTTCGTGATCCCAGACGACATCAAGGAACTTGCTTTGCCAGTGCTTCGCCATCGAATTCAATTGAGGCCAGAAGCAGAAATCGAGGGTTTGACGACCGATGGCGTTTTGACCGGAATGATTGATTCCCAAGCGGTTCCCAGATAAGGCCGAACAGATAGATTCGAATTGATGAAAGTTCTATTTTTGCTTCGTCAGGAAATGGGCGGAATGGCGTCGTATGCCAACTATTTGGCGACGGGTCTGCGCGAACTCGATATTCAAGCCGACTTGATTCAAGCCGAAGACGTAATTCCTGCGCAGACGGGCGGAAACATTGACAAAGATGTCGCAACTTGGCTACGCGATGCCGGCAAAGATTACGATCTGATTCATGCCATCGGTTTGCGATCAGCCTGGGCGTGCGCAACAACGTATTCCGACAAGGAAGCATGGCTGTATTCGGTATACGATATGCCGAAATCGACGAATCGGCTTCTTATCAATCTTTTGAACACATCTCAGGCAGGGCTTTGCTCGTCCAGAGCCGTTTTTCGAATGCTTGACGAAGCCCTGGGAATGGAATTGGAAATCGTTCCGCCAGGAGTGCCGCCGTTTGATGAATCGCTAACTCGATTGAATTCTAAGAAGCGATTTGGATGGGAACCATCAGATTTTGTCGTTGGAGTCAAAATTTCGAACTTAAGTGATGATGACATTCGATTGGTCGCTGAAACAATTGAAACTCTATGGGAATCTAAACCAGAAACAAAGTGGGCAGTTGTCAACGATGAAGCCATAAATGACCATGAATTGGCAACGTTTCAAGATGAACGAGTTCAGTGGCTTGTAAAGCCGGACAAATTTCAAGAACTGCTTGTTTCGTTAGACCTTTGGATTGTTGCGAGTCGTTCGGCTGGGTTCAGCTTGACTACTGTTGAAGCCATGTCACTTGGAACTCCTGTGATGCTTCGTGATGCAGCTGGATTGCGCGAAATTGTTGACAACGATATTTCAGGCTTTCTGTTTCGCGACGACGACGAACTGAAAACAATGCTTGTGGAGGTCGCAGCGTTGCCTTTGACTCTTGAATCGGTTTCGCACGCATCAAAAATCCGCGCAATGGATCAATTTTCAGTGGGGAAAATGGCTGAGCGCGTGGCTCATATCTACGAGAGAATTCTCGGAGAACAGTAGGTGTAGCTGGAGCATCCATGCTCCGACCTCCGTTTCCACCTAAATCCTTGGTGACGCTACGGTAATAGAATACCACTCAGTAATGCGCGTGTCAATGCTGGTTTTTCCACAATTGGCGGTATCTTGAAAGGAACTCATGGGTCGAAGTGTACTATTGCGCTCGCCGGAATCTAGCTCCAAAGCGTGGATATTGGCAAATTCCAAGAACTCAGGTGTCGTATCTCTAGACCCCGCGTCAACTCTTTTTGGGTCTCCATGCAGAATCGTCTATGGAAGGGGAGACCAACAGTTATCCTGGCGATTCGTGGGCGGATTGGCCCCAAAACTAAACCCAATTCGGTACATTTCTGCCGCTTGTTCGCTGCTTTCGGTTAGCGATGGCGACGCAATTGTCGAATTCGCTCCAATTGCTTCCGATGCGATCTCAGTCGAGATCGCTCGTGCGGTTTTGCAGGTAACTGGTGCAGGAACAATCTACGTGGATCAAAGACTTTCAAAAACCCTTTGGGCAGATTTAGGCGAAGCTGTGGAACTTGAAAAAGTTGAAGATTCCAAGGTTCAAAATTCTATCCGAAAGGCTCAGTGGTTCAAGTTGCTGCAAGATTCACATATCCACCGAGTCACTCTCGGAAAGACCTCTTTTTCTGGAAGCCGATTGGGTTCTGGATCGTGCTTGAGGCCCGATGTTGTTCGAAGTATTGGTTTGCCAGCTCATTCTCGCGTTGAAGCCACAGGAACAACACTTTTGATAATTTCAGACGGCATCACAACTGATGAGATGATTTCACGGTCATTGGATGTAACTGATAGCACAAGAGCACAAGTTGTTGATCCAAAACGATATTCAAATCTCATTTGCTGCCTGATGGATTTGTCTGGAAGAGAACTGGGATTAGGAATAATCAGAGATTTGTCCCTCGCAGACGATCAAATTGAGGTTTTGAGCATGGCTGCTGCACCTGCGCCGATTCACATGATTCAGCTAGGAAATTTGTATGTTGATTCCAAAGGAGTCGAAAGAGGCGAAGTCAAGCTTTTTGAAATCTAGGTTCAAAGGTATAACATTTCCATGCGCATTTACCTCGTCCGGCACGCTCAAACAGGGTGGAACATAGAAGGAAGAGCGCAAGGATCAACTGACATTCGACTCGATGAAGCGGGAATCGAACAGGCTCGCATGTTAGCGAGCCGTTTTCGGAATCATCCTCCGGCCGAAGTATTTTCAAGTGATATGGGCCGCTGCGTTCAAACTGCCGAAGCAATTTCTTCTGCGTGGGGCGTTGATGTCGAGCAAAGAAAGGAACTTCGAGAACGCGCGATGGGAGAATGGGAGGGAAGGCTTTTCCGGGAAATGCATCAGCAATTCTTAGACTCGCGGACAATGGATGACACGTTTGGGCTGAGTTTTCAGCCGCCGGGAGGCGAATCCATAAATGATGTGGCGACTCGGGCCAAGCCTCTCATCAATGAAATCGTCAAAAAAGGGACAGATGCCGTCATCGTTAGCCATGGCGGGGCACTTTCTGTAGTTCTCGCATTGTTTCTTGGGCAAGAAACAGTTGCCGCCAGAAGTTTCAAATTCTCAAATGCAAGCGTCACTGTGTTGGTGAGAAGCGACTGGAATGTCTTTGTGATTGAATCATACAATTGCGTCGCTCACTTGACCGGAGCCGAGTCGCTTCAAGGCAGCTTTGATGGCTCGTATCGCTAAAATTTGGCCTCCAGTTTTGAGCGCTGCACTGTTATTGCTGGCGTTTCCTCCGTTTCATCTCGGGATGATAGTTTTCGTCGCGCTGATTCCTTGGTTAGCTTCCCTTCGTGACGTCTCATCAAAATCTGGGTTCAAATCCGGATGCCTTTTTGGGCTAGTTTTCATGAGCGGACAATTCGTGTGGATCTTTCAATTTGTCCAAAAATGGACTCATGATTTTGCCCTAGCCTTTGTTCCGTTCGTGCTAGCAGTTCTGATTGCATCGCTGTATTTCGGTGCGCTTGGGGCACTCATTTCGATTTGCCGACGACAACAATGGCTTTGGTGCATTCCGTTAATTTGGGCTGGCATTGAAGCATTCCGAAGCTACATTCCTGGACTTGCCCTTCCTTGGGGACTACTTCCTTATCCGATTGCTTCGATGCCTGGCTTGCTTCAGCTTGGCTATTACGGCACGATTTTCTTGATTTCAGCTTGGATTGTCCTTGCAAACGTCGTTGGGATGCTGATGATGGAAAAGGCAGAACGCAAACTCATTCGAACGGTTGCGTTGGCGTTTTTTGGACTTGGAATACTTTCATTTGTGCGTTACCAAACTCCATTGAGCGGAAAAGGGACACGTGTTCTGATTGCACAGCCTGGAGTGGATATGGCGTTCGGAAAGGACGTAAGCCGTTCACTATCGGTTGCGGTAACCGAACAAGTTCAAATTGCTAATACGATAAAGGCAGATCTCATCATTTTTCCGGAAGGGCTTGCCGATGTTGGACAAACTTTTCCTCCTGATCTTGATTTTCCGATTCCAAACTCGGTAGCGATCCTGTTTGGAGCCTCAAGGCGCACAGTTGTCGGAACTTATCAATCCGCTATTGCCTACGATGGGGATTGGTCATTCTCGGACAAACGCCGTCTTGTCATGTTTGGCGAATACGTGCCTTTCAGAGATCAGCTTCCATTTCTCAAAATTTTCACGTTGACGACAAGCGACCTAATTGGCGCAATCAAAACAGAGGCAGTTGAGATCAACAGAATAAAGGTCGGCCCAATCATCTGCTTTGAAGAACTTTTTCCCGATGTCGCATCCGATCAAGCAAAAAATGGTGCCCAGCTTCTCGCAATCTTGTCTATTGACGATTGGTACATGGGATCGAATGCCCCCGAACAGTTAGCGGCAACAGCTGTTTTTAGAGCCATTGAAACTGGGTTGCCCGTAGCTCGGTCTGCCTCAACTGGCATCACCATGGCGGTGGATCAGAGGGGAAACATCATCCGCCAAGCTCCGGTTGGCGACAGGCGAATGCTGGATGTCGAGTTTGTCGTTCCCGAAAAATCCGACTACTTCCCGGCTAGCATCCTTTTTGTTTATGCATTCGTGGCTTCGCTTTTCGCCGTTCCGATTGCGGCATGGGTCGTTCGCCGCAGAGCCACAGTGCCAGCAACAGAAGGCTCTAGCGCAACAGAGAGCGCCTCGTCCAATTGAGCTACGTACACAATATCAATTCCTATACGGACGTCGTGGGGCAATTCGAGAATGGCACGTTCATTTCGTTTTGGAACCAAAACCGTGTTGAACCCATCTCGCTTTGCAGCAATTAGCTTTTCTCGAAGTCCGCCAACGGGACGAATGTCGCCGGCAAGTCCAATTTCGCCCGTCGCTGCGATTCCTGATCGAACTGCTCGATTCGTTGCAGCGGAAATGAGTGCAATGGCAACTGCGAGTCCTGCGCTCGGGCCATCTTTGGGTACACCGCCTTCTCCTACATGAACATGAATGTCCTTTCCAACATTTTTGGAGCCCAATAACTCTATGGAATGGGAGCGCAAATAGGTGACACCTGCTTGCGCGGATTCTCGCATGACTTCGCCAAGATTGCCGGTCAGTAAGATTTTTGATTCGGTTCCTTCTGGTTCAAGGAGGACAACTTCGATTGGCATTGAACTGCCGCCCAAAGAACATACCGCAAGCCCAAAGCAACTTCCAACCTTTGGTAATTGGTTTTTTGGTTCTTGGTAGTCAGATGTGCATATCCACTCATGCAAGTTATTGCAATCCACTTTTACTGACTCACCCGCTAATATGGTTACCGCAGCCTTGCGGCAAATCGCGGCAAGCTGTTGATGTAATTGGCGAACTCCTGGCTCGTTTGTATACAAAGTAGCGATCTTTTCAATGGCTTCATCGTCAATGAAGAATTTGCCGTTGCCGATTCCGTGCTCTTCGATCAATTTTGGCATCATATATCGCTTGGCAATTTCAACCCGTTCGGATGGTGTATAGCTTGTAAATTCGACAATTTCCATTCGATCTAGGAGCGCGGGCAAAATCTCCGAGACTGAGTTTGCAGTAGCTAAGAATACAATATCGGAAAGATCGAACGGCATATCCAAGTAGTGATCAACGAACTCCGACTGAATAGCCGGATCAAGAACTTCTAGAAGTGCGCTAGTCGGGTCGCCTCGCGATTCGCGCGAAATCTTGTCAATTTCATCGAGCAAAATTACGATGCTTCGTGAACCAGCTCGACGAATTTCTTTGATGATTCGCCCGGGTTGCGCTCCTACGTAAGTTCTCCGATGTCCGCGAATTTCTGCTTCATCCCTGACTCCTCCAAGTGCAACACGCGCCAGTTTACGATTCATTGCTTTTGCAATTGACTCAGCCGCGCTTGTTTTGCCGACGCCAGGCGGTCCAACGAAGCAAAGGATTTGGCCGCCAATTGAGCGAGACAGCTTTTGAACTGCCAAATACTCGACCACCCGTTGCTTTACCTCGTTCAAGCCGTGATGCGCTTCATCCAATATTCCTTTTGCTTCGTTTATATCTATGTCTTCGTTGCTAACTCGGTTCCACGGTAGGTTCAGAATCCAATCCAAATATGAATCTATCATTGAAGACTCAGGCCCGGAGGCTTGGAATCTTTCGAGCCTTGCAATTTCGTCTAAAGCACGTTTTGCAACAACCTCTGGTGGATTGTTAGCCAGAAGGCTGTTTCTGTGCCGTTCCGCTTCAGAATTGGATTCAACATCGCCTAGTTCTCGCTGAATCGAACGTAGCTGTTCGCGCAAAAAATACTCTCGTTGAGCGTCGTCAAAAGTTTGATTTACCGACTTAGCGACATCTTGCTGAATCTCGTGCAAGCGGACTTCTCTGGCAAGGATTTTTGATAGCTCACCGGCACGATTCAGAACGTCGTGCTCTTCCAAAAGTGCCTGTTTTGCCGCAATCGTTGTCGAAAGAAAATAGGATATTGAATCAATGATCCTATCCGAAGGATCGTCTGGTGAGAAGGAAGCCAGCGACTCTAAGGGAATTGTGCTGTCCGCCTCGGCTAGCTCTGTAAACTTTGCCACGCAGAATCGAGTTACAGCTACGAGTTCATCTGTTTCAATTGCCGCAGAAGTAAAAGGTTGAGCCTCTGCGATCCACATTTTGGTGGTTTTCTTGACTGATCGAACTTGCATTCTCGATCCGGCACGAAGTACAGCACGAATTGAGCCGTCGGGCAATGGGGTCACATGCATGATTTCGCACGAAACACCAACAGAGTACAGTTCAGACAGCCGCGGATCTTCCGTTGTTCTGTTTATTTGCGTGACGCAGATGACATGAGAACCGTCTTGCTGGGCTTGATGTATGGTTCTGCGAGAATGCTCCCTCGTAATAAGCAACGAATGAACGTGGCCTGGAAAGATCACAGCATCGCGAATCGGCAGAAGCGGAAATCGCGAAACGCTGTTTTGTACTTTCTCTTTGCTGGCGCGAACGGACATCTACAATACACTACCACCGGCAATGTGAATAAATGCGAAAAATTCTAGAAAACTAGAACTCCTGCGGTACTAGTTTTTGGCAGGATTATCGCTTCTGAAGGATTCGACCGCCGTGAAGAACGCTCGGTCTGTAGCCATTGCCTGATTGTAAACCATGTCTATCACACCAAAAATTTCTAGAAGGCCTGAAAGCCGACGTCGGCAAATTTCGACACCTTCGTCGCCATTGCTTTCGGTCGGCAATTTCGCCAAACACTCTTCGATCGCCCCTACGGTAGGGTCAATTTCACGTCGTTTTCGCTCTCTCACAACGCGAGCGAACATTTGCCATGGATCGCTTTCTGATGAATAGGTGTCTCGCCTTTCTCCCGGATTTCGGGTTCTTCGAACAATGCCCCAGTCCATAAGGTCGCGTAAGTTCATGCTTGCGTTGCCTCGACTAATCTGTAGTCGCGCCATGATTTCGTCTACTGTTAGGGTTTCACCCGTGATAAAGAGCAATGCATGAATCTGCGCCATCGTTCGGTTTATGCCCCAACTGGAACTCATTCGACCCCATTCGACAATAAACTGCTCTTGCGCTTTTTGGAGGGGCGTCAAGCTTGACAATTTTTCAGAATTTTCGCTCATACGTTATTTTACAATTATTGTAGGCTCGAGAAATTCTGACTAGAAATAGAAGGAACGCGAATCGTCGAGATGCAGACTGCGGAACTGTGAAATCTTACTGGACAAAAGAGCATTTTCAACCGAAAACATTAATGTAAATGTCAAATGTTGGTCAAGAGCTGAGCATAGGTGTACAAAATGAACTCACTGGAGTTCGAACCCGATTCCAGAGGATGACAGACTGCAAGTTCTTTACCGGCTGGGTCCAAGATTTTTCCGGTCAAAGAATTCTGGTGCTTTCGAGCCCGGAAGTTGTACTTACGACCGGTCAAGAATTTCAATTTGAAGTATTTGGTCGAGAGACAATCGCGTCGTTCCAAGCTCGACTTGAATTTGGTTCTGACTCTGGATTCTGCAGCCTCAATGCAACCGTTTCAGAGTCAATTATGAAGAAACGTGTCCTTGCTGCGGCAGACTTTGAGTTTGACTTTGCGATTTCGAGTGCTGTGAAGCAACGCAAAGCTACCGAGGAGGCACGGCAGCTCATAAAGGTTTTGGAAGCGCATATCGTTTCTGAATTGGCAAAAATTGAAGGGACGGTAGTTGACACCAGTGATAGCGGAATGGCAATTGTCTTGTCGGAGAAATTGCAAATAGGACGCCGGTTCGATGTTTGCGTGGAGACGCGGTTGGGCCAAGTTCAATGTGAAGCCGTTGTCCGATATAGCAGAGCCAACAGGCAAGTTCCAAACAACTTCCGCACAGGATTTCAAATCGAGTCTATAGATCGTGTGAATAGAGCACGTTGGAACCAAATTCAGTAATGGGAAGGACAACACCAAAAAGTTGAAAGATTTCGGAAACATCGTCCAATGAAAGAGATTTTTTTGAGCCAATCATACGAGGGAACAAGAATCCGCCTTCAGCGCGTATCGGATTCTCGATTTTTCAACGGTTGGATTTTTGAGATTGAAAATGGCACGCTTATTGTTCGGCTCAACGGCCTTGACGAATTTGAACCCAAACAAGAGTTCTTTATTCAAGCCTATGGTGACGGGCAAACTGCGATGTTTCGTGCTACATTCGAATTTCGCAATGGTCCACGTAGCTCATTCCAACTATTGACGACTCCCCAGACCATAGATTCAAGCGAGGCAGTACGAGTAAAAGTTGCCGACCTGATATGTACCCTAAAGATAGGCTGGTTCGAAACCGTTTGCGACGTTATTGATCTTTCGCCTACTGGAATTGGATTGCGAACTATGGCCACGGTAGAGAAGGCCGAAATTGCAAGCGTGACACTTTCCACAAGATTTGGCGAAATTTATGGCAAAGGCGAAGTTTGCTATTCAAAGACTATTGATGGCCTAACAGGTTCCTATCGTGTTGGGATCGAACTGTATCCATTGGCTCAACCCAATCAAACTAGGTGGAGTCAACTGCTCAAATACTATCTCGCCGAGTCTGAAGCCGCTTAACCGCCGCCAATTCGCTTTGACTCTTTATTATTGAGTTCAATATAATCTTTCCATTGCGGCGGAACGTCAGTGTCTACGAAAATCGCCGTAACCGGGCATTCCGGTTCACAAAGGCCGCAGTCAATACATTCGTCTGGGTTGATGTAGACCATCGTGTCTCCTTCATAAATGCAATCAACCGGGCAAACAGTCATGCAAGATTTATCTTTAACGCCCACGCAGGGCTCGGTTACAATGTACGGCATTTGAAGTCTAATTGTACTTGGTGGAAGGTCAATTTGGCAGGGCTATGGCAGAGGCCGGATAAAACCAAAGACGAAATGATTTACCCACCAACGATAGTTTGAATCTGCACCCGAACCGGGCATCTCATTGTTTCTGCTGATTGCAAGCGAGCCCATCAGGAACACGGAAGCAGACCGATCAATGGCGTCAATCGCAACCCTCCCAGCATCGGAAGCGGCCATCAACGCAATACAAAGAGGTTCGAATATGGCTCGGAAATAGGCTTGCTCAATCCGATCTGCATTGTTTTGATCTCGAAGTCTCTTTGCTGAGTCAAGTGTTCGAAAAATGGGCAAATAAGTGCATTCACCGACTCGTTCGGCTAGCGCAGTAAGCGCATCTAGCGGATCCGCCATGTCGTTAGTTGATAGCCGAATTTCATCTCCTAATCTTGAGAATGCTTGTTCCGCCCACGCCACGAAAAGCTTTTCCTTATCACCGAAATGATGATAGAGGGTTGGTGCTTGGACACCGCTGACTTTCAGAATTTCGGCGATTCCGACCTCAACGTAGCTCCTCTCCGCAAAGAGCTTTGTAGCGGATTCCATAAGTCGAACTCGTCCCGAAACAGCAATTGATTCAGATGACATTTGTATATTGTACGCTACATACACCTTCAATTTCGACAAAAATTGCTAGCCTTTTTTCAATTTCCTCATTTTTCCGCAATGATTTGCAATCCTAAGCCATAATAAAGAGTACAGATTGGTAGGAACAAAACATGGCAATTTCATTAACCGAGCGCGCAGTAACTGAACTAAAGGACTTGATGGCATCTGAAAATCGTCCTAATACGGCATTGCGCGTGTGGGTAGCTGGCGGCGGTTGCTCAGGTCTTTCTTATGGTATGGCACTGGATGACGGAGATGTTGATGCTACCGACCAGACATTTGACCAAGACGGAGTCCAAATTCGAATTGACGCGATGAGTCTTCAGTATATGGATGGAGCAAGCGTTGACTATGTTGACGAGGGCCTTGGCGGATTCAAGATTGAGAATCCAAACGCAACCTCAGGTTGCGGATGTGGATCATCCTTCAGTACAGAAGATTCAGGCGCAAGTTCTGGCGGCGGTTGTGGCAGTTGTAGCAGTAAAGGCTAGTTCTTAGCTAATCCTGGACAAGCATTTCGCCTTGGCGCTGAAAGACCATGTGCACGTATTCGGCAATGTCAATCCTCTGATCGTGGCTTTCTGGCAAAAATCGGTAGCCGCTTCCAAAGAGATCTGAATCAGGGACTTTTCGGGAACTTCGGACCTCGCCGTTCAAGGCAAGCTGTTTTCCATCTGAAGTTCCAATAACAAGTTCAAAATTGTCGCCAATAGGCAGTCGTTCTTTTGATCGAAGCTGAACTCCCCCAAGCCCGACGTCCACAACAATCGCTCGAAACGGTTGATTTCCGTTCGACGGATAAATCATTGCGTAATCTAGTACTTCAAAGCGAGCGTAACGTCGCTGGTCTGCCCTCGTGTTCACTTTTCTCATATTGGGTTCATTGCCTCTGAATAATATATCGGCAAATGCTTCCAAAAACTTTCGCATTTAGACGCAAGAAACTATGAGGTGATTGGAAGCAAGTTGAACCCAAGCTCTCGTCTGTCGCTTTCGCACAAAAAATGCCGCCCCCGACGAACGTCGGGGGCGGCATAAGTTTCGATGAACTCGAGTTATTTTTTCTTGATCGAAGTGATCAGCACGTGGCCGGTCTTTACGTCAAACTCAACATCAACTTGAAGAGCATCTCTAATAAAGCTAAGCGGAACGATCGTTCTGCCTCCTTCAAGGAAGGGCACCATTTCAAGTTCAATTGACTTGTCGTTGATGGACGCCATTCGATCTCCGATTTTCACCATGATCGTCGCGCCATCTACGTTCTTGCCAAACACTGTCTTTGTTAGGCTTTCCCAATCAACCTTGCCGCCATTGGCTTCCAAGAGGTGGCGAAGCGGAGTGAGTGGCACTCCGTCTTGGATTCGGGGCTGAACGTCAAACTTAACAGCCTTGGCGTTCATTGAGATTTTGAAATTACCGGTAGCAGGGACTTTTGTTCCATAACCGATTGAGATTCTCGATGCAGCAGTTGCGGCTACATAAACATTGCTAACTGTTGGAGCAGTTACAGAAGTCAGTTTTGTAGGCAAGGATTTTGGGCTCACCATTCGAGCACTTGCAGTAGCGGATTGCGTTGGCTGTGCGGATTTCAAACCTACTGACGAAGATGTGACCGTTTTGAAGCTATTCATTGCCATTGAAAGTTCAATTGGCGCAGCAGGCAATTTGGTGGCGACTACAGTTTTCGGAACAATAACTGCCGGCTTAATTGCGGAAATCGTCGGAACTGCTTTTGGAATCTTCACTGCAGGGACGGTGATTGGCTTAATCGGCGTTGTTGCAGGAGTCGGATTTCGGCGAACCGTTCGTCCACCGGGGTTGTTTACAAATACTCGAAGTTTGCGAGTTTTGTGTGTAATGCTGTTTTCGTCAACTACCCAAGCTTGAAGCTCGTGCCATCCGTTTGATTCGATTGAACTATCCCAAAAATAGTTAAATGGCGTCGAGTTGCTCATTGATTTAAATTGGTCGTCAACAAAGAAACTTACGTAAGCGTTCCTCATTTCTTTGCCAAATCCAACTTTGATTTCGATTGGACCTTGAACAGTCGCACCCATTTTAGGACCAGTCAACTTAACTGGTGCTGGTGAACCGTCGTCCGTAGAAACGCTCATTTTTTGTGTGCCAAGCAGCTTGCCGCTCTTATCAAAAAGTCGAACTTCCACTTGGTTTTCGCCATCATTCAAGCTCAACAAATCGAGTGTGAAAATGACTTCACCGGCTGATTTCGATGCTGAAACAGCCTGAGTTCCCATGCTAGAACCGTTGACTCGCATCTCAATCATGGAAGCGGCAACGCCCGAATATTTCACATGAAAATCGGGACTGTTTAGCGCCCTTTGAATCAGAATATCTGTGTCGTAAAACGCTGAAGCTGTGATCGCGGCGCAAACCGCTGAAATCACTAACGCTACTTTGGCAATTAATTTTGTAGTACCCATACACCCTCGCCCATACTGGCAACACTCACATTCTCGCAGAAAGCGCCATAGAATGTCAACCCTAACGTACAGACGGCGCGTACGATTGAAGTAGTTCAGGTTAAACTGAATTTCGTTATCTTTATGGTGAGACAATGATTCTTGCTGGTTTTCTAGCTCTTTCGATTGGATTTTCATCGGACCCGTTTACCCGTTATGTTTTTGAACATGATGCAACCACTCGGTGGACTCAGTCGCCAACCAAAGGCACCCCAAAGTCCATCAATTTGGTCAGTCAGACTTGGCACGGAGTCAAGTGGAAACACGATGTTACGATCAATCAGCCAGCAAAGTTGATCAACATGGGAACAGCCGTTTTGGTCATAACCGGTGATCGAACAGGCTTGAACGACGAGGCGTTTGCTACAAATCTAGCTGGAATCGCTGGGATGCCAGTAGCCACGCTCTATCAGATTCCGAATCAGCCAATCTGGGATCAAAAGGAAGATGGGCTGATCGCATTGACCTTGCAAAAGTGGTTTGAAACCAAGGACGACTCTTGGCCGCTTCTTTTCCCGATGGCTAAATCCGCCTATGAGGCAATGAATGCAATTGAAAAGTCCACGGCAAAGACAAAAAATCCGATCAAGAAATTTGTAGTTACAGGTGCGAGCAAGCGAGGTTGGACAACTTGGCTAGTAGCAGGGACAGGAGACAAGCGGATCATAGGAATCGCGCCAGTTGTGTTCGATAATCTCAACATCGTTGCCCAAATGAAGCATCAAAAGGAGCTCTGGGGGCACTATTCGCCGCAAATTCAAGACTACGAGAAATCGGGAATGCTGGCGGCGCTTGAAACGCCGGATGGGAAGAGGTTGGCTGCGATGCTCGATCCGCTGACTTATGCAGATCGAATCAAATGCCCTTTGTTTTCAATCAACGGGACGAATGATCCGTTTTGGGCGCCGGATGCGATGTCGCTGTATTGGGACAAGCTGAAAATGCCGAAATCGTGCCTGTTTTTGCCAAATGAGGGGCATACGTTTGAGACGAGAGGGGCGGTTGCTGACAGTTTAGGAGCGTTTGTAGCAAGTTGTGCTGGTGAAATAATCTGGCCATCACTTGGAACGAGAATCTTGCATGACAATGGCTTTGTTAGAGGTGATTACCGGTTTGAGGGACTACGAAAGGACAAGAATAAACCCGAGTTACCTCGGTTTTTGTACCCGGCCAAATACTTCGACCCAGGAATGTATATCTGCGACGACATCTTGCTTCTTCCATCCAACGGAACTTGGAGAGAGTCCGTAAGAATTGTCCGAACTCGAAAAGAAGTTACATACGATCGAGTTGAATTTATATCAAGGAACCGAATCGAATATTCGTCTGGGGCAGTAATCCTAGCAGTTGCCAATGTTGGACGACATCGCATTACTCTTTCTAGTCCGCCAAAAGTTTTCCATCCGAAATAGCGATTTGTTAGCCAGGTTTTTTACATCGGCATCTTGTTTCAAGGTCACCCATGCTAGAATGAAGCAACGCGCCAAGGATGGCTGCGTAATGGTTTTAGGATGAAAACGACGACGCGAGCAGCACCTCGGAAGCGCATAACCGAAACTTCGCACAGAAGGCATGACATCGCCGGAGTACTCTGCCTGGCATTTGCCGCTATTGTCGGCATCGCCCTATGGGCTGGAAATGCGGGTTTGCTCGGCCAAGGAATCACCGATGTTCTCAAACTTCTTTTTGGTGGAGGCACTTGGGCAATCGTGGCAGCTTTTGCCTTTCTGGGTATCGGAATACTAGGCGGCCGAAAGAAAATTGAGATCACCCAACTCGGAATTGGGTTAGTTCTCCTATTCTGTACCGTTGTCGGCTTGATGGCTCGAACTCAATCAGGCGATTACTTTGATCCAGAAATTGTCGCTCAGAGCGGCGGTTATGTCGGTGCTGTAATTGCATGGGCGCTAGAAGGCTTGCTTGGAACTGCAAAAAATGTAGGAATTGGCAGCCTTGGCATGATTGGGTTCATTTTGTGCCTGCAAATGCCTATTCACGCAATGATTGAACTAGCTGCAGAACGTGCAAAGAAGCTGAAGCCCAAGTCAAATGCGGCAAGGGTCGCTGCAAGGGCAGTCGTTCAAATGGAATCTCGCGAACCTGTTGCAGCGAGCAAAGCGCGAATTCTTGAGCGAACTCCAATGCCAGAAGATCAGCAGCCTCAATTGGCAGAAACAAAGGCAAAGCAATCGCCGATAATCACTGAATTAGACAACGGCTCGAAGTTCTCGGACACAACTTCTACCCCAAAGGAAGGCTACAAATTGCCTCCGATGGGCCTGTTGCAAGCTCCCGCCGAAAAGCCAAAGCGAACTGCGCAGGAAATGCAGCAGAACATTCAAACGCTTGAATCAACTTTGGAAGAGTTTGGGATTGAAGCAAACGTGGTGGAAGTTGCCACAGGACCCACAATTACTCGCTACGAATGTCAGCTCGGTCCAGGAATCAAAGTAAGCAGAATCACTGCCCTTGCAGACAACATTGCGATGAATCTGGCAGCTTCCCATGTTCGGGTCGAAGCCCCCATTCCTGGCAAAGCCGCCATTGGCGTTGAAGTCCCGAATGCAAAGCGCATAGCGGTCACTCTGCGTGAATGTTGCGAAACAAGGGAGTTCAAAGAGCATCCTTCAAGGCTTTATGTAGCTCTCGGGCAGGACGTTGCAGGTCGGAATATGTACGCCGATTTGACCAAAATGCCACACCTCTTGATCGGAGGAGCAACGAATTCTGGAAAATCCATCGGACTGGCGGGCATCATCATGTCGCTCATGATTCGCAACACGCCGAAGGATGTGAAATTCGTTATGATTGACCCGAAACGGGTTGAACTCACACTTTTTGACCGGCTTCCGCATCTTTTGTGTCCTGTAGTGACCGATATGAAGGAAGCTCCTGCCGTACTTAGGGCAGTTTGGCGGGAAATGGATCGCCGCTACGATTTGCTCAATCAAGAAAAGGTTCGGAATATTGACGGTTGGAATGAAAGGGCAAGCTTTCAAGAAAAAATGCCCTACATCGTTGTCATCATAGATGAGCTTGCCGATTTGATGATTGCGGCAAAAGCTGAGGTCGAAACAACTGTTGTCCGCCTTGCTCAGCTTGCACGGGCGGTCGGAATCCATTTAGTAATCGCTACACAAAGGCCTTCGGTTGACGTTATAACGGGCACTATAAAAGCGAATATCCCTTCTCGGATCGCATTTGCCGTGAGCAGCCAGATTGACTCGCGTACGATCCTTGATGAAAAGGGTGCAGAAGACCTGATCGGCCGTGGGGACATGCTCTATGCACCGATTGACGCCAGCAAGCCCGTTCGAATTCAGGGTTGTTACGTTTCGGAAGATGAGATCGAAAAGATTTGTGATTTCTGGCGAGAGCAAGAACCGCCAGCGTATCAATTGAATCCAAAAGAACTTGTAAAGGAAGCGGCGACCGAATCTCGCGAGACGAGTAGCAGAACTAACGACGGCGAGAACGATGCGCTGTATCAAGATGCAGTAATGTTTGCTGCAGAACGGGGTCAGGTTTCGACCTCCATGCTTCAGCGCAGGTTCGCTATCGGGTTTCAGAGAGCTTCTCGGTTGCTCGATGTAATGGAAGAAAGAAACATTGTCGGCCAGCGCGATGGACCTCGGCCGAGAGAGGTCTTGATCAATATCGTAGAAGCTGAAGAAATGTTTGGTTAGGTTTTTGGTTCGGACTTTCGAGAATTCATAGGACAAACAGGACATATAGGACATGTTGGTCTGATAGACTTCCGTACCAGCTCGATAAAAACCTATAAACCATTTTCAGAACTTCGGAGAACCGTTACACGGTGTTCCCCAAGTATCCTAACAAAATGAAGTGGATACGTCACATTGCCCTTTTTGCCGCAGTTATTTGCGCCTCAAGTTCGTTTCCCCAAGACATCGCATCAAAAATTGATGCCGCGATTAGGAAGGCAGATTCTGGAATCGCCAGAATCCTCGCTCTAACTCCCGGAGAAAGAAATTTTGACAACGTTCTCGGATTCTTAGACAGGCTGACCGCCGAGTTTGACTCGGAAACTAGCATGGGAATCTTCCAACAGTATGTAAATCCAGATTCCAAGATTCGAGATCAGTCTCGTCAAGCCGAAGAAACGGTAACGAACTGGTACATCGAGGTCGGCAAACGAGAAGACCTCTACAGTGCAATCAATGCTTACGCCGACACAAAACCAAATCTTGCGGGCGAACAAAAACGAATGTTGGATCAAACCATTCGAGATTACAAGCGCAGCGGAATGTCTCTGCCAAAGGAAACCAGAGATCGGCTCAAGGCCTTAGACATGGCGATCTCAAAGATTGGAATCGAATTTGAAACCAACATCGCCGAAGACAAGACCAAAGTTCCATTGAACATGGCTGAGCTTAAAGGTGTGCCCCAAGAAGTCGTAGATAGGCTCCCAAAAATTGGAAATACAGTCCTCGCTGGGCTTGACGGGCCAACCTATGGAGCAATCATGGACTACTGCTCTATTGAGGAGACTCGAAGAAAGATGCAGTGGCTTTACCGCCGCCGCGCTCCAAAAAATGTGGAAGTCTTGGAACAAATGCTAAAACTTCGCGATGAAAAGTCGTTGCTTCTTGGATACAAGAATACAGTGGACTACGAAGTTGACGTTCGAATGGCAAAGAACTCTGAGACTGTCAAAAAGTTTTATGAGCAGCTTCTCCCATCTGTGAAGAAAAAAGCAGAGATTGACTTTGCAGAGTTGCAAAGCGCGAAACGACAGTTCACCAAAGATAAAAAAGCTGTATTGAATCCTTGGGACTACGCTTTCTTCAAAAATTATCTCCTCGCTAAGAAGTATGCGGTTGATACTCAGAAGGTCAGTGAATATTTCCCAATGGAAAGAGTGCTCGAAGGGCTTTTCACAATTACTGGAAAGTTGTTCTCAATTACTTATTCAGATATGACGAGCCAGGCTGGCCAACTCGGGTTTACGATTTGGCATGACGACGTAAAGCTTTATCAGATTAAAGACACCGCGAGCGGAAAAATTCTTGGGCACATGTTCACTGATTTGTATCCTCGTGAAAACAAATACAATCACGCCGCTTGTTGGGGCTTGACCGCTCGACGGGCGAACGAAGACGGTACAGTGCAGCTTCCTGTTGCTGCTCTAGTTTGCAATTTCACCAAACCAACGCCGACAAAGCCTTCTTTGATGCCGCATGACGAAGTGGAGACATTTTTCCACGAATTCGGCCACGGGCTTCACAATATTCTCTCGCAAGCCAAATATGCGAGATTTGCAGGAACTTCAGTTGCACGTGATTTCGTGGAGGCTCCGAGTCAGATGCTCGAAAACTGGGTTTGGTCGGCAGAAGCTTTGGCCCTTTTTGCTAAGCACTACAAGACAAACGAGCCAATTCCAGCCGCGCTAGTTAAAGGCATGAAGGCTGCCCAGTCGTTGGGCAGCGGAATTGAAACGGAGGGACAAATGTGGCTTGGAATGATGGATCAGGCCTTCCATACGGCTCCAAAGGGCGAAATTGACACAACAAAAGCATGTTGGGACGTGTATGAACAGGTAATGCCCTACAAAAGATTGCCGAGTGCGTTTTCGCAAGCCTCGTTCGGTCACCTGAACGGGTATCAGGGAGCTTATTACGGCTATTTGTGGTCGCTGGTGTACGCACAAGACATGTTCGGAAGATTTGAAGAGAAGGGAGTGTTGAGCGAAGAGGCTGGCCGCTACTACCGAGACAAAGTTCTCGGACGAGGTGGCACGATGGACGAACTCGACATGCTCCGCGATTATTTAGGTCGGGAGCCGAATATGGCTGCATTTATGCGAAGGCTTGGGCTTTCTGGACACTAAATTTCGATGAAATCAGAATCATGCGCCCCACTTCACGAAAGAAACCAATTGGAATAACCGGCGGGATTGCCACGGGCAAGTCAACGGTTTGCAACATCCTACGTGAAATGGGTCATTCCGTTGATTCGGCGGATGAAATTGCAGAAAAAATTTATGATGAGCCTGAAATTCAATTGTCACTTTCTCAACTGTTAAGGTGCGAAATTCCGGTTTCTCGTGAATATTTGCGAACTCAAATGGCATCCTCGTCCGATATTCGAAAAGCAGTGAACAAAACATTTCATCTAAAAATATTGGAAAAAATTCACCAAAGCGAGGCACAGTTCATCGAAGTTCCGATTTTGATTGAAACGTGCATTTTAGATTCCTTTTCGCAGGTTTGGGTCGTCTGGTGCGACCCGGAAACGCAAAGAAAACGGCTAGAATCTCGGTTAGGAAATGCGAAAGAAGCGGATGCGTGGCTGAAGACTCAGTTACCCATTCGCGCGAAAATTGCATTTGCGGATACAATCATCCGAACCAATGCATCTGTCACTTCCGTCCGAGAGGATATAGCGAAGCTGATGTTTGCTGTTTGTGCAGAATAGGTTGATTCCGTAAAAGGAACGTGCTATACTGCACCGAGTTCGAAGGATCGAACGCATTTTTTGATGCGGCTTCGATTCAGGTTCGATCAATAAATAGTGTGAGGCGTAAAACAATGGAGATCATTATCCAGACGTTCAAGAGGGATCGCTTGATTGATTCGAGCACGAACCGACAATGGGCTTTCAGCCCCAAGAAATTTCAGAAGTTAACTGACAAGGAGGACTCGTCACGGTGAGGCGGTTCATCAATACAATTCCAGGACGGCTAGTTGCCAACGTTTCGGCGTTAGGCTTGCTATTGCCATTCCTTTCGTTACTCGTGCCTGCGCCCGCAGCAGCACAATTTCAACAACTCCCTACATGGGCAGTGGTTGATTTCGTCAACAAGTCGAAGACCGGCGGAGCAGAGGTTGGTTCGGCAGCAGCAGGAGCAGTCGGCAACGAATTGCTAAAGTCTGGCAAGTACGACATCGTTCCACAAGAAACGGTGCAACGTGCAGTCGAGTCCTTAGGGCTTCGTCAGCCAGTTACTGATAAGCCATCGCTACAACGCCTTGGTGGGGAGCTACGCGCCGCTACTTTGGTAACGGGCGAAGTTGTCAACTATCGCATCGTTAGCGAAAGCGGCGGCAAGAGAGCCGACGTTCTTTTGCGCATGGTTGTTTTGGACGTGTCTTCGGCGCTTCCTATCAATGGTGCGGCTATTGGGGCTAGTTCCTCTACTCGTGCAGGTGCAGTTGATGATACGACACTCTTAAACGAAGCTTTGGCAGCAGCGGCAGCCCAGGCGACCAGAGAAATCAATCAACGCAATTTGCCAACAGCAACAGTACTTAACACGCTGACTAACGAAGCATTGATCAACCAAGGTACTCGAACTGGATTCCAGGCAGGTATGGAGTTGATTGTTGTTCGTGGAGCAGAGCAAGTTGCTACGGCCACGGTTGATACCGTTGAGTTTGATAGTGCTGTAGTTCGAATTACAAAGTCGTTTCGGGGCATTCAACCAGGCGACAAGGTTCGAGCGATCTTTGATCCACCGATTTTGAAACCAGATTGGAATGCAAACAATGGCAATCCTCAAATCGTAAAGCCTAAAACCCGAAAGAGCAACAGTCAATTTACGACTCTAGCAATAGTCGGTGGCATCATGGCCATCTTGTTGTCGAACAGCAGCACGGCAGAATCAGTTTCCGTATTCAACGCAGAAGCGATGTTGTATCCGAACTTTTCGGGTGTACCGGCGGTTCAGCTTAGCTGGAAGCTAGATTTGTTCCATCGTGGGCGATCCACAATGTATTCTTGGCAATTGTTCCGAAACGACGTACTTACCAGTCCGGTAACCGTTGTTCTTGGAGATGCTACGAAGGCATGGGATACCACAGGTCCCCGAGACGTGGCTTTCAGCACGTTTGGCGGACAGATTGGCGGTAATACATGCGACAATGCTGCACCTGAAGACGAAACGGCAACAGGCGTTGCAGGTGTCATAGCAGGTCGTCCATATACTTATCAGATTCAGCAACTCTACAGAGTGGCTGGAATTGATCTACCTGGCGGCGGGACAACCGGCGGTGGAACGACTGGTGGTGGTACTGGTGGAGGTACTGCTGGCACGACTGGTGGCACTGCCGGAACTACCGGCGGAACAGGTGGAACGACTGGCGGTACAGGTGGTACTGCTGAATTCTGTTACTTCTTGTCGCCTAAGCAGATGGCAAAGGGCATTGCAACTCCGCTTGATCGCGTATTGCAAGTTTCGCCTACATCGGGTGCAACAGTAGCAACAGATGACAACTTTACGTTTACATCCGTAGCGACCGGGGCATTTCCGATCGTTGTGGAATATGCACTCCAATTCTCAACAGACGAATCGTTCACAAACAAGAACTTGATCAAAACGTATGCCAAGATCATCCGGACCGAAATCGGAATTCTTGCGTTCGTACCTGTTGATTATCGTAGGAACACAAGCGATACGTTGTTGAATCGTCTGAGATCGGACTTTGGCAGTTCAACTCTTCAGGTGTTCTGGCGAGTAGGCGGTCGCAATACTTCCGACCTTCCAGGCCCGGTAGCCGATAAGGCTGGGAACAGGTATGTCTTTGGCCCACCACGTAGAATGTTGTTGCCAACGCTGCCGCCACCGCCTCCGTAAGAAAATGGATGGTCTACTGTAATAATTGCAGTACTGGCCACAATTGAGGAAACGTCATACGTAATGTCAGTTAGAACCCGGAGTTTCAAACAAATGAAATTCCGGGTCTCTTCAGAGAGCGAAGGATAGAAAATGAATACGCGTTTTTCAAAAGTTTTTGGGTTTGCAATGATCGCCGCATTCGGTGCTAGAGCCGCCTACGGCCAAGCTGGAAGTTGGGGTTTCGAATGTATTGACCCGATGAATACAATGCCACGCTCGATACCGTTTGGCTCCCTAGGCCAAGCGAATCTGTTAATGGCTGCAAGCACAGGTGTTGTCGGAACCGTCACTTACGGCGGGGCCAACGGCCCGTGCTTTGGACCAACCGCCTATACTGGCAACTTGCCAGGTGGATTTGGATTTATGAATGGATTCCTGGGCTCGGTTCAGGATCAAAATCCAGCCGACCCCAATAGCAGTTTTACAGATGATGGCTTGATTCACACATGGGGGATGCCGATTGATCCGAACCGAGATGGCGGCATCATGATGACCCTTCAAGGTGAACCTGGCTCAACCGCCGCTCCGGCTAGGCAAGTTTTCGGACTTCAAGGATTCTTCGAATTGTGGGAGGGTCTTAGCGGGCGTTATTACCACTTTGGTTCCCAGCATGGCGATATTGAAGTTATGCTTCGGGTTGACGTTATTGGCGATACAGCAAAAGTCACTTGGGACCTAAGAAATACGAATACAACAACTGGCCGAACAATTGGACTCTGGTTTGGGCATCAAAGCGCAATGCTGTCAGCGAACGCTGATACTACTGGGTCTGACATGTCGTTTTCAGGATTGTTCACTCGCTCATTTAGGAGCGGCAAACCAGGCTATATTGAAACTCCTGCAGGTCGTCCCATCATTACTCCAAAGCGCTTTATCCGAAATATTGATCCGGCGACCTTTCCTGAGTTCTTAAATGTAGTTTTCGGCCAAACCGCAGGCTTTGGCCTTCGCATTGATATGGGGCCGACAGACGAAACCAAAGATGTGAATGGAAACAGTGAAGTCACGCCAGTTGATGCAATTACTGTGGGTACTTGGAATACAAGTCCACCCGTGTTCAATGCGGCTGGAATTCCTGACGTTATCATTCCAGATACGTCCGTGCAAGGGCACACGCAGGTACTTCAGAAATTCGATCCGATCAATGTTCAACCATTGGCGACCAGACGAATTGTTCAGATGTTTCGTTCAACTTGGGGCAAAGGCAACTATGTGGAACCTTACACCGTTGTCGTAGACGCTCCTCAACTCATCGCTTCTGATCCAAATGGGGCTGACGGATTGTCTCCGAATCCGATGACTATCAGAGTTTATATTGATAACTCTCAGGGTTTCGCAATTATTGAGAATCCAATCTCGTTGCAGGAAGTTCGATGCAAACTGACCTTCCCAGGAATTGGATTGACTCTGGAAGCTGGCGAGCAACAGACAAAGACGCTGAACAGCATTGATGCTGGACAAATTGAGTTTCTCGAATGGCAAGTAGCGGCAGACGGAATTGCGTTTGGCGACTTGCCATATAAGCTTGAAGTTGATTCTACACCTGGTGGTCCAAAGGTCCTCACGGGTACGATTCGAGTTTCTTCAACACCAAAATTTGACATTGCCGCTGATGCTAATCTCCTTGGCTGTCCTTGGCAAATGAATAATGACAACTCGTGGGAAGCCGTTCTCGGCCTACAAAGCCCGCTTGATTTCAGAGCTTACAAGTGGGATCCGCAGCAAAATGGCTACATCATCTCCACAGGCGCTGAGCGTGGAAAGGGTGCGTGGATAGTTGCAACAAGCGCATTCGGAATCATTGATATACAGGGCAACCCAGTTGCACCACCTGATATCGCAACCGGAGCTCCAAACATTCAACTTAAATCGGGTTGGAACTTGATCGCGAACCCGTATCCTTATGCGGTTCAACTGGGTCAGATTGTGGGAGTTCCAAATGGAACGCCAACAGTTTTGACTTGGAATGAGATGGTGCAAGCAGGCTACATTAATGGCACGCTTTGGTATTACGATCCAAATACTGCCGACTACTTGCCAACTCAAAACACGACAGGAACTTTGTTCCCTCACCGTGGATATTGGGTTCACGTCAATACTCAAAATGACTTGACACTGGGATATCCGGCAGTGTATTCGAGATTCTTGCCAGGCTCAAACCGAACCGATACCGGAGCGGGTTGGACTCAAACTGACAAGCAATGGCGATTGCAGCTTGCAGCACGAACTAGCAGTTCGCAAGATGCTCAAAACTTTGTTGGGCTTGCACCTTCAACTTCGGTAGCAAATGTGCTCAGGTTGAATGAAATCCCAAGTTCGCCCGTTGCCAATGTCTCGATAGCTGTTGAAGATTCGGTTGGCGGAACCACGAGACTGTATTCGCAAACGCTTACAGATCGCATGGCACGAAAGACTTGGAAGGTTCGAGTGAACACGACTGAGGCCGCAACAGTGACTATCACTTGGCCAAACCTTTCGACGGTTCCTAGAAATGCTCGATTCCGATTGACTGACCTTGGAAGTGGAACAGTCCGCGACCTTCGACAAAGCTCAGGGTACACGTTTGACACCAATGAAGCGTCATCAAGAGAATTCAATCTCGAGATGATTCCTGGATCAGCAACTCGAGCCGTTATCGGCAACGTGCTGGTCGCTCGAAGTCGAGCGGCATTAGCTCCATTCTCAATTCGATACACTCTATCATCAGATGCAACGACCCAAGTCCGCGTTCTTTCGAACAACGGCAAGGAAGTATATTCCGTTCATCGTGGAAGAGCAGATCGAACAGGCGAAAATGAAGTCACTTGGGCAATGCGTGACAATGCAAACCGACTCGTAGCTCCTGGAGCTTATCGAGTCGAAATTCTAGCGGAGACACCTGAAGGCGAAAGAGGTCGAAAGACTGTCGTCCTCAACGTAATTCGATAGAATCAAACAAACATCGTTTTGGGAAGTCGAACCTTTCGGCTTCCCAAATTTGTCTTTACTATAAGCTCCCGGCTATACTTACATTTGAGCTATGGGAATGTCTCAACCAATTCGCGCTGGAATTACCATCCTACTCTTTGCAATCGCAACTGCGGTTGCAAATTGCTCGAATGGTGTTATCCGACTTACGAGCTTTCCTTCGATGACCGTTGCCGATGGTCGAAGTACTCTTACGATAAGTGCTGAAGTTCGAGACCGATCAGGAAATATTGTTCCCGATGGCACTCAGGTTGTTTTTGCTACTAATATGGGCTCCTTCGTTGAGCCTGTAACACGAACTGTTTCGGGAACAGCACGTGCGATTTTTTCAGCAGGCTCGGTTCCGGGAATTGCAAAAATTCAAGCTTCTGCCCTTACCTATAACGCTGTATCAATTCTGGACATCGAGCTTGTTTCTGATCGCAATATGCTGACTTCGGCGAAGGAGTTCATTGAGATCAGCGCAGAAAACTACTTGATGTACAGCCTCGATCATCGAATCATGGGGGCTGCCGCCCCAGAACGTGGCGTCGCAATCCGGTTCCGAGACATCTCTATTGATGCCGACGATGTCCAATTAACAATTCCCAGCAAAGAAGTTCGAGCACGAAACGCCAAAGTGAAATTTGGTACTTATGAGCGCGAGTTTACTGAGCTCTATTTCAAAATGGATTCAAAAGAGGGATTCGGCATTACAACTTTCGAAGTACCGAACTCTCGAATCGTCGCAACTGCAAAACTCTTTAAGTTTGAAACCTCGACCGTGAAGCGTCTAGGAATGGCGCAGATTTCAGGGCAAAACATTACGCCTTATACAAAGCAATTGCCAAGCGGGATTTTTGAATTTACCGACCTGCTGGAATCAACTTCGACAATTTCCGCAAAGAAGGCATTCGCGTATCCGCGGGGTCAGATTCAATTTCATCGTGCATCCATCTTCATTGGCACACAACGGGTGATGTCAATGCCGATGTACCAGCTCGATATGAATAGTAGCTCGCCTTTGGCGACCGAACAGTTTCTCAATGTTTACAACAGCCAAGTTGCACTCAATTACCCCTATTACCTGACTCTAGAGCCGGGAGAAACTAGCGCGATTCGCTTTCGAACTGGCGAACGCTATGGCCGAAATTCTACGAGTTTGGGCGGAGTTTTTCTAGACTATGAGTGGAATTGGAACAAAGGCCAAGACATGGACGGCGGGCTAACAGTAACTGGGCTGAACCGGAAGGATTGGTCTATCGGCGCCAGGCAGTATCTACGGCTCGATTCAAAAACCGTCGCTTCGGCGCAACTCGAATTTCCTTCGCACCGTAGTGTATTCGGGTCTGCTTCAGTTCAGCGACATGGCGACGGCTATCACATGAGCGTAAACGCCAGCAGTTCTCGCTCACTGAAGGGCACTGAGTATCAAACCCAACAATACTCAGCCGTCATCGAAAAGAGCCCCACAAAGGTCGGCACACTGCCACTGCGGCTGTTTTATGGTGTTACAGCTAACTCCAGCTCTTCCGATACTGCTTCAACTCATTTTCAGCAAAATTCGGTCGGCGCCCGAGTTCGTATGCAGGTGCTTCCAATACTCTTGGACAAACGTTCAACCTTAATGGGCTCAATGTCTCTGAGCCATTTGCAGGGCGATGGAGTGAAGAACGGTTTGACAACCATTGCCGATCTTTCGCTGAGCCATCAATTTGGTGACGGTGCGGCTCTGTTTATGAGTTACAACTATACTGATGACGGGTTTGCGAGTGCTGTGACAGGTCGCAATTCACTCAATGTGAACGGAATCTATGACCGAGGCAAGTTGTCATTTTCATTTAATGCGTCAAAGAGCCTAGATATGGACCGTCAAAGCTACTTTTTTGACTCAAGTTTCTTGGTGAGTGATCAATGGCGTGTCTCCTATCAATACACATTCGATCAATTTCTTGGCGACCGTTACATTGACGACCTCGCCATGCTAAGCTATCGAGTTGGTGTGAGGGAAATTGGGGTTACGTATTCGATTCAAAGGAAGCGCATCGGCATTCAACTGTTTGGTTCGCAGTTTTAGCTGTTGCATTGCATCAGCCATTTGTTTTGTCTCGCAAGCCCAAGATTTTGGCCGGTTTGGCTACAAAAATCAATGGGATTTGCCAGCGCTTTCGGTTTCAAGGTTAGGATTTCGGGCGAACCACCCTCAAAGCGCGGCCATAGACTTTGTTCCAAAACCCCCACTATGGACGCCGCTTCAAACATCGTCGCTCGTTCAAACCGTGCTTATTCGAGCAGGTCAGGAGGGCATGTTGAAAATGCGAGCCAACTTGTTGGGGCTTGGATTTGAGGTCTATTGTGTTGGCAAACTTAAGTTGGCAATACGCACGACATCCTCGCCATTTCTAACTTGGAGTGAAGGTTCGGTTGGCTCTGGCGTCCCAACGCCGAACACAGTTTGGATTGGAGTTTCGTTTCGAGATTCGCAGCCTCCGCTAGCGATTGGGTTCCTTAGCGGGCCAGCCGGTCTCCAGATTCAAGGAAGCGCTGGCGATTGGACACTTGAAACAGTTGAGGATTACAAGGGCTGGATTCGGATTTGTGCTCCGAACGGAATCATGCCTTATCGTACCAACGGCGCGGCAGAACTTGGCGATTTCGCAAAACTATGCAAAAAGCTTGCTATGGTCATTAGCTCCCCGACCCCAATGATCAAGAGCCAATCTGTACTCGCGGATTCGCAAGGAATTGATCTGAATATTGAATTGTCAGGGGCTGGAGCTGTGATTCCAAGCCATTGGATGATGGCCCCGATTGCGGGTTATCCCGTAAAGGTTTCAGGCAGTCCTGAGCCCACCACCGTTCAAACCGAATCCGGCCCAGTTTATCTGCATTCGTTGCCGAATTTGCGTGTTCGTTTTCCTGCCCGAAGGGTTCCGTTGGGCCGGGCGATTGGTTTAGGAAATTTGAATCTCCCAGAACCTGGAACGGTTTCTTCCCTTCATATTCCCGGCGTAGTTGAACTTGCTTTGATCAACCTGCTTGCAAACGCGACGCAATCGCATCGCATGGTAGCTCAGGAAACCTTAGATCAATTCTTTGAAGAAGCTCACTACGCTATCGAGCCCTTTTCCAAGCAACAATTGCCATTTAACTCGGCAGGAGCAGATATTGATGTCGTTGGCGCACATGCTCTATTGCTTCAAGCTATGCAGAACAACTTTATGGAGGAGCCGCAGAACAACAGTTTGCTAATGTCGCTTTCTCTACGAAGAGATTGGTTTTCGGGCCGACTGTGGGTACCCGACTTTGATGCGGGTCGCGGTGCCATGTCACTTGCAGCCCTGGCTGGGGCTCTGTCTCCAGAACCTGAACGCCGCCTAGATGGCGCAATGTTTGAAGCCGCGTTAATGGCTGAAAGAGGTTTGGAGATTTGGAAAAGAAGACGAAGCCAACCGGTGGAAAGCCCGGCAAAAAGTGGAGCACTGCTTCCTTTGCGCGAGGCACTTTTCACTCGCACTTTAGCAAAAAGGAACGCATTTGCTGACCTGTTGCTAAGCTTGTATCGCCTAACTGGACCGCGCGGATTTGGATTCCAACAGACGTCTCTTACCGTAGTCGCAACGGGGAACATAATGGAAAAACTGACGGTTTCGTTTGGACTTCATACGGGTTTTGAACTAGCGATTCGTCCAAAGAAGAACGTGGAAAATCTAGTCGCTAGTGGCCAGTTTGGAACTCATCGAATTCTTGTAAAGCCAAGGGATTCCGGAGATTTTCAAATATCGTTCGATTTGCCGACGTGGGCACCGAAACTGCCGAGCGTGGCTCCTATTCCTGGTTGGAACTAAAATATCAAGTCAAGAATTCGCGCACTTCCAAATCATAGAAAGAATATCTTCACGACTGCAACGATCAAAACCAAACCCAGCAACCGCCGCAATCCAACATTTGGAATTTGAAACGCACCCAAGAACGACCCAGCAAGGGCACCAATTGCCCCAATGGCGAGTAATTCCCAGTGTTCCCCAATTGGACTCAAAGATGCTGGGTCGCGAGCCGCCAAGCCCGACAGCGAGTTTGCGAAAATGAAAAGAGCCGCTAAACTAGCAGTCTTTTTTGCATCCGCAAATCCCGCCAGAAGGACAATCGGGCTCAGAAACACACCTCCCCCAATTCCCACAATTCCGCTAAGCAAACCAATAACTGCGCCAATGCCAATAGAGAGCAATAGGCTTGGAGATTTTGTTTCCAACTGCGCAGCAGCCGGGCGAAGTAGCAGAACGAGTGCCGCGCCGGCTAAAACTACAGCAAGTATGGGTTCGTGGGCGTTACCTGGTAGCTTCATTTTTCCGCCGATGAACGCAAAGGGAATCGAACCCGCTAAGAACGGCCAAGTCAGTTGCCAATCGAAATGCTTCGCGCGTTGAAATGCGAAAAACGCAATACTTGACACCACCAAATTCGTTGCGAGGGCGAGCACAGAAGCCTCTTTAGTTGCCAAAGTTGAGAAGGTCAAAAGAGCTAGGTAACCGGTTGCGCCACCGTGACCTACGGAACTGTAGAGTGCGGAAACGATGGCAAGCCCAGTTAACAAGACTGGGTCGCTTGGATTCAATTCTTTGTGACCTCGCTTGGGACGACCCAAACCGAATCCCCGTCTGCAAAATGCTCTTTCTTCCAGATGGGAACCCTAAGTTTTAGCTGATCAATGATCCACTCGCATCCCGCAAATGCTTCGCGGCGATGCACCGCCGCGACTTGGATCAGCACTGCGGTTTCACCGAGCTCGAGAATTCCAACACGATGGATGACATTTGCCGAAATGAGTCTAAAGCTATCAATCGCCTCTTGAACCAGCTTCGTGCCTTCAGATTCGGCGAGCTCTGGGTAGGCCTCGTATTCGAGGCGATTGACGTGCCGTCCTTCGGCTTGATTTCGCACTTTTCCTTCAAACGTAACAAATCCGCCAGCACCTTCTTGGTTCAGTGTGGTGGAAACGATAGGTTCGGAAGCTAGCTTGAACATGGCCTATCCACCGGCAACTGGCGGGATAAGGACAACATTGTCGCCATCCATTAACGCCTGATCGTCTTCTGCGAATTCGCCATTCACCGCAGCACGAATTCTTGAAGGAGGCAAAGAAAACTGGTGTGCCTGTGCCAAATTTGCTACAAATTCTGCAACTGTTGCCGACTTACACTCAACAGATTCGGATTCGAGTCCTCGCTGGTCCCGCAGCAACGCAAAATACCGGACATTCACAGTCATGATGCCAGCCTCCAAGGGAAAAATGTGAATTCTGCAATCGTTGATTTGCTGTGTAATCCTGGAGCGAGGCGAAGCAGCCCATCTGAATCGCCAAAGCCCGAAAGCGAATGGGAGCCAACATTCCCCTTCACTAAAGCCTCTAAGTCAGCTTTCCAATCAAGCAAGGCAGGGATGAACAGTTCGCGGTCACCCTTAACCTCAAAATCGTTGCCAAGTGGGACCGAAATCACTCTTTGCTTGTACCCAAGATAGGGCGCGGCGAACAACAAGAAGGTGGTGATTGCCGACATCGGGTTTCCTGGCAGGCCAATCCATGCGTGGCCCGAAGGCAAAAGTCCAAACGAAACTGGCCTTCCGGGTTTCATCGAGACTTTAGAAAACAGGATTTCAAAACCAGCCTTGCTAGTAGCAAACTTCACATAGTCACGCTCTCCAACCGAAACGCCGCCAATTGTCAGCAATAGGTCGCAAGAAAGGGACAGTTTCTGAACTGCTTCAAAAGTCTCTAACTTGGAATCTTTACATCGAACGATCTCAGGAATAATCCCAAAGGAGTTAAGAATGGAAGCGATGGCAAACGAATTGGACTCGTAGATTTGGCCAGGCAACAGATCCAACCCAGGCTGAACCAACTCATCACCAGTGACCACAATTCCAACTTTTGGTAGGGCTCTAACAGCGACACTGCTGAGTCCTAAAGCGGCGATTTCGCCAATTGTCACCGAGCGAATTGTGTCGCCAACTGACAATATTTTGGTTCCAGCTTGATAGTCCTCGCCCACTTTTCTAATGCCGCTGCCCGGTTCCGGGCAGCATGTAGCAGTTAATTTGTCGTTCGTCGTAACTGCGTCTTCTTGCATCAGAATCGCTTCAGTGCCTTTGGGAATCCTTGCGCCAGTGAAAATCTGCATGGCTTCATCGCTTGCGATGCAATGCTCGCCGGTATCTCCAGCAGGAATGCACCCGACAAGTTGCCAATGGCTCCGCTGAGCCGAACCTAAGGCAAAGCCATCCACGGCGCTGTTGTCGAATGAAGGAGAAGGATATCTGGCAACCAAGTCTTTGGCGAGAACTCTGCCCCAGCACTCAGCGATTGGCACCGTTTCAGTCTTTGGCTGAAAACTATGCCTCAAAACAATCTCAAGCGCTTCATCAAACGAAATCACGAATGCCCTTCCCCTCTAAGCATTGCTTGGGCGTGCAGCAGCCCTGGGAAGAGCGCGACCAAAGCATCTTCACACGCCGCTGGCGAACCGGGAATGGCCAAAACGATGGTGGAACCAATGATTCCTGCAACTGACCGGCTAAAGTGCGCCGTCGGAATTCGGTCTTGGCCGTACCTTCTCAGAGTTTCGGAAATTCCTGGAAGTTCAAGGTCAAAAAGAGGAGAGATTGCTTCAGGAGTTCGGTCGCGAGGGCTAATTCCCGTGCCACCAGTTACGAGCACGATGTTCGTAGCCGCACTGACCAATTCTTGAACAGCCTTTTGAATCTGATCATGGTCGTCACCTACCACCGTTTTTGCTACCGATGCGGCCCCGAGACTTTCAAGACCGACCTTGAGAATCCCTCCTGATTTGTCTTCAAAAGTCCCTGCCGAAACTCGGTCAGAAACCACGATTACCCCAGCGGTCCATCCGGAATCAGAAACAAAATCGCTTTTGCCACCCCGCTTTTCGATGAGTCGAATTCCGACAATTTCCATGTCGTCATCAAACATCTTCAGCATGTCGTATAGGTTCAAAACGGCAGCAGAAGCCGCAGTTAGGGCTTCCATTTCGACACCCGTTTTTGCAACGCTGACAACTTCGACCGTTACAATAATTCGGTCGGATTGAAGCTCGAATTTTACGTCCACGAATTCAATTGGAATTGGGTGGCAATAGGGAATCCAATCGGTCGTTCTCTTTGCTGCCATGACCGCTGCAACCTTTGAAACAGGAAGTGGATCGCCCTTTGGAACCGTACCATCCCGAATCGCAGTTAGCGTCGCAGGAGAGGCCGTAAGCTCGGCGCGGGCAATGGCAGATCGCCGAGTTGTGACCTTATGAGAGACATTTCTCAACCGCCGATCTCCACCATGGCAAGTGTATCCAGCTGCCGCCACGTATTCATTGGGGGATGCCCGGCCCATTTGGTAAATAGATCGGTGCGAATCGTTCGCGCCAATTCATCATCAGAAGAGCCGTCTCTCATCATGTCACGAAGGCTCGATTTCGGCGGAAGGAATAGGCAAGTTTTCAATTGGCCGTCGGAAGTTAGGCGAATTCTGTTGCAACCATCGCAAAAGGAATCTGTGACGCTGGTAACAAACCCGACTTTGCCTTGAAAGCCATCTATTCTGAAATCTTTCGCGACGTCTGTTGGTTGCCCCTCCAATGGAATCAATTTGTATTTAGTTTCAATGATGTTTCGCATTTCAAGGTAGCTAATGACCCGATCTGCCTTCCATTCATTACCCAAAAATGGCATGAATTCGATAAAACGAACTTGGATTGGCTTGTCTTCGACAAATTCCACGAAGTCCAGAATTTCGTCGTCGTTCACACCGCTCAATGCGACCACGTTCAACTTTATTGAATCGAATCCGGCATTGATCGCAGACTTTATTCCTGCCAAAACGCGATCAAATTCGTCCCTTCTCGTGATCTGCTCGAAACGATCTTTCCGAAGCGTGTCGAGGCTGATATTGATGCCAGTCAGTCCATTTTGCTTGAGTTTTTCAGCATGAAGCGAAAGTGAGCTTCCATTGGTTGTCATCAGGATTCTCTCGATGCCGGGAATGCTTTTCAAGGTTCCAATTAGCTCTACATATCCCTTGCGAACTGTCGGCTCGCCTCCAGTCAATCGAATCTTGTTAGTGCCGAGCCGGGCGAAAACACGGGCAAGCCGTTCAATCTCTTCGAGCGACAAGATTTGAGATCTTTCTTGCCATTTCACTCCATCTTCCGGCATGCAATAGACGCACCTGAAATTGCATCGGTCGGTCAGCGAAATGCGAAGGTAATCGTGCTTTCGCCCGAATCTGTCGATCAATGGCTCCCATGAAGAATGGGAAAGGTCTGTCATCTATCTAGATTGTATCGTATGGATTCGAACGAAGGGTATGAGGTAGGTCATAACTCCGCAAAAACACCCCGAAGAACCACGATGGATTGACTAGCGCTTCTATGCCGCCCGGCGACATGACCCTAACGGGCATGAAGAAACATATAGGGGTCCTGGAGCCAGCGGGGCTCGTCACCAACGGAGAAGGTCGGGCGCTTGCGGACCTGCAAACTCGGGCTGCGCAACTTGAACACTCCAATAACAATTGCAATTCCGCCTCTCTGTTGGTATACGCTGAACCGCATAGTGCAGTATAGTCAAGCCCGCTTTGATGCCTTGTTCGGCGCTCTCTCGGACGCCACCCGACGCGGCGTTCTGAAGCAACTCGGGCGTGCAGACGCTTCGATCACAGCCCTTGCCGAGAGGTTTCATATGACCCTTACTGGCATGAAGAAACATGTAGGGGTCCTGGAGCAAGCGGGGCTCGTCAGCACCGAGAAGGTCGGGCGCGTGCGGACCTGCAAGCTCGGGCTGCCCAGACTGGAAGAAGAAGCGGCGTGGATCGAGAGGTATCGCCAGCTCTGGGCCTAACGCTTTGAAGAGTTGGACATCGTTGTCGAGGAAATGAAACAGAAGGAGAAACAAATGGAAGTTAGTAGAGAGAGTGACGCCACGCCGACGAAGAACCCCACGACGGATTTCCCGTTGAGTGAGATTGAGGCGTTCGAGCACTCTATCTGCGGATACACGGGCGGAATCATCCGCAGAGCACGGGAGATACCCGAGGAAAAGTGGAACTGGAGCTTCTCCGAGCGCACGCCTACTGCCCGTGAGATATGCGAGCATGCGTGGATGTGGCTGCGGAGCGATCGGCAGGAGATAACAGTGCTCGACCCTGCACGCCAGGAGGCCATTCCAGATCCTCCTCAGCACCGCGTCCAGATGCTGGATTTGCTCGAAAGCGAGAAGGAGGCGTGGCGGGAGCTCATCCAAACCGTAAAGGCACCTTTGATGGATGAACTCAGAACCAGCCCAGACGGCTATAGCCGATCCGTTCGAGGCTATCTGTTCCACATGTCGCAACACATCGTCAGCAAGAGCGGCCAAATGACCATGCTTCATTTCGAGCTCGGCCTCGATGGAGGCGAACCCTATGATGCTCCGCACCCGAACCGCGTCTACGGCTTCGGCTCTCCTGCCTGGCCCGCACCAAGGAACTGAGCAAGTGCCAGGGATATCGTTTGGACTTCACAAAACGTGTGCCACGGTCAAGCAATTGGTGGGCGGGATATCTTGGACTCTCCATCCAACGGGTGCCACGGCCAAACGACACGCCATCTATTCGAATGCCGATTGCATTTCTGAGTTTGACCGAGCTTATTGCCCAATTCTACTCAGGTCTAACTTGATCACTGCCTTGCTCGTTCCTCGCAAGACAGTGGCACCCACAAAATGGAATTACAACTTAGCCCGGTCACCCGTCCGATTGGCCATCTTGCCCGACACCACCCACGTTACACTGATGCAGCGCATACCCATCATCGTCCCAATGGTGAACAACTTTCTCGACGCCAAGCCGTAGCCGTGCTACGGCTCGCGCCGAAAACCGAAAGCGAAATTCGTACAGCAGTCAACACTGCCAAAAATCATGCATTTCACACAGACTCACACCCGAAGTTTGGTGGGCGGTACAGGATTTGAACCTGCGACCCCTTCGGTGTGAACGAAGTGCTCTACCACTGAGCTAACCGCCCATTTCTTCATTTTGGCTGGGGGTGGCTGGGAATTGCTGGGATTGGTGAGAGTAGTCGGCAAGTTGTTTGCAACTTGAAATGTCACTTACGCCATTCCAGAAGAAAATTGGGCAGCCTCTATGGGCATCTTTTCTAGGTATTTGGCAACGCCATTTGCGAGTGAAGAGAACTCTCTTTCGTAACCTAATTGCCGCAATTTTTCTAAACTTGCCCGCGTATTGAACTGATACTTGTCCTTTAACGATTCTGGAAAATCGAAGTACTCGATCTTGCCCTTTCCAAGATGAAGAATAACTGCATTCGCCAGGTCGTTCCAACTGCTCGAAACTCCTGTACCCGCGTTAACAACCGTCTTTGTGACCCGCCCGCGCAAAAAGTGCAAATTCATCTCAACCAGATCGTCCACGTACACAAAATCCCTGGTTTGTTCGCCAGGGCCATATTTGCCGATTCCTCCAAAAAGCCTTGCCACGCCAGTATCTCGAACCTGATTGGCTAACTGGAAAACCATTGATGACATTTTGCCTTTGTGGGCTTCGCCGTTGCCGTACACATTAAAGTATCGCAGCCCGACAATCGTGCTTTCCGATTGACTGAATAGGCGCATTGCGTATTGATCAAAGAGCAATTTTGAATAGCCGTAAATGTTCAATGGAGCCTCGTCGCCGGCGTCTTCGCGAGCAACTTCGCTGTGCCCGTAAACTGCCGCACTGGAAGCGCAGATCATTGGTATTTTATGGTCAATCGCGAAATGGAGAAGCGATTTTGAATACTCGAAATTATTTCGCATCATGTATTCGCCATCGTATTCGAGCGTGTCGGTGCAAGCGCCTTGGTGGAGGATCGCCCGGACGCCTTGAAAATTTCCAGCTACCAAGAGGGGCAGAAACTCGTTTTTTGGAATGAAGTCTCGGAACCTCTTTCCAACCAGATTTCGATATTTGTCGGAGTTCGTAAGGTTGTCTACGACGAGAATGTCGTCTTCGCCATCTTGATTCAAGCGTTCCAAGATGTTGCTTCCAATGAATCCGGCTCCACCGGTAAGAATAATCATGTTTTGTGATTGCGAGATTACCCATCTTGAGCTCCAGTGCCCTTGACGTTTATGGCTCAATCCAGGTTAAATGTTTACCTAACGTGGGGGTATAGCTCAGCTAGGAGAGCGTCCCGCACTAGCTTCGCGACGGTCAGGTCGTCATCCAGATAATCTTATGAACATCGTGGGGGTATAGCTCAGCTGGGAGAGCGCTTGCATGGCATGCAAGAGGTCAGGGGTTCGAGCCCCCTTACCTCCACCAAATTTGACAGGCGTCTTTGCAGCACTATTGCCGTCCAAAAACCTGACAATACAACCGGATTCTGCCAGGATTCTCTAGATTCGTGGGAAGGTTGTGATACAGTACTATATGCGCTCGTTACTGACCCTTTCGGTATTTGGAATCTTGTGCCAGATTTCTACCGCCACGCCACTTGCTTGGATTTTGAACACCAACACAACGATAGATGTTGTAAACGTCGCTACGAACGGGAGCGCACCAGCGGGCACCACACCATTTATTTCCCAAAGCTTAGCTCGGACGCCTTCTGGCAACCTGATTTCGGCTGGCCCGAACGGAGCGTTGTGGGACGTTACTGGAGGTCCGATCCCAGTTGGAGCAACAGGGCGAACACAAATCGGAGATCTTGATTACGGATCGGGCGGTTTGTGGGGTTACAGCAACGCATCTCAGGAACTGTTTTTCTTTGATTTGACCCTCCTTACAGTCACCTACGCTCAAGTGATCTCTATGCCAAGCACAATAACCGTTGAAGGCGTCGCGTTCCAACAATCTACGGGTGATATCTTTTTGAGTGTCCATGCTGGTCTAAACACAGACCGCCTACTGCACGTCGCAGCATCTGCAACATCAGCTACTCTTGTCGGACCCATGGCCAATGGCGACGCCTTTAGCTACTTCAGCGATATTGACTTTGATTCTACGGGGACGCTGTATGCAGTTAGTTTCTTTCACAGATACTTCTACACGGTTTCAACGGCGAATGCTGCTACTTCGTTCGTCAGTTCAGGCCCACACAAGGATACGACCGGAATGGCTCTTGATCCTGTTCCTGAGCCGACAACAATCGCAATTGTTGGTTTGGGAATGCTGGCAATTCGTCGAAAGAAGCAACACTCTTGAACGACCTGTTTGGTTTTGTGACAAAGCTTACGATATTCGTTGCGGAACAGAATGCGACCCCGTCTGCATATTTCCAACAGCTCATGAGAGTTCACGAGAGCTACGCTCAATCCATCTCAAGAAATCTGATGATCCAGCTTAGCAGCCACGACACGCCCCGAATTCTCAATCTATGCTAAGGGAACAAGAATTTGGCGATGCTTGCAGCAACGCTTCAACTCACATGGGTCGGTTCGCCTTCTATCTACTACGGCGACGAAATCGGTATGATGGGCGGAGTTGATCCTGAAAACAGGCGCGGGATGAATTGGGAATCAGCAATCTCCCTCAATCCAGTTTTGAAGCATTACAAAGCTCTCATTTCTGCACGAAATCGTTCCAAAGCATTGCAAATGGGCGAGCCGAAGCTGCTTATGGCTGATGATGCAAGAGGAATTCTCGCCTATCAAAGGTCGCATGGCAATGAGTCCGCTATTGTTGTCGTGAACCGATCAGCTGCGAGCGCCACGATCTCATTGTCAAAATTGCCAAAGGGAAATTACTGGAACATTTTCAAGAGAAATTTGCTTAACAAAACAGGTGACAAAGCAATTGTCACGCTCGGTCCGCGCTCTTCAGCCGTCTATTTGTAATCGGGTGCAAATTGATGGCTCAAAAATGTCTCTTGCGTATTCTCGCTGTGTTTCTTGGTATAGCTGCAATTGCGATTTGTGCTGCTCAAACAAAGCGTCCAGTCGTCGTCTGGGGTTTGAACTTTGGCCCAGATTCAAAGGGCGAACAAGCTGTTGTTCGCGAATTTGAGCGCCGAAACCCAGACATTGACATTCGAGTGCTCAGTATGGGTGGGCGAATGGACCCTCAGAAGCTGATGACGAGCATTGTGGGAGATGTCGCACCTGACGCCGTTTCGCAAGACCGGTTCACTATTTCTGATTGGGCTAGCCGTGGGACATTTCGAGCCCTCGACGACCTGATTGAACGAGACAAAGCCGATTCGCTTACCCCCAAAAAGGAAGATTATTACGAGGCGACCTGGCAGGAAGCTTGCTATGGAGGAAGAGTTTACGCAATCCCAACTAGTGCCGACAATCGAATTCTGTATTGGAATCGAGGCATATTTCGGCAAAAAGCAGCAGAACTGAGGAAAGCCGGTCTCGACCCCGAACGAGCGCCCCGAACTTGGACAGAGCTTCTTGCTTATTCAAAAACCTTGACGGAATTCAACTCGAACGGATCGCTGAAACGCGCCGGTTTCATGCCAAATTTTGGCAATTCGTGGCTCTATCTATACGCTTTTCAAATGAACGCTTCATTCATGTCCCCTGATGGCAGGAAGTGCACGTTGGCAACTCCAGAAGCGGCGGAAGCCCTCAATTTCATGGTCAAAGGTTATGACCAATTGGGAGGATACGAAAAGGCAAAGAGCTTTGAATCAGGCTTTTTAGGAAAGGAAAACGATGCGTTCATCGTTGGCAAAGTCGCAATGAAAATTGACGGCGACTGGATTCTTGCCGATCTTGCCCGATACGGGCCCTCCATGGATCTTGCGACAGCACCACCCCCGGTTCCGGATGACCGATACAACAGAGTTGGCAGGTTCAAAGACGAAAAGGACACTTTCGTGACTTGGTTTGGCGGATTTTCCTATGCCATTCCTAAGGGAGCGCGGAACGTTCAGGACGCGTGGAAGTACATCAAATTTGCCACAAGCACAGAGGGAAGGCTCATTGACGCAAGGGCACAGCGCGATTGGGAACGGATTCGGGGACGGATATTCATCCCAAGACAAGTGGGGAATCGAGTTGCAAACGAACTGCTTGCAAAAGAGCTTCGCCCCGCCGACCCGAAGTTTGCAGCAGCCGTTGACATGCACAAACGCATGGCGAAGTTCGGAAGACTTCGGCCTCCAACATTTGCAGGGCAAACGCTGTGGTCTGAACAAACTCGAGCGATGGAAGCAGCGCTTTATCATAAGTCACCTCCAGAAGCTGCCCTCGCTGAAAGTCAGAAGGTTGTACAGAGGGAGCTTGATGCATTTTTTGAGAAGGAAAAGCACCCGATTGTTGACCTTAGCAAACTGCCTTTGGCGTTTGTTGGAATTCTCTGTGCGTCCATTGTCGGATGGTATTTCTGGTTCAAACGGCAACAGCTTGGAACCCTGGCAAAAAAGGAAGCCAAGTGGGCTTATCTGTTCGTTTCGCCCTGGGTGATCGGCTTTTGCGCGCTCACTCTAGGACCGATGCTCGTTTCGCTCTTCTTCGCATTTACACAATACGACGTGTTGAACGAAGCTAGGTGGCTCGGCACGCAAAATTTTAGCGACATGGTTGGAGCGGACCGTCCCAATTTTCTCAAATCGCTTACGAATGCCGCCTATTTAGCTTGCTTAGGAGTTCCCCTTTCCATTGCCACAGGACTTGGCGTTGCGCTATTGCTAAATGCCGCGGCAAAGGGGATGCGCTTCTACCGAACTATTTTTTACATGCCTGCCATCGTGCCGGGCATTGCAAACGCAATTTTGTGGACATGGGTCTTGACGCCGGACTCGAACAAGGGACTTGTCAACGCATATTGGGTTCATACTTTCGGAGCCTGGTTTAGCACGGAAGCGCCTGGTTGGCTTCAATCTGCGAATTGGTCCAAAGACGCTCTTGTTGTGATGGGAATGTGGGGCGCGGGAAGCGGAATGATTCTCTGGCTTGCCGGATTGAAGGGAGTTTCGCCTAGTCTCTATGAAGCGGCGGGAATTGACGGAGCAACAAAACGACAGCAGTTTTGGTCAATCACTTTTCCACAATTGACACCGATAATCTTTTTCAACACCATCATGGGCGTGATCGGCTCAGTGCAAGAGTTCGATCGAATGTACATTATGAAACCGTCTGGCGAAGGGCCGGTTGGTCCCGATGACTCGTTGCTTACGCCTGTTTTCCTTTTGTTCAAAAACGCGTTTGCCTTTTTCAAAATGGGCTACGCATCCGCCCTCGCATGGGTGCTTTTTGCTATTATCTTGCTACTGACTTACCTCCAATTCAAAGCCGCGCCAAAGTGGGTGCAATATGAAACGGAGGACAAATGAACGCAGGAATTCTCTATTTGGTTGGTTCAATCGGCTGGTGGATCGGGCTTGTCGCGCTACTTTCCGGAATTTATGGCCTTGCGGTTTCGATTTGGTTCCGTTCTCCAGACGCTCCAGTTTCGAGTTCGCCGATTCAATCTTTTGTGCGAATTGCGATGGGTGCCGCCTTTATTGTTAGCGGATATTTTCTAACCGCCCCTGCAGATTCTTCTCAAACAATTCGGCTTCCTTTGGCTTGGCCAGTCATGCCTATTTGGTGCTGGGCGATTGCCGGAATTGCGTTCGTCGCGATTCAGCGACTCGGTCAGGCGGCAACTGCCCTCAATCCCGGCGAAAGAGCAGCAAAGTTGAAGACTGCACTTACTTGGGCTTTAGTCGGTACGGCTGTATGGGCATTAGGAAACGAGATTGCGACTTCTGGCTTTGAAGTGATGAAAGGCGGGATTGAAACCCCGATTTCTCGAGTTGCAATGCTCTTTGGGCTAGCTGTGTTGGCGATGATTGCGATGGCGGCAATCTCTCGAAGCTCGGTGGCCGCAGGAAGGGCAAGAGGCGTCGCAACTCAAATTGCCTTGATTTCTGGATCCGTTCTGTTCGGGCTTCCATTTTTGTTTCTTATCATTACGAGCTTCAAAGAGGACCGGGACATGTCATCTGCAAATGGCATTGTGTGGGTTCCGAAAGTCCAGCAAAAAGTGGACTATTTAGACCCTTTGAATCCTCTCTTTGAAGCGAGATTTGAAGGCAAAATGGTCGAAGGGACCATTATAGAGAAACTTCCTGACGGCACGGTAAGAATTGATATTGCAAAACCGCTTTCCATCAGGGGCACAACGATCGTAGTTCCCCAAAACCAGGCTAAGGAAATTCCTCGAACAATCCCCCTCGTAACTGCCCAAACTGATGGCAAAAATGCAACGGGAAAGATCGTCGAGAATTTTGAAGACGGTCGGCAAAGAGTTGAGTTTATCTCGCCTCCTGAATTTGCTGGAAAGTCCCAAATATTCACACCAACAGAACTTGGATCAATCCGAAATGTCGGCCTTCGTTGGGAGAACTATAGCGAAGCGTTGAGCTTTATGCCTCCCGAAACACTTTTCGGGCTTGTATATCTAAAGAATTCGCTTTTGCTGGTTCTCTTGAGCGTTTTAGGGACGGTCTTGAGTTCTGCGCTGGTTGCGTATGCGTTTAGCCGACTCCAGTTTCCAGGCCGGGAATTCTTGTTTGGAATTCTTTTGTCTACTTTGATGCTCCCAGCCGCAGTGACTCTTTTGCCTCAGTTCCTCATTTTCAAACAGCTTGGATGGGTGGACACTTTGATGCCGCTTTGGGTGCCCGCATTTTTCGGATCGGCGTTCAACATTTTCTTGCTGAGACAGTTCTTCAAGGGAATTCCGATGGAACTCGAGGACGCCTCGAAAATTGACGGTTGTTCCTATTTACGAACGTTTTGGTCGGTTTTGATGCCTCAAATCAAGCCAGCGCTTACAGTTGTTGCGATTTGGACAGCGTTGGGCGCCTGGAACAACTTTATGGGGCCGCTCATCTACATCAATTCGCCTGAAAATATGCCGCTCAGCTATGCGCTTCAACTTTTCCAAGGCGACCGCGGTTTAAGCGAGCCAGGGCTTCTCATGGCGTTCGCAACGATGACGATGATTCCCGTTCTCGCCCTGTTTTTCTTTGCTCAAAAGTACTTTATCGAAGGCGTTACTCTCAGCGGCTTAGGAGGCCGTTAGCTTCCCGAAATGTTTTTTACAAAATTCTCGTATTCTTCCCTCAGTAGCTTGGCGAGCGCGCATGCTAGAGTTGACTGCGCCGAACGCTCCAAATGGTCAAAAATTGGGACAAAAGGAAGGTCGAATATGCTCGCAATTTTGATTGCCTTGATTGAGACGATGAAGTTTAAGGGTTGGTGATTGAGTACGGATATTGATTACATTGTTGACAGGAGCGCTGTGCTCTCCCAAAGGCATTTCGAGCGTATACTTATAACATGGTAGACGCACCTCTACCGATAATCAATGCAGGAGCGTTACGGTATTTATTTCTTGACCTCAACGCCTATTTCGCGTCAGTGGAGCAACAAGAAAAACCCGAACTTCGGGGGCTCCCAATTGCTGTTGTCCCTGTTGATACCGAAACAAGCTTTGTCATCGCCGCAAGCTATGAAGCTAAGGCATTTGGAATCAAAACGGGCACCCGAATCGCAGAAGCTAAGCGAATGTGCCCCAATCTGATTTGCCTGAAAGGAACACCGCACCTGTACACGCATTACCATGACAAAGTCGTTGCCGCTGTGACGACCGTCTTGCCAGTCGAAAGAGTGTGCAGCATTGATGAAATGTTCTGCCGCCTTTTAGGTGAAGAAAGGGCACCGGCAAGAGCAAGAGAATTGGCATTAGAAGTGAAGCAAGCATTGAGAAAAGATGTGGGCGAGTACATGAAAGCCAGCATTGGAATCGCTCCGAACATCTTCCTGGCCAAAGTCGCCACCGATATGCAAAAGCCAGATGGACTCGTGATCTTGCAAGAAGACGATTTGCCACATGCCCTATATCCCCTTGATTTGACCGAACTCGCCGGTATCAACCGAAAAATGGAAGCACGCTTGCAAGCTGCTGGCGTTTTTACTGTAGAGCAAATGTGCAACCTCGATGTTCGCGGCATGAAGAAAGCGTGGGGATCGGTGATCGGCGAAAAGTGGTGGTACAAACTTCGGGGAGTCGAACTCCACGACGAATACGAAACCGGGAAATCTCTAGGCCATAGCCACGTTATGCAGCCCAGTTTGCGAAACGACGATGGCGCAAAGGAAGTGCTTTTAAGGCTCCTCCAGAAGGCGACTGCCCGGCTTCGTTCCGAGGAATTGACGGCTTGCTCCATGCACCTAGAGGTCACAGGAAAGCCCGGCTGGCAAGACCATTGCCGATTCGCGCCGACTTCTGATTCAGTAACGATCACTGAGCATTTCTTGAGTATGTGGAAGTCGCGCAATTTCAAATCACCCATGAAGGCAGGGGTGACATTTGTGGGTCTAGCTACAGCGAATCAGGTTACTCCTAGCCTCTTTGATGAGGCCGTTCAGCGAGCTGAATTGGACTCAGCTATTGATGAAATCAATCAAAAATTTGGGAAGAATTCGGTCTTTATGGCAGGAATGGAGCATGCCCGGCACGCCGCCCCTGAACGAATTGCCTTCCAAAAGACCAAGCTGTTTTCAGAAGGTAAAGGCGATCATGAATGGGGGATACGTTCCGAGGGCCGAAAAAGGATGTGAAGGACTAGGAGAGTGCCGCCAACCGCCAATTGCTAACTGCTGCCTCCTAGTAGCCAAACAAAAAAATGACCCCGAAGTAATCGGGGCCGATTCTATTCCCTGTCGTTGGCAACCTCTTCGGACTGCTCTCCAAATCATGAAACCAGTCCCAGATGAACTCAATGTTAAGAAAGAAGAAGTTTCGGCTATTTTGCTTTCAATATGTCACGAATCTCCTCTAAAAGCAGTTCGCTCTTGGATACTGGAACAGCCTCTAGTGGTGCGGCCTCTTCGGCTCGCTTCATTTTGTTTATGGCTTTCACGACAATAAACAATACAAACGCAACAATTACGAAATTCACGAAAACATTGATGAAATTTCCGTAATTGAGCATGACGTCTTTGCTATCTTTACCCACGCCAAGGGAAAACGCCATCTTTGAAAAGTCCAGTCCGCCTGTCACTTTGCCGATGGGTGGCATGAAGATGTCATTCACCAACGAGTCAACAATCTTGGAAAACGAAGCACCGATGACAACGCCAATAGCCAAATCGAGCATATTGCCCTTCATCGCAAATTCTCTAAATTCTTTGAGCACGAAATTCCTCCTTCCAGTCAAGTTTTCCAAAGGTTGCAAGGACTTGACTCTTGAATGACGGATTCAAGCTGAAAAATGAAACGAAATCTTGAGAATTACTAAGATTGCTAGGTTTTTGGCTCCTACTAACTTCCAAACTGAGGAATGCCAATCCGATTTCCGATGATACACGTAGGATGAGCAAATCTGCGTATCTAAGAATTGGGGAGCTTTTGGTTTCTGAGGGGTTGTTAACTCCAGAACAGCTAGAAGAAGCCCTATCATGGCGATCTCGAACCAAATCCAGGTTCGGGGAAGTCCTCACTGAATTGGGGTTTGTTCGAGAGGAAAACGTCATTGCCGCCTTGGCTAAGCAATTCGACCAACCGATGATTGATCTTTCTGAGTTCAACGCAAAGTTTGAAGCCGTCGAACTCGTTCCGCAACAATTTGCCATTGAACGTGTTTGCCTTCCGCTTTGGACCGACGAAATGGGACTGCATGTTGCGATTTCAGACCCGCTCGACATTCCCACTATTGACGAACTGTCGTCTATGTCAAAACTTCGAGTGAACGTTCATTTGGCAACTCCAACAGATATAAAGAGAGCAATCAATCGCAGTTATTCGGCAGGCGCAAGTCGGGCTCCGAAGGCACGTCATACACGACGCCAGAAGGACCGCGATCAGCTACTTGAACTATTGGCAACAGTTGAGCCATATCAACCTGAAGTAAGGAAGGCAGCATGAGAACGATCGCAATTACTGGTGGGAAAGGTGGAGTCGGCAAAACGAGCATTGCCTCGGGTTTAGGGATTGCATTGTCGCAAGCTGGAAAACGAACCGTTCTATTTGACGCTGACCTTGCCCTAGCGAATCTAGACGTTGTTCTTGGTTTTCGAAGCGAATTCAATCTTCAACATGTGATCAATGAAGAAAAGACGTTGATGGAGATTCTGCACCATGGCCCTGGCGGAGTTTGGATCGCGACGGGAACATCAGGTGTCGGAAGCATCGCAAGCGCCGGTCCCAAAAAGCTTAAGAAATTTTTTACGCAAGTATTTGCAATTGAAGCTGATACGGACTATCTGATCTTTGATACCGGTTCTGGCATTGATCGCCGCATCATGGCTTTTCTGAAGGCTTCCGATGACGTCGTGGTGGTAATAACTCCGGACGCAGCAAGCCTTACCGATGGCTACGCAACTATAAAGTCAGCATTGCGTGGAAAAAAGTCAGCCAACATCCATGTTATTGTGAATATGGTGGACAGCGATGTCGAGGCATATAAGACGTTCAGCGCGCTCTCAACCATCGTAAAGAAGTTCTTGAAGTCAGATATCGCCTATCTTGGTGCAATTTTCAGCGATCCAATTGCTGCGAAGTGCATCCGCACTCGGAAGCCGTTTGTAATTGCAGAGCCAAGTTGCGTTGCTTCGAAGAATATCAAGAGTTTGGCCAAGAAGATTTTATCTTGGGAACCAAACGAAGGAAGAAGCTTCTCGGAACGAATTGCGGCGCTTTACGACGTGGCGTAACTTTTCATCTTTGAAAGAGGGTTCTTTGGGTCGTTCAGATATTAGTTGCGGCATTGCTGTATTCTTGACCTGAGATGCAGTTTTTGAATCGTTTTGTCCTGTCAACTTCTCTGTTTGTTGCACCAATTCTTGCTTTTGGGCAAGCCGCCGATGGTCTCTTCACAAGAGCCGGTCGCCCCTTTTTGGCTCCCCCAAACGATCTTTGGCAACAAATTCAGAAGGCTGTCGGAAGGGAAGGAAAGCCGCTGGGCTATTCCTTTGAGGAAATGCTCGGATATCCCACGTTCGAATTCCGACTCCGAACCGTTGAAAACCTGTTTCGCGACATCTTGGCGCCATCGGAATACGGCGGGCTGATGGGAAACAACTTGCTTGCCTATGCAAACGAGCCAGCGCAGCTTTGCTACATGCTGTGGAGCCAGTTAGAGGCGAGGGCTGGAAGGGAATGGGCTGTTCCGAAAGACAAGGGCGATTGGGGCGTGCCGGGGATTCCTAAAGGGGCGACTCCGCAAGCGGCAGTTGACAGGCTAGTTGGAACTCCTGATGGCAAGGGGCCGAGACTTTTGCTTGCTGGTCTAGATGAACGCTCGCAGCGATTGGTTGCCAGGATTATTGTGGCAGCCAAAATCGCGAACCCATATCTTCAAGCCGCGGATGGCTCCGACTGGTTTGAGCCCTCCACGTTTTCTAATGGGGAATGGCAAGTTCAGGTTCCTCGAAAGTTAATCTATGATCGTCTCGTTTCTCCATACCTCGGTGACGTCAACGATGACACGATCATCGTTGCAGACAGAAGAGCGTATGAGACGATGCGAAAATGGGACGCTAACTACTCGGCATTTGGCTCAGCATTGTTTTTGCGTCACTTTGATGCCGCAATTTCCGAGTACAACTCTTCGATTCCTGGCAAGATTTCTGCAAACTTCAAAACAGTTCGATTTGAGTCTCTTCAAGGGACATTCGTCATCGGAGGAAGCGGTTCGGATCAACACAAGAATGGTGAAATCGTGATTGATTTCGGTGGCAACGATGCCTATTCTGGCTTGATCGGCGCACCATCATCCAAGTTAGAAAACATCTCCATTGTCCTCGACATCGGCGGAAACGACATCTACGACGGGACCTCAATTGATGGAAACATCGGCTGCGGATTGTTTGGCCTCGGAATGGTCTACGACGCAGAAGGAAACGATACTTACAAAGTCAAGAATGGGGGGATAGGCTTCGGACTATACGGCACCGGAATCGTGATTGACCGCAAAGGCGATGACACGTATGAAGCCAAAAAGGGCTGGGCGCAAGGCGCAGCCTACGCAGGAGTTGGGCTCCTGCTAGACAATGAGGGCAACGACAAATACCGCACGACTTGTATGTCTATGGGGTTTGGTGGAACTCGTGGAATTGGCGCTTTGGTTGACGTGAGCGGCCACGATGAATATTTCACAGCGGACATCGGAAACGACTCGAAGGCATGGGGGAAGACCGTTTCGATGACGCTCGGTTGCGGATATGGGCGGAGGTGCGACTCTGGCGACGGGCAAAACCAAGGCGGCGGAATTGGAATCGTTGTCGAAGGTGCAGGTGACGACAAATACCACACCGGGATTTTCACTTTGGGAAGTGGATATTGGTGGGGAGCCGGAATCTTCGAGGAGCGCGGCGGCAACGACACCTACCGATGCACGCACTATTCGATGGGATCAGGAGCACATTTCGCGGTAGGAAGTTTTGTTGACTTAGCTGGCAATGACAAGTACAACGATCGCCCCGATGCGGTCGAACGATGGGCGGCGATTGGGCGCGACGGCTCGATGGCGGTATGTATTGACGCCGATGGAGATGACATTTGGGGCAACTTGACTGGCGGGCATTCCGACCTCAACAGCTACGCTTTGTTCTGGGATCGACGGGGAAACGACGTTTATAAAAGAATGCAGCCATTTGATCCCGCTGCACTGGGAAATCGTCCCTTTGGAAGCGCGGTTTCTTATCCGCAATTTCACAATTTCAGGGACAGATTGCCGTCTGTCGGCATCTTTCTAGATACTCAAGGGGCTGACCAATATCCGCCAGGAATGACAACAGTTGAGAGTCAATCTTGGCAATTGCAAAAAGGGCCGATGTTTTGGGGCTATGGAGTGGATGGGAATTATTTGAATTGATTCATCCAATTCGTCCATTCCAATTCCTACGGGTGATCCTAACAGATTTTGATTGGAGATTGGGTGGCATGGACAGCCATTCTTCGGGCGCTGACGAAAATTGGAATTAAATGGGAAAAGAATGTTTGTCCATGTAAGGAAAGCTAGGAAATCACTGAAAAATCGCAGATCCCGCCGCAGGGTAATGAACGAAGTGAATCGGGACTCGTTCCTCGCCAGTCTGTGGCACCCGAATTCGAATTCATGCGGAGTTAGAACCTATCCCGCCCACCCGTCGCTCAGCATATTTTGATTTTGTTTGTGACACTGATAAATATTGACAAAATTCGAATGAGGATTGCAACCTTTTTGCTAATTGTCGTTCTGTAGATCAATTCAGTGAAGATCTGATGCCTTCCCCTTATATCCAAATTGAACATACGCTGCAAACAGTGCACCGAATCCCGCAATGAGTCCAAGCCAAAGAGGACCAATCGTATTGTAAAGCAGATACATATTCAACCCGCCGATAAGGGTGCAAATCGAATAACCCAATACCATCACCCAGCGAGAATTCGTGAATTCGCCCATTCTTCGCTTGTCGCTCGTAACCATGATTAGTGGAAAAATTGCGAAAGGAAGTTGCATTGAGAGAACGACCTGCGAAATGACAAGTAGCTGAACCGTGTCCTTCCCTCCCGTTGCGTTAATTATGATAATCGCAGGAATGATTGCAAGGCACCGAGTAATCAGCCTACGTTTCCATGGTGATAGCTTCCATCGCATGAAGCCTTCCATGACAATCTGGCCTGCAAGAGTTCCCGTAATCGTTGAAGATTGGCCTGATGCCAGAAGCGCCACTGCAAATGCCGTCGCCGCCCCACCGCCAAGAGCCGCTGAAAGTAGTTTATGGCCATCTTGGAGTTCCTCGACTACAATTCCTGCCTTGAAAAATACTGCCGCCGCGAGAATCAAAATCGCCGCATTGACAAAGAAAGCAAGACTCAGCGCGAAAATTGTATCCGCTCGGTTAAACCGAATTGCATCCTTTATGCTTTTCGGGTCTTTATCAACTTTTCGAGTCTGAACGATGCTGCTATGAAGATACAAGTTGTGGGGCATTACCGTCGCGCCCAAGATTCCAAGCGAGATCAGCAGAGCCTCTTGGCTTGGCATACTTGGAATCAATGTGCCGCCAAGTATTAAAGGGAAGCTTGGCTGAGCCATGAAAATCTCATAGACAAAGCAGCCGAAAATGGTCATAACCAAGGTGAATACGATAGCTTCGATTTTTCGGAAACCAAATTTCATGAATGCGAGGATTAGCAAGACGTCGAGTCCCGTTATGAGCACGCCAAGCTGCAATGGAATGCCGAATAGCAGATTCAATGCCACTGCCGATCCCACGACTTCTGCAAGATCGCATGCAATGATCGCAATTTCGCACAGAATCCAAAGCGCGATTACGGCCGGGCGTTTGTAATAGTCCCGACACGACATGGCAAGGTCTTTTCCAGTGACCAATCCCAACTTAGCGCACAAGACTTGCAAAAATTGCGCCATGAGATTGGAAACAAAGATCACCCAAAGAAGCGCATAGCCATACTTGCTTCCGCCAGCCAGGTCCGTTCCCCAATTTCCGGGGTCCATGTAACCTACGCTAACCAGAAATCCCGGCCCTGCAAACGCCAAGAAGCGGCGAAACCACGACCGATTAGCGGTAACCGGGATGCTGTGGTGAACTTCTGGAAGGGATCGAAGTGATCCCACGGGTTCCGGAATCTGTGCTGGTTTGGCGACTGGCATAAGCTTTCACGAATTTGTAGCCTTGGCTAATTTTTCTTATTCTAGCATAAAGGACGGCTAAAAAGTGGAGCTAGTGCTACAATTGTTTGAAATGAGTAAAAAGTCCTTAGCAGAATCGCACAGATTCGTTAAAACGCGAGAGGCGCATCGAGACGAATTGGCACAGGATTATGTTGAAGTCATCCTTGATCTTATTGAAGAAGGAGGCGAAGCGAGGCTAACCGATATCGCGGCAAAAATCGGAGTTGCTCATCCAACGGTATCAAAAGCGTTGCGCCGGATGCATAGTGAAGGGCTAGTGTGGCTTCGCCCCTACCGAGCATTGCAATTGACCGAACAGGGCCGGCGCTTGGCCCTAGAATGCCGAGTTCGGCATAAAATTGTGTTCGAGTTTTTGTTATCGCTCGGGCTCGACAAAGAAGTTGCGGAAGTTGACTCTGAAGGCATCGAGCACCATGTTAGCCAAGAAACACTGGACGCAATGCAGGCCTTTACGAATGGTAAGCGAAGCTGAGATTTTTTTCGATTTCGAAAACGCAATTAGAGAGTATCAAGGGAACACAAATACGTCAACATATTCTATATGCGCCGAATTCTGTTTTTCGTACTTCTCGCCTTGTGCCTCAGTTCGGCATGGGCGCAGGAATCTGGCAGTTCAGCAATGGTTGGAGGCAAACGATGGGCAATCGTTGTCGGAGCAGGTGATTATGAAGTTTTTAGCAAGCTCCGGTACACGGTTTCGGGTGCCAAAACGTTTGCCTCGAAACTGATTGAGAGCTATGGGTTTTCGGACGATTCAGTGAAGGTTCTGGTTGATGATGCAGGTCCAAAACTAACTCCGACTGCAGGACATATTCTTGGTGAGCTTTCAGTTTTTCTCCAAGACAAACGGCTGGACAAATCCGACCTGTTCATTTTCTACTTTTCTGGCCATGGAATGGGGCTCAAGTCTGGTGACTATTTGGTGCCGCTGGACGCTCGGCCTGCGACCGTCGAACAACTTGGCGTACCTGTCAAAAAGGTGATCGAGCAGTTCGCGGCTGCTGGTTTGAAGAACGTGCTATTCATCGCCGATGCCTGCCGCTCTGGCTCTGAGAACCCGTTTGGAACAGAGCTTCAGCAGCTTGCCGACAAGGCGAACATAGCTGTTATGCTGGGCTGTAAACCGGGACAGGTCTCTAGAGAAGACCCGCAGCTCAAAAGCGGAATCTTCTCGCATTTTTTGATCAAAGCTCTTGATGACGCTACGATTCGTGACCCAGACTCGGGCGCTGTTTGGGTGACTTCAATTTCAAAGCAAGTTTCAGAAACGGCATACAAATTCGGGCAGCGCGAATATGGGGAGTACAGCCAGCAACCCACCGCATGGACCGACCCGACAAGAGACGTTTTACTCGGCGTATTTCCAACTTCGCAAAGTGGCGATCAAGAGCTAAAGTCATTTCTCGCTTCGGTTCAGAAACTGAATAAAGAGGCGTACGTTTCAGCACTCAATGAGTACGCTGTAAGGCTTTTTCAACTTGACCGACTGCGCGAGACGGTTGAAGTTTGCAAGGTTTTAGATCAACTGGACCAGCTTTCTCCAGACTCTCGCTATATGTATTCGGTTTCGTTAAGCGTTTTAGACCGCGACCTTGAAGCTGTTCGCGTGATTGCAAAGTTTGGCGACGACGTTGATTCCTTTTTCTACAAGAATCTCTCCATCGCATCCTCATCAAGCGATGCGATTCCAGCAGATGAAAAGATCAATGCTGCCGCAATAGCTTGGCTTGGCTCAAAGAGTTGGGCAATTGGCCAGATTCGTTGGATACTTCTGAAATACCACGGGGTACAAGATCAAAAGAAACAGTTTTTGAAGGAGCTGATCGAATTTGTGGGTCCCGGGACCCGGCAGGGCATATATCTGGACGCTGAATATGCGTTGGTCGAAGGGGACTCTGCACGTGCAGCCGCCCGTTTCGAAGATGCAAAAAGAGCAAACGGGCTTGACCCCGACGATTACAATGTTGACCTCGCAATTCATGGAGCTCTAGCAGCAGCGGGCGATGCGAAGAAGTTGGAGGAGTTTCTCAAGTCAAGAATGAACGACCCAAAGAGGGGATACATCTGGGCGGTTTTGCTTGCAAAACACTATGCGCTATATAACGAGTCCGAGCCGATGATGCAAGCGTTGCGAAGCGCGCTAAACGGACCGATTGACGCCACTTATTTGTGGCTAACCGTAAAGTACGCCGGTGCGCGAGCTGGCGAATTGGCTGCCGAAATCAAAAAGGCCGCTGCGCGCCACCCATTGGTTTGGAGGGCGCTTCTAGCAGAGCAAATGGCCACTGCAATTCATGACAAGGGACTCGGAGCTGCCTTCGAGAATTATGAAAAGCCGCCTGATTTCCTTGAAGAAAAGGCTGCATTCTCTTTTGAAGCCATTTCCTTTCTTTGGAACGTATGGCAAGCAGCACTCGAAAAGGGCAAGGTGAAAGAGGAAGACTCTCAAGTCTTTATACAGTCTGCAAGCGCCGAAATGACAAAGTATGCAGATGATCTTGAGCAAGATGCCGAGTTTTGGGAACTCTATTACGAGTTGATGCTACGCGGGGAGAAGGCTGCAATTATAGGTCAAATTGTCAGAAAGTATTTCGATCCGGAGACGTCTGTTGACAAAATTCGAAGTGAAATTCGCCCCTATCTCTTGATGATCTACGCCAACGCGAGGGATACATCCGGCATGGACACACTATCAAAAGCAGGTGGAATCATATTTCGCGATGATTACGATTCCAAGCTGCTCTCGGCCTGCTACTTTGCCATTGAAAATCGTACCGTTGATGCGCGAACCATACTTCCTGCAAAAGGCCAAGTTTCGAAAGTCTTGGAATCGTTGCGGTTAGCGACTGAGGGCCTAATACTCGCTAAGGAAGGCAAAAAGGCTGAAGCAAAAAAGATCGCCAACGACCTGGAGGGAACAGTTGATCTTCCGACTCAACCGATGGTAGGGCTCATCTATGGAATTCTTGAAGATTGGGAAAATGCAAAGATTTTTTTTCACGCCTCTCGCGTTCAACGGGCGTGGGCGTTCAACTATATTCACCTTGCGGCGTTGAGGAGTTATTTCGAACTTTGCGTTCGTACGGGCGACCGTGTTATGCAAGAGCAATTGAACTACGAAATGTCCATTCAGCATCCAGCCAACGATTGGGGCAGAGAGTTCTTTTCAGGGGTAAAGCCTGAAATTTCTAATTTTGTAGGCACAACCGAATTCAAGATTTCGGGAAACGCAGATTGGAGCGAGCCTATGGCAGGAACTATGACGCTAACCGTTACTCCTACAGGAAAGGTGACAGGAGTTGTTGATTTGGGAGATGATGTGACCGCTTCAGTTTCTGGAACCATTGATAAATTTGGAACAGTAAAAGGCAAGGTCAAGATCAAATCCATTGAATACGAACTGAATTCAAAGCTTTTTGAAACCGAATTTCTTCACAAGAACGACCAAATCAAAGAAACAGGAATTCTGTTTCAAATGCTGAGGAAGGACTTTTTGAGGATTGTTTGGATTTGTAAGCCAATTCTTAGTTCGGGTTAGTATCGGTTTGTTCGGGTTTATTCGGATTTGTTTTCCGCAAACCCGAACAAAGCCGCACCAATCCGAACCAACCCGAACAAAACTCGATCACTTGTCAGGATCATAAACCGAAGTCATCGTAATGCCGGTTACTTTTCCGTCCGCGATCAGCACGCCAAGGTTCAACTTACCGAAGTAAGTCCACGATTCAAGGCCTGCCTTTCCCACTAGGTTAAACGGCTTACCCGAATCAATAACAAGCCATTTGTCCAATTCGACAACAGTCATTCCAACTTTTACTTCGTAGCCGCTTCGTATCCTTTCATCGGCGGCACGAATCGTGAGGTAGTCATCAGTTGCGTAACTTGTAATCCGCATCGCTTGAAGGTCTTCTCCGATAACATGAAGCTCATCTCCTTCCCACCTCAAATTGAATACATTTTTGTACTTATCAACAAATGGCGTAAGAGAATTCGCTTTGCCAACTTTGGCGACTATGCTTTGAAGGTTTTCAAAAAGGCCAATCTCCTTGCCTTTATGGAAAAGTGAAATCGCTGGCCGCAAATAGGTTGGGGCGGCTTCAATCACGCTCGGAGTTACACCAAGCTCGCCGCACACTAAATTGTAACCTTCCCTCACGACATTGTAAGCAAGGCTATCACTTGGAGTTAGCTTAAGAAAGACCTCAAGGATCTTCTTTGAAAGCTCTAAGTCTGACTTTGGCAAAGTGCCTTTGTTGAACCTCAATCTGCCAAGATTTTCCGCAGCACAATGGTTGCCTGATCTGTTAGTTTTCCACTCGCTTACGAGCATCGTGAACGCTTTGTTTATGTCTTTCAATGCAATGTAACCAACGGCTTGGTTATTGACATAGCGAAATTTGTCCGAATTGCTGGCCGAATTCAGGGACGCTAGGGTGTCAATGCCTGCTTTGATCGCTGTTGCATCGTTAAGCGGATGAAGAATTTGGGCAATCGCTTTTAGTTCCTTGTCTCGATCCGTCCCGCTTTTTGAAATGGCAAATTCAATCGCGTCCATTGCCTCCTTATATTGCTGGAGGTTTTGCGGTGTAACGGCAGCTCCCTGGTTTGTGGAAAGTTTCGGTGTCGTAGCTGCCTCTCCGAAATCGGGTCGGAAAAACTGGGCAAAAAGCTCTACGGGAAGCTGATCCCAATAGAACATCAGCATTGCCTGGGCACGGTTTGTGAACGCTTCCTTCAGTTCAGGCTGCATTGTGTAGGCAACTTCAAACATGTCAGCCGCCATCTTGTACTTTCGGCTTTCAAGGTATGCATGCGCTACATCAAATTGAACTAACGATTTCAAGACGGAAGGGTCATCTGCAATCTTAGCAGCTCGTGCTTTCGGGGTTGCGTGATCAGAATTGAGTCCTCCTAACCAACCGCGGCCCCTGGCTCGAAGTCCGTCCAAGAACATGAGCATGTCAATAACATCTTTCTTGGAATAGCCAAGCTTTTGCAAATATTGAGCTCCCTTAATGTCCGCTTCATGCTCCTGCTGGCGGGTCATCAGAAGCTCAAGCTCCCGCGCCATATAGACACTTTTACTCACATGGCCGCATGCCAGGTGGGCGACTTCGTGTGCCACAACCGCTCGAATCAAGCGATGATCGTACTTGGCGGCCTCTATAAGCCCAGTATAAACGACCATGATGCCTTGTGGCTTTTCGGTGCCGACTGGCCTCTCCATAGTGGCACCGGCATTGATCTTTGCATTCTTTACTATCGAACACTTGATCGGCCATTTGTAATCGGCATGCGTTCCACTTACGGTTTCAAGCTCTCGAACCATTTTCTCAAGGTCGGCTTGGGTAAATGATTGTGCAAAAGTGGGCAACGACATTGTTGCCATTGCAGCAAGGCAAACTGTTGCTCGCTGAATTGTCCTTAGAATTGATAACTGTTTCATAATCCCTCTGTTGATACGAAAATCGAAACTTGGACGGACGATACTTTCTTTCGTTTCAATCGTGTACCAAAAGTCCCATACCTTTACAGACGTAGCATAACAGATACAATTGGAATTGTCAAATGTTTGTGCCTAGCTATGCGCCGCCACCTATCGAAATCGCCGATAATGTCGCCGATGCGGCGTATGGAGTGCGCTTAGGATTTATCCGTCGAGTTCTGCACCTTTTTCTTCTAGCAACGGCGTTTTCGTTTGGAGTGAGTTTCATTCCGATTGCGACGATGTCCATAGGATTCCCAGCTTCGGTTGCCTTTGGAATTCTCATCCTGCTGAACGTTGTGCGAAACGTGGCTAAGGGCCGGAGAATGGAAGTGGTCGTTTCAACAGGCTTACTGATTCCGATGCTAATTGCGCTGGGCTTTGCACTTAAAATGCTGCACGCTTCAGGCTGGCCGTGCTGGCCGTTACTTGCATCGTTTGTTTTCGTTTGGCTATACGGTGTTTTTTGTGGTCGCGACCTGAGTTTTATGGGAATGTTTGTTCTTCCACTTACTGCTAGTTCGCTACTTTGGATAGCGGCGGACATTTTGAATCTGGCAGGAAATTGGAGCTGGTGGCTCGGTGCTTTGGTGAATGCGATCGTCTTGCTCTATCTCGTCTATGACCTCGCAGCTTTACTCACTCGAAGGCGCTTGGGAGAAGAACCGGGAGCGGTTTGCGACCTGTTTCGAGACTCCCTGAACTTCACAACCTATTGGCTCCAGGTGTATTGGCATTGGCGAAAATATCCCCTTTGGCAACGATAAATGTTGGTTTAGAACCCCAAGGCGGGTAATATGTGCAAGTAGAGACAGCCTAAACGACGGTTTTCAAACTTTCAAAATCTACCGAATTTGTCAGAGTTTGGACGCGTCTTACTAAAGTCCCGATTACAGGTTAAAAACGAAAATGATAACACCGATTCTGCTCTCCATCATCGCCGCCTCGACAAATACTGGTTTGGCATCGCCGAACTCAGGTTACTCGGCCCTCGCTTTTTCCCAGGGTGCAGCTGCCGCGCAAGCCAAGAAAGTCGAACTTTCTGTCATGGTTGGCGACAAGGTAGCGAGTGACCAGTTGACCGTTGCAGGAACCATCAGATTTATTGTTAAGGTGAGCGCAAAAGACGCCATCAACAGTGTCGAGTTCTACGTTGGCGACGATATTCGTGATACCGACGGCAGCACTCCCTATGAATTTACCGTTGACACTTTGGGCGAAGCTGAAGGAGCTCTTAAAATCACGTTTATCGCGTATACGTCAGAAGGCGACCAGGGCAAAAAGATACTCACTTTAAACGTAGATAACGGTGGCTCGAAAGGTGCAGAGTGGAATGTCGCTCAAGGAAACGATTGTCTTTCGATCAGTAAGTGGGATGAGGCCATCCGATTCGGCAGAGTCGCCCTAAAAGTGAATGCAAACTTCAATCCTGCTCGCCTCCTAATGGCTCGAGCAAATATGGGCAAAGGCGCTTTCGACCAAGCTCAAAAATATGCTGAGGATGCTGTAAGCAGTGATCCAAAATATTACGAAGCCGTAGATTTTTTAAGCAGTATTCACCTCCAACGCGCGTTCGTCACTTTTAATCGAGGCGAAAAGCGCGAAGAAACAATGGCTACGATTCGACAAGCCCTCAAAGGTGCCGTTGTAAATCGTCGAATCGTGCTCGACAATTCTTTGGATAAACTGGGTGCGCCTACCGATGCCAATCGGCTAGTAGTAGCGGATATGGCGATCAAGGCAGGTCGGTACTCTGTGGCCATTTCAGCGCTATCTGAAGCATTCAAAAAAGATACTGCAAACAGTGCATTTGCAAATCGAATTACTTACGCACAGCTGAGAAGCGGTCGCCTTGACGATGCTGCAGTTACGATGCAGGAGCACCAGCGGTCAAACGGTTTGGATGGTTTTGGATATTCGCTACTTGCAATTATTCAAACATTCAGGGGCGATGATGTAGCAGCCGACGAAGCGATGAAGGAGGCAATTCTTTCAGAGCCCGATAGTCTTGGAATTCAAACTTCGCAAGCGTTTATTGCCTTGAAGCGCGGCAGAATGGACGTTATGGGAATTTTGATCAATCGGCTCGCCAAAGATCAAGGTCAAAGAACAGAAGTTAACTTCTATCTTTCAACGCTAAACAACTCAGCCCAACGATATGCCGAATCAGCAAGGGCATTCGAGAGAGCTGTCTTAGCTGAGCCTACTAATTACGATATGTACGTTCAAAGAGGAAATGAGGCACTTGCAATCGTAGCTGGTGGACGTGTTCGTGACGAAGAACGGAAATATCAAGTAGAGGTAGCCCGAACATTTTACGATACGGCTTTGATAGCGAAACCTGAATCGGCCGAAGCCCTTTCAGCCATCGCAATTATTGACATTCTCGTTGGAAAAAACATCGAAGCGGCTTCCTACGCCAAGGCTGCTACGCAAGCCGCTCCAGGTTATGCTCCGGGGCAATTTGTGAAGGCAATGGTGGATAGCGTCATGGAATCCGATTTTAAGTCACGAGCCGAAGCCATTCGCAAAAACGCTCCCGGTGGAAATATGACCGACGACGATCGCAAGCGGCTTCAGCAACTGAATACAGATTCGAATTCGTACGGGAAGTCTTCAATTGAGGCGATGAATCTGGCGATGAAGTTGGATAAGACAAACCTTTCAGGGCGAAAAATTCCGACTTCGCAAGAGGCGTTCACTTACTTTATTCGGCACAATCGGCTACCGCTATTGGTACTTCCTAAATAGCAGTGCCGCTAGCAATAGGCAAATCAAGAATCGAGGAGCCCTCTCAATTGAAGGGATCATTCCTCGTTTTATGGGCCACCAATTCTTGATGCCTCATGATGGGTATCTAGATATTCGATTTCCCTACGATGAGGTCGGCGATTGGTTGTTCGTCACACGTGCCACAGAAGTCATCAGCATGGATACACTTCGACCGCTCACTGATATACTCGTGCGACAATGCCTTCGCTTTTACTTAGCCTTGTCTTATTGACCGCCGTGCAACTCGAAATGCCAAAACCACCGATCGCCAAAAAGGTTCCACATGTAACTGAACTCCACGGAACCAAGCTTGTAGACAATTATCATTGGCTCAGAAACAAAGACTCGAAGGAAGTTCTTGACTTTTTGAATGGCGAAAATGCCTTTGCCGAAGCTACGATGAAGTCATCCGAGGCGCTTCAAGGCATTCTTTATGGAGAGATGCTGGGCAGGATCAAGCAAACCGATCTCAGCGTCCCCAGGCCGGAAGGCGGATTCCTTTATTACAACCGAACTGAAGAAGGTAAGCAATATTCGATTTATTGCCGGAAGAAAGGTGCTTCGGGCAAAGAAGAAATCCTGCTCGACGTAAACAAGCTCGCAGAAGGGCAAAAGTTCATGTCCGTTGCTTCGTTCAGCATTAGCGACAACGGAAACATGCTGGCCTATTCGACGGACAACACCGGATTTCGGCAATACAAGCTTCATTTTCTGAACCTTGAAACAGGGAAACTGACTGAGAATGTGGCTGAACGAGTGGGCGGCGTAACTTGGGCGGCGGATAACCAGACTATCTTCTACAGCACCGAAGATGCGATTACAAAGCGATCCGACCGAATTTTTCGCATGAATCTCGGCGGCAAATCTGAGCAGATTTTTGAAGAGGAGGATGCGCTTTACAATTGCGGCATAAACAAATCGCTCGATAAGAAGTTCCTTTTCATCCAATCTTCGTGCTCAGAAAACGATGAAACTTGGTTTCTAGATTCTAGCAAACCGACAGGAAAGTTTAAGCTGATCGAAAAACGACAAGGCGAATTGGAATACAACGTCGAGCATCGTGACGGCCTGTTTTACATTCGTACAAACAAGGACAATAAAGACTTTGAGGTGATGACAACCTCAGTTGCAAAGTCTTCCAAGAGGAACTGGAAGCCTCTGATTCCGCCAATTCCGAGCGGGACAATCACCGGGATGCTGGTTTTTAAAGATCACTTGATTTATAGCAAACGCGAAAACGGATTGCCTGGGCTGAGCGTCCATGATTTCAAAAACGGTAGGACTCGCGACATCCTCACTGGCGAGCAAATCTACAGCATCGGCAATGGCGCCAACGCTGAGTTCGATACAGTCAACTTTCGCTTCAACTATTTCTCGCCGCTCACTTCTTCGACGGTTTATGAAATCAACCTCAACACTTTTGAATCGAAGGTACTGAAGCAAACTGAAGTTCCGGGAGGATATGACCCCAAGCTCTATGCTACGGAGCGAGTTTATGCGACCGCCCCCGACGGAAACAAGGTTTCAATTGTATTGGTTTTCCGAAAAGACAAGAGATCGGCATCCGGCAATCCATGTATCCTGAATGGTTACGGTTCGTACGGCTCATCTGCCTCTTTTGGGTTCAACTCAAACATATTCAGTCTTCTTGACCGCGGCTTCGTCTGGGCGACAGCGCAGATTCGCGGTGGAGCCGATATGGGAATTGCCTGGCATGACGATGGCAAGATGATGAAAAAACGGAACACATTTACCGACTTCATCGCTGCCGCCGATGAACTCGTGTTTTCTGGCATTACGACTCGCGAAAAGTTGGCAATTTCGGGCGGTTCAGCGGGCGGATTGCTCGTCGGCGCAACGATTAACATGCGTCCAGATCTTTGCAAGGCCGCTATTCTCCATGTTCCGTTCGTTGACGTAATCAATACGATGAACGACGAGACAATGCCCTTGACGGTCGGCGAATTTTTGGAATGGGGCAATCCGAAGAAGGAAACTGAGTTCAAATATATGCTGAGCTACTCGCCTTATGAGAATATTCGGAACACAGCGTATCCGGACTTTTTGGTTAAGACGAGCTACAATGACAGCCAAGTTATGTATTGGGAGCCTGCCAAATATGTCGCTCGAATGCGAGAGGTCGGCAAGTCTTCCAGCCTCATTTTCAAGACAAATATGGCTGGCGGGCACGGCGGTTCCAGCGGGCGATTTGATGCTCTGCGAGAGCGAGCGTTTGATTTTGCTTGGCTTGTTCTGAAGCTTGGGGGTTAGAGCAAAAGAAGCTCGGGAGTCCCGCCCGCTTCCGTGCCGAATAGCGTCTCGCTATTCTGTCGTTCGTACCAAAATAGGATTGAAAAATTTGGTCGGGGCGACAGGATTTGAACCTGCGACCTCCTGCACCCCATGCAGGCGCGCTACCAAGCTGCGCCACGCCCCGAAACCACCAGACAATTATACTTTGAACCTGTCAATGGATGAACGTGCAAAATAAGCCCTTTTAGTCCAAAAGGTCGTATCTGTCCGATTACCCCAACCCAATTTCCCTTATTCTTCCCTTGTCCGGGTCGTTAGCCGTTCGATCCTCTTCTCAAAGTTTGCACCTTGGATCAATCGGTTCACATAGATACTCGGCGTGTGGATGCAATCGGGGTCAAGTTCGCCCAGCGGAACGATTTTTTCAACCTCTGCCACACAAACTTTGCCAGCCGTTGCCATCATCGGGTTAAAGTTTCTAGCAGTTCTCCGGTAAATCAGATTGCCAGTTTCGTCGGCTTTCCAAGCCTTAACGATACTTAGGTCTGCTACAAGTGCAGATTCCATCACGTACCACTCGCCATCAAATTGGCGAGTTTCTTTTCCTTCGGCAATCATGGTCCCATATCCCGTTTTTGTAAAGAAAGCTGGAATTCCTGCACCGCCCGCTCGAATTCTCTCGGCAAGTGTTCCTTGGGGATTGAATTCCAATTCAAGTTCCCCGCCAAGATACTGCCGCTCGAATTCTGCGTTTTCACCAACATACGAAGAGACCATTTTCTTAATCTGCCGAGTTTGCAAAAGCGGCCCCATTCCAAAATCATCAACCCCGCAATTGTTGCTTATGACAGTGATATTTGTAACTCCTGAGTCGCGAAGGGCATAAATCAGGTGCTCAGGAATACCGCAGAGCCCAAACCCTCCCGACATGATCGTCATACCGTCAAAAAGCAAACCATCAAGAGCCGACTTCGCATCCGAATAAACCTTGTTCATATTGAGCCTTTCTCATTTGAAAAGGTACCTAAGCGTGATGATCTGTTGCTAACGGCATGCAAAAAATGAGGAGCGAAATCGCTCCTCAAATGGACTGACAAAGAAACTGGCCTCCTTTCAAATGGTGAAGCCTTCAATTGTAAGAAAGCTAAACCTCCAAAATTGTTCCCAGCGGATCTCAATTTCTTTGGATTTGTAGACTCTTTATCTTGTCTTAATTCTTCGATAATGGCTTCTTAATCTCAAAGCCTCAAATTGAGTCGTTACCGGAGGATTAATGTTAAAACGAGCTTTCACACTCATCGAACTTCTAGTCGTCATTGCGATCATTGCGATCCTTGCCGCCATCCTTTTCCCTGTTTTTGCCCAAGCAAAAGAGGCTGCCAAGAAGACAGCTTGCTTGAGCAATTCCAAGCAGCTCGGCCTTGCGCTCATGCAATACAACGCCGACTTTGATGACATGAATCCGATGGCCTATTACTATAAGAACAACACGGCCACGGCCAACGGAGGCTCCGCCGGTGGGTACGTAACCTGGACAGTTCTGTTCCAGCCGTACATCAAGAACTCCGACATGTTCGTCTGCCCGTCGGATCGAAACAAGGGCCTTCCCCCAGATAACGCACCGTGCAACCCGTTCACCGACACGTCGACGCTGGGCTGCGAAGCGCAGGTTCCTCGGCTGTCCTACATCCCCAACTCGGCGATCATGCCCCGCAAGCGCGGCCCCTCAGATGCCCCGAACACGATCTCCGCAACCGTTCTCGATGCGCCCGCCGACACGATCGCTTTGGCGGAAATGACCAACCACCAGAACTGCATCTTCTTGGCTTCCACGGGCCAAGGCAACCCCGAGCGACGCAACAAATCCCACCGACCCGTCAATGCGATCATGCGAAACGTGACGGGCGGGCAATGGGCGGGCCAGAGCGTCGCCGATGCGACCGGACCGATCTACGCGATCACCAAGGCCGCGGCCGAAGGCCCCGATGGCTGGGGCGGTCCGTCCGATTCGGGCAGTGTCACAAACACCGCTGGATGCCGCGGCACCGCAGCCGACAGCGGCTTTCACATCCGGTTCATGGAACCCGCGCGACACTCGGGCGGCTCCAACTACACGTTCTCGGACGGCCACTCAAAGTACAACAAGTTCGACGCCACGATCAATCCGAACAAGTTCCTCTGGGGCACGACTTACTACCCCACGGGCCAAGTGGTCCTCGACCAAAACGGTATCCAGGTTCGCTAACGGACTAAACGTTGATGCCCCCTCCTTCGGCCATCATGCTGAAGGAGGGCCCTTTTTCTTCTCTTCGATTTATGTCCAGCAGGGTCAGGCTCATTTGCAGCCGTCTGGTGATGATTCTTGTTTGGTCCGACGCCACCGCATCATGATGTTGACAGTTGGAGTACACATCTTTGCTCTCACAAGACGGTTGCCGCGGCCAAGCAATCTGGCAATTCTCCCCGTAGGTTGAGTTGTCGAGGCTCGGCTCAACCACTAATCATCGTATAGCCGGCGGTTCGCATCTTTCGGAGCCCTCAACTCTACAAGATAGCCTATTGCATTCCCAGCATTGCGCCGTCACTACTGTTAGATCAACTGCACGTTGATCCCCTGGTTAAGGGAAAGGTTAGCGATGCTAGCTCAAGCTTCAATCGCACCCAGAACTTCAATGATCCGATCTTCCAAGTACTTCTTTCCTGTTGTCAATTCTGTCTGCCATTTTGGAGCCTTAACCCATGTTCTTAGGGTGGAGAGATTATTGGGAACCTGTTAACAACTGATCAGACTTAACGAATCCTTAACTAGCAAATAATCAGTTCTTAACATTAGGTCGCCATTATCAATTCAGCTTAATGGTGCCGTTAAACGTGATGGTGCAAACAGGATGAGTGTTTATGCGTAGATGGATTGACTTAACTGCTGCCGTTTTGGTTGGCCTGCCTTGTATCGCTTTTGGACAAAATGCAGAAGTTCCTAAGACTCAGCCAGTCCAAGAGCAGACTGCAGTTTCCGCTTCTGGCCAAAAACCGATTGAGCAAAGCAAGAGACGAGCTACAGAAGCTGAAAAACTTGCAATGCTGAGAAAACTTGATGCTAAGTCAAAGGAAATGGACACCCTGAAGCAGAAGGCAGACGATGTGACAAAGGCAATGGCCAAGACCGTCGCACAGGGAAATGTCGGAACTACGCAACAGGGTGTTCAGGCACTCCGCGAACTGATTGACCAACTCGACCAAATTCAAGATGCACTTCAAAAAATCCATGAGGAGATTGAAGGCATCAAAGGTTGGATTGAAGGTCAAAACGAAGCTTTGCCAATTATGGCGAACGATATTTTGGACTTGAAGCGAAACAAGTGGGGCAATTACATTCAGTTCCAATATCGAGACACTGATCAATCCGGCGGCGCAAGCGACGCGTTTTCACTTCGAAGAGCTCGACTTGGACTTACTCAGCAAATAGACTCGCGAACAGTGTTGCGTGTTAGCTTTGATGTAGCTACTGGCACAACAACAAATACCCCTCAGATGCGCGACGCTTACGTTCGTTGGGATTTGGAACCATCTCTAGAAAAAGTGGGAACTGAAGTCTTTATGGGCCAATTGCCATTGATGCTTGGCTATGAGCTTGAAAGGTCGTCTGGTGACCGTGAGTTTCCTGAGCGAACGCTTTACAACAGAACACTCTTTGCCGGAGAAAGAAGTCGAGGGATCAACATCAAGCATGGACTGAGCGACACAGCCTTTGTTCATATTGGTGGATGGAATGCTCTGACTTGGGACGACCTAGAGCAAAGGACGGTAGCTCCTGGTCCCGGAAGCCGCCTCGCTATGTCAGGTGGCGCTCGAACATATGGTACGAACTGGGAACTTGGCATTTCGGGATTCTTTGGCGAACGTCCTTCTGTTTCAACAACGAGAGTAGTCAGCAGCGTAACGGAAACGATCGTTCACCCTGCAGTAGATCGAGAGATAATTTACGTTGATGGAACGTACGTGGGATTGATTGATCCAAAGCTCTTTGTCAAGTTTGAACTGATGACTGGAAAGGATCGGATTCCCATCGCTCCTGGCTTGAATCAGAGTATTTCAGCTCCGCGAGGCAGGGTCAATGTTTCAGGCAACCAAGTTCATTTGGGTTACAACATCAACAATCGGAACCAGATAAATGTTCGAAGAGAGGAGTGGGATCCAAATACAGATGTTGATGGAAATGTTGTAAATACGTGGGCAGCAGCTTATTCGTATTTCATCAATCCTAATGCCCGAGTTACAGCTTCTCATGAATGGATCACAGACCCTTCTCGAGCAGGCATTGGCCAAATCAAATACAACATCACAACTTTGCGAGTGATCTTCAAGTTTTAAGTTATTTAAAGGAGTACGTGAAATGAAATTGAATACAAAACTAATATTGAGTGCGCTTGGAGTGCTTGTGATTTCAGCTGGAGTTCTTGCTTATCAACGCCAAGTTTCAGTGAAAGGTTCAGATACTCTTTTAGTCCTAAACCAAGCTTGGGCAGAGGCATTTGGCAAAAAAGGTGGCTCGATTGCTGTGTCAGGCGGTGGATCTTCAATAGGGATAAACGCATTTATCAATGGCGTTACCGATATCTGTGCAAGTTCGAGAAAGATTCGAAAGAGCGAAATTGACAGAGCCAGAAGTAGGGGTTCACTCGTGAACGAGATTCCTGTTGCATTAGACGGACTAGCGATCATTGTGAACTCGAGTAACAGTATTGAGTCGCTGACTATGGATGATCTGCGAAAAATCTACGTTGGTCAGTTCACGAATTGGAAGCAAGTGGGCGGTTCCGATATGCCAATCGTTCCATTCAGTCGAGACTCAAACTCCGGAACGTACGGCTTTTTCCAAGAGAATGTGCTTAAGAACCAAAACTGGGGCGCAAGCGTTCGGTTTATGCCTTCGACAAGTGAGGAGGCCAGAGAGGTCGCACGAACAGGAGGCGGTATTGCATACGGTGGTGTTGCTTACTTCAAAGGCAAGGGAATCAGAATAGTTCCAGTTGCCAAAGCCAACGGACAGCCTGCAATTTCTCCTAGCGAAGCAAATGTTCGCAATCGCAGCTATCCAATTTGGAGATTCTTGTACTACTACACAAACGGCAAACCATCGGGCGAATCAAAGAAATTCATAGACTTTGCTCTCAGCGCAGAAGGACAAGCTATCGTTGAAAAAGTTGGTTACTATTCAGTCAAATAAGTACGAATTGACGCGCCATAGCTCCCCCATAGGATGTGGGGGAGTGTTTGGTATGTGAGATCCGACGCCCTGCGAATGAGAAAGTTAAGACTACTAGATCGCGGAATGGAAGCTCTTGTTTATATAGCAGGAGCCCTTATCGTGCTTGTTGTTGCAGCTATTTTCTACTATTTGGTTCACGAATCTCGGCCAGCATTTGACAGAAAGTTCACATACGGATTTCTATTTGCACTGCAGCCTTCAGAGGGCGAGTTCGAAAAGGATTTGTCCTACGATCCAAATGCTTCGATACTCACCTGCAATTGGGAAGGTGATGATGCACTTGATTCAAAGGAAGAGGGGCTTCCATTAGGAACTCTTGACTCATTTAAGGGCATTTCATCGCTTGTAACGGTTGCTGCAAATGGTGGCTCGAATGGGAGTCAGGCCGCAGGCAATCTGTACCGAGACGAGTGGAAAGGCCCCCAGAAAGCTGAAACTGCACACGATTTTGTTCTCTACGCATTCGCGACACCCGAATACAAATCCAAAACAATGTTCTTGGCTTGGGATGTTCACACTGGCTCAAATCCGTCCGCCTTGCCATACAATCTAAAATTGGAACTTGTCGGCAAACCAGCCGGTGCCGATCTAGATTTTGCAAGTATTGATTTAAAATTAAATCCTAAGGGCAGAATCAAGATTCCCACCTTTATTGCAGCTACGGAATCTGATCGAATAAAGGGCTACCGATTTCGTATATCGGCAAAATCGGTTTCTGGAACCCTTGCCGCAACTCTGAGAAACTTCTTTTCAACCGTTTGGGGGCCGACTATTGCCCACCCAAGCTACGGCATGATTCCACTGTTGCTAAGCACGATGTTGATCACATTTGTTGCCGTTGCTCTTGCCTCGCCAATTGCCATTGCTTCCGCTGTCTATTTGGCGGAAATTGCACCCACCAGATTGAGAGAAATTTTGAAGCCATTGATCGAAATGCTTGCAAGTGTTCCAACTATAGTGTTAGGTTATTTCGGTTTGATGCTTTTGGCGCCAATTGTTCAAAAGACAATCGCCCAGCCTTTGGGATTAGATTCTGGAAGGTGCCTCTTGACGGCAGCACTGATTATGGCAGTGCTGATAATTCCAACAATACTTACGCTTTCTGAAGACGCACTTCGATCCGTTCCAGATTACATGAGAAGTGGTGGTGAGGCGCTAGGGCTTACTCGAAAGGAAACCCTTCGAAAGGTGATCTTGCCAGCAGCAAAGGCTGGAATCATCTCCGCAATCATGTTGGGGGTCGCACGTGCACTGGGTGAGACAATGATCGTATGGGTCTTAAGTGGCGGCACACCCAAAATGCCGATTGCTTCAAGCCTAACAGAAGCTGCAAAGTCAATGGTACAGCCGACTCGAGGAATCCCCGACACGATTGGAATCGAGATGGGGAACGTCACATTTGGCGAACAGCATTACGGCCATCTGTTTTTGCTGGGGTTAGTTTTGTTTGTACTTACACTATTACTCAATTTGACGGCTTTTAAGTTTGCTAGGAGGCACGAATGGCGTCACTAGCCAAAATTGTAATTCCTAATGAAAAGGCACTAACTACACGAGATAATTCTCGTGAAAGCAGAAGCCGCATCAGTAGCTATTCATTGGCACTCGTTACGTTTTTGACGGCATTGCTGATAGTGGGAATCATAGGAACTATTGTTTGGAAAGGGGCTCCATCCTTGACCTGGGAGTTTCTTTCGCAATCACCGAAGGCAAACATGAGTGCAGGTGGAATATGGCCAATGATTCGTGGTTCGTTGCTGTTGATGGGTGGTACATTGCTCGCTGTGTTGCCAGCAGGAATTCTTGGTGGCATTTTCCTTGCCGAATATGCAGGTCGCGGACGCCTTGCTCGACTCATGCATGCATGCGTGACTAGTCTGGCGGGCACGCCTTCGATTGTCTTTGGCTTGTTTGGATTGGCCGTATTTGTGCTGCTTCTGAAATGGAAGTTTTGCCTCTTGGCAGGATGGCTCACGCTAGCTGTATTTTCCCTACCTACTGTTGTGTTGACTACAGAAACAGCAATTCGATCAGTTCCAGATTCATTGATTGAGGGTGCTTTGAGCTTAGGGCTTTCTAAATGGCAGACCATGTGGAAAGTAGTACTCCCAAATGCTATGCCAGGAATTCTCTCTGGACTAATTCTAACCACTGGACGGGCTGCCGGAGAAGCCCCACCAATCCTGTTGACCGCGGGAATCTATTACTCTACATCGAAATTCGAACTGAATAGCGGGATGCTATTCCAGCCGATTGAAAACCTGCCTTATCACCTGGCAGAGGGGTATCGGCAAGGCGGTGTAATTCCAGACCGAATTGTTTGGGGAACCTGCCTTTCACTTATGCTTTTTGTCTTGCTCCTGAATATAGGAGCAGTAATCTTTAGATCGAGGATGCGATGGAAACAACTGCAACATTAGAAGGATCAATCAGTGAGACTCATATGAGCGCCAAAATGCCAATTGTTCATGTCCGGCAACTTTCGGTTTCGTATGGCGGTGTAAAAGCTCTAAAGGAAATCAGTATAGATATTCCTAAGAACGCCGTGACCAGCCTCATTGGACCGTCGGGCTGCGGGAAATCCACGTTTTTGCGGACTCTGAACCGAATGAACGACCGAATTACCGGATTTCGATGCGATGGTACAGTGGAAGTCGCTGGTGTGAATGTGTACGCCAAAAAGGTGGACATGCTATCACTGAGAAGACGGGTCGGCATGGTTTTCCAAAAAGCAAATCCTTTTCCAATGTCGGTTTATGAAAATGTAGCAATTGGCCCGAAAATGCACTATGGAACAAAGGGAGCAGAATTGGACCAGATCGTTGAGGATTCTCTTCGGGCGGCAGCCATTTGGAATGAAGTCAAGGACGATTACAAAAGGAAGTCGGGACTATCACTCTCCGGTGGGCAACAGCAGCGCCTTTGCATTGCCAGAATGCTGGCTGTTCGTCCTGAAGTGATCCTGATGGATGAGCCGTGTTCAGCACTAGATCCAGTTTCAACAGCGAAAATTGAGGACCTTGTCATCGAACTAAAGGCAGATCATACAGTCGTCATCGTTACGCACAACCTGCAGCAAGCTGAGAGGATTTCCGACCAAACTGCCTTTTTCATGTTCGGCGAGCTAGTGGAATATGCCAAGAGCGACATCCTTTTCAATGATGCAGCTCGGCGTGAAACGCAAGATTACGTTTCTGGAAGATTCGGATAATTCCAACGACCAGAAGCTATCTTGAATCTAAACGGATGGCAATGGGGAAAGCAAGCCTACACAGCTGGTGGTGGAGCAAACTACAAACCAGGCACGACAATCAACGTGGAATAATTTCACTTGGGTTAGAACCTTTGGAACCGGCACTGCCGGTTCCATTTTTTTCTGTGCTGGTACCCTTCCTTCAATGGCAGTTTCCGCAATGCGCTGGGATGACTCTGGTGCACTTCTTTTACTCGATCAAAGAGTCCTTCCTCAAACGGAAAACTGGCTCCGAATTGAATCTTGGGAGCAGGGCCGGGATGCAATTCGGGACATGGCAGTCAGGGGGGCACCCGCAATTGGAATCGTTGCCGCTTATGGAATGGCGCTCTCGGCAAAACTGGGTGCTGATCGCGCATTCGCAGATTCAGGTCTTAGATCCTCACGTCCTACTGCAGTAAATCTCTTCTGGGCTCTGGATCGAATGTCGAAAATTGAACCTTGGAATTTTGAGTCTGCAATTGCTGAAGCGAAAGTCATTGAATTAGAAGATATGCAAATGAACCTCGCTATCGGCGAGAACGGAATGAAGTTGATTCCGCCAGGGTCACGGGTCCTCACGATCTGCAATACAGGCGCATTAGCAACGGGCGGGCATGGCACGGCGCTAGGGGTGATTCGCTCGCTTCATTACGAAGGTCATGACGTTTTTGTCTTTTCCTGTGAAACTCGCCCCCGCCAGCAAGGGCTACGGCTTACTGCCTATGAGCTTATGAAGGAAGAAATCCCATTCCAAAGCATCGCCGACAGCGCGGCTGGGGCTTTGATGGCATTGGGAAAAGTGGACTGCGTGATTGTGGGGGCTGACCGAATCGCATTGAACGGTGACACAGCCAATAAAATCGGTACATATTCTCTGGCAGTTTTGGCAATGCATCACGGAATTCCATTCTATGTAGCTGCGCCGAGTTCAACTCTGGACCCAACACTTCCATCTGGCAATGAAATTCCGATTGAAGAGAGGTCAGCTGAAGAATTGACTCACATTGAGGGAATCGCAATCGCTCCAGAAGGATGCCCTGTTTGGAATCCTGCATTTGACGTTACGCCGGGCGAACTAATTTCGGCAATTGTTTCGGAGGACGGAGTTTTTGAGAGGCCGTACAATTTTGAGAGCGGGGAGCGTAAGGTGGAGAGCGGACAATCGTCCTGGCCGCAAAGTTCATACGACCCATAGTGTTTGGGGATGTGTCGAACCCCAAATAGCAAAAACTAAGAAACGACAACCAACAACCAACATCTAGGAAGCGGTACAACCGAACCGTGAACATGCTTTCCATCATTGGGACTCGAAGAGATTGCGGAATCCATGGTGAAGCCGAATTTCGCTTCTTGGCCGAGGGCGCAGCCAGCGGAAGCATCCCCGATTATCAGCTTTCTTCGTGGCTGATGGCGGCGGTATTGAATCCACTCTCCATTGAAGAAACGGCGCTGTTGACAATGGCGATGGCTGATAGCGGAGAAAGGCTAAACCTTGCTGATTTGCCCAAGCCCAGGGTTGACAAGCACTCCACTGGTGGCGTTGGGGACAAGACCACAATCGCGTTACTGCCTTTGCTTGCCTCGTGCGGGCTGACGATGGTCAAAATGTCTGGAGCAGGACTCGGAATCACTGGTGGAACGGTCGACAAATTGCAGAGCATTCCAGGTTTTCGAGTTGATCTTTCTCCAAACGAAATGATGGCTCAAACCAAACGAATTGGCCTTGCAATAACAGGCCAAACTCCAAAGCTCGCACCCGCCGATAAGGCACTTTACGCACTTCGAGATGTGACTGGCACAGTGAAATCCGTACCACTAATTGCAAGCAGCATCCTCTCCAAAAAACTCGCTGGTGGAGCAGAAACGGTTGTGATTGACCTCAAAGTTGGCTGCGGCGGGTTCATGAAGACTATCGAAGAAGCACGTGAACTCGCCGATGCAATGCTTGCAGTGGCGAAAATTTGCGGATTAAATCTTCGAATCGCTATGACAGATATGGAATCGCCTCTGGGATATGCCGCTGGCAACGCATTGGAGATTCGGGAAGCGATTTCATTTCTTCAAGGAAGTGTTGAAAATCGGTTTTCAGAACTTTGCCATCAACTGGCTGGTTTCACCCTTCAGGCTGTCGGAAAAGCTTCGACGGTGAGTGAAGGTGCTTTGATGGCTAAGGATGCTGTTAAATCGGGAAGAGCGTATGAAAAGGCAACAGAATGGTTTTCAGCACAGGGTGCCGATCTTTCCAAATGCCTAGATTCGCTTCCTATTGCGCCTATCCAGAAGGAAGCCTTCTGGGAGGGAACTCCTGGCATTGTGTCCCGAATTCGGGCTGATTTGATTGGTCAAGCTGTTCTTGATTTGGGTGGTGGTAGAAAGCAAAAAGGCGACAGTATCAACTATTCCGTTGGCGTTGTACTGACCATTGAGCCGGGCAGTCAGGTTTCGCGAGGACAGCACATTGCTACGATCCATGCCAATTCTGACAATGGAGCGCAAATTGCTAGCGACGCTGTTCAAAGTGCAATTCAGATCGGAGAACCGCTGAACACTGGACCGATCATTGAACTTATCTAATTAGAAAAGTTCTTTCAATTTTCCTGAGCTGTCGCCAAGCGATTCGAGAGGAACCCCCATTCGATCTAACAGCGAGAGAAACAAGTTGTTCATCGGTGTGTTTTTGGGGAATTGATGATGGAATCCTGGCTTTAACTTGCCTGCGCCGCCGCCGCATAGCAGGATCGGAAGTTCGTCATGATTGTGCCGATCTCCGTCGCTGATTCCGGCTCCGTAAACGAGCATTGTATTGTCAAGCAAAGTGCCGTCAACCTCTTTGATAGATTGCATTCGGTTCAAAATATAGGCAAGTTGCTCAATCTGATAGCGGTCAATTTGTCGCTTCTTTTCTAGCTTGACCGGGTCTCTTCCATGGTGAGAAACATCGTGATGCCCGTCCGAAATTCCGATTCCTCGAAAACTTCTGTTGCTACCGTCGTTTGCGAACATCAGCGTGCAAACTCGGGTTAGGTCAGCTTGAAAAGCGAGCACCATCATGTCGCCCATGATTCGAATATGCTCGCCATAGTCGAACGGGATTCCGCGAGGTCGAGCTGCACCAGGCAGGGATGTCTCTGGATGGTCTTTTTCGAATCTTTCGAGCCGCGTTTCAATTTCCCGAATTCCCTGCAAATACTCGTCTAGTTTCTGTTGGTCTCGTAGGCCAAGTTTCATTCGCAGATCTGCCGATTCGTTGCCCACAAAATCGAGAATGCTCTTACGAGACTTCAGCCGCTGAACTCGCGTTGCTTCCGACTCTCCAGCTGGGCCAGCTCCAAACAGTCGTTCAAAAACCAATCGAGGGTTGACTTCCTTCCCCATTGGAGTTGTATCGGATCGCCACGAAATCGAACTGGAATAGGCGCAACTGTAGCCTGAATCACAGTCTCCCGCTTGAGCGCCGCGCTCGCATCCGAGCTCTAACGAAGAAAACTTGGTCTCCTTTCCAATTTTGAGCGCAGCGACTTGGTCGGCAGAGATTCCATTTCGAATATCGCCACCCGACGTCTTCTTGGGGTGAACGCCAGTCAGCCATGCGGCAGTTGAACGTGCATGATCTCCCGGTCCGTCTCCAAGCGCAAATGCGTTGTGCTGAGCTAATCCTGAGAGAACGGAAAACTGCTTTCGCAAAGGTTCAAGAGGCTGCAATGTTGAAGGGAGCGAGAATGATGTGCCAATTTCAGATGGCGTCCAATGCTCCATGTGCATTCCATTTGGGACGAACAAATACGCCATTCGGTTGATGCGAACTTTTGGCGTTTGGGCGAGCGCACTTGTTGGTAACATGCCTTCAAGCATGGGGAGCGAGATCGCTGTGCCCAGGCCTCGCAATATGGTTCTTCGGGATAGTTTGTGGCTCATGGTGTTGGTTTTTAGGAAGGGTGCAGGGTTTAGGGTATGGGGTACGTGATTCGAAAACTAGTTGCCGGTTGTTGGCACGTCGTCAATCGAAGCAATCCACAATCTTTCGGCTCTCCGCTCTCTGCTCGTCATTCCGCACTCTCGAAATTCGCAATACCCCAAATCCCATACCCTTCCCCATTCATCCCCTCCTAGTTAGAAACGCCGGACTTGTTGCAACCGCTTCGATCATTGCATCAAGTCTGTACTCTTTTGACTTTGTTTCACTCACAATTCGTTCAATTGACGGATTATCTTCCCTATCAACACCTCTTCCAAGCGCATAAGTCAGCAGTTTCTTTGCCAACGCCCGAACAAAGTCATCCTTTCGATTCAATAGCACTTGCCTCAACGACAACGCATTGAGAATTTTCGTGCCATCGGGAAGTGTTCCGCTCGTGTCCACTGCGAACTCTCCATCCTTCAACCGCCATTTGCCAATCGGGTCAAAATTCTCAAACGCAAAACCAATTGTGTCCATTTTCATGTGGCATGTCGCGCAATTCGGATCGCGGCGATGTTTGGCAAGTCGTTGTTTCATCGTTTTTGTTGGAATTTTGTCGGTATCGCCTTCGATTACTCCCGCACCTGGCGGTGGTGGGGGCGGCGGATCTCCTAAAATCTGTTCCAACACATATTTGCCGCGCTTCACCGGCGATGTTCGATTCGGGTTTGAAGTGACGGTTAGTACAGAGGCTTGGGTGAGGACTCCTCCACGCATAGAGTCGGGAAGCGTGACTTTCCGAAACTGGCTCCCTGCAACTCCTTGAATTCCGTAGAAAGTTGCCAGTCTATCGTCAATCAGCGAATAATTTGAATCAATAATCTCCGTTACCGGTCTCGCGTTTCGCAAAATATAATCGAAGTACGATTCCGTTTCCTTTCGCATTGAAGAGCGAAGTGAATCTGAAAACTCCGGAAACATATCGGGATCGGGGCTAACGGATTCTAGCTTTCTGAGCTGAAGCCACTGGGATGCAAAGTTTTCGACCAGCGCTCTCGATTTTGAATCTGAAGTCAATCTCTTGATCTGTAAAGAAATGATTTCTGGTTTCAAGAGGTTGCCAGATTTTGCCAAGTTTTGAAGTTCCGAATCTGGCGTCGAGCTCCACAGAAAATAGCTCAAACGACTTGCAAGCTCATTGGCTGAAACAGGACGCGTTTTGTCATTGCTGGCATCTAACTCGGCACGAAACAGGAAATTCGGCGAACAAAGAATCGCTGTAATTGCAACTTGAATTCCACGCTCAAACGGCTCTCCGCCTTGGGCAGCATTTTGGAAAAGCGACAGCAGGCGCCCAAGCTCTATTGACGTTAACGGTCTTCGATATGCCCGATTTGCAAAAGCTGAAACAATTTTTTCGGCAGCGGGTTTCGGATTTGCTGGGTCGGGAGTAGCGATCATGATCGCTTTGTGAGCCGCGGGCAATTCAGGGACAATTCCGATTGGTCCGATCAGCTCTGCGTTTTGAATGTATAGGTTTCTATCACGTTGCTTTGGGTCTGGGTCGGTTGGCGCATAGTAGTCATTGATAAAAGATAGTTCGACGGCAAAATTTCCATTTGTAAGCTGAATTGGCACTTCGTAATTTGATGGAATGATAATTGATTTGACGTCGAATGTTACAATTCGTTTGCCGTTCAAACTAACTGCCATCTTTGCATATTCCTTACCTGCCTGCTGACCGTATGCTTTTATCCGAAGCTTGTATCCACCAGGGGTTGTGATTCTTACTTGGAACTTCGCTGAAGCATTCGAATACATGCCGATAATCTCATCCGTATTTGCTCCGCCTGAAACCTCCATGTTCTCAGGCCCAAATTCACGGCTTTTTGACCCTGGCAGTTGTATGGCGGTTTCAGCAATCGTTTCAGCCGCCTCGATGTACCGTTCCATGAGCAATGGAGAAATCGAGAGTACAGAGCCGATGTTGTCAAACCCTTCGCCCACATCGTCAGAAGGGAAGTCGTCTGCCGGCGATAGTCCAATCCCTGGAAACAAGTCTCTGATCGTGTTGTTGTATTCGGCGCGGTTCAACCTTCGAATCGAGACACCTTTTACTGGAGGTTTTGGCGCCGATGGTTTGCCAACAATCTTATAAATCGCGTCCGCAAATGCTTTTCCTTTTGCGGATGGGGGGCGCATCAGCCCTACTGGCGGCATGGTGGATTCTAATACTCGTGCGGCACCTGCTTGCCATTGCCGCTTAAACTTCGTCAAATCCGCCTTCTTTTTGACTAGCGTCATGTCGAATCCAGCTTGGGAAGCTTTCCCCGTGTGACACGGTAGACAAAAATCCTTTATGAATGGCTGAATTGTTTTTGTGAAATCGTTGGCAGCGGGTGCGACCTTCGGCCTCTGCTGTGAAAAGCCAAGCACAACGGGCAAGACGGCCAGCACAGCTAGGCAAACATGGTTCAAGCGAGAATTCACATTGATATTGTATCGCACACTTCGTGGCTTGCGAAACTACTCTTCCGATTCGGAAAGAATGCTGGCAAATGGTGGGGGGACTGAACCCATTTCAGAAACTCCCGACTTTTTAAGGTTGAATACTTACTTTTTGCCACGCATGAAGGGTCTTCTTGTTTCCTGAACGGGCTCATAATCCATCCCTCGTTCTGGCGGCATACCGTAGAGTTCTGGATGCTGATAAGTGCCTCTTTCGGTTCCAATTTTTTCAACTACATCCTTCGGCTGTTTACGCTTTACGTAGAGATCATTACGGTCAGCATCTACTCGCCACGAAACCTTCACATTTGGCGCATTGGTTCGGACCTGAAATCTGTTCCCCCGAATTTCCTTACATATTTTCGCCATGACGAAGCGATCCGAGTCGGCGTCGTCCACGACGGTCAACTGATATTTGAAGTTGATGTTGATCTCATCGAAGTAGTCGGGCAATTCAACCCAGGCGTACCCTTTCGAATCGGTTACGACATTTCCGACGTAGAAATTCTGAGGCATCGGGCTTTCGCTCGCATAGTGCAAAAGGTACTTGTTTTCGGGATCGAATGGATGGTCAATTCGAAACGGTTTTACGCCACTCGCGCCCATATCACCGCTGGCGAAGACCGCATATCCACTCGCGATGATTGGTGCTGAGCCGAAAACGCCATAGCCAACACCTGTTGTGCTGGGTGAATCCCCTTGAACACCCCTCCCACCGGAATTGAATGCAGTTCCCCATACTCCGCGACCAATACCGCTCCCACCTTGAGTGATTCCCGAAACTCCAGTTCCGCCACCAGATGCATAGCCGTAGACTCCGTTCCCTAACTCTGAAAAGGCGAGACCGTAGACGCCAGATGTACTACCAGTCGCATGGTAAGCTTCTCCAAAAACTCCGGTGCCGTTTTCGCTCATGCTTCGCCCACGAACTCCATAACCAAAGCCGGAAGTAGAAGTGGAAATGCCAAAGACTGCTGTGGCACCTAAGGGGACACTGGCACCCGTTGCTGCGCTCTCAAAGTAGCCGCCATACGCCGGGCCACTCGCAGCAGAGTTATGCCCATAAATCCCTCTTCCTGCTGGGCTGTCGCTTTGACCGTCAACACCAGAAGTTGTTCCATTGGTGGCTCTAGCCCAGCCTAACACTCCCGTTCCTGATGGGCTGAAACTATGAAAAGAACCTCCGTAAGTTGCCCCGGTTGTGGCGTTTGCAGTTCCGAAAACTCCCAATCCCGAGGTGCTTGCCGACTCTCCGTAAACGCCGGATGATGTCCCTGAACCGCCCGTGACAGAACCATAAACTCCACGACCACTAACAGAAACGCCGGTTATTCCCCAGCCACCGCCATTCTGCGACCCCCACACGCCGATTCCAAATCCGCCTGTCCCCAGGTTCACGCCGCTTACCCCTGCCGAAAACGAACCTGGGCTTGTAGAAGTGATTTCGCCCAGAATGCCAATCGAGTTTGCAGCAGTCGAAGTATTCGACCCACGAATTATTGGCAAGCTATTCTGAGTGCCGGAGACGATAAGTGGGCTACTAGAACTCATAAATGCAGAACTATCGAGTCCATCGAGGAGATTGGCGTTAACGTTGGTCAAAGCCGCACCGCCACCTGCAAACTGGGCAGCGCGGGAAGTGCCCGAAACATTCGAATGCCCAGATTGGCTCGTGCCAGGAGTCGTTGGTTGAAGGCTCACATAGCTTTTCGGCGAGCCGAGTTGAGACTGCGCAGTTGTGGCAAGTAGGGCTGCCGTTCCTGCAGCGACGATAACAAAAGACAATATGGAATTACGATTCATGGAACACTCTCCCCTTTCGAGATCAGATATTCATTATGTGGGCTTTCCTGGCAAATTCACGGAACTGAGGCAATTGCTGGCTAAAATGTTGGGAGAGATGGTCACTTGAAGTTGCCAAGTTGTTTGTAACTTTCCTGCCACCTGCCGTTTACTTGCCAACCACCTGTCAACGCTCTAACTGCCGGCCTTTCTTGGGCATCGCTTTCCTATTGGTGGCAGGCTGGTAGTCCATCCCTCTCTCTTTCGGCAACCCATAGTACTCCGGATGCTCAAATTTCCCGCGCTCGGACACATGCTTTTCGCGCTCATCAGTCGGGCGATTAGCTTTGATTCGATTGTCGTTTCGATCAGCTTTGACTTCCCATGAGACTTCGACGTTAGGCGCGCTGGTCATAATGAGAAATCGGTTGTTCTTGATCTTGCGGCCGATCTTCGCTTGGACAAAAGTCGCAGTCTCACCATCGTCCACCACTGTTAAAATGTACTTGAAGTTCGTGTTGATCTCCTCGAAGTAGTTCGGAAGATCAACCCAGGCTTTGCCCTGGGCGTCGGTCACCGCATTGCCGTTATAGAAGTTCTGAGGGAACGGGCTTTCGCTCGAATAGTGGAGCAGGTACTTGTTTTCAGGGTCAAACGGGTGGTCAATGCGAAACGACTTGACGCCGCTGGCTCCAGAATCGCCCACCGCATAGAGGCCGTATCCAAATGTGGCTGAGCTGGCTTGTCCCCTCACGCCGTAGGGCACGTCGGCAGCACCTGTGGAGGTTGCGACGGCGTAAACCCCTCGCCCTGTGTCGCCTGCGGACTCAAATCTTCCACCGTATCCGGAACCGCTAGTGTTGGTCGCCTCGCCAAAAACGCCGCGCCCACCGATGGCTCCGCTTTTTCCTTCGACGCCAGAAGCTTTACCTGTTGCCGAAACTCCAACACCGGTCGAGCTATCGCTCAAAAATTGGCCGCCGAAGTTATTGCCGGTTGTACTACTTGCATATCCAACAACACCTGTACCGTTCGGGCTTTTGGTCCAAAAGTCACCACCCCATGCCGACCCTGAATCGGAAAGGGCGTATCCACCCACTCCGATTCCGCTGGAGCCATAAGTTTCTCCTACCACGCCATAGTTGCCGCCGACACCAGAGGTGGCTCTGCCATAGGCTCCCACACCGCCACTCGAAGGGCTTTCAAAAAAGCCGCCGAAGTTGAATCCGGTAGTCGACGTGTTTTCACCAAAGACACCCGTGCCTGACGTACTTGAGCTCCGAAAGTGGCCACCATACGCTTCGCCTGTCTGCTTGGTGGATATGCCTCTCATCCCATATACACCGATCGTATAACCATACACACCCGTGCCAGCCGCGCTGGCATTAGAAAAGAAACCGGCATAAGTGTTTCCTGTCGCAGCATTTGCAAACCCGGCAACACCATATCCGGATGTGCCCTCAGTTTCGAACTGGCCCCCAAATCCAGATCCTGATGTGTTCGAAGCTTGACCATAAACACCCCGCCCAGCTAATCCGGCACTCAGTCCGTAGACTCCATAGTTGGCGCTAGACGCATTTGCAGCCCACCCAAAAACGCCCCGACCCGTCGCACTATCGCTCAAGAACTGGCCGCCATAAGCGTTTCCAGTAGCCGAAGTAGCATAGCCAAAAACGCCAAGCCCAGTTGAACTCGCGTTCTGTCCATAAACGGCATAAGTTGTTCCCGTCAAACCTGTGGCGTACCCGCTGACACCGGACGCCCCATTGGTCGTCGCCGAGTTCGTTCCTCGAACAATGTGGCTTGAACTCGTTCCGGAAATCGTCAACGGATTTGGGACCGCTTGCAAAAACGCGGTCGAGTTCAGCCCATCGAGCAGATCGGCATTGACCCCAGCAAGCCCTGTTCCGTTTCCTGAAAAAATGTTGCCCGTATTGCTAAACGTATTTGCGCCAGTCCATAGGTTGGAGCTGGAAAGCTGCCCGAATGCAGATGCTGAAAGTCCTGCGAGCTGTGATGCGTTCACATTCGTGAGCCCTGCGCCACCGCCGACAAACTGCGATGCTCGAACAGTCCCCGAAACATTTGCATGTCCAGATTGGCTCGTTCCCGGCGTGGTAGGTTGAAGGTTCACAAAAGCCTTCGGTGCACCAAATTGTGATTGTGCAGTTGCAGCGAGGAGGGCAGAAATCCCTCCTAGAACGACGAGAAACGAAAGAATAGATAAACGGTTCATGTGGTTGCCCTCAAATACAACAAGAATGATAACACCGAAACTCAAAATGATGGTGCGGCTCAGTCACCATAAGTGCATTCTGTTCACCATAATTTACTGGCTTGAATTTAACAAACAGAAGTAGGTAGGCTAGACAAAGCCGATAATAGTGTAAATAGATTATCCCATGAGCCTTTACCATCGCCTCGATCTTTCTGGCTTGCCGACAAGAACCGTGTTCAGCCACGGCGAAATGGCAAAAGAAGCCGATGATTGGGAACATACGGGAGAATGGTGGCGAATTACGATCTATGAATACGATGGATGGATCGAATTCAAGGGCCGCCGTTTCGACCTAACGCCAGGAACGGTTATCGTGTTGCCGCCAAGAGCCCATTTCAAACAAGATCGGTACGGCGAAGACCTGATGACCATGTATTCGAATTTCGTGCCAACCGAATCGGGCGAGCAATTCATGGCGATTCCAGTCTGCACGCACTTAGGCGATACCTACCTTCATCGGCGAACAGAATGGCTTCGTAACGTTCGGAGGCTCCAATTGAGTGTTTTGCCCGCAAGAGCAATGCTGTACCAATTGCTATGGATTCTTGCCGAGCCGCTTAGCAAGTACCGCCGACACGCCGCCGTTGATGCCGCCGAGGAATATTTTGAAATACATATGGGTGAAAGCATCTCGATCAGCGAGATGAGCGAAGAGATCGGGATTTCGCACAATCAATTGATTCGCCTCTTTCGCCAAGAGCATGGCTTAACGCCCGCCGCCTATTTGAGAAACCGGCGAGCGGAAGAAGCAAGAAGGCTATTGACTACGACAGATGAGCCTATCAAGCAAATCGCCGCAAGAGTTGGAGTTCCGAACCTTCATTCGTTCAACTCGTTTACTCGAGACTATTTTGGAATGGGGCCGAGGCAATTGAGAGAAACGGCGCAGGGTCCATAGAATGCGGCGTTTCATTTTCAACAGCGATTGATAACGAATGCTAGTTTTGATGGACTTTTTGGGTGGAAAAGGGCAAGAATTTTGTATTGAACTATTGTTCGACGCACAATTTTTCCTTCCAATCAGGCTCAAAAGAAGCATGGAGCCAGTATTTTTGCCTGTTTAATGCGTCCACCGTATCTATTTTCGTTTCATTCTGATATTATGTGTCTGACCAAACGCTTGGTCACATTTGTCAGTCTCGTTTTGAAACCGGAGTTTCATGTCTGAAAAGCGCCCCATAACAAGGAATGTGACGCTTAGCGATGTCGCTAAGCGAACTAACGTGAGCCAATACACGGTTTCTGTTGTGCTGAACGGTTCACGATCGAACACGCGAGTCTCAACCCTAACACGAGAACGAATTTTTACTGCGGCGAACGAAATGGGATATTCGCCGAATGTTCTTGCGCGAGCGCTCCGCAAAAAGACAACAAACATCATTGGTCTTTATTTTGGATACGGCCACCTTGAACCGCATGATTCTTTTCATGCCGAAGTGTTATCAGGTCTGCAACGAGGATGCGCCGAATGCGACAAGGACTTGATGATCCATTACTCTTTTCACCGCTATAGTGTGGATGAGATATTTGCCGAACTAGCGGGTGGAAAGATTGACGGATTAGTCCTTATCGCCCATCCTTCAGATCCTCTTGTAGATCGTTTACTAAGCTCAAATCTACCAGTTGTAGCGATGACTGATATCATTCCAGGCGCTAATTGCATTGTCGCCGACGATGCCGGTGGCTCGATTGCAATCGCAGAACACTTAGCTCAAAAGGGGCATAAGGTCGTTATGTACCGCCAATGCCCAGGCGAATCAGATTCCGCTTTGCGGCGATTTGTTGCGTTTGAAGCCAAAGCTACTGAGCTTGGAATCAAAGTAATTACTGCCAAAACAACAGATTGGAAGGGTGCGGTTGAAGAAAACGAGTCAGACCTCATACTTCATCGGCAAAAACTCGGAATTACTGCGGCGGTATGTTGGGGCGATCCCAGCGCGAACGCCCTACTTTCATTTTGCAAGCAAAACGGCATAAAGGTCCCCGAGGACCTTGCCGTTGTCGGTTTCAACGGAATTGAATTGCCGTTTGAGCCGGCTCAACGCTTGACAACGGTGTGCGCTCATTGGTCTCTTGTAGCCCAAAGAGCCGTGCACCAACTCGTCACTCAACTTGATGGGTCGGAAGATGTGCCAAAGCACACCGTCATACCCGTCCAGTTTATACCTGGGGAAACAACATAGCCCCATGCAACTTCACAGAGGCACCATGAAACGAAACAAGTTATCTGCATTTACTCTAATTGAGCTTCTGGTCGTAATCGCTATTATCGCGATTTTGGCGGCCATTCTATTCCCTGTCTTTGCTAGAGCAAAAGCTGCTGCAAAGGGTACAGCTACTCTTTCCAATCTTAAGAACATTGGTTTGGCTGGACAAATGTACTTATCTGATTACGATGACATGGTTCATCCACATCAGTTCAGTGTCCCCACGACCGACCCCGGAAACGGCAACATTTATAGTGCCGGAGGCCAAGCGGGATGGTATGAATACACTAAGCCATATACAAAGAACGCTGACATCCTCTGGGATGCCTTGCGTCCTAAAATTGTTGACACGACAAGCAATACAAACGTCGCTTGGCAGAGTCTTGTTACGCTGACCCTAAATCGTAACGGATGGTCAAGCTGGGAATCGTTTAGTACGTTCGTTCGAAATTACAGGGTGGCGTCTTCTCAGGAGGACATAGCAAAGCGAGCAGCCTATATGATTACTGCCGATCCTGCAAATCACAGTCTGGGATGGCGATTCAATTCTGATGAAGCCGGATGTCCAGTAGTTAACGACCTAGGCAACTTAACTGGCCAATATCCTCGTTGGAACAGAGTCTATATTGCTTCAGAAAAATTCCACAACAAGCAAATCGTCACCTCGTTTGGCGACGGCCATGCTGGAAAAGTACAACAAAGCAGAGTTATGAGATATTGCTATTCAACAGCTGAAGCAAATGCATGCGCCTATCCTGCATTGGAAGGTCCGCAATACATGGGCTTTGACACGACGTACTGGGGATATTGGGCAAGCGGAACTCAATGAGTCAGATAAAAAAGGAGCTTAATCCCGCGTTATTTTGGGGCGTAATTGTGCTCCTTGCGATCGGCTTAGCAACGTTCTACTTTATGCAAAATCGGCAACCTCCGGCGATTGATATGAACACTATCAGCCCCGAGAGACTTGAAGATCCAGATAAAAGAGGGCAATAGCCGAACAGCACTTGGTTCACCAACGAGCCGCACACTGCAAGCGCAGTGTGCGGCTATCCATATCGCAACTTTGTTGTCGTAATTCGGTATGAATTCATCAGCTGACCCCACATTCGCGAGCAGCAATACAAAGGGACAAATTCATGTCGCGCTTGTGTATTTGTGGAGATTTGTCGTGCCGTATCGGGGGAAGTTCTTCCTCGGCATTCTTCTTCTCCTATTTGCAGTCCCACTAGGACAATTTGCAATTTTCCTGACGAGGGATGTGACAAACAACGCCTTAACGGCAGTTCAGCTTTCGAGCACTGAGCGTTGGGAAACTGTCATTCGAGTCATTTCCATCCAGTTTTGCTTTTGGTTAGCAAGCAACTTGCTATCCGTTTGGCGTGAAGTCCTCGAATGGTACACGTCAATGAAATCCACCTTTGATTTGAGGATCAAGTTCTACAAGCACCTTCAGCGACTTCCAATGAGCTTTCTGAGCAAGAGGAGCCCAGGCGAACACCTTTACCGATCTACCGCCGATATGGTCTCCATGTTCAAAATCGGAAACCGAATTGAGACCGTTACCCCCGCGGGCCAAATGCCCCCAGACAGTAAAGAAGTCCAACTTAGCTATCACTACTCCAATGACGTTGACCCATTTGATCCTGGGGTCATGGGAATGATCACTCGGTCTATGCCGTTGTTCATCGAGACTTTGTACGCCTTGGGTTGGGGAGCCGCACTTCTGTTTCTCATTGACCCATTTCTTTCAGTTTGTCTAATCGCATACATCATTCCTTTTTCTGCGATTTCGTATTTCTCATTCAATAGGGTTCAACATGCGGCGTTCAAATTCAAAGCGAATACGGAAATCGAAACAGGAGTTTTGCGAGACAGCATTGCCGGAATGAGGGTTCTGAAATCGCTTGGACGGACTCGATTCCAACTCGGAAATTATTTCCATGCTGCCGGTCAAGCTCGCACGGCTGGCGTGAATATGGCATGGCAGCTCGTTTTGACGCAGAACGTTTTGCAGCAAGGAATGCGCTGGATATTTACTGCAAGTTTGTACCTATATTTGGCCCTTCGCATAGTAAAGGGCCAGGCCACGATCGGCGATTGGGTGGCGACGGCACTGCTTATTGAGGCAACCCAAATGCCGCTTCAGAATTTCGTACAGCTTCTCCAACTGCTCAAAATGCAAGCCGTTCCCGCATCCCGAATCGTAGAAACGATGCAAATAGAGCCAACACTCGTTGACAAACCGAATGCATTCCATTTGAGCGATTTTGAAGGGAAGATAACCTTTGAAAACGTAGAATTCGCGTATGAAGCTGGCAGGCCAGCTTTGGCAAATCTGAGCCTGAATATCGAGCCTGGAGAATACATCGGCATCGTGGGGCCTAGCGGTGCTGGCAAAAGTTCGCTTGCCAATTTGGCTCTACGACTCTATGCTCCCGATTCAGGCCGAGTCATGATTGACGGCCATGATCTATCTGATATTGAACTCCAGAGCTATTTGGATCACGTCGGAACGGTGCCGCAAACTACATATTTGTATTCGGGCACTGTTCGTGACAACATATTGTTCGGAAACCCTTATGCCTCTGACGAGGACCTCGGCGAGGCAGTTGTCCGATCCGGACTGGAATCGTATGTGACCCGCCATCTCGATGGCTTGGAAAGCTGGATCGAGGACGATTCGAACTTGTCGGGCGGCGAGAGGCAGCGGATCGGAATTGCAAGAGCACTCGTTCGAAATGCAAAAATTCTCATTCTCGACGAAGCAACCGGGAGCCTGGACCCAGCAACGGAGCAAACCGTATTAGAAACCATAGAGACCGTTCGGCTAGGACGGACAGTAATTTCAATCGCACATAGGCTGAAAGCTGTCGCGCCTTGCGATCGAATTTATGTCTTAAATGAAGGCTGTGTTGTTCAGCAAGGAACCCACAATTCACTCATAGCTGAACCCGGTTTGTACCAGGAGCTTTGGAACCAGCAAAGCGAACAAAGCGGCGGAGCGACAGGAGCAGCGAATGACTGAACTTGAAGCCAGATCGCTCGGTCCGGACTACCGCCAGAATTCGTGGAAGGCGTTCCGCTTTGTGCTCACATTCATCAAGCCGTTCTTGCCGCGGCTCTTATTGGTGTGCCTCTTGGACATCAGCATTTCACTTACAAATCTGACGATTCCATGGTTTGGCAAGGCGATTATTGACCAAGGCTTTCCAAGTCGAGATTGGAATCAAGTCCTGATCTTAGCTCTCGCAGTGGCGGGATTGACCGGATTTTTATACGGCATGGTTGGGCTTCGTACTTTCTTATATAACTCAACAGAAATGCTTCTCGGCCTTTCGATGCGACGAAAAATCTACGGGCACTTACAAGACCTTTCGCTTGACACAATCGAATCTATTCCGGTTGGTCAGCAGCAATTCAGAATCATCACTGACGCCGACCGAATCGCACACATGCTAGTGAGAATTCTGCCTACGTTGACTCTGCTGGTCGAATTTGCCCTCATTTTGACTGCTGCAATTTATGTTGAACCAATCCTGACGATGATCGTTCTTGGATTTCTGATACCTTGGACATTTCTGTTCGTGTACGTTACGCATTTCGGGCGAGCATTCGACCGCAGGCGCCTTCGTTTTGCAGAAATGAGGGATTCTGGAATACTTCAAGCTGCTAGGAGCTTTTCAACGATCAAGAGCCTAGGGCGAACCAGAGAAGAAGTTCACAGAAACACTACCGCAAACATATCGGTTCAGCGAATTGCGAATCAGGGTTATCTCATTTTGATCGGTTTCGAATTTGTTACTCTAAAACTGCTTCCGTATATAAAATCAACGATTATCTTCCTCTATCTTGCTGCAAAAGTTGTCGGCGGACAAATGACTTTGGGAATGACAGTTCCGATGATCGCCTACCTTTCGCGGCTCGCATTTCCGCTGGAGCGAATCGTCAATTTTGGATGCTGGATTTGGCAAACGATGGTTTCCGCCGAGCGGATCATGTTGCTCATGGAAACGAAGCCAGCGATTCAAGATGCCGAGGATGCGATTCGAGTGGAAGCGTTTAGTGGACAAATCGAGTTTGACAATGTTTGTTTTGATCGCCCAGAGGTTGGACGGGTTCTTGATAACGTATCCATCAGGCTGGACGCAGGATCATTGACGGCGATCGTAGGGCCAAGCGGTTCTGGAAAGAGCACGCTCGTTGATCTCTTGCTTCGAAATCTGGATCCCTCTGAAGGTCAAGTGCTTGCGGACGGAGCGAATCTTGAGGCATTGCATCGAAACAGCTTTGTTCGCCACATTGGTACGGTAACTCAAGAAACATTTATCTTTGGCGGGTCGCTGGCAGATAACCTTCAGATAGCCAAACCCTATGCAACTGAATCAGAACTAGAAACCGTGCTTCAACAAGTAGACCTCTTGTTTTGGGTGAACCAACTCCCCGAAGGCATAAATCAAGACCTGGAGGGCGGGATTGGATTATCGGCTGGACAGAGGCAGCGAATCGGCATTGCTCGTGCCCTTTTGACAACTCCATCGCTCCTCATTCTCGATGAACCTACGTCGGCATTGGATTCGGAAACCGAAGGACACATTATGGAAACCATTCGGCGAGTTTCAGTAGGTAAGACCGTACTCTTGGTAACTCACAGAATGAACACCGTAGTCCAGGCAGATAACATTTTCGTTTTGGATCGCGGCAAAGTTGTGGAGTCTGGAAAACATTCTGAACTAATCGCTAAAAGGGGACTTTACACAGAAATGGAATGGCTTCACAAAGCAACGACTGCTGAATCAAAGAATTTTCGGGAGACTCAAGCAAGATGAAATCAAATTTTCCGCGCGAATGGCGAACACAGAGCAAGTGGAAGCAACGTTTTTATGTTCGTTACATGAAATGGCTTGAAAGGCTCGGCTATGTTCTCGTAACGCTGGTGATCGGGTCGTTTATATTTGCGTTCAACTACAAAGTTGACGAAGTTATCAAAGCCGACGGCGTGACTATCGAGCCCGAAACATTCTCAGTTCTTGCTACGGACGAGACACGAATCGTTAGCTGGCTCATAAAACCAGGCGAAAGCGTTCGGGAGGGTCAGCCCGTTCTCGCTATCGTTTTGGGGCAAAGGAACGTTGACAGATTTGAATTGCATATCCAGCTTCAAAATCTGAACAGACAAACAGGTGGCGATATACGAATTCAAGAACTTCTCTCAAAAAATCCGATGCCGCCGCTTTTAACAATCAAGGCACCGGCAACAGGATATTTCTTTGTTACAAAGCTCGACGACGAAATGCAGGCAAATTTCAGCAATGGGCAAGAATTAGCCAAGGTAGTAAATTTCGGCTCACTCCGATTGAAGCCAAGTTTGAGCGGACAATCGGTTTCAAGGGCCGAAGCCGGGCAATCAGCAAAAATCTCATCCATAGTTATTGAGCCACGATCGGGAATCATCTTTCGAAGCTCAGACGGAAACACCCCCATTCTTTCGAGCGAATTGATCTCGGATGAATTCAAAACAAAAGTTGACACGCAATTGCTTGGGAAATCTGTGAGAGTAGTTGATGACATACTATTAATTATTGATGAGGTCGTTGCGATTGATCTTGAAGCGAAATCAACGACTTCACAAGCACCCGAGTCTTGGAGTTTTCAAACGCTTGATCCTCTCGCCACCGAAGTTGCAACGGGTAGGGTTTTCGATGGACATCACTCGGCTACATTGCAAATTGCCAAATTGCCAAGTTCAATTTCTGAACCACTTCTTCGTGCCATTCAAATCGAAGCAAAAGACAAACTGATTCATCGAGGCGATGGCAGGTACTTCACCATAAAGAGCATTGATGACATCAATGCGATTATAAAAGTCAAAGCAAGCGCCGATTTTGATGGTCTCAACAATCCTCTTTCCGGCGCTGTGATTTCAAGGACATTTGATGCTGAAATTTATGTGGAAAGCCCTAGTTTTGCACTAGCTTCGGCGGTAAGAAAGGCCTATTTGGATGGTCGAAAAGTTACTTGCAAAGTCGAAGTCAAAACCGGAAGCCGCCCGCTTGTACTTACCCTTTTGAAAAAATCATGAGCACGCAACACGAACTTTCAATGAACTCGGTTGAATTGCCGAAACCGGTATCCAGCCCTGATCATCCCGATTATGTCAATCGGGTGTATGCAGGCGTTTTGGGCAAGATTATTGGCGTGTATCTTGGAAGGCCGGTCGAGAACTGGACTCACGAGCGCATTACCAGAGAGATCGGCGAAATTTCGTATTACATCCATGAACAGCTTGGCCGTCGCCTCATCATCACCGACGATGACATTTCGGGAATGCTCACATTCTTGCGGGCGATTGAAGACTACGGATATGACCCAAACTTAACTGCGCAGCAAATCGGCCAAACATGGCTGAACTATCTGATCGAAGAAACTACAATTCTTTGGTGGGGCGGACTTGGGAATTCAACAGAACATACTGCATATTTACGCCTAAAGGGCGGCATTCCTGCACCAGAAAGCGGATCAGAAGCTACCAATTCCCGCACGGTTGCTGAGCAAATTGGCGGCCAGATTTTCATTGACGGTTGGGGGCTTATCAATCCTGGCGAACCTGAAAGGGCCGCTGACTTTGCTCGAAGAGCAGCCAGTGTGAGTCACGACGGAGAGGCGATCTATGGTGCTCAAGTCATTGCGGCGATGATTGCACAAGCTTTCGTAGAAACCGACATTCAAAAACTCATAGACGTTGCCTTGCAGCAGATTCCGGGAAATAGCACTATTCAAAGGCTTTGTGAAGACCTGAGGAGTTGGCATCAGTCTGAACCCGATTGGAGAGTCAATCGCGCCCGACTGGAAGAAAACTATGGCTATCACAAATTTAAGGGTCAGTGTCATATCATTCCAAATCACGGACTCATCATTCTCGGCCTATTGCACGGAGACGGCGATTTCGACGAATCCTTGAAAATCATCAATACTTGCGGATGGGACACCGATTGCAATTCAGGAAATTTGGGCACCATTTTGGGGGTTCGAAATGGACTTGACGGATTGAACAAGCATGATTGGAGAGGTCCTGTCGCCGACCGGCTTTACCTGCCATCGGCAGATGGCGGAAGTTCAATCACCGACGCTGCAGCAGAATCCATTTGGATCGCGAATGCGGCTCGGCTCATGCGAGGAATGGAGCCAATTGATCCTGGATATGGACATCGCTTTCATTTCAAGCTTCCCGGAAGCGTTCAAGGTTGGCATGCTCTAAACGAAAACGGAAAGATGAGCCACTGCTATTGCAAAGAAGGCTACGGTGCACTTGAAATGGCTCAGGACGCAGAAACAGGAGAGTCTTTTGCGTGTTCTACACCAACATTTATTCCGCCAGATACAAAAGACATGGTTACGGGCTATGTACTTGTTGCGTGTCCAACTCTATATCCTGGGCACACAGTTAAAGCCAACTTGACTGGACTAATGGATTCTAATGTTGGAAGGATGTTTATCGGTCACTACGGTCCAGAAGATGGGAGTATTCGGCATTATGGACCGGAAATTTCTATTGTCAAGGGATCAGAACTTGATTTGGAATGGAAAATCCCGGAGGTTGGCGGGTACCCCATTCATGAAATCGGAGTCGAAATGGATACTGGCAGCATACAGCTCCATTGGCTAGATTGGGGCGGAGTTCCAAAAACTTCATTTCCTCCGGTGGACGGAACCATGTGGGCGCGCGCTTGGGCGAAAGCAATACACCGCTTTGCATTCGTACGTGACCGATATGAGTATCTCGCACAAAATTCTGGAACAGGATTATTGATTCAAGGTTCTCGAACTTGGAAAGATTACCGGGTCGAATGTTGCCTTACGCCTCGAATGGCAGCTTCTTCAGGGCTTGCCGTTCGAGTTCAAGGTCTGCAAAGATATTACGCATTCCAATTTGGCGAACAAGGCGAGGTACGTTTAGACAAGGTTCGCGACGGGCACAAAGTATTGGCCAAAGTTGCATTTCCGTGGGAACCGTTTCGAGACTATGATTTCGTCGTTGAAGCTCAAGGTCAAAAATTGAGATTGTTCATTGACGGTGAGCTAATCCTTCAAGCCACAGATGGCGAGGCACCTCTCGAAACTGGAGCATTTGCATTTGTTGTTGAGGCTGGATGCCTAGGAGCAGGAACCCCTTCCATTTCTCCGTTATGATCAAGACCACTCCTAACCTTCGATCTGTACGCGCTCAGCGGATTTATGGTCCGCTAGGCAAAGCCATGGATGCGAGCCTAGAAAATCGCTTGAAGAAGTTCATCGTTGATGCAGACTCTGAGCCACTGAAAATCTTTACTCAGGATCAAAAGGAGAACGCTTTTTCGGGCGATTGGTATGGCGAGCATGTTGGAAAATGGCTGGTGGCGGCGTCGCAAGCGTATGCTCGAACGAACGACCAGGACTTGAGGAAGAATCTTGAAACTGTGCTAGCGGCACTTTCAAATTGCCAAGAGCCTTCAGGCTATCTCGGAACCTATGCAGTAGACGCGCCATGCCGGTTCACGTCACCTGACGCAGGTACTGTTCGAACTTGGGACATCTGGACTCATTCATTCATGATTTTGGGACTCTTGGAAGTTGGAACTGCGCTCGACAAGCCAGAACCTATTGAGATGGCCTGCAGGATTGCAGACTTGATTCTAAATGCCGTAACTCCAGAGTCGTTGTTGAAGTTTGGAAATCACAACGGTCTCAGCAGTCTCATCATCCTCGAACCGTTCGCTCTTCTTAGTGCCAAAACAAAAGATCGAAAATATGCTGAGTTTGCAAAAGTTGCCTTAGAATTTGCCGATAAAAATGGACTCAATTTCCTCTCATTTGATCCAAAAATTGACGACACAAGCACGATTGGAACTGGGAAAATCTACCAAATTCTCTGGTGCTTGGTAGGGATCGTTGAACTGGCAAACTATCTCGAAATTCCTGCCTGGATAAGTCAGGTCGAACTCATTTTTGATAATATTGCCGATCATCATTTGACCCCTCAAGGCGGCCCTTGGGGCGGGATTGCTACTCACAAAGAGGTTTTCAATCCCAAGGGATTTTTCGATCCGAATGGAATGGTGGAAACCTGCTCTGCAGCAACTTGGACAAAGCTTTGCCGAAAACTTTACGAGTGTACAGGCAGGCAATCCTACCTAGATCGCGCCGAAACGACTCTTTACAATTCGATTCTTGGCGCTGTCAGCAACGATGCGACGGAGTGGATCTACTTCTCCTTTCCAAATGGACGCCGTAACTACACGTACTACTGGGCATGTTGCAAATCTAGCGGCGCGATGGCACTTGAGGAAGCCGCGCTTCTCATGATGCACCGCACGGAATATGGGATTGTTGTCCATGGAATCGCGCCATTCTCATTTGAAGAAGGGGAGTTTCATGTTTCTTTAGCTGGCGAACCTGGCGGCGCAAATTGGGATTTGGAAGTTAAGGGCAATTCAGGCGAAATCCGTTTGCGAAAACCTCAATGGGCCATTATGAAGTTGTCTCCTGAAGTGCGATTTGATCTAAATGAGCAATCGTTTGTCATCGAAAACCAAAGCGAATCGAAAACTCGCATATCTTTCGAAACTGAAATTCAAGTAACAACGCACACTTACACAGTTGAGCACCATGGGCAAGAAATTGCGCGAACCGATTATGCCAATGTTTCATTTGGGCCGTATTCATTTGCCTTTGGCCTTCTTGACGGCGTTCGTAAAGAAGAAACGCTCCTGCTTCCCCGATTGAACCCGAAATCCGTCTTTAACCTGACCGGAAAGTCACCATTACAAATTGATTTGCGAATTCCGGGTCGAAGCCCTATTCCCATGTACCCGTACTACTTTGCTGGCGGACAAAACGATGGCACTTGGCGAGCATCTTGGATTCAGGTGGCGTGGCAATGACGACGATTTGTGGTGAATTTGGAGACGAAATTCGAGCGGACGTTCAGGTCATAGTTTCGGATAGTTCCAAACTCGAAGTCAGCGTTTCATCATCCGTCGAGGCGATGTACGGCGATGCCATTCGAGATCAAGTTACTAAAATTCTCGCTAAATTTGACCATCCGAATTTGCGAATCGAACTAAAGGACTCTGGCGCGCTGCCATTTGTAATTGAGGCACGGGTGGAAGCTGCGATTTGCCAACATTTGAATCTGAAATTGCCTGGAATCGCAGCCAATCAGAGATCGGTCCAGCGCATTCGCCTTCGTCGGACACGCCTCTATGTGCCAGGAAACACCCCAAAGTTCTTTACCAATTGTGCATTGCTAAAGCCCGATGCAATCATTCTTGACCTCGAAGATGCCGTAACTGATTCTGCAAAGTTCGCCGCCCGTGCCCTTGTAAGAAGGGCACTTTCGCAAGATCTATTTGGACAAAGCGAAGTAATGGTGCGAGTCAATCCCGGAAATGCAGGACTTGAAGACATCGTATCAGTCGCCAATCAGGGCGTCCAAACCTTTTTGATCCCAAAGGTGGAAACTGTTGCCGAAATCGAAGAAATTGACGCTCTTCTCACAAAACTCGGTGCCCCATGCCAATTGATTCTCCTTATCGAGTCCGCAATTGGAGTAGAGCGCTGCTTCGAGCTTCTTTCAGCCTCAAATCGCATCGTTGGAGCATCTCTAGGTCTCGAAGACTATGTTCTGGACATTGGAGCAAAGCGCACGGAATCGCAAGCCGAAAGTGCCTTCGCCCAGTCGAGACTCATCAATGCCGCTAGAGCGGCAAACGTTGTTCCGCTCGCATCGGTTTTCCCAGGATTTGAAGACCTTGACCAAGTTTTCAGATATGCGAAAACTGCCCAAAGCATGGGTTGTGAAGGCGTTGGATGCATTCACCCAAGCCAAATTCGTCCGGTTCATGATGCTTTTCGGCCCTCATATGACGAAATTGATGCGGCGAGGAAAGTTGTAGAGGCATTTGAGCAAGCCACAAATGACGACCGTGGCGCAATTAGTGTCAATGGCAGAATGGTAGATCGCCCGGTCTACGAACGCGCCAAGCGAACCCTCGAGCTTGTAGAGGCATCTCGATGATGTACTCGGAATATGCCATCGAGCTGTACGTTCCGCGTGAACATCGAGGACTTGTTTTGAAAGCGTACGCAGGAATAGGTAAGACAGCGACGCCTGAGCGATCCGCAAGAAAGGTTTTAAGATCGTGCGCTGAATTCGATCCATCCGGAAACAAGCAAACATCCGACTTGAAGTCTGCCTTGCTAAAGGCGGGGATTCAGAACGGAATGGTAGTTTCCACTCACCACCATTTGCGAAATGGCGATCATGTCGCAGGTCAGCTCTTTGCGGCAGCCGCTGAACTTGGAATCAAAGATTTGATATGGTTTCCCTCTGCTGTTTTTCCTTGCCATGAATCTCTGATTCCGTACCTTGAAAATGGAACGATCCATCACATTCAAGGGAGCCTCAATGGCCCTATAGGCGATTTTGCATCGCGAGGCAAGATGCATGACCTGGCACTCCTTCGTTCGCATGGTTCGCGCTACAGAGCCATCCAAGATGGAGATATTTCTGTTGGCATTGCCGTAATTGCGGCTCCGTCTTGTGACCATTTTGGAAACATGACAGGCGCGATTGGTCCTTCGGCATGTGGCGTTCTCGGATTTGCCGTTGCGGATGCGGAATACGCCAACCATGTCATTGCTGTAACCGATAATCTGGTTCCATTTCCATGCGCTCCATGGCAAATCGCCGGAAACAATGTGGATCAAGTCGTTGTCGTTGATTCGATTGGTGATCCCGCTGGAATCGTATCTGGCACAACTCAAATCACTCGATCTCCAGAGCGGCAATTTATTGCCGAACTAGCTGTTCAGTTTGTTATTGAAGCAGAAATATTGAAGGAGGGTTGGTCATTTCAGGCTGGTGCAGGCGGAACTTCATTGGCGTTTACAGCCTATGCGGCTAGAGAAATGCGAGAAAGAGGAATTCGGGCGAGTTTCGTTCGAGGCGGAAGCACGGCTGTTGCCGTCGAAATGCTCGAATCGGGTCAAACCAGTTTTCTGCTAGACGGCCAAACTTTTGATCTTGAAGGTGTTCGATCCGTACGCGAAAACCCAAATCACGTCATGACATCGCCATTCAACAGCTACAACTATCACGGAAAAGGGAACATTGCTTCCATTCTCGACTGTGCAGTTCTGGGGGCAACCGAAATTGACTTGGATTTCAACGCAAACGTCGTGACTCATTCCGATGGTCGAATGCTCCATGGAATCGGAGGATGGCAAGATGCGCTCTTTAGCAAATGCACCATTCTCGCCGTACCGAGCATGAGAAATCGAGTCCCGGTGATTCGCGAAAAGCTGACCACATTTTGCGGTCCGGGCGAACTGATTGACGTTGTCGTAACAGAAACTGGAGTCGCGATCAATCCGCTTCGCAAAGACTTGATTCAAGCCGTTTCAGGTTTAAATCTACCTCTAGTCACCCTTCAAGAAATCAAAGACAGCTCCGAAAAAATGGCGGGCGGTCCTCCAAAACCGGCTTCACAAGCAGGGCGAATCATTGGACTAGTCAGTTGGGTGGATGGAACCATTATTGATGTTATTCGGCAAATTGAAATTTAAATTTCGTGAAATGATATGTCACTTCTCTACATCCTCGCAATCACCATGTCCCTCTCTGAACAGCAACCACCCAGTTTTAAGGCTCCGGCACTGCTGCCCGACAGCAACTTTTTGGGTTTTGACACAAACCGACTTGCGTTGCTCAATCGTCGGCTGAAAGAGCAAGTTTTGTCAGGAAAAACGTCAGGAACGGTGACTCTTGTCGTGCGCAATGGAAAGACGATCCACTTCGAAGCTAACGGGTGGTCGAATATTGAAAAAAGAGAAGCAATGAGCCGAAATTCAATGTTCCAAATTTGGTCTATGACAAAACCTGTAACCGCTACCGCGGTCGCAATCGCTGCAGAAGAAGGGCTTTTGAACCTTGACGATCCTATTGAGAAGTATTTGCCATCCTTCAAAACTGTGCAAGTAAAATCTTTCGATTCAACGGTTCCTCTGACGAAGAAACCAACAATTCGCCATTTGTTAACCCACACTTCAGGGATCAGCTCAAATGACCCTGGCGGAATTTCAGACGATGAAAAATTCAAGCTGACCTTGAAGGAATATGCTAGCCGACTTGGCAAAGCACCATTGGAAACCCAGCCTGGTTCAACGATTGCTTATAGTGGGGTCGGATTCTCAACGGCAGCCGCAATAGTTGAAATTGTATCAAAAATGCCGTTTGAGAAGTATGTTCAATTACGAATTTTTGATCCTCTCGGAATGAAAAATACTCATTTCTTTTTGCCTTCTTCAGATTTTTCAAGATTAGCTACCACCTACGGGAAAAACGACGGCGACGTATTGGTCCCATTTGCTCATGACGCTACGCGAAAGGGCGCACGATTCGCAAATGGCGCAGGCGGACTCTATTCGACCGCTGAAGACATGATGCGATTTATCCTTGCGTTTACAGGTCAGAAGACCAAAAAAGGGCTCTCCCCAGCTTCAATTCGAGTAATGACCAGATTGCAAACTGGAGACTTGCAAATGGACGGCGGCGATGAGCGTGGGTTTGGGCTGGGATGGTCAGTTGTTCGAAATCCTGGCGGGCAAATGCACCTCAAGTCCATCGGCACATTTGGGCACACAGGGGCGTTTGGAACAGAATTTTGGCATGATCCCAAAACTGGGATAACCGCGGTCTACTTGACGCAAGGGTTTGGCCTTTCAGATGCTCCTCGCAAGTCGTTTACAACAATGGTAAATGCAGCATTTACTGGCGAATAAGTTTAGTGTACGAATGAAAGAGCCGATTCCAATTGAAAGCGGCTCCTCTAGAATTGGATACGATTGAATCTATTTGCGTCGTCGTCGCAAGAGTCCAAGAACTCCAACGCCCAAGGCAAGCATGGTTGCTGGTTCTGGCACTAGTTTCAAATTATTGACGTAAAAGTCGCCATTCGTGTTGAATGTGTAGAACTGGGCTGCTTGGAGTGCTACTCCAGACGAAATGAAGACACCCGTGATCGTCGTCGTTGAACCGCCGAAAGGCGTAAGATCCAAACGATAGTTACTACCACCGGTCATGCTCAGCGCCAAGTCAAGACGCTGTCCGCCTACGACTGATAGAGAAGTTGGGGTTGATCCTGCTGCGTCGCCAATTGTCCAAAAACCGCCGCCAGCACCATTTACGCTGACCATATCGCGATTTGGGTTGCCAACGTTTACGCTTCGAAACTCAACGCCAAAAGCGCCTTGAGTGTTCGCTTGACCGGCATTTCCGCCGCCCGCCATTATGCTGGCCGAAAGCACTTGGCCAACAGTCATTGGAAGTAAAAGCCTGCGCCTTGCATCGGCTCCGCTAAATGCTTCGGTTCCAGCCCGTAGTCCGAATTGCTGCGAACCCATATTTAGGCCAACTGGCAGATTTGTGATAAGCGTCGTGCCCTGATTTGGGAAGGTGCCATAACCGCCACGTTGCCATGGATTGAAGCCGAAGCCTCCGTTGAGTCCGTTCAGGGCCAGGGATTGGTTACCGAGCGGCGTCCCAACTTGGATGTACTCGTTGCCAACTGTATAGACGGCATTCGATGCGTTGTCAGCAGCAATCTGCGCATACGCAGAAACTGCGAGGCAGGAGCCTAGAGCAAGAATTAGAGTTTTTTTCATTGTGATCCCTCAATTTGGATAGCCTCCGATTCGCCAGCAAAGTTGCTGTGACCAAACGGTTGGTCATCCTAAGATCATATTACTTGCATTGATGTTAAGATAAGCGGAAAAAAATAATAACTGGCAAAAATACTTTCGACTCCCAGCTCATTTGAACCTAAGGGTGCTTTTTCGTATCCATTCACATGAGATGAATGAAGAAATTACATTGCTATCTTATTAGGCTATTAGGACATGCAGGCAGTCGGGAAGTACTTATTATCGTCTTCGGATTGTTCATTATGTCAAGCCGACCCATTCGCCTCTGTATCCAGAATATAGGAAAACAGTTCATGATTTTCCAATATTGACCTAAGGTCAATATTGGGCCATTAATAATCTTTGAGCAAGACGGATGGCAACCAACGTGTCAACTCAAAAACCTACCCTTCAAGGATAGGTTTTAGGTTCAAAAAGTGGCTGCCGCAATAAGATTCGAACTTATGACCCGCTGATTAACAGTCAGCTGCTCTACCGCTGAGCTATGCGGCAGCGTGGAGGCGAGATATTACCTTATCGGCAACTGAAATGCGAAGCATTAGTACTGCCAAGACTTAGAAAAACACTTCCAAGAAAATAGTTGAGAACGAAGCTCGTAATCGGTTACATCTTTCGTCCTTAAAGATCATGAATATTCGAATTCTAGTTGGAATTGGCGTAGTGATATGTGGCTCTGCAATCGCATGGTCGCTCCAAACTGCGCGACTCTTCATCAATGGAAAACCAGCTTCAAGTTCCGTCATTGAACGAAACGGGGTTGCCTACGTGCCTGTGAAAGATGTAGCTGCCGCATTAGGATGGAAGTTGCAAAAGACTGGGCGTGGGTACGAAATCGCTGATGCCGGAGGCGCAAATATGATCGAAGGCATCTCGGGCAAGGTTGGCGATCAACTGTTCAACGGCGTAGCTAGGTTTCAGGTGGTCAAAGTGATTCGAGGCAAAACTTACGTCAATCAGTTCAGCGGAGACAAGCAAGAAGTTACGCCGATTGGCGACGACAACGACGTTGTTATCATCATTTGTAGGATCAAAAATGGCACCAAAGAATCGCAAACAGCGAATCTTCCTTCAGGTCCAGAGACTGGTCTGACCGACACCGCAGAACGATCCTACGGACCAAGGACTGGGCTTTCAATTGATGTTCCATCACGAGGGCCCTCGCTACTTCCTGGAGCCGCAGTAGACTTCGCTCTAACTTTCGATGTTCCAGCCAGCGCAGTACTAAAAGATCTCGTCTATCAGGTTCAATTTTTTGGAACGCCCGGAGCTGAAAGGAAAAAGTTTCGGGTGAGCCTGCAGTAGGGACACTGATGTCGGTTAGCGGTTGTCAGTCGCTGTCTTGCTTTCAAATCTGCAACCTCAAAGAAACGTTGTCAACTGCTCGCAATATTAACAGAAGCAACCAATAGCCAATAACCGACAACCGACAACTCCGCCACTTCCCCTTAAAGTACACTTGCACAAGACAAAATGCCCAGCAATCGCGATCTCGAATTCATGAAAGTCACTGAATCCGCCGCTTTAGCGTCGGCGCGATGGGTTGGCAAAGGCGACCGAAACAACGCAGACCAAGCTGCATGTGAAGGCATGCGCTCCATGCTGAATACGATGCACATGGACGGCACAATCGTTATCGGCGAAGGCGAGCGCGACGAAGCCCCTATGCTTTTCATTGGCGAGAAAGTTGGCACGGGCGAAGGCCCAGGAATTCAAATTGCCGTTGACCCGCTCGAAGGCACCAACCTTTGTGCGAACGGAACTCCAAATGCGATTTCAGTTCTAGCCGCGGCAGTCGAAGGCGAAGGCTTCCTAATGCACGCGCCCGATACGTACATGGATAAGCTCGTGGTTGGTGCCGAATGCCGAGGAGTGATTGACATCACTTTGCCCCCCCGAGTGAACCTACGATTAATGTCAAAGGCACTTGGAAAAGATATTGACGAACTGATTATTGGAATTCTGGAACGGCCAAGACACGATGCAATGATTGCTGAGATTCGGGAAACGGGAGCTAGGGTTCATCTAGTTTCGGATGGTGACCTCGCTTTGGCAATCGCTGCGCTCAATCCAGATGCTGGCCTAGATGGACTTTTTGGAATCGGAGGAGCGCCCGAAGGCGTAATCACCGCCGCCGCTGTGCTCTGCAATGGCGGGGAAATGCAGGCACGCCTGAAGTTCCGCAACGACGACGAGCGCGCCCGCGCTGAGAAAATGATGACTGGCGACATTGACCGGGTCCTCCATACAGAGGATTTGGCTTCAGGGAATGTCATTTTCGCGGCAACGGGAATCACTAGCGGCGATCTCCTTAAGGGAGTTCGGTACAAGCGTGGTTTGGCACTGACAGAAAGCATCGTAATGGATTCTACGAGCGGAACCGTTCGAAGAATTGAAACTCAGCACCGCTATGATGAACGTGGCGAGCTGATCGGGAGATAAGTCCTTTGTGGATTGTGGATTGAGGATGAGAGCGGAATGCCGAGAGCGAAGAGCGGACCGAAAACCAACAACCATCCGCCAACTGCTATCCGCTAGCTGCTAACACGCTATCTCCACTAGGACTAAAGTTCAAATTCGTCGCGAATCCACAATTATCCCGTAAACTGTTACCATGAAGCCCACGCTTGATGATCGCGAGAAGATCTCGCATCTCCTTCGCCGATTTGGATTTGGCGCGACGCCAGAGGAAATTGACTCTTATCTCAAGCTTGGCGTTGACGGAGCGATTGAAAGTCTGCTCAATTTTGAGAAAGTGGACGAGGGATTTCCCATAAGTCCTTGGGAGTTTTGCTTCGAGGAAGGCAAAGACGAGGTCTATCTCGATCCGTTCAGAGTAGTCGGTTGGTGGGGATTGCGAATGGTGCTAACCAAACGACCCCTTCAAGAAAAGCTGACTCTCTTTTGGCATGACCATTTTGCGGTAAGTGCGACGAAGGTTGAACTAGGTCCCTCAATGCTTGGCTACCTTGAGGCGATTCGAAAGAATTGCTCAGGCAAGTTCGAAACGATTCTAATGGCGATGGCAAGAGATCCTGCCATGATGCAATGGCTCGACACCATTTCAAATGAAAAGGGACGTCCTAACGAAAACTTCGGTAGAGAACTCTTGGAGCTTTTCACGTTAGGAATCGGAAATTACTCTGAGCAGGACATCAAAGAGGCTTCGCGCGCGTTTACCGGTTGGGGTATTCGATACCTTCTCTTCGAACAAGGAGGCGAAAAGGTTCAGGAAGTCGCGAAAGATTGCATCAAAACGGGAAGGCCGATGCTTTCCTATTGCTACAGTGACGATCTCCACGACCACGGCACAAAAACCGTAATGGGGCAAACGAAGAACTGGACTGGCGAGCAAGTGGTTGAGATGTTGGCGGCTCGTCCCGAAACGGCTCGATATTTGGCGAAGAAATTGTGGAGCTTTTTTGCATATCCCGATCCTGCTCCTGCAATTGTGGAACGCTTGGCCAAGGCTTATCAGGATTCAGGGCAAAGAATAAAAGACGTGCTGAGGGCGATGACAAAAACCCCAGAGTTTTGGAGCGAAAGGTGCGTTCGTCAACGAGTGAAATCTCCAATCGAATACACGGTTTCTATCGTTCGGCAACTTGGCGTATCGCAATTTCTGGCATTGCTTCATGGGCCGAATCCGTCTCCGATGAAGCCCATTGCACAACCCCTTCGCGAAGCCGCAGGCGGCGTAACCGGGCTGGCGTTTCAGCAGGGAATGCTTTTGCTGTATCCGCCCGATGTTGATGGTTGGGAATGGGGATCAGCATGGATCACTACGGATTCGATGACAAAGCGAATTCAGATGGCCGACCTATTAATGCTTGGAGGCGCTCCCAAACAAGACTTCGGGCTTGCCAACGCTGTCACCTTGCGGCTGAAAGCTCATGGAAGCGTAGCAAGTAGCCAAGAGATAGCCAGTTCATTGGCAACGGTATTTGATGCCAAACTCACTGCCGAACAGCTAACGATTATGGCTCAAGCTTGTGATCGTGCCGGCGGCCCTGGGAGCCTCAACAGCCCGGAAGCTACGGCAAAGATGTATGCGTCCATGTTTCGGCTGCTTTTCGGTTGCCCTGAGTTTCAGTATTGTTGAGCCATGAGTCACCTTAGATTTCGCTCCTTTGAAGGAGGGACAAAGGGTGGATGGCGACCATTTCCCAACCGGACGCAACTCATTGGGTTCAGAAAAGTCGTTTCTATACAATTGTGAGATTTGCGCCACCCATCCTCGGTCCTTCCTTCAAAGGAAGGGAGCTAGACCTCCGAGGTTCAACGACTAACTGACAATCGAATAACCAACATCCGAACAACTAACAACCAGTCCGTAGAGTAATCTCAACCCTATCCTATGGCTAAACTCAAAGTCATCCAGCCCGCTAGCAAGCCGCGCCCATCTAAGATGGGAAAGTGGCGGGCGATGGTGCTCATAGGGGTTCACGTACTTGTCGCTCTGCACATCTGGCATTGGAAGGCGACGGGCAGCACAGTCACGCCCGTTGAACCCAGTGAGGCGATGCAAACGCTCGAACTCGGCTATGTGAATGCCGGGTTCGTTTTCTTCGCCTTAGCAATCCTAAGCACACTGATCTTTGGAAGGTGGTTTTGCGGTTGGGGATGCCACGTTGTGGCTTTGCAAGACCTTTGCTCTTGGATGCTGAAAAAGGTCGGGATTCGCCCGAAGCCGCTTCGCTCCAGGCTTTTGGTTTGGATTCCAGTTTTCGCCGCTTTCTATATGTTCGCATACCCTTCCCTTGTTCGAGTTCTGGCTGGAAACGGGAACCCGGCTTGGATAGCGCACTTTCAAACTGAGAACTTTTGGGCGACGTTTCCGAATTGGCAGATTGCACTTGTTACCCTTAGCGTTTGCGGATTTTTGATTGTTGTCTTGCTCGGAAACAAGGGATTCTGCACTTACGCTTGTCCTTATGGAGGCATTTTCTACCATGCCGACCGCGTCGCGCCAGGCAGAATTCGGGTTACGGACGACTGCGATCAATGCGGCCATTGCACGACCGCTTGCACTTCGAACATAAAGGTTCATGAAGAGGTTGCTGTATTCAAAATGGTCCACGATTCGGGCTGCATGAAATGCATGGATTGCGTGAGCGTTTGCCCGAAAGGAGCCTTGTATTACGGGTTTGGATCGCCTATTCCCGTTAAGACTGCCAAAGTACGAGCCGAACGACATTACGATGTCTCAATGCCCGAGGAAGTCGCGCTTTTTGCGTTGTTTGCTGGTTCGTTTTACGCGTTTCGCGGGCTGTATGACGCGGTGCCGTTCTTGCTTAGCGTTGGGCTTTCTTCGATCAATGCCTTTTTGCTCTTGTCGTTTTGCAGACTTGTCTACACGAAGGATTTGCGGGTTCAAAGATGGCAGGTGAAGCGCGCTGGGAAATTGACGGCCAACGGCTTCGTTGGTACCGGAATCGGGCTGGCACTAGCTTCCTTGACAATCCATAGCGGAATCGTCAACTTTCATACTCACGAAGGAACTCGGGCTCTCTTGATAGCCACTACTCTATCGGAAAGGGATCCGAACTCTTCCGAAGCAACAGAACTCGCAAAGCAGGCGGAAAGCAGCTTTTCAAGAGCGGATTCCATGGCTCTGTTCCCCATCGCCGAATGGAAATACAAACTTGGCGTGACCGCTCAATTTCGGGGCGATTTTGAAACGGCAAGGAAACAGTTTCGTAAGGCATTGGAATTGGATCCAAACCGTCCGAATACGAGACTTCAGCTTGCTCATTTAAGCTACATCGCAGGAGATTTTGAAACAGCACAACGGGAATTCGGACTTGTTATTGAATCAAAGACTGATCTCGGAGCCCTTTGGTCTGAATATGCCGAATCGTTGTTGCGGCTAGGCAAGAATAGGGAAGCACTTGGCGCGTTCAACCGCGCAGTTTCGTCTGACCCAGATCGCCTCTCGAACTTACTGAATAAGGGAATGTTGTTGGCCCAATCTGGAGAACTTGAATCAGGAGCCGAAGCGATAGAGTTATACGTTTCGAAAAACCCTACAGATTCTGTTGGACATTTGAATCTCGGCCTAATAAGAGCAACCATGGGAAGGGCCGATGAAGCCATTGCTTCGCTTGATCAGGCAATTCGGCTCAAACGCGATTCAGGAGCCGCTTATATCGCAAAGGCTCAACTGTTGGCCTCAAAAGGCAAACCAGACGAAGCGTTTCGTGACGCCCTGATTGCCATTAGGTTTGAGCCGCATAGTCTTTCAGTCGTCTCAGATTTTCTTTCCGTTGTCGTCGCTCTAAAGCTGGAAAAGAGAGCCATTTCCGAGCTTACTTTCCGCGAAAAAAGGGATCCAAAATTGGCATACATTCTGGCTGGAGTATATGCAGCAATCGGGAATCGAAACAGGTCTCAAGAAATACTTCAAGAAACTTGGAAAACTTTTCCGAACCTTCCGGGCTTCTAAATCCGACGTACTAGTGAAAATAACGGCTCTAATTGAGTCTTATTCGTGTTAATATAGAGAGAATTCAGTTCGGCAATAGTTTCAGGCCTGTCTGATCGTAGTCGAATGGAAGGCAATAGGGGAGTTTTCGGTAGGGTCAACTTTCTTTAGAGGAGTATTTTTGGAATGGTTAAACAAATATTGAAATTGGGGATCGTGCTTTTTGCTTTAGGCGCGGCAGTTGTTGCTTCCGCACAAGATGTACCGTGGAAAGTTACTGGCGGCACAGCGATTGTGCAATTTTGGCCTGACAATGTTCGAGCATACGGTCTTGAAATTACAAATTTGACCCCAACGGCGTTTGGGAACTGGCCGATGGAAGGTGGCTACGGATTCCAGATCCAATCGAGATCTGATCTAAAGGTAATGACCGAAAATCAGGTTTTTGGCTATTTTATGGACGGCCAAGTAAGAGTTAAGGGCGGATTTTCGATTCGATCTGGAAAAACTTCGGTGCCTGTTTTCAATTTGAGCGTCAAGCCAGTAGGACCGACTCAATCCTCACTACTAGCCATTCGGGACGGGTTCATTGGCGAGCTGGCTCCTCCGCTGGATATGGACCATGCAATAACATACTTTGACATAGATCGCAGAATATTGACGATGGGCTGGGCTGATTTGAAGTTGTCCCGCGAAGCCGCAATGGCACTCGGAAAGCCCGAAGCTGAAGGTTTGCTTATTGGAGGATTCACAGTTTTTGCGAACGTAGCGCCAACGCAAGAGGTTAAGGGTGGTGGCGGCGGCGGCGGTGGAGGATTTGAAGATAACGTCAACGCCGACGTAAATCTTTTCAACATGAGTGGATTGGCATCCATGGGAAGAGATGGTGTTGCGTATCCAAACGGAATTACAGGAATGGCCACATTGACTACATCTTGTAACAAGGGAACAACAAACATTGACTGGTTTCAGCCAATGAATGAAAGACATCCAGTTATCGTTCAGGACCTATTCCGGATTCGGCTGGGCAGAATAGAGCAGATCGGGTCAGCCTATCTAAAGCATGGATTTTTCGCAACAAACACGACAAACGGCGCTTGCGGAGTAGGCGTGCATCCCGGAACTGGCACATTGCTAGGGCCTGGCCTTACGGACACATACGGAACAAGCAACAACGGCGACCGATTCTACCTTGGCCCTCGATCCGAAGTGAATCCTTTCACAGGGCATTGGACCGCATTTGGCTCGTTCTTTGATGTTGGAACCGGCGGTGCCGTACCCGATGGAGCTCGTTCACTTACTAGCGGTCAAGCTGGAGCACTCCCAGCCCATAAGAACCGGCTTGAAGTTCGAGATGCGGACCTCATCATCCCTGGAGGCGAATCTCGGCAATATTTGTATCAATCGTTCTACCTTTGCGAACAGGACCTCAATTTGGCAAACCAAATTGGGACTCGCCAGGCGAATATCGCTTGGAACGGCTCTACTTGGGCATGTGCTGACAATGGTGCATTTATTCCAGACAAAGCCGCAATCGAACAATACGTAACGATGATAAATGCATCGAAAAACGTTGGCGCTGGTGACGTCTTAGCTACGGTAAACAGAATCGTAGTTGAACTATCTGGCCTCAACCAAGGTTGGGTCTATGTTGCTTGCAATCCGATCCGGCTTGGGGGCGGGCTTTGGCAATACGAGCTTTCCATGTTCAACTACACGAGTGATCGCCAGATTCGAGAGCTGAGGATTCCGATGATGACGGGAATGGCAGTCACGAACGTTGGGTTCCGAGACTCTGACCAAACGGCTGGCAACGATTGGACAGGTGCCTACTCGAATGGTGAGATAGTTTGGTCAACTCAAACCTTTGCGGTCAATCCAAACGCAAACAGTCTGAAATATGGCTCGTTGTACAACTTTACATTTACAGCAAATGTGGCACCCATGGCAAATTCTTCAACCGTAGGACTGTTTAAGCCTGGAACAGGAACAGATTTTCCTGTGAGCGTCATGAGCCCTCCAAATGGAAAGATATCGCCATCTACAATCTCGATTAATTTTGGTTCAAATGGTGGTGGAAACGTAGGAAGCACAGCAACTTCGGATGATTCGTACTATCGAGTTAACGAAACCGCGGGGTCGCCCTTGAGCTACCCGGCTCAAGTAACTTTGAATGGCTTTGCGCCAATCACGACTCCTGGCACCTTAAAGCTTGAAATCGAGTCGGCAGGAGACCGTAACGGCCGATTCCAGTCCTGTGAACTTTGGAACTGGATCACAGGCCAATTTGAAATAGTTGATACGAGCTTTATTCGCTTAATTGACACTACAAGAACTGTAAATGTTGGGGGAACAGTATCGAGGTTCGTGAATTCCTCGACGCGAGAAATGAGAGCTCGGCTCACGATGGATCGAGGTTCGGCGGAAACACTCTCCTTGGCATTCTTCAAGATAGACATGTTCCGATTCACTATCGGACTTTAGTCAAAAACTCTTAAGCAGCCCCAAACGTATGTTTGGGGCTGCTCAATTTTGCCGGCACTTCTAATATTCGGCCTGGCTTATGGCATAAACTTGACCATCGCCTTTACTTGCTCGACAACGGCCACTGGGCTGATTTTTCTCATGCAATCGTGATGGCCAAGCGGGCAATTTCTTTCATAGCAAGGTGAGCATGAAATTCCTAGACTGATGATTTGGACATGCTCTGAAAGCGGCGGTGTGTGACCTGCATGGGTCGGGCCATAAATCGCAACAATGGGCTTGTTAAGTGCTGCGGCAACGTGCATGAGTCCGGAGTCATTGCAAACAATACTGCTGGCCGCGCTAAGAATGTGCACTGCTTGATCAAGCGACGTTTTTCCGCATAAATCGAGGCAGCGACTCTGGGTCGCCGTTTGAATGGACTGAGCGATTCCGGTTTCCTTTTCCGAACCAATCAACCAGATTTGAAAACCCAGACCTAGTAACTGTATGGCAGCTTCAGCATAATGCTCGGCCGGCCAGCGTTTCGCGTCGCCCCCTTCTGAACCTGGCACCAAGGCAATGGATTTTTGGGGCCCAATGACGATACCAAATTCTTGCAATGTTCGAGCCACCTCTTCCTCATCGCAAATGAAGTTCGACCTTTCGGAAAAACCGGGTGTGGGCTCCTCTTTCTTGTCTAAGCCAAGCAAACATGCACGGTCTGTTGCTAGCGGGAATTGGGCAATGTTGGTGACCTTAGGATCGTTGATAAGCAAATAGCGAAACTCACGATTCGTCCCCGATCGCTTGGGAATTCTAGCAAGCCAAGGGACGATCGCCGATTTGAACGAGCTCGGCATTACAATCGCCCAATCATAGCGGCGCTTTCGAACTTGAAACGCCATTCCAATTCGCCGGAACAAGTTGACTTTGCCTCTGGATGTTGAGCATTCCAGACAACCGTTTACTTCTGGCATATAGGAGAAGATCGGAGCGATGAACGGCGAAGCCAAAATTTCTATTGTGGCGGTGGGATGCCTCAGTCGAAGTAGCTTCAAGAGGCTTTGACTCAGTACAGCATCTCCCACCCATCTGGGAGCCACAACGAGTATTCTCACTTTGACTCCAAGATTAGCATACAGCAAGAAATTTCCAGTACATAGTAGTTCCCATTGATTACCTCAAGTAGACTGCTGAATGATATGTTAGCTTCATTTTTTGTAGTATTGATTATGTCGAGCTCCAGCGTTGAACCGACTCAACTTCGATGCGAATCTCTCACAGATCCTGTTGGAATCGGAACCGCCGCTCCAAGACTTAGCTGGAAAGTTCGGGCGATTACAGACGGCCGAGACTTGAGCCAAACGGGTTATCGAATAATAGTTGCAAGCGATCCCAAATCAGTATCGGTTTCTAAGGCCGACATATGGGATAGTGGAGTTGTTCGTTCGAACGAAACCATTGGCATAACGTATAAGGGAAAACCGCTCCGTTCCAACGATCGCTGCTGGTGGAGAGTTCAGATCGTAGACCAAGATGGAAGTGTCTCGCAATGGAGCCCCCCTGCCCAGTTTGGAATCGGATTGCTTAATGAAAGCCACTGGAAGGCGGAGTGGATAGGATTCGATGAACCAAGAAATGCTTTGAAGTCTAACGATCCATTTGAAGGTGCAAAATGGATATGGGGCGAACCAAAAGTGAAGATTCTTGAGTTTCGTAGGACCTTTAGGGTCGAAGCTATTCCTTCGAAGGCTAAGCTTAGTATCACTGCTGACGATCACTTTATTGTCACGATGAACAATGCGGAGATTTACCGAAGCAATAGAGATACCGATTCATGGCGCAAGCCTGTTGAATTAGACATTTCAAAAAGTGTGGTTCAGGGTGCAAACCAAATTCAAGTGCAAGTTGAAGACACTGGCGGCGACGCAGGCTTGCTGGCAGTACTGAGTATTGAAAGCTCGGCCACAGGTTCTGTAGTCCTTCGCACGAATAACGAATGGACCGTTTCTCCAACAAAAGATGGCACATTTCGAGCAGCCAATGAAGTCGCAACTTACGGCGCAAATCCTTGGGGAAGAATCAATCAGGCTTTACTTCTGCCTTCACCTCGCCTGCTTCGAAATGAATTCACCCTCACTAAGCCAGTTAAGAGTGCGACACTGCACGGAACTGCGCTCGGCCTACTTGATATGCACCTGAACGGTCGTAAAGTAGGCAATGACTATTTCATGCCCGGTTGGAGCGAATACGGCAAACGCACATATTCATGCAGTTATGACGTAACGAAGCTACTCAAACAAGGTCCGAATGCCTTGGGAATCGTACTTGGGGACGGCTGGTTTTCAGGCTATGTTGGCTATGGGGGAAGACGGGATCATTACGGTACCAAGCTTCGGGCAAAGGCGCAAATCATCGTGAATTATGTGGATGGGGCAAGCGAGACAATCGGAACTTCGAAGGATTGGAAAGCGGCTACGGGCCCAATGAAATTCTCGGACTTTCTGATGGGCGAGACCTACGATGCCCGGATTATCGAAGACGGATGGGACAGGAGCGGAATTCGGGCCAGCAATTGGAAACCTGTTGACGTCGGAAACGATTTTTCAACAACTATCGAGCCCTTTCCAGGACAGCCAGTTCGCGAAATAACCGTTTTGGAAGCCAAAGCAGTGACCCAACCAAAACCTGGAGTCTATGTACTTGACCTCGGACAAAACATTGCCGGGTTTGCCCGCCTCAATATTAAGGGAAGAAAGGGACAGGAAATCGTTCTTAGATACGCGGAACGATTGAGTCCCGACGGAACAATTTATACCGACAACCTTCGCGGAGCACGAGCGATTGACACTTATATTTGTCGTGGCAGAGGCGAAGTTGAGACTTGGTCGCCACGATTTACCTTTCACGGATTTCAATACATCGAGGTGTCCGGCCTTGGCCGTCGCCCGGGCAAAAACGAAGTTGTTGGCGTTGCCGTCAGCAGCGACACGCCAAACGCTGGGACAATTGAAACCAGCGATCCGATGATCAACCGCCTAGTGAAGAACGCTTGGTGGACTCAGCAGATGAACTTCATTGACATACCAACGGATTGCCCTCAGCGAGACGAAAGATTGGGCTGGACAGGCGATGCGCAGGCTTATATTCGCACGGCGACCTACCTGAACGATGTTCAGCCGTTTTTCACTAAATGGCTCGTTGCACTTGACGACAGCCAGCGAGAAGACGGGCAGTTCCCTATGGTTGCGCCGGTCAAGGTTGCAGGTTCAGATGGCGGCCCAGCTTGGGCAGATGCAGGCGTAATATGCCCTTGGACAATTTACGATGTCTACGGCGACCGCCAATTGCTCGAACAGCACTATCCGGCGATGAAGAAATTCGTCGAATTTTGTCGAAAGCGATCTACACCTGACTTATTGCCGCCAAAGGAGTTTCACGCATTCGGCGATTGGGTGAACATCAACGATCCGACGCCAAATGAAGTGATCTATGAGGCCTATTTTGCGGGAAGCGCGCAAATTCTTTCAAAGGCGGCATACGTTCTCGGGAAATTGGAGGACGGCTTAGAATATGAGACGCTTTACCGAAGGGTACGGCGAGCTTTCCAAGGGGCTTACACCACCCCGGATGGCAAGGTCAGCGGCGATTCACAGTGCGCATATGTCTTGGCACTCGGATTTGATCTGCTAGAAAAGGATATGGCGGCCAAAGCCGCCGCACACCTTGTAGCCCGAATCGAAAGCAAAGGCTGGCACCTATCAACTGGATTTGTCGGAACTCGCGACATCATGCACGTTTTGAGCAAAATCGGGCGAAACGATGTTGCTTTTCGCTTGCTTCACAACAAGACTTTCCCAAGCTGGGGGTTTACAATTGCGAACGGCGCGACCAGCATTTGGGAACGGTGGGATGGCTGGACGCCCGACAAAGGATTCCAAGACCCAGGAATGAACTCATTTGCCCATTACGCTTTTGGGGCGGTTGTAGGCTGGATATTTGCTCAACCTGCCGGAATAACCAACCTTGATGCAGGGTTCAAAACCGTCAAAATCGCCCCACAAATTGACCCGAATCTGAAATGGCTGAAATCGTCCTACGAGTCCGTTCGCGGGACGATTGTGTCCGAGTGGCGTAAAGACGGAAACTCGTTGACGATGCGAGTCGTAATCCCGCCAAACGTTATCGCTGAAATCCACGTACCGGGTGGACCAATTGAAATGGTCGGCTCTGGCGAGTATACGTATCGGAGCAAAATTGCGAAATGATCGAGCTTCGCGGCGTCTCGAAGCATTATGAAGGGACGCTCGCTCTCAGCGAGATTGATTTAGAGATTCGGGCAGGCGAAGTTCACGCGATTTGTGGCGAAAACGGGGCAGGCAAATCTACGCTGAATCGAATCCTCGCAGGATCGGTGGTGCCTGATTCAGGCGTAGTTCTTCTTAATAGCAGACCGCTGAAATTCGGGTCGGTACGAGACTCAGAAGCTGGCGGAATTTCGATGGTTCACCAGGAATCTGCGGCATTTCTGCACCTGAATGCGGTCGAAAATCACGAGATCATGCGTGAGCCATCCAAGGCGGGCGGTCTTTGGCTTGACCGCTATGAAATGCGAAATCGGAGCGAACAATCCTTAAAGTCCGTCGAAGAAGAATTCGATGTTGATCGGCCGCTTCTAGATCGAAGCGTCGCGCAAAGGCAAATGGTTGCGATCGCTCGTGCGCTTTCAAGCAATTGCCGGCTCTTGATCCTAGATGAGCCTACCGCCTCGCTTTCAAAGAAAGAATCAGATTCCTTGTTTTCCGCAATTCGCTCGGTGCGGGAAAGAGGCGTGGCAGTCCTCTATGTAACGCACCGGCTCGATGAAGTTTTCTTGCTTTCGGACAGGGTCACGATACTTCGGGATGCCAAGAAAATTGCAACGCTTAGAACGAAAGATACAAGCCGCGAGGAATTGATAAAGCTGATGGTTGGGAGGGAAATACATAGTCCTCTTCGCCATTCAAAACCTCTCGGCGACGTTAGCTTGGAATTGCGTGAGCTATCGAAGAATGGCTCTTTTGAAAACATCAGCTTCAATGTTCGTTGGGGCGAAATTGTGGCGCTCACAGGCCTAGTAGGGGCTGGACGGTCAGAAGTTGCAAGAGCCATATTTGGGCTAGAAAAGCCTGATTCCGGACAAATTATTGGCAACAACAGGAATGGAAGTGAAGTGATCCCGGAGGGTTCAAAGCCGAATAGCCTGGGGTCGAACTTGAGAGACCCCAGGTTCGACGTTCTAAGAGATTCCGCGCCCCGGAGGGGTGCCAGCATTGAGAAACGGCACCCTTCATCCGTTTCCGCAAGGATTGCCCTCGTTCCAGAAGACCGACAGCACCAAGGGCTTCATCATCAGCTCAGCGTCCGTGAAAACATTGCCATGGCTATTCAGAAGCCGCCAATCAAACAAAGGAAACTTGAAAGACTCGAATCCGAGAGGCAGATAGGGAATTTGTCGGTCAAGACAGAATCAGATTTGAACCTAGTTTCCTCGCTTTCAGGCGGAAACCAGCAAAAAGTGCTTCTCGCCAAATGGCTGGCAACCGATCCGGACGTTCTCATTCTCGATGAACCGACTAGAGGAGTGGATGTCGGAGCGAAAGAGCAAATTCATGAGCTGATTCATGAATTTGCCGAACAAGGTGGGGCGGTTCTTGTAATTTCATCGGATATGCCCGAAGTTCTCACTTTGGCAGACCGAATTTTAGTGATGCGCCAAGGGAAAGTATCTGGAGAGATTTCAGGGGCAGACGCTACTCAGGAAGCCATTCTTGAACTTGCATTGCCCGTTGAAACTGACTCCCAAGAAAAGTCGGACAAGAAAACTCGAAACTGGATTTCGCAAGAAACGGTTGTCGCCGCTTTGATCTTGCTCGTCGGAACCATTGCCGCTCTCGTCAATCCATCGTTTTTGTCTTGGACAAACATTTCGGACATTCTTGTCAAAATTGCGCCTGTTTTGATCGTTGGCACAATGATGACGCTCGTCATTCTCGCCCGCGAAATTGACATTTCAGTGGGATCACTGATGGGGCTTTGCGCCGTTGTCCTTGGAATTGCATGCTCTTCTGACCGAATGGGGCTGCCCATTGCAGTTGGGATATCCATGTGCCTTGGAGTTGGTTTGGTCGGCGGAGTTGTGAACGGCTTGCTCGTTTCAAAGGCAAAAATCCCTTCGATCATTGTCACATTGGGGATGCTTACGATTCTGCGCGGCGTGACGGAACTACTCATGGGCGGAAAATGGATTGAAAACATGCCCAATGGCCTTCGCCAATTCGGCACGGGGGCTTTCCTAAATTTGCCCTATTCCATTTGGGTCGCATTGGCGACTGTTTTTGCAGGAGTCTGGATTACGAAACGCACAAAATTTGGACTTCGTGCTTTTGCTATCGGTAGCAACCCTGAAGCCGCTGTGATGCGCGGCATTCCCTCAACTCGAATTCGCACTGGCGTCTTTGCTTTAACTGGGATAGCCTGCGGAATCTCCGCGCTCTTCGGAGCAACGCAACTCCAAGTGATCGAATCTGGGTTCGGCTCAGGTTTTGAGCTGGTAGTTATTGCTTCAGTGATTGTTGGCGGCACCTCGATTCGTGGCGGGCAAGGTTCGATTCTAGGAACGGTGCTGGGAGCCATGTTGCTCGGTATGATTTCAACGGTTCTCATTTTCCTAAAATTAGGAGAATCAGCAACGTATTGGGAAAGGGCGATCCAGGGCGGGCTAATTCTTTTCGCCGTTTTGGGAGATCATTTTTGGCGGCAGAGGAAGCAATCCGCATGAAGTGGTCTCGCGAGGCAACTCTTGCTTTGGCTATCGCATTGTTGCTCGGATTCGCCTATTTTGTCGAGCCGAAATTTGTAACGTTTCGCGCACAATCTTTGCTCGCCGGACATTCCTGGGAGCTGGCAATAGTAGCTGTTCCCATGCTTCTCATTATCATGACAGCAGGGATTGACCTGTCCGTTGGAGCCATAGTTGCCCTGAGCGCAGTCGCAATGGGACTATTGTTTGAGCGGGGAACGAATATATTTTTGTGTTCGATTTGCGGAATTGCGGTCGGAATTTTAGCTGGTGCGATCAACGGACTATTTATTTCTCGAACTCTAGTTCATCCCCTTTTGGTGACATTGGCAACCATGTCCGTCTTTCGCGGGCTTGCCGAAGGAACCAGCCTTGCGAGGCCGCTTTCGGGATATCCAGAGGCGTTCTTGGCACTTTCGACCGGCCCAATGCCTGTTTTGGTTTTTGCATGTCTGGCTTTTGGCTCCTACTTTGTCTTGACTAGAATGCGATTTGGCAGATGGATCGTCGCGATAGGCTTGGAAGAAAATGTGAGCCGATACTCCAAAATCCCTGTGGACCGCGTGAAGCTTTGGCTTTTTTCGTTTTCTGGCCTTGCTTGCGGAATCGCCGCAATTCTCCTAGTCGCTCGAAACAATACGGCCAAAGCTGACCTCGGAATGGGAATGGAGTTAGAAGCCATTACTGCCGTGGTTCTGGGCGGAGCCAGCATCCATGGAGGCAAGGGGCGTGTTCTCGGCCTGTTACTGGGGCTTGTCTTGATTCACGAGACCCGCGAATTTGTAAGCTGGCATTGGAAGCAAAGCGAGCTGAATTTGATCGTCATTGGATCGCTCTTGATCGCGACTGTAGTTTTTGACCAACTCATAGTGATCCGCCGAAAACCCGTTTTAGCGCAAAATGAAAGTTGATATGAAGTCGTTATCTCTTTTCACATTAGCGTTGTCTCTGTTTGTGGTTGGATGTTCTTCAAATGGAGGCGAATCTGCAACCTCGGGGAATGGCCAAGCCAGTGGCTCAGGAAAGAAAATCACAATTGCTCTTCTTCCGAAGAAAAAGGGCGTTCCATATTTCACTAGCTGTTCCGAAGGCGCAATCGAAGCGGCTAAGGAACTTGGCAACGTGGAACTGATTTACGATGGACCAACAAGCGGCGATGCCGCTGATGCCGTAAAGCTGATTGACCAATGGATCGCGCAAGGCGTGGATGTAATCGCAGTCTCCCCAAACGACCCAGCCGTCTTGGGTCCAGCGATGAAAAGGGCGAGGGATACTGGAATCAAGGTCATCACTTGGGACGCCGATGCCGACCCTGCAAACCGCGAATATTTGGTGAATCAGGCCACGCCAGAAGAAATTGCAAACGCACTCGTGGATACGATGGCTAAAGACCTGGGCGGAGATAATGCGACGGGGGAGGTCGCGATTGTGACCGCTACGCTGACCGCTGCGAACCAAAATGAATGGATCAAATTCATGAAAGTCCGGCTCACAAAATATCCTGGACTTAACCTCGTCGCGACTCAGCCATCAAACGAAGACCAAAAATTGGCATTTTCAACGACTCAGGACTTGATGAAAGCGTATCCAAACCTGAAAGGCGTGTTTGCAATCAGCTCGGTCGCATTTCCAGGCGCCGCGGAAGCCATCAAGCAAGCTGGGAAGTCGGGTTCAGTACTCGTAACAGGACTTTCCACCCCCAACGACATGCGGACCTATGTAAATGATGGCGTTGTGAAATCTGTGATTCTTTGGAACACCAAAGACCTTGGCTATCTGACCGTTTTCACCGCGAGGGCATTAGTTGATGGCGACCTGAAATCCGGTTCAACAATGCTGAAGGCGGGGCGTTTGGGCGAGAAAAAAGTTGTCGGAGACAATGTGATGCTCGGCGGCACGATTACTTTCACGAAAGAGAATATCGGTCAGTTTGATTTCTAGCCTGAGAACTTGGTGGCAAAAGGAGGCCGATCAGTTGGCCAGATAGGCACTTTCCGATTCAGACCGACTACTTGAATTTCTTGTGCCGTGTGCACGGCACATCGTATGAAAATTGGCAAGGCTCGATTGAGCCTTGCCAAAGAGTTCAACTATTCGCCATAGATTGTCTTGCTGGAAAGGTCTACCGCGCTGTTGCTGGTTCCCCAAATCACGCGGTCTGCCCAAACTGAAGTTCCCCAAATGACGCGACTGGAGTCAAGAACGTCCAGGCTGGTTCCCCAGATAACTCTCGTTCCCCAGACGACGCGAAGATCGTTCACACCTTCGGTTCCCCAGATCACTCGATTTCCGTTGATGTCAGTTCCCCATATAACGCGCAATGGATCCACAATCACGTTGCCGTTCGCATTCTGAATCAGGCTAGGGCTGAGAACCGGCATCGTGGGGACGGCAGTGCATCCTAACGCTGCTGGAATGTTGATGTATCCCGCTCCATACGTGCAAGGATCTGAATCGCCGTTAGGATCGAGCAACTTGTCCGCTGAGATCATCAAACGTGCCTTAACCGTGTCTGGGGTTAATGTCGGGCTCTTCTGAAGCATCAGTGCGACAGCTCCGGATACTACAGGCGCCGCCATCGAAGTGCCAGACAATCTGAAGTACTCCTTAGAGCGATTCGCTCCTTGAATACCGTTTATATAGAATGATTTCAGAATGCGGTTAGTACCATAGTTTGTTGACAGGTAACTACCATCAGCGTCCACTGAAACGATCTTATTGCCTGGCGCGACAATGTCGGGCTTCAAAACGAAATCTAATCGAGAAGGCCCACGGCTAGAGTAGGTAGCGATAAGGTCGTTTGTGCGACCCGCTTCCGTCTTCTTCATAGCGCCGACAGTAATTACGAAAGGAGAATTTCCTGGAGATTGAATAGAGCCGTAAGCAGTACCCCATCCGTCATTGGGGTCGCCTTCCGTCTGAATTTCATTCGAGCGGCCGTTGTTGCCCGCCGCGCAAACGACTACGATTCCAGCCTCCCAAGCGGCCTTAACTGCTAAGCAGAGAGGGTCAGTCATGTGCCCTTCTCCAACCGGATGGCCGAGCGATAGGTTCATGACACGAATTTTGTATCTGTCCTTATTGGCGATCGCCCATTGGATGCCGGAAATGACTTGGCTGACCGTACCTTTCCCTTGGGAATCCAGAACTCTAACATTCACAAATTGGACTTGTCGCGCAATTCCGTAAAATGTACGAGAGTAATCCTCGCCAGTCGAGTCAAAGCCGCTACCGCCGATGATCCCTGCAATATGTGTTCCGTGGCCGCACTTATCTTCGGCGTTTGTGTTGTCCGTAGTGAAGTCCTTCGTGAAGATTATGCGGGAGGAGCCCGTCGTTATGTCTTTAAGATCATTCATCTGATGAATGCCAGAATCTAAGACAGCTACCGTGACACCCTTTCCCGTAAGTCCGAACTGGCTGAAGGCAAGGTCGGCTCCGGTATGTTGAACGGTGAATTCATCGGCATATGCCGGGAGACTGACGCCTGCGAGCATTCCTAGCAGGCTTGCTTGGGTCGCGATTGCTCCCAACGTACTCCTAATGCGATAGTTCTTAGTATTCGTTTTCATGTTCTTAACCCTTTTCATTCAGATCAGAAGAACTTCGGTAACTAGGCTGCCATTCGCCTGTCGCGGCGAGAAGGCCCTTTAGCTTTGCGTCCTGCCCTTTCGGATCAGTTTGCCAGTTCGGATACTTCGTGTTTTCGTAGTAGATTTTCTGATTCGCTAATGAAATGCTCTAGCATCCTTTTCTAGTGCAGTACCACTCTCGATTGCTGGCCGTGCCGGCCAGGTGCCCTAATTATTCGGTTTCTCCGTCTATTTGATCATGCCGTCCAGCGACACCCTTTGCACAAAGGAAAGTGCCACCACCTTTGGCAGATTCCGATTCGGGATTCGGGCAGCTACAGACCGGATAATTGGCAAGCGGCGGTAGATGTCGCAGCCTAGTGCATTGAGCTTGTGGTCTCTATCCGGCGTCAACTTGTCCAGCTTCAAAATCACCGATGTCCAACCAGACTTTGGAAGCGAAGATAGCTTTTGCGCGATTGGAGAATCGCACTTGCTTGTTATCCCATTGGAATTCGCATTAGTGCCAAGGTTCACTAGAACTACCGCTGCCAGCAGATAACGAGCAAAGGAATTCCCTGACTTCGAACTTGCCCTTACGTCAGAAAGCTTTACCGCGAGGCGGTTCCGGTTTTCATGTCCTTCGTTGCAATTCAACATCTATTCCACTTCTCAATGAACGAACATGCCACAGAACGGTCTGCAGAGTTCGCTATGAACAGTTCATGCCATGGCCTTCGGATGGAAACCACTACAAAGAGTGCTAGTTATTGCAAAGGGTGAATTCTGGCAGTGGCGTTGGCTCTGACTTCGTGGTGCGGACCGATGTTGGAAATAGTGTTAGCTAGTAAGTTCTAAACATATAACAGTCCTTTATAGGAATGTAAAGGCGAAATTATGGCAATAACAATACTAGTTAGATATGTTGCACGTAATATGCCTTAAAAGATACGTTATAGACAATTTTATGCCATAATGATCCTGTAGAGGAACTTTATGAGAATTATCGCCAAGCTGTCTGACTCAGCAATACTCCAAGAGATCGGAGTGCGAATGGCAGCAATCCGGCTTCAAAGGAACATGACGCAAAAGGAACTGTCAGAGCGATCTGGAGTCTCGATACAAAGCGTAAAGCGGCTCGAATCAGGCGAGGTCGCCACTCGACTTTCCATATTCATTGCCATCTGCCGAACCCTCGAGATATTGGACCGATTTGAAGTATTGTTGCCTACTCCAACGCCGCGCCCTATTGATCTCTTCAAGTTGCAAGGCAAAGTACGGCAGAGAGCGCGAAAAAGTAAGTCCGAGAAGTCAGCTCCTTGGGAATGGAGCGAAGGCCAATGATCGCAGAAGTCATTCTTTGGGGCAAGAGGATCGCAGTTGTCAGCCAGGACGAAAATCAGAGCTTTGCGACGTTTCAATATGAGCCGGGTTTTTCAAAGAGCGGAATCCAAGTTTCCCCGCTTATGATGCCGCTTCGAGACGATCCCTACGAGTTCCCAGCTTTGCCTTTTCAAACCTTTCATGGGCTGCCAGGCCTGCTCGCCGATTCGCTTCCAGATCGGTTCGGCAACGCATTGATTGACGCATGGCTAGCACGTGAAGGAAGGCCGCCGGAGTCTTTCTCGATTCTCGAAAAGTTATGCTACATCGGCGAACGAGGCATGGGCGCCCTCGAATTCAAACCTGTCACAGGGCCAAAGCTTAACAAGACAAGTTCGCTTCAGATCAGTCACTTGGTAGACCTCGCCAATCAAGTGCTGGATGAGCGGTCTGGTTTTATCGCAAATTTTTCGCCATGTTCAAAAACAAACAGCATCGCCGATATTTTGCGAGTGGGCACTTCAGCCGGCGGAGCAAGAGCAAAAGCTGTTATCGCATGGAATCCAAAGACCAACGAAGTTCGGTCGGGGCAAGTTAAAACAGAATCTGAATTTGAATACTGGCTCCTCAAGTTCGATGGAATCCGAGATAACCAGGATAAAGAACTCGCAGACCCGAAAGGTTTTGGAGCCATCGAATATGCATACAGCCTCATGGCAAAAGAGGTCGGAATACAAATGACGGATTGCCGACTGTTTGAAGAAAATGGCCGACGGCACTTTACAGCCAAGCGATTTGATCGCCTCGCCGAAGGAGGAAAGCTGCACATGCAGTCGCTATGCGGCATTGCTCATTACGATTTTAATCAAGCTGGCGCATATTCATACGAGCAAGCCATGATGGCGATGCGAACCCTCAAATTAAACAAGTCGGAAGTCGAGGAGCAGTTTCGAAGGGCAGCGTTCAACATCGTTGCGCGAAATCAGGACGATCATGTCAAAAACATTGCATTCTTAATGGACCGCAATGGTGGATGGACTCTATCCCCAGCATACGACTTGACTTACAGTTACAATCCCGAAGGAGATTGGACATCTGCCCATCAAATGACCCTGAACGGCAAGAGGGACAACTTTCTACGGGAAGACATCATGGCTTGTGCGAAGGCGGGCGGGATCAACCGCCAAGATGCCGTAAGAATCTTTGAACGGGTCTTGCAAGTAGTTTCTCAGTGGAACACCTTTGCAGCCGAAGCGAAAGTCTCAGATTCCACGGCCGCGAAGATTGGACGCACTCACCGCTTGACGATTTAGCGTGAATCGCCATCGTTTTCGATCAGAAGCCGTGCCTTCACTAAATTGAAAGCAAATTTGGTGGAGATTACTGGACGCAATTCGAACTCCAAGCGTCCTGGAACCACTGACTCGATCGGCAGCAGCGTCAGGATCATAGGGCTTCAGTGCTATAACCTCGTGAATCTACTTGGTTAAAGTCTTTGGAGCCCTTCCTTTCCGCTGGACAGGGTATTATCGCTGAGTCTTGGTTTTCGTACACGCATCACAACATCATCACCACGTAGCGTTATTGCTGCGGTGCTGTTGCGCATTGAAAATCTAGTAAAACTCAGAATTAATCAAAACAGGCTCACCGCACAAGCGGTGAGCCTGTTTTGTTTTTGGAACATGCTTATGAAGTTAAACTTTGTTAAACTTGATGGACTCATACCCACTATCGTTCAGGATGCGATCAGCGCAGAGGTGCTAATGGTTGCCTTCATGAACGAGGAGGCATGGCGAATGACTCTTGAAACCGGATATGCGACCTTCTGGAGCAGGACCCGCGGCAAGCTTTGGCTTAAGGGTGAGAGCTCGGGCCATAGGCTTGTCGTTCGAGAAGTCCTAACAGACTGCGACCAGGACGCGATCGTTCTGAAGGTCGAAGCTCAGGGACCAGGCGTTTGTCACGAAGGTTATGCAAGTTGCTTCTTCAAAACCCTTAAAGACCGTGAATGGATAGTGGCCGCAGATCGCACGTTCGACCCGGCTGAGGTTTACCTATGAAACTCAAGCTTGGGATTCCAAAGGGCAGCCTTGAGGCGGCAACCATTGAGCTCTTTCGCAGGGCGGGTTTCAACATCGCAGTTCGTAGTCGCTCCTACTTTCCATCGATTGACGATCCAGAGATTGAGTGCATGCTCATTCGGGCTCAGGAAATGGCGCGCTACGTCGAAAATGGGGTTCTCGATGCGGGATTTACGGGAGTCGATTGGATCGCGGAGTCACAAGCCGACGTGGTGCGTGTCGCCGACCTGATCTACGCGCGCCAAAGCTTTGGAAAAGTGCGATGGGTTATTGCTGTTCCCGAGGATTCGAGCATACAAACCGTTGGTGATTTGGAAGGAAAGACCATCGCCACCGAACTTGTTGCGACCACAGAGCGGTTCTTGAAAGATAACGGTGTGACAGCGCGCGTGGAATTCAGTTGGGGTGCTACCGAAGTCAAGCCGCCCGTTCTTGCAGATGCGATTGTAGAGGTCACAGAAACAGGTTCCTCCCTTCGGGCAAACAAGTTGAGAATCGTGCAGACCGTTCTCGAATCGAATACCCAACTAATTGCCAACAAAGACTCTTGGCAGGATGAAGGAAAGCGCCAAAAACTTGAGGATCTACGTATGCTCTTACAAGGCGCGATCGAAGCGGTTGGTAAGGTGGGGCTCATGATGAACGTGCATCGAGACAACCTTGACGAGGTACTTACGGTGCTACCAGCCTTGAAACAGCCTACTGTGTCTCCGCTCAGTAGTGGCGATTGGCTTGCCCTCAACACAATACTGGAAGAGTCACTTGTTCGGACCATTATTCCTCGACTAAAGCGAGCAAAGGCGGAGGGCATTGTTGAGTATCCGCTCAACAAGATCGTGCCATGATTCGAATCCTCAACGCAGCAGAAGCAATTCCGTTGTTCACCAGAAAGAACAACCGGCTAATTGAAGTACGAGAAGAGGTCAAGGCAATTCTGGATGAGGTCGAAAAGCGTGGAGACGCTGCGATTCGAGACTTTGCTATGAAATTTGATGGTTTCGACCGCTCTTCCTTCATAGTTAGTGAAGAAGAATTGGTTAATGCCGAACGGTCAATTGACCATGCATTGAGGTCGGCAATTGAGACTGCAGCCCAAAACATTCGGTCGTTTGCCAAACTGCAGATGCCTTCTGAGTTTCTGACCGAACTCGCACCCGGTCACTTTGTCGGGCAGATCGTTCGCCCGTTGGAAACTGTAGCGGCATACGTACCGGGAGGGCGGTATCCGCTGCCATCAACGGTACTTATGACTTGTATCCCCGCTCTAGTAGCAGGAGTTCCGAATGTTTGGGTGACCACTCCGAAACCCGACCAGGCCGTCTTCGCTGCCTCGAAGATAACAGGGGCAACGAACATAGCTCTGATCGGAGGCGCCCACGCAATCGCAGCGTTTGCCTTTGGTACCGAAACGATTCCCAAGGCAAACCGAATTGTCGGACCGGGAAACGTCTATGTCACCGCTGCCAAGCAGATATTGGCTGGCAATGTTGGAATTGACTTTGTCGCCGGACCAACCGAGGTAATGATTCTTGCCAACGAAGGAAATCCGACTTGGATCGCAGCCGATATGCTTGCACAAGCCGAGCATGATACAGATGCCTGCGCGTTCTTGATTACTACCTCGAAGTCCCTAGCTGAGGCGGTTTCGGAACAGATTGATAGTCAATTGGCTGTGTTGCCAACTGCCGATGTTGCCCGTGCTGCGATTAGCTCAAACAGCGCCATCGTCCTCTGTGAAACCAGCGATCAAGCCTTTGATCTTGCTAATATGGCTGCTCCGGAGCATTTGTGTCTCGCCGCCAGAAGCGAACTTCCTCGCGTTGCGAATGCTGGAAGCGTGTTTATTGGTCCTTACAGCCCAGAAGCAGCTGGGGATTACGTGTCGGGACCGAACCACGTCTTACCAACATCAGGTGCAGCGCGCCTTTCTGGAGGTTTGTCAGTTCTCGATTTTGTCAAAATCATCACCGTTCAAGAGCTCTCCCGAGATGCTCTGGAGCACGTAGGACGAGATGGAGCAACGTTGGCGCGTGCTGAAGGATTAGAAGGACATGCTCGGTCAATTGAGGTGAGACTCAATGCCTGAGCCTAAACCTGCAATTGAGCGGATGCTTCCGTACCACCCGCCGACCGGAAATCGGGATGGAATGCTGAGGCTAGACTTCAACGAGAATACGCTTGGATGCCCTCCTCACGTTTTGAACGCGCTGTCTGATGCACTTTCAGGTGATTTGCTCGCAACCTACCCTGATTACAAGATGGCGCGGCAACAACTCGCAGACTTCTTTGACGTCAAAGAAGCTCAACTCTTGTTGTCAAACGGAACGGATGAGGCGATCCAGCTACTTGTCAACACCTTTGTCGGGCCGGACGATGAAGTTGTTGTGCTTTGCCCAACCTACGCAATGTATCGGTTCTACGCGGAGATTGCAGGGGCCGATGTACGGGAAGTCTTTTACCAGGATCGGCCTGGTAGCGAACCATATGAGCGAGTTCTGCAAGTCGACGTCACCGATATTCTGGCCAAAGTTAGCGAAAGGACACGAGCGATCTTTCTTCCCAACCCGAACAATCCAACCGGATCGACGATTAGCATGGAAACGATTCTGGAGGTCCTACATGCAGCCCCTCAATGTTGCGTCCTCGTTGATGAAGCGTACTTCGACTTCTGGGGTGTTACAGCGTTGCCGCTCATCGAGCAAAATGAGAACCTTTTCGTAAGTCGCACCTTCAGTAAGGCATACGGTCTTGCGGGAGTGCGATTCGGGTGCCTGATGAGCCACGCCAAGAACATAACCAACATGAGAAAGGCACAGTCCCCATACAGTGTCAATGCGCTCTCGATGGTCGCAGTTCTTGCCGCAATCCAAGATCGTGCTTGGATTGACGAGTATTCGAATCAGGTTCGGCTGGGCAGCGAGTTGCTTGAGCGCGAACTGCAGAAACATTGCTATCCGTATTGGAAGTCCCATGCAAACTTCATTCTGTTTGATGCAGGCGATCAAGCCGAAGCCCTCCTGGAACGGTCTCGAGCAGCAGGCGTGCTGATCAGGGACCGTCGCCACGATCTGCCATGCGCCTTGCGAGTCACGGCGGGACCATCCGATCAGATGGAAAGATTTGTCAGAGTATTGGAGGAAGTGCGATGAGGGAAGCGAAGCTGGAACGGATCACGACCGAGACGCAGATCAAAGGATCGCTAAGGATCGAAGGGTCGGGGAAATACAAGGTTGAAACCGGAATCGGGTTCATGACCCATATGCTGGAGCTCTTTGCAAAGCATGGAGGGTTCGACCTCGAACTCGTTGCCACGGGCGACCTCCAAGTCGACCAGCATCACACGGTCGAGGATCTCGGAATTGTCTTAGGAGAGCTCTTTGAAAAAGCGTTAGGCGATCGCAAGGGTATCAACCGGGCAGGCTATTTTGTCCAGACTATGGACGAGACTCTCGCTGTAGTCGCCCTCGATCTTGGGGGTCGGCCGGCCTGCATCTATAACGATAAAGTCAGAGCACGGCATGTTGGGGGACTGACGGTTGAGTTGCTCCACGACTTCTTCGAGGCTTTTTCTCGGTCTGCGCGGGCAAACGTTCATGTAAAGGTTCTTTACGGTCGCTCAAGCCATCATAAGATTGAAGCAGTGTTTAAGGGTTTTGCCCGAGCGTTGAAGTTTGCATGCTCGACCGACTCGAGATTGAAGGACCAACTTCCTTCGACAAAGGGGCTGCTTTGATTGCTCTGATTGATTACGGCGCCGGGAATCTCTTCTCGGTTTCAAATGGGCTGGAAGCCATTGGAGCTCAGTTTCACCTTGTCCGACACCCTTCGGAAATGGGTCCCGACGACGCAATTCTACTGCCCGGAGTGGGCCACTTCGGACAAATGATGAGGGCGCTTGATGATCTAGATTTTAGGGCGCCGTTGATCGCTGCCGCAGGCGCAGGCCGGCCCTTGCTTGGAATCTGTCTTGGCATGCAAGCCTTATTTGAGTGGAGTGATGAGGCACCAGGCACTCCTGGACTAGGGTTGCTTCCTGGAACCGCCCGGTTACTTCCCGATACCTGCCGGCTACCCCATATGGGATGGAACAGAGTGAGTTTTGTCGGAGCGAGTTCTGAATGGTTTTACTTTGCTAATAGCTATGCACTGCCAAAGAACGATGCAACCTGGGGCACGACCAACTATGGTGGCGAATTCAGCAGCGCAGTGCGGAAAGACAATCTCTGGGGATTCCAGTTTCATCCAGAGAAATCGGGCCCGGCTGGCCTAGAACTGCTCGCTCGGTGGTGTTTTGATGCTTGCTAAGCGCATCGTGGCTTGCCTTGATGTCGCTGAAGGGCGCGTGGTCAAGGGGACAAACTTTGTGAACCTTCGAAACTCGGGTGACCCAGTTGAATTGGCAAAGCGATATAGCGACGAAGGAGCGGATGAAATCGTATTTCTGGATATTGGCGCCTCGCATGAAAGTCGCCCAACTCTCCTCGGAATCGTATCCAAGGTCGCAAGACAAGTGTTCGTTCCTCTTTCGGTTGGCGGAGGAGTCCGGTCAACTTATGATGCCCGTTTACTATTTAACGCTGGGGCTGACAAGGTTTGCGTAAACAGCTCCGCGGTTAGTCGGCCCGAGCTGCTATCCGAACTCTCAAGCGCCTTTGGAGCTCAGGCAACCGTTCTCGCAATTGACGCCAAACAATCTGCCGATGGTTGGGTTGTTTACGTCATGGGTGGAAGAGAAGCGACCCGACTTAACGCGATAGATTGGGCAAGGGCAGGACAGGACGCTGGTGCGGGCGAGATATTGCTCACGAGCATGGACACAGATGGAGTGAGGCAAGGGTTTGAATTGGGTTTGGTGAATGAGGTTTGTGGGGCCACCAATATTCCAGTCATAGCGTCTGGCGGAGCGGGATCGGCTGGACACTTTGTCGATCTTTTCATGAAAACAGAAGCCAGCGCCGGACTTGCGGCATCGATCTTTCATGAGCGTTCTACTTCAATCTCATCTATTAAGGAGGCTCTTTGTTCGGCCAATATCATGGTGAGGCCAGCGTGATCATTCCCTGCATCGATCTGATGGGCCAGAAGGTGGTTCAACTTATCCAGGGCAAGGAGAAGGCTTTGGAAAGGACGGTTGATGAAACGCTGGAGTTGTTTGAAGGATTCCCACTCTTTCACATTATTGATTTAGATGCTGCACTTGGATCAGGCGATAACCATGCGATGGTGATGGCTCTGCTCAATCGATGCCGCGCCCGTGTCGGCGGCGGCATCCGTTCAATTGAGCGAGCGAGAGACCTGATTGAGGCGGGGGCACATCAAGTGATAATCGGTTCCGCTGCGTTTAACGAAACAGGGTTGAATGCAACTCTTCTTAATGAACTTGTTCGCGAATTTGGCGCTTCCCGAATCATCATCGCGATAGACTCTAAGGGCGGGCGAATCGCGGTGAGTGGGTGGAAAACGGTATTGGATCGAACGCCAGAGCACGCGATGCAAGCTTTGGCTCCATTTTGTGCTGGCTACCTTTGCACCAATGTAGACCAAGAGGGCCTTTTGCAGGGCACGGATCTCGAACTGTTCATAAACCTGCGCGCAAGAACGGACAAGATCTTAGTCGCCGCCGGAGGAATCACGACGATGAGTGAAATTGACGCGCTCACTGAAGTGGGAATCGAGGTCGCGTTGGGCATGGCTGCTTATACGGGTCGCCTCGATATCGTTGAGCTGCGCCGCAAAAGCGTCTGTTAAAATTTGGTGGAGATGAAGGGGCTCGAACCCTCGACCTCTGCAGTGCGATTGCAGCGCTCTCCCAGCTGAGCTACATCCCCATATTTGGTTGTTGGTTGTTGTTGTTGTTGTTGGACCCCAGGTTATCCGATTGTGTATCCTTTCAACCACATTTGTTTTTACCCGTTCATCGGGCCATTGCCTAACGGAACTCCAATCATCGTCGCTACCAGCTCTGCAACCGCCAGCGAATCTGAATCCATGCCGTGCTGCACGACTTGGCCCGCCAAAACATCTTCCCACATCATCCAGTCCGGCCAAATCGAGTTATTGACGAATTCTCCTTGCCCATAGAACCGAAACAGGATCACTTGGTTACCGTCTTTCAGCCACAAACCTACTTTGAAAAGATCTTGCGCATCGTGAGAAAACCAGTCGCTCGACAACATATCCGTATATGCGTAAATCGTTTCGCGGACTCGGTCGAATGTGATCACTTTTGTTTTGATTATTAGCCAAAAGTATCGGTCTTTTATCTGGACGATTTGTCTAGCTGGATCAACCGTTACTTTTCGGTAGCGGCCGCCTAGAGTAAACAATGCAGTTCGCCAACCAGAACGAATAATTAGAAACGCGCCTTCACGCCGAATTACGGGCCTAGGAGCGAGTGCCAAAGTAAGCAGACGTGAGACTATTGAACCAATCAGATCGCCCATGTGGAGATTATGTTATCTCTTTCCATGGCAGTTCGAAGTCAGCTGCGACTCTTTGCGGAGCTAGTTGTTTGGCAATTGAAAATTCGGCGTGACTGTGGCTCCGCGAACCGTGATGCGGAGCTTGCATTGCGGTGTCTTCAAGTATGGTGTGTTTGTGGCTCCGCGCTCCAGGTGCGGGCTTCAAACGATGGTCGGAGTTTTCCACGAAACATTTTCCGGAAAGTAAGTCGCATCGAATCCAAACTTTAGTAAGTGGTCTTGAAAAGCACCAAGCCCTATCATTGCTAGGTCGTCCAGTTCGTATCGCATTGATTTTTGAAAATAATTCGCGAGTCTGGCAGGCGACAAATTCGATTTTTCTCCTGCTGCCTTGATCCACGTATCAAGGTCATTATGGCTGAGTCTATCGTAAGCTTCATAAAGTAGCCCAGCCAACTCTGGCGTCAGCCTTTCACCTCCAACCCAAGCTGCCCAAACAAAAGGCAAACCAGTCAATTTAGTCCAAGCTTCACCCAAATCAAGGACATGATGGCCTTCAGAAGGTGCCGCCATCCCCAAATCGCCAATCAGAACGCAAGCATCGCATTTGGAAAGCATCTTCTCTTGGTTTGGCATCACTAACTGCACTTTAGGCATGCAGGAAAACTGCTCGGCAAGTAAAATTTGTGCAAGGGCGTTGCTCGTCATAGAGCTTGTATCAAGCGCCAATGACAGAATTTCGCTGAACGGAACTTTTGAAAAGAGCCGCACGGACTCAACGGGCCCAAAACTGCCGATGCAAACGCCTTCTGCAATCCTTCGGTTTGGTTGAGTCAATGCATCAAAACTTGAGACCAAAATGGCATCTACGTCGCCAGAATCCAAAAGAGCAGGGAGCTTCGAAGGAACGTCGTAAATCACTCTCACTGGGCTTTCGTCGCCAAGCTGTTCAAAGCGATACACAAGTGGAATCGCATTTACGTAAGGAACGCATCCTACAGTGAATTTCGCCATTTTCGACCTGCATCAAGCGTACCTACCTCTTCGGCTTTCTGGCGACGATGACAACACTGCTTCCCCAAGGCAGAGAAACCAACTGCATTACTGATGCCTCGATTCCCTGAACCCAAATCAGAAAGCGATTCAGAAACTCTGGAACTGATGGCAGCGACGCATGGGCAGGGCCTTTCCGCCCCTTTTCAAGCAAACGAATCAAATAGACAAGCGGAAAGAGGAAATAGACGGAATAGCTGATCTTCTCGACCTTGAATCCAGTACTTTCGAGCTTTCGCCTCAATTCAGGCTTGGTGTACCGGCGAAAGTGCATCAAAGCCACATCATGCGGCCCCCACAAGAATTTGAAAGCTGGCACGCTTGCCACTAGAATTCCTCCAGATTTTAGGCTTTGAAACGCTTGAGCAAATGCCATCTCATCAAATTCTAGGTGTTCAAAAACATCGAGCGAGACAATGGCATCAAATGAGTTTTCTGCAAATGGCAAATGATGTCCGTCTCCAAGAACCAACGTTTGCAATTCGCGTGCTGTGCAGAATCGTAGAGCTTCAGGACTGAAATCGAACCCGACTGAAACAGCTCGTTTCGTCAATTCGCCAAGCACGACTCCCGTACCACAACCAAGATCAAGAATCTTGGAATTTGGATTCAAATCGGCGTGCCGGTCGAGCAAACGAAGAGCCAAATTTCGCCTCGCAACGAACCACCAATAGTGATCCTCCAGCGCGTGCATTCTTTCGTACTCTTGATGCTGCAAGGTTCGATTCTATCCGTTAGGCCGCTTTTCTAGCCGCCTGCCCTTGCCTGCTATCCGGAGTTTCACGAGTTCAACGAGCATTTTCGGGCCGTCCCGCATCATCACAACTTTCGATCCTTCCTGATGTGACCACCGAATCGGAACTTCGTCAATCTTGTAGCAGAGGTCACGAGCGATCATGAGAGATTCAAAGTCGAATCCGAATCCATTGAGTTTGCACCTTGAAAACACATCTCGCGCTACTTCTCGCTTAAAAAGCTTGAACCCGCATTGCGTATCTTGAATTCCCTTTACAGCCAGAAGCTGGACAGCCATATTGAATGCCCTTCCCATTAGCTCTCGATACTTCGGCTGGTGAACTTCGAGTTGGCTTTCCTTCATCGGACGGCTACCGATTGCGATGTCGAAACCCTTTTCCATGGAAGGCAGCAGCTTTTCGATTTCTTCGATTGGGGCGGCGAGGTCCGCATCTGAAAAAAGGAGAAACTCGCCCTCAACTTGCAGCATCCCTGTTCGAACTGCCGCGCCCTTTCCTTGATTTGGACTGTTAACTATCAAGTGAAAGCCAGGATGTCCTTCGTTAAACTTTGAGGCAATCGTATCGGTTTGATCTTTACTTCCATCGCTGACAACAGTAACTGACCAGGAATAGGTTTGACCCGAAAGGTATTCGTAGATTCGCTCCAAAGTTGGGCGAAGTCGAATTTCTTCGTTGTACGCAGGGATGATTACGGCAAGTCGTGGGGAACTCAAATCGCGGGGAGTCTACCGCGAACTAGCAACTTAAGGCGTTCCCCATTGAGCGATCGTAGAAGGCTTCAATACAAAGTAATTGCACAATTTGCGCTTGGGAGGAATCACAAGCGAGCCTTTGTAATAGAGCGCCGTCGAACCGCCCCCATCAAGGCTGATAGCGTTTTGGACTCCAATTGAAAGCATCGCTTTGCCCATTTCAGAAAGTGTAACCGGGCTTGTGGTGGCCATCAAAACAATTTTATTGCCGTTTGTCATCCCGATCCCAGTTCTCGATGCTCTGCCCCAAAGCCTTTTGTCACGAAACTGTTGTGCCTTAGGATTTGGCTGAACTTTGCCATCGGCAACAATTCGAATCGTGCCACGAATTCCAAAGCGGTATTCGCCCCAATCGTAGGCTCTCTTGAAAATTGTGTCAAAAATCTTGACTTCGCCATAGTAGCTCACACCTATTGCCGATCCTCGATAGCCTTTGGCAACCAACGAGCCATCTACCAGCACATCGCCCACCGGCTTTCCGCTTCTCATGTGAAAAAAGGTTCCGGTGATGGCAGCGATCGGCTGTTCCTTGCCGATCATTGTCCAAATCGAAGTGAGTTTGCCGGAAGAAGTGGCTTCGGGCGAGATCACTCCCGAATTAAGATCAGCAGTGACGACATGGAAACGTGCCTTGCCGCGAACGAAGTTCGAATACGCAACAGCATCCCCTGGCCGAGATAAATGGGCCATAGCGATGGTTGCAGTTGCGGCAAATAACATTTTCAAATCCTGGAAGCGTTGTTTCCTTTCCGATCCTCAATCGTAGGATGCAATAATGGCTATCTATTCTCCACTGTAAATGTACTGGGTATGTGGAAAACCTGTCTATGCTACGGATAAAAGTGGTGGAAAAGTGGCAATTGAGCCCTTATTTCCTTTCGTGGCTCGACCTCACGACCATCCGCAAAGACGTTCCTTCCAAGGCATATTGCTTTCGAAACACATTTTCCAAGTACCGCATGTACGAAAAATGCACGAGTTCAGGGTCGTTTACAAAGAAAACGAACGTTGGCGGGGCGGTCTTCACCTGTGTGCAGTAGTACATTTTTAGAGTTTTGCCTTTTCGAGTGAGTGGTTTTTTGTGGAAGGCTTCTGCAAACAGCCGATTGAGTTGCCCAGTGGAAAGACGGAAGTTGTAGTTCTCCATCGCCTTGAAAACGGTTCTCAAAACAGCTTCCAAACCAGCCGATTCTTTCGCGCTTGTGAAGCAAACCTGGGCGTAGCCCACTTCGGGCAATTGGTCTTGCAGAGTCTGTCGCATCACTTTTTTCGGGATGGATTTGTTTCGCGGCTGCCCGTCTGGCGGCTCGACCAGATCCCATTTGTTGACAACGATGACGACCGCCTTGCCGTCATCATGAGCCATTTTTGCTACACGCTTGTCACCGTCGGTCAATCCTTCGTCGCCAGCGACGATGATCAGAGCGCAATCGCATCTCTCGATTGCGCGCTTCGCGCGATCCGCCATGTAGTATTCAATTGAGCCTTGAATCTTGCCCTTGCGGCGTAGTCCGGCTGTGTCAATCAGCCGAATCGTCTCATTATCCAGCTTCAGAACCGTATCCACAGTGTCGCGGGTCGTGCCTGGGATCGAAGAAACAATCGCCCTGGTCTCGCCGGAGAAAGCGTTTAGCAGCGAGGACTTGCCCACGTTCGGCCTGCCGATGATCGCAAGCCGGGTTTCGTCTGGCTTTTCCTCTTGCTCTGAAGCAGCGGGAATCAGTTCAACGATGTGATCCAAAAGGTCTGCAACTCCCCTGCCATGAAGCGAAGAAATGGGAAATATCTCGCCAAGCCCAAGTTCATAAAACTCGGAGGCAAAGCCGTCTCGCTGAGGATTGTCGGCTTTGTTCACGACAACCAAAAGCGGCTTTTTGAACCCGCGGAACCGGTCTGCAAGTAGCTGATCGTCGGGGTGCGAGCCAGCTGTTGCATCCGTGAGAAACAGAACCACGTCCGCTTCTTCGATAGCGATTTGAGCTTGAATTCGAATCTGCTCGACCAGCGGGTCGTCGTCGTGGAACAGAATTCCGCCTGTATCTACCACTGTAATCCGCTTTCCGCGCCATTCGGTTTCTGCGTAAAGTCGGTCGCGAGTGATGCCAGGCTCGTCTTCGACTACCGCCACGCGCTTCTTGATGAGGCGGTTAAAAAGAGTGCTCTTTCCCACATTTGGGCGGCCAACGATGACGATAACAGGCAGTTTTTTGCTCATAGCTGGCTCTTGGGGAAACCATAGGGTACCTGGGAAGGGGCTGAGCTGGGTGATTTGGGTGAAATGGGTGAATTGGGTGACTGCTACGAGAGGCTCGAAATCTCACGAGTTAATCGCAGAGGTTCGCGGAAAGAAACTGCGAACCTCCGCGTCCACCGTGTGAAGAAAACTCTATGGATTCTAACGCAAAATTTCCAAAGCTGCGTAAACAACTCTTTGAACCCACATTCCCCATTCCTTACCGCTATGGTATAATCCCATTTCGATTTAGGACTAACGACATGAAACGCACCTTCCAGCCGAATAACAGACACCAACAGAAGACGCATGGCTTTCGTGTCCGAATGAAAACCCACGACGGGCAAAACACGCTCAAGCGACGTCGCGCACGTGGCCGACACCGCCTTTCCTACTAGGCAATATCGCAAGCCAACTCTCCAAAAATGGGTGAGTCATCGTGAGCCAATCCTTCAATCGCGGCATTTCTAAAGCCGAATTCGATAACATTTTTGAAAACGGAATCCGAGTTTCCGGAATGTATTGCCGCGTCTTAGTTGCACGAGGCAAGGGCAGAGTAGGTATTTCGACTCCAAAAAAGGTCGGTTGCCATGCTCGCCGGAACCGTTTGAAACGCCGTTTGCGCGATGCCGTAAAGACTAGCGTGAATCTTCTATCGAACGATCGCGACACCGTTGTTCTTGGCAAATTTGAGGCAGAAGCGGCTTCTTTTTCAGAAATCTGCGCCGACATCAGCCAAACTCTAGCTAGAGCGAACGAATTATGGGAAAAGCAATCGGCATCTACTTGATTCGAATGTATCAGCGAAACACCAAATGGATGCCGCCAACCTGCCGATTTACACCAAGTTGCTCGAATTACACACTTCAAGCGGTAGAAAAATTTGGCTTGATAAAGGGTAGCTGGCTAGGAATCAAGCGAATTGCCCGATGCCACCCCTGGCAAAAAGGGGGGCAAGACCCGGTACCATAGACAGATTGCGGCTGCCTGCCACTTTTAACGACCGCAGACTGGCAGCCATTCCAACGAGAACGATTTATGAGCCAACCTGCGCCTAAGGGCCAATTTATTCAAATACTGTTGATCGGTGCCACGGTCTTTCTGGGTTTCCAGCTTTTTATGCAAAAAGGCCCAGCCGATACAAGGCCGATTAGTGAAATTTTAACAAAGATGCGAACGATGAATTCGCAAGTTCTTGACATATCAATTGTCGGGGAGAATTCAAAGCTCGATTCGAGAATCAATGAAGAGGTCTCAAAGAAGACCCTGGGCGAATCTGACGCAAAACGGCTGCGGATCCAAGGCTCAATCCTTGTCGCAAACACCCAGTTTCGAGCTGGTGTAAACCGAAGCGACTTCAATCGCCTTAATACTGCTTTTACAACGTTGCAACCTTTAGAAAGGGCAATGCAAGTTGATCCTGTTTGGACACAATCAAAGGTCAAATTAGGCCCTCACCACAAATACCCGGCTACTGAATACACCGGGCAGGAAATGTATAAGGCGATCGTTGATGATCTTTCCGCAAGGTCAAAAACGGATTTGCTTTACGGAATCGTTCCTGGATACAAAGTTATTGATGTGCTGGTTCAAGCGACGGGCAAACTGCCGGGCCTGAGCTATTGGTTGGCGGCGCTGTTATTGGCCGCCATCGTGAGAATTGCTGTTTTTCCTCTTGCGCAAAAGCAGTACATGTTTGGCCGTCAGATGAGCCAATTGTCGCCATTGCTGGCTGAAATCAAAGAGCAATACACGGACAAAAAGACGAAGCAAGTCATCAATCCGCAAGAGTTTCAAAAGCGAACGATGGAGCTTTATGGGGAATACGGCATCAATCCGATGGCTGGCTGCTTCCCGGCGCTTATCCAGATTCCGTTTTTCCTATTGATCTACAACTGCATGCTCCACTACCAATTTGAATTCCAAAAAGGAGTATTTGCTTGGATCAATCCAACAATGAGCCAAGCAACTGGCGGGTTTATCGCGCCAAATCTAGGACAGCGAGACTACATTCTCATCGGCATCTATGCGATCTCCATGATCGTTACCACTATGCTCGCGCCGATATCAACTTCCGATCCAGCTCAAGCGAAGCAGCAAAAGTGGATCGGAATCGGAATGTCCGTCCTGTTTTCCGTCATCATGTTTTTCTGGCCGCTTCCGTCGGCTTTCGTTCTCTATTGGGTGTTTCTAAACGTTTTTGCAACGATGCACATGCTTTATGCTTACCGCTTACCCGCGCCTCCGTTGCAGAAGGTGAATGCACCTGGTGGAGGAACTTTTCCACTGACTCCAAAACCGCAATCAGGCGGATCTAATGGCAAGTCAAGTGTGAAACCTAGCAAGGGAACAGGAACTCCCGTGAAGCACCGCCCGAAGAAAAAATAGTCTGGAGCAAATCTTATGTCATCAATCGAAATTACTGGAAAGAACGTAGCCGATGCGACTGCAAAGGCTGCCACTGAACTTGGAGTAGACGCCAAGTCAATAACCGTCACAATTTTGGACGAGCAGAAGGGGCTTTTTGGCAAAAGCACTGTAAAAATTCGAGCCGAAGTGGCGGATGCTAAGCCAAAGAAGGGAGCCAAACCAAAGGCGGCGGAGGTTGTTGAAGCAACTCCCGAGGCCATAGTTGAAGCTCCTACTGAAGTTGTAGAAGAATCTCCAGCCCCTGCAAAGGCCAAGCGAGGCGCAAAGAAAGTGGAGCCTGCGAAGGCAGTTGTGGAAGCCACTGCACAACCAGATGGCGAAGAAGACGAAGAACGAGCTGAAGTCGTTGCAACAGAAGAAGACGAAACTGCGATTGCAGCCATTGTCGCTCAATTGATGGAATCCGGCGATCTCGATGTCCAAGTTGAAGAAACCAGTCGCCAAGGCAAATATGTGAACGTCGTGCTAGATGGCAAAGACGCAGCGCATTTGGTCGGCAAGCACGGCGAAGTCTTGAACGCACTTCAATATCTTGTCAATGTCATGCTGACTCAAAAGCGAAAGAACGGAGTTCGAGCTACCATTGACGGTGGAAATTACCGTCGAAAGCGTGAAGAGGCACTAACTAAGCTGGCGACCAATATAGCGAACGAAGTCAAAAAGCGTGGCGAAGAAGCGGTTTTGGACGCTCTTCCAGCTTTTGAAAGGCGAATCGTGCACAAGGTGCTTTCGGAAATCGAAGGGATTGGAACGTACAGCGAAGGCGAAGAGCCAAATCGAAGAGTTGTTATTGCTCCGTCGGAGTAGGAACTTTCCGAACTCCACCCCCAAACCCCCTCCTCATTGCTCGTTCCTCGCAACAAGGAGGGGGAACTGAGTTCATAGTCTCGATTCCCGGCAAAATCGCCTACAATATACTCATGGCTGCGACGATGATGACTGAACTTGACCGAATTGCTTCAATTCTAAAGAACGACGAACTTCTCAACTTTTCGAATCCTAAAATTGACAAAAAACACCTTCACTTGCCTGGACCGGACTTTGTGAACCGCATTTTTGTAAGCTCAGACCGCAATAACAAGGTTCTCGGCAATTTGCAAAAAATTTACGGAAATGGGCGGCTCGCAAACACAGGATACGTGAGCATCCTTCCGGTTGACCAAGGAATCGAGCATAGCGCCGGAGCGAGTTTTGCAAAGAATCCAGCCTATTTTGACCCAGAAAACATCGTCAAGCTGGCGATTGAAGGCGGATGCAATGCCGTTGCATCCACGTATGGAGCTTTGGGATCGGTCGCAAGAAAATATGCTCACCAGATTCCATTTTTGGTCAAGATCAACCATAACGAGCTATTGACCTATCCAAACAAGGCCGACCAAATTCTATTTGGCAACATCGAAGAGGCATGGAACATGGGTGCCGCAGCGGTCGGAGCAACGATTTATTTCGGCTCTGATGGTGCATCTCGCCAAATCGTCGAAGTTGCCGAATGCTTCCAGCATGCACACGAACTTGGAATGGCGACTGTTCTTTGGTGCTATTTGCGAAACGACGCATTCAAGAGCGACAAGGATTATCATCTTTCTGCGGACCTGACTGGCCAAGCCAACCATCTAGGAGTGACCATTCAAGCCGATATAATCAAACAGAAGTTACCCGAGAATAACGGCGGATTTTTGGCGCTCAATACTGGCAGCAGCAGCTACGGCAAGCTCGATAAACGAATCTATTCGGAACTCACAAGCGATCATCCGATTGACCTTTGCCGTTACCAAGTTGCGAACTGCTTCATGGGGCGAGCAGGGCTCATCAACTCCGGCGGCGCCTCTGGCGACAACGACCTTCAAGATGCCGTTGCGACAGCCGTTATCAATAAGCGAGCAGGCGGACAAGGTCTGATTTCAGGACGAAAGTCGTTCCAACGTCCGATGAATGAAGGCGTGCAGATTTTGAATGCCATCCAAGATGTGTATCTTTGCGATGGCGTAACGATCGCCTAATATGGGAGTGCGCGAGCTTGACCGCGCTCTATCTTGGGGCACCAGAAAGCGTAAGTTCAGCCTAGTTTTGAACGCAATCTAAAGCGCGGTCAAGCCCGCGCACTCCCAAAGGCCGAACAAATCGAAGAGTTTTCGGTCTATGCTTGAGTATAACCCTGTTCGAGGCTAACTAGAATGTTGAAATTTTCTCGCTACGTGCTTTTCAGTGCGCTCATCTGCTTGAATGTTGCCGTTTCGGCGCAAAATCCCCCAACTCCCCCGTCTATTCCACCCGTTGCGCCAGTCTCGAATACAGAAGCGGTTTCTTCTGAGCAAAAAGCTGACATTCTAAAGGCTGTCGCAGAAATTATTGATCGCAGAATGTACGTCACTGGAATTGACCTGAAAAAGTGGCCGGAAAATCTTGCGAAGCATCAAGCAAATATAGACAAAGCTGAGACGACAAGAACATTCATCACCGAAGTGAATCGGGCGTTTCGAGAATTCGGATTCAGCCACCTTCGGCTTCGGTCTCCATCTGCTGCTAGAACCCGGCAAGAAGGACCAATTGCAGTCGGATTTGGAATGACAGTTGAGAAAGATGGCGACGCGCTAATCGTTCGTACCGTTGTTGTTGGGAGTCCTGCTGCAAACGCGGGAATAAGTGTTGGCGACAAAATCGTGGAATGCGATGGCAAGTTGCCCGATTCGCCAGCGGTTTTAAGTGGCGAGCGAGGCACTTCGACCAAATTGAAGGTACTCAAACTATCTGGCCAATCAATTGATCTTGAATTGCAACGGCAACAGTTTTCGACAGCTAAAAAGGACACTTTGAAGTGGACAGACGAGGAAACTGCGGTGCTAAGAGTGTTTTCATTTAGTCGTGGATACGATCGAGAGAACATTGAAAAATTGGTTTCAGAAGCGAACGCGAAGGCGAAATTCCTAATCCTGGACTTGCGCTCAAACGGTGGCGGAGCAACCGACAATTTGCGCCATTTACTCAGCTTGCTGTTGCCAAAGGAATCCGTTATTGGAACTTTTGTCAATAAGCGCGAAGCAGAAAGATACGCCGAGGCAAACGGCGGGGAAGCTTCTGATCCCATCAAAATCGCATCTTTCAGCCAGCGTAAATATCGGACGTCTGAAGGGAAAGTACCCGCATTTGTGGGAAAAATCGCTGTGCTAATCAATCGAGGATCGGCTTCGGCTTCAGAGATTTGTGCGGCGGCATTGAGGGAAATTTCAGGCTCGCCGATTGTTGGCGGGAGGTCTGCTGGGGCAGTTTTGGCTTCGGTTTACGGGAAGCTGCCGCATGGATTCGAAATTCAATATCCGATAACCGACTATGTGACTGCAAAGGGAATTCGGCTCGAAGGCAATCCGCTTATTCCCGATTTTGAAAGTTCGACCGTGCCCATTGGGGAACGGGACGATGCGCTTGAAAAGGCAATTTCCGTGCTCAAAAACAAACCATAATCTTTCATGCCAAAGCCAAAACCGTTGAAGCAAGGGGACCTAATTCGGATTGTGTCGCCAGCTTCGCCGTTGCTTCCCGAAAAAGTTGACTTTGCTCAAGCAATGTTGGAAAGTTGGGGGTATCGAGTTGACTTTGGAAAGCATTGCTTTGATTGGACTGATCACCTTGCCGGTTCTGACGAGGATCGGGCAAGTGACTTGATGGAAGCGTTTTGCGACCCCGGCGTGAGCGCAGTTTTTTGCGCGCGAGGCGGTTATGGATGTGCCCGGCTGTTTCCATTTCTCGACCTTGATGCGATGGCAAATTCGCGCAAGATGTTCCTTGGCTTTAGCGACATTACGACTTTGCACCTAGCTTTGAATCAGAGAGGGCTCCCAACGCTCCATGCACCGATGCCTTTGACCCTGACGGTGCCTAGGGAAGATTGGGTAATCGAATCTCTTCGGCGAAACCTGATGGGTGACACTTCGGTTCCAGAAAGTGCATTGAAGGGGACAACCGTAGTTGGTGGAGGTGCTGAAGGAATCGTCACAGGAGGGTGCTTGATTCTGATGTGCGACAGTTTTGGAACCCAAAACAGCCTCAATTGCAAGGGGAAAATCGTCATTATTGAGGACGTAGATGAAGATCCGCATCGAATTGATGCCATGCTGACTCACTTGCTAAATGAAGGTTCGATTCGAAGTGCGGCGGGAATTGTTGTCGGAGAAATGACCCGAACGGACGAAAAGCGAGACGAAGGGATTGGCGGAAGACCCTGGAGACAAATTGTGGAAGAACGGCTTGCCCCGCTTGGAATTCCCATGATTGTTGATTATCCTTTTGGGCATGCTCCAAGCATGCTCACTTTGCCGCTCGGAATTCGGGCAAAACTAGTTGCCAACGTCGGAACACTCGCCTATCTGGAGTCTTTATGCGAAAATTAGTTGCCATTTTCATTTTTGCTATAACATTCATTACAGGTAACGCACAGGTTTGGGAAAAACTGGTTGCTCCAGGACTGACGTACCGGATGGAAATTGACCCAATCACTCCTCAAGTGATCCATGCTCTGCGCTGGACGCCTGATTCGACCGAAACTCGGGCCGTGCCGGAGTTGGCTGGCGAAACAGTCTTTGGAATTGAGGCTAATGGAGGTCGAGCTACGGTCTCTGCGATGGTGTCTCAACATAGGGCAATCGCTGGAATCAACGCTGATTTCTTTCCTTGGAGCGGTGATCCAATAGGGCTAATGATTCGTAATAGCGAGCTCCTAAGCAGACCCTATCCGAACAGAAGTTTCATCGCCTGGGGAGGCGGGAAATCGCTGTTTGCTACGTCGGGATTCACTGCGAAAGTTAAAATTGGAGACGCAGAATTGGTCGCAATGGGCTGGAATGAAGAAAATCCTGACAATTGCATAACGATCAATACAGGAGATGCTGGATTAGCAAAATCAAAGGTCCCGGCTGCGTACGTTGTCCTCGAAATTTCGGAAGACAATCAAATTGCAACCGGGAAAATGGTTGGGACAGTAACGAAAGTACTTCATGGAGCAACTTCTTATCCAACCGACGAAAATGTCGTCGTCATTGTCGGGTCTGGGACGGAAGGGCTGAAATTAGAGTCATTTGCGATTGGAGCAGTGGTCGAAATATCTTGGGAACTCTTACGGCCGGAACTTCGGAGGATTCATCATGCGATAGCTGGCGGACCGACCTTGCTTCGTGGGGGAAAGATTGTTTCTGAATGGGCTGCAGAAGGATTTACGGAAAAATTTTCTTTTCAACGACATCCTCGCACCGCAGTAGGACGCACAAATTCTGGATACCTCTGGTTTGTTGCGATTGACGGACGGAGCAACCTAAGTGCTGGCGCCACTCTAGAAGAAACAGCGAGAATATTAATGCGACTAAGCTGCACGGATGCTGTAAACCTGGACGGAGGTGGAAGTACAACTCTCAATATTCAGGGAATCGTAGTCAATCGCCCGAGCGATGGAACAGAAAGGCCTGTAGCAAACGGAATTTTATTTTTTGGGCCCGAAATTGAATCTGCAAAGTCAAACTTCAAGATTTCAGGGCCAGAAACGGTTTCTCTTGATGAAACAAAGGGCCTTGAAGTCGTAAGTGGGCCCGAAGGGCCGATTTCTGCGAGCGAAATTATATGGTCTGCGGAAGGTGCAGCTTGGATTGACCAAGGAGGCTACCTTCGCCCGACTAAGGCGGGGCAGGTTACAGTTAGAGCTTGCTGCCGTGGGAAAACCATATCGAGAACATTCGAGATTTCAAAACCTCGAAAGTGATTTTGGAGGGCGGAGCCGCAAATCACGCTACCGTTTTCTCGCGTCAACCTAAGCTCCGCGGAACGAAGACAATTGCAGGAACTTTCATTAACAAAGACGAACTTAGAATAATGCTATTAGTTGGACTTGTAATCTCAATGGCGACCATAACTCTTCAATCAACTCCTGATCTTCTGAAACAAATTGATGCTAAGAGGCTTCGATCAGCCGTCGAAAAGCTTGCCTCGTTTCAGACGAGAAATACGCTTAGCGAAACACTGAACGATGCGGCGAAATGGCTACAGAGCGAGTATCAGAATATTCCTGGAGTTCAGGCCACCCTTTTTGAATACATTTTGCCAAAATCTAGGCGAGTTCCCGATGACAAGAAAGTCGTGGAAGTTGTCGCTTGGCTGAATGGCTCGGGCTCAAATGCCAAGTCACTCGAAGAATTGCGGGGGCAAAGAGTTCTTCTGATCGGTGGGCATTTGGACTCGCTAAACCTGCAAGTTGATGCGGCAACGGGCCGAGCTCCTGGTGCGAATGACGATGCTAGCGGAGCGGCGGCGGCATTGGAATGCGCGCGAATTATGGCGAAGCAAAAGTGGAGCCGTGCGGTTGTTTTTGTCGGACTTACAGGGGAAGAGCAGGGGCTACATGGTTCGAGAGCGCTTGCCAAATTCGCCAAGGCAAATGGTTGGATTTTGGAAGCTGTTTTGAGCAATGACACCGTTGGCAGCAGCGGAAACAAAGCTGGGCAAACCGAAAAGAAGCGCGTCCGGGTTTTCAGCGACGAAGCAGAATCCCACAATTCTCGCGAACTAGCTCGGTTTATCGAATGGACTGTCCGCAAGCACATGAAGGGTTTTGGGATCAAATTGGTGAATCGTGCTGATCGATTTGGTAGAGGAGGCGACCATACTCCCTTTGCTCAAGAAGGCTTTTCCGCTGTCAGATTCATTGAAGTTCATGAGGAATACACTCGTCAACACACTCCTGACGATTTGCCCGAATTCATGGATTGGACTTACCTTGCAAATGTGACAAAATCGAATCTTGCAGTGCTTTGCGAACTCGCCAATGCTGGCCCTGCACCGATTGATGTGAGGGTGGCAAGGGATCAATCACACGATGGTTCTTTGACGTGGAAAAGTGTTGCGCGGACAAAGTATGTGGTCTTTTGGCGCTCCACGACCAGTCCAATCTGGGAAGGTTCCGTTCCAGTTGGCGAAGCGTTCAAGGCAACTGTCCCTAAGGTAAATAAAGACGATCACTTCTTTGCAGTTGGTGCTGTTGGTGGAATTCCGGTTCTGGCAAAGTAGCCTTGCTAATGCCCAGCGCCCGGCTGGCCTGTTGAAACAATTACTGTCTTTGGCCGGCGTCCCGATATGATTTCAATTTCCTTCCGTCGTCGAAGCTCAATTAGGTTCAGCGAACTCAAATGAGGCGCTGTTGCTGAGCTACGAAATGCTTGGCGGAACACCGGCCACATCGGTTCGATGTTGTGAGAAAGATCGAAAATCATCACGCCTTGGGTCGCACCGCATGCGGCTTGCAAAGCGCTTCCAAGGCCCCGCGGATTTTGTGCAAATTGCTCCAAAGAGATTCCGGCATAGGTCCAGGTGGAATCGTTGGCAACCCGATTGGAAAGTGCGGCAGCAGACTCAATGCTTTGCCCAACGCCTTTGCCTAAAGTCATCGCTTCGAATATTGTCGGAGCCGGATAGTAGCAACCGGTGATTAAGAAATCGAGCTGATCAGCGAATCCAGTTTGGCGGTATTCGGGAGACATAAACCAGAATCCGGCATCTAGATCGTTTGCTCCATAATTTGCTCCAAATGCAGCGTACTCGCCGTACCACGATCCCGCATAGAGTCCGAATTGAGCACTTGGCCGCACTTGCTTCAGCAAATTCCCAATCGCCGACACATACCTCCGCATCAGGACAGCTCGAAAAATGAGCCAATTCTCGTAATCGGGGCCAGGTTTCAAACCTCGAGAAAAGTTGGGTGAAAACGTAATCTGATACACGTCTTCGGGCCATCGCCCTGCCTTTCTGCCAAGCCAGTCTTCAAACAGTCCTCGGAATTCGGCACCAAAATCGGCATTCATTCCTGCAAAGCGCATTCGGTCGTCGTACACCATTCCATCAATTTCATACTTGGAGGCGATTTCTCTAACGATGGAAGCGTTTCGCTCCCACACCTCTTTGCCGGCCGGGTTTGTCATCAGCGGAGTTTGGTCGGCTGGCTTTTGCCCAGACGGAATTAGGTTGGCTTTCGTAACAAATCGAACTGAAGTTGCGCCAAAACTTGCGCTTCGCAGCCTGTCAGCCATTTCTCCCATACCAACAAGTACGCACCCATTTCGAGGAATCGTGGGCTTCGTTACATTAGCGAAGAGTTCAAAGCCATCAACGAAGTTGCCAAATGAATCAATTGAAATGGCAAAACCATTCCCTGAAGATTTGGCAAGCGCTTCTGCGTTCGTAAAGACACCCAGCTCTTTGCCAGGGGAATTTGGAGCCAATTCCACTGGCAATTCCTGAAATCCAATCTTTGCAAAAACTTTTGGCTCGTAAAATGTGGTTTGCCAAGAAACATGTTCATATCCCGGCCCAGTGCGAAACAGATTGTGCCCTTCACTAAACGCATTTATACTCACAAACAATTGAACATTCTTTCGCTTTGCTTCTCTGCAGAAAATTGGCACCGGGTCAAAATCTTCGGGCAATTTTCGACCTCGCCATTCCGTCAGTTTGGGTGCGAATTCGCTCTTGAAAATGACATGGCCCGAAATCGGTTTTACATCTAGGACAATTGTATTGAATCCGGTGCCGCCGATCTTCGTCACAAGTTCAACGATCTTTTGCTCGGTGTTGTATCGCTCGATGTTTGCAGTTGCATCAATCCAAAGAATTCTTCCTTGCAATCCTTTTGAACGAGCCATTGGATTTGCGATCCCTGTTCTATGAAGTCGCCTGTCGAGCATGACACCCGGCAATGTCGGAATTGGGTTTTGGTTTTCAAATCGAGGAGGGACGGGTTTGGGTTCGAGTTGGTGTGTTTGGGCAACTGTTGCGAGCGATAATGCGATTGCCCAAATGGTCATGTGGGAAAGGACGATGAATGTGGCTTGGATGTGCCTTGGGCGTCTCGCCCAAGGCTTCTAAACATGGCCGAGACGGTCATCCTACGCTTGGGCGAGACGCCCAAGCCACACTTAGTACGCCCTTGCAAACACAACACGCTGTTTCGACGGCTTGCCAGATAGCACGCAAGTCCCAGGTTCGCTGTCGGATGGTTCAAGGGGAACAAACGGGATGCACCGAATCGTTGCCTTCGTTCGTTTGGCGATTTCTTCTTCAGTTTCGGTTGTGCCATCCCAATGAGCCACAACAAACCCAACTCCGCCGTCGCCTTCAAATGCGGCTTCAAATTCAGCCCATGAATCAACACGTTTCGTGTTTGCGTTTCGATGATCGAGTGCCTTTTGGAAAAGGGAAGATTGCATCGTAGCCAATTCGCTAACAAGTGTTGAAACGGCGTCATCAATGGGCAATGTCGTCTTTTCGCCCGTATCTCGGCGAGCCATAACCACGCAGTTGCTCTCTAAGTCCCGTGGCCCAATTTCAACTCGAAGACAAGCACCTTTAAGTTCCCAATCGTTGAATTTGAAGCCAGGCGATTCATTGTCTCGCTTGTCAACCTTAACGCGAATCGGCATTCCATCCCAATTCTTGCATCGGAGTTCATTCGCCAATTTATCAGCTAGAGCATATGTTTTGGTTCGAGTTTCCTCGTCTCGCCCAAGCGGCACAAAAACCACCTGATTTGGCGAAAGTTTTGGAGGACAAACGAGTCCCTTGTCGTCGGAGTGTGCCATGATGATCGTTCCAATCAGCCGTGTGGAAACGCCCCATGAAGTTGCATAAACGTATTCGAGCTTTCCTTCCTTACTAGTGAATTGAACGTCGAACGCCTTTGCAAAATTCTGCCCAAGGTTGTGCGAAGTTCCGGCTTGAATGCATCGGCCATCTTGAACCAAAGCCTCGATGCAATAGGTGTGCTCTGCACCGGCAAATTTCTCGTTTTCGGATTTCGTGCCAGTCAAGACTGGAACTGCCATCCACTCTTCGGCGAATCTGCGATACACATTTGCCATCTGAATCGCCTCGTCTTCGGCTTCTTGCCAGGTAGCATGCGCGGTATGCCCTTCTTGCCAAAGGAACTCTGCTGTGCGGAGGAAAAGCCGCGTTCGCAATTCCCATCGCATGACGTTTGCCCATTGGTTGATGAGAATCGGTAAGTCGCGGTAGCTTTGGATCCACTTGGCATACTGGTTCCAAATCACGGTTTCGCTGGTCGGGCGGATGATTAGCTCTTCTTCTAGCTTGGCATCTGGATCAACAATGACTCCCTTGCCTTTTGGGTCCATCATGAGGCGGTGATGCGTGACTACCGCGCATTCCTTGGCAAATCCCTCGACATGCTCGGCTTCTTTTGATAGAAATGACTTTGGAATCAGGAGAGGAAAATAAGCATTGACATGGCCGGTCGCTTTGAACATATCGTCCAGTGCCCTCTGCGTCAGTTCCCAAATGGCGTAGCCGTTAGGGCGAATCACCATGCAACCGCGAACGGGTGAATAGTCGGCTAATTCCGCCTTGAGAACTAGCTCGTTGTACCAATCGGAATAGTTTGCGTCGCGAGAAGTGATTCCTTTATCTGAACTCATACGAAGTCAGATTGTGGCAGATTGGGTTCGGAAGGGTTTAGGGAGTGGGGGACAGGGTATGGCGGATAGGTTGAGAGCGGAGTTGTTAGAGTAGAAGGCGGAGAGCAGAGCATGGAATGCTGAATGACAAGTGCTCAGTTCGGTATCTCGTCAAAAACTGCTGAACGCAAACCGCAAACAACAAACAACAAACAACTAAAAACCGACAACGACCAACTTGTCTTCCCTAATTCCTCGTGAACATCAGCACTACTTTCGGAGCAGTAAAGCCTTTTGGCAGTGCTGTTTCTCCCTTTGGGCCTTTCACTTGCATTTGGCCTTCCATAATCGTCGTCATTGTCTGGCCATTCTTGCTGATCGTCAGAACTCTGGTTCTGGGTTCAGATTTGTCAAGTTTGCCATCGCGTTTCACAAAGAAAAGCGTAATTTTGCCGTTCGCTAGTTTCCAGGTTCCGTCCGATGTGTGAACTTTCTTATCTGGCGTGCCTTTGATATCCGTATGGAAAGTTCCTTGAGCTGTAAGCGTTAGAAAATATCCGATTGATGGCGCAGGCGGCATGGGAATCGCCTTACCATCTGGACCCTTGGCTGGAGTTACCTTCATTCGACCAGTCCACTTTCCTAAGAAATTTGGGGTCGAGGTTTGAGCAAATGAGGATACGGAAATCAAGAATGCCGAGATAAAGAAGCAATGGCGAATCATCACGCAAATAAGTACCTCAAAACGATGTAGTCTTGTTCCTCGCAGTTGGCGGTGCGACATGAAAGATGTGTGCAACAGACTCCTTTCTCAGAGCACTCCCAAAATATTACAAAGCATGAACTTCCGGCCAATCCAATTCCACTCCCATGGCTACAAGAACCGCCTGAAATTCTGCAACCCGCTCCTTTGAGTTGTAAACTTGCTGCGGAGTCAGATTGTGATTGAGACAAAACGCAGCCAGCGCTCCAGCCACTTCGCCGATATTCCATTCCACAGGATGAAGCCTGAAGCAGCCGTTTGTAATGTGAGTTACGCCTAGGTTCTTGCATGCTGGCAAAAGATTTTCAAATCTAACGGGAATTAGTGACCCTAATGGAATCTGAAATGGCAAGGAACTGAAATCAATAGTAGGCTTCCCATTTGCGCTGGGATGGAGGTCAATTCTGTATGCACCAATTCCAATAGAATCCCAAAAGGCGGGCGCTTTTGTCAATCCTGGATTATCATGAGCGGAAACATGCTGTTCGAGAACGGTAAACATTGCCTCGATCCTTCTGGATTCCCGAATGTAGGGGGCTTTGGCGAATCCGTCCTTTGTTCCAACAGGGTCGCCGTTCAGATAGAGTCCGGGATAGCCTTCGCCTCCATCTGGCCTCGGGGCTTCCGTTTGAAGCCAGTAGAGCAGGCTCAAAGATAATTGCTTGGAGTCATTAAGGCGTTTTTCAAGAGTTGCTTCATCAATGTCGAGAGTTGTTGCTTCAAAGTAGTCGTTTTGAGGCCAATTGACGATCGTCGTGTCGCGAACGTTTTTGTGGTCAATTACATTCGTTGAAATGATTTGCCTGTAATCAAATAGCCCCTTGCTTCTTTCATGATCGTCAGCAAACAGAGTCCAAGTGAACGGTTCGCCTGTGTGAGCATGAATCGTATTCCAAGAAAGCAGGGCCCCAGCCCAAAACGGGGGCGAAAACGACTTCCAATGATCATATTGGGCGGGTCTATCAATAACTTCGTTTCGCTGTTGATCCCAAGCCATCGAAAAGCACCAAGTGATTCCTTGAACGTTTTCAGGTTCTGGATCGCCGGCTACGGCATGTGCTTCGCCCGTTTGTTGGCGAGATTCTGCACCGATGCGATATTCAACATTCGCAAGAGGAAGCAGATCACCCATTTCTGTGGCATCGAGCACAAACTTGCATTCGACAGTTTCCGATTTTCCATTCTCGAGATTTAGGAATGTGACTGATCGAACTTGGTTTTGCGAAATCTCGACTCCCTTTGGCACTCTGCCCAAGCGAATATCGAGTTGCTCTGGTGACAAAATTTCGTCCAGCATTCCATTGAGTACGCCCCAGGCAATTCGAGGTTCATGGCACAGATGAGAAACCCAGCCTAAACCTGGGTTTAGAAAAGTTGAACTCTTGGCTGATGCAGTCAATGGATAAAAATCAGCATAGAATTTTCGAACCCGATTCCGAAATTTTCGATAGGTTGCAGTACATCCAAATTGCTCGATCCAGGGATGTTCGTCTGGAGGAACGGCCTGAGAAGTCAATTGCCCACCGATCCAGTCCGTAGGTTCAGTCAAGATAACGCTAAAACCTGAATTCGCAAGAGCGAGCGCAACGGCGCACCCACCAACGCCACCGCCGACGATCAGTACGTCGCAATGAGTATTAGAACTTGTGATTGATCTTGTCAAAATAGCTTAAACTTCCTTCAACTGCGAGAAATTGTGACATCAGATTGCAATTCAAGTAATTTTACTATGTTGATTTAACACAGTTTGGCACGGAAACCGCATATACTCCTTGTAGCTGTTTATGAAAATGGCGGGGCCGCGATTGGCCGTATCAAATGGAGAACAAAATGTTTAAGTTTTTTAGTGGGTCTTTTCGCTCCGTATTCGGTGTTTGTATTTTTGCTGCAGCGGCAGCATCTTCTCAAGCCATCACATTCTTCAATGTAACATTCGCTGGAAGTGCGCCGTTGATCTCAGGGGCATCTTTTGCAACAGGACTTACTGACATTGACTTTACGATGCCAAATGCAGTTGTTGGCGACTTTCAAGCTCTGCGCCAAGGCACGTTTACGATTACCTACGAAGCAACTAGCGCGGTATCCATGGTGATGGACCAAATGGTTTTATCCATTTTGGGCGGAGTATCTGGCAGCGGAATCATCATGTTCAGCGAAGTCATCGAAGACATGGTCGTTCCTGGAATCATCGGCACGCTTTCGACGCAAACAATCACTTCAAACTCACAGCTGCCTTGGACGGGCAATATCTGGTTCTCACGTCCATCCAACCACATTAAAGTCAAAAAGGAATTTTTCTTGATGGCTAATCCCGATACAAATGGGCTTGATCTATCCCGTATCGCTTTAATTGAGCAGAATCTTCATGTTGTTCCTGAACCGGCAAGCCTAGCTGCAATCAGCTTGGGAATTGCAGCATTAGCTGCTCGCCGCCGCCGTAAGTAAATCGCAGGCTCACTTCATTGTGAGCATACGTTTTCAAAATCCAGGCAATTTTGCAACCGATAGAGCCTCGGAAATGACAGACTTCGTGATATACTGAAGTCTGTCATTTTGTTATTTGCTTGCCAATTTATTTTTTGGTAGCGTAGAGGAGCTGTATTCATGTTTGTTTTTGGTACTCGAAAGAGATTTTTCGGTTTCGCACTTGCGAGTGCATTGCTACTTGGATTGACTGCGAGTTCGCAGGCAGTCATCACGTTTTCGAACATTACGTTTAGCGGAACGCCCAATTTGATCAGTGCAGCTACATTTAACACCGGCAACTTCGACATAGATTTTACGTTGCCAAACGCCGTTGTTGGCGATTTTCAAGTGGCTCGCCAAGGTGTGATTACCATCACTTATGAAGCGCAAAGCAATGATCCGATGAGTGCCATGGTCTACACGCTTTTAGGCGGCGTAGCAGGAAATGGCTTGATCCAGTTCTCTGAAGTTGTCGAGGATATGATCACGCCAGGAATCATCGGAACGCTTCCGACACAAACAATCACCTCAAACAGCCAGTTGCCATTTTCGACATCCTTTGATTTCATTCGTTCTTCAACAAGAATAAAGGTCAAAAAGGATTTCTTTCTAATTGCTGAGCCAAATTCGCAGGTTTTAGACCTGGCTCGAATTGCGTTTTTTGAGCAGAATATAAGTGTTGTTCCAGAGCCAGCCAGCATGGCTGCCTTGGGAATTGGATTCGCAGCACTAGTGGCTCGTCGGCGACGCAAGTAGATTTTTTGAAAGGCAAACAATTTGGCCTTCCTCGCAGAGGAAGGCCGTTTTTGTGTCAATTGTCTACCGTTTTAGCGTATAACCTATAACTGCCCACATGATTGTTCAATATGATTCCCCCCTTCAGCTTTCCGGTTCATTTGAGCCGAAGGGTGACCAGGCTTCGGCAATAGACATTCTCACCGATGGCCTTGAGAGCGGGCACCGGTTCCAAACTCTTTTAGGCGCAACTGGAACTGGAAAAACGTACACAATGGCGAGCGTCATTGCAAAGGCAAATCGCCCTGCCCTGATCCTCGCTCACAATAAGACGCTGGCAGCACAGCTTTGCCAGGAGTTCAGGGCTTTTTTCCCTGAAAATGCAGTTCAATACTTCATAAGCTATTACGACTATTATCAGCCCGAAGCTTATGTCCCTCAGACCGATACCTATATTGAAAAGGACTCCAGCGTAAACGACGAAATAGACCGCTTGCGTCACGCCGCGACTCAGTCTTTGTTAGAAAGGCGCGACGTTGTAATCGTTGCATCCGTAAGCTGCATTTACGGTCTGGGCTCGCCTGACCGATATGCAGAATCTGTCGTCACTTTTGAAAAGGGAGTGGAATGTCCGCTAGACGAAGTGCTCATGCGCCTCACGCACATGCAATTCACGCGAAATGACCTTGTGCTGGATCGAGGCACGTTTAGAGTTCGAGGCGAGGTGCTTGAAGTCCAACCCAAAGATGAAGAAATCATCACCCGAATTGAGTATTTCGGAGACACCGTTGAACGGATTCGGCTGATTGATCCACTGACTGGAGACGTGCTTGATGAGCCAACGCACATTTCCGTTTTCCCGGCTACGCACTATGTAGCTCCATGGGAGAAAATGGACGATGTTATCGCAACGATTCTTGATGAGGCGCAGAATCAATGCGAATTATTTCAAGGTCAAAATAAATTGTTAGAAGCCCAACGATTGCGTCAAAGAGTTGATTTTGACGTTGAAATGATGCGGGAAGTTGGCTATTGCCAAGGAATTGAGAACTATTCGCGTTATTTTGACAGCCGAAACGAAGGCGAGCCTCCCTATACATTGTTAGACTTCATAGCAAAAGACGCAATCCTTTTTATTGACGAATCTCATCAAACTTTGCCGCAGTTAAGAGCGATGTATAACGGCGACCGTCAAAGAAAATCGGTGCTGGTTGATTACGGATTTCGTTTGCCAAGTGCGCTTGATAATCGCCCGCTTCAATTTGAAGAGTTTTTGCAAAGAGCAGGTCAGATTGTATTTGTAAGTGCAACACCAGGGCCGTTCGAAAATGAAAACTCGAACCAGACCGCTCAACAGATTATTCGGCCCACTTATGTCGTTGACCCAGAAGTGGAAATTCGCCCAACAAAGGGACAAATTGACGACTTAATCAACGAAATCCAAGCTGCCGTGAAGATAGGCCGTCGAATTCTAGTTACAACGCTGACAAAGCGAATGTCGGAGGACTTAACTACTTATCTGCGGGAAATTGACGTTAAGGTTCAGTACATTCACTCGAATGTTCATTCGCTGGAAAGGCCCGAAATTTTGCGCGATTTACGGCTAGGAGTTTACGACGTTCTCGTCGGAGTCAACCTTTTGAGAGAAGGGCTCGACCTTCCCGAAGTGAGCCTAGTCGCGATCTTGGATGCCGACAAAGAGGGCTTTCTAAGAAGCGAAACCTCGCTGATACAAACAATAGGCCGAGCCGCCAGAAACGTGGATGGAAAGGTCATCCTCTATGCCGACAGGATCACAGGCTCGATGGAGCGGGCGATTGGCGAAACGAACCGCCGCCGCCAAGTGCAGGTAGATTACAACGAGTTGCACGGCACTTCGCCCACCACAGTTATCAAAGAGGTTCGAGAAACGATTCGCTCGTATCAATCAGATGCCGTTGCAGAAGTTGTAGCCCAATATGGTTCAGCTGTGACAGAGGAGATTGGGAAAGACGGCAGCCCAGTTCGGATTGAAGATTTGCCATTGCTCATTGACAGCCTCGAAAAACAGATGAAAGATTGCGCAAAGGCGATGGAATTTGAAAGAGCGGCACAGGTGCGGGACGAAATTCAGAGGCTTAGGCAGCTAATGGGAACATCTGATGGAAAGCTGGGAATCAGTGCGAAGAGGAAGCTGCCTGGTAGGGTTCGACGCTAGCCGCGCAAAAACCCATACAATGCACCCCACGCCAAAAGGGTCACAGCGACAAATAGAACTGCCGAGAATTTTTGAACCGTCTCTTGAGATTTCGCGCTCACAGTTATCCCCCACCGGATGCAGAAATTCCAGATTCCGTACGCCAAATGGTACGAAGCGCAAACCGTTCCAACTAGATAGAAAGCAAGCCAGAGGTAGCCCGTCCCAGTCAGTTTTTCATGCCATGCGTCGTATTTGATTAGCTCCGCACCAATTGGGGAAAGGTATTTGGCAACGGTTGTGGTGGCGACGTGAACTGCCAAAAAAAGAAACAAAACGATTCCTGTTACCCGTTGAAGAAAGAACATTCGATTCTGCGACCAGCCGTATTTGTCTTCAAATACATTGTTCTGGGCTCGGCTACTGATGAATATTCCGTAAACTGAGTGGAATAGGATCGGTATCCAGAGAACCAAAATCTCCATTCCAAGCAACAAATGTTTAGGGACTGATTCAAAAAAATCAATGACGCTGTTGAACTTTTCTGGACCGGCGATACTGAAGGAATTCAGCGTCAAGTGCTGCAGCATATAGAATCCGATCGGCACAACTCCGGTAAGCGAATGGATTTTGTGAAGTACGAAATTCTCTTTTTGCAGCGAGAGGGACATCGTGGTTATGTTACCTATGGGCATCTGGGAGTGCGCCGACCATGTCGGCGCTTTTCTTGGAAATCTTGCGAAATTCAAGTGCTAAAAGCGCCGACGTGGTCGGCGCACTCCCAAATGGTATTCTTTGAACCCGGAGAACACTATGCCAATCATTGCCGATGTAATCGCCCGCCAAATTTTAGACAGCCGGGGAACCCCGACCGTTGAAGTTGACATAACCCTCGAAACCGGAGACATGGGCCGCGCCGCCGTGCCGAGCGGAGCAAGTACCGGCCAATTCGAGGCTGTAGAGCTTCGCGATGGCGATAAGAGCTATTACCTTGGCAATTCGGTTTTACAAGCTGTCGAAAATGTAAACACGACCATCGCTGATGCAATCCTTGGGCTCGATGCAACCGATCAAATCGGAATTGACGCCCTGATGCTCGAGATTGACGGCACGCCCAACAAGGCAAAGCTAGGCGCAAATGCGATTCTTGGCGTTTCTTTGGCAGTGGCAAAGGCGGCGGCGGAGTTTTCGGGCTTGGAGCTGTATCGGTATGTCGGCGGGACGTTTGCAAACACACTTCCTGTTCCCATGATGAACATTCTCAACGGTGGCAAACACGCCGATTCCAACGTGGATTTTCAAGAATTCATGATTCTCCCCATAGAGGCAGAGTCGTTTGCCGAAGCCGTGCAAAAGGGAAGCGAGATTTTTCATACGCTTAAAAAAGTTTTGAAGGCTAAGGGTTTAGCGACTGGAGTTGGCGACGAAGGCGGCTTTGCACCTAGCCTGAGCGATCAGGACATGGCATTCGACTACATCATCGAAGCAATTCAGCAAGCGGGCTACACTCCCGGCGGAGATATTTGGCTTGGAATTGATGCTGCCGCGACCGAATTCTATGACGAAGAGGCTAAGGTCTATCGCTACAAGGCGGGAGATCAATTGGAGCGAACAGGCGCACAACAAGTGGATTACTTAGTGGGACTTTGCGAGAAATATCCACTGATTTCGGTCGAGGATGGAGTCAGCGAAGACGACTGGGAAACCTGGAAGGCACTAACAGACGCCATTGGCGATAGGGTGCAACTAGTCGGCGACGACCTGTTTGTCACCAATGTCGAAAGGCTGAAACGGGGCATCGATTCGGGAACTGCGAACTCGATTCTGATCAAAGTCAACCAAATCGGGACTCTAACTGAGACTCTTTCAGCTGTGGATGTGGCAAAACGGGCTGGCTACACGTCGGTCATGAGCCATCGAAGCGGCGAGACCGAAGATGTGACCATCGCCGATCTTGCCGTGGCGACGAACTGCGGCCAAATCAAGACCGGCGCACCGAATCGAACGGACCGAGTTGCGAAATACAACCAGCTTCTGAGAATCGAAGAAATGCTGGGCGACGTGGCAGAGTACGGCGGGAAGAGTGCGTTTGGGAAGCTGGCGGGTCGGTTGTCCTAGCCGCCAGCGACACAAAGTTTATTTCTTCAACATCTTGTTGAAATGGACCGCCAGACTTCCTTTCCCCGTTTCATCAGAAAGCTCGTGAATCAGGTGGTTCTTCCCTACAATCCGAGTCAGCTTGTAAACGTCGCTTTTGCCTTCAAAGGTCGAATTACCAGCCACATCAAAGAGGAAAGAGCGAGCTTTCTCGGCCGTCGGATGGTCGTATGCTGTCGAAGGCAAATACTCGGTGATAGCCTCGACCACGTAAGAGCGCATCAACTTGCCTTCGTATTTTTGGAAGATGCTGTCATCGGCGAAGCAGTCCGCCCAGATGAGGTGGCCGTTGACAGAAACAATTGCTCCAACCGCTGCTTTCTTAGGGAACTTGGCTTCCATAGCCTTTAGGTAATCGCCGCTGTCCTTCTGGTTCTTGGCTGAATTCAAAGTGCCTTGGTAGGTGGTCGCTCCGCTTGCGACGCCTGATTTTCGATTCTTGTCTTCGACTTTCGCCCAGACTTCGCTTTGAGAACCGGCAGCTTGCGCCGAACCTCGGATCGTTGGATCGGCTACCGCTCCCCCGCCGCCATATCCTCCAGCCGTGGCAGGCTTTCCTGCACTGTTTGGAGCAGAAGCAAAATTGGAAGTTCCTCCGCTCCATCTGCCGTGCTCAACGCAAAAAACTTCGAGGCTTTGCGCGTATTTGCTCGGTGCAATCAAGCCATCTTTTTGTATGATCCGATCTTGTTTGCCGCCGATAACCATTTCGCCAGCCATCAGGATCAGAATCTTTCCAGATTCATTGATGATAGCTAGGCTATTGACTTGTGCTCCTCCGCCTTGACCGCCCTGTCTGTTTTGTTGAGCGTTTGCCGTTTGTCCTCCTGCGGAGGCACCATTTCGAGGTCGAATGAGCGGAGTACCTCCGTCCATTTCGGTTACTCGAACCGTGCCAGTCTTCAAGCCTTCGTCCAGCGTGATGTAGTTCGTCCCGACATTCGAATTTGAACGGTCTACGACCGGATAAATCGCCAAGTTTTTGTGGATGATGGGCGGTAAAACCATCCATTCCGTTTTTGCGGGCATGAGTGCCAAATGGGCAAAACTGATTGCGAGAATTGATGTTGTAATCATGATCCCTCCAAGAACCTTTAGCTTTTGGACGGGTGTTTTCCGGATTGGTTACGGCTGATCTGAATTGCTCAAGTTTGGAATCTTACACAGTGCAGCAATGCTTTTGACATCTATTTGTGTGCTTCCGCATCCTCCGTATGAACGCAATCTAGGAATCTCACGCAACGGTCGCAAAGGTTCGCAACGCTGTCGTGGCCCTCTACTTCAAAACTTCGACTAGCTGATCAATGTGATACAGGTCGTGACCAAGGAGCATATTTGCCTGATCGTCCGCTGAGAGTTTGCCCTTTTCGTTATGATTGGAAAAATTAGTCCACTGTTCTGGATTGAGGGACTCAAAGTAGGCAATCGTTATGGCTCGGCGCTCCGAAAAAACTTCAATTTGCCTTTCCCAATCCCATTTTGAATATCCAAGTTCTTCTGCACGAACACCTTCATCGATTCCAATGATTTCAGAACCGGGCGCGATGACCGAGAGTTTGATTCTCTCCAATAGAATTTCTTCCCAATCTGCCATGTGAGCAATGACCTCTCGTGGGGTAAACCGCATTGGGTGAGTCGGTTCATCCATCATATGAAGAGGGATTTGATGCAACAAGTAATTGAATGCACGAGGAGTTGCTTTGAGTCCTGGGAACAAGTAGGGGTGCATAGCCAAGATTACCTTTCCAATCTGCAACAGTGGAACCCGCAGGGAAGATATACTCTTGGGTAAGGATACGGGCATGCGCCAGGAGAAAAATTGACACGAAGAGACCTAATCAAGTTTGGAGCGATGGGAACTGTCGGCCTCACTACTGGGATTCGATTCGGCAACGCCCAAAATCAGTCGGAGGAAACAAAAATGGAAGAAACAATGATTGCGCCCAAATTGGTAGATGTGCCTCAAGCCATACCGGAAAAAGTGTATTCGAGCGAGCGAGTTGGTATATCCCGAAAGACCCATGACGAGCACTTGAAGCTTTGGCAAGGATATGCCAACCAGACGAACAATATTCGAAAAGCTTTGGCCGAACTCGACACCGATCCTGCAAAAGCGAACCAAATCTTCAGCCAAATGCGAGCCTTGAAAGTGGATTACACGTTTGCTTACGAAGGCTACATCAACCATAACGTGTATTTCGAAACGCTTGGTGGCAATGGCGGGGCTGCAACAGGAAAGGTGGCGGCATTAATCGCGGAAGCTTACGGCACTTTTGAGAGATGGGCTGCCGACTTCAAATCAACCGGAATCGCTGGCCGTGGCTGGGTTTATCTAGCTTACGATCATGTCGAGAAACGCGTTTTCAACTACATCGGCGATGCTCAAAACTCGTTCCCGATTTGGAATCACACATTGCTTCTCGCTATGGACGTTTACGAACACGCCTACTTCTTAGATTTTGCGGTCGCAAGAGCGAAGTACATTGATGCTTATATGCAGTGTATTGATTGGGATGCGGTAAATCGGCGTGGTGAAGCAGTAACTTTGGGCTAGTTCGGTGTTCCTGCGGGTCCTTCTTTCAAACCCTTCCTTCTGATGGAAGATAGTGGTCATTTGCGTTAAGTCTATTTAAGGTTTTTCGGCCAGACAGGTGGATCATGCTTGAGAACTTTCAGCACAAGGTAAACATCAAGAAGTCCGGCGACGCAATATGGCACCAAGTAGTGCCAATGCAATCTCCATGTAAGAAAAACGAACAGGGCGAGAAGAAAGCAAACAGTAAAGATGTGATCGAAAGTCAGTTCGTCAAGCTTCCAACCTAGGAACAATAGAATTGCAAACAGCGGATAGATTGCATTGCCAAAAAACATTAGCGGCCACTAGCCTCTACTCACATAAACGAAATCTCCGATTCCTCGACTTACCGAAATTGGCTTATCGGACTCTGCCATCATCACGGTGATCCCGCGTTCGCCTGTTCGTCTTTCAATTCGCCAGTTGATCGCTTGGTTGAACATTACGTGCCCTGACCCTGCAACAACGACGAATACAGTCTTTGAAGAATACGGCATTGATTCCAAATATTTGAGTGCAGAATCGGCCATTCCAGTATCCCAAAGGCATTGCGCAGAATAGATATTCTCTCCTCGATCTCCGGATGGCGGGTGCCCGCCCATGAGTGCTCCAAAAATCGCACGGTGAAACTGGTTTGTGGTGTCGACCGTAGGCACCTGCGCTTGCTCTTCGGCGGTGAGAGCTTTCAAACCGTCCTTTCCAACTTTTCGAACCCAATCGCGAGGGACATTGAGAGCAACCATAGGCAATCTATGCTTCTTTGTTGCCTCGAAAATCGGGCGATACAAAGCAAAGTCAAATCCCCACTGCCCTTTCCAGTCTGCATTTTTGATAAACTCCTCTTCGCTCCACCAGCCAAGAGTCCAAGGGTTAAGCTGTTTTTGAACTGGGCGGGTAAACATCTCGAAGCCAACGACGACATCTCGACCGCGTTTAACCAAGGCTTCGATCACAGCAGCTTGCATTTTATGATGCGCCAAACGGTCATGGCTTTCGCCAAGAAAAACGAATCTGTGACCATCTGAAGCGACTGCAATATCATCAACTAATACTCTTGCTCCAGAACGCAGATCAATAATTTCTTCTAGTGAAACGGACATCTTTCCCGGCCTCCCAATTTGGAGCGTCAAAGGGTCTGGAGCAGGTGCTTCTTGAGGAAATGGCAAAGGTAGTCCGAAAATTGCAATTGAGAGTGCAGGAATCATCATGATCAGCGTACCGCGAAAAGCTTCGAGGCTAGTAATTGTGCGAAAATTGAAAGTAGTGAACTCTTCCAATTTCGTACCAAATCTATGGATTTTCTTAGCAATCGGAGTGTTGGCGACCCTTACTTCTTGCAAAACTCAAAGTACTCCAATTTCTGAAAGTCAACACTCGGGCGGTGCAAGTTCCGAAGAGGCTTCAACTCCGGAAGGCAAACTTCACGATCAATTGAGTTCTGGAATTTTTCAAGCCGATGCTTCGGTTTCTTCAATTACTGGTGCGATTCAAATCGCAGATGAAATGGCTAAGTCTGTAAAAATGAGCGAGGCAGGGGCGGCAATAACGGATGTCCTAGATGTTCTAAACTTCTGCGGAAAGTCAATGGCGGAACTTATTGACGAAAGTCCGGACGAGGCTGAAATCAAGAAGGACTTTGTAAAATATGACGATCTACGTATCAAGGCTGTTGAAATCGCGAACGATTGCTTGCACGATCTTGAAGAAGCTAACGGAGTCCTGGATTCACTAAAGTCGGAATTGAGCGGCGACTCATTAGGCGAACTAACTCTTCTTCAAACGCAAATCGCAGAAGCGATGGACGACGTGATTGGGACAATTGAAGGATTTGGCGGAAAGGTTGAGCCAATCGGTTAGTTTTGTGGCATCGGCGTCTCGCCGATGTGTAAAATGGCCGTCCCGGCCATTTTAGGAAAGCAACATGAGATTCAAGCTTGCCTCATTGGCGGGACGCCAATGAGGCAGAAAAACTGGTACCGGGGATGGGACTCGAACCCACATGAGTATAACCTCAACGGTGTTTGAGACCGCCGCGTCTACCATTCCGCCACCCCGGCAAGGAACTGAGAGGATACCTCGGGGAAGGGTACTGGGTATGGGGTCGAGGGTTTGTCCAGATGGTTGTTGGTTGTTGGTTATCGGTTGTTAGCGGTAAGCGGTTGATCGTCGGTCCTAAGCAAAACATCCTGTACCCCAAACCCCAAACCCCAAACCCCAAACCCCAAACCCCAAACCCCAAACCCTATACCCCGACCAGAGAGACATTTACCAAAATCCCTTCCGAATCTCGCACAAAGGTTTCGCCAACTCGCTCACTAATTATCGGGTCAATATGGAAGCCGTTTTCAGCCAGAAACTCGCAATATTCGTCCTCCTGCCCTTTTGGAATGGATACTGAGAAAGCAATTTCATTGTTCCCTTCTTCAACAAAATATAGCGAAAGCGGCCCCGCTGTAACTTCAAAGTATTGATCAGTGCTCTTGGAAACAGTTCCGCCAAAGCACTTCGCAAACCGTTTTGCGGCACCCTCTTTGTCGGTGACTCCAATTGCGATGTCGCCTGTCATTTTGATTTCCATATCAAGATCATACCGATGCAATGGCACTTAGATCGCAATTTTGGTTGGAAAAAGACGATTCCAAACAAGCGAATTGAGTGTTGATCCCGAAAGAGAAAATTGAGAAATGTCTCCGGAGGAGTCAGAGCCTAATAGCCCGTAGTCGAACTTTAGAGACTGCGGGTCAAATGACCGCCCAATCCCAGCACCCTGAAGGGGTGCCAGAAGCCAAAAACAGCACATTTCAACTCTCCACAATATGAATTCAACCAAGTAAACTCCCGCTATGAAAGTTCTCGTCGCCGATAAGTTTGAAGCCAGCGGGTTAGACGGCCTAAAGATGCTTGGAGTCGAAGTTGACTACCAGCCTGACCTCAAGGACGAAGCTCTTCAATCCGCCATTCAGAATTCTGGCGCAGAAGTGTTAGTGGTTCGAAGCACGAAAGTAACCGCTCCAATGATGCAGGCGGAGCATCTTGCGCTTATTATTCGAGCCGGAGCCGGATACAACACGATTGATGTTGCCGCAGCGAGCGAACACGGAATTCAGGTCTCTAACTGCCCGGGAAAGAACTCTCAAGCCGTAGCTGAACTTGCATTTGGACTCATGATAGCCGCCGATCGGCATATAGCGAACTGCGCTATAGACCTTCAAAACGGCAAGTGGAATAAGAAATCGTATAGCAAAGCTCGCGGACTTTATGGCAGGACTCTCGGCCTTGTCGGAATGGGGAAAATCGGGCAGGAAATGATCGTTCGAGCGAAGGCCTTTGGCATGAACGCCGTCGCGTTTTCGCGATGGATGACTCCCGATGTGGCGGCTGCGTTGGGAATCGGGCGAGCTTCCAGCCTAGAAGAACTTGCCAAAATGAGCGATTTTGTTTCGGTTCATGTGAGCCTTAGTCCCGAAACTCGCGGAATGTTAACCGCTACATTTTTTGAGAGCATGCGCGAAGGCGCAGTATTTGTCAATACAAGCCGAGCCGAAGTTATCGAGGAATCATCGTTGCTATCCGTACTAAAGGCAGGAAAGATTTCGGCTGGGCTCGATGTCTTTTCTGGGGAGCCTGAGGGCGGCGAAGGAGAATGCCGTACGGAACTCGCACAACTTCCAAATGTGGTCATTACGCACCATATTGGGGCGTCCACTGATCAAGCTCAAGAAGCTGTAGCCGCTGAAACCGTTCGCATTGTTAGCGAATACAAGCAGTCCGGCCATGTTCCCAACGTTGTGAACGTAAAGAGAGCCGAAGTCGCCACGCATGTACTCATCGTTCGACATGTGGATAAACCAGGAGTGCTTGCGGATGTGCTTGGAGTATTGAAAGGTGAGGGCATTTCGGTTCAAGAAATGGAGAATATTATTCTGGCTGGGGCGAAGGCTGCAATTGCTCAAATTTCTATTGACAAAGAACCAAGTCCAGATGGCGTTTTTCGAATCAAAGGGAACGACAATGTTTTCGATGCGAGTGTTTTTGGGATAGAGAAGTAGTCCGGAGCCCCTCCCTTTTTCGAGGAACGAGAAAGAGGGAGGGGCTGGGGAGGGAGTCAATGAGCCTACAAAGATCATCCGCAGCCGCTCCAACCATTCAATGCCTGTTTGCAATAGTTGCAAGCAGTATAACCTTCGGATGTGGCCAGAGTCAATCGGCGAGTGTCAAAAACCCAATGGCAGAATCTGCACTCGGAGCCCAGGTCTGGGACCAACACGAAATTGTTTTAACTGGGGGCAAAAAATTCCTACGGGTTTCGATCAAGAACAACTATAAAGATACATGTGAACTCAAGCTGAGCCAGGTCACGTACCGATGGTACGAGCCCATCGAGGATTTGCCGATTATTGAAAAAGTGGCCCCAGGCGCAAGTTTTGTGCACGACTTTTCGTTTCGTCCCGAAGCATGGGTCGCCAAGCCGACACGGATGCCGAACGATGTCGAGTTATCGTTCGTTTGCAAGTCAGCAAGCGGAGATATGCGTTCGAGCAACGTAAACAATCCGTCACCTGGTCTCACATATGTAGATCATGGACCTGAAAGCAATTTTCTTTACCTTTCCGATCTTAAGGAATTTCCTATGCCTCGAAACTTGGAAGTGCGAATCATTTCTGTAAAGGTGAAAGGAAAGGAAAGACTTCAAAATCCTTACAACATAACCATAAAGCCTGGCGGGCAAGTCCGAGTCCCGAACGTGACTCCAAAGGAGGAACCTGTCATAAAATTTGCAACTCGGTTGGTGCCGAATAAGCGCTGGTCAATTCAATCCACTCAAATTGAGTACTTCGGAACTCAGTAAACTCCCTGCTCGTGCTACTCAACGTCGCAAACCTCACCAAAGCCTACGGACCTGATGAAATTCTCATGGGTGTCACATTTCGCATGGAACGTCGCGAAAAGGTCGCAATCGTTGGTCGGAATGGAACTGGAAAGACAACCCTTCTCAAAATTCTGAACAGCGAACTCGAAGCAGATACGGGCGCAGTACAACTTTCGCGGGGAGCCACAATTGGCTACCTGAAGCAGCACGATCCAATTGATTTGTCCGGCACCGTTCGAGAGGAAGCGGAGAAAGCCCTCCAGCACGCGATTCATGTGAAGCGGCGTTTGGAGGAGTTAGAAGTTAGACTTCTAAATAATCCATCGAACGAGGAATTGGAAGAATACACCACGGTTCATGAACATTACTTAGAACTCGAAGGATATGCCGCTGAACGAGATTTGCAGACAGTCTTGAATAAGATGGGCTTCAAAGACGAAGATTTCGACAAGCCCGCTTCTGCGCTCAGCGGAGGCGAACGAACAAGGCTTGCTTTGGCAAGGCAGATCCTTGAAGAACCCGACTTATTGATCCTCGACGAGCCGACCAACCACCTCGACTTGCAAGCCGCTGAATGGCTCGAAGGCTGGCTGAAGAACTATCCGGGTGCCGTGCTGATCGTCAGTCACGACCGAGCCTTTTTGGAAAATATCGGAGACCGATTTCTTGAGCTAAAGGACGGAAAGGTCAAGAGTTATCCAGGGCCGTTTGCGAAATTCCGAAAACTTCGAGCGGAAGAAGATATTCGCCTTGCCGAGGTTGCTAAACGCCAAGATCAACAGCTTGCAAAGCTCGACGAATTTGTACGTAGGTTCATGAACAGCCAACGAACCGCCCAGGCACGCGGCCGGCAAAAGCACATGAACAAACTTGCCGCCCAAAAGGTAATTGCGCCGACTGCCGAAAAGGGTGTAAAGGGAAATCTATCGCCAACCAAGCGAAGCGGTGATAAGGTGATAGAGGCCAAGAAAATCTCCGTCTCGTTTGGTGCACGAAAGCTAATCGAGAATCTGGATTGGACGGTTTCCATCGGTCAACGTTGGGGGGTTATTGGCGACAATGGAACTGGAAAATCTACGCTGATCCGGGTTTTACTGGGGCTAAGAGAGGCGAATTCTGGCACGGCAGAGTTTGGTGCGAATATTGAGGTTGGCTATTTTTCGCAAGATGCTGAAGACCTCGATCTCGAAAAATCTCCTATCGAGTTCCTTGTCTATGAATGCGACATGACTCCGCAAACTGCCCGCGACCTTTTGGGCAATTTCTTGATAACTGGCGACGACGTTTTCCGCCCGACAAAAACGCTCAGCGGAGGCGAAAAGAACAAACTTTCTCTTGCAAGATTGGTTCAAATGAAGCCCAATCTGCTGGTACTCGATGAACCGACGAATCACCTCGACATGGACTCGCGCGAAGCGCTTGCAAGCATGTTGAAGAGCTACAAAGGCACACTTGTTTTGGTATCGCACGATCGTTGGCTATTGGGCGAAGTGACAAACCACACGTTGCACTTGCGAAAAGATGGCCTTCCGATTTCTTATGCTGGAAACTATGCGAGATATCGTGGGGATGGTGTTAAGGTGTTGAGGTCAAAAGGCGGGAAGGGTTCTGAGGTTTTAAGGCTTGAAAGTGCTGATCAACAGACAAACATTATCGCAGAAAAAGAACCTCAAAACCTCAAGACCGTAGAATCGCAAGACCGTTCCAAGCTCTCTCCCCGCGAGGTAAGCAAAGAGATCAGCCGACTGGAGAAATCAATTCTAGATTCTGAAACATCAATCTCTGAAACGGAATCGGAAATCACGGTGCTCGAACGCGAACTCTCCAAAGTTGCGCCACACGCGGATGTTTGGGAAATGTCTCAACGTCATTCTGCCGAGAAGGAGCGGTTAGAAGGACAAATGTCGGCTTGGGAAGAGCAAACCACGAGGTTGGAAGAGTTGCGGAAGATGCAGTAGGGGCTCGTTGGTTGTTGGTTGTCAGTTGTTGGTTGTCAATTAACGGTTATCGGATGTTAGTTGTTGGTTTTCGTTTGATTTCTCACTCTCCCCTAACACGAGGAAAGCCTGCCCCGCCGAAGGGCTATCGAAGGTCGGGGAGCTTGTTGGGTGAGAGGGAATTCATCCGACAACTGATAACTGACAACTGACAACCGACAGCCAACAACCAATAACTAACAACCAGTCCGTCAGGACTCCTTCGCAACCTCAACTTTGATCCCAATTTGAGCAATCACAGAAGCCGCAGCATGGCACTCACCTTCTACCGCAAAGTGCACGTCCGATTTGCCGTAATGGTCAATTTCCCACGCTTCGATATAGGCTTCTTCGGGCAAACAGTTTGTCGCGACCATAAGAATTGCGATGACTTCTTGATAGGTGTTCACGCTGTTGTCGAAAACAGTAACTTTCCAACCAGGGTCGCTTGTTGTGCCGTCGTCAGGTGCGACTTCTGGCCGTTCAATCACGCCCGGCAAGCTAAAATGCTGTCCTAAACAAACGATTGAGTCGAGCACGCTCATTCTTCCCATTCTTTCTTGACAAGTGTTCTGATGCCGATGGTGCCTATCATCGCGGCTACGATTTCCGCTTCATTTCGTGCGGAAAAGTGTACGGGGGCTTTGCCAAAATGATGCGCTTCCCAGGTTTCGGTGTAGGCTTCCTCCGCGCTGCATCCCGTAGCTTTCATGAGAATTGAAATGACTTCTTCAAAGGTGTTCGATTCGTTGTCAAAAATCAATACCATCCACCTGCCTGTGGCGGTAGACGAGTCAATGATTTCAGGTTCGCAGAACGTTCGGCTCATAGGTAACTCCGATTAGAGTTCTCTTATTGTACACCGACTTTTTCATCCGAACCTGGTCGAATTGCCAAAAATTTTGTCAACAGTATAATCCCAGATAACAATAGCGAGCCGATCAGAAACATTGAAAACCCTTGTTTGTACCCCGGCGGAACGTATAGTAGCTCGACTGTATGTTCGCCGTTCGCCCCCAATTCGATCTCCCGCCATCTCGTTCCTTGGATCGGTACAGCCCTTCCGTCAACCTTGGCAGTCCATCCCGGCATGTTCCGATCTTTGATGGTCAGAGTTCCACCTTCAGTTGTTTTCAATATCTGGCTGCTGTATCCATCGAATTCAATTGTTGCCGAATTCGATTTTGTGTAGGCTCGGCCGCGTGAAGGTATTGTTGCCTCTTCGAACGATGTTGATCCTTGAATCCGGCTCAAAACACGAGTAACCCCTGCTTCGCCGAGCTTAACCGGATCGTAACCAGGCTTCAAGAACAGCATGTTCCCGTTGGCTTCTGGAGCAGAATCTCGCCCGTTGATTTCATTGAATAGCAAAAACGTGTCGCGGTGAAGGAGCGAGTCATATCCACCGAAATCAGTCAGCCCTGAAATCGAGGCCGTGTTTGGAGGAAAGATAGCTGGCGCGGCGGCAACAAGTCCCCAGGGCTCATTGACTACTGCAAATCGTTCGTGGGGCAAGGCAGGCGTTTTGGCTTGGAGGTCGGGGTTGCCTATCATGATCAGAGAATGGGTTCCTGTGTAGAGGAAAAATGCGACTGTTGCAGCAGGAAGCATTGGCAAGTATTTGGGTCGCTTCCTGAAGAAAAAGCACATGTAGATCGTTGCGACAAGGGAAACGAGGATCACTTTCATCTGAGTCGAATTGATCGAAGAGATTGCAATGTCAAGGCTTGGGGTAGAAGCTAAGTTGGTTGGTAACGAAAACCCGCCAACAAAGAGCGCTATCGCGGAAGTTGCGACCATCAAAATGGTTGCGGCACCGAATTGCCGTTCATCGGATTCTTGAAGCCTCGATATCCCTACCCCAGCTAAGACACAAGCAAAAATGAGAAAGACGACTTCGATCCTTCCTGGCGAACCCGTCGCCGACCAGCCTGGAGCGTAAAAATAGAGGAGCCGATTCAGCGGAGAGCCACAAGCCATCGAAAAGGTAAAAAAGGCGGGAATAACAACAGCCCACTTCATCCTTGATTTCCAAGAAAACAAAGCTAAAATTGCGCCAAACAGTATGATTGGCCCAACCGTCATAGCCGATTCAGAATAGTTGGCGCCAAGTCTCACAGCGGCAGGCAAGTACTCGCTCACGCTTTCCAGCGGAGTTCTTGGATTCCCTTGGGCAAGCGGGTTGATGAGTCGCCCTAAAGATTCGTCAGCGTGTAAAGCCAGCCCCAAATATGCCTGATAGCCCTCTTCGGTCGGAGAGTTTTTGCGATGCGAAAATTCGCTGTATTCCAGAACCGGTTTGATTTGGGGCATCGCAAGCAGTCCACCGCAAACCACTGACCCGCAGACAAATCCTGCAAGAGCGAGAGTTTTAGGGGCGCGTTCGATGATGCGAATCACAAGCAATCCAAGGGCTAATAGCCCTGCGCCAAACAAGCCGTACGCTGAAAATTGCAAGTGCCCTGCCACAAGCATCATGAATATCGAAAGGGCAATCTGAACGACGCCTACCATTACGCTTTTGCTGTTCAACGGGGCATCAGAAACGCCAAGAATGGAAACGATTCCGACCAATATCCAAGGTATCCACGCACAAGTCGAAATCACACTTGCCAAAGCTGCCCAACTCAGCATAAACGGGCTTAACGAGAACGCCAAGCCGCTCGTCAATGCGCCAATTTCGTTCCCGCCAAACTTCCGAACCAAAGCAGCGACACCCAGCCCCCCAATGGCCAAATGGAACCACGCAAGTAGGTCAATTGCAGTCTCAACCGGAACGTGCAGGACTCCCATGATCATATGCGGAAGATAAAGAGCCCCTGACTGCGAGTTAGCTAATAGTGGCGCACCGCATAGCTGATAGGGATTCCATAACGGCATCTGCCCGCTTCCCCAAGCCTCGAAAACCATTTTTCGCCAGGGATAGAACTGCAATACTGAATCGGCCTGAAGCACGTCCCAAGGCTGAGTTGGTGCTGGTCCGTTCCATGGCGACATTTGACGAATCTGGTCAAATGCACCAATGCAATTTGAAGAAAAGACGGCAGGACCGACAAAAACGAGAGGCGCAAGAATCAAGACTAGCGTGCACCAATGCCGCTTTAAGAAGGCCATGGGTCATTTTGACTTAGTGCAGAGTGATTTTGGGGTCAGGGTTTGGGGTGCAGGGTGCAGGGATTTGGGTGTATTTGCGGAGAGTGCAGAAAACCGACGACCAATAACCAATAACTGAACGGTAACCCGGAGAACCCTCACCCCCTGCCCCCTCTCCCTCCCTGCACAAACATCCGGCAAGGAGAGGGGAATCTGCTCACCGACGACCAACAACCAACAACCCTTTAGTCTACGGACAATAAATAACTTGCCGTTTTGCGTTTTCGTGATCAGGATTCATAGCCAATATCTGATGAAAATGGCTACAGGCTTCATCCATCATGCCCAGCATCATCTCGGTCATCGCAAGGTCGTAAATTGCCTCTTCGTGACTTGGATAATCTTGCACAACACCTTGCAATGCCGCAAGTGATCCATCAAAGTCACCTTCAAACCCAAGAATAATCCCTAGTTGCCATCGAGAGTTGGCATGGGTCGGCTCAGCCTCAAGCACACGCTTGAATTCAGCGCGAGCGTCTGAGTATCGCCCACCGCACCGATACTCAAACCCTTTCTGATATACCGATTCAATTTCCATGGTCAGTGCCATTTTCTAGTTCCTGGCAGTATAACACAAGCCTTTTCATAGATTCTACGCTGAAACCCGGTATTCCTTCTAGCTTATGCAGGATCAACCTTCAGTTTCGGGGTTTTCACGCTCTTTTCCGACGATTTTGATTCTTCATTTGGTAACGGGGGAGCAATCTCTTCGATTGGCGCCTCGTATGGCGGTAACGTTTCGCCTGCCATTATGATAAGGAATTCATCACGATCAAGCGTCTCTCTTTCGAGCAGAGCCTGAACGACCGCGTCTAGTTTATCGCGATTCGATTCGAGCACCGATTTCGCCCTATCAAAGCAGTTCTCAACAATGTGCCGCACTTCGTTGTCAATCTGTTTCGCTACTTCTTCAGAGTAATTTCTCTCATCCATGTAGTCGCGGCCAAGGAATGGATTGTGCGCCCTTCTGCCGATCGCCATCGTGCCTAGCTTTTCGCTCATTCCGTAGTCCATGACCATCGCACGGGCAATGCTTGTCACCCTTTGAAGATCGTTGCTTGCGCCTGTTGTAATTTCAGAAAAAACCATTTCTTCCGCAACTCGTCCGCCAAGCAAAGACGTGATGTCATCAAGTAATTCTTGCTCGGTAACCAAGAACTTATCTTGCTCAGGCATGTGCCATGTTGAGCCCAACGACATTCCGCGCGGAAGGATAGTCACCTTATGAATTGGATCGCTGAATTCGAGAGTTTCTCCAATGACTGCATGACCTGCTTCATGGTATGCAATGACCTCCTTTTCCTTTGCATTAAAAATTCGGCTTTTGCGTTGCGGGCCCATGATTACGCGGTCAAGCGCCTCTTCCAAATCGGGTTGAGAGATTTTGCTGTGATTGCGTCGTGCCGCCAGCAATGCGCCTTCATTAAGCATATTGGCAAGATCGGCACCTGTGAATCCTACAGTTCGCCTGGAGAGCTTGCTCAAATCAACGTCGCCGGCAAACGGCTTGCCCTTTGCGTGAACCTTTAGGATCGCTTCTCGGCCTTTTGCATCCGGCGCGTCAACTACAACCTGTCGGTCAAATCTACCGGGCCTAAGAATCGCGGGATCAAGAACGTCTGGCCTATTCGTTGCGGCGATCAGAATAACACCTGAATTTGGATCAAACCCGTCCATTTCGACAAGCAATTGGTTCAACGTCTGCTCTCTCTCGTCGTGCCCGCCGCCAAGACCGGCTCCACGTTGTCGGCCCACCGCATCAATTTCGTCAACAAAAATCAAACTTGGACGATGCGCCTTTGCTGTCTCAAACAGGTCTCGAACACGTGCGGCACCTACGCCGACGAACATTTCAACAAAATCTGAACCAGAGATATGGAAGAAAGGAACTCCGGCTTCACCAGCAATGGCTCTCGCCAAATGGGTTTTTCCGACTCCAGGAGGGCCAGTAAGAAGGACTCCCTTTGGGATCTTTGCTCCTAAAGCTGTGTACTTCTTTGTGTTCTTCAGAAAATCAACAATTTCAAAAAGCTCGGCTTTCGCCTCATCAATTCCGGCGACGTCGTCAAAAGTGACTTTGGTGGTGTTTTCGCCAGCTCTCTTAGCTTTGGAGCGGCCAAAGGACATTGCCTGATTGCCGCCCATTTGTGCTTGGCGCATCATGAAAACCCAAAACACTATGATCAGCACAATGGGAATCGCAAGCATTCCGAGAACGCCCACGGCAACTGCCCAAGGTGGCGGCGACTGGTAATCGTATTTAATTTTGTTTGCGTCAAGCACTGCCGTGAACGCGTTCATCGCAGGGCTATTCGGTTCCGGGCCATGAGCCGAGAAATCTTTTTTGCCTTTGGGAGCGTCTTTCTCGCTGAGTTCGCCAGTAACACTAGTTCCCTGAATATTCACTTTGATGATCTTTGGGTTTCCAGCATCATCCTTCTGTGTAGCCATTGCTATAACTTCACTAATAGTTAGCTGCTTTACCGGGTCTGGTCCAAGGATAGAAAATGCATTTCCTTGCCCGCCAAGCGCATTCAAAAATAGGATCGCGCCAAAGGCGAGAACCACCATGATAATTAAGGTCTTCGAAGCTTTATTCAAAAGTTACACCAATTAAAACTACTCTCCGTTACCGTACGCCGGAGATGCGGCAATCGTTTCGCCCAATTCTAGAGATCGCCTTCGAGAACTCAAAAGGCGAATATGCAGCGCGCGATTCGATTCCGCTGTTAATTGTACGCGATTCGAGAGGCAGATTCCCGGAATCCAGATCGGCCCAAGCATGTCGCAAATGATTGGCAATCTCCTTCGGGCTAACTGAGTCAACCCAAATTCTCCTACGATGTCGCTTACTTTTCGAGTTCCCTCAAAGCCAAAAGGTTCCAATTCATCCCCTTTTTCGATCGTTCTCAAGAAGAGAGTTCCTCGAATTCTTGAAGTGTTTAAAATTGCGTGGCATCCAGTGCGAATCTGAGGTTGAGGATCGCCTTCACTAGCCTCGAATCGCCAACCAAATTCAAGGCTTTCCGTTTCGCCAGGGACCGTCAATGGGAATCGAAACGGTTCAAAAACTTGCAGGTTTCGAAACTGAATTGTCTCTAGATTCGTTTCAGCAACAACGTTTCCACCTTCCGCAGTTACAGCGCCGTTTGATCCACTTTCGATCAGATCAAGCAGAGTTTGAACTTGCAAGCGGTCAAACGACTGGCCCAAAACTCCGGTTACCAAACGAATGGCTCGTTGCACCAAGACTGCCGGAAATTCGACGAGTTTGCCTCGATCCAAGTGAATTTCAACATCTTCCGAAATGAAACTCAGTACCCCGTTGATTTGCATTTCGCATCGTTCCAAGACCGCAGCCGCTAGCCCGTTCAGATATCGGTCTTCATCAGCCAAGCTATTTGAAAACTGGACCAAGTGTTCTGCCGCCTTTGAATTCACCTTTTCGAGTTCGGGAACTATATTTCTTCTAACCCGGACTCGCGCGAACTTTTCGTCAAAATTTCCTGGATCATCAATGGTCACTAGTCCGAATTCGCAGCAATACGATTCGGTTTCATGTCGAAAATAGGGCAAAAGTGGACGGATAATATTGCCTCGCTTTTCAGGAATTCCCAGCGCTCCCGACATTCCCGATCCTCTTGCGAGGTTGAGAAGCACCGTCTCGGCTTGATCGCTTGCAGTATGAGCCGTTGCAATCAGCAAGCACCCAGTTTCTGCGGCCGCTTTTTCAAAAAAGTGATAGCGGGCAATTCTGCCTGCTTCTTCAATTCCAATTTTCCGGTCATTTGAGAGTTTCGGTACATCGGCAGCGCCAGATACGAATGGAATGGAAAACGATTTGCAGAACGATTCGCACTGAGCTTGTTCACTATCGGCCTCTGGCCTCATTTTGTGGTGCAAATAGGCTGCAACTATCGGAATTTCAAGCGAATGAAGCAAATGGATAAGACAAGTTGAGTCCGCTCCCCCCGAATATCCAACAAGAACTCTGTTTCCGGCGGGAATCAAATTGGATTCGGTCAGATGTTTGCGGAATCGTTCTAGCACTCTGACAAGATTGTGCCGCGTTTGGGAGTGCGCGGGCTTGACCGCGCTTTTTGTTGGCTATATGCCTTCCCGCATTACCTAAAGTTTCTTGAAAATTCAAGGAAAAGGCGCGGTCAAGCCCGCGCACTCCCAAAAAGGAGGATATACTCTTGAAGCCGCCACGAGATAGCTCTACGATTGCTTGTGTTTAATGGTGGAAATCAGGTGAAACCAATGACAGATCAAGGAGGCGATAGTGGCAGCAGAAGAACGCAACTTCGTCGAAGTTCTAAGATCGTTGGCGAAACTGGACAATCCCGAAGTAGTTCGGCATACGGTCGCTGAATTAGCGATTCGCCCTGAAGACTTCGCTGAAGCCTTTCCTCGGCTTGATTTTGATGAGCAGCTTTCGGTGCTCAATCAAATCGAGGCGGATGAAGCTGCCCAAGTGATGGTCGAATTGCCGACTGAAATAGCTAGGGCACTTGTCGTCGAACTCTCCGACGAAACTGTCGCTTACTTTTTGGACGTTCTTCCTCCCGACGATGCCATTGACCTGAGCGAAGAACTCGAACCCGAAAGGTTTGAAGCGCTTTTGGAAGTCATTCCGACAGAGGACGCCCAAGAAATTCGGCGTCTGATGGCGTATCCCGAAGATTCCGTTGGCCGTCTTGTTACCGAGAAGTTTTTTGAAGTCGCTCCGGACATGACCGTCGCAGACATTTTGACGCTGATTCGTAGGGCACCGGAAGACAAATACGAAACGGTCAACGACATCTATGTGCTCGATGAAGGGCGGCATTTGATCGGCCTTTGCAGCCTTCGCAAGGCTCTAAGAAGCGATTTGGATGCCAAAGCTCGCGAAATCATGCGGGACGAGATCATCACCGCGATGGCGTTCGATTCAGCAGAAGAAGCCGCTCGAACCATGTCTCGATACGGTTTTTACGCACTTCCCATTCTAGATCGCCGCGGACGGATGATCGGCATCTTTACTGGTGACGATGCCCAGACGATTTTGCAAGAAGCGGAATCGGAAGACGTTCTCAAAATGGGCGGTGTCGGCGGCGATGTAGAAGCCTATCTTTCGCTAAATGTCTGGCAGATTGTTAAGCGAAGATTGCCATGGCTAATGATATTGTTTTTCACTGAGTTTTTAACAGGATCGGTCTTGCGAAGATACATGAACATTTCAGCAGAAGCGGGCGTAGGCGCGAACCAGCACTTGCTACTCCTAAACAACTTGGCTCTTTTTGTCCCACTATTGATTGGTGCTGGCGGTAACGCAGGTTCGCAAGTTACCACAACTATTACTCGAGCACTTGCACTTGGCGATGTTCGGCCCAGTGATGCATTCAAGGTGTGGAGAAGGGAACTGGCTGTGGCTGGCTGCATTGGCGGAATCTTAGGGCTCTGTGGATTCTTTCGAGCGTTTCTGCCGATAGTGGGATGGAGTCAAGGCTGGCATTTCTCGCTGGTAATCGGTCTCGCACTTCCAGCAATTATCATTTGGGCAGCATCAATTGGCAGCCTGCTGCCCGTTGCAGCGAAGAAGTTAGGAATTGATCCGGCTGTGATGAGCGCTCCGTTTATTGCAACTTTTGTTGACGCGACGGGCTTGATTATCTACTTCGAGATGGCGAATTTGATTTTGCAAGAAAGTTTGGGAAGATGATTGGAAACGCTGGGAATGGCTGGGGATAGTTGGGAATTGCTGGGAATCGCTGGGAATGGAACTAGGAATGGAGCGCGGAATTCATTCTCGTAGATCCCGCCAAAGGGCAATCGAAGATCGGGACGCACCCTGGTCAGCCGAATTCATTCGGCCGAACACAAGAATTTCAACGTAGAATAGAGCTAGACATGCCTTGGATTCTCTTTTACGATGGCGGATGCAACCTTTGCCATGCAAGCCAGCTTCGGGTTGAACGCTGGGCGATAAAGGCAGGCCAAGAACTTCGCGCAACGCCTCTGCAAAGCGAGGAGGGAATCGCCAAAGGATATCCAATGGACGGAATGGTTTTAGAAGCGGACGGAGTAGTTTATTCTGGTGGAGACGCCTGGCTTGAACTCATGAAAGTCGCTCCTTGGTATTTGCGGTGGCTGTTTCCTATAAGGAAAATTCCAGCAATTCGGGAACTGTTGAAGTGGGGTTATGGAATTGTCGCGAAATATCGGCACAAGTGGTTCGGCAGAAGAGAGTGCAAGATTTAGGACCGAGGTCATTAGATCACGGGGTCATCGGGTGATTGAGCGATAGGATTTAGGTTTCGAGGTTTTGGGCAACAAAGTTAACCTAATAACTTAGTGACCTAATGACCCAATTTCCGAATCACGGCAAATCAACAAACGCCTTTTTCTGCGTCCATCCCCAAATCGCAAAAAGCAGAACCAGGATTCCGCCAATATGTAGCACTAGAGGCAGCGAAGTCCAGCTTGCAAGCCAACCGAAAAACAGCGTCCCAAACGGCCCAAGTCCCGAAAGCGCCCAAATGTGCATGGCAATCACTCGGCCCCGCAAACGATCTGGAGCAATCATTTGAAAAAGTGCATTTGTGGAATTGAACTGCATGATCGCGCACATTCCAAGAAGGCCAAAGAGCGGAAACGCAACCAAACCTGATCTTGCAAAACCTAATGCAAAAAGGGCTAGCCCAAAAACGGTCATTCCGATTCTGATCACCAGGCCCCGCAAGTGCCCGGTGCCTCGAGTCGAAAGGAACAGCAAGCTCAAGATCGCACCTACGCCAATCGAACTGAGCGCATAACCCAAGCCCTGCTTGTCCAGATGCAGCATGTCTTTGGCAATTGCTGCCATGAGAGCTAGATATGCCAAGCCAAAAGTTGAGACAGCGGACTCCAGGATAAATAGCGTCCGCAGCCGCATATCGCGAAATGTGAATCGCATGCCTTCTAAGATTAAGTCTTTGATCGGTTGCCCAGAATCCGGCGTGGGGTCCAAATTTGCCCGGATCATAAGAACGCCAACGATCAGGAATAGATAACTCGCCGAGTTCACAAAATAGCAAACAGATGCTCCGACTGCCCCTAGCAAAAGCCCTCCAATTACCGGCCCAATGATTCTTGCCAAATTGAATGTCATTGCCTGCATAGGAACTGCGGCGGACAAATCTTCCATCGGAACGACTCGGCTCACGGTAGATTGGCGAGTTGGCATTTCAACGCTTCCAGCGAACCCGGCAATGGTTGCCACGATCAGAATATGCGCATACGAAACGTATTGAAAATGGGTCATAAACCCTATGAAGAGAGCGCCAAGCGCAAAGATCAAAGTAGTGATCACAAGGACGTTTCGCTTGTTAAACCGATCAGCCATCACACCAGCAATTGGACCAATGAATGCGACTGGAGCACTCGAACAAAATGCAACCAAACCTAATTTCGCTTCGTCATGAGTGAGTTCAAAAACGAGCCATTGTTGCGCGGTACTCTGAACCCAAGTTCCGGTAAATGAAAAGAGTGCTCCAAGCCACAGCAACAGGAAATCGCGGTGGCGGAGCGCACGCATGAGCTTGATTTACCCTATGGGTTCGATTCTTCGCATTCAAAAAATCAACTCTCTGAGTTTTTGCGTCCTACTACCGATGATTGAGTAACGACATGGCAGAGTCAAAGCGTCTTAGGATTCTCCAAATTGTCTCGAGCACCACAACTTCGGGTGCCGAGAGAAACGCGCTGGATTTGAGTCGCGAGCTAGTTCGGCGAGGACATTTTGTCCAAGTCATCACTCCTGAAGGCGGCTGGCTCCCAAGAGAATTGCAGCGTTTTGGCATCGAAACGACACAAAGGAACATGAAAAAGGCAGGCTGGCATCAAACGCTGGGCTATGTCACTCGGCGTCTGAGACAAGGCAAGTTCGATCTTGTTCATTCGCATTTGAGCCGAGCGACGTACTTTGGAGCAATCGGCGGATTGTTTGCTCGAGTTCCAGCTATAAGCACGGTTCACATCGGAAATCACGACCGAATTTATCGTTGGATGGCGAGGCGCGACAATCGCTTGATTGCGGTTAGCAACTATGTTCGCGGACTCTTGCACGGGCGTGAAATTTCCGACCGATTTATCGAGACCATTTACAACGGCACGGATTTTTGCAATATGCCGCCGAAGGGGCACTTAGGTTCCGGCTCAGGGTTCGCGGATCGTAAGGGACCGAAAATCGGGCTCATTGGTCGGGTGTGCCAGGAAAAAGGGCATCGGGAGATGATTTTGGCTCTCAAAGAAATCCGGCAAGAGTTTCCGACTTGCCATGCCTATTTTGTGGGAAGAATCATTCCTTCTTTTGAACCGGAGCTTCGTTCTCTGATTTTTGAAACTGGTCTTTCTGAAAACATCACGCTTTGCGGAGAGCGCGAAGACATTTCCTCCATCTTGGATGGGCTCAGTTTTACGGTGCTGCCATCACACAAGGAGACTTTCGGCATTGCAGCGATCGAGTCAATGGCGCGAGAGAGGCCTGTTATTGCATCAAGAGTTGGCGGTTTGCCTGAGATAGTGAGGCATGAACAGAATGGTCTGCTTGTTGATTTGAAGCCGGATGCGATTGCTGAAGCTTGTTGCAGGCTGATTTCAAACCAAGAGGAACGTGAATCAATGGGAGTAGCCGGGCGAGAAGTCGTGGAGCAGAAATTCACACTTGGGCGGATGGTTGATCAGATCGAAGCATTGTATTCGGGGATAGCACGATAACTCGGGAGTACGCGGGCTTGACCGCGCCAAAGTTACGCGATTCGCGATTCGTGATTCGCGAATAAGGAGTAACGAATAACGAGCTAAGGCCCGGTCAGGCCCGCGCACTCCCAAAACTCCCAAGTCCCCCATGTATAATCTTTGAGCTTGCCCGGGTGGCGGAATGGTAGACGCAGCGGACTTAAAATCCGTTGCTCGCAAGAGCGTGCGGGTTCGAGTCCCGCCCTGGGCACCAGAACCTTGTATAGGTTGTATGAGATGGATGGGTTGGATGCGGGGTATAGGGAGCAGGGTTTAGGGTACGTGTTTTGGAGTCTCGTCGAACCGCCAACCGCTTACCGCCAATGAAAGATTCGAGCCAATTACCGGACAGCGAAGAATCTCGCGAGAAGACATTATTATTGCGATTGAGGATGCGGGTGGTATGGGCACCTTTAGGGTGCTTCGTCCTCTTTACTTTTGTCAATTCCCTAATGCATGATTTGTTCCAGCAAAAACCAGTAGATTGGATTCTACAGCTACAAATTCTGAGTTTATTCATCGCCTACCCGTTAGTGTTTGCTTTTGCTTGGCGCTACACGAACACAATTCTAGTTACAAAGGAAGGTGTCCTCTTTCGAAGTCTATTTGCAAGAAAACACTACATTTCTTGGAGAACAGTTACCAGCGTCACGAGTTTTTTCTCAAAAGCCTTGTGTTTGGATTTCCTTTGCGATGGTTCAAAAAAACGGTCAGCCCGAATCCACAGTTCCTATTTCACCGACCCCAAATTCATCAGGTTCGTTGAAGAAAACAAAGTTCAACTTCCGATAGGTTTAATCGAAATCCTATCAAAAGACGACAAAAAATCTCCAGAAGAGCTACCTCAAGTTCAGTCCAAAGAGGACTGTTGAGAGATATGCAGGGTATGGGGTGCGGGGTATATGATTTAGGGTGCTATGTTTCGGAACCTGCCAACCGCTTACCGCTAACTTCTGTCTGCTAACCGCCAACAACCAATATCCTAGAATTGCCAGCCAAAGCTGATTCCCGGATGCTTATACCAAACCCACAGCAATGAGACGCTGCTCGTTCGTCCACGATGCGTCAGCATCAAGTGCGATTTCTTCCCATCGTTCATTGGTAATAAAACCCATTTCGGCGTTACAAAAATGCTCATCCCAAACGGAATTGTGAATCCGTTGTCATGCTCTGAATAATTCAGCGAAACATAGGGCACGAACCGATTTTGAAACGACTTTGCCGCAGTAATGTAGTAACACATCGGGCCGGGCGGAGTGCCGATTCTGTCGCTGGAAAGTCCAAAGTTCAACATTGGCTTATCAATTGTTTCCAATTGGATCATGTAATTGAGCAGAGGTCCGACTTCGTCAGCTTTTGGGTTGTATTCGACGCCAATTTGGAGCTTAGGATCAACTTGATACATAACCGTAATACGCTCGCGGGGGCGATCCAATTCAACATCAATGAACCTCGCAGAAAGGGTCCATTTTTTGTTTGTGTCTCCTGAACTCAGGAAACCACCTTCACCTGGTCAAGAAGTTCAAGTCGGAACTTGAGCTGGAGCGGTTTGTTGACAGAAGGCAATAGCGGGAAGAATTGCAAATCCTATTGCTAGAAATCTCATTGTCTTCATTGTAGCCATTTCGAACTCCAACTGTTTTACGATCAGAGAACCAACTACAATTCAACTGAAATGGCTTTGAGAAGGGTAGTTGTAGTTGGTGGAGGAGCGGCTGGAATCATTGCGGCGTGGCGAGCCGCTATTCTCGGTGCAGAAGTAACTTTACTTGAAAAAACGCCTCGACTAGGTACGAAAATTCTCATTTCTGGCGGCGGGAAATGCAATATTTGTCACGATGGACCCATTGAAGATGTACTTCGAGCTTTTCGTCAAAACGAAGTACGATTTCTTAGGCCGTCCGTGTACAGATTTCCAAACACTTCGGTTTTGGAAATTTTCACTTCTCGCGGCCTTGAGGTTTACACTCGGCCAGATGGAAGGGTGTTTCCAGTTAGGCAGACCGCAAAGGAGGTTGTTGGGATTTTGAGATCGGTTCTGGAATCTGCGGGTGTTACGGTTCGCTACGAATCGCCTGTAACCGGCCTTCAATCTGACAGTGGGATCATTCGTTCTGTTTTCGTGGGAGATATAGAATTCGAGGCAGATTCATTTGTGGTTTCAACGGGCGGAAGCTCGTATCCGAATTCGGGGACGACGGGCGATGGTTGGTCTTGGGTGAGGGAAATTGGGCACAAACTTGTTCCCATAAAGGCGGCATTGGCGCCTGTTTATCTCTCTTTGACTCCACCCCCAACCCCCTCCTCTTTGCTCGTTCCTCACAAAAAGGAGGGGGTGCCCTGGAATTTTGCAGAAATCAGCGGAATTGCCCTCCGAGACATCCAAGCAAAGGCGAGATGCAATGGCAAGGAAATTTCCAGATGGCGAGGGGACTTGCTCTTCACGCACCAGGGAATTTCTGGTCCTTGCGCCCTTGCCATTAGTCGTGAAATTGCTGAACGATTTCACATGGACGAAGTGTCAGTTGAAGTTGATCTTCGACCAGATTTGACTCCAGAAGAGGTTGACCAAGAGGTTTCAGCTTGGGTGCTCGCAAATCCGAAACGACAAATCAGTAAACTCCTAGATTCAATAATTCCGGAAAAGCTTGTAAATTGTTTCTTGGATGATTGTAATGTCGAGCCGAATGTAGTGTGCGCGAATTTGCCAAAACCTGACAGAAAGCGGATCATCGCGAAGCTGAAAGCATGGACGATTGGAGTAGTCCGAGCAGTTCCATTGGAAAAGGGGGAATGCGTTGCTGGCGGAATTTCACTCGATGAAGTTGATCCTCACACAATGCGATCGCAGTTCTGTTCGAATTTGTTTTTGTGCGGGGAAATGTTGGATATTGCTGGTCCAGTTGGCGGTTATAATCTTCAAGCAGCGTTTTCGACAGGATTTGTGGCAGGCGATGCGGCAGCATGTGGGAGTGCGCGGGCTTGAGCGCGCTTTTGTTCCGCACGAATCCGAACAAATCTGTAGTACACCGAACCAATCCTACCGACCAAAGCGCGCTCAAGCCCGCGCACTCCCAAAACGCCAATCAATCCACCCTTGAGATTTTTGTTTTGAATTTGCGCCAAACCAGTCGGCACGAGCTTTAATAAACCTAGGCGCTCCGGTAACTTCAAAGTTCTGCCCACCGACGCGCAAAGTTCCGGCAGGAGTTGTGGACCAGGCCGCGATCTTGTAATTGTCGCCCTTCTTAAAAATGAGTCCAAAGATGTGGGCACCGGTTTCGATTCGGCTGATATATTCGTATCCACCAAGTTCCCGGTTTGCCTTTTGCATCGCGCGGTAACTTGCTTTCGGTTCGAGTTTGTCGTCAACTGTCCCAAATCTTCGAGCTTCTTCTTTTACCTGCCACATTTCGTTCTTCCAACTGTAATGAATCGTAAGTGGGACTCCCGCAGCAAGGTTCGTTAGATAGGTTCGCACGGCCATCCAACTTTGGGCTTCTTCGTTCATGTTTTTGTAGGTTTCGCTGTAGCCCCATTCGCCGCACCAAATCGGCATTTCTTTCCCCTTTTCACCAGATTTGTTTAGCATTTGTCGCAGCCGTTGGTAGTCTGAAAGCACCGTTTCTGGGTTCTCTTGACGATACGGGTGGACGGTAAACGCATCAAAATACTCGTGCGATTTTGAAGCAATTACGGAACTCAAATAGGGCCAATCGAAGCCGGAAGTAGAAGGGCCAATGAGTATTTCATTCGGGGCTGTTTGCTCAAAAGTTTCGCCTACAACTTTTGTGAGCTCAATGTATTCGTCGACATTTGGAGTGGGAAGCCAGAAAATCGGCCAATTGGGTTCGTTCCATAGTTCCCAAACAATTCCACGGCCCTTGAAGTGCTGAAGCGAAGCTCTTACGTATTTTGCGAATGCGGCTCTTTGGCTCGGTGTTCTTGGCGACGATGTTCCGTAGTGCTTGTTTCCGAATGAGAGAGTGAAAATCGCACGAATTCTGTGACTGTCTAGGTCTTCTAGTAGCTCTTCATAGGCCCAGAAGTTGTATTTGCCAGCAGTATCTTCGACTTGATGCCAAAAGTAGTTCATTCGAACCCATTTGAATCCGGCGTCGGCAATCTTCTTGACCTCGCTTGGCTGTTCGCGGGTGAAATGAATATTTACCCCCCATCCGCTGCCAAAGATGTTTGAGGGCATATTTGGGTCTGCACTCTTGCCAGAACCTATAAAAACGGTCGCAACTAGAAGGGAGATCATTGTTAATTCTAACGTTCAAAGTCGTAAGGAGATTCCGAAGGATTGTTGCAGGTTCTGTGCCGCGCGAAGTATTTCCGAAAGTAGAATAAAATTAGCGCCATTGAACGGAGCTGGGGCAACTAATATCACGGTAGGGACGTGATCAAGCTCCGTGAACCGGAACGCGGAGCTGAAGCTTTAGCGGAATGCGGAGAAACCTAGGTAATCAGGCGAAACAGTTGCTCCGCGCTCCATATCTAGACGCTCCGCGCTCCACGTCATTTCCCAGCTTTCTTCAGTCCCTCAAACGCCTCTCGAACGACCTTCGCTTCGCCCTGCGTCATTTTGGGTGCGGCGATGCCAAGCATGTTCATAAAATGGGCAATTTCCTTAGGTTCATACGGGCATCCGATGTTCCCGCCCTTTCCAGCGCAGTTTGGTTGGACAATCGAATTCACGAGTAATTTCCCTTTGGCATCAGCGAAGTAGAAAAATGGAAGACCAGCGCCTTTTCCGCCCATTTTTTCCATCAGGGCTTCACCGCCAGTATTTTCTAGGTTCTTTTTGTCCTTTGACTCCATTACCACGAGCTTTCGGATTACAAAGTATTTTTCAAGAATCGGCTTGACCGCAGGCAGAGTCATCACGGACTCCATCTTATGGCACCAGCCTCACCAAGATGCGTCGAAAAGCACAAAAACGTTTCGATTAGAACGGGCGGACTCGCTCTGAGCCGACTTGATGATTTCAGCGGCTGACAACGGTGCCTGCACCTGTGTTGGTTGTGCATTTGCCGAGACCAATGCAACAGCGAAAAGCAAGCTTGCAAATATTTTTTTCATAAGTTTTCTCGTAATTCGGAAGGAAGTACGTCTTCTGTTTAGAATCCTACTCTAACAATTCGATCCAAGTCTATGACAGTTTTTGCAACATTCAAGATTTGAGACAAATTGTGACTGCCAAATCCTTAAATAGACTGTTGATGAAAGCCAATTTCAAATCCTGGCACCACCTTCGGGGTGCAGGTTTGGGGACACTTTGCACCTGGGGTCTCTCAAGATCGACCCCAGGCTATTGGGATTTGATCCTTTCAGGATCATTTCTCAACAGTCACTTAAGAGATTTTGAAGAATTGTTGAAAAATGCAACCAATCCGAGCAGTTCCGAACTAGAATAGAACTGGACATACCGAAATGGCTAAATACACATTGGACGTAAATGGAAGGCCTCATACATTCGAGGCTGCGGAAGACATGCCGCTGCTTTGGGCATTGCGCGACCTAATCGGACTGACAGGCTCGAAGTACGGATGCGGGTTTGGAGTCTGCGGCGCTTGCACAGTCCTTGTGGACGGACACGCAGAAAAAACTTGCCAATTGCCGGTCTCTCGTTTTGTAGGAAAGAAAATCATCACGATTGAAGGACTTGCGGCGGCAGGTTCGCACCCAGTTCAAAAAGCATGGATGGAAGAGGATGTTCCTCAGTGCGGTTATTGCCAAGGTGGTCAGATACTGGCGGCAGTTGCCCTTTTGAAGACAACCGCCAAACCCACTGACGAAGACATTGACGTTGCCATGCAAGGCAACATTTGTAGGTGCGGAACCTATGACCGGATTCGCAAAGCGATTCATCGAGCCGCAAAGGAGGCGCAGCCGAAATGAGCGCAATTCCAGTTAGTCGTCGTGGATTTTTGGCAGTAACTGCGGTTGCAGGTGCCGGCCTTGTTTTGGGAAGCGTTTCGCGAGCGAGCACTCCTTCAAAGAAAAAGGGCGAAGCCGCATTTGCACCCAACGTTTTTGTACAAATTGACCCAAATGGAGATGTCGCGATAACTGTGCCTCGCCCCGATATGGGACAAGGCGTAAGGACTTCGTTAGCTATGATCGTCGCCGAAGAACTTGGGGTGGATTGGAGCAAAGTCAAAGTCGTCCAAGCCGAAGGGGACGGCGCGAAATATGGCAATCAGGGAGTTGGCGGAAGCGGTAGCGTTCGAGGTTCATTCGAGCCATTACGACATGCTGGGGCTACGGCGGCGGCAATGCTCAAGCAAGCGGCAGCTGATCTTGGTGGAGGAAGTGCGTCAACCTGCTCAATTGAAAACGGAGTCGTTACCTGCGGAGCAAAAAAATACTCTTTCAAAGATTTGGTTGCCAAGGCGAGCCAAGTTCCCGTGCCAGCCAAAGAGCAGTTAGTTTTGAAAGCAAAGGCCGACTACAAAATCGTGGGCAAACCCACGAAACGAGTTGACAATCGAGATGTTGTGACCGGTATTGCAGGTTTTGGCCTGGATGTAAAGCTTCCCGGTATGAAAATGGCAGTCATTGCGAGAACCCCTGCATTCGGCGCAAAAGTAATTTCATTTGATGAAGTCAAAGCTCGGGCGGTGCCCGGCGTCAGAGAAGTTTTTCAAGTAGGAAACGGCGTCGCTGTGGTTGCTGATCATACTTGGGCTGCGATAACTGGCCGAAAGGCATTAAACGTCAAATGGGACTTGGGAGAGAACGCGACATTGAATTCTGCGGAAATCTCGCGACGAATGAAAGCTGAAATCGTTGCTTTTCCTGCTATGCCTCCAAGCGCTTCCAAAGTCATTGAAGCCAACTATGAGCTTCCATTCCTTTCTCATGCGCCAATGGAACCAATGAACTGTACGGCTTGGTTCAAGGGCGATTCGTGCGAAGTTTGGGTTCCCACCCAAGGGCCGGATCGCGTACGTGATATGGTGGCCCAGCAGCTACAGATAACTCCAGATAAGGTCAAATTGAATCCAACCTTGGTTGGAGGCGGATTTGGCAGGAGATTGGGAGCGGACTTTGTTTCTGAGTGCATTGGGATTGCACGAAAAGTCAGCTTTCCAGTTCAATTGGTTTGGACTCGTGACGACGATACACAGCACGACTTTTATCGTCCAGCAAGCTATCACGCCTTCAAGGGTGCCATAGACGCATCTGGATTGCCTGTGGCTGCTTTTCAGCAAGCCGTTTTAGCTGGGGGAAGGAATCGTGGCGGAAACGAATTTGGCGGATTGCAAGCTTCGTACAAACTTGAGGCTGGCGGAACACGAAATGCCAACGCACCCTCACCAATTCCAACGGGAGCATGGCGATCCGTTGAGAACACATATCAAGTTTTTGTAACGGAGTCGTTTTTCGATGAGCTTTGCGCTGCGGGTGGCAAGGACCCGGTAGCCATGCGGAAGCAATTCATGACGAACAATCGCTTGAAGGCAACTTTGGTTTTGGCAGCAGAGAAGGCTAAATGGGGAACACCGCTACCTGCGGGCTGGGGGAGAGGAGTGGCTTGTTTTGCTGGATACGGATCGTACATTACTCAAATCGTGGAAGTTGAAGTGAAAGATGGTTTGGTAAAGGTTCATAAGGTAGTGGCCGTAGTGGACTGCGGTCTAGCGGTGAATCCATTAGGTGTTGAAGCTCAGGTTCAAGGCGCGACCATGGACGGTGTTTCCACGACTCTGTATTCGGCGATTTCGATTGACAAAGGTGGAGCAGTCGAGCAGCATTTCCTTGATTTTGGATGGGGAATCATTGCTGATGCACCAAAAATGGACATCACCATTATCAGCGAAGGCGATCGGCCTGGCGGCATGGGCGAAGTTGGCTATCCGGCTTCTGTTCCTGCCATTTGCAACGCGATCTTTGCGGCTTGCGGAAAGCGCATTCGAACATTGCCTGTTCGCGAACAACTCGCCTAATTGACCTATGGAAGAGATACGCCAGCTCTATGAATGGCATCAAAGTGGCATTCGGGCGGCGATGGCGACAGTTATCCAAACGTGGGGTTCTTCTCCTCGTCCTGTCGGGTCAATTCTTGCCGTCTCAGAGACGGGTGACATTGTCGGTTCGGTGAGCGGCGGATGCGTGGAAAGCGAGGTGATTTTGGCCTGTCAATCAGCGATTATTTCAGGTGAAACACAATTCTTAGACTTCAAACAAATTAGCGAAAAGGATGCCTGGGAGGTTGGACTAACCTGCGGCGGAAGGGTTGAGGTTTTCGTGGAGCCTAGTCCGTATGATTCTGATGATGATTATACGCTTGCAATTTGGGAGTTATTCCAAAAATTGCTTGAGGATGGAGTTACTTATAGGCTGTATCGTAACTTATCTGCACGTGAAGACTTCATTGGAATTGAAGATTTAATGAGCACTTTCGGTGTGGCAAGAGTAGCTGAGATTGAGCAAGCAGATGAATCGTTAGCCTTCGAAGTATCAGCTGAAAGATGGTTCTTGCTTATCGAGTTCCAGCCAATCCATCTTATTGTCGTTGGCGCATCGCACATCGCTATCCCGTTGTTCCAAATCGCGAATGCAATGGGAATGAGTACAACACTCATTGATCCTCGCGCACAACTTGCAGAACAAACTAGATTTCCAGTTCAGCCAAACAAAACCTTCGTGGGTTGGCCAGAAGAAATTTGGCTCAAACTATTGATTCACTCAAAGTCGTGCGTGATCACACTTTCACATGACGACAAGATTGACATTCCCGCTCTTGCGGCGGCTTTACGATCAAATGTCCGGTACATTGGTGCTCTTGGAAGCAAAGCAACACAAATGCAACGTCGAGACAAACTCAGGGAAATCGGGTTCGAGGATTCCGAAATTGACAGAATTCATGGGCCAATTGGACTCAACATCGGTGCTAAGAGTCCTGAGGAGATCGCGCTGAGCATTGTTGTTGAAATCATTCAGGAGTTTCGCAATGCAAACTAAACGAATTTGTGCTGCGATTCTGGCATCGGGTTCTTCTAAGCGCTTTGGCGAAGGGTCAAAACTTCTCCAGCATTTCAACGGTTTGCCGATCATTGACCTGGTAATCAATTCGATTCTAAGGGTCAACGAGATTACTGAAGTCATCGCAATTGTTCGTTCGGACGACCACAATTTGAGAGCACTGCTGAGCACAAGGGATGTACGAGTTATTCAGAACTCGAACTATCAGGAAGGAATCTCCGCGTCCATTCGAACTGCAGTGAAAGAAGCTAAGGACTTTGACGGCTTGTTGATTTGCCCTGCGGATATGCCTTGGCTCACTTCGGCTTCAATTGAAAGACTTTGTTTAGCATGGAAAGCCGCTGGGAGCTCTGGCATCGCGGCCGCAATTGCTGATGGACAATTGAGAAGTCCTGCTGTTTTTGGAAGCGATTGGTTCCCAAAGCTTCTCGAATGTATGGGAGACAATGGCGCAAAATGGATTCTGGATTCCAACAGCGCAAGTGTTGATCCAATTGTCATTCCATGCCAAGAGCTTGAGGACATTGACCTACGAAAAGAATTGCAAGGAAGCTGAGCCTCAAACAAAAAAAGCTCCCAACCAACTTGATTGAGAGCCTTTTCAAAAGGAGAGATTTCGTTATTTTTTCTTCAAATTGTCCATTTGCGTTTGGTATCGACGCATGAATTTCTCAACTCGTCCTGCCGTATCAACAAGCTTCTTTTGACCTGTGTAAAAAGGATGCGAGAAGGCGGAAATGTCAACGTTGATCACGCCATATTCAACTCCGTCAATCGTCTTGGTGTTGTTTGGCTTCATTGTCGAAATGCCAATCCATTCGTGGTCGCCATCTACGTAGACGACTGGGTGATTTACAGGGTGAATGCCTTCTTTCATGGGGGAAAACGGTCTCCGAACTTGGAATTATGGCACAAATGAAGTCATTTTGGCAAGCAGAGCTCGTTTCAAATCAAAAAACTGGATCAAGACTTTCCCTTGATTCGTCAAAATGTCATGCGATTAGCAAAGGTGATTCTTCTCATTCTTGCTGCACTTGCCGTCGGTTGCAAAACCATTGAAGGCGGCTACGAAGCCAACAAAGACAAGCAGTCCGCAAAGCAAGAGAAGATGCTCAACGAAGGGGAATAGCTGACCATTCTCCAGAAAAGTGAACGGCGCGGAATGGTGCTTTGGACGAATTTGTGGTTCTAAAGTGCTATGATCGGTAAATGAGGCCAAGTCTTCGCGCACTGATTCTTGCAGGAATTGCATTCTCATTCTCGTGCAATGCTCCGCCACCTGAACAGTCGAAGACCACTCGGAATCAAGGTGAAATGGTTTATGTTTTGGAGAACGGCAAGTCTTTTCACACTCGCAATTGCCGCTTGAAGAGCGGTTCGAAGGCAATCAAACTCTCTGAAGCAAAAAAGCAGGGCTACAAGTCATGCAAAGTCTGCCAGCCGGGCTAAGCGTGGACTCTTAATTTGTCCCTCACCTTTTTGAAAGCCTCCAGCGCAAACGCTAAATCCTCGTGCGTATGCGTTGCATTTGGCATTGTTCGAAGCCTTGCCTTTCCTCTTGCAACAGTTGGGAAGGCAATAGCAAGCGCGTAGACTCCCTCTTCAAAAAGCATCTTTTCCATGGTTTGAGCTACTGCTTCATCGCCCACGAAAACTGGAGTGATGGGTGATTCTGAACCCATCGTATCGAATCCAGCTTCCTGCAAAGCATTTTTCCACCAGCGAGTGTTATCCCACAGCTTACGCATGGGCTCGGGGTCGTTTTCCATGATATCAAGTGCGGCAATGAGTGCTGCAGCGACCATAGGTGGATGCGCCGTGCTGAAAAGATACGGCCTACCCCGATTAATGAGCCAATCTTTGAGAAAAGCAGATCCCGCGATATAACCACCAACGACACCGAGGGCTTTGCTGAGCGTTCCAAGCTGGATATCCACCTTCCCATAGAGTTCAAAATGCGAAACAGTTCCGGCTCCATTCTTACCAAGAACTCCGCTTCCATGAGCGTCGTCAATCATTACAATGGCTTCGTATTGCTCGGCGAGGCGCACGATGTCTGGCATCGGGGCGATGTCTCCGTCCATGCTAAAAACGCCATCTGTGATGATAAGTTTCTTTCCAAATCCAGTTTCATTGGCAAGTTTCAAAGCTCGCTCAAGGTCCTCCATATCTTTGTGCCGGTAAACCCATCCATCAGATTTCTTATAGGCAGCCGGAGAAAGCCGTACGCCATCAATGATGCTTGCGTGGTTCAGCTCGTCGGAAATGACAACATCTTTGTCAGTTAGCACAGCGGGGATGCATCCTGAATTTGCCGTAAAGCCGGACGTGAAAACAAGGACGGCTTCGGTGTGTTTGAATTTGGCAAGGCGTTGTTCGAGCTCGTCATGGACGCTCATCGTGCCACCAATCCAGCGCACAGCTCCTGCGCCCACGCCCCATTTTTCGATTGCTTCTAAGGCGGCTTGACGCACTTTCGGGTGGTTTGCCAATCCGAGATAATTGTTGCTGGAAAGGTTGACGACATCTCTTCCGTTCATCCTGACTCGCCCGCCCGCCGGGCTTTCAAGGATCTTAGGCGATTTATAGAGGTGCTGATCCCTTAGCTGCTGCAAGTTTTCGGCGAGCCAAGATTGAAAAGCGGGATTCATACCATCATTTTGGCTGAAATTTGATCGGACTGATTTATCGCCGAAGGGTTTCCATATCGGCTATAGGATGATGCGGATTCAGCTTTCTTGCCGCTTCAAACGACTCTCCAGCTTCGCGGTGGAGACCAAGCCGTTTCTGGGTAATACCGAGCAAGGCGTATGCGTCAGCCATGATTGGGTTTATGGCAACGGCTTGCTCGAATTGTTCCAATGCTTCTTCCACGCGGTCCAGTTCTAGCAGCACCTGCCCGAATTGACATCGAATATCCGGATAATTTGGCCGCTCGTCTATGATTTCTTGCCAAGCAGCAGACGCACTATTCCAATCGGAATTTTCTGCAAAGGATTGTGCAGTAACAATCTTTTTGCGAATCTCGACTTCAGATGTAAATGTTGCTTTGTCAAAGGCTTTTAGAGCAACGGCTCGATTTCCGTTTCGCAATTCATCGCGGATGAACGCAAGCACTTCTGGTTCGATGTCAAGTTCAGCTGTGTAGGATATGGTGTCGCTGAATTGAAGAGCAGCGGTATATTTTGGATTGAGCTTAATTGCAGATTCGAGTGCACCTTGAACCTCCGTTAAGTTTCCTTCAAGAAACCACGCTCGGGCATTAAGGAAATGAAGATCAGCGAAAACGGTCCGAATTTGGAGTGCAATTTGGATCGTTTTTATTGCAGCAGTGCCATTACCTTGCTCAATCTGGCTGGAAGCGAGTTTTCGGCAACACTGTACTATTGAAGATTCAGCTAATTTGACAATTGAATGATCTTTGGATTCTTTGCAGGCTTTCAAAAAGAGTTCTATTGCAGTTTCAAAATCACCCGAACGCATTGCTCGAAGGCCGTCGTCATAGGCGGAATTTTTGCCGAATGTAAACCAATGTCCTGGAAGCATAATGATCTTTGATTTCGATCCAAGAAGGAAAAGGCCATCCTAGCCATTGCGCCCGCCAATCCATTGGCCATTGTTACTGACGGGTTTTGGGGTCAAAAAGAAGCTTCAAGCGGAATAAATTCCGCGAACCGGAATAGGTCCCAATCTACGATTGCCCTTCACGAACTGCGGTCATCTTCACTGCGTTCAGCGGGGTCTAGGGATCGGCGGGATTTCGAGTATGATTTCCGGGCGATAATGCGCGGACAGAGCGTCCGCGGACCTTCTGCGGGCTGAGTGCCCGCGCTCCTTGAGTATCCAACTAGTTGTCTATATGAAGTACCATTCCGTCATATCCTGGCTCCATTTGGTGCGGGGCAAAAGCAATTTCCAACTCGGCGTGCGTTAGGTCCCCTTCGTGGCTATGATGAGTTGTAATGACTCGGCAATCCTCAGAAAGTGTGCCCATCTTTCGCAAGCGCTCGACAACTGAAAGACATTCTTCTAGGTTCAGGTGTCCGAGATAACTCGAGCGATTTCGACCGTTCGTACACTCGATAACAAGGCACCTAATTCCACTTACTTCCGAGAGAAAATCCCAAGTAATTTCAGGCCAAATGCCTGTATCGGTCGCATAGAGAACCTTTGCTTTTCCATCGTCAATCAAAATGTTGTGACAATCCTCACCAGCAGAATGATTCGCCTTGATCGGCGTGATTTGGTATCCAGCGTGCTGGTATGACTGAAAACTGACCGTTTGATGGAATTCAATCGGCCATTCAGGATAGTGAGTTCTCAAGAGGTCGCAAACAGTTTGGTTTGCGTGAATTGCAAATGAGGAAAACATTGCGTCGGAGAACGGAAACAGAGAATATTGCAGTTCCTTGACGCTGAAATGGTCGGCGTCCGCATGAGTAAAGAGAATTGCCGACCAGTCTTTTGCATGAAGATCGAATGCCTCAATTTGATTATAAGTATCGGGTCCAAAGTCAATTTTGAGATGGCCATCAACCAGGGCTGCGCTTCTCATGCGAACATCCTTACCGCGATGCTTCCGAGCATAATCTGTGACACGGCTTTCCGCGAAAAACGCAGGGATTCCATCTGATGCTCCAGTTCCTAAGATTTGAATTTCCATGAGCTATTCAAAATCGCTTAGAGACCAGACAACGAGTCCGCTGAGTAGTTTCGGATAATAATATGTGCTCTTTTGGGGCATCTTTTCCTTTCCAAGTGCAATGACACGCATATCTTCGACAGAAGGCGGGTTCATCAAGAAAGCGGCATCGTTACCTGAACGAACAGATTGAATCGCTTCGTCTGCATCACGAGTGTAACGAAAAAATTCTAGTCCTGAGAGTCCCAAAAGCCGTTCAAAAATTATTTTGTGAAGAATGGTCACGTCGAGCAGCTTCCATCGTTCACTTTCGACTCCTTCCATCCATTTCAAAACATCCTGAGGTCGGTCAAGTATACAGAACAGTCCCATTCCGCTTGGCAAAGCAATGCCAAATGCCCTCGTGTCTGGGCGGTTTGCAGTTTCTAACTCCTGCCAAAGAGTGCCGTTCGGAACTTTTCGCACATTGAACATCCGTTGCATGACGTTGTCAAGCTCGCCTTCAGAAACTGGCATTTTGTCAACAATTCGATGGGTTGGAAGAATGACCAAGCCAGGATCGGACATGCTGCTCAGAGCCATCATCATGAAGTCTTCGGGAATAATCCCGTCCTTTTCTCCTTGCTGCTCCCTAAACGTTACAGCAGTTTCATAACGATGGTGCCCGTCGGCGATCCAAACTTTTCGATCTGCAATCGCTTCGATGATGGCCGCAAGCACTTCTGGGTCATCAATCACTTCGAGACGGTTTAGAACTCCGTCTTCAGTCGTGATCTCATTGCTTTCAGAAACGGGAGCATCCGAAATCAAGTCGTGAATGGAGCGAGATGGATCCTCGAAAAGGCCGTAAATGCATTCGAGATGAGATCGAGTAGCTTCCAAAATCCTCAGCCGGTCTTCTTTGTGTTTTGGAAATGTCTGTTCGTGCGGCAGCACAACCCCATTTTCGTAAGGCTCGACCTTTAGCAGAACCATCAGTTTTGTTCGCGTTAGTGGAGCCGGTGTTCCGGGCAAATGAAACGTCTGGGTGTATCGGTAGAGGGACGGCTTTTCTTCTAGTCTGAGAACGCCATTTCTTCGCCATTCAGCTAGTTGAGCGGAACTCCTTGCGTACTTTACAAATTTCGACCGGTCGTCATCTTCTCCCCTTGGCAATGTGAGGTGGACGATGTTGTTTGGACTTTGGTTTGCCAATAGTTCTCGGCCGTCGGGAGAGATTACGTCGTACGGCGGAGCCACTACTTGGGACAGTTTTCCCGCCTCAGGTGAAAAACGCAGGCCGCGAAACGCGCGAATGGTCGCCATATGAGCGCATAGTCTACCAATCCAACGAGTATGCGGATCGGTAAACTCGCCTATGTGAACGCCGAAACCCTACTAAAGACCTATCAAAAGTTGGTTGATCGGCGATTGGACGAACTCCTCCCCCCAATTTCGGTTCGTCCAGCGAGGCTTCACGAAGCCATGCGCTATAGCTGTTTGGCATCCGGCAAGCGCATCCGGCCAGCTCTTTGCCTTGCTTCATGCGAAGCTTCGGGTGGGTCGCCGGTTGCCGCCTTAGACTTAGCTGCTGCGCTTGAGATGATCCATGTTTTTTCGTTGATCCATGACGATCTGCCTGCGATTGACGATGACGATTTGAGAAGGGGCAATGCGACATGCCACAAGAAATTTGGAGAGGCAATCGCAATATTGGCGGGCGATGCTCTTTTTGCTTTGGGATTTGAGACGATCGCGAATTCATATCTAGGTGCAGAGGAAAAGTGTATGTGCTTGCGAATCGTCGCTGAGGCATCAGGTTCAAATGGATTGGTGGGCGGAGAAGTTGTGGATGTTGAGTCGGAAAGACTTCCAATTGACGCGGAGACATTGGAGTGGATTCATTCTCGAAAGACAGGTGCCTTGATTGCGGCAAGCTGCGTAATCGGAGGAATTGCTGGAGGAGCGAGCGAAAGCCAAATTGCGTGCCTGAACAGATTTGGTCAGTTGATTGGAACTGCTTTTCAGATCACAGATGACGTACTCAATGAAACCGGCGATGCTGCTGCGTTAGGGAAGTCAGTGGGAAGCGACCAAATGCGCGAAAAGGCGACGTATCCCCGTTTGTTTGGGCTTGAGGAGTCGAAGCAGGCTGCAATTCGTATGACAGAGTTGGCGGAAGCTGAGTTGAATTCAGAGTTTGAAAATGCAAGTGCCTTGTTGACACTTGCCAGGTATTCCATTGAAAGGATATATTGACGGCCCCTGAGCGTCGTAAAATGTGAATATGAAAACGATTCTAGTTTTTGCGGCAGCTTTGTTCATCGTTGGATGTGTCGGCACGTCTTCCACAACATCTGTTCCTACAATGGGCGAAACCGTTGTAAAGACGAAAGTTTCCAGCGAACTTCTAGGAAAGTGGAACGGAAAAGTGAACAAGAAGCCTGTTGACAAGGCCGACCCAGGAGCCAAAATGGGCGATGCGCTTGCTGAGATGTTCACTGAAGGATTGACACTCGAATTTCCTGATGACTCTCATTTCAAACTGACTTTGATGTTCATTCCAATGGAAGGATCGGTTGAGCGAGATGGTAAGAATTTGACTCTGAAGGCGACCAAAATTGGTGGGATGACGGAAGCGCAAGCTAAGGAGCTAAAGCAGCCAGGTGCGAAGGGACCAGAATTCAGCGAACCAATGACGGCAACGGTTAGCGAAGACGGGAAATCAATCTTGCTGTTCGGGACGAAAGATGCAACCGAATCTGTGGTGTTTACTCGAGATTCCGTTGCACCCAAACCTGTAACCCCAAGCGTTCGCAGCGAGGAATCAAGTTATGTCGGGAATTGGGTTGCCGACATCTCAACTGTAGAAATGTCAAGCCTCACTGCAGAGCAGAAAAAGGATTGGCCTATGACAAAAGGAATTCTTGAAAGTTCGACCATCGAACTTAAGGCCGACAACACATTCATTTTTTCGATTCTGATTGAAATAAATGGCAATTGGAAAATGGAAGGTACGCGAATCAAATTGTCCCCAAAAGAATTAACAGGAATGGAAGGTGCAAGCGCTAAGAGCGATCCTATCTGGCTCACGCCAAAGGGCGATCTGTTGATGATTGAATCTGACAACGGCAAAGGACCCAAATTGAGTTATCGCAGAAAGTAACGATTAACCAATCTCATTCATTTTCTGAGAAATACTGCTCCAGCATTCTTCGACAACGCTGTCAAGTGATTGTGTTGCGTCAATGACTCTCCATCTCGAGGGGTCGCTTTGAGCTTCATACAGGAAACCCTTTTGCACTGAGTGATGAAAATCAATTGATTCTTGGTCAAGGCGATTTGAATCGGTGACTCGAGAAAGGCCGACTTCTGGTGGCAGATCAAGCAGAAGGGTGAGATCGGGAACGAGATTTTCTGTCGCGATGGAATTGAGTTCGCGAAGGGTTTCGGTGTCAAGTCCCCGGGCTACTCCCTGATACACGACAGTTGAATCTCCAAATCGGTCGCAAAGAACAATTCTTCGTTCAGAAAGTGCGGGTCGAATGATGGTTGCGACATGGTTTGCACGGTCTGCCAAGAATAAGAAGAGTTCGCTCAATGCAGGCATTTCGTCGCCTTCGAGGAGAATTTTACGAATGGCAGCCCCCAGGTTTCCAGCACCGGGCTCTCTTGTGCATAGGACGTCATGCCCTTCCTCTTCGAGTCTGAAGGCAAGCTTCTCGATAACGGTGCTTTTTCCGGCCCCTTCGGGTCCTTCGAACGTGACAAACACGTAAAGAGCATACCGTTCTAATGCCATGTGGCTCGTCCGTCTCGGACGAGATGGTTCTTGCAAATTACTGAGGTTTTGGGCGGGACGTCGATGACACTCTCGCCAGGGACGGACGAGCCACGTGAATCAAGCGGAATCTGAGAAATGGAGATCAGCATCGGAAGCCATAATGAACGTCATGAGTTCTGCTTTACAAATTTCGACTCCAAACGTCCGCTGGGATTTGACGACACTGTACAAGGGACTAGGTGACCCTGAAATTGAGGCAACTTGGAAACGAGTCAACGATTCTGCAGACAAATTTGCACAATTGTATCGAGGCAAGATTGAAGACCTAAGCCTTCAAGTCGAAACATTGTTGGGAGCACTTGTTGCAATTGAAGAAATCAGTAACGAGGTTGCCAAGCCTTACAACTATGCCGAACTCACTTTTGCTGGGGATACGAGCAACCCTGCCAACGGAGCATTTTTGCAAAAGCAAATGGAACGGGGGACGGAGCTTAGCGTAAAGCTCATATTTTTCGAACTAGAGCTTCAAGTTGCGAGGGCGGAAGTCATCTCAAAACTTATGTCCGATGAACGCTTGGCAAAGTTTCGGCATTACGTCGGGGTTATTCGCGCGCTAAGCGAGCATCGGCTCAGCGAACCAGAAGAGATCATTCTTGAAGAAACAGCGAATACAGGTTGCAGGGCATGGGTGCGTTTGCACGACGAAGTGACAAGCAATCATGTCTTTCGCTTTCGAAACCCCGCGACTGAATTGATTGAGGAAAAATCGCTTGAAGAAACGACAAATTTGCTTAGAAGCCCAGACAGAATCGTTCGACAGGCCGGTGCGGATGCGCTTACTGCTGGCCTATTGGAGATCCAGCGTGTTCTCGTTTTTACTTACAACAACTTGCTCCAAGACAAAAAAGTTGGGGACAGGCTCCGCAAACACACTTACCCCGAACATTCGCGACATTTGAGCAATGAGCTAGAAAAGGAGACAGTTGATCTGGTCATCCGAATGTGCCGTGAGAATTATCCAATAGTCGCTCGCTTTTATAAGGTTAAGAGAGAGATTCTTGGCTTGCCAGAACTGACGCACATTGACAGGTACGCGCCACTTTTTGAAACCGACGAGGCCGTTGATTGGGATCGAGGGAAGGACATCGTATTGAATTCATTTGGCTCAATGAGCCAAACAATGCGAGTTCGAGCCGAAGAGTTCTTTGACAATGGCTGGATTGACGCCGAAGTTCGCAAAGGCAAAACCGGCGGAGCATTCTGCATGTATGTCACGCCAGATACGCATCCGTTTGTCCTAATGAGCTACATGAACAAAATGGACGATGTTATGACGCTTGCCCATGAATTGGGCCATGGCGTGCATGCCTCTTTGAGTCGGGACCAGTCTTACCTGAATTTTCACGGAACTTTGCCTTTAGCCGAACTCGCTTCAACTTTTGGAGAGATGCTGGTTTTTGAAAATCTCGTCTCTCAAGCTTCGCCAAAGGACAAATTGGCGTTGATTGCCGAGAAAATCGAGGCGATGTTTGCGACTGTTTTCCGACAAGCTGCGATGTTTCAATTCGAGCAAGCTTGCCATGAAAAACGGAGAGCGGAGGGCGAATTGGCACCGGAAGAGTTTGGCGATCTGTGGCACGAGAAGCTCCAAGAAATGTTTGGAGACGCAGTTTCACTTGGCGAACAGCATCGGCACTGGTGGGGCTACATCGGCCACTTCTTTTTTGCTCCGTTTTATGTATATGCCTATTCCTTTGGAGAGCTACTTGCTATGTCGCTGTATCAAATGGCAAAGCAGGGCGGAGCTGAATTTGAGCGCAAGTACATTGATATGCTCAAGCTTGGGGGTTCAAGAACGCCGCAAGAGCTTATGGAAGCTGTAGGTGTTGACTTGAACAGCGAAGAGTTTTGGCAAGGCGGATTTCGAGCAATGGAATCGTTGGTGACTGAATTTGAGCGGCAATGGGCGGAGTTCGACAAGGCCTAATCCTGATTGAGCACAAACACTCAAGCAGATTGTCAAGTTTTTGATGTCGCAAGCCTAAAGATGGAACCGTAATCTCCGATAACCAAACTGATAGCCCGGTATAGGGCTGAAATTTGGTAGGGTATGTCGGAAATACTGTCGCAGGCTGAAATCGAAGGGCTCTTGAATTCACTCAATTCGGGTGAACCGGAGCCTGGACCTATTATGCAAGATCCGCAAAAGGAACAAGTTGGGGCGACCGGGGGTTCGTTTGTTCGCAAAAAGAGCACGAAGTCGGCGGTTTCCTTCGAAGTTTATGACTTTCGAAGGCCAGACAAATTTAGCAAGGATCAGCTCCGAACTTTGCAAATGCTCCATGAAACATTTGCCCGGCTCTCTGCATCGAGCCTATCTGCCTATTTACGTACGCCGGTTTCCATTGATCTGATTTCACTTGAACAAGTCCCTTACGAAGAGTACCTGCGGACGATCAACCAATCCGTTTTCACGGTCATGTCGCTTCCGCCATTGACGGGCCAAGCCGTCCTAGAAGTTGAGTTCTCGCTCATATTTTCGATCATTGATCGAATGTTGGGAGGTTCGGGACAATCGTTCAATCGAAACTCTCTGACTGACATTGAACGACCATTGATTCGACAAGTAATCGAACGTGTGTTTGCGGGTCTTAAGAGTGCTTGGGAAGGTGTTGTCATTGTCAATCCTGGAATTGAGGGCATTGAAACCAGTGCACAATTTGTACAGATTGCTCCTCCATCTGATGTCGTTGTAACAATTTTGTTCGAAGTCAAAGTAGGTAACCAACGTGGTGCAATGAGTCTTTGTATTCCTTACTTAGTCCTCAAACCAATTACTGCAAAACTAAGTGCCCAAAAGTGGTTTGCAGCTGGTAACAAACGCCAAACAAACCAGGCTCGAAAACTGCTGACTTATCAAATCAACCATACAGTGGTTGATTGTTCAGTCGAATTAGGCAACGCAACAATGCTGTTAAAGGATTTCATTCGGCTTCGAAAAGGCGATATGCTCCGGCTTGATAAAAAGTCGGACGACGAATTGACACTTAAAGTTGGCGGAATGCCGAAGTACATTGGCAAGCTAGCAAAGAACGGTAAGAATCTCATTTTGAACGTAACGAGTCCCTGGGAAGAATAAGGAAAGTCCTCATGTCAGTAATTAATTCAGAAATCATCAGTCGCATGTCCACTCTGCAGGATCAAATCTGGCAGAGCGTTTCGAAAATTGTAAGCGGAACCAGCAACTCTCCGATCACATTTGGGTCTGCACTTACGGTTTCGGCCAAGACATCTGACTTGGTTGTTGACATTGGATCTGCAATGATTGTGATCCAATTTGCATTTGCAAACCAGCCGGAAGTTGCGCAAGTCGTATTGATTCCCGCCGATTCATTCTTGCCACTAGTCTCGGCGATACGTGGCGATTTGATCGAAGAAATTGACGAAAACTTGGTTTCCGAAGTTCGGCCCCAACTTGAGGGGATTGTGCAGGGAATTTGCATGTCAGTTGGAACCATCACCAACGAGGCGATTGTTGCAAGCGGATTAACTATTCGGCACCAAGTTTTCAGTTTCCCACCAAATCTCCAACGGCAAGAAGAGCTTATCCGAACCCAAATCGCTCTTTCAGGCGACGAGCTAAACGGAAACGCCGTGTGGCTCATGGAGGTTGAGACTGCAAGTTTGATTTTGGGAACAAAGGGTGAGAATGAGGAGAATGAAGATGACTCTACACCTTTCTTACAAGTTTCATCTTTGAGTAACTCGTCTCCCAACCAGGTGTCTCCAAATAATCCTTACGAAGACGCAAACGCCCTTGAATTACTTCTTGATATTCCAATGGAAATCTGCGTTGAATTGGGCAGGCTCAAGATGATGATCAAAGATGTGGTTGAACTTGGAACAGGGTCCATTGTAGAAATAGACAAAGCTGCAGGCGAACCAGTTGATTTGATGGTAAACGGCAGACTAGTAGCAAAGGGCGAAGTTGTTGTTATCGAAGACAACTTTGGGGTTCGGATCACTGAGATACTTACGCCACATGAAAGACTTGTCAAATTAGGTGAGGTAGCCTGATGATTAAACGTCTAAGTATTGTAATTTTCGTGGCATGTTGTTCGATCGCAATTGCTGGAACTGATCCACTTGGAACAAAGGCGGACATTCTCACAACTTCTACAAGTTCACCTGCAACCGGAAATTCTGTTTGGAGCATTTTGCAGACGGTGCTTGTTCTTGGCGTTGTACTCTTCGTCCTCAAAGTATTTGGTCCAAAGTTGATTGCAAAGTTTTCCAGAAAGTTAGTTATCCATACGACCGGGCTGATCAAAGTTGAAGAATCGGCAACCTTTGCAGGTGGTTCGTTATACGTCGTTGAAGCTCGGGGGAAATCGCTCTTGCTTTGCGTTGGCGCGAACGGTGTCACGTGCCTTAGCGAATTGCAATCCAATACGAAAACTGATGCTCAGCCCCTATTCATGGAAATGATTGACCAGGAAATTGAAGCTCAGGTTGCAAAGCCTCGCCCAGTCCATGCTGCGGTTTACCTAGAAGAAACCGAAGAGCCTGTTGTGCCAATTGTTACGAATTCTTTGTTGCGAAATCCTGAAATTCAGCGACTACGCAAACGACAAACCACTCCTGTTTAGGCTATGAATATGGCATCTCTGAGGTTTACACCTGTGTTGCGAATGTTGCTGGTAATTCTGCTGGCGCTAGCTGCAGGGATGGCATTTGCGCAGTCAACCGCGATTTTGCCAAGCATGAAGCTCGAAGTCGGCAAGTCTGGCGGACAGGACGACATTTCGTCATCGCTACAAATTCTCGCGCTGCTGACGATTCTCTCGGTTGCACCTGCAATTCTCATCTTAACAACAGCGTTTTCGCGCATTGTCATCATTTTTAGCTTTCTTCGCCAAGCCTTAGGAACACCTTCGATTCCGCCAAACCAAGTCGTCATCGGCCTTAGTTTGTTCCTCACCTTTTTTGTGATGGGGCCTACATACAAGCAAATCAACGAAAATGCCCTTCAACCCTACATGAAGAAGGAAATCAAGTTCGATGAGGCACTCGCGCAGGCTGAGAAGCCCATCCGTTCTTTCATGATCAAGAACACGTACAGCAAAGACCTGCGAATGTTCTTGGACATTCAGCAGGAAAAAACTGTAACTCGCGAAACTGTGCCTCTTGTAGCATTGATACCAGCTTTTATCATTAGCGAACTCAAAACAGCATTTATAATTGGCTTCTATATCTTTATTCCGTTCTTGATTATTGATCTGATCGTGGCAAGCGGACTAATGAGCATGGGCATGATGATGCTTCCGCCGACTGTCGTTTCACTGCCTGTCAAGCTTCTTGTGTTTGTTCTTGCTGACGGATGGGCGACGCTTGTTTCAGCTATTTTGCAGGGGTACCGATAGCAAATGGATACTTCCTCCGCCCTAGATGTCGCTCAGCAAGGCATCCAAGTTGCCCTAATGGTCAGCATGCCTGGGCTCGCGCTAACACTTTTTTTGGGACTTGCCGTTTCCGTTTTTCAAGCAGTAACTCAAGTTCAGGAAATGACCTTGACCTACGTTCCTAAAGTGCTTGGCATGGCGATTTTGCTTACTCTCATGGGCAACTGGATGCTCCAAAAACTGGTGGCGTACACTACGTTTTGTTTGGAACAGGCTTCGAGGGTGGGTTAATGCCGCTTGATGCCGACCTCATTTTTGGGTTCTTCTTGGTGTTTGTCCGGGCGTCAGCGATGCTCATTAGCTCGCCTGTTTTCGGAGCACAGCATACGCCCGCCAACATTCGCGTAATGACAACACTCTCCATTGCCGCAGCGCTCACTTTGGCGCTCAAGCCGCATTTGCCATCCGCGCCTCAAGACCTAATAACTTTTGTCGGGGCGATTGCAAATGAAGCCGTTGCAGGACTCCTGTTAGGAACCTTTGTCAGCTTTGTGTTTCTGGCGATTCAGATGGCAGGTTCGTTCCTCGATTTTCAAATCGGCCTGGGTTCAAGCCAGATCATGAACCCGATTACGGGTGTTCCGGTCACGATCGTCGCCCAAATGAAGTTCCTATTGGCCGTAGCGATCTTTTTGGCGATGAACGGACATCATGCGATGTTTCGGGCATTTGTACTATCGTACGATGCAATTCCCGCCATTTCGATAGCCTCTTTGGGGGCCTTGCAAGGCCATGTTGTCACTATGATTGGGGCAATGAGCCTGTTGGCGCTGCAGATTTCTGCGCCCGTAGCTGCCGTAAGTATCATTATTGATGTCGGCCTGGGGCTGATAAACAAGGCCGTACCGCAAATGCCTGTGATGGTTGTGGGAATGCCTGCGAAGTTGATGGCTGGCATTTTGGGCCTTGGTGTCATTCTTCCCGCTTTGGTTTCTGGCGTTGATTCTGGTGTAAATCACGCACTTGATTCGCTCTGGAACGTTTGGAAGGCGGGTTAAGCCATGGCGGATTTTGCAGGCGAAAAGACAGAACAAGCGACGCCACGTAAGAAGCAGGACGCTAGGAAAAAGGGGACGGTTGCCAAATCCGTTGATTTGACCAACGCTCTCGTTATCTTCGCAATTCTCCTTGCTTTACCATTTATTGCAACTGGGCTTGGTAGCGCGATGATGCAAAGCGTGACGACCGGCATCGGAAACATCCCAACATCTGTTAGCCCGACCGAGATTTCCAGATACTTTTGGACGATTGGCAGGCCGTCTTTTTTGGCATTCGCTCCACTCGTACTCATTGCCATGGTCGTTGGTGTAGCGGCAAATTTTGCCCAAGTCGGCTTCGTTCTATCCGGCGAGGCTCTTTCCCCTTCGCTTTCAAAAATCAATCCGTTTGCAGGTTTAAAAAGGATGTTTTCAGCTCGAACGACTTTTGAAGGCATCAAGGCGACGACAAAGTCTCTCCTATTTGGCTACTTGGCTTACGGTGTGCTTATGGCGAATTGGGACGAGTTGATGAAACTGTCGTGGACGACCCCGGCGGCATCGCTCACTTTAACCGGCGAAATTCTTCGTCAAATCTTCTTGAGAATTGCAACGTCATGGCTGGTTTTGGCAGCGTTTGACTATCTGTTTCAACGATGGCAGGTTGATAAGCAGCTCAAGATGAGCAAAGAAGAATTGAAACAGGAGTTCCGGCAGAACGAGCAATCTCCAGAGCTTCGCGCTGCAATCGCACAAAAACGGCGAAGGCTGTTGAAGGGCAGAATGGCGAATGCAGTGAAGACGGCAGATGTCATCATCACCAACCCGACTCACTTTTCGATAGCGATCAAATATGAGCAAGGGCAGATGCACGCCCCGCAAGTCGTGGCGAAAGGGGCGGACGTTTTGGCTTTCAAGATTCGAGAATTAGCAAAGGATTCTCGAATTCCGATTGTTCCAAATGCTCCTTTGGCTCGGCAATTGTATAAGCGTTGCGAGGTAGGGGATTTTGTTCCGAGAGAGCTTTTTCAGGCAGTAGCTGAGGTTCTGGCGTATGTCTACGCCACGTTGAAACAGGTTCGGAAGTAGGAATTTACGACCCTCCACCCCTCCCTATCTGCGATTTCCCTTCGGCGAGATCTGTAACAACACTTCCTCGTAAGGAAAGAAGGGGCTCATTCATCCCCCACCAGTCCCAAATCTATGTACTGCCCGCCCGAAGTTTGTTTGCAATAAACAGCTATCAAATTCTTACCTTTCTTGAGGGTAGCTAGAGCCTCTTTTGAAATGGGGAAATCTTGATATTCGGTGGTGTAGCCCGCCACTTTGCAAGCCAAAATGCCGTTGATGTACACCTCGGCGTCTTCGTCGTGGTGCATTCTCAGGCGGAGGTTTTTGAACTTCGTTGTGGCTAGTTCGAAGGTTTTTCGGAGCCATATTTCGGATGTGTTCCAAGTTGTAAACACCATCGTATTTGGTGTTCCCAATGTCCCAAATCCTCCGGCTCCCTTGTACCAATGAGAATCATCAAACCCAGAATTCATCCAAGAGTTTTTGGGAGCTTCCATCGTATAGGCCCATCGGGCGGTTTCGAAGTCTTGTGGCGGCCCCGAGTACCTTCCTGGACGAATTGTGAATTGCGCCGAAGGCAGCACCCAAACGAAAGGAATCTCCTTTGGAAAGATGCCTTTATTCGCATTTAAGAAATCCTTCAAATTGAACTTGAAAACTTCACGATCATAGGTAAAAAAACCATTGCACTCCGTTTCCACATCCGTAGTTTGCGTGTAAATTGCGGCGCACAGCCCTCTGTCCTTCAGCTGATAGGTTTGGCGGAGAAGGTCAACATACTTTTTGGTCAGCGAATCCTTGTCTGCCATGCCCTGATAGCCCCAAGCCTTGTCGGTCCAAGTGTGGCCGTCTACTCCGAGCCCAAGCCCACCAAATTCGCCCAAGACGGCGGCGCGTTTCGTTTCGAGCGGTGGAATTCCCGGGCCTGGATACACATGGATATCCATGACATTGCCGGATTTCATGTCGGTCCATCCGCTTGCGTTGTTGATGAGCCGTGTTGGGTCCCATTGGCGGACTTTTTCGACGACGGAAACAGTATCGTGCTGCCCCCAGCCCTCGTTGAAGGGGACCCACATAACGATACAAGGGTGGTTCTTCAAGGCGTCAATCATTGCCTTTAGTTCTAAAAGGAACTGGTTCTTGTCGTTCGTCGAAAGCGTTTCAGGCTTCACGGAATCTGAAAAGTGCGGCGAGGGCATATCTTGCCAAACCATCATTCCGAGCTTGTCGCACCAGTAATACCAGCGGTCGGGCTCGACCTTGACATGCTTTCGAATCGTGTTGAAGCCTAGCTTTTTCGTCTCTACGATGTCGAATTTGAGCGCTTCGTCGGTTGGGGCGGTGTAGATTCCGTCTGGCCAAAATCCTTGGTCGAGCGGGCCGATGCAGAAGACCTCTTTGCCGTTTAGTTTGATTCTGGGAATGCCCTTGCTGTCTTTCGAAACCTCGATTTTGCGCATCGCGGCGTAGCTAGTCACGCTGTCGATTACTTTGCCAGCTTCCAGAAGTTCGATCTTCAGGTCATATAGAAATGGAGTTTCTGGTGACCAGAGCTTTGGGTTATCGAGTTTCAAATCTAATTTGGCCCCAGGTTTTCCAGACCCCTTGGCAACTACGCTGCCCTTTTCTGAGGCGGTCACCCGAACCGAAAGATCAGTGTCTTGTCCTTTTACTTTTGCACCGACTTTCAGAGTTGAATTGTCCAGGTCAGGAACAATATCGAGCGATTCGATATAGCTTTCGGGCACCGGCTCGATCCAAACTGTTTGCCAGATTCCAGTTACTGGCGTGTACCAAATGCCTTCTGGTTTGAGGAATTGCTTGCCACGGGGTTGGAAGTTGCCGGTGGAGTCAGTGACATTTACAGTTATCTCCAATTCTCCCTTCCAGGTTTCTAAACTTGGGATGAACAAGCTAATTGGATCATAGCCCCCTGTATGGAAATCGTATGGTCCTCCTGTCACGGTTACAGTACATTGATAGTCCAATGCGCCGATGTGTAGCAGTAATGACTTCCCAACGTACCTTTGAGGCAAGACGATGCTTTTGCGATAGACGAGTATCTCCTCTGGCTTAACTGGTTTCATTACTCCAGAAAGCGCAGATTCGATCGGAAAGGGAACAAGGATCTTCCCCGAAGACGTATTGCTCGTAAACCAAATAACTTCGAAATCCCACAGCCCGTTCAAATTCATCCACTCTTTCCGCACCATCTGTGGGCGGGGGTATTCAGGCAGCGGATTCTTTGGGTTGACGTCCTTCGCCCACCGGGTGGTTAAAGGAGATTTTTGAGCTGCCCATTCCTGGCTCTCTGCAACGGTGGCCATGAAGAGGAACAGGAATACAGCAATGATGGTTGGGAAAAGGCTCACCATTATGTGATTCGGCGTTGGATTGTTTGATCCTTCATTTTTTGCGTGAGTCAATCGAAAACTAGGACGAATAGGACAAATATGAGTTGTTAGCTCAATTTGTCCTATTTGTCACATGAGTCCTATACTCAAAGCTGAACTAGCTTCTCACGATCTTCGGTTCCACGACAACATCAACTTTCCCACGAACTGCATTTGTGATAATGCAATACAAATCTGCCTTGTGTGACAAATCTTCCGCCATGGCGACATGATCATCCGTTGCATCTTCAGTTAGCCGAATCGTTGGGCTGATTGTGATCTTGTTGTAGACAAAACTGGCGCCGTTCTGCTCGACTTCGCCAACTGCGACCGTTTCGATGGTCAAGAAAGGGAGCTTCCGCATTCCTGCGATAATTCCAAAAGTCATGCTGTAGCAGCTTGCAATCGCGAGGCTCAAAAGTTCTTCGGGATTCGTTCCTTCGCCTTGGCCCTGGAATTCTTCAGGAACGCTGATGGGGACGCTTGTGCCGCTATGGTCAGCTGTCGATTTTCCGCTTCCCATGCGGTCTCCGGTCCAAGAAACGGTCACGGGGTATTTGTGAATTTGAGCCATGGAGAGAGTTTACTTTTTGTAGTTCGGGTTTGTTCGGGGTGGTCCGGTTTGGGTCGGTTTGGCTCGGCTTCGTCTCAATGCGAATCCGGACAAATCCGGACTAACCCGTGCCAATCCGAACAAAGAGCCGTTTCAACTTGCCAACTACCTGCCAACTACTTGCAAACAACTTGCGAACTACGTGCCAACCGCTCTCTGCTAACCGCTAACAATCCCAGCATTCTTCTACAACACTATTCCTCAGAACTCCTATTCCCTCTATTTCAACCTCAACAACATATCCAGCTTTCAAAAATACCTGCGGTTTTCGTCCAGCTCCAACACCATGTGGCGTGCCGGTGAGAATGACTGTGCCGGGCAACAATGTCGTGCTTCCAGAAAGAAAAACGATCAATTCTCGAATTGAGAAGATCATATCTCCCGTCGTCCAGTCCTGCATCGTATCGCCGTTTACGCGACATTGGATGCGTTTGTTCTGCGGATCGCCAAATTCATCGGCACTCACGATCCACGGTCCGAGCGGGCAAAAAGTGTCAAAGCTCTTGCCTCTGCACCATTGCCCACCGCCCCATTCTTTCTGCCAATCTCGGGCACTGATGTCGTTCGCGCACGTGTAGCCCAAAACGAAGTCGAGAGCGTTTTCGAGAGTTGCGTTCTTACAGTTCCTTCCGATGACAACGGCAAGTTCAGCTTCAAAATCAACTTTATCGCTGCGAAGGTGGCGGGGAAGCACGATCGGTTCGTCTGGGTGTTGGACGGATGCAGGGTTCTTGAAAAAGACTACAGGCCGTTCTGGCGGACTGCCTCCCATTTCTTCAGCGTGCTTTCGGTAGTTTTGGCCGATGCCGATGATTGCTGGCGGGTCGAGAGGGGCGAGAAAACGATCTACCTGAACTTCGACGTTCCGACTTGATTCTGAATCAAAGAGACTGTTGCGCCATGTTTGCGAGCCGTCTGAACTAACTAAATGTTCCTGGCCCACTAGGTTTCCTCGTGCAAATCGCATTCGTCCAGTATGTCCCGATCTGAAAAAGCGCGGTCATGCCCGCGCACTCGCAAAGTGCTAAGGCTCAACTCGAATCAAGTCAATTACCTTTTCAACACCCTTCGTCTGAAAAGCGATTTCAGCAATCAGTTTCTTCTCTTCTAGAGTTTTTACATGCCCGGAAATCGTTACAATGCCTTCTTTCGCTTCAACATGCAGGTAGGTCATGTCCACCTTCTTGTGAAGCCCAAGAGCAGTATTGACTTTAACAGCAACGCTAGCGTTTTTCGCGGCTTCTACACCGCTTGCCGCGAGATTAGTTGCGTCCCGTTTTAGGTCGCCAGCATCTTGTTCGTTGCATCCAGCAACAGCTAATGCGACAACTAGTGGAACAACAAGTGCGATTGTTTTCATGCTCTTGTCAATGACGTGCGCTGTTGACGACAAGTTCCGGCTCAGTCCCAAAGTCCCGCTTTGGTATACTCGTACCCGAGTTGCCCGCTCGTCTAATGGTAGGACGACAGTCTCTGGATCTGTTAATTGGAGTTCGAATCTCTGGCGGGCAGCCACGATTTGGTTATAGGTTGTCAGTTATTGGTTATCGGTTGTTGGTTGTCAGATGTATGTTGGCGTAATTCCCAATTCAATCTCAAATGAGTGAAGCTCTTTGACGAAACTCATGCCGCGCCACTTACTGGAAGTGCAAGTTGCAGCAGCATTTCGGAATTTGCCTCGCTTCGTGGCAAATCTGCTACAATTCGACCCTGCCGCATCACCAATATTCGGTCGCAGACACCTAAGACTTCTGGAAGTTCGCTGGACACCAAAAGTATGCCAACGCCATCTTCGGCAAGTCCATAAATGATTTCGTAAATCTCTCGCTTTGCTCCGACATCAATTCCTCGCGTGGGTTCATCTAGCAAGAGGAGCTTGACGGTTTCACTTAACCATCTTGCCAAGACGCACTTTTGCTGGTTGCCGCCCGAAAGCAGACCGACAGATTGGTGGAGATTCGGCGTTCGAATTCCGAGGCGATCCACTTGTTTGGATGCATTGTCGGTTTCTTGCTGTTCAGCAATCCAGAATCCTCCTTTTGAGAAGTTCCTTCGGACGCTGATGTTGATATTTTCCTGAACCGACCGAATTGAAATAATTCCCTCTTTCTTTCGATCTTCGGGGCAAAGCATAATTCCTCGTCGAATGGATTTGCCAGGTGAACCCGGCCTATTTGAAGTGCCATCAATTATCACTTCGCCTGAAGCGTGCACGGCACCGTATATGGCTTGAAGCAATTCGGACCTGCCTGCGCCGACTAAACCAAAAATTCCGACAACCTCTCCCCTTTTCAAATTTATGTTGATGGGTTCCGCGATCCCGTTTCCAGAGATGTTTCTAATCGCAATTTCTTCGGACATCGGGTTTCGAGGCCGGTAGCCAAAAATATCCTCGATGGAACGGCCAACCATTCGGTTTACGATCACACCTGAGTCAATCGCTTCAAGTGAATCGAAAGTCTCCACATGTTTGCCATCCCGCAAAACTGTGACCGAATCGCAAATCTGGAAAATCTCTTCCATGCGGTGACTTACATAGAGGATGACTTTTCCCTGCTGTTTGAGGTCGGCGATGATCTCGAACAGCCGTTCCACTTCTCGAGCGGAGAGACTGCTTGTTGGCTCGTCAAATGCGATTACCTTTGCGTTTCTGGAAAGGGCCTTTGCAATTTCAACCATTTGACGCTGAGCAATTGAGAGCGATCGCACTTTGGTATTCGGATCAATTTCAATTCCTACTCTCGAGAGAAGTGTTGAGGCTGTTTGCTGTTGTCCTTTTGAATTAATCCAGCCGAATTTGGCCGGGGCATGGCCGAGGCAAATATTTTCAGCTATTGTCATCTCTGGAACAAGATGAAGCTCCTGATAAATGACAGCGATTCCCGATTCAAGTGCTTGATGAGGCGTTTCGTACGATGTTGGTGTTCCATTTAGCAAGATTCGCCCTGAATCTGCTTGATAAACTCCACTCAATATCTTCAAGAGAGTGCTCTTTCCTGCGCCGTTTTCACCGCAAATTGCATGGATCGAGCTTTCCTCGACTCCAAAAGAGACGTCGTCAAGCGCCTTTACTCCAGGGAAGGCAATGCTGAGACTGTCAAATTCAAGATACGGCATGACTTTCGGACATTCTATCCTTTGTTGCAATTTGTTCGTGATAGACATATTTTGTACCTTGCAAGCACATTTGGGGCACTTTCGAGCCAAAATGGGAGTCAGCATGAAACACAAATGGATATTGGCCCTCTTTGCCGCTTCGATGATCGTCGCTGGATGCGGCTCCAAAGATGGCGCCGCTTCAGGAACATCAACTTCAGAGAACTCCACTTCAGAAGTCGTGACAATTGAAGCACCCGAAGCCCCAACAGGCGATGGTCCTGTGACTGGCGAGTTGGAAGTTGCCGCTTTTGAAGGCGGTTACGGCATAGACTTTTACGAAAATTCTGCAAAGGAATTTGCTGCAACACACCCTGATGTAAAAATCAAGTTTTGGGGAGACCCGCGAGTTTGGGAGCAGCTTCGGCCAAAGTTCGTAAGCGGAGAACCGCCGAGTCTTGTGTTCCCTGGCTGGGGGATGGATCATTGGGGATTGGTCGAGGAAGGGCAAGTCATGAGCCTCGACAAAGCTCTAGACAGTAAACCAGCCGAAGGTGAAGGCGCCTGGAGAGATACTTTCGATCCTAATCTCCTCAAGCTTTGCCGTCAATATGATAAGACATGGATGCTTCCTTATTACGTAATGTTTTATGGATGGTGGTTTGACGAAAATGTATTTAAAGCAAATGGATGGACACCACCTAAAACCTACGAAGAGCTATTAGTCTTTTGTGAAACAGTTAAGGCTAAAGGCATGGTGCCTATTACCTTCCAAGGCAAGTATCCCTATTATGTAATCGAGGGAATGCTCTTTCCTTGGGCGTTTACTGCTGGTGGGGTAGAAGCAATACGTGCGGCGCAGAACATGGAAAAGGGCGCATGGAAATCGCCGGCATTCTTGAAATCAGCTCAAATGATAGACGAGCTAAACCAAAAGGGTTATTTTCAAATGGGTGCAACCGGCTTAAGTCACACCGAGGCTCAGATGGAATTGCTGATGGGTAAAGTCGCTATGGTTCCGTGTGGTTCTTGGATCAGTTCAGAGATGTCGAAGCAGCTTGATGAAATTGCAAAATCCGGGAAGCCAAGGCCCGTATTGAGGTTCATGGCACCGCCCAGTTTAGCTGACGAAGCACCAGGCAGGTCGAACATTCTCATTGGTATTGAACCTTGGATGGTACCTACTAAGGCAAAGAATCCAGAGGCGGCAGTCGCACTTTACAAGTACATGACAACCCTATCCGTTTCAAAGAAATTTGTGACTGAGAAGGGAAGCTTGATGTCCATCAGGGGCTCGGATGAAGTCCAGCTTCCTGCAAGCCTAGTCGCACCAGCCGCGGCCTACAAAGCAGCTAAAACCGTATGGGCAAATCAATGCAGGTCATGGTATCCAGAATTTAATAAAGAAATTGAGAATGCAATCACTTCTTTGCTGAATAAAGAACTTACTCCTGAGCAATTTTGCGAGAGAATAGAGAAGAAAGCAGAAGAAATTCGAAACGATCCTGAAGTAAAGAAACATAAGGTAGCGTTTTAGGGGATTGGGTATGAAATTGTTGAGTTGGGTGAGTTGGGTGAGTAAGGTGAGTCTATTGAAGTGGAAGAAGTTGGAACACGACATGCCCCATACCCTATACCCCCTACCCTGCATCCAATCCCCATGATTGGACGAAGCCGAGCTCGTTTCGTTGTTGCATTCTTGGCACCTGCATCAGCGATATATGCACTGTTTGTTCTTTGGCCCTTAATTTCAACATTCCAATTGTCTTTGTACAGATTTCGTGGGCTTTCTGCTAATAAGACTTGGAATGCTCCGGAGAACTACAGATGGCTCTTTGAGAATGAACTATTTTGGCGAACTCTTAAGAATAACGCGTTTCTCTTGATTGTAGGCGGAGTTGCAATCCTAGTTCTAAGCCTTCTGATTTCCCACGCTATGGCAAGTACTGGAAGGCTTTCAAAGGTACTTCGAAGCGTGTTTCTTTTCCCACAGATCATCAGCGTTGTAGTCGTAGCCGTAATCTGGCAGTTCATCTATAACCCGAGCCACGGGTTACTCAACGCTACTATAGGGCTGTTTCAATCCGAGACTCCTAAAACTGGTTGGATTGCGCAGAGCAACACTGCACTTTTTGCAGTGACAATTGCGTTCATTTGGTGGGCACTTGGGTTTTATGTAATGCTATTCACTGCAGGGCTCCAGTCCATTCCAAGTGAAGTTACTGAAGCAGCCGAACTCGACGGAGCAACAGGTTGGAACCGTTTCGTGAGAATCACTTGGCCAATGCTTTGGTCCATCAAGCGCATTTCTGCAATCTATTTGCTGTCTAACGTCCTAAATGTATTTGCACTAGTCTTTGTAATGACGCAGGGCGGGCCCGACAATGCAACGCAAACCATGCTGACATTTTTGTACCAAACTGGCTTCGAGCAATCGCATTATGGTAGAGCATCGGCGCTAGCCGCGTGTAACTTTGTTCTAGCACTTGGATTGAGCGGATTGCTCTTCTTCTTCACGCGCAGGAATCCGGAGGCGGCACGATGAAGCAGATTCCAAGATTTATTCTGCTCGCAGTTTATGCCCTGGTCATCACTATTCCCCTTGCTTGGGTTGTCATTTCTTCATTTAAGCGTGGAGATGAGATATTTCAGTCGCCTTGGGCCCTCCCGGAGGCGCTTCAAGTTTCGAACTATGTGGATGCATGGAAAGACGGCAACATTGGTACGTTCGCATTTAATTCAATTATGGCGACAGTTGGTACTCTTGTCATATTGCTGCCGATTGGAGCTATGGCAGCTTATGTGCTAGCAAAGTACCCATTTCGCGGCTCGAAGATCATCTATGTCCTTTTCATTAGCGGAATGATGTTCCCCAATTTCCTTGTTGCGGTGCCACTTTACTTGCTAATGAATTCGCTCGGATTAAACAATTCGCTTATCGGACTCATAGTAGCTTATGTTGCCTATTCGCTTTCATTTACAATCTTTGTATTGCACGGTTTTTTTCAAAACTTGCCAAATGAGCTTGGAGAGGCTGCAATGATTGATGGATGCAGTCACAGCAAGACATTTTTCAGAGTAATGTTTCCGCTAGCACGTCCAGGCGTTCTAGTTGTTGGAGTGTTTAATGCAATCGGACTTTGGAATGAATATAACCTTGCAAAAGTCTTGTTTGCTTCTGATAAGGACAATTCAACACTCCCCATCGGAATAACCAATATGGTTACCGCGCAGCAATATGCCTCGAACTGGGGAGCTACTTTTGCAGCTTTAGTGATAGTAATGCTTCCCGTGATGATTGTCTATTGGTTCTTCCGCGACAAGATTCATGAGACGATGTTGGCTGGGGCAGTTAAGGGGTAGTCCCTTACACTTTCCGAATCGGAATATACAATTCCGTAACCCACTTCGAAGAATCTGGCTCTTCACCAGGGTCAGTTACATAGGAATCCCAGCATGGGGTGTCGGCTAAAACGCCATTTATCTCTGCATATTTCCAAAGGTCCAGCCATGTTTTCGGCAGCCCCTCGTAGGGACCAATGTGTTCGCTGTAAAGCGCAGTGCATGCTGGATAGGTCCTAATTTCGGTATCCAGCCCTGCAACTGTGCCTTCAACGACTGGACAGGCGGCTTCAATAAGACAGGTCGGCGGAGTCCAATCGTAATATTTGATCATGGGTGGGCCGATCATTTCAGCTTCGGGATTCGACTGCGAGATTTGGCCAAACATTTCGGGAATTATTTTTGTAAGATCGTCCGAATTGCACGTTCTTCGAACTACAATCGCCGTTACGGCTTCAACGGCGATGAAATCAATTTCAGCCATGTCCCATTTTGGCACGAGGATTGGTTAAGGGCAAGTCTGAGAAATTGGTTGGTAAGCTTGAACAATGCTATTGAAGGCGATCAATTATTGGTCATATCCCGGCGGATTAGAAGGTCAACTAGACCCGTTTGATTTCTTGAGACTTGCAAAGGCACACGGGTACGAAGCGGCGGAATTGGCTATTGGTGAACCTGGAACAGCGTTTGGATCCGACGCGACAAAATCCTTTTGCGATGAACTTGTTGCCGAAGCATCAAGGTTGGAATTGAAGTTGCTCAGCGTAGCAAGCGGCCTCTATTGGGGTCGAAATCTTGGCGACGCCGATCCTGTTGTTCGTGCACATGCGGCCGCTGATCTTGAAAAAATGCTTCAGATATCGGCTTGGCTAGGCGCGAAAACACTTTTGACGATTCCTGGCGCAGTAGATGTGTTTTTCATGCCGGTACGTCCAACTCAATCCTACGCGGAAGTCTGGAAAAACGCAACCAATGGCTTGCGCGCGATGCTTCCTGTCGCTGAATCGTGCGGCGTTCGAATAGGAATCGAGAATGTTTGGAATAAATTTTTGATGAGTCCGCAAGAGATGGCAACATTTATTGATCAGTTTGAATCCCCATGGGTCGGGGCGTACGTAGATGTGGCCAATCTCTTGCCATTTGGGCAAGCCGAGGACTGGCTCCGACATTTAGGCATACGAGTTGTTGGGATCCATTTCAAAGATTTTCGGCGAGCTGTTGGAACAGCAGAAGGCTTTGTTGACCTGCTGGAAGGCGACGTAAATTGGCCGGAGGTGATGAAGGCGATTGGCGAATTTGGCTACGATGGGCCAGTTGTGGCAGAACTGATTCCTCAATACAAGAATTATCCCCTGGTAAGAGCTAAGAATTGTTCAGTCGCAATGGACGCTATTTTGGGCCGCAGATAAATATTGGGAATGAGTTTCTCGCAAAGGCGCAAAGCACGCAAAGAAGAGACTTAATTATTCAAATGAAATGAACAACATTCTAAGTGAGAGGTCTTTCAATTGGATTTCTTGAGATTCCTTTGCGTTCTTTGCGCCTTTGCGAGAGATTGGCGCAATGGTACTCAAGGCTAAAGCAGAAGTAGTTCATTGTTTGTAAGGCAAGAACCGACTCGCCATAAATTGGGGATGTGGCTCAGCCAGCACAATGCCGCCATAGACCAGAGGATCAGATTTCACCCAGTCTGTAACTTCCTGTAACTTCCCAGAATGGAAATAGAGCAGTCCCACCACGGACGGGTCCGTGCCGCCCGAAAGTCGGGACCAAAAGGCGAGTTTGCCAGACTTCATCCATTCGGCTTCGCTTGGCATCAGATTAAACTTGCCGGATGACTTTGATCGGCTCCAATTTGGCCCCCTTTTTAGAATGACTAGGCTGTTGCCAGTCATTTTGACTTCGGCGGCGAAGTCTATTTTCTCCCAGGATGCTTTTCCCATTTCATATGCGTCAATGGCGAGAATCCCATGCTCGACAAATGGGTCCGTTGCGAAATACTGTTTGAAATCAGCCCGGGATTTGGCTCCGACAGTGATAATTCCTCGAATGAACCCGTCGTCGGTTAGCGGTCCGACAAAAATCAGCTTCCCAAGTCCATCGAGCCTGCCAAAGTTCGCGAGGTGTTTGGCTTGCATTTCGTTAACCTCTTTCGGTGGCATGGTTGTGGTCAGGCTCCGCTTCGATCCCTTGTTCAACAAGATGAAGTATCGCTTTTCGGCGAGTGCTGGGAAATTCGGGAAATCTTGAGTACTCATAAGGGAAGTAGCGCAGACAATAGCGGTGATCATTGGCATATTATCCCACAGCGAATCGAAATGAGAGCAAGAATTGCGATTTGAAAGGTAAACAGTTTGGAATGAATAATTGGACAGGAGTGTTTCCAGCTGTAACGACCCAATTTCGCAAAGACCTCTCGATAAATTTTGAGGCCACGACAGAACATATCGAAGTTCTCATCCAATCGGGAGTTTCAGGTCTAGTCATGCTCGGTTCGCTTGGCGAAAACAATGCGTTGCTTCCAGAAGAAAAAATTGAAGTGATTCGACTGTCCATTTCAGCTTCAAATGGAAGGGTTCCAGTGGTATCCGGTGTCTCAGAACTAAGCACGAATTCAGCATGTGCATTCGCCAAAAGAATGGAAGAAATCGGCGCAGATGGACTTATGGTAATGCCTGCGATGGCGTACAAGGCTCAGGCAGACGAGTCAATTCCGTATTTTCGCGCCGTAGCCGATGCAAGCGGCCTTCCAATTATCGTTTACAATAATCCGGTTGCATATCATGTTGATTTGAAGCCGGAACACTTCAAAATTCTGGCCGACGAGCCGAAATTTGTCGCCATCAAAGAAAGTTCTGGGGATACGAGGCGATTTACAGATTTGTTCAACGCTGTTGGCGATCGGTATAAGCTGTTTGCAGGCGTGGACGATCTGATTTTTGAATGCACAGCACTCGGGGCGACTGGCTGGATTGCAGGTATTGGTTTGGCATTTCCGGCTGAAAATCAATATCTTTGGAATTTGATGATTGCTGGAAGATGGGAAGAGGCGAGGGAAATCTATCGCTGGTTTACTCCGCTTCTTCACTTGGATGTTGGCTTGAAATTTGTACAAAACATCAAACTTGCCATACAAGAAGTTGGACTGGGAAGCGAGTGGGTGCGCGGTCCGCGACTACCTCTGTGCGACGAAGAACGAGAGAGGGTTTTGAATATCATTCGGACAGGAATCGAGAATCGGCCATTCATTCCTGAGAAGGCTAAGGCTTGATAATTTGAGAATCAAAGTCATTGATTCGCATACAGGAGGAGAGCCCACAAGGGTTGTGATCGAGGGCTTTCCAGAGCTTTTTGGGGCAACTCTGGTCGAAAAGCGGGATGATTTCAAAAGTAAATGTGACCATCTGCGAACCGGAATTCTTTCTGAACCGAGAGGCAGCGAGATTCTTGTTGGCGCCTTGTTAACCGAGCCATGCGATCCAAGTTGCGACTTCGGACTGATCTTTTTCAATAATGTCGGGATGCTCGGAATGTGCGGGCACGGAACGATTGGGGTTGTCGAAACTCTCAATCACCTTGGAAAGATCGGCGTCGGGAAGGTTAATTTTGAAGCTCCAGTCGGTAAGGTTTCGGCAGAGCTTTATGAAGATGGGAGAGTGGCGATTCAAAATGTGGCGAGCTACCGGTATCGAAAAGACGTAACGGCGACATTGCAAGGGATGGACTACATCGGCGACATAGCTTATGGAGGAAATTGGTTCTTTCTAGTCAAATCGCCTTTGATTCCACTCGATTTGGTGAATCATCGTGCACTTTCAGAGACGACCGTCGAATTGATGAATGCGCTTAATGAACCCGGCATCATAGGCGAGAATGGCGCAAGAATTGACCACATCGAACTCTTCGATAAGTCAAAAATCGCCGATTCCAAAAACTTTGTCATGTGCCCTGGCGGCCAATACGATCGCTCGCCATGCGGAACCGGAACCAGCGCAAAAATGGCTTGCCTCTGTGAAGATGGCAAACTAATGGAAGGCGAAATCTGGAGACAGGAAAGCATTACTGGAAGCGTTTTTGAAGGGTATGTGACCGTTGTGGATGGGAAGATACTCCCCACGATAATTGGCAGAGCACACGTAGTCGCTGAATCTGAATTGATCTTTTTGGACGACGATCCGCTTCGATGGGGCGCAAAAATTTGAAGTCAGTCGTCGTCGTTGGCAGTGGGATTATTGGGCTGTGCTGCGCGTACTATTTGGTTGAAAAGGGCCATGAAGTCACTTTGCTCGATGAAGGCCCCGAAGATTCAAAAAATTGTTCAACTGGCAATTCAGGGCTCATAGTTCCCAGCCATTTTGTGCCCCTTGCCAGCCCAGGCATGATCCAATACGGCTTGGGTCAAATGCTTCAAGAAGGCTCGCCATTTGGAGTTCGCTCGCCTTTTGATCCGGAATTCCTAAAGTGGGCAAAATTGTTTGCACTTGCTTGCAAAAGGAACAAGATTGAGTTGCTCGCTCCGCTATTGATTGATGCTCACATGGCGAGTAAAGCGCTCTATTTGGAAATGGAAGGTGATTCAAATCAGGGATTTGCTGTCCGACAAAATGGACTCTATATGTTATGTCATTCCGAATTCGAAATGATAGAACAAGCGGAGTCGTTGGAGTTTGCGGGCAAACTTGGCATTGAATCTCGAATGGCAGATGCCCAGGAAATGCAAAGCCGTTTTCCCGGAATCTCCAGCAAAATAAGGGGAGGAGCATTTTTCCCACACGATGCCTCAATTGATCCTGAACTCATGTTGAATTGGCTCCGGAAAGAGCTGAAAACTAAAGTTAATTTCCGATTCCATTCGCCTGTCACTGCATTTGATATAGGTGCTTCGAGAGTTCGATCTGCGGTTTCAGAAAATCGAAAAATTGCAGGGGATCAATTCATTATCGCGACAGGTTCATCCTTAGAGGCGAGTTGTAGAATGCTAGGTGCATTTGTCCCGACTCAATCTGGGAGGGGGTATTCCGTGACCCTCGAAATACCCAACGGCATTCCCACATCTTCGTGTATTGACGGGTCTGCCAGGCTTGCCATAACTCCACTTGGGGACCAAGTGAGATTTGGCGGCACAATGGAAATTGGGGGCTCATTAGATAAAGTGAATGAAGAAAGAATTGAAACGATGAAAACGTCAATTCAAGCTCTCTTTCCAGAAATTCCGCGTCGAAACATCGAAGAAGCACCAGTTTGGAGCGGGCTCAGGCCGTTGTCGCCCGACGGTTTGCCATACATTGGCAAGCTTGCCAAAACGGACAACGTGTATGTCGCCGGCGGTCATGCGATGATGGGAGTGTCGCTCGGTCCGATTACCGGTAAGCTGATTTCGGAACTCATTTCGGGTGATAAGCCCTCTCTCGATCTCAACATTTTCAACCCAAATCGCTATGACTGATACCTTCACTTTAACTGGCCGCAATTTCATTGGATCAAATCCGAGTACCAAAGGAAATGACATTTTTCAAGCAATTGACCCGAAAACCGGAGTGCCCTTTGGTACCGAATTTCACTCGGCAACAAGCGAAGAAATAGGCTATGCGGCCATCCTAGCAGCGGAAGCATTTGAAACATTTGGGCACTCAATGGGAGCAAGTAGGGCCGAATTTCTTGAAGCGATTGCATCCGAAATGGAATCCAATTCTCAAGCGATTATTGAGCAGGCAAACTTCGAAACCGCACTACCCATTCCTCGCCTCGAAGGCGAAATGAAACGAACAACGGGCCAGTTGAGAATGTTCGCAGAATTTGTTCGAGACGACTCATGGGTTGATGCCCGCATCGAAATTGCGATTCCAGGCAGATCGCCGATTCCCAAACCAGATTTGAGGCGAATGCTCATTCCAATCGGCCCTATTGCGGTATTCGGGTCCAGCAACTTTCCATTAGCTTATAGCGTTGCCGGAGGCGATACTGCTTCTGCACTAGCCGCCGGATGCCCTGTAATTGTCAAGGCGCATCCGGCTCATCCAGGAACATCGGAACTGGTGGCGCAGTGTGTTTTGAAGGCCGCGAAGGCGAGGGAACAACCAAACGGCGTGTTTTCGATGATTCATGGCGGTCCAGGTCCGGGAATCGCACTAGTTCACCACCGTATATTGAAGGGAGTTGGGTTTACAGGTTCGCTGCAAGGCGGAAGGGCACTTTTTGATGCCGCAAATTCACGACCAGTTCCGATTCCAGTTTTTGCTGAAATGGGAAGCGTGAACCCAGTTTTCATCTTGCCGTCCGCACTTGAAGACGATGTTAGCGGCTTGGCAAAGGGCTATGCCGGGTCACTAACACTTGGGGTCGGACAGTTTTGTACGAACCCCGGAATTGTCGTTGCTTTAGAATCGTCGATGCTGGACGAGTGGGTTTCGCAAGTTCAAAGCGAGATATCTGGTCAATCTGGAACCATGCTCACGCCAAATATTGGCAAGTCATATTGTGCAAGTGTCGGGAATTTGAGTTCTTATCCTTCAGTTGGTACAATTGTTGCCTCCAGTGAGCCTGGGACACCATCCCTGTTCAAATGCGAAGCAAAAGCATTTCTTGAAGACGATTCCCTGCAAAGCGAAGTGTTTGGCCCATGCGGACTAGTCGTGGTTTGCAAATCTGCTGATGAAATGTTGCAAGTTGCAAAATCTCTGCATGGCCAATTGACTGCGACGATTCACTCGAAGCCAAGTGAAGTACCCAAAGAGCTCATTCGAATTTTGGAGCAAAAGGCAGGCCGACTGGTATTCAATGGATGGCCGACTGGCGTTGAAGTTTGCGCTGCAATGACGCATGGGGGGCCATATCCAGCTTCAACAGACTCCAGATTTTCCGCAGTTGGCACGACAAGCATCGCACGTTGGGTGCGCCCAATTTCTTATCAGAATTGGCCGATCGAACTATTGCCTTCCGAATTACGTTGAAAAACACTAAGAAAGTTTGCATATTTTGATCGAGGTCGTTATAATTGATCATGCGTTTGATTGCACTTGCATTTATTGTTTTTGTAGTAGCGAGCTGCATTCCGATTGCACAAGAATTGCCTGATGAATCGAAACTGACTGAAGCGGACAAGGCGATAGCAACAACGTTTTCAAGTGCAATTGATGCTACCGAATGGCTCATGGACACAAAGCACACTCTTAGAGGTTTCCCGATGGAACGTACATCAGAATTGTTGAAAACTCTTTTGGATGAAGGAGCAACCGAACTGAAGGTGGATCAGATCGTTCCAGATTCAAATGATCCGTCATTTCAATCGGCTGGAATGCTGTTTGTTAAGCTGCCACGCTCAGAAAAGGGTCGAAAGGACGTACTACGGTTCGTGAGCAAAATGACCGGAATCGAAAGGCAAGACAGAGGTCAAAGCGTTGTTGAAATCTCGTTTCAAGGCGGGCAAGGGCACTAGCGGGCAAAAGCGGATTCATACAGTTCATGATAAATAAATGTTAGTCGCGCTCTCACTGGCGAGCCTTTTTTCGCTCAAATTGGTTACTGAAATGCAAACTCCTGAACTCTCCATCGTGCCAAAGCCGGTATCAATTCGAGTCCTTGGAGGAACGTTTGAAATTACAAATACGACTACCATTGCTGCCAAGAACGAGGCGATAGGAGTCGGACGGAGGGCCCAAGGTGAATTGCAGCGAATAACTGGGTTTGAGTTTGCGCCTGGAATGTCGAAAACGAAGGGAACCATTCAATTTAGCCTCGATCCGAAAATGGCGTCCAAATTTGGTAACGAAGGGTACATCCTTCGTGCAGAAGGCAACCAGGCAACCATTCATGCAGCCAATCCTAGCGGTTTGTTTTACGGCTTTCAAACTCTTCGACAATTGTTTGGTAATCAGCTATTCGAATCAAGAAAGGGCGGCTCTAAGTTGACGACCCCAGCTATCGAGATAGAGGATTATCCTCGATTTTCTTGGCGGGGAGCGCATATGGACGTCGCTCGACACTATCAGCCCAAAGAGTTCATTTTAGAATTTCTCGACCTGATGGCAATGCACAAGTTAAATACCTTTCATTGGCATCTGACCGACGATCAAGGTTGGCGAATAGAGATTAAGAAGTATCCAAAACTCGCGAAGATAGGTTCAAAGCGCAAGGACACTATGCTCGCTTACGATCCGCCGAAGTATTCGGGGCAGCCTCATGAAGGCTACTACACTCAGGCCGAAATTCGCGAAATCGTAGCCTACGCCGCCGCAAGGTTCATTAAAGTTGTCCCCGAAATTGAAATGCCTGGCCATGCTCAGGCGGCTATCGCCGCGTATCCTGAACTGGGCAACAGCAACGCAGAAATCGAAGTTTTGACCAAATGGGGAGTAAGTGAAGACGTCTTTAATGTTAAGGATTCCACAATTGAGTTCCTGCAAAATGTTTTGACGGAAGTGATGGGTCTTTTCCCTGGACAGTTCATCCACATAGGCGGAGACGAATGTCCTAAAGTGCAATGGAAAAGCGATGCGTTTGCTCAGGCAAAAATGGCGAAGCTTGGCATCAAAGACGAACACGCATTGCAAAGTTGGTTTGTTCAGCAAATGGACCAGTTCTTGACTGCTAAAGGAAGACGACTAATTGGATGGTCTGAGATTTTGGAAGGGGGATTGGCTCCTGGCGCCGCCCTCATGGTTTGGCTTGGAAATGAGGGAGCCATGGAAGCAGTTTCAAGCGGTCATGACGTAGTCATGGCGCAGACGACTCATACCTATTTCGACTATTATCAAGGGAAAGACCGAACTAAGGAGCCTCATTCAATTGGCGGCTTTTTGCCTGTTGAAAAGGTGTATGAATACAATCCGATCTTGCCAACGATGAGCGCAGAACAAGCGAAGCATGTGCTCGGTTGTCAGTTCCAATTGTGGTCGGAATACATTCCAAATCCTAGTCACATGGAATACATGGCGTTTCCGAGAGCATGTGCTTTAGCTGAAGTCGCTTGGACGCCACAAGAACAAAGGAGTTGGCCAGATTTTCGAGCTCGGCTAGGAAAGCATGTGCTTCGGCTCAAGGCTTTAGGAGTTTATTTCAGGCTGTTGGATTGAGGGGCTCGGGTATAGGGTGTGGGGTAAAGGGTAGTGGGAATAATTTGTAACAGCAGTTATTATGATGGATACATCGGAACCCCAAACCCCTTACCCTACTTCCCGAAATCCTTCATCTTCGAGCCGACCTGCATTGCCTGGAAATTATTGCCTTCTGGGTCAACGAAATCGAGAACGACGCCACTAGGGGTTTGGTGATATTCGCCGCGAACATGATCGCCTGCGGACTCCAGAATCTGCCGCAACCCCGCCAGATCTTCTATTGCCACACCAATAACCGCATTCTTAAATGGGATTACTGCCGGTGTTTCGTTTCCTTCAAAAACGGGATGAATTCCTAAGCGAATAGTGCCAAGTTTGAAGTCGCTCCAATAGGGACTCGTGTATCCAGGTACTAATTTGAGAACATCGCGATAAAACGCAACGCTACGATCCATGTTTGTTGTTTGGACGATGAGAGTGTGAGGGCCGAGGATCATGGGTGAAGGTAATTAGGTCATTGCGGATTTTGGATTTTGGATTGGGGATTGTGACGAACGGCAGATCAGAACCAATTGATTCAAGGCCCAACCAAATTAAACTTCATGTCTTTGAAATCCGCAATCCAAAATCCACAATCCAAAATGGATCAGCTTCCCGGATTCACGCTTTTCTCTAGCTCAGCAAGTTGCGACTCGATTTCTGATGGAGGCGCAGCATCTGCAATGGGCGCGCCACCTTCTCCAACGTGGACAACTTGATCTTCGGTAGCCGCCGGAGCAGTCACGCCGCCAGCGAGTCGTTCTTCCAGCTTCTTAAGCTCTTCTTCAGCTTCGTAGTCCATGGCTTTGTCTTCCATTGCCATGACCTTTCCCTGGATGCTTTCGGTATACATTTCGTTTCGAGCAGAAACTTCTGCTTGCGCGGTTTTTATGCGCTCTGCTGCGGCCCCAAATGACTCGAATTGATTTTCAAAAGTAAGTCCTTCGAGAGCCTTCGTAATGCTGTTTTGAATCTGCGCTTGCTTCCATTGCGCCTTCATGGCAAGAGCTTCTGCGGTCTTCTTTCGAACCTCTTCTTCTTGACGTTTGATGGCAACTTTTACAGCTTCGACTGCTTGGGCAGCTTGATCATACGAGCCTTGAAGCGTAGCGATGATCTGATCATTGGTCATCTTCTCGCGCAAGAATTGTCGAGCTAAATCGCGATTCTCTTGCTTTAGAGCTGTTGTGGCTTGTTGTTCGTACTGAGCCGACTTCTTTTTTGTGTCCGCCAACATCTGCTCGAGTCTGTTCTTTTGCGTGATCGCTTGAACTGCTTTTTCACGATTTGCAACAAGCGTTTCCTGCATGTCGCGACGTGCCTGATCCAGCATAATGTCTGGATCTTCAACCTTATCCATAAAGCGGTTGAAAAGTCCTTTTATCCAATTGAAAAATCTGCCCATTCGTTCTCCAGAATACGTTCCTACAAATTATACACGAGCGCCGAATTTCCCTTCCTTTTGGCGCGATTCCAGGGTGATTCAACGCGATCGGGTACTTGCAGGTTGCAAAAATGGGTCTTGACTGCTAAAAACGCATGCAATCTTACTGAAAGAAAACCGGATTCCTTCCGAGAATTGTGATAGAGAAACCCCTATGTCAGCAGTTCCAGCACCCCAATTCACCGTCGAGCTTCAGTTAAACGACGGAACAACACTTGTAAATGCGAGCGATGGCAATCGGTGGATTCGCCCGCCGTACACCTACTCGGGCGACGGGTACACGACCCATCACAATGCTTCTTGCTTGCAAGAAGAGAAATTTGTCGAGGCGTACCAAAAAGGAATGAATTCGGGTCACAAGATTGCTGGCGGAGGAGATATCCACCTCGAATGGCGGGTGTATCAGTACTGCTGGGCAGGATTCCACGCCATGCATTTGGAAGGCGATTTTGTGGAATGCGGCGTAAACACAGGAATTTGTTCACTAGCAGTAATGCACTACACGAATTTTGTGAAGTCCGAAAAGAAATTCTTCCTCTTTGATACTTTTGAAGGAATTCCAATGGATCAGTTTACAAAAGAAGAAATTGACATTGGAATTGATCAGGTACATGCAGAATCCTACGAAGATATCTGGAGCCTAGTTCAGCGTAACTTTGCGCCATATCCAAATGCAAAATTAGTCCGTGGTCGTGTTCCTGAATCGCTGCAAACTGTCAACATCGATAAAGTTGCTTACCTTGCGATTGACATGAATGCCGTAGTTCCAGAAATCGCTGCCGCCGAGCACTTCTGGGAGAAAATGGTACCAGGTGCTGTAATGGTTCTAGACGATTACGGATGGCTTCACCATGTTCACCAAAAGACCGCCTTTGACAAGTTTGCCGCCGAGCGAGCCGTGAAGATTTTCAACATGCCGACCGGACAGGGGATGTTGATTAAACCGTGATCTGGCGAGGTGTTGAGGGGGATTGCTAGGAGTAGCTGTGGGTTACTAAAAAGGCGAGACAATTCCCAGCTATTCCAAGCCATTCCTATCAATTCCCAGCAAAATCAAAGCTACATACATCCAATAATGTTGTCGCCAAATTCCGAGCATTTTATTTCGGTCGCACCAGGCATCAGTCGAGCGAAATCGTAGGTCACTCGCTTCGAAGCAATTGCCCCTTCAACGCCCTTCACAATCAAGTCAGCCGCTTCGTCCCACTTCAAATAGCGGAACATCATTTCGCCGCTCAGGATCATGGAACAGGGATTTACCTTATCAAGTCCAGCGTACTTGGGAGCCGTGCCGTGTGTTGCTTCAAAGATTGCATGGCCGGAAATGTAGTTCATGTTTCCGCCCGGAGCAATGCCGATTCCTCCTACCTGCGCCGCAAGGGCATCGCTTACGTAGTCGCCATTTAGGTTCAAAGTTGCTATTACGTCATATTCTTTCGGCCTTAGCAAGATTTGCTGAAGAAACGCGTCAGCGATCGCATCCTTGATGACAATTCCGGCGCCAGGTTTGCCTTCTGGGATCACATGCCAAGGGCCGCCATCGAGTTCAACGGCGCCAAAGAAGTCTCGTGCCACATCGTAAGCCCAATCCCGAAATCCACCTTCGGTAAATTTCATGATATTGCCCTTATGGACAATTGTTAGGCTTTTTCGATTGTTCTGAATCGCCCAACTGATTGCGCTGTGAACCAGCCTTTCTGTGCCTAATCGGCTAACAGGTTTGATGCCAATGCCAACTTCAACCGCCATTTCTCTTTTTGGCGCACCTATGGCTTCGAGTTGGGAAAGCCAAGCATCAGTTTTCGCTTGCGTTCCAAATCTGATTTTCTCAAACTCTTTTGGAAAGTTGGTAGCAAGTAGATCGAGTATCTTCTGAGACTGCTCGCTCCCTCCAGCCCATTCGATTCCGGCGTAGATGTCTTCCGTATTTTCGCGGAAAATTACCATGTCTACCGCACTCGGATCAGAAACCGGAGAAGGAACTCCTTGAAACCATCGAACCGGACGCAAACAAACGAAAAGATCAAGAATTTGGCGCAAAGCTACATTTAACGAACGAATTCCACCACCTACAGGAGTGGTTAGGGGGCCCTTGATGCCGACTAGATAGGTGTTGAATGCTTCTAACGTCTCGTCGGGAAGCCAATTTCCAGTTTGGTTGAAGGCCTTTTCGCCTGCCAAGACTTCCTTCCATTCAATCTTGCGTTCACTGTTGTATGCTTTTGCTACTGCTGCATCCAGAACTCCAACGGTGGAAGCCCAAATGTCGGGTCCAGTGCCGTCGCCTTCGATGAAAGGAAGAACAGGATCGTTCGGAACTTGAAGCCCTTGCGGGGTCATTTTGATGGCAGTGCCCATAGCTAAGAGGATACCGGAAGGGAGGTTTTGTTCGGGTTGGTTCGGTTTGGCTGGAGATTGTTCTGATTTAAGTGGTCTTGGCGAATCCGAAATAGGATGAACAGTTTCTCAATGGACGGGATGTATCTTTTTGAGAAGAAGTGCGTTAGAATGCACTTCATGCCCCAAGATGAAAATGATCAGAAACCAGAAGAGTTAAAGGAATTTGAGAATCTTTCGGGTGAAACTGGCTCCGAATACTATTATCGTGGCTCTGGTGCAAGAGGCGCAAACTATGGCTCATCTGACAAATTGCAGGCTCTATCCGACGGCTACTTTGGCATGAATTGGGTTTTTCTAGCGAATGTGGTAATTGTTGTTGCATCTCGGGTTGGAGGTGCGTTACTGATTGGACCTGATGAGTCAAGCATTGATCCGGCGACAGCTTTAGTCTTCTTTTTTGGAACATTTGCAGTATTGTTTTTGGTCGTCAGCATAGCGACATTTCCATTTAACAAGAAAATTGGCGTCGGCAGGGGCTGGTCGCCGTTCGGTGCGGTTTTCGCGTCGTTCCTATTGGGATTGAACTCTGCTTTATGTTGCGGCGTCATTGGCTATGTCGTCATGCAAATGATAGCCTCGACTGAAATGAAGAAATATGGAATCAAGACGACTTTCTTTGGACTGAAAAAGAAGGTCATTAAAGCCCGAATTGACGAGATTCGCCAATTTGAGGCATCACTAGCCAGGCAAACCTAAGTTTTCTTTCAAATTCGCACGATTCGCAACACAATTTCCGTCTTTTTGTTGTGTTCTGCGAAAAACTTTCGTATAATGGTGACTAGGGTTAGAATCCCATTCTTGGCGTCAGGAGGATCAGTGAAATTTATAAACAAATGGCTCAGTTTTGGCAAAGGTCTTGCCGTTTTTGGTTTGGTTTGCGCGATTGGTAACGTTTCTGCGCAATTTGCATCTCAGAATTGCTCTCTCTATGCAAACCTGGACCTTGCATTTTTCGGTTCTGCGAACGGCAATGACTGTTGGGGGTACGTATCTCCAAGCGGCCGCGAATACGCGATCATGGGACTCAATAACCAGGTCGCGTTCGTTGACATCACGGTACCTGCGAGCCCAGTAGTCGTTGCAACAATTCCGCATGCAGCCAACCTTTGGGGCGGCATAAAGGTATATCAGAATTATTGCTATGCAGTAACTGAGCAAGCAGGCACTGGCATTCAAGTGATTGACATGTCCCTCATTGATACTGGAGTTGTCACACTTGTCCGAACCATCCCTTCTCCTGGTAGAACCCACACGCTTACGTGTAATCCCGTCAGCGGCTTTCTTTACACGTGCGGCTCACGGGATGGTACGGGCACTTCAATGTGTTTTAGTTTGGCCGATCCGTCCAACCCTGTTCAAGTTGGAATACCAACCATTACGACAAACTATCAGCACGAATCCACCTGCGTGACTTACACTTCGGGCCCATACGCTGGCAAACAGATTTGGTTCGGGTTCAGCGAAAGTCGGGGAGTTGACGTTTACGACGTGACGAACAAGGCGGCACCGATCTTTCTCAAGCGAATCACATATCCAAACATTGGCTACTGCCACCAGGGTTGGCTCAGCGAAGACCGCAAGTATCTTTATGTAGATGACGAGTTTGACGAATCGAACTTAAACGTTCCAACCAGATCGCTGATTTTTAATGTTGAAGACCCTGCAAATGGTTTCTTTGTGGGCACTTTTAGCACTGGGGAAGCTGCAATTGACCACAACCAATATGTTCGGGATGGATTCCTATTTCAAGCCAACTATAGAAGCGGTCTTCGAATTTTTGAACAAGCTCTATCTCCAGAGGCACCGTATCAAACGGGCTTTTTTGATACATACCCCGCAAACAATTTGCGAGGATACGATGGTGCCTGGAGCAACTATTGCTTCTTTCCAAGTGGCACATCCATTGTCAGCGATATCAATCGTGGCTTGTTTGTGGTCAACGTTCTTGATGCGACGACTCGAAAACTGGCACCACAGGGATTTTCAACAACATCTGCCCGAGTCGTATCGGGCGCTCTTGGTGACCTTGGGACCAGCAACGATTCTCGATTAATTCTGAGCTCGAAGTCGGCTCTTGCTTCCGTAAAGTTTCCATTGCATTTGGAGGTGACGAGAACGGCAGTTGACACGGATCCCGCTCGAATTCGCATCGCCGTCGAGGCAAATGGAGTCAGAAACGCTTCAACTAGCCAGCGGGTTGAATTGTTCGATTGGGTTGCAGGGCAATATGTGATCGTCAACGAAGGGACAATCCGCAGGACTGACACCGTTCTGACTTCTGATTGGCTTGCAAATCCTTCGCGGTTTGTGAGTGCTGCAACTAAGGAAGTTCGCTCACGGATCAGTTGGAATACCAATGCAATGGGGAACTATGGGATGTCGGTCGCGATTGACCAAGTTCGTTTCGACATTACGCAGTAATCAGGCGCCCGCTAAACTACGGAGGGGCGATGAGCACATGCATTTTGCAAAGTTCATCGCCCAATTTTTTGCCAGATCTGACTAGGGTTGGCACCTTGCCTTCGTTGATTGAACAACGCTCATCGTTGTTATAGCTAAAAGTAGCTGTCAGTCTTGTGTTTGGACTTAACCCTATTGGAGCTTGAGGAGCGAAGTTTCCCACCCAATATGGATTCCATGCCATCGTCTCGAAAACACGTTTTGTTCTATTGTCAATATCTGCCTTCAATTGAATTTTTGAACAATAGAACCTCGCCTCAGGCAAGACAGCAAATATCCTGACAGGCTTCTCCAAAGTAGTTTGCATTGAAAGGGAAATTGCCTCGTTAGCCGGAATCTCAAATTCCTCTTTCGACATAGTGATCCATTTAGCTTGCTTCTTTTGTGGTGAACTTGCAAAATACAGCCCAAGCTTCATTCCTGACGCCGCCTTTCTGCCGATCGGCTGGAAATGGGCTTGAACAACGAACCGAGCACCCTTAGGAATTCGAAGCCCGACGTCGCGAGGCAAAACCCACGATTTGTATCCCGGTGCCCAAGCACCAATCAGCTTCGCTCCAAATTGTGTGACGCTTCCAAACGATTCGGAGATTTTGGGCGCTTGTTTCGATGTTCCGGGTTCTAGATAAGCTAGTGTCACGCTTTGAAGTGCCTGACGATCCTCCGGTACGATGTCAAACGCTCTTAAATCTCCATAGAATCCAGGATCGAGGATTGTTGTCATCCAGTAACGAGCCCCTTCCTTTCGGACAGAAGAGTTCGGAGTGATTGAATACAATTTTGTCGGTTTGCCAAGGTTCCATTCCAGAATGGGTGCAGTTGGACGATCCTCGCCTTCGCCTCTGGGCATTCCAGCCTGCATCCACTTTTGAAGGTCAACAAGTTCGCTATCGGTCATTTTCGCGGACTTGGAAAGGTTTCCAAAATCGGATTCGCCCAAGCTTGGCGGCATCGTGAAGGTCATTGCTTTGACTCGAACTAGTTCAGAATGTCTTTTCACTTGCTCGTATGATGCGAGGGAAAAAGGTGCACTTCGTCCTGGAGCGTGGCAAGGCAGGCATTTTGCTCGGATAACAGGTTCGATGGACTGAAAATATGTGCGCGGAAGCGGAGTCTGAATTCCCAGCTTCGCTGTGCTTGCTGTGCTCAAGAACGCGAGAGCAATAAACTGAACCATGACTCATATAGTCTACCGCTGGATTTTTCATGGAACCTAGAACTTCATGAGAAGCGTCCAATAACTCGATGCTTGCTACTGCTATGGCTTTCGGATGGCTTTGCCTCGGTTTCCAAGAATCGAATTGGCCTAAAGAGACGATTCGATTGAAAGGATCTTTAACGGTGTCTGGAAAATTTCTTGTTGCAGAACCTGTTTCGAAGCGAGGAACTGTTTTGATTTTTGTAGGTACGGAATGTCCTATTGCAAATCGCTATGCACCAGAAATCAAGAGAATTTCAGGAGAGTACGAAAAGAAAGGTTTCGCGTTTTTCAGAGTCTACATAGAACCAATTGAAAACGCAAAACTTGTTGCAGATCACACAAAAGCCTATAGTTATTTAATGCCAGCATTACTTGATCCTGACAAGAGATTAGTTCGCGCCACGGGAGTAAGGGTCACTCCTGAGGCTATTGTTTTGGATCTTTCGGGGAAGCTCTTGTATCGTGGCCGAATTGATGACCAGAACATCGAGCATGGAAAAATTCGGCCAAATTATCGGCGCGATCTACGGATTGCTCTCAACGAAATCTTGGCAGGAAAGGCTGTGAGTATTCGGTCAGCTGCAGCTGTTGGGTGTTTTATTGGGAAATGAGCGGGTTTAGGGTATGGGGTTTAGGCATAGTCAAGAGCAGTGGGTTGGGTTCAATTTTGGATTTCGGATTTTGGATTTTAGACAGATTCGACATAACTGATCCCATACCCCAAACCCTAATCCCCCAATCACTTACCGAATATTAAAATACTTAGCTTCAGGATGATGAACAATAATTGCCGAGGTTGATTGTTCAGGAATTAGCATATATTCTTCGCTTAGTTCGATTCCAATATCTGCTGGTTTAAGAAGGTCCATGAGCAATTCTTGGTCTTCCAAATTCGGGCAAGCCGGGTAGCCAAATGAATAGCGAGAACCATGGTACTTGGCGCTAAACAAGAGGCGCATTTCTTCAGGCTCTTGGTCATCTATTCCCATTTCACGGCGGATTTGCTGGTGCCAATATTCTGCTAGAGCTTCTGCGGTCTCAACCCCCATACCATGCACATACAAGTAGTCCTGAAAGTCCCCTTTTTCGAACAACGACCTTTCATACTCGGACACTTCCGAGCCTACGGTGACAACATGGAATCCTACAACATCCATTTCACCGGAATCAACAGACCGAAAATAGTCTGTAAGGCACAATCTTCGCTCGGCTGATTGGCGAGGAAACTGAAATCGGCATCGTTCCGATTTCTGATCCTCTGAATACAAAATGAGGTCATTGCCATAGGATTGGCACCAGAAGTACCCCCACTTCACTTGAGGTTTCATTCGAGAAGCCAACTCGCGTTTCATGCGCTCAAAAATGGGGTCAACGTTTTCGTTTAGCCATGCTTGAAATTCAGGATTTGATTGCCCGTCTTTCCGCCGAAACTGCCATTGCCCCCGGTAAAGTGCAATTGGATTTATGTATTTGTAAAGTTCAAAAATATCAAATTTCGTGTGGCGTTTTGCTCCATAAAAAGGGAGCTTTGGTGGGGCCATATCTGTAGCAATGTTACTTTTCTCGCCATTAAATACATAAAAGGAAGCATTGTTATCCGGCAACCTGTGGGATGTAACACGAGGAACTACATCTTCCTCAACAACGTCCGGAGAATTTTGCAAGGTTGGAAGTTCTTCCATAAGCCGCAAACCCTCAAAAGCGTCTTGAGCGTAAAAAACGTGCCCATTATAAATGCTTCTCAGGTCTTGCTCTACATAGCTTCTTGTAAGAGCGGCTCCTCCAAGGAGCACAGGAAAAGTTTCTAAACCCCGCGCATTCAACTCATGCAGATTGTCTCTCATGATGAGTGTGCTCTTAACCAATAAACCGCTCATTCCAATGGCATCGCACTTGTGTTCAATCGCGTTGTCAATAATTGCTTGAATGGATTGCTTAATGCCAATATTTACGACCCGATAGCCATTATTCGATAAAATGATATCAACAAGATTTTTGCCAATGTCATGAACATCGCCTGCAACAGTTGCTAGGAGAATGGATCCCTTGTCCATCCCCTCGGACTTCTCCATAAGAGGTTCAAGAATCTTCACAGAAGCTTTCATGACTTCTGCGCTCTGCAATACAAATGGAAGCTGCATTTTTCCGGAGCCGAACAGTTCACCAACAGTTTTCATGCCGTTCAGGAGAATGTCGTTGATGATTGCAAGAGGAGAATACGATGCAAGCGCATCATTCAAATCCCGATCAAGGTTCTTCTTAATGCCATCTACAATATGACGCTTCAGACGGTCTTCGACGGAAAGGCCTTCCATCGGGTCTTCCTTTCCCCCAATTGCTTTGATGTCATCGAATCGAGCCATTAGCTCAATCAGGGGATCATACGTGCATTCGCGATTGTCTTCTACTTCGCCCATGGGTTCAAACGAACTTGAAGGTACCTTTTCGGTGGTTTGAATTGCCGAAACCAGCTTGACCTATCGCTGAAATAACATCGTTTTCGTTATCTCGCTTTCCAAACCGGAACTTTCAGGCGTTGTCAAAAGCATTTTCCTAACAAAATTCGGATAATGGATATGCGTGACTGCCCAGGTCGCAATGCTCTCCCCTTTAGTGGCCTTGGGCGTCACACATTTCATGTTTGGGTTTGTTCGGGTTTAGTATTCGAGAGGGAAATCTCTGACATGGTCGGACGCACTCCCAAACACACTCCAAGAAACCGACAGAGAAGGGAAATTGCCGCTTCGCGTAGAGTAGTCTCGACTATATGCACCACCGAGTCGTTGATTTGCGCTGCGAGTATTTAGAAATTCCGCTTGCAATTGAGAATCCTCAACCACGTTTGAGTTGGAAAATCGTCAGCGACCTTCCAAATTGCAAACAAGAGGCGTACCAAATCCAGGTTGCTTCTAAGACAGAATTGCTCGATGTCGGAAATTCGAATCTCTGGGATTCCGGTGAAGTTTCGGGCAATCAAAGCCTAGACGTCAGATATGAAGGCGAATTCCTTGAAACGACGGATCAGGCGTTTTGGCGTGTCCGGACGAGGGCCCTTGGCGAATGGTCATCTTTTAGTGAAACGGCACTTTTCGAATGTGCGATTGTTGATCGAAACCGATGGCATTCGCAGTGGATCAGCTTCCCGTTTGCCGGTGACTGGACGATTTCGCAGCCGGCACAGTTTGTCCGCAAAGTGTTCGATTTGCCTCCAAACAGAATCTACCGCGCGAGGCTCCACGTTTCGGCCCAGGGCTTAATCAAGCCATTCTTGAATGGTGAATGGGCGACAGACGCTGAATTTTTGCCCGGCTGGACTGATTACAACCGACGAATTCCATACAAGACGTTTGACGTCACAAATTTGCTGAAACTGGGCCGAAATGTAATCGGCGGATTGCTAGGCGACGGCTGGCATTGCGGGCAAGTCTGTTGGTTTGGGAGAAATCAATACGGAAGCTATCCGATGGGGCTGCTCCGCTTGAGCATCGAATTCGAGGATCGTGAGCCCATGCTGATCGGTTCTGATGCAACATGGAAGGCCGCCGAATGCGCCATTCGGTCAAACGACTTGATTCAGGGGGAAAGATTTGATGGAGCTCTTCTTTGGTCTGAAGCACGAAATTCGGACTTTGATGACACGGAATGGCAATACGCCCGAGCAGCCTCCCTGGGCCAAGTCCGACTGACTTCTAGGAGCTCACTGCCTTGTCGAGTAACCGAAAAACTCGAGACAATTGAAGTAATCGAAGTTTCAAAGACAGTAAGGATTTATGATTTTGGCCAGAACCACACTGGGAATCTAGAATTGTCAACTGGAGATAGCAGCATTTCAGAACTGACTATTCGGCATGCCGAAATCCTTGATTCGAACGGCGAAATGTACATCGAAAACCTGCGTGCCGCTAAGGCAACTGACTCGGTTTCGAATCTAGGTTCAAACCAGCGTTGGAACCCGCAATTTACATTTCATGGCTATCGCTTTGCCGAAATTGAATCCAAAAACCCCGAAGAGTTTCCAGATTCGGTCTCTTCACGAGTCATTCACTCGGATATGAAGCGAACAGGTTGGTTTTCTTGCAGTGATCCTCTATTGAATCGTCTCTTCGAGAACATTGTTTGGGGTCTTCGGAGCAATTTCCTCGATGTGCCAACGGATTGCCCGCAACGCGATGAGCGCCTCGGTTGGACTGGTGACGCTCAAGTATTTGCTTCAACTGCAGGTTACATTTACGACGTAGCTGCTTTCTTTGAAAATTGGATGGAAGATGTAAATTCGGCTACGTCGGACTCCGGAATTTATCCAAACATTGCACCAAATTTATTGGAGCTAGGCCAAGGTGCGCCAGGTTGGGCCGATGCAGGCGTATTGGTTCCTTTTTCACTCTTTCAAACGTACGGCAATACGGAGCACCTTTCCAATTGCCTGCAGACAATGGAGCGATATGTTCAAACAATATTGAAGGCAAATCCAGACGGGCTTTGGAAAAACATGCGAAGCCATGATTTTGGAGACTGGCTCAGCATTGGGGAAGAAACAGACAAGACCCTGATCGCTACTGCGTTTCTTATCAATAATTTGCGGCTACTATCTCTTCGAGCCGGAATAAACCTGCTTCGCGAATGGCGAGAGTCTATGGAGGCATTTGAACGAGAATTTATGGAAGGCGGGCGTTTGAAGCATGAAACTCAAACAGGATACGCGCTCATCCTTGCGTTTCGGATCGGGAAGCCAAAAACCTGGCCTAGTATGGCCCACCGGTTGGCAAAAGTTGTCGAAGAAAATGGTTGTCAAATTGCGACAGGCTTTTTGGGAGTTAGCCACCTTCTTCCAGTTTTGGCTGAGTATGGGTATTTCGATCTTTGCTACAAATTGCTGATGAGAAAGGAGTTTCCAAGCTGGCTATATCCGGTAACACAAGGCGCGACAACTATTTGGGAACGATGGGATGGCTGGACCGAGGAAAACGGTTTTCAGGACCCTGGGATGAATTCGTTCAACCACTATGCCTATGGTTCGGTTGGCGAGTGGATGTTCGAGCACATTGGAGGCATTCAACCATTGATGGATCATCCCGGATTCAGCCATTTCAGGCTTGCCCCGACTCCCGGAAGAGATTTAGCCTGGGCCAAAGTTAGATTCGATTCGAGGTACGGCACGATCCGTTCTGATTGGAATTACGGCCTGGATGGATTCAGTTGGGAAATCGAAATTCCGCCAAATTCATCAGCAGAAGTTCTGCTTCCTTCTTTGGAAACTAAGTCAACTTGGCTAATGGATAGGAATACATTCCGGACAAAAGTGTCGAGCTTTGGCGGCGCAAAGAGGAGTTCAGTTCTCTTGAATAGCGGAATCTTCCGACTTTCGACCCGATGACCAAACAACTTACGGAGTTAGTTGCGTCTAAGCATTCGTGAGGGCTCGCGCATTTACTTTGATTGAAATTTTGGTGGTTATCGCTATCGTGGCGGTGCTTGCCGCGATTTTGCTGCCAGTTCTTACCCAAGCGAAGGAAGCATCGTTACGAACAGCCTGTACTTCAAACCTTAAGCAGCTCGGAATTGGAATGATCATGTACGTTGACGATTACGACTCACGATTTCCTGATCGTTGTGATCTCAAAGGCGCACTCCTGGGCGGTTACCGTCCTTGGACAACATGGCCGCCTAGCGATCCTCGGGCTGGTTGGGCGTACGTTCTCATTCAGCCGTATTTAGGCAATGAGCCGGCATATTGCCCTTCGAGCCGAGCTAAATTCGCGAAAGTTGTTCAGGTTGAGCAAACCACTTCTTTGGCTGCGCCACTTTCGATTACGAACTATTGGATGTGGCGATTCGACCGAATGGAGTATCCAGCACCGCTCGATAATTTTTGGGGCAAGACATACGAGCAAGCCATTCACGATTTGGTTTTGGCAAATAATCCTCAGGCTGGAATTCCGCAAGGAATTGCTGATTTGGAGCTAGCCGTTGACGTCTATTTCCCGAAGACCATTCCGTCTGTTCCCGCGGAACTGAAAGGCAAATCAGTTCATGCCGGGGGTCGAAATCGGCTATTTGTTGATAGTCATGTGAAGTGGCTTCGCGACCCAAGGACGAATTGAGGCTCATGAGTACAGGGTGCAGGGTATGGGGTGGTAATCGGTTAAGGGCACTTTGCACATTGACTTGACTTTATTTCACCGTCCCTAAACCCCAAACCCTAAACCCTTGCAATAACGACCAACAACCAACGCCGAGTCCATTGCAGGAAGTCTGTGGACAGTGGCGAATACTACTAGTCAATCCCTATGAAGCGTCGCGAATTTCTCAAAGCCGGAATGGTTGCCGGTGCAACAGTCTTAGCTGGACCATCATTTGCTCGCACTGAAACGCAGTCCGTTAAGCCATTTGAACTCGATGAGGTGACAATTGCAGACCTTCAAGAGTCAATGGAATCAAGTCGAGAATCAGCTGCGTCAATCACTGAAAAGTATCTAGATCGAATTCGAGAAATTGACCAAAGTGGCCCAAAGATAAATTCCGTTATTGAAGTCAATCCCGAAGCAATTGCTATCGCAAAGTCTCTCGACAAAGAGAGGGAAGCAGGTCATGTTAGAGGACCGTTGCACGGAATTCCAATTCTGATTAAAGACAACATCGAGACTGGCGACCGAATGATGACCACCGCCGGATCGCTCGCCTTTCTGAACAACTTTGCAAAGAAAGATGCTCACATTGTTGAAAGGCTGAGAAAGGCTGGGGCAGTAATTCTTGGCAAAACCAATCTAAGCGAATGGGCGAATTTCCGTTCGACACACTCTTCGAGCGGATGGAGCGGCCGAGGCGGACAAACAAAGAATCCTTATGTTCTCGACCGAAATCCATGCGGCAGTAGCTCTGGTTCTGGTGCCGCTGCGGCGGCAAACCTGTGCGCTATTGCCGTCGGAACAGAAACCGATGGCTCAATTGTTTGCCCGGCAACAACGAACGGTTTAGTTGGAATCAAACCGACTCTGGGAATGGTTTCTCGTTCGGGGATCATTCCTTTGGCGCATAGCCAAGATACGGCTGGGCCAATGACTCGAACCGTTCGAGACGCGGCCATTCTGCTCAATGTTCTTGCCGGGAGAGACAATACAGATCCAGCAAGCAAAGCATTCAACGATTTGGGAGATCTTACGAAATCCCTGGATTCAAAGGGAATGAAAGGTGCGAGAATCGGCATTGCTCGCAAGTTTTTCGGCTTCCATGACAAGGTTGACAATGTCATGCACGACGCAATCCTCGCCATCAAGAAGCTTGGGGCGGTTATCGTTGACCCGGCCGATCTGCCTTCTCACGGCCAATACGATGATACTGAACTTGAAGTTCTACTTTATGAATTCAAAGCCGACTTGAATGCGTATCTCAAGGCAAGAAATCTCCCTTACAAGAGCCTTGCAGATTTGATCAAATTCAACGTCGCCAACAAATCGGAAGAGATGCCATATTTTGGACAAGAGCTGTTCTTGATGGCGCAAGAAAAAGGGCCGCTAAGCGAGAAGAAATATCGAGATGCCCTTGCAAAGAACCATCGGCTTTCCAGAAATGAAGGTATTGACGCAACGATGGACAAGCATCGGCTCGATGCAATTATTGCCCCAACGGGCGGCCCTGCTTGGACGACGGACTTGATCAACGGCGACCACTTTTCAGGTGGAAGTTCGACGCCTTCGGCGGTTTCGGGCTATCCGGCGATTACAGTTCCAGCAGGATTTGTACGCGGACTTCCAGTTGGGATCACGTTATTTGGCAGAGCTTGGAGCGAGCCAACGTTGATCAAGTTGGCTTATGCGTTTGAGCAAGAGACAAGGGTCCGGCAGAAGCCGAAGTTTTTGAGCACTGCTGAGCCGAGAATGTAAACGAAGGGAAAGCCATTGGAGCGCGGAGCTTTGGATGTTCACTTCGCTAGTTTTGCATTAGAGTTGCTCCGCGCTCCTTGCTAAACTCCGCACTCAATTGCCGGATACAATCAATTGATGATTCGAGTTGGACTAATTGGTTGTGGATTCATGGGCAGAATGCACTGCAACGTGTATTCGACTTTGCCAAATGCACATCTTGTCGCAGTGGCTGACCGTAAGCCGGAAAGGGCTGAGAAATATGGGGCAGAATTTGGAGTTCCGGCTTGTAATTCTATTGCCGAGATAATTGCAAATCACGATCTTGACGCCATAGATGTTTGCCTTCCGACGTACCTTCATTGCGAAGCCACAATAGAAGCTGCGAGGGCAGGAAAGCACGTGCTTTGCGAAAAGCCAATGGCACTTTCGTTGAACGATTGCGATCAAATGATCTCAGAATGCGAAAAGGCTGGCGTAAAGTTGATGATCGGGCACTGCATTCGCTTTTGGCCGGAATATGCATACTTGCAAGAGCTTGTATATTCCAAGAGGCTGGGGGAATTGACTTCAATCAATTTGACCCGGTACGGCGAATTTCCAACCTGGTCTGCGGACAATTGGCTGGCAGATGAGTCGCTTGCCGGTGGCGGCGTTCTGGACATGCACATTCATGACACCGATTTTGCTTTGTATCTTCTTGGAGAACCAAAATCATCGCATTCGGCAGGCACAATTGACTCCCGCGGACCAAGCCAGGTTTACACGAATTTTGTATATCCGAACTGCGTCGCTCATTTGCAAGGCGGTTGGAATTTGCCAAAGCACACACCGTTCAAGATGGCGTTTCGTGCAATTTTTGAACGTGGCGCAGCGATTATGGATGCATGCCCCCTAACTATTTATGAAGATGGCAAGGAGCCGATCATTCCCGAATTTCCAAAAATGGCAACGCGAGGCGGTGGCAATATCTCAGATTTGGGTGGCTATTATCACGAAATTAAGTACTTTGTGGATTGCCTTGAAAAAGGAAGGGAATTCGAAACTGTGACTCCGCAAACTTCGCGATTGTCGTTAAAGGCGACACTGGAGGAGATTGAGGGGATTCGTTCTACGACTCCCGCATAAACGGATACCGATAGTCTGTCGGCGGTTCCGAAGTCTCCTTTATTGTCCGGGCACTGAGCCATCTGTAAAGATTTAAGTTCGAGCCGGCCTTGTCATTAGTTCCGCTGGCCCTTCCTCCGCCAAACGGCTGCTGGCCCACTACCGCACCCGTCGGCTTGTCGTTGATATAGAAATTTCCGGCGGCATGTCGAAGGACAATTGCAGCGCGATCAACGGCACTGCGATCTTCTGAAAAAATGGCACCCGTGAGCGCATAAGGCGAAGTGCTATCAACTAATTCAAGCGTTTGCTCAAATTTCGATTCGTCGTAAACGTGCATCGAAAGCACAGGACCAAAAATCTCCTCGCACATCGTTCGATAAAGGGGATCGGATGTTTCAATTACGGTTGGTTCGATGAAGTAGCCAACCGATTTGTTGTATCCGCCACCAACCAATATATCTTTGCCATCGGTTTTCGCTTGATCTAAATACCCAGCGATCTTGTCAAAACTTCGCTCGTCAATGACAGCGTTGACAAAATTGGAGAAATCCTCGACAGAGCCCATTTTGAAGCTATTCACGCCTTCAACAAGCTTCGACCTAACCGCAGCCGCAAGATTGCTCGGGATGTAGCATCTCGAAGCTGCCGAGCACTTTTGGCCCTGGTATTCAAAGGCTCCACGTAAAAGGGCCGTCGAAACAACTGTTGGATCAGCACTTGGATGAGCGAGGACGAAGTTCTTGCCACCAGTTTCTCCAACGATACGCGGATAGCCTTTGTAGTTCCCCATATTGGCACCGATGGTCTTCCACATCGAATTGAATACGCCCGTGGAACCTGTAAAATGAATTCCTGCGAATTCTGGATGTGCGAAGCAAACCGAACCTATCGTTGGGCCATCCACATAAACGAGATTGATGACTCCATCGGGAAGCCCCGCCTCCATGAAAATTCGCATCAATAGTTGAGCGCTAAAAACTTGTGTGTTAGCTGGCTTCCAAACAACCGTATTGCCGCACATCGCTGGTGCTGTGGGGAGGTTTCCTGCAATGGCAGTGAAGTTAAACGGGGTAACGGCAAGCACGAATCCTTCGAGCGAGCGGTATTCCATCCGGTTACTTACACCAGGAGTGCTGATCGGCTGCTGCGTATAGATTTCGCTCAAAAAATGAACGTTGAATCGCAAAAAATCAATAATCTCGCAAGCACTGTCAATTTCGGCCTGAAAAACGTTTTTGCTCTGCCCAAGCATCGTTGCGGCATTAAGTTGAAATCGGTACTTTGTGGCAATTAGGTCGGCCGCTTTGAGGAAAATCGCCGCCCTCTTTTCCCAAGGAGTTTCCTCCCAATTTTTGCGAGCCCTTAGCGCTGCTTCGATAGCCTGGGTGACGTGCGAGGCATCTCCGGCGTGAAAATGGCCAAGAACATGTGCGTGTTCGTGTGGTGGGTGCATTGCCGAGAGCTTCCCTATTCGCACTTCTTTGCCACCGACATACATTGGAGCTTCGATTTCAAAAGCTTTGTGGGCAAAAAGCGCCTGTTTTAGGGCCTGTCTTTCAGGGCTTCCCGGGGCATAGGAAAGCACAGGCTCATTTGTAGGAATTGGATAGGAGAAATCTCCGTTGCTCATGGAGAAAGATTGTACCGAGGAAGTTGCTCAGTTCGGAACACAACTGGAGCGCGGAGCTTGAATCCCGAATTTCTTTTAAATTTTGCAGTCTCGGCTCCGCATTTTGGTCCGCGGACGTTCACGTCCGGTCTGGAAACATGTGCTTTGCGATCGATGCGTGAAACAATTAGTTGCTTGAGCAAAATGCAGGCTATCAATAGAGTGGTAGCCTTCTCAACATGCTGGTGCTCATTGCCAATGTGTTGATTGCGACTACTGCTCCAATTGCAAAGCTGAACTCGATTTCGGATTTCGATGTAGTTTGGAAGTCGCCGTCCAAAGACGCAGCAGGCTCGATGCCCATTGGAAACGGCGAAGTTGTGCTCAATGTCTGGGTAGAAGAAGCAACCGGCGATCTCCTCTTTTATATCGCCAGAACCGATGCCATTTCGGAAATTTCGCGAATTCTGAAGTTGGGAAGAGTCCGAGTTCATTTTGAGCCGCCCCTTCAGAATGGTGTTTTTGAGCAACGATTGAATCTTCAAAAAGGTGAAATCACGATTCTACAAGGTGATCGGAAACTTCGGCTCTTTGTTGATTCTGGAAGCGACACTATTGTCGTTTCGGGCGAATCCAAGACGAATCTGAAGGTTAGTGCAACTTTGGAGTGTTGGCGAAATGAAAGCCGCACCATTCCGAAGGAGGAGCAACGTTCGGCATGGTCGGTTCACGATGCGCCGTTTCCCTTAATTGAGTCTGCCGATGTATTCGTGCCGGGGGGAAACGAGGTCATTTGGTACCACAGAAACGAGACAAGTGTTGGTCCTGAGCTATGGCAAAACCAGAGTTTGAGCGACCTTCCGGGTCGGTACGACCCGATCAAGCACCGCACGTTTGGCGGAAAGATGTTTGGTGAGAATTTCAAATCCTCAAAGGACCGAGAGCTGGATTCAAGACAGCTTTTGAAGAGTTTCGAACTCAAAATCGTTACTCACTCAGATCAGACAATCTCAGTCGCGAATTGGCGAGACCAGTTGGACAAGAACTCAATCGCTCCAAAATCAACGGAGTTATCAAGGAGAACACAACGCTGGTGGCGCGAGTTTTGGGACCGCTCGTGCGTGATCGCCCAGGAAACGCCAGATGAAATCCGAATGCCCGTCAATTCGCACCCTCTTCGAAAGGGAGTGGATTCAAATGGCCAGAACGTGTTTCCAGGAACGATACAAGAATGGAGAATCCGTAGTCGTGCGTTGGTTCCAATTGGAGGTGAAGACCCATTTCCACCAGAAGGAATAGGACCAGACCCAACTCTAACTGAAGCATTCACCCTTTCCGCGTGGATCACACCAAACGAACTCAAACCAGGACGAATTTTCGACAAGCTCACGGCGGGCCACAGCGACGGAATGCTATTTGACACCCACCCCGGGGATTCTCTGAGATTTGTTATTGGAAACGAAGCCATCATTGCTTCCAAATGCCTAATAGTAAATGTTCGACAGCATGTCGCAGCTAGTTTTGATCCAACAACGGGGGACATGAGGATTTACCTTGACGGCAAATTAGTCGCCGAACGAGTCAAGTTCAATGGGTCGGAAATCACTCGAGGATATCTGCTGCAGAGGTACACACAGGCCATTCAAGGGCGTGGACAATTTCCAATCAAATTCAATGGCGGTTTCACAACCGTTGAACCTACGGCACTGGGGCAGAAATGGAACGCCGATTGGCGGCAGTGGGGCGATTCTCATTGGTTCCAAAACTTGCGGCACATGTACCATCCTATGCTTGCCAGCGGCGATTTCGAGATGATGAATCCATTCTTCAAGCTGTACGAAGATGCCCGGCCATTGGCAGAGGCTCGAACCCAAAAATATCACGGCGCGCAAGGAGCCTATTTTCCAGAGACGATGACGTTTTTCGGAACGTACTCAGGCGGCGACTACGGCTGGGATCGAACGGGATTGCAACCCAAAGAAGTGCAATGTCCGTGGTGGGACGACGCTTGGAATCAGGGGCCCGAGTTAGTTTGTCTGATGCTGGATTATTGGGATCATGCTGGCGATCAGGAGTTTCTACAGTCTCGATTGATCCCTATGGCTGAATCCGTTTTGAAGTACTTCGATACCCGATTTGCAAAGGATTCCCAAGGAAAAATCGTATTGGACCCAACCCAAGTTGTGGAAACTTATTGGGAAGGTGTGGTCAATGACATGCCTGCCGTCGCAGGGCTCATTGCAATGTGCGAGCGGCTTTGCAAAATTCCTATAGACTTGGTTGGAGAACGTCAACGGGAATTTTTTGCGATGATGAAAATTGCTTGCCCGGAAATGCCGTTTGAAGACGGAAAATTTGGGCGAGAGATTGCGCCAGCTCAAAAGTACGCCCCGAAAGTCAGCAATGTTGAAAACGGTGAGCTATATGCAGTTTGGCCGTTTCGAGAAGTTACATTGCAGAAGCCTGCCTTTCTTGAAGAAGCAAAGAGGGCGTACACAAATCGTATGAACCGGCTAGATACCGGTTGGGGATATGACGGAAATGTTGCCGCCTTGCTTGGACTGACCGACGAGGTTGCGAGGATTTTGAGAATCAAGTGCCGAAATTCCAATCCTGCCTATCGCTGGCCGGCTACATGGGGGCCGAATTTTGATTGGCTTCCTGATCAGAATCACGGAGGCAATCTGCTGAATACAACAAATTTGATGCTGATGCAAGCAGAACCAATTTCGCTAGGCGGGAAGATTCTGTTGTTCCCAGCTTGGCCAAAAAACTGGGACGTTGACTTTAAGCTCCACGCGCCGGGGACAACTGTTGTTGAGTGCTCCCTCAGAGGCGGAAAGGTCGTGAAGTTATCGGTATCTCCAAAAACGAGACGCAAAGATGTTCAAATCATGCCCTAAATAGTACTTTCACAAAAAGAACAAAGGGTAAAGTTTCGAAATGCGTACTTTCGGAACGGCATTATTAGTTTTGGCTTCGACATTTGCCTTTGGGCAGGCAGGTGATTCAAAGCCAATTTTCATTTCCAATGTCCGGGTTGTAGTCCGTCCAGGACAAGTTTTGGACGCGACAAATCTCGTAATCGAAAACGGCAAAATTCGTGCGATTGGAAAGGGCGTAACTGCGCCCGCAGGAGCTGAAACGATTGACGCCACGGGCCTTACCGCGTATGCAGGGTTCATTCACCCGATGCTGCGAACGCCTATTGAAGGCGTTCCTGCGGGCGGTGGAGGAAATCAGGGCGGAGGCCCAGGTGGAGGCGGCGGGGGTGGTGGACAGCGGCCCCAGTTGACGACAGCCGAAGCGAATGCAGCACAAGCGAAAAGGGACGCCGATCCATTTGGTTTGGAGTCAAACGTGCTTTCAAAAATCGCGACAAGCAGCCTGAAGCAAAAAAACGTTGCCCTATTTTCTGAGATGGCAAAGAGCGGGTTTACATTGGCCAATTTGAGCGCATCAGGTGGGCTATTAGGACCGAGTTCTGCGGTTGTAAATTTAGGGTCGCCAGAGTTAAGCGCAACTTCGTTCATTTCAAATCCAGGCACAATACCAATCAATTTTTCTTCGCGCGGCTTTGGCTCTTATCCAAGTTCCACGATGGGGGCAATTGCGGTCATTCGCCAAGCACTCTTCGATGCTCAGCGTTACAGCCGAATGAAAATCACGGGCAGGCAGCCAGCAGATGATGTTGCCTTAAACGCTCTTTCAAAAGTTACAGACAAAACAAGTTGGGCAGTTTTTGACGGCCTGAATGAAGTCTCATTTCTTCAAGCTAAAAAGTTGGCGGACGAACTTGGGTTGAAGTCCGTCTTTGGATTTAGATCGGACGCTGGCATAGTTGCCGATTTGCTCCAGCGGCCAAATCAGAGCGTTTTGCTAAAGGGTGTGGTTCCCCTTCGGCCAAGTATTGGAGCAAATCTAGATTCAATGTCCATCAATGGATTCCGAGGGTATTTCCGCGAAATTCAGGCAGCCAACGAGTTAGAAAGACTAGGCGTTCCGTTTTCTTACGCGCCTGAATCAACGGTCAATCCTTTAGAAGGACTTCGAACTTATGTGCGAGCCGGATTCAGCCGAAGTTCCGCTCTTGCATCATTGACAACTTGCCCGGCTGAACTCTTAGGCATCTCGGGAGAGGCTGGAACGATAGAAACAAGCAAACGCGCCGACATTGTGCTCGTGCAAGGGGACATTTTTGACACAAACAGCCAAATCATGGCGGTTTTTGCGGGTGGGAAAAGAGTTGATTTCCCAATGCCTTCAAGGAAGCTCGAAGCTGATTTGAAGCCAGATTCTTCGCTCAAATTAGTAAAGCCTAACAACGAGTTTTTCCCTTCTCCAGCGGAATCAACTCACGCTTTTCGACTTTACAAGAACGCAACAGTTTGGACACAAGGTCCGATGGGAACCTTGAAAAATACCGATGTTGTGATTCGCAACGGGAAAATTATTGCAGTCGGAAGAGGAATAAAGCCGGTTGACGGATGCGAAACGATTGACGCAACTGGCAAGCACATTTCCCCAGGCATCTGGGATTGCCACAGCCATACCGGAATCAGCGGAGGCGTGAATGAAGGCTCAAACATGGTCACCGTTGAGTGCCGCATTTCTGACGTAATCAACCATCGAGCACCAAACATTTATCAACAGCTTTCAGGCGGTACCGTCGGGGCCATGCAACTTCACGGATCGGCAAATGCCATCGGCGGACAGTCGAGTCCTGTCAAATGGCGTTGGGGACAGCGTTCATCCGATTATCCGGTTGAAGGCGCTCCAGCAGGCGTGAAGTTCGCTCTGGGGCAAAACCCGATTCGCGAAGACCCGTCGGGCGGTGGTGGCCAGCCTCAGCCTGTTGGAACGACGCTCCTTACTTGGCGCCCGAGAACTCGAATGGGAGTTGAAGAATCAATTCGAAGAGCTTTGCAATTGGGCAAAGAATACAACCAAACTTGGGCCGATTACCGAGCCGGAAAGACGACGATTGAACCTAGACGGGACGTTCAACTCGAAGGACTGGGCGAAATCGTCAGCGGTAAGCGGCTAATTCACAGTCACGGCTACCGCGCAGACGAATTGTTAATGCTCATCCGGGTCGCTAGCGAATACGGAGCCAAAATCGCAACTTTGCAACACGTTTTGGAAGGCTACAAAATCGCCGACGAGATGGCTACGGCTGGTATCGGCGGTTCTACATTTTCAGACTGGTGGGGCTACAAATTGGAGGCGTACGACGCGATTCCTTACAATGCTGCACTCATGGCGGAGCGAGGCGTTTCGGTTAGCGTGAACAGCGACAGCGACAATCATGCTCGAAGGCTGAATATCGAAGGAGCAAAATCAATGCGAAACGGTGGTGTTTCGCCAGAAGTGGCACTGAGTTTTGTTACAATCGAACCAGCTAAGCAAATGGGAATTGCAAATCGAACGGGCTCTTTGGAAGTTGGAAAGGACGCTGATCTGGCGATTTGGACAGCTGACCCAACGAGCATTTTCGCCGTATGCCTTGAAACGTATGTGGATGGCGTCAAGCGATTTGACAGGGCAAACGACGCAAAGCAGCGGGCTGATCGCGAAGCTGAATTGAAGGAAGCACAAAAGCTACTCGCAGCGACAACGGAGTCAGACGAAGGAAATCCTTTCAACGTCAGCATAACAGGTGCCTCAACTACTGCTGCTTCAAATGGAACCGTCACAAAGTCAACTGCCACTTTTGGCATTGGGCCAATTGCTTCTCAACCGGGAACCTCAAAGTACCCTCGAAAAGCAGTCCTTTTGAGCGGTGGAACGGTTCATCCAATGGACGGCGCACCTTTTATAGGCGACGTACTTTTGGGAGCAGACGGAAGGATTGCGAAAGTGGGGACGGGGCTAAGTGCTTCCGGCGCAACACGAGTGGATTGCAAAGGAAAGCATGTCTATCCTGGGCTGATTGATCCGGCAACATCAATCGGATTGAACGAAATCGGACAAGTTCCAACGAGCGATGATTCATCAGAGCGGGGCGATTTTCACCCAGATTACAGGGTGGAAAGAACTATCAACCCGGAATGGGAGACAATGGGGGTCGCTCGCCAACAAGGTGTTCTAACTGTTTTAGTCAAGCCATCGGGCGGTGGATTTTCGGGCCAAGCTGCGCTGATTCATACCGAAGGCTACACTTGGGAGGATTACACGATAGCTGGTGGCGTCGGAATGATGGTTTCTGGTGGCGGAGGCGGATTCAATTTCGGTGAGGAGCATAGGCACGATGATGGCGATCTGTTGCTTGGCACTGAAGACTGTTGCAACACTTCGGGAGCCCAGCGTGGCGGCGGTGGCGGCGGCTCAATTACGACTGCCCTTTCTTCTTTAGATACGCGATTCAAAGAAGCTCGCGAATATGAGAAAAAGCGAGCAGAAGCAACGGCGGAAAAGCCTGTTGTTCGAGATCAACGCCAAGAAGCAATCTTGTTGGTCACTTCCGGCAAGATGCCAGTCATTTTGAGTGCAAGCTCGGCGTCTGATATCAAGTCCGCTGTGGAATGGGCTGAAAAGGAGAAAGTTCGCTTAATGCTTTACGGCTGTTCTGGAGCAGGAGAAATCGCGGATTGGCTTGCGAAAAAGCAGGTTCCGATTTGCCTTTCAGCAGTGTTTTCAATGCCCGGCGGCGAACTTCCTGTGGATTCTTTCTACTCGCTCCCCGCAAAACTTTCAAAGGCTGGGGTCAAGTTCTGCTTAACCACTGACAATGACAAGGATGTTCGCCAGATTCGCGATCAAGCAGGCTGGGCGGCGGCTTATGGGCTCGACCGAGAAGAAGCGGCGCGGTTGATCACGCTTCGCGCAGCGGAGGTTCTAGGTATTTCTGATCGTCTTGGGGCAATCAAGCCGGGAATGGACGGTACCGTGATTGTGACGGACGGCGAGATTATTGAGATCAAAACCCAAGTTCTGCGGGCATTTATTCAGAGTCGAGAGGTTGATTTGAAGAATCGACAAACTCGGCTTTATGAGAAGTACAAGGGTCGGCCGAAGGGGAAGTAATCGGGTCATTAGGTCATGGGGTCATTGGGTCACTAGTTCATTTGGTGTTTGGGAAATCCACTTGCTGTACAATGTACTCATGACCATCCTAAGTCAAGTTCAACGAGACCAAATTCGCGAAATTGCTACAAAGCATGGCGCGATGGATGTTCGCCTATTCGGTTCAATGGCTCGCAATACAGCCAACAAGAATAGCGATATTGATTTGCTTGTAAGATTCGGAACGAAGGCAACCTTGTTAACCGTCATCGGATTCCAGCAAGCTGTTGAGGAAGCTCTAGGCAAGAAAGTAGACGTCGTAGAAGAAGGAGGCATTTCTCCATTTCTAGCTGAGCGAATCCTAAGGGATGCGATCGAAATATGAATGAAGAGAAAGCTCTCCTTCAACACATTCTCGAAGCTATTGGAAGGATCGAAGCGTATTCGGCGAACGGCGAGGAAGCTTTCCGAGCTGACACCATGATTCAAGATGCAATCATACGCAACTTCGAAATCATCGGTGAAGCTACGAAAGGGCTTTCGCAGGAATTGCGAAACAGGCATCCTGGGATTGCCTGGAAGCAGGTCGCTGGTATGCGCGACTTTCTGATACATGTCTATTTCGGCGTTAAGGTCGAGAGAGTTTGGGAAACGGTGCAAACGGACTTGGCACCCCTGAAAGCGGCAATTGAAGCGGAATTGGCCTGATTGAGGCAATCTGTTCTGAGTAACCAATCAAACACAACTAAGCTTTCCTTTCAAACCTCCGATCTGGAACCAGCCACATCAGTGCAACCGCTACATAGATGGCATTTGCGACTAGCGGTATCCAAAATGCGCAGCCAACTGCCGCTAAGTACAAGAGCACGGAAAGTTTTCCTTTGACATCCCTGCCAAGAGCCTTTGCAATTTCAGATTCAGCTCCATTTACCCTTGCAAGAGTTTGAGCAAGAATGAAATAGGAAACCCCGGCACATAACAAAATAACGCCATAAGCGGCAACGGGAACAGGTTTCAGAACTTGCTCACCGACCCAAGCCGTTCCAAAAGGAACAAGCGACAGCCAAAACAGCAACAGCATATTTGCCCAGAGCACTCCGCCAGAAATGTGCTTCGCGCTGTGAAGCATGTGGTGATGGTTGTTCCAATAGATTCCCAAAAACGCAAAGCTAAGCAAATAATGCAATAGAGTTGGAACAAGCGGTTGCAACGAGGCCAAATCCGAACCGTGCGGAGTCCGAATTTCGAGCACCATGATGGTGATGAGAATGGCAATGACTCCATCGCTGAAAGCTTCCAAACGGCTTTTGGTCATGCAATGAAGGACGGTTTTTTCTACCAATAGTCATCAGATTGCCTTTCTACCGTTAGCACGATTACCTGAATTGAAAATTAGGTTCAATGGAAGACTAACAGAACAATTGCTTGGATTGCTTACCGTCCCGAACCCAACAACCAACAACTAACAACCAACAACGATTTAATCCAATACGCCGGAATGACCCGCGTGAACCCGTTCACCGGCCGCAACCGAACTATTGGAAACAAAGAACTTGACAAAGGTCAATTCGGTGAATATCAGCCAACGGCCTACGCGCATGGCGCGGCAATGATGATTCCTCGACGGGTGCTGGAACAAGTCGGGCCGATGGACGAAGGCTTTTTCCTGTATTACGAAGAACTGGATTGGTGCGAGCGCATTCGGCGGGCTGGATACTTGATTTGGATAGAGCCGCGCGCCCGCGTGTATCACAAAGAAAGCCTG